>NZ_RJUD01000016.1 GCF_024343675.1 Lacihabitans sp. CS3-21
ACTCCAACCTTTGCAGCCATACCTTCAACAGGTATAATTGCATCGAGTTTACCTAATCCTGCGTCTGCATCACAAGATTATTCAGTAAGGGTAATTAACACTTTCGGATGTACTATTGATGTAACAGTTCCATTAGTAGCCAAAGATTGTACTTGTCCTGGTGGATACTGTGAGCCTGCAACGGTTACAAAAACAAAATAATGTTTGAACATTGAGTGAACTCAAAGCGTGAACTCAATCAGATAGATTAATATGCAAATACCTGAAATTAAACCTTCGGGTATTTGCTTTTTAAACCCAAAAAATAAATTAAAAAATTGGGTGAATTACAAAAAGTAGAAGTTTAAAACAATAAAACCTAAAATGGAAAAATTCAATTTGAATTTCCGTTATCCATCCATAATAATACATATAATTCTTTTTGGGATTTTTTTCTTTTTTTCTTTCGAAAGCAAAGCTGAAAACAACGATTCCCTAAGTTTTATTTGTAAACGTCCAACCTTTACAACCAGACATAATGATGTAACTTCTCCAACTACAAGCGATGGAAGATTGCTTATTACAACAATAGACTACGCCACACATTACGAAATTATCGAAGGCACCAATACACCTTTTGACTTTGCTCAGTCTGTTCCTTTACCGCCGCAACAATTTGAAATAGAAATAAAAAATATTTCAAACCCAACAGGTAAAAAGATATATAGAATTAGACTATACAATGAAGGCGAAAATTGCTACACAGACGAAACTGTTACCTTTGAACATATCAATTTTGCGGCAGACAGAGATTATGCTACGGTTGAGCTGGTTCAAGGCATAGATAACTCAACGCCTAAAATAGGTGATTTGGTCACTTTTACAGCGATTATTCAAAATAAAGGAACAAAAACTTCTGAGGACATAGAAGTTAGATTGATTCAAAGTTTGAGTTTAGAAACCATTAATTTTTATACCGAACAAGGTCAGTTCACGTCGGTAGGTAACATCTGGAGAATCGGAAAACTCTCAGGAGGAAAATCAGTAAAGTTGGTTTTGAGATTGAAAGTAAAATCAACTGGATTGTCTTATTTATCTTCATTTATCTCACAAGAAGGTGTTAAAATATATGAATATGCCGATGCCCAAGCTTCTGGCATAGTAGGTGGAAAACGAAGCGGAACCAGCTGTGTAACCGTACCGATCGCTATTAATTCTGACGAAGTTTATAAAATGGTCTTGAAAGAGTACAAGGGTATCAAATGGTATTATAAAGATGCTTCGGGCAATTTTTCTGAAATTAATGACAAAACTAATCCAGCTTTAGCGGTTATAAATCCAGACAGTTCATTGACCATCAAACAAGGCGGTGAGTTTTCATTTTCTAAAAAAGTAGGCGACTGTAACATCAGTAGTTGTTGCCCGGTTATTGTTGAATCTTGTTCGGGACCACCTATCGTGGTTGATTCGGTTTATTGCAACACCACTGTCGACAGTTACAATATCGTAATTCATCTTGAAAATGATAAATATAGTTTGATAGAGAAAGTGTTTTTTGCGATGGCCAACCTCAACTTTCCTGTACTTACCAACTATTTGAGTAGAATCAATACCTTACCATTGACATCAAGTTCTGGTTTTGTGACTTCACTGGGCAACAGTTCTTACAGAATTGAAAATATTCCTGCCTTTATGCCGAATGTTACGCTGGTTTCCAGTGACTTAACAGGTAAATGTCGGAACGTTAGAATAGTGAATGCTCCAAACTGTACCAAACCTTTGGGTATGCCAGTGTTGGATGAAACCACTCAGTTTATCAATGAGGACCAAATGCCCCCGGCTTTTTTGGTTATTACAAAAGAAGCAGGTGCAGAAATCGTTTGGTTTGAAGACGAACTCGCTCAAAAGCAAATACATACAGGAAAGAAATTCAGAGCTAAAAAACCAGGTGTTTATTATGTGGCATTTCGCGACAAAAAAACCAAGAGTGTTGGTCCTACAGTAAAGGCTTATTTAAAAGAATTGGCTGCTGAAAAACCAGGCAAATTTGGTGGTGAAGATGTTTGCGACTGCGACAATCCATTGATGGTTCCGCAAGGCGATTTAGGTGATTTGAGTTCGGCTAAGGCTTATCCCAATCCAGTAAGTGATTTGTTGACAGTAGATTATAGGATACCAAAAACTGCGGCAAAAGCTGCTTTAAACTTTTCAAATGTCAATGGAAAACAAATGAAATTGATAGAGTTATCCAAAACTACCAACTCAGTAAAAGTTGAGACCAATCGTTGGGTGGATGGCACATATTTCTACAGTCTTATAGTAGATGGGATTCGTACTTTCAGTCAAAAAATTATTGTTTCACATCAGTAATATTTTGTCACAAAAAGCTTTATTTACAAAGACTTTCCAAAGATTTTTGAAGCTATTATTGTGATATTTCATTGAATAAGTTCAAACTTTACTATTACACAAAGTTCTAGTATGCATACGTCAAAAGGTTATTGAAGTTGACAAAAGATTCTTTTCGAAATCTGATTTCAAATAATAACTTTGAGAGCCTTGGTAAACCTTCATGTAATAGTCTTCTATCTACTTCTTACTGCTAAAACCAAACCCTAAATTCATCCATTTTTTTTTAGCTCAACCTTTTTCCAAAAATCACATTGAAAAGCCTTATTTTTTATGTTTTTTTGTATTCAATTTTAAAAATTCTGAATGAACAAAATAATAGATAACCTCACTCCTGGTCAAATTGTAGCGGAATTGGACAAATATATAATTGGTCAAAAAGATGCAAAAAAGAATGTAGCTATTGCTCTTCGTAACCGTTGGAGAAGGATGAATGCCACACCTGAAATGCAACAAGAAATTATTCCGAACAACATCCTTATGATCGGTTCGACAGGTGTTGGAAAAACCGAAATTGCCCGTAGATTGGCTAAAATTGCTGATGCACCGTTCACAAAAGTAGAGGCCTCAAAGTTTACTGAAGTTGGATATGTTGGACGAGATGTAGAAAGCATGGTGAGAGATTTGGTTGACCAAAGTATCAACATAGTTAAGACAAAAAAGAAAGAGGAGGTAAAAATAAAAGCTACCGAAGCTGTCGAAGATAAGATACTAAATATACTCATTCCTCCATTAAAAAAATCAAACGCTAAAAAAGACGAATTAGATTTGGATGCCCAAGAAGATTCAGAACTCAACCAGGAAACTAGGGAGGCATTTAAAAATAAACTGAAAAATGGAGACTTAGATAATAGAAAAATTGAGATCGATGTGGCTGGTTCTAGTGTATCACCAATTGGTGTAATGGGTGGCCCAATTGACGATGTTTCTATGATGAATATCCAAGAAATGATTGGTGGTTTTATGCCTAAAAACAATAAAAAGCGTAAAGTAAGTATAGCTGAAGCCCGTAAAATATTGATGGAGGAAGAATCTGCCAAGTTGATAGATATGGACGAAGTAAAAGAGGAGGCCATTTGGAAAGCTGAGAATTTAGGAATGATTTTTATTGACGAAATAGATAAAATTGCATCCTCTGGTGGGAAGTCAGGACCAGATGTAAGTAGGGAAGGGGTTCAGCGAGACTTGTTGCCAATCGTTGAAGGTTCGACTGTCAACACCAAACACGGTGCCATTAAAACCGACCATATTTTATTCATAGCCGCGGGTGCATTTCATGTTTCAAAGCCATCCGATTTGATTCCAGAATTACAGGGTCGTTTTCCAATCCGTGTCGAATTGGAATCTTTGACCGAAGATAATTTCTACCATATTCTGAAAACTCCAAAAAATGCTTTAACCAAACAATATGTGGCCATGCTAGAATCAGAAGGCGTAGGCCTAACTTTTAGCGATGATTCATTGCGAGAACTGGCATCTTTGGCGTTTCAAGCCAACTTAGAGGTAGAAAACATCGGAGCAAGAAGACTACAGACGGTGATGTCACATTTACTTAATGATATTCTTTTTGATGTGCCAGAAAAAATAATCCCAGGCTCAAATATAGAAATATCAAAAGAAATGGTTTCTGAAAAATTGGCAAGCCTAATTAAGAATAAAGACCTGAGTCAGTATATTTTGTAGAAAAAAGTGTTTAATTTTTTTATTACGCTTTCATATAAAAAATGGTCTCGTCGAGGCCATTTTTTATGAATAAAAAATCAGCACCAACTGACCTCAGCAAGGTCAGATTATGTTTAAGTGAGGTCTAATTATGTTTCTTACATGGCCTTTTTGGCAAACAATTTACTATAGGTGATACCTTTATAGTTTTCAAATTGTTCTTTTTTGTGAAAATTTCCTCCAAAATATGTAATGATTTGGTGAAAATCTTTAGCATTCATATATCCTGGTACCGGTTGAATCATGTTGAATGATTCATCTAAATAAACAATGCTTGGGTAGCTCATTTTGCCTTGCAGAAGTGCAATGGCTACTTCATTGGATCGATTCGCTTCATCAAATTTATAAACAGAGGTTCCAAGTTTTATGCTTTTTTTAGACTCCGCATCTAGCTTTACAGCATAATAGTTTTGATTAACATAATTAATGACCTCAGCATTTGTAAAAGTCTCTTTATCCATCACTTTACACCATCCACACCAACCTGTATATACATCGATCAATACCTTCTTAGGTGTTATTTTCTGTTTGGCATAGGCTTCCTCGATGGTCAACCAATTTATTTTAGTTTGGGCATTTGCAAAAACTACTGAAAGCAACAATATTAAAAAAGTCAATTTTATTTTCATTGGTAACAATTCTTTTTTTATTCTAACGCAAATGCTGTTCCAAAAATTTCAATTCCAAATCGTATGAAAAAACTTTCCTCGCTCTGCATCAACTCTTTGGTAGGTGTGGGCCCCAAAAAAGTCTCTTTGGGCTTGGATAATATTGGCTGTTTGGAGGGAAGCATTTAGTGAGTTTACAAAATCGTTGGCAGAAAGCATACAAGGAATTGGAAGCTCTGATTCAATACTGGCCATGCAAAAACTTTTCAAAGCATATTTAGAATTGCTTATTTCATCTGAAATTTCTTGGATATTAAACAAGTCATCTTCAATTTTAAAATACTCCTTTATTTTTTCCATTAGTGTACTTCTGATAATACAACCATTGGTCCAAATTCTAGCAATTTCTGATAAATTGAGCTTCCAATCAAATTCATCAGAGGCAGTTTTTATCAATCCAAAGCCTTGTTGGTGATTAATGATTCTCGCCAGTTTGTATGCATTTTTTACTTTTTCTAAATCAAGCTTGTTTTCGGAGATAGCTTTTTCAAATGCGAAATGCTTATATTTTTCTCTTATTGTAGAAGTATATCTTGCAAACAAAGCCGAGGTAATCAAGGTAGCTGGCAAGCCCATTTCTGTAGCGGTTACAGTCGTCCAGTTTCCAGTACCTTTATTGCCAGCTTGGTCTAAAATGATATCAATAAGCCATTTATCATCTTCTTTTTTTGTTAGGATTTTGGCCGTAATTTCCAACAGATAACTCTGGAGCTCGCCCTTATTCCATTCTTCAAAAATTTCTGATATAGTGTTCGGATCTAAACCGTTTTTATATCTTAAAAGTGCATAAACCTCAGCTACGAGTTGCATTTCTGCATATTCTACACCGTTATGAACCATTTTTATAAAGTGTCCTGAGCCATCTGGTCCTATATAGGTACAGCAACTTTGTCCATTAGCGTCTTTGGCGGCTATTTTATCAAGAAACGGCTCAATATATTTATAAGCATCCAAGTTTCCTGAAGGCATTATGGATGGGCCTTTCAAGGCTCCTTCTTCACCACCAGATACACCTGTACCGATAAAATGAATTCCATCTTTCGATAAGTAATCAATCCTTCTTTTGGTATCTTTAAAATGAGAGTTTCCTCCGTCTATTAAAACATCTTCCTTCTCTAAATAGGGTTTTATTTTGTCAATAAACTCATCAGTTTCAACACCAGCTTTTATCATCAAGAAAATCTTTCTTGGTGTTTGGAGAGACTTACAGAATAATTCTAAATCTTCAAATCCTTGTGCTTGGTGGAGTTCCTCAAAATCTGAAATGAATTTTTCTGCTACTTTCTCCTCTTTTCCAGCTACAAACCGATTGAAAAGTGAGAGTTTCGTGCCATTATTGGCTAGGTTGCGGGCCAGGCTTTTCCCCATTACGCCCAAGCCTACTAAACCAAATTCACCCTTGTTTATTTTGGCTAAGGTTTCTTTTATCATTTCTTCTGGTGATTTGCTTAAATCTATATCTATTGCGTTTTGCGGCTCTTCCAATATATTAAATTGAGAATCAAGTAATTGACTTGGCATGAAATGTCCTTTTCGGGCGTTAATTCTAGCCTGAATAATCTCCTTCGTGCCTTTTAAATAAACGAAGACAATTTCATCTTTAATATTTTCTGATAAAATCTCACGATATTTTTCTTTGAGGGCTGAACATGCAAAAACCGCTGATTTATTATCGTTTATGAGATTTTTTGCCGATTTATTAATTCTATCTAACCATTCATATCGATCTTCGTCTGTCAAGGGATTTCCAGCCGACATTTTAGCAATGTTTTTTTCAGGGTGAAAATCGTCTCCATCATAAAAACCAAGACCAAGTTTTTCTGCTAATAGTAAGCCAAGGGTGGTTTTACCACTTCCCGAGACGCCCATTATTATAAATATTTTTTTATTCAAAAAAGTAAAATTTTTTTCAAAATTATGGCCTTTTTATCTAATATTCCTTTTTTGTTTCGGAAAAATCTAAAAAAAAAGAATTTAATTTGGCAATAGGCCCATTGTTTCAAATCAACCCTTTAATTTTGGGTTGAAAACAAGAATTCTATGTACATTTTAGAGAAAATAAAAAACTTAGCAAAGGAAAATTTAGAAAAAACGGTAAGGCTGAGAAGGCACTTACACGAAAATCCCGAATTGTCTTTTTGTGAGTTTGAAACCGCCAAATATATAGCCGCTGAACTTAGGGGGATTGGCATAGAACCGCAAGAGGGAGTGGCCGGAACTGGCTTAGTAGCCTTGATATCAGGCAAAAATCCTGAAAAAAGAACAATTGCTTTGAGGGCAGATATAGATGCTTTGCCAATAGTTGAGTTGAATGAAATTTCGTATAAATCTAAAAATGAGGGTGTTATGCACGCGTGTGGACATGATGTACACACTGCTTCGTTGTTAGGTGCAGCTAGAATTTTAAATTCTTTGAAAGATGAATTTGAAGGTACTATAAAATTGATATTTCAGCCTGCTGAGGAAAAAGCCCCAGGCGGTGCATCGGTCATGATAACTGAGGGTGTATTGCAAAATCCAGGGGTTGATGCAATAATTGGTCAGCACGTTGCTCCAAATATTCCTGTTGGAAAAATTGGCTTTAGAGAAGGAATGTACATGGCCAG
Source organism: Lacihabitans sp. CS3-21 (assembly GCF_024343675.1). Taxonomy (GTDB): domain Bacteria; phylum Bacteroidota; class Bacteroidia; order Cytophagales; family Spirosomataceae; genus Leadbetterella. The sequence goes on from NZ_RJUD01000016.1 coordinate 7,385, forward strand.
TACCGACGAAATATATATGAAAATTATCGGTAAAGGTGGCCATGGAGCAGCTCCACATCAAGCCATCGACCCCATAGTAGTCGCTTCTCATATTATTATTGCCCTTCAACAAATCATTTCCAGAAATAGAAACCCTGCTTTTCCCTCTGTTCTCACACTTGGCAAATTTATAGCCGAAGGAGCAACCAATATTATTCCTAATGAGGTTTATATAGAAGGAACTTACAGGTGTATGGACGAAGGTTGGAGAGCCGAGGGATTAGAAAAAATGCAAAAGATGGCTGAAGGAATGGCTGAAGCAATGGGAGCTAAATGTGAATTTTGGATTGTTAAAGGCTACCCATTTTTACAAAATGATCCAGATCTTACCAAAGAAATGAGAGCCATTGCGACTGATTATGTAGGAGCTGAAAATATTGTGAATTTGGATTTGTGGATGGGCGGGGAAGATTTTGCATATTATAGCCAAAAAGTTGCGGCCTGTTTTTATAGATTAGGTACTAGAAATGAAGAACTTGGCATAATTTCTGGTGTGCACACTTCCACCTTCAATATTGATGAAAAAGCCTTGGAAATAGGGCCAGGATTAATGGCATATATGGCCATTAAAAATTTGGAAAAATAAAATAGCCAGATATTCTGATAAACTTACCACATATCGAATAGTGAGAGCGGAGTGAAATTTTGGCACAGTTTTTTCAATACTTTAGCATAAAGAAACACCTTTTATGCAATTTGTAATTATAAGTTTTCAGGTTTTGGGTTCAGTCTCACTTTACTATTGGTTTTTTTTCAATAGCGAATTTTTTTATCTGCTTAACAAACACAAAAATGCCAATCCGCTATATTTGTTTTTTTTACCTTTAGGTTTTATAGCCTATCCGGCTATTTTGGCTTTGGCTTATAAGGTTGCTTGGGATTATTTCGAAGAAGAATCTTTTTTGAATGCCATTTTGTTTTCTATGGTCCCAATGGTGTTTTTTTTCGTAGGTTTTTATGTTTTGAAAAAAATAAAAAGCTTATAATTAGTTGATTGAAGGTAATTTTTTGTCAACTACAGTTATTCCATACTTCTGTATTTTCTCATATGATTTACAAAATTGAGTAATTCCGCATTCTGAACATTTTGGGTTTCTCGCCAAGCAGGTATATCTTCCGTGTAATATCAACCAATGGTGTGCTTTAGGTATGATTTTTTCATCAAAAAGCTTAACCAATTCTTTTTCCACCAATAATGGATTTTTGGCCTTTAAAGTCACCAAGCCCAAACGATGCGAAACCCTGAAAACATGGGTATCTACTGCCATAGTAGGTTGATTATGAATTACTGAGGCTATAACATTGGCAGTTTTTCTGCCTACGCCCGGCATTTTAGTGAGTTCATCGATGGTGTCTGGCACTATGTTATTGAACTCCTCCACCAATATTTTGGCCATACCCACCAAGTGTTTAGCTTTGTTGTTGGGGTATGAAATACTTTTTATATATTCAAAAACTTCGTCGGAGTCAGATCTCGAAAGGCTTGTTGCATTGGGAAATCGCTTGAAAAGTTCAGGAGTTACCATATTCACGCGTTTATCGGTACACTGTGCCGAGAGAATCACCGCCACCAACAATTCATAAGGATTGGAATAGCTCAGCTCCGTTTCAGGATTGGGCATATTTGCCTCAAAATATTCAACAAGACTTTTATAGCGTTCTTTTAGGGTCATTTTAGAAATAGCTTTTAGCAGTGGGCTATTAGCTTATATAAATTATTGAAAATTACTTTTACTTACTTCTCCGCAGTTAGAATTCATTTCACTTTACGTCTTCTATTTCTTTCAAAATCTTCAAGAACAAACCCACCCAATCCATCCAGGTTACTATAATAGGCTCGGCCTTTGTTTATTTCGGTGAATTCGTGTACAAATTGCTTTAAGTAAGCATCTTGTGCAATCATAAATGTCGTAATTGGAATATTTAATCTTCTTGCCTGAGCGGCTATGTTGAAGGTTTTGTTTACGATTTTCCTATCTAAACCAAAGCTGTTCTTGTAATATCTGATTCCTTCTTTCAAGCATGTAGGTTTGCCATCGGTGATCATGAAAATTTGCTTATTTTTGGTTTTTCTTCTTCTGAGCAAATCCATGGCGAGCTCTAAACCGGCCACTGTATTGGTGTGATAAGGGCCAACTTCCAAATACGGAATGTCTTTTAATGAAATTTGCCAAGCGTCGTTTCCAAAAACGATGATATCCAAAGTGTCTTTCGGATAACGAGTTCGGATGATTTCGGCCATGGCCAAGGCTACTTTTTTGGCGGGTGTTATGCGGTCTTCGCCATATAAAATCATGGAATGGCTGATGTCAATCATCAAAACTGTGGAGGTCTGAATGTTTGATTCTCTGTCGGTTACCTCCAAATCTTTTTCATATATCACCAAGTCATCGCTCATGCCGTTGTTGATTTGGGCATTGCGGATAGACTCCGTCATGGCTATTTGGTCCAGACTGTCACCGAATTGAAATGATCGGATATCACTGCTGTTTTCGTCAGAACTTCCAGTGTAAGCAGTTCGATGGTTTCCTGTAGATTTTGCTCTTTTGAGTTTTCCGAAAATCTCCTCCAAACTGCGTTTGCGGATACTTTGCTCTGACTTGGGCGTCATAATCATCTCACCGTCGCCATCTACTTCGGCCAAATAACCTTTCTCTTTGAGGTCATCAATAAAATCTGCAATGCCATATTTGTCGTCAGTAAGCTTGTATTGCCTATCCAAATCGTTCATATATGCCAAAGCTTCTGATACATTGCCCGAAAATATCAAAAGCAGTTGCTGAAAAATATCTAGGAGCTTCTCGAAACCCGTATTTTTCTTTTCGTCTGGCTTGAAGTCTGAAAACTGAAATCCTAGCATTATTCTTTTTCTATTTTTTGATATTTAATCTCGGGCTCAGCCAAAAAAGGGTCTAAGTGTACGATTTTTCCGTCAATTGAACTAACAATTGGAGTCTTTTTATATTTCTTGTATTCTACCATTTTTTTGTAAGAATCTTCCATCCCTTTCAAGACTTTGTCATGTAATTGAAATTCTGACTTTTTCATATAGTATTTTTTGAAATTAAACCCCAAATTTTTTCATCCAAGATGTTATAATTCAATGAATTACCTTCCGCGACTATTTTCGACTCATTTTGTGAATTATCAATAAAAATCCACTCATCAACAATCGCCAAATAGATTTTGAAGAGGTTTTTCAAACCATTGGAATATCTTCTTATAATGGTGTCTTGAGGAATGTTATGCCCTCCTTCTTCCACTCTCGTTTTAACTCTTTGAACTGCTAAATTTGGAGAGTTCAAATAAATAAAAATAAGAAATGTTTCGTATCCTTCCTCCTTTGCTCTTATCAACAAGTTTTTATAGCTTTTTGTTGCTAAGGTGGTTTCAAAAGCGAAAGTTTCTCCTGCTTCCAGCAAATGATTTATTCTTGAGAGCATTATTCTGCCAGCTTCCAAGGCCACACGCTCCGGCTTGAAAGGTGAAAGTGCTTTAGCTATTTCGTCTGCATTTACAAACTCTTGGCAATCTAACAACTCAGGCAAAAGCGATTGCGAAGCAGTGGTCTTTCCTGCTCCATTTGGACCCGCAATTACATAGATTCGTTTCATAATATTGACTTTAGCGTATTAGTTTGGTACAGCGTATTTTAAGTTTTCATTTTTACTTACCTTGTGTTTTGAGTTTCTCAGAGCTTTTCTCTACAATCATACTTTGATTAACTTTCAATCTAAAAACCTTTACAAATTGTACCTTTCAAAACACAAATATTAATAGAACTATGATTCCTATGTGCCTATGTGTTTTTTTGAAAACAGTTGTCAAACACTCAAATCTTCTCCTTAAAACTCTCAAAACCGAAGCTTTTTACTAACTCAAATGAATCATCCTCATGCCATATACCAATAGATGGCAATCCAACCCCATTAAAAGTAGTGGTCTTTACCATCGTATAGTGAATCATGTCATCAAAAATTATGGTATCGCCAATTTTCAAAGGTTTTTCGAATGAATATTCTGACATATAATCGCCTGCTAAACAGGTCATGCCACCCAACCTATAAGTTGGTCTTCCTTCTATAGGATCCGATGCTCCCCAAACTTTTGGCTTGTAGGGCATTTCTAAAGTATCGGGCATGTGAGCTGCAAACGAAATATCCAAAATGGCCACATCAACGCCTTGGGCATCCACAATATCCAATACTCGGCTTCTCAAATAGCCCGTTTGCCATGCAATAGCAGAACCCGGTTCTAGAATAATATCAATGTTATAGGTGGCTTTCAAACGTTTGATAGTGGCTATAAGGTGTGCGTGGTCATAACCTTCTTTGGTCATAAGATGTCCACCTCCAAGATTCAGCCATTTGATTTGGTGCAACAAATCGCCGAATTTTTCTTCGATATGTACCAAAGTTCTTTCCAAAACATAAGAGTCGTTCTCGCACATGGTGTGTGAATGCAGACCTTCGATTCCTTCAGGCAAAATGTCTCCAAGAGCGTCTCTTGTGATTCCCAAACGCGAACCCACCACGCAAGGATTGTACATATCGGTGCTTACTTCGGCGTATTGTGGATTGATTCGTAAGCCCATTGATATTTTTCTGTCAAAAGCATCCACTTGGTCTTTAAACTGATGAAACTGATTCAAGGAATTGAAAGTAATATGCGAACTGTAACCAATCAATTCTTCAAATTCCTCAGGTTTATAGGCTGGTGCATAGGTATGGGCAAGACAATCCATTTCCTCAAAAATGAGTCGGGCTTCGTTCAGCGAGCTGGCAGTAGCACCTGAAAGGTATTTTTTGACCATTGGGAACATTTTGTACATCGAAAAGCCCTTCAAGGCCAAGATGATTTCTGCACCTGATTCGTTCTGAACTCGGTTAATCAATTCAAGGTTTTTGCGAAGAAGTTTTTCCTCTAAAACGTAGCATGGAGAAGGTATTTGTGAGAAATCGATTGCCATTTGTTTGGTTTTTTATGCGAAAATACTCAATCAAAAAAATACCGCCAAAGAAATTGAATCATTGGCGGTAATAATATCGGTTTTTAAAATTTTATTTTGTGAAGCTCAACCCAACTAACGCCGTAAATGGTCTAGATGAATAGCCGTAAACCTCGGTAAATGTTTTATTTGTTAGGTTTTGAATGTTTAAAAATACACCCATTGCATTGTTTAATTTATAATTCCAATTGGTATGTAGTTGCGTAAATCCATCAAGAAGAACTGCCTCGTTTGCAAAAGTATCGCTGTTGTAGTACAGGTCATTTCTTTTACTCAAATGCTGAGCCGTAATGGAACCTTTGAGTTTTGAATTAAAGCTATAAGCAAGCGTAAGATTCAAATTGTGGTTTGGTCTTCTCAAAAAAGTGTTGATTTCTTTAGCGTTTGATTTTAAATCGTCAGAAATTTTGCCATCTAAAAAAGTATAATTGGCTGATAATGAGATTTTTTTTAAGCTCAAATTTCCATCAACTTCCAAGCCGTCATTGTTTTGTTCTTCAAGGTTAATGTATTGACCATAAGGTGGTTGGTTTGTAGAAAGAAACGAAATAAGGTCAGTGTATTGTCTGTTGAAATATACCATTCTTAAGAAATTCAACTTCGATTTTCCAAAAAACTGCCAGCCCAAATCTACTGTTTTGGCGTTTTCAGGCTTCAGTTCAAGGTTTCCATACGGAGAATACAGCTGATAAAGGGCTGGGTTCTTGAAACTGCTTGAAGCGGTAGCAAAAAACTTGATGTACTCGTTTACCACATAAAATGGATTTATGGAATACGTGAAATTGTTTCCATAAACGGAATGATTGTTAAATCTACCGCCCAATTCTAATCCAAGTCCGTTTTCGAGGTTTAGGTTTAATGAACTGTACACGCTTTGGTTAGCTATGTTGGCCATATCCGCCAAAATTGGAGTGTCAGTATAAGGCCCAAAAGCATTTACTGAGAAATAGTCATAAGCCATGTTTTGGGATCTATAATCGGCTCCGATTAGCCATTCTATGGTTTTGTGAAATTTGAAATTTGTAAAAATCTCGGCAAAAGAAGCTTTCGAGGTATAATCGGTATTTGAAAAACTTGAAAAAGCACTTGCCGCAATATCCGAACTATCGTTCCTGAAATTTCGGTAAGTTTGGTTGTATAAATAATTAAAAACCAATTTCCCTTTTGGTAACTGTAGTTGCAATCCACCACCAACTTGATTGTTTTTACTCAAATATGTATAGTCTTTGTCATCCACAAATGCACCTTCGTCAAGATCAGTTTTATAAGCATTGAACCTGTATAATCCGTTAATAATTAGATTCTTTTTTAATTCATGGGTTATAGAGAGCTGAGAATTGGAGGTTTGGAAACCGTCGTTTTCAAACTTGTCTGCATCGTTTTTTGTTGCGGCTGTTGAAAAACCTCCTGTGCTAGCCAACGACTGTGAGAAATTATAATTCGTTTTGTTTACAGTGCCAAAAAAACCGAAGTTAGCTTGTAAGGTTTTCTGTGATCCAGCAGCTAAACTTGCAGAAATGCTTTGTTTTTCTTTATTTTTTCGGTTGGTAATGATGTTTACTACTCCACCGATAGCATCTGAACCATAAAGCGTTGATTGTCCGTTTTTCATGATTTCTATTCGCTCAATTTGTTGCAACGACAATAGATTAATGTCAAAAGTGCTTCCGATGCCCGAAGCCTCATTTACGGGTACGCCATCAATAAGTATCAAAGTATGGCCAAAATTTACACCTCTAAGAGATACATTTTGTGTGCTTCCGGCTGTTTGTCCACTGCCAATTACCATTACACCTACTTGCTGGCTAAGGAGTTGTCCAAGATTGAGACCAACATTGGCTTTGATTATTGAATCACCAATAACTGTTAAAACCTTACCTGTTTGATCCAACTTTTGCGGATACTTGTTGGCGGTAACCACTACATCTTGGAGTTGGTTTTCAGATTGAGAAAAAGAGAAATTTGCTTGCAGGCAGAAACCTACAAAAAGGATTTTTTTGAATGTTTGAAACATTTGTTTTTTGCAAAAAAAATAAAAAATGGGCGACCGCTCGTTGCTACACATCCACCGTATGACAGCAAAAAGGATAATTCTGGGGCAGGTCTCCTGGCTTGGTTTTTCATTTTTGCCTTCCCAATAAGTGTCAGCTTATCAGTGGCAATGAGGTAAAATGAAGCAAATAAACCGCACAGTTGCGGGGACAGCTCACGACTCTAACGTGATTCCCTATTATTCATTCGGTACAAGAAATGCACCTTTGAACCCTAAAACTGAGACAAAGGTAATTAACTCAAATAAAAAAAAGCAGCGAATGCTGCTTTTTAAATAAAATATGTTCGCTTTCCCTTAGTACTCATGCGGTAAAACTCCATCCAACTGCTCATTCCAAGGCAATCCGTGGATATTCAACAATTCCATAAATGGATCCGGATTTAGTTCTTCTACGTTGTAAACCCCCGGCTTCATCCATTCTTCGTTTGTGAGCATCAAAATGGCTCCAATCATAGCCGGTACACCTGTAGTATAGGACACAGCCTGCGATCTTACCTCTTTGTAAGCTTCGGCATGATGACAGTTATTCCACACATAATAAGTACGATCTTTTCCGTCTTTTATTCCCTTTATTTGGCAACCTATAGAGGTCTGTCCAGTATAATTTTCACCCAAAGATTCTGGAGCAGGTAATACAGCTTTCAAGAATTCAAGTGGTACAATGTCCATACCTTGGAACTTGATAGGGGCGATGCTCGTCATACCCACGTTTTCCAAAACTTGTAGATGTGTAATATAAGCCTGACCAAAAGTCATCCAAAATCTCGCTCTTTTCAAGGTCGGAAAATTCTTGACCAAAGATTCCAATTCTTCATGATATAGCACATAAGACTCCTTTGGTCCAATGTTTGGATAATCAATCGGTTTGTGAATCGACATAGCTGGAATTTCTACCCACTCACCATTTTCCCAATAACGGCCTGGTTGTGTAATCTCTCTAATATTAATTTCAGGATTGAAATTAGTTGCAAAAGCTTTTCCGTGGTCACCTGCATTGCAATCTATGATATCCAAATAATGCATTTCATCAAAATAGTGCTTGTTGGCATAGGCTGTGTACACCTGAGTAACGCCTGGGTCAAATCCACAACCCAAAAGTGCCATTAATCCTGCAGACTTAAAACGCTCTTGGTAAGCCCATTGCCAGCTGTATTCAAACTTAGCTACGTCTTTTGGTTCATAATTCGCAGTGTCCAAATAATGCACACCAGTTTCTAAACATGCATCCATGATGGTCAAATCTTGGTAGGGTAATGCAACATTTATAACCATCTTTGGCCCGAAAGATTTGATTAATTCAACCAATTCTGGCACATTGTCGGCATCAACTGCTGCAGTTTTAATGCTTACGCCATGCATTTCTTTTATTTCAGAAGCAATTCTTTCACATTTACTAACTGTGCGACTTGCCAACATGATTTCGGTAAAAACATTTGCGTTAAGAGCACATTTGTGAGCTACCACCGTTCCAACTCCTCCAGCACCAATTATAAGAACTTTAGACATTTATTGTAGATAGTTTTGATTCGGTTGCAAAAATACTAAATGCTTGAAATATGTAGCATTTATTTTTTATTAATCAGTTTATTCTGTGCCAAATTTTTAGAATTAGTTATTTTAGATTTACAATTTTTGTTTATTCAATCAAAAATTTACTGAACGGATACGAAAAACAGTTTTTATAAAATAATGCTTCAAATGGCATTATAATTGAAATGTATCTAATTAAATTTTGGTATTAAGTCATTATATCGCTTAAATATCCCTCCAATTATAGTATGCAAAAAACACCCAGAAACTATATTCAGAATATTGAAATAATTATCTATGTCCTTATTTTTATAGTTGCTATTTATGTGATTTTGAAATAGCTACCCATCTTCATGATTTTAGGTTTTTTGATAAATTGTTTGATTTTGAGAGTTTTTAACTAACTTGTTAATCAAATTCAACCATAAAAACCATGAAAAAATTCTTATACATTTTAGTATTTCTACAAACCTATGTTTTGAGTGCTCAAACTAAGCTTAAAGTAGGGGTTGATGGCCTTACTCACGACCATGTAGGACAAATTCTCAGCAGCAACAAACGTGGGGATATTGAAATTGTAGGCATAGCAGAGCCAAATAAAGACTTGGCTATGCGGTATTTGAAACGATATAATCTTTCTGAAAGCCTTCTTTTTTCATCTTTAGAAGAAATGGTATCCAAAACCAAACCTGAGGCAGTTTGTGCTTTCAATAGTATTCAGGAACATCTAAATACTGTGAAGGTTTGTGCTCCCAAAGGCATACATGTAATGGTAGAAAAGCCTTTGGCTACCAATACAAAAGATGCTAAAATAATGGCTGATTTGTCTGTAAAACATAATATTCACTTGCTGACCAATTATGAAACAACTTGGTATCCTAGCCACAAAATGGCTTATGAAATCATGAAAAATGATACTGAAATGGGCACAATCAATAAAATGGTTGTGCGTGATGGTCACAGAGGGCCAAAGGAAATCGGTTGTTCTGTTGAGTTTTTGTCTTGGCTAACAGACCCAGTTAAAAATGGCGGTGGAGCAGTGATTGATTTTGGATGCTATGGAGCCAATCTGATGACTTATTTTATGAATGGGAAAAGACCCCTCTCTGTTTCTGCGACATTAAAACAAATTAAACCTGAAGTCTATCCAAAAGTGGACGATGAAGCCACCATTATTCTTACCTATCCTACGGCTACGGCGATTTTAGAAGCTTCCTGGAACTGGCCATTCGATAGAAAAGATACTGAAATATATACACAAACGTCTTCCATTTTTGCTAATAGTAAAGAACTTAAGATAAGGAAAGGAGGTAGGGATGCCTCAGAACAAAGTCAAAAACTAGAGCCTATCCCAAAACCTGAAAACGATTCTTTTCTATATTTAACCGCTGTGGTAAAAGGAGAAATAAACCCTAAAAACAGTTTGTCTTCTTTAGAAAATAACCTTTTGGTAGTAGAAATTCTCGAAAAAGCTATTCAGTCATCCAAGGAAGGAAAGGCGGTGAAGTTTTGAGAAAAAGCAATTCAAATGGTTTTTTCAATCAAGTTGTGTTTTGTTTTTGACTCTTGAAAATGTCTAATTATCGCACTGATTACAAATATCAGTATCCATAAAGCGGGAATCAGAATAACCCATACAAATCGGTATTCACTGACTTCAAGGTAAGGATTATTGTAGGAAATGCCAGCATAGTTTCTTATTCCTTGAATTCCAAAATAGATATATAAAATTAACAACACCGATGATATTGTCTTGTACATATTGAATCTGAAATGATTTTTTTCAAAAAAAAGAAAGATTACAAAGGACAAACTTGACATATACGGAGAACTTGAGGACCATCCCGTAAAAGGAATGAATTTTTCCCAAGTTTCCCTACTGAATGCTGGAATTATGCGACTTATTATAGATACAAGTACACAAAAAAGTATGTAAATTTTGATTTCAATTGGTATGAACTTAATTTTTTTCATTGTATAAATAGGAGTGTTTAATAGTATTTTTCAAAGCTAAATAAATTTTGCTTTCATAGTTAAATTTAGAAGTATTTTTCTTTTTGCTAAATATTTTGTTGGATAAAGTATAAAGTACCTCCTCTCCACAAAATAAAATCCTTCTCTTTTTTATTGTTTTTTGATTGTTTAAAATACATTAAATCAATAAATTAGTTTTAAAATTTGAAAGATAATGAAAAACAAATTGGTAAAAATCGCCTTATTAGTTAGCCTTACAATTTTTGTTTTTAATTGCAAAAAGGATGCTGGTGAAGTTGCTCCCGAAAACGAGATAGTGACCATCGGGGGCGAAAAAATGGAAATGGCTGACAAGGGAACTATTACAAATGTTGTAAAACAAAATAATACCACTGAGGTAAGCCTTTCAGACATGAAATCATTGGCTAGTTTTGATAATTCCAAGTTGATTTTTGATGGAAGTCCAGCAGGTGTTAAGTCCTTAAAAAATGGTCAAATAGTTCTTTTCGAAGGAAATTCATTGAGAAAAATTGTCTCTGTTACGGAGTCTGGAGGTAAAACTACAGTAACTACTACAAATGCTAAGTTTAACGAATACTATAAATCCGCCAAAGTCAATTTCGAGAAGCAAATGTATTGGACTTCAAGCAATATCAAAAATGCCAGTATAAAAGTGGCAGGTGGAAGAATGAAATCCGTTGCTGGAACCAACGATGATGGAGTCGAATTTAGTGGAGAACTTAGCGGTTGGAACCTTTCGCTAAAACTTACTCCAGAGGGTGGTAGTGGTAGAAAACTAAATGTGGAGCTTACAGCAAAACGTGGAAATTTAGCAGGAATAGAAGCTAAAGGGTTCATTTCTGATTTTTCGGCTTCGAGTGATATTAACTTAAATAACGGTAGTTTGGACGGATATAACCACCAACACAATGACCTCAACGGAGAGTTGGAAGTAAAATATGCTTTTTTGAGCCTAAGTCAGATTGCTCAAATAAGCATTCCTCTAGAAATCTCCAGAACGATCTTGGTTAACGGGGTCATTCCAGTAACTTTTACTCTTAAATGCAACTTAAAAGTATACCCAGAAGTTGCTGCCAATAGCACCTGCCAAGCTCATTTAAAGTTAACTTATAACGGCACCCAAGGCTTTAATTATAACAACAGAAACATTGAAACCGCAGGAACTTTGGCAGGTTTCGATGTGACCAGAATTGGTGATACAGGCTCTGCCTCAGAAGGAATAGTAGGTGTGGGTGTCGGTCTTGAATTTCCAAGATTTCAAATAGGGATATTTCATTCGGTGGTTGTGCCTTATATTCTTAACAACACAAGCGTTCAATCTTATTTTGAAAGTGGTCTTCCGTTTGTACCTGGGCCATGCAACCAAACTATTTTGGGCCTAAAAGGCGTGGTAGGAGTTGATTTGAGCTTTTTTGGATTGTCCTACAGTGCATCAAGAGATTTGTATGAACGGAAGACCGAATTCAAAACGCCTGGTTCAAAATGTCCAGCCGCCCTTAATCCAGCATTGTATGGAGCTCTTTTGTAATTTGCTTCAGAATCAAATATTTTTTATACTTTAGCAAAATAATCTTTTGTGATTTCTGCTTTTCTTTAAATTAGAAAGTTGTTTTTGGATGATTTTAAACTTTAAATTAAAATGAATTTAAGACTTACGTATTTCTTATTGATATTGGCTTTTGCTTTTGTGAATTTTTCATGTTCAGAAAAGAAAGTTGGCAACAACGAACTTTCGGATTCAGAAAAAAAGGATGGCTGGCAATTATTATTTGATGGCAAAACTGCTCAAGGTTGGCATTTATACAACAAAGCCAATACTCCCTCGGCTTGGATTGTGAAAGACGGTGAGTTGTTTTGTAATCCTGACACTTTTGAGGTTGAACATGGCGATTTGGTTTCTGACAAAGAATACGCCAATTTCGAACTCAAATTTGATTGGAAGATTACAACCGCTGGCAACAGTGGCGTGTTTATCAATGTAATAGAGCGAGATACCATTCCTAGAGCTTGGGCGTCAGGGCCTGAATATCAATTGCTAGACCATGAGGGTATTGGCAAAGAATATCTCAAAGATTCTACCAAATGGGCCGCATGTTTGTATGGTTTTATGCCACAAAAGAATGTATCAAAACCCAAGTCAGCAGGACAATGGAACGAGTCAAGAATCGTTCAAAACAATGGTAAAATAGCGTTTTATTTGAACGGAATTCTAACTGCAGAACAAGATTTAACATCAGAAACATGGAAGGGGATGGTGGCGAACAGTGGATTTAAATATTTTCCATTGTTTGGCAAAAACACCAAAGGGCGAATAGCTCTTCAAGATTGGTCAAAAGGGGTTTCTTTTAGAAATATTAAGATCAAAGAAATGTAACTACTTAAGTACGAGCAATTATATCTGCAGCCACTTTTTTGAGTTCCGAAATTGAAGTTTTACCATTCAACTTATTTACTTTCAATCGGATTATTTCGTTGCCTTTGCAGGCTATTATTAGGCCAAAATTCTCTTTGTCAGTATGAAAAAAAGCTTCATTTCCAATATTTTCGATGGTCTCAAAACCTCGTAAAGATTGATTGGATAACCTGAAGTCTTCGAAAGTTTTCTTTGCAGAAAGTTCATTTTCATAGCTTTCAAAAATAAAGTAAAGGGCATGATTTGCACTTGATTGGCCAATGTGTGTACTCATGTATTTGTGACCATCATTTTTGCTTTCATTTCCACTTTCCTTTAACTCGCAGGTTTCTCCCAAAATCCTCTCCGCTTCTTGTAAAGTAAGTTTATGGCCACCAAAACCTATTTCTTTAGTTTTTGAAAAATGTATAAACGGAAGCAAAATAAGAAGAATGAGACTTTTCATTTGAAATAAAATTATTAGTTGAATAATCTGATATAAATTAAAGATACTTCAAGCTGCTATTTGTTGCAAATGTTGCGTTTAATTTTCTAGAAAGGGTACCGTGGAGTTATATTGTGATGGACAAGTTATTTTCAACACTAATTTCATTCAAATTCAGTGTAGTTTTGAATTTTCCGGAAGAATGAAGCTTAGAATAAGGTAAAACACAGTTGTTATGAATTATGACAATCAAATAAATCATAAAAAAACCTACCCAGGTTGCTGGATAGGTTTTCTCTAAATTCGGGAAGAATTATTTTGGTAAAACCACCGAGTCAATTACATGTACTACTCCATTTGAACCTTTCAAATCTGCAGCGACAACAGTGGCCATTCCACCCTTTTCGTCTGTGATAACAACTTTACCACCAAATAATTTTACGCTTAGCTTTCCACCACTTACGGTAGTTACGCTAGCTGTACCATTTCCAGCTTTTATAGCAGCTATAACAGCATTGGCGTCAAGATTTCCGCTTACTACGTGGTAAGTTAAAATTTTTGCCAATTGGGCTTTATTTTCAGGTTTCAACAAAGTTGCCACTGTACCTTCCGGAAGTTTGGCAAATGCAGAATTGGTTGGAGCAAAAACAGTAAAAGGTCCAGCACTTTTGAGTGTTGTAACCAAATCCGCGGCTTTTACGGCGGCAACTAAGGTAGTATGATCAGGCGAACCAATGGCGATGTCTACAACATCTTTGGTTTGAGAGTAGGCGAACATGGGTGAGAACACCAAAAACAAAGCGATCAATAAATTTTTCATACTATTATTTAGTTTAATGATGATGTAACCTTGCTTAACCTGCATTGTTCGAAATAAGGAAGCTGTTGCTTAAATTTTAAGGTGATTTTAATGTGTGGGATTTGCTGCATAGTTTTTAAGAAAAAACTCAACAAGATGAACGAAAAAGAATCTAAGCAATGCTTTTTCTCAAGAATTTCAATTATTTTGAGAGTTTATGAAGTGTGAATTATCTTTTTTTAGTTCTTAAGTAATTCATTATAAAGGTTTTGTATTAGTAATGGTTGCTGCTCCCTATTAGCTTTAGACCGATTTTAATTGGTTGTTGTTTCAATTAAAACTTTCAGGAAACATGAACTAGTCATTTTATGAACTCGAATTCTCAGTTCGAAGTTTATCGGTATTGAATGAATTAGGATTGGATCAAATTTTGATAATTTTTTTTGATAACACTTCTTTATCTGATGATACCTGAATTAAATATTGACCAGTTGGGAATTTACTTAAATCCACTTTTTGAAATTGCGTATTGAAATTTGGTAAATTCATAATTCGATTGCCGTGAATGTCGAAAATTTGAACTCCAATTTCAGTGATATTATTACATTCTATTGATAATTGGCCATTTGTTGGTATTGGAAAAACGCTAAATTGATTATTTGGTGGTTCTGTATTATTAAGAATCAAGTTAAAGACAGCGTCACCTTTAATCTCTCCAAAACCACAAATATTTTTAACTGATTTAACTGTAAATGTTTCAGATTTTTCAAGGTATAGATTGTATTTGTAAGGACTTTGGATAGGATTAAGCACCATTCCATTCGACAACTGAATTTCCCAAGGCGAATAAGATTTTAGATCAAAAAATAAACCTAAGGAATCGTTTTTAAGGAAGTCCTTGCCACCACTTACAAAAACGGAAGGATTGATATACTCCTTAACGACAATTCTTAAACTATCCTCTATAGAACAATTAGAGATATCTGTTGCTATCACTTTATATAGTCCAGTGTTTTGGAAATCTACTTTTTCAATAATTGGTTTGTTCTTGTATGAAATGAAATTATTGGGGCCATTCCAAAAATATGTCAACGAATCTACCCTCGGAATATTAAACTCATAAGGCTGGGTTTCACAACTTACCTGATTTAAACCGCTAAGGTTAAATTTGCCCAAAACCTTTTTTGTAAGATTAATTGTACCTTCAAAGAGACAAGTATCTGTAAAGTTTTTTACTTTGTAAGTCCCAAATTGATTTTCAGAATTAATAAATAGGGAGTTCTCTTTGCTATTAGAGATGAAGTTATTTGGGCCGTTCCAAGAATATTTTTTATCCACACCATCAGCATTTATTTGTATTCTGGAACCAACACAAGCCTGCAATGAATTTGTTGTTTTAACGCCAATCAATTTTTGTACTGTTTTTTCAAAACAAGCGGAGCTTACTTGTACACTATAATTTCCCGAATTCTGAGGTTTAATTTCAATAAAACTTTTAGTTTGATCCTTTAGCGTAGCACCATTTACAAACCATTGATATTTTGCAATTGGAGAATTTACCGTGCTCAATTTTACGGTCTTTTCATTACAAGCAGAAAGGTTAATTGTAGTGTACTCATTTGCGGTGTTATCTATTTTAATGAAAAATTCATTAGAAATATATTGGCAGAAACCATAATCTAAATGCAGCTGGTAAGTGCCGGTTTCAGATACATCTATTTTGTAGAACTTATGTTCTCCAAAATTTATCTTTTTTCCATTTCGTGTCCAAAAATAACTTCTTGGTTGATAAAGTGAATTTGATATTAAAGTAACAATGTTACCCGTACAAATAACGGAATTTTGATTTAATCCGTTAGAACCGAAAATACGAAGTTTGAATTCTGGTTTAAAATTGTTAACAAGGATTTTATTACTTACAAACTCACAATTAGGGTCTATGTTTCGATAATAATAAATCCCAGTTTTTTCAGGAACTAGTACAAATGAGTTAGGTTGAATCAATTCATTTGTTTCCTCGTAATACCAGCTTCCAACTTTATCATAGGGATAAGCATTAGCTTGAATTCTTAGAGTTGCTTTATCCTGACAGAAAGCTATAGTATCTATTAGAAGTGTTATTGAAGCCTTATTTCCAAAGTTAAAGATTAAAGGTCTTGAAGTATGTGAACATTCTCCTTGAGTATATTTAAAAGTATATTTCCCTGATTCTGTTATTTCGTTGGTAAAATATTGGTTTTGATCAAAACTCTTAATAAGTACATCATCCTTAAATAAAGAATATTGACCAGCTATTTCATTATATATTCTGTAAGTCTTGGTACAGGTATATACTGTATCCATGTAATTCCGAATATTGGGATTCCAGTCTGGTTTGATTAAAAGACTATCCGAATTTATCACCCTTACAAAGTTCGATGTTGCCTGACATTCACCCGAAGTTACTCTAGCATAGTAAACACCCGGCTCAGTAATACTCGCTATTGAGTAAATTCTTTCTCGATCTTTAAAATACTGAATAGTTTGAGGTCCTAGCCTAGATTCTATATTTGTAATTAATCTAACAACTCCTCCTTTGCACAAACCTACAATGCTATCTGATCTATAGTTAGAGTGATCAACCCAAAGGCGAATTGATTTAACCCGAACTAGTTCTAATAAACTTGAATAGTAAACACAACCTTGATGTGCTATTTTTACATTATAAACACCTCCCTCTAAGGTTTTAATTTGTCGAGACGTAGCACCTTCAATTTTTTTTTCATCTTTATACCATTGGATTTGGGAATTTGGAAGGCTGTCCACTCCAATAGTTAAGTTTACACCTGAACATACATTTCTGATATAATTTTTAGTTGTATTTGGAAATGTGTTGTTGTCTATGTACAGGTTGATTGTTTGATTGCAAATCTCTTGAGAGAGGGCAGTTTTAGAAAATAGGAAGAGGCAGACAAGTAGAAATTTGGTCATGGTGTTTTATAACAAAATGAGTTTTTATTTTGACAACTTGAGTAAATTAATATTTTAATATGTCTGAGTAAACATTCCGATAAAAACCTAATGCAACAAAATATTTTTAGATGGCAAATTAATAAATGCTCTCATCAATAAAAATACATTCTAATTCATAAACTTAGTTTTTGGTAAGTCAAGTTCAGGTAGAATAGTAAAATTAAAATTAACAATTACGAACTAGGCTTAAAGAAGTCATAAATGACATCTTTTCTATCCATTTAAAACCTTATCTTTAAAATTTCATTTTATCTCGATGTTCAAACCACCTTTTTTGCCATCCTTTCCGGCTTCACCATCTTTGCCATTTTCAGCTTTGCCACCGTCACCGCCCATTCCGCCAAAGAATTCAGGTTGCTTTGGCCTCCCACAATTAGCCTTATTTACTGTACATGATGAACACAACAATATCAAGGAAACCAGCAGAATCTGTTTCATTTTTAAACATTTCATTAAGAAAAACTAAAAATAACTCAAACCTCCAAAGGCAACTTCCTCTCCCTTTTTCCAGTCAAATTAAAAATGGCGTTGCCAAGGGCTGGAGCGATAGGAGGTAGGCCTGGTTCTCCTACACCGCCTGGGCGTTCGTAGTTTTCTACGATGTGTATTTCCATTTTTGGTGTTTCGGAGTTACGAAGTACTTGATAATCATGGTAATTAGACTGCACACATTGGTTGTTTTCGAAGGTTATTCCGCCTTTCGTTGCAGCTTGGATACCCATGATGATGTTTCCTTCGGTTTGGGCTTTTACGTTGTCGGGGTTAACAAACATTCCGCAGTCTATCACCGAAACCACTTTGTCTATTTTTATGCCGGTGTCGGTTTTTGATACAAATACACAAGCCGCTGATATCGAGTCAAACGACCGGAAAACTGCAATTCCTTTGGCTTTTCCTGCTGGAAGCGGTGTTTTATAGTCTGCTTTTTCTGCCAACAGATTCAAAACTTTCGTGAATCTTGGAGCATTTTTTAGCAAATTCAATCTAAACTCTAAAGGGTCTTTTTTAGCTTCGTGGGCCATTTCATCTATAAAACATTCTTGTCCCCAACCAAAGTTAGAGGCATAAACGCTTCTCCACCAAACGACTGGTATGCTGGTTTTTACCCTAGAATAAGATACTTTGTTGACTTCGAAATTGTATTGGTGATTTTCTTGACTGAGTTCACCGCTCAGCCAATCGTCGGCGGTATTAGGTCTTAAACCATTAAACACCTGACCTGCAATAGATTCACCTATAGCTTGGTGGTGGAAGGCTTTCGCACGACCGTTTTCTATAACGCCTTGCATGCGACTCAGCATGGCTGGTCTATAAGGCCCTTGGGCGATGTCGTCTTCTTTGGTCCAAAGTACTTTCACGGGCTTTTTAATTTTGCGAGAAATATCGCAAGCTTCGTTTAAAAAATCCATGTAGGCTTTTCTGCCAAAAGAACCACCCAAAAGTGTTACGTTTATTTTTACTTTTTCTTCAGGAACTCCCAGATATTGAGCTACTTGGCTTAAAGCACCGTCAGGTCCTTGTATGGGTGCCCATACCTCCACAGAGCCATCGTCTTTTACATGAACAGTGGCATTTTCAGATTCAATGGCTGCATGGGCCAAAAATGGCGTTTCGTAAACGGCCTCTAGTTTTTGCGAAGCTGACTCAAAATTAGCATCAAAATCACCTTTTTCTTCTGCTCTTATTCCTGACTTTTTAGCGGCATTGTACGCGGCTTCAAAATATTCTGAAGAATTCTGGTTAAGGTATTTTCCACTTTCAGATTTCCAATTTACAGTTAATGCTTTTGCACCTTTCAAAGCAGCCCATTGGTTTTGAGCTATTACGGCCACGGCATCTACTTTGGTGTGTGGCATAGCCCTTTCTATTTTTATTACGTCAAGCACTCCAGTTACTTTACGAGTAGCGGCATCGTCAATTGAAGCGATGGTGTCGTGAATTCTTGGTGAATGAACCACTTTGGCGAAAACCATACCGGGTATTTCGGCGTCTATTCCATAAATCGCTTTTCCCGTTACTCTATCTGGCACATCGAGTCTTGGATTATATTTACCCAAAATCTTGAAGTCTTTTGGATCTTTAAGCTTTGGATTTTTTGGCACTTCGTAAGTCGAAGCCAAGTCTGCTACTTCTCCGTAGGTCACACTTTTTTGTGAGCCTTTCAACAAAACTTTTCCAGCTTCGGCATAACAATCGCCTGCGTTTACGCCCCATTTTTCGGCTGCAGCTTTTATTAGCATTTCTTTGGCAGCGGCACCCGCTTGTCTTAGTGGCATCCAAAGGCCACGTACTGAGCTACTTCCGCCAGATTGTTGACTTCCGTATTTGCTTCTTCCGTCAGACTGTATGATACTGACTTGGTCAAGGCTTACCTCTAATTCCTCGGCCAAAAGTGATGGAACAGCCTGTGTAGAGCCTTGTCCCATATCTGGACGGCTGTTTACAAGCGTTATTTTACCCGTATTTTCAATAATGATAAACGGATTTATCTCCAAAGCCAGCGTCGCTGGTGTAAGTTTTTTTAGGCCAATATTATTGGAAAAACCATCAATGCCGATGCTCAATCCAATTCCAGTCAATCCAAGTGTTTTTATGAATTCTCTTCTGTTATTTTTCATGATTATAGCATTTTTGAGGCGTTCTTGATGGCTGTATTTATTCTTTGGTAGGTTCCACAACGGCACAGATTGCCTTCCATGGCAGCCAGGATTTCTTCGTCGTTGGGGTTTTTGTTGGTTTTCAATAATGCCACTGCAGACATTATCTGACCTGATTGACAATAGCCGCATTGCGGAACTTGCTCTTCAATCCAAGCTTTTTGAACGGCATGAAGGGTTGGTTCTGCTATGCCTTCGATGGTGGTAATTTTGGCTTTTTTCGAAATAGCCGAAAGCGGCATTTGACAAGATCGAATAGGCTGACCATCGAGGTGAACGGTGCAGGCACCGCATTGGGCCATTCCACAGCCAAATTTTGTGCCTTTTAAGTTGGCCAAATCTCTGATAGCCCACACCAAAGGCATATCTGCCTCAGCGGTGATTTTATAGACTTTGTTATTGATATTGAGGTTGAATACCGGCATATAGATTGATTTTTTAGTAAAAATAAGAAAATCTTGGTAAAGATTATAATTTGTCAATGTGCTAATTTGGCAATGCGACAATTTTATTGAAAATCTGGTAAATTATTAAAATCCTAATCTTATTCATATAGAAAGATACATTAACCAATTAACAAATTGTCGAATTAACAAATTAACCTCCTAACTTTGTAATTCCCGAATTAAAAAATATAAATGACAATAGATTTAAGAAGCGATACGGTTACAAAACCTTCCAAGCAAATGTTAGAAGCCATGTTTTCTGCAGCAGTTGGAGACGATGTTTTTGGTGATGACCCCACGGTTTCGGCATTAGAAACCAAAGCGGCAGAGATGTTTGGGATGGAGGCCGCTCTTTTTTGTACTTCTGGTACCATGACCAACCAAATAGCCCTAAAGGCTCATTTGTTTCCGGGTTCTGAGGTTATTTGTGATAAATACTCCCATATTTATTTGTACGAAGGTGGAGGGATTGCAGCAAATTCGCACGCTTCTGTAAAATTGATTGATGGAGATAAGGGGAGGATAACGGCTGAGCAAGTTAGGGGTGCATTCAACAATCCAGAAGATATTCATTTACCATTGAGTACTTTGGTTTCGTTGGAAAACACCATGAATAAAGGTGGTGGTTCTATTTATGATTTCGCCGAAATACTTAAGATCAAGCAAGTTTGTCAAGAAAAAAATCTCAAATTTCATTTGGATGGAGCCAGACTTTTCAATGCTTTGGTTGAAACACCAGAAACATCGAAAGATTTCGGAAGTGCTTTTGATTCAATATCAATTTGTCTTTCCAAAGGTTTAGGTGCTCCGGTGGGTTCATTGCTTTTGGGAACTAAAGATTTTATCAAGAAATCGAGAAGAATTCGTAAATCATTTGGTGGAGGTTGGCGTCAGGCTGGATATTTAGCGGCGGCTGGTATTTATGCTTTAGATAACAATGTAGAAAGGCTCAAAGAAGATCATGCCCATGCAAAGGCGATTGGCCAAATACTCCAAAAGTGTACTTTTGTTAAAGAAATTCTGCCTATAGATACTAATATTGTGATTTTTGAGTTAGTTGAAAACTGGACCAACACAGCTTTTTTGGAAGTTTTAAAACAAAATGGCGTTGGTGCGGTGGCTTTCGGGCCTCAGTTGGTTCGTTTTGTAACACACTTAGATTTCAAAGCAGAGGAGTTAAATACTCTTGAAAAAATATTAAACCTAATCAGTAAATAATGCGTTTTTTTGTCTTTTTTCTTCTTTTGGGTATTTCATTATCAGTATTTTCGCAGCAAAAAAACGCCATAAAATTTAATGTCGCTGGTCCGCTAACCCAGACCTACTCTTTGCAATATGAGCGGATCCTGACCAAAAAAATCTCCTTTAACAATACTTTTTTTTACAGACAAAAATCATTGATTCCATTTGGAAACCAGGTAGATACCTTGGCAAAACGATACGGAGTTGGCTTAACAGGAATCAAATTCAAATATATTTTCATGGATGAAGCAAAGGTTGGGGTGAAAGGTTATGCTCCAGAACTTAGGTTTTATCTTGGGAAAAAGAAAAATAGACCTTTTGTTGCCCTTTTTGGACAATATGAAGACTTCGATATGGCTGTTCCAGCTTCACTTTCAGTGCTTTACAAAGGTTTGATTGTTGATGTAAAAACTCCTGTAAACTTTACTTTTAATACACTTTCGGGTGGGTTATTGATAGGAAAACAATGGAAATGGAACCGCATGGGACTTGATTTAGTGGTTATTGGACCACATTTTGGTAAGGCCAAGGCTTTTTATGCTGTAGCTCAAACTGAGTTACTTTCCAAACTTTCGGAAGCCGAAAAAATGTATCTTAAGGATAAAATAATTGAGCGTTTTGGTCTTTCGGGGCAATATTTTGCCTTGGACATAGCTGGTGAAAAAGCTGAAATCAAATCTGTTAAGCCAGTTCCATATTTGGGAATTAGGGGACTAGGTGTAAATTTGAGTTATAGTTTTTAATTTATATTACACGCTTCAACTTAAAATAGCAAAATTTAAGTTCTCCATTTCGTCGCACAAATAATTCTATTTCTGTGCCTTCTTTTTTGCTTAGGTTTTTGTATATATCGTTGATATTTAATTCTTTAAAGTGTTTGTTGTTCATGAAAATGATTTGGTCATTTTCTTTGATACCTGCCAAATCTGCTTGTGAGCCAGGTGTTACAAAAGTCACTGTAAAATCACTGTATAAATTTCCTTTCGCTCTCACTTCCATACCGCTCATGTCGTGTTCGAAGGTTTCTCTATATTTTGTTCGTAAGGGTTTAAGTATAAGGTAACCGTCTCTATAATTGAAAGTTATTACAAATCTTCTTAGAAACTCCCCACCAATACTGCCTTGCCTTCCATCAAAATTTTCATTGAATTTAAGACTAAACGAGAGACTATCAGGAAACGAAGCCAGCACATCATTAAATTCGTATTTCCCTATTCTGAATTTTTCAATTCTACCTATATGACCATCAATACTTCCGTTTAGGCCTCTGCCCAGATTGGCTCTTATAACCTTATCAGGCAAGTGAATGGGAGAATTGTCTTGGGTATTTAAAAGTAAAGCATGTCCCGCTCCAGTGTCTATAACCAAACGAAGTTTTGTAAAGTCGTTGTTGTCATTCTGAGCCAATTCTATGGCTTCAATATAAGGTTTTGATTGCGTTACCATCAAAGGATACCGCTCGCCCATGGATTTTTTAGGCTTAAACTTATCATGATTTTTAAGAAATATCTCTCTCGAACCAAAATCTATTGTAACCACAAATCTTTCGAACAAATCATGCCCAAATATACCATGGATTGGAATACCCATATATTCTGAGAGCTTCAAAATATCCTCATCCAAAACCACAAGATTTTGTCTTTCAGCTTTGACAAACCCAAGGTCTATACTATGACCAATAGAAACATTGGCGTTTATAAAGTCCTTTTCTCCTGCTCCATTTATTTTTACTTGTCTGCTAAAATTCAACTTAAGTTTTTGGGCTAAAGTAGGGTCGGTGATGATAAATGAACTCACGCCTGTGTCTAAGATAAAATTGAGGGTGTCGGATTTATTAATTCTTACTTTTACGACAATCAGATTAGAATAGAGCTCAAACTTGATTTTGGCAGTATTTTGCCTTATTCCCTTAAAATAAAACCCAAACTTATCTACCTTTTCTTTTTTTTGAGCCACAATTGGATTTAATGCTCTCAAAAAGAAAAGAAAAAAAAGTAATAGAACTGGGATTCTATTTTTCATTTTTTTTATTTGAAAAATACCATATATTATTAGAAAAACAAAATGATTGATTCAAAAGTTTAGGATTATCCAAAACTTATCCCAATATTCTTGAGAAAAGGCCAATTTATATAGATTTTTGTAAAAAAATTAAGGATGAAGCAGGATTTAAGAAAGCTTAGTTTGGAGCAAATGAAAGAGTGGCTTAAGGAAAAAGGAGAGCCGGCTTTTAGAGCAAAACAAATTATGGAATGGATTTGGCAAAAGTCTGTCACTGATATCCAAGCTATGAGCAATCTTTCGAAAACGCTTCGTGAAACTTTATCGAGTGAATTTGAAATAAACCCAGTAACTGTTTATAAATCACAATATTCTGACGACGGTACAATAAAATCTGGCTTTAGACTTTTTGATAAACACTTGGTAGAAGGCGTTTTGATTCCTACCGAAACGCGTATGACGGCCTGTATTTCTTCACAAGTTGGTTGCTCATTAACCTGCAAGTTTTGTGCTACGGGTTACATGAAACGGGAGCGAAATCTAGATGCAGCCGAGATTTATGACCAGGTTATATTAATTAAAAATCAGGCTGAAGAACGATTTAATCAGCCTTTGACCAATATTGTATACATGGGTATGGGTGAGCCATTGCTCAACTATCAAGCTGTTTTGGAGTCGGTCGAAAAAATAACTTCCCCAGAAGGACTAAACTGGTCTCCGAAACGAATTACGGTTTCTACTGCTGGTATAGCTAAAATGATCAAAAAACTGGGAGATGATGGGGTGAAAATCAATCTGGCTCTGTCTCTGCATGCAGCCAATGACGAAAAACGCAACACCATAATGCCCATCAATGAGTCGAATAGCATTAAGAATCTTACTGAGGCCTTGACTTATTTTTATAAAAAGACAGGAAATAAAATCACCTTTGAATATATTGTTTTTAATGGTTTTAACGACACCCTTGAAGATGCCAAAGATTTGCTAAAGTTCTGTAAAAGAGTACCTTCTAAGGTAAATATTATAGAATATAATCCCATAAATGAGGCAGATTTTAAAAATGCGGATGTCGATGCTATAGAGAAATTTGCTAAATACTTGGAGAACAATGGCGTTACCGTAAATATAAGAAGAAGCCGAGGCAAAGACATAGACGCGGCATGTGGACAGTTAGCTATCAAAGAAAATTAACAATTTCGTAACATAGGATGTGGATAACTTTTATGTAAGGTCAAAATTAATTCTGACATTTGTAACACCAATGTGAATCAGAATCTAAAACTAAAATCTAATTATTATGTTTGGTCTAGAAAATGACGTTTTCTTTCTTCTCTTTTTTGCTCTATTTGCAGCTTGTGTTTTCGAATTTATCAATGGTTTTCATGACACCGCCAACGCTGTTGCTACAGTAATTTATACAAATTCACTCAAACCAACCCAAGCGGTAGTTTACTCAGGTATTCTTAATTTCATCGGTGTTATTACTGGTGGTGTAGGTGTGGGAATGAGTATAGTCAATCTACTACCAGTGGAGTTATTGATTGACCAAAACGTTTACCACTCTCTTGCCATGGTGATGGCCATGTTGTTTAGTGCAATCATCTGGAACTTTGGTACTTGGTATTTCGGTCTGCCATCTTCTAGCTCGCATACGCTTATTGGAGCCATTATGGGTGTAGGCTTAGGTTATGCCTTACTTCCTGAAAATCAGACAGGTGCAGCTGCCATTAATTGGGATAAAGTAAAAGATGTTTTCACTGGTTTATTAATGGCACCACTTTTGGGTTTTGCCCTAGCCATATTTTTGATGTTTATACTCAGAAGAACAGTAAGTAAAAATGTTAGAGATCAAATATTTTCTGAACCTAAAAAGAATCAAGCACCGCCTAGCTGGATCCGAGGAACATTAATCACTACTTGTGGTTTGGTGAGTTTTTTTCACGGAAGAAATGATGGTCAAAAAGGTATCGGATTAATGATGTTGATTTTGATAGGAGTTTTGCCTTCGTATTTTGCTATTACAAGTGCCAAAAAACTGAAAGATATTCAACCAGATTTGGTTAAAATTGAAACGATAGTAAACAGAATTGATACAGTGGGGTTAGGTGCCTCAGAAATGAAACACATTAACGAAATTAAATCTAATATTTCCTATTTACATCCAGTTGTAAATCAATCTTCGAAAGACACTCTTTCAAAGCTTAGTTTGCGTGGTGCCATATTGAAAATTTCAAGTAATTCTAAAAAGTTACTTTCTGATGAAAGTGTAAGTATAAGTGTTGCAGATAGAGCTACAATTTCATCTTTGGCGATTAAAGAAGAAAAAGGAATTCGCAGGGCTACAGACTTTGCACCTTTTTGGGTTATTATGCTTATTTCTCTTTCCTTAGGTTTGGGTACAATGATCGGATGGAAAAGAATTGTGGTTACCGTCGGTGAGAAAATAGGGAAATCGCATTTGACTTATGCACAAGGAGCTTCTGCTGAGTTAGTTGCAGCTGTTACTATTGGTTTGGCTTCTGGCTTTAAATTGCCTGTTAGTACTACGCATACTTTATCATCAGGTATTGCGGGTTCTATGGTAGCCTCTAAAGGCATCAAAAACCTTCAGGCTGGCACCATCAAAAATATAGCCATAGCTTGGGTCCTTACGCTGCCTGTTTCTATGATGTTATCAGCAGGTTTGTTCCTTTTATTTAGATTCTTTGTTTCCTAACAATATTTGTAGAATTTGAAAAGCGGCTTTTCTAGGCCGCTTTTTTTGTGAAAAAAATCTTCACTATTTTATTATTCCCATTAGCTTCTTGATATTTTTGTGAACATGAACAATTTCTGAGAAACCTTAGAGATTGGATTGTTTTCTAATTTTTGGTTTTAATAAGTGAATAATTGAAATATCAAGAAAATAATGACATTGAAATCGGCAACTGGAAATTGGCCGATGTAAGGAATTTGGAATACATATTGCCTTTTCAACTGGACCAATACCTACAAATGGGCTGGTTTCGAATGGGTCAAACGATGTTTACCACTAATTTTTTGATATTTAATAATGAGCAATTCAATGCTTTGTGGCTTCGGATTGATTTAGAGAAATTTGAACTTACACCCTCTCAAAAAAAACTTTTAAAACAAAATAGTCGATTTGATTTAAAAGTAACTTCTGGCCAAATAGACTATCAAAAGGAAGATTTATATTACAAATACCGAGAAAGTTTAAGCTTTTCTATAGCTCCATCCCTTCAAAACCTGCTCACAGGAAACTCACTTTTTGATATTTTCGATTCAAGGCATATTGAAATTTATGACAATGGCTCATTGATTGCGTGCGGGGTTTTTGATGTTGGCGATATTTCGGCTCAAGGCATTGTAAGTGTTTTTGATCCAGCCTATCGAAAATTCAGTTTGGGAAAATACCTTTTCCTTCAAAAAATTCTATTTTTAAAAGCTAACGGCTACAAATATTTTTTTCCTGGTTATTATGTGCCTGGTTATGGGCAGTTTGATTATAAGCTAGATATGGCCAAAGAAAGCACTACTTTTTTTGATTTTGGCAAAAAGAATTGGTTGCCCATGAATATTTTAGCGGATAAACATCAGCCATTGAGATATATTCAGGCTAAGCTCCAAAGTCTTAGTCATCTTTTACTTTTAAATGGTTTTAAAACTCAACTTCTTCAGTATAATTTTTTCGATATTTGCTTGGTGAACAGTTACGCAGATTATGGCTTGTTAGACGTACCTCTGTTTTTGTATTGCTTTCCGAATTCGAGACAACAAGAAGCCATAATTGTCTTCAATATTTTCACAGACCAGTTTCAGTTTGTGATTTGTAATAAACCCTTTCAATCGAATATCGAGGAAATCTCTGGACATTATGCAAAATTCCTTTTGAAATTGGATACGATAATATTCCAACATAATGATGAAACGCTATTTGTAGAACGATTGATAGAAATAGTTAAAAGTTAGATTTTGCTCTCAAACCAATTTTCTTATTTATTTTTTCTAGGTCAAAAAAAGCCTAAGTTTGACTTTTAAGTACGATTCAAAAAAATACTATTTATCCAAAATTTAGTATTAAAAATGGTATTTTCTATTTATAACCAATCTAAATAACTGTTTTTTTGCATTTTGCCCAATTATTATAAAGTCTTTTTCTTTTCTAAGAAATCCTAACAATTTATATTTGGCAATATTTGAAATTTCAAATAAATTATAAAAATAATATTATTACAAGAGGCATATGAAGCCCACAAATATCAAAGATTCAGAGTATTTTCACAAAGTAGTTGATTGTCAGTACGCTTGCCCTGCTCATACACCTGTTCCCCATTACATTAGACTAATTGCCGCTGGCAAATACACCGAAGCCTATATGGTCAATTGGGAGTCCAATGTTTTTCCAGGAGTTTTGGGTAGAACTTGCGACCGCCCATGCGAACCCGCTTGTAGAAGAGGCAGAGTAGAAGAGGAGCCAGTAGCCATTTGTAGACTCAAAAGAGTAGCTGCAGATTTCAAAGACGACATCGCTCAATATTTGCCTGAAATACCCAAAGTAAAGAACGGCAAAAAGATAGCCATCATCGGTGCTGGACCAGCTGGTTTGACTGTGGCCAGAGATTTGGCTCCGTTGGGTTACGAAATTCACATGTACGATGACCAAACGAAGGGTGGCGGCATGATGAGAAGCCAGATTCCTTCTTTCCGTTTGCCTAATTCGGTGCTGGATCAAGAAGTAAATGTCATTTTAGACATGGACATCGTGAAGCATTTTAACCAATATGTTACCAGCCTAAAGGATATAATAAATGGCGGGTATGACGCAGTATTTGTGGCCACGGGAGCTCCGAAAGGAAAGGATTTGCCAAATCTTCCGGGCAGATGGGATGCAAAAGAGAACATTCACATCGGTATTCAATGGTTGGCTAATGTAGCATTTGAGCACACCAATAAAATTGGTAAAAAAGTGATTGTATTGGGAGGAGGAAATACTGCCATGGACTGTTGCCGTACTTCTCGTCGTTTGGGCGGTGAAGAGGTGAAAGTGTTGGTTAGGAGTCCTTTCAAAGAAATGAAAGCTTCTCCTTGGGAAAAAGAAGACGCGATTCATGAAGATATTCCTATTTTAGAAAATCACGTTCCAAAAAGCTTTGTCTCAGAAAATGGCAAACTAAAAGGCATGTTTTTTGAGAAAGTGGAGGCTCAATACGACGAGAAAGGAAAGCGTAAATTGGTTCCTACTGGTGAGCCTGATGTATTCATAGAGGCGGACGATGTGATTATTGCTATTGGTCAAGAAAACCGTTTTGAGTGGATAGAGAAGGATCTTGGCGTAGAATTTAACGAATGGGAAATGCCAGTGGTAGACGAAACTACGTTTGCCTCTACTTGTGCAGGTGTATTTTTTGGCGGCGATGCAGCTCTCGGTCCAAAAAATGTAATCACTGCCGTGGCACAAGGCCATCAAGCAGCTATTTCGATAGATAAATACTGCCAAGGGCAAGATATCAGCGACAGACCTGCTCCAGATGTAACTTTAATAAGTACCAAAATGGGTATTCATGAGTGGAGTTATGACAATGGAGTTTCGGCTGATTTAAGATTTGTTGTTCCACAAGAAGACAAGAAAATAACTTTAGCAGATAGGAAGAAGGAGGTTGAGCTGGGTTTTGATTTGCAATCTGCTTTTAAAGAAGCTGAACGCTGTCTAAACTGCGACGTACAGACCGTCTTTATGGAAGACAAATGTATCGAGTGTGATGCTTGTATGGATGTTTGCCCGACACAATGTATCAATTTTACTGAAAACGCTGAGGAAGAAGATTTGAGAGCCAAATTGTTGATTCCGGCTTTGGACAAAAGCCAAGACATTTTGGTGTCTGATATATTGAAAACTGGCAAAGTAATGGTAAAGGACGAGGACGTTTGTCTTCACTGTGGCTTATGTGCGGAGCGTTGCCCAACTTCGGCTTGGGACATGCAAAAATTTATGTATAAAACTGCAAAAGCAGGTTGTTAAGAAAGAATGATATGAGTACTATAAACGATTTTGTTGTAAGATTTGCCAATGTAAATGGTACAGGTTCGGCCAGTGCCAACTCCCTTTTTGCGAAGTCTATTTTCAGAATGGGCGTGCCTGTTTCGGCAAAAAACATTTTTCCATCTAATATTCAAGGTTTACCCACATGGTACGAAGTGCGTGTGAGTGAGAAAGGCTATTTGGGTAGAAAAAATGGAATTGACCTGATGGTGAGTGTCAATCCACAAAGCTTGAAAAAAGACATAGCCTCTGTAAGACCAGGGGGGTATTTTGTTTACGATAGTACTAAGAAGCTGTATGAGGAGTTTTTGAGAGAGGATATCAATTTTATCGGTATTCCTTTGATGGACATCTGTAATAGAGAGTTTTCAGATCCTCGTCAGAAACAATTGTTCAAAAACATCGTATATGTAGGTGCATTGGCTAAGTTGCTGGATATCAGCTTTGATGAAATAGAAAAATTGCTTTCGGAGCAATTCAAAGGTAAAGAAAAATTGGTGATTCCAAACGTTAAAGCCTTGAATCTCGGTGGCGATTACATAGCAGAAAACTTTGACTTTCCGCTTGATTTTAGGGTAGAAAGAAGAGATTTGGTGAAAGATTGGATTTTAATAGATGGCAATGCGGCAGCTGGATTGGGTGCCGTTTATGGCGGTGCATCTGTGGTTTCTTGGTATCCTATTACACCTTCTACCTCATTGGTGAGTTCATTTGAAAAATATGCCAATAAACTAAGAAAAGACCCAGAGACTGGCAAAAATAATTTCTCAGTTGTGCAGTCTGAGGACGAACTTTCGGCCATCGGTATGGCTATCGGTGCCAACTGGAACGGTGCAAGAGCATTTACAGCAACTTCAGGCCCTGGTTTATCGTTGATGAACGAATTTTTGGGCTTGGCTTATTATTCTGAAATTCCGGTCGTCCTAGCTGATGTTCAGCGATCTGGACCTTCAACAGGTATGCCTACACGTACCCAACAGTCTGATTTGTTGATGGCAGCATATGCTTCTCATGGAGATACAAAACATGTGCTTTTGATTCCTTCAACACCTACAGAGTGTTTCGAAATGATGGCCGATGCCTTTGATCTGGCGGAGCAATTACAAACTCCCGTGCTGTTTATGACGGATTTGGACTTGGGTATGAATGAACACATGTGTCCGCCTTTCAAATGGGATGATAGCAGAAAATATAACCGAGGAAAAGTTTTAAACGCCGAAGAGTTGGAAGCAGCTCAAGATTGGGGCAGATACAAAGATGTCGATGGCGATGGAATTCCTTATAGAACCTTGCCGGGTACACACCCTACCAAAGGGGCATATTTCACCAGAGGTTCTTCTCACGACGAAAAAGCAGCTTATTCGGAAGATTCGGATACTTATGTGCGTATCATGAACAGATTGGTTAAGAAATTGGAGACCGCCAAAACTTTGGTTCCAAGTCCTGCATTTTACCAAGAAAACAATACGTCAGAAATCGGGGTGATATTCTTTGGAACTTCGAGATATGCTGCTGAGGAGGCTTTGGATATTATGCGAGCCGATGGATTGAAAATAGACGCCATGCGTTTGAAAGCTTTTCCTTTTTGCCAAGAGGTAGAAGACTTTATCGACGCCCACAAGCAGGTTTTTGTGGTAGAGCAAAACCGTGATGCCCAAATGAGAACCTTGCTCATCAATGAGTTGGAGGTGAATCCTAAAAAATTGATCAGGGTTTTGAATTTTGACGGAACACCTATCACCGCCGATTTAATTATTCAGCCCATCAGTGCATTAAACCTACAAAGTATCTAATTTTTATGTCATATATAAAACCAAAATTCGAACACCCAAGAGCTCCAAAAAACACCTTGGGTTATACCAGAAAAGAATACGAAGGTTCACTTTCTACACTTTGTGCGGGCTGTGGACATGATTCTATATCGGCTGCTATTGTAGACGCCTGCTTTGAGTTGTCTATCGAGCCACACCGTGTGGCCAAGCTGTCGGGCATTGGTTGTTCATCCAAAACTCCAGCCTACTTCCTTAACAATTCACATGGATTCAACTCTGTGCATGGACGTATGCCTTCGGTAGCCACCGGAGCCAATTTAGCCAATAGGGACTTGGTTTATCTGGGTGTTTCCGGTGATGGAGACAGTGCTTCTATCGGCTTTGGGCAGTTTGCACACGTGATTCGTAGAAACTTGAACATGACCTACATTGTGATGAACAATGGTTGTTATGGCCTCACCAAAGGACAAGACTCGGCCACGGCTGACCATGGCTCGGTATCGAAAGCGGGTAGTGTCAACAACTTTGAAGGCATAGATATGTGTGCCATAGCCATAGAATTGGGTGCAACCTTTGTGGCCCAGAGTTTTAGTGGAGATAAAAATCAGTTGATACCATTGATAAAAGCTGCTCTTTCACATTCTGGATTTTCCTTGATCAATGTAGTTTCACCTTGCGTGACTTTTAACAACAACCCAGGCTCTACGAAGTCGTATGACTATGTGCGTGAGCACAACGAGGCACTTTCGTCTTTGGATTTTGTGCCTGTAAAAGAGGAGATTACGACTGAATATGATGAAATAGATGTCAAGATGGTAGAAATGCACGATGGTACGTTTATCAAACTCAATAAACTACACCAAGGCTTCGACCCACAAGACAAACTATCTATCATCAACGCCCTACAAGTAGCCCGCCAAAAAGACGAAATTCTTACAGGATTGCTGTACCTTGACACCGAAAGCATAGAACTCAACGACCTGATAGGAACCGTAAACAAACCGCTTAATTCTCTTACAGAAAAGGAATTATGTCCTGGGAGTGAGGTTTTGGAGAAGATTAATGCGGGATTGAGGTAAGTAGGTAATTCAATATTTATATAACTGATTTAAAAAGAGTTGGCGAATTTAGAATTTTCCAACTCTTTTTTTTGGATTGAATTTTGCACTTATAAAGGAAAAACTGAGAAACACCTACAAAATGATTTTGGAGGATATTTACACCGTATTTTGGATATGAGTATAATTAGATACTTTTTTGCTCTTTTGGTAATAGTTGGTTGCACAAATCAATCTGTTTCTGAAATTGAAAAAAAGTTATATGGAAAATATTGTTCTAATACTAGTGAAGAGAATCCACTAGTACTTTTTCCAGATAATTCATATAGTTTGGGGTATGCAGAAAAGGGACGATGGGAAGTAAACGACTATGGCGATTTTACAATATTAACTCTCATTCATAAAAATAAACGGAAGGAAGGGGTTGTACTTTTTAAAGAAAACTATTATTTCAAATTTAGTCAAACTGCGTTTTCATCTTCGGGAGAAATCGTATTCAAAATTTGTAATTAATGTGTTTTCAAATACTCGCTCCAAATTGGTTCAGGGAAGATTCGGCTGATTTTTGAGGTTTATCGTATTTAACGTAAATTTATTAGTCATAATTGATAAGATACCTTAGTAGCTAACACTTTCGAAATACTTAATTATTTTTTTTTAACATCCCAGGGTTTGCGAGTTGATGATACTTTAAAATTTCAAAGTTAACTTTAATTTCCAAAATAATATATGATGAAAAGTGCAGATGATATTTTATATGAAATAAGTATGTATGGATTTTCTAATGGAGTAGAGGGTTTAAATATTTATCAAAGGCATTTATTTTACTTCGATGAATTCACCATTTTAGTTGCAAATGGAGGGGGTAGTGGTTTTATTTTTAATAGAAGTCCAGTCTCAAGCGGTGAAACTGAGCATGAGGTTTATATTGAATCATTTAGATTCTTTGGATTTGTCGAAATTGCAAATGATTTAGAAAAATATTACGAGGATTATCTTGATGTCGTAAAAAAATGGATTAAAAACTCGAAACCTGATTTTGAAGAAATGATTAGTCGGACAGACTTAGAAGAGCGTAGAGATACACTTAGCATTAGATTGGAAAAATTAAGTAGAGAACCGGAAAATGTTTACAAATGGATGAACGAGAATTTAGATAAAATTAATTTGTTCAATTAAAGAATGACTATTGATGTTTAAATAGTCTTGAATAACATAATTGTTGATATAAGATTGTAATGTCATATATCTTTACTATGGTTCTACCATCATTGGGTTGTTGTACGAGTTATACTTGATTTGTAGTAAAATTAATTCTTTAAACTTTCAAATACAAAATAGCAATACCTGCCAAATACCTAACCGATACTTAATTAGCGAAGAATAATAATTTCTATTTCTTGTAAAAAAATCGGAAAGAGAGCTTGTGAACTTCAGCTTAAATTCTTAGTTTCATTGTATGAAACTATTCCTTACACTTTTATTTTTCTTAATTATCATTGGCAGATCTGCCTTTGGTTCTCAAATCCTTATAAAATTCGAAGGTCAAGTAAAAGCATCGTCTGAATTATCTGTTTTCTATTCCAAAAATCTCGAAGAAAAAATTGTTGTTTTCAGTCAAAAAGTTGTTGGCAAAGAAGACATTAGTTTTGAGCTAGATAATTCTCATGTAAAATTCTACTACTTTCAAATCGGTAAAAGTGCTATTTTGCTTAAAGTCAAAGAAAAGGATAAAATAACCTTGACTTATGACGGTCAAAATAATAAATGGAATCTCAAAAAAGAAAATGACGATTATTTTGAAAAGACGAAAGTATTCATAGGCTACATGAGTCCAAAATGGAAAGATTCTTCCTCTTTTGTAAGATATCACATTGATTTTATGGATTCTTTAGGCTTAGATCCCTTTAACAAAAGAAAGATTTATACCTCGGATCAGTCATTCTTAAGGAGAACCTTTTTTAACCTCTATGTTGACAGGGTTTCGGGGTACAAACTTTTTAAATTTCCTGACACTGAGCAATCCGCTGAAACTAATTACGTGGAAGAATGGGCGAATTTATCTCAAATCGATTATCGACAGTCCAGTTATTATGAATTAGAGACAATAAGAAGATATATTATCTTTCATTTACCAGTAA
Organism: Lacihabitans sp. CS3-21; assembly: GCF_024343675.1. Classification (GTDB taxonomy): domain Bacteria; phylum Bacteroidota; class Bacteroidia; order Cytophagales; family Spirosomataceae; genus Leadbetterella. The sequence continues at coordinate 42,018 of NZ_RJUD01000016.1, forward strand.
TTTATAAAAACTTAAAAGTTCCCAAACCCAATTTTGCCGAATTATTGGTCGCCGGTGAGACATGGATTAATTCTTTAGAAATTGATGAAAATCTAAAGATTTATATACTTGGTGATTTAATACGATATATGGCCAAATTTAATCTTCCATTGGACGTAACAACTCAAAACTTTTTAGAAAACTTCTGTATTGCTAATCCAAATTCTGCACATTTGAACTTTGTTCAGAGTTTTTTGAAGCAAAAACAATCCTTATCCATGCAGAAATTTGAGATTGATGCAGTAAATCTTCACAATGAAAAATTTGAGGTTAAGAAATACAATGATAAGATAATTTTAATCGACTTTTGGGCAACTTGGTGTGGACCTTGTATTGCAGCAAATCCGTTCTTAGAAAAAATAAAAGCAAAATATCAGGGCAAAGTCAAAGTTATCAAGATTTCAATAGATGATAACTGGGTGCATTGGGAGCGGTTTGTGAGGGATAAGGATGGGAATATTGACGATAATTATATTGTTACCAAAGAGAGTTTTGAGTCCGAAAAAAAGAAATTTAACCTGGTATCAGTTCCAAGGTATTGGATTGTCAATAGTGAGGGCAAAGTATTAAATATGGAAGCACCTAGCCCGATGAAAAGTGAATTAGAAGAATATCTAATAAAGGTTTTGGAGTAGCGGAATTTTACTTTTTCCCAGCTCTAGTATCGTTTTACCATTGGTGGTAGTGAGCAATTGAGTTTTACTCAATATGACTGCATTTAGGCCTAAAATAAGTCTTTTTTTTCACTAGTTTCAAAAACGCAGGTTTTAAATTTTCATTTCTACTGAATACTATTGAATTATTTTTCTACTATTTTTGAATTTAGAACCAAACAAAGTCCAAAAATGAAATCCACCTTATTTCTTCTCATCATCTTAATATTTCCATTAGTCACTTTCGCCAACACAGAAACAACCAAATCTAGCGAATTTATCTTTGATTCTCTGAAAATTCATGTTCATAATCAGGTGGTTAAAAAAGATTCTGTTATAAAAGAAAAGCTGCCAAATCACCAAAAGATAGCCAAAACCTCTGGGATATTGGGTATTGTTGGATTAGGAACGATGTTGGTTTTGGGAATAGCGAGTGCGGGGACATTGTCTGTGCTGATAGGTGCAGCAATTTCTTTTGCAGCCTTGATAATGGGTATCATGAGTGTCCGAAAAGTTAGTAACAAAAAATGGGCTCGTTTGGGTATAATTTTAGGTAGCTTAGGTATTTTGATATTAGCTGCTTGGATAACACTCATCATTTATGTAATTTCTATTTTCAGTAATGGTTTTTCTTAATCGAAAATTTTCTGAATAAGTTCTTTGCCGTTCATTTTGTGCTTGGTATTTAAAATGTGTCAGAATTACCAATTTATGCTTTTAACCTTCTATCAGTTCGGTATTTTATCCTTATCTTTACCGAAAATTCAAGCCTAAATATGAAGAAAGCAGCCTTGCTATTTATCGGTAATATCATTTCTTTAAGTTCTTTTTCCCAGCAAATAACCATTGGAGACAACAAAGGAGCCGTAACTTTTGAAGAGTACGACCCGAAAAGTACTTTGGTAGTAGATAAAAACCCAAAAATAAGGTCTAAATACCCATTCATTGATGTGCACAACCACCAATATGCAATGGGCGAAAGCAAAGACAATGTAGATAAACTCATTCCAGAAATGGATAAACTAAATATGCGAATTTTGGTCAATTTGAGTGGAAGAGGCTGGACAAAAGACTCGGAAAAGGCCACCAAAACTTTAAGCGACAATGTGACCAATAGCAAACTGTATCCTGGAAGGTTTGCGGTTTTTACAAATGTAGATTTTGATGCTATCAATGAAACAGGTTGGTCAGAAAAAGCAGCGAAAATATTGGAGGAAGATGTTAAACTGAGAGGTGCCGTAGGTTTGAAAGTGTACAAGAACTTGGGTTTTAGTGTAAAGAACACGGATGGTTCTTTGGTGAGAGTAGATGATCCAAGAATTGATGCGGTTTGGGCAAAAGCAGGTGAGTTGGGTATTCCGGTAATCATTCACTCAGCTGATCCGGCTTCTTTTTGGGAGCCTTTAAACCAGTTTAATGAGCGTTGGTTAGAACTCAAAACGCATCCTGGACGTAAGAAAGATGTAGCGAAGGGAGATTTTGGGTTTGAGGAAATTATTGCCCAGCAACATAACATTATCAGAAAACACAAAGGCACGAAGTTCATCAGTGCTCACATGGGATGGTATCCTAATAACCTCGGGAAATTGGATAGTCTTTTGACTGCCATGCCCAATATGTATGTAGAAATAGGTGCAGTAATAGCCGAAATTGGCCGTCAACCGAGAACTTCCAACAAGTTTTTTACCAAATGGCAGGATAGAATTTTGTTTGGTAAAGACTCTTGGGTACCCTCAGAATATGCAACCTATTTCAGAGTTTTAGAAACCGAAGATGAGTATTTTCAATATCATAAAAAGTATCATGCCTTTTGGCCAATGTACGGCATAGGCTTGTCTGATGATGTTTTGAAAAAGGTGTATTATAAAAATGCATTGAAAATCATTCCAAGGTTGGACAAAAGTGGGTTTCCGGAGTAAGTCACTTCGACTTCGCTCAGAGACCGCCGCTCATTTCGGCTCCGCTTAGTCACATCTCGCAAAGGGAATGGGAAAAGTTTAGATAAAAAAAATATAAAGTAAATCGTAAATCAAATAATCGATTCAATCTAAAATCGTAAATCGAATCAATCAATAAAATGTTTTTACTCGGAATAGACTTAGGTACATCTTCCATAAAAGCGTCGATAGTTGACGCCAATTCTAAAAAGGAAATCGCTTCGGCACAATATCCTGATGTGGAGGCTGAAATATCTTCACCACAAAAAGGATGGGCAGAACAAGAGCCCGAAATGTGGTGGGAAAATACACAGCAAGCCATCAAAAGAGTTGTGGCCTCTGGTTTGTTTGATGCCCAGCAGATAGTTTCTATAGGTATTTCTTACCAAATGCACGGTTTGGTGATGGTGGACAAAGACCAAAAAGTTTTGCGACCATCAATAATTTGGTGTGATAGCCGTGCGGTGGCTCAAGGTGATAGTGCATTTAAGACCATAGGCCAAGCAAAAGCACTAAGCCACTTATTAAATTCACCAGGTAATTTTACAGCGGCAAAACTGGCTTGGGTAAAAGAAAATGAGCCTGCTGTTTTTGAAAAATGTGACAAAATCATGCTTCCTGGCGATTTCATAGCGATGAAAATGACGGGCGAAATCACCGCCACAAATTCAGGTCTTTCGGAGGGTATTTTCTGGGATTTTCAAGAAAACAAAGTTTCCGAAGACGTTTTGAAAGCTTTTGGTTTTTCGACGTCAATTATTCCGACCATTAAACCTGTTTTTTCAAATCATGGAGAGGTTTCTTTAGAAATAGCCCAAAGTTTGGGAATTAAGGCTGGAATACCGATTGCCTATAAAGCTGGAGATCAGCCCAATAATGCACTTTCACTCAATGTGGTTAATCCTGGAGAAATAGCAGCAACTGCTGGAACTTCAGGTGTGGTTTATGCTGTAAGTGACCAAGTGGCTTTTGATCCAAAATCAAGGATAAATTCGTTTGCTCACGTTAACCACAGAATGGATAATCAGAATAGAATCGGTATTTTGTTGTGCATCAACGGTACGGGTATTTTGAATCGCTGGCTGAAAGACAACATGGGAGGAGGTATCAGCTACCAAGAAATGAACGAAAAAGCATCGAAAATAGCAATTGGTTCAGACGGATTGGTGATGATGCCTTTTGGAAATGGTTCGGAGCGGATGCTTCAAAATCAGCTTTATGGTGGTGAGGTTTTGGGTTTAGATTTTAATGTTCACTCACAAGCACATTTGTTCAGAGCGGGTCAAGAGGGAATTGTATTTTCTATGAAATATGGTTTTGATTTGATGAAAGACTTGGGCGTTGTGCCGAGCGTAATCAGAGCGGGACATGCCAACATGTTTTTGAGTGAATTATTTACGGAAACTATGGTGAATGTGACTCAAGTGCCTGTAGAAATGTACGACACGCATGGAGCAAAAGGAGCGGCATTGGGCAGTGGAGTAGGAGCAGGCTTTTTTGCCAACATTGCTGAGGCCATGGCTGGACTCACACTTTTGAAGGTGATTGAGCCAAATGTGGCTCAAAAAGAAGAATATGCAACTGCCTATGGCAATTGGTTTAGCAAATTAAAGGTTTAAAAACTAATAAGTCTTTTTTAGTGTTAGGCATTCACAAACTTAATTTGGTTAAATAGAAATGGTTAGTCAATTTGGATTCGTTTTATTGTTTTTTGTATCAGGTATCTTGTTGGTGCTTTTGGTTTTGGGAATCGCCAGACTTCTTAGGCCTTCTAGACCGAATCCTGAGAAAAATGCTGTTTACGAATCTGGGGAAGAAACTGAAGGTACAGCCCATGTTTCTTTTAACTTAAGATTTTATATCGTTGCACTTATTTTTATTCTTTTTGATGTAGAATTGGTTTTGCTTTTTCCTTGGGCCACGGTTTTTGGCGATAAACAGCTTTTCGAAGAAACCAATGGCGTTTGGGCCATTTATGCAGGAACAGAAATGTTTATTTTTGTGTTTATTTTGGCATTAGGCTTACTTTATGCATGGAAAAAAGGACATTTGGATTGGATAAAACCTGTTCAAAAAGAGAATGATTTTAAATCACCTGTTCCTGAAAATCTTTATAAAAACGTTAACGAAAAATATTCATGAATTTCGATTCTTTAGAGGCTGTGGATAGATTGAAATCAGGGGAAGGAGAGGTTATTCTGACTTCTGTTGATGAGCTAACCAATTGGGCAAGAGCGAATTCTCTTTGGCCATTGGGTTTTGGTTTGGCTTGTTGTGCTATTGAAATGATGGCCACTTACGCTTCCAATTATGACCTTGAAAGGTTCGGTATTTTTCCAAGAAACTCACCCCGTCAGTCGGATTTAATTATCATTTCAGGTACGGTTACTTTCAAAATGGCAGACAGAATCAAACGTCTTTATGAACAAATGCCCGACCCTAAATATGTTATTTCAATGGGAAGCTGCTCCAACTGTGGAGGTCCATACTGGGAGCATGGTTATCATGTGGTCAAGGGCGTCGACAGAATAATTCCAGTAGATGTTTACGTGCCCGGTTGTCCACCTCGACCAGAAGCACTCTTGGGAGGCTTGATAAAACTCCAAGAAAAAATCAAAGGCCAGAAGTTTTCTGATGTAAGTGCGGATAGTATTTAGCTCTGAGATTGTGGTCAGACGACAGTCGGACCTGAAGTGTGGTCAGTTTTAACTTTTGGTTTTACATAAACAGAACCTCAAAAATCAAAAATCGGAATAAAAAACTGATTTAAGTTCTATCCGCAATTCTTCTAAACTGTCTATTTAATTTTAAATATATATATAAGCAAAACCTTAATTGTCAAGATATTAAAAATCAAATGATAACAAAACCATTTTCAAAAATTATAGCCGGCACCATGACTTGGGGTGTATGGGGAAAAAATTGTGATACAAAACAAATGATTGAATTGATGCAGTCTTGTTTAGAGAATGAAATAACTACCTTTGACCATGCCGATATTTATGGAGATTACACTACAGAAGCTAGTTTTGGAAAAGCCTTTGCTGGAAGCAAAATTGAAAGAGATAAAATTCAGTTAATTTCTAAGTGCGGAATTCAAATGCTGTCTGAGGAAAGAAAAAACACAGTTAAACACTATGAATATTCGTCTTCTTACATTATTTGGTCTGTAGAACAATCGCTAAAAAATCTGCAAACCGATTATCTCGATCTTCTTTTGTTGCACAGACCAAGTCCATTGATGAATGCAGATGAGATAGCCAATGCTGTTGAAAAACTAAAACAAGAAGGTAAAATTATTGATTTCGGAGTTTCCAATTTTACACCTCATCAGTCTGATTTTATCGAGACAAAAACCAAAATTGCTTATAATCAAATTGAGTTTTCTATCACCCATTTTGAGGCTATGTTAGATGGAAGTTTAAATCATATGCAAACGCGTGGCATTCAGCCGATGTCTTGGTCGCCTTTGGGGAGTGTTTTCAAAAAGGATAATGAGCAGTCTTTGCGAGTGAAAAAGATGGCAGAATTGCTGGCAGTGAAATACGAAGTTTCCATTGATATTATACTTCTTGCTTGGATTCTGAAATATCCCGCTGGTATTTTACCCGTTTGTGGCACAGCAGATACTAGTAGAATTGCCAATTTGACCAAAGCTTGCCAGGTTGAAATGGAATTACAAGATTGGTTCGCACTATGGACTGAAAGTGCTGGAGTTCCAGTTCCTTGATTTTAAGGGAAAATCAGTATTCAATTTAGTTTTGGTCAGACGCTAGTCGGTCCTGATTTAAGTTCATGTAACTAACTGCGGTCAGTAACTATTCAGACCTAATAAAACTTAATATTGGTAATTTAAAGTCTACGGTTAGACAAAAGACAAACCTGAGTGACAAGGTTTTGATATAGAATTGCATTTAGTGGTAATATTATAGTTGCATCGGCCTTTTTAACATTTCTATTAGAAGCGATTATCATGTCCGACTATCGTCTGACCGTTGCTTACATTAATTTCCAGGGCCGCGTATCGTCTGACCGCTATTTGCGTTTTTGCGATCCTATTACCACCTTCTTTCAGTGGCTTGGTTTACAGGTCCGACTAGCGTCTGACCGCTGTTCGTGCTATTCCGACCATTGTCTGACCAATGTTCGGTTTAAAATCTAACTGCTACTTCATTATCTCTTCAACTTCATCTGTAGTTTTAGGAATGGCTTCTCCTAAAATTTCATAGCCACTTTCGGTAATTAAGACATTGTCTTCAATTCTTACACCGCCAAAATCAAGATAGTCTTCGAGTTTTGAATAGTTTACAAATTCTTTGAATTTGCCTTCAGCTTTGTATTTGGTAATAAGTTCAGGAATGAAATAACAGCCAGGCTCTACGGTTATTACATGACCAGCTTCTAATTCTTTGGCCAAACGTAGCGATTTTAAACCCAATTGGGTACTTCTTTCCAAACCCTCTCTGTATCCAACGTGATTTTCACCAAGTGCCTCCATATCATGCACGTCTAGGCCTATCATGTGACCTAAACCATGTGGCATAAATAGTCCGCCAACGCCTTGGGTTAGCATATCTTCAACATTTCCAGTAACCAATCCTAAAGATTTTAGATTGGTTAACAAGATTTTATTTGCATGAAGATGCACCTCACGATACTTCAAATTTGGTTTTAAATTTTCTATGGACGAAACCTCCATTTCAAGCACAGTTTCATAAATATCTTTTTGTTTTTGTGTGAATTTACCTGAAATGGGAATCGTTCTCGTTATATCTCCTGCATAACCCATCTCGGTTTCGCATCCAGAATCATTGATGGCCAATTGCCCAGTTTGCATTTTGTTTCCATGGTAATGATTGTGCAGTGTTTGTCCATTGACCGAAAAAATAACAGGATAAGATAATTCAGCATTATGGGCATGCATGGTTTCTAATATTTTTCCGACAACCTCATATTCCATTTTTCCTGCAGAGGTAGATTTCATAGCTGTAATATGCATCTGACGAGTAATATTCACCGCCTCTGTCATTTGAAGAATCTCTTCTGCTGTTTTAATTGATCTTTGAGCTACTACGGCCTGAATTAAGGACAATGAAGGCTTTAGTTCGCTTACTTTTTGATCAAGAAGTTCTGAGAGAAATATTTGATTGTCAAATCTGTATTGTGGTAAAAAATGAAGTGCATTTTTAGAAATGTAGTTGTCGATTTCGGAAGGAGAAATCGTTTTTTCAACACCCACTTTAAAAGCTAAACTAGCCAAACTTTCATGAGGGCCAATCCAGATGATATCGTCGATAGAAAACTCATGCCCGAAAATGATTTCTTGGTCATTATCAATGTCTATGAGTGCAGCAAGTCCAGGTAAATTTATTCCGAAATAATACAGAAATGAACTGTCCTGACGGAATCTGAACGTATTATCTGTATAGTTCATTGGGGCTTCGTTGTTTCCGAGAAACAAAATTTGGCCTTTACCAATGGCTTTTTTTAGGTTATTTCTACGATTTTTATAGGTTTCTGCTGAGAAGAGTTTCATTTGAAGGTTTTTTCTTCAAAAATAATAAATTTATTTTGTCCCTACCACAGTTTCAGTTCTATTGTAGCCCGCCACACAGCCAAATCCATTTTTCACATTGGTATAAACCTGAATCGGTTCGGCAAAAGGGTTGTCATCTGTACGATTATGCTCTGATAATGACTTCTGATAATCGTAGAATTCTTTACTGATGTTGGAGAGTTGCACCCTAATGATTTTGTCAGAATCTGGAACAGTTTCTGATTTGTAAGTCCCTGACTTTGTTCTAAATATACTCCGGTTTTCAAAAAAATTGACAGCTCCAATTTTAAATTGATTCCCATCCGCATTTTGGTCTGTGTAATATGATCTGACCGCTGAGCTTTGTTCATTTGGCCAGCGGAAATATGCATATTTAGTTTTTTCTACTATTGAAACTTCTTCTTTATTTTCCACATTTTTTATCACGGGTTCTAATTGCTGGTAGGTCATTTCGCCAAAAACCTTATAATAGTTAGGTTCGCCGGCAATGTCAAGCCAGTCAAATTGAAGTTGATATCCAATATTGGTGTCTTTTTCAAAAAATGTACTCGTGATTTGCATAAATGGTCGAATTTGTAAATTATTGATTCTAACCCTTTGAGAAGGTATTTTTGTAGATGCTTCCACTTCTAAGTTACCGCTTTTAGCTTTTATGGTATACGTTTTGCCCGATTCTATTCTAAAGTCTCTTCTGGATATTTCGTAAAATTTATGCTTTGGATTAAACTTTAAAATACTGCCTTTTATTCCATCACTGATCGAAACAATGGCATCAGAAACATAATTATTTACCCTCAGAAAATTCGCCGAATCGCCCGTGTAAATCAAAACTTTTGTGGTGTCTATTTTTACAGTGCCGAAAAGTGGAATTGATTTTCCCAAACTTACATAAATCATCGTGTCTTGCGGACAAAGAAAGCTCGTCATTACTAATTTTTCTTGCAAATCTGGAAATCTACTCAAAGGGATATCATCAATGATCGTTTCACAAGAAAGGAAAATTATGGATAAATAGCTGATTATGAATATATTGAATTTATTTCTCATAATTTCTAGAATTTGAAGTTATAGGTTATTGATGGCAGAATAGGGAAGAGTGAGTACCTTTTTAAGGTCAAAGTATTGTTGGTATTACTACCAGTAGAGGTTCCAAAAAATGTTTGGTCGTTGGAGGCGGTATAGAAAAACGGATTTTTCCTATTGTAAGCGTTATAAATACTCACGTCCCAAGTTCTTTCAAATCGTTTTTTCTTTTTGTGAAACTGGATGCCCAAATCTAATCTGTGATAAGGCTCAGCTCTAAAACTGTTTCTTTCGCCGTATTCCTGCACGGTGAAATTCCTCCAGCCAATAGGATTATCCAAATTGTCTCCCCTTATATAGGTGCTCGAATACGCTCGGTATTCTGCAATTGGAATTGTAAGAGCGTTTCCGGTACCATAAATCCAAATGCCAGAAAGGGTGATTTTTGGTTTAAGTTTATAAATTCCCACCAAAGAAAGATCGTGTCTTCTGTCGTATTTGGGATAAAATGACTTTCCGAAGTTCAATTCTTCGAATGTCCAAAGTGTTTTCGACCAAGTATAGCCCACCCAACCCGAGAATTTCCCAACCTTTTTCTGCACCAAAAACTCCATACCATAAGACTCTCCTTGACCAGAGGTAACTTTGTTTTCCCAGCCATTGTCTTCTACACTGGTATTGGAGTTTATAGAAAGAAAACTAGCACCTTCTTTATAGCTGATGATGTTGTTCATCTTTTTGTAGTAGCCTTCCAAAGTAATCGAAATACCTTTGTCTTGGTTGATGTCTTTCACCGCACCAGCCGCTATTTGAGACGAACTCTGCGGTGCCACTTTTTCAGTTGCAGGCACCCAAAGGTCAGTTGGTAAGCCAAGACCTGTATTGGTCAGCAAATGTAAATATTGGTTCATGTTGGCATAAGAGACTTTTATGGCCAAATCGTCTTTGACTTTGTAAGCCGCTGAAACTCTTGGCTCTAATCTATGCTGAGGAGCGTTTGTTATCAAATATTGACTGAGTCTCAGGCCAGCATTTATTTTTATTTTGGGTACTGGCGACCAAATACTTTCAGTATAAATGGCATTTTCCCATACTTTGTAAGATTTGTCCTTATTTAGATTAACTTCACTTGAAGCATTCTGTAAAATCAGGGCTTCGGGTGTAAAAGTATGGTGGGTAGCCATAACGCCAAATCTGAAGCTAATATTGGGCTTTTGGTAATAATCTACATCGTATTTTAGGCTATAATCCTCAATACCAGAGTCATAGTTGAGTGTAAAATTGTTGGCTTCTAAAGAATTCAAACGTGTTTCTTTTGTGAAAATATTGAAACCGTAATTGCTATAAATCAAAGAGGCATTTCCGAAAGTTTTCTGGCCAAAAACGTGGTTCCAGCGTAAAGTACTGGTTATATTTCCCCAGTTTAGGCCAGCGTCAGAATTGTCTGTTTCTGAAGTATATTTATTATAGAAAACGTCATCGCCCAGGTAAGAACTTAGGAATATCTTGTTTTTTGCATTGATTTCGTAATTGAGCTTTATGTTTAAATCATAAAAGTAATAGCCAGAGGTTTGTTTGCCTTCTGATTCTTGATTTTGAGCTTTTATGAATGGACGCATTACAAAGTCCACGTAGGTTCTTCTTCCCGAAACGAGGAAAGAGCCTTTTGTTGGCTTGTTTTTATTGAATTTCAATGGTCCTTCGAGCAAAAGTCTTGACGAAATAAGTCCGAATCCACCTTCGCCAGAGAATTTTTCCTTGTTGCCGTCTTTCATGGTCAAATCAATGACGGACGAAAGTCTGCCTCCATATCTGGCTGGAAATCCACCTTTGGTCAGTTCCACACTTTTAAGTGCATCGCCATTGAAAGTCGAGAAAAAGCCAAATAAATGACTGGCATTATAGACCACTGCATCGTCTAAAATTATCAGGTTTTGGTCTGGGCCGCCTCCTCTAACATATATACCAGATTGCCCCTCAGAGGCTTTTTGTACACCAGGTAGCAATTGAATGATTTTGAGAACGTCTTTTTCGCCCATTAAAGTTGGGAGATTTTTGATTTGATCTACTGGCAAATCAATTTTAGACATGTTCGGTGAATTGCTTTGTTTGTTTTGCTCTGATTTAGAACTAATTACTACTTCTTGCAGGTAATTTTCATCTTCTAATTCAATATCTAGTTTTTGATTTTTGTTAAAAGGCAAACGCATTATTTTTCTTTGAAAGCCAACCATGGAATATACCAAAGTAACAGAATCTTGAGCAGGAATGGATAAGGAGTAATACCCATAAGTTTTGGTCGAAATACCTGTATTAGTGTTAGGCAAATATATATTCACACCTATCAATAGCTCTTTGGTTTTTTTTTCTTTCACAAAACCACTGATAGTAACCAATTGCTGGGCATATGATTCGGTAAGAAATAGAATTAATAAAGCACAAATTTGTATAGATTTGAGCATTCAGAATTTATAGTTTATAGTTCTTTTAAAAACGTTAGTTTAGACTAGAATATTAGCAAATTTTTATAAATAGGATTTCGAGAGCCTAAAAATATAGACTCCCGATTCCAAAAAAGCGTGGGATTATAGAAAAAATGTCTTGGTTTTAGGTTTAGTGGCCACTTCTTCAACTTTGGTTGCCAGTACCTCTGTTATATAGACTTTCTTGTTTTCTTTGTTTAAATAGTTTCTGGTTTGAAGTTTTCCTTCTATCAATATGAATTTTCCTTTTCCTATTAATGCCTCACATTGCTCAGCTATTTTTCCCCAAGCAACGATATTATGCCATTGGATATTGGTAATTTCTTCTGAGTTCTGGTTTTCGTAAGTTTCTTTCGTTGCTAGACTAAAACTCGCCAATTTGCTTCTTTCAAATGTTCTTATGTTGGGATTGTTACCTACGTTTCCGATTAATTTTACTGTGTTCATTTTATTAATGTGTTAATTTGATAATGTGTTAATTTGATAATGTGTTAATTTGATAATGTGTTAATTTGATTATTTGCTACACTTTTTAATAAGAATTACTTCTTTTCAAAAACATACTCCTCAACTTTAAAAGCTTGAATTTCTGTCACATATACCTTTTGGTTTTGGCTGTTGGTATAGTTTCTGTACACCAATTTCCCCTCTACAAGTACTGATTTTCCTTTTGATATTAACTTTTCGCATTCATCAGCTACTTTGCCCCACGCAATTACATTGTGCCAAGCGGTATTTTTTACTTCTTGGTTGTTTTTGTCTTGGTAGATGTCGGTAGTGGCTAAACTAAAGCTAGCTTTTTTGCCTGTGTCAAACTTCATCACGTTTACATCTGCACCTACGTTTCCGATTAATTTTACTGAGTTCATTTTTTGTTTTGTTTAAAAATTTATAATGTTCGAAACTTCATTTGCTTTGTTTCGATTTGTTGTTGCAAAATTGGGGTGGTGCAGAAAATCTATTCGGTTATTAGTCGTTTGTATTCGAATATAAGCGTTTGTTGTTGGTTATATTATTGAATGTCAAATATTTGTAATTATATTTATTTTTAATTATTGATTTGTTTGGTTTTGATTTATTCAGAAGAAATAATCGTTATTTAAATTTAATCTAAATAATTTTTATTTTTATTTGGAATGATTCTAATCTAGATTTACTTTTGTCACGTTATTTATAAGAAGTCTAAATAAAAATTAAAAAAATCAAATGGTTTCAAGAATATATACTATTTTAATGCTTTTCATGCTCCACTTAACTGTTTTTTCTCAAAAATCGAGCATTATTGGAAAAGTATCAGACAGTTCAAAGCAAGATTTGGTCGGAGCGAATATCATCCTAAAAGGAACCGTAAGAGGAGTACAAACAAACAGCAATGGGGAATTCATCATTAAGGGATTAAATACTGGGAATTATACTTTGGTAGCCACTTTATTAGGTCTAAAGGCGAAAGAAACCAATATTTCTTTAGGAGAAAATGAGGTAAAAACAGTCAATTTTGAATTAGAAGATGAAACATATACTTTAAACGATATTCAGGTGGTAGCCAGTAGAGGTGTGAGAGGAAATGAGCATTTGGCTGAAATAGATAATTACACAATTAATGCAACGAAAAAAAATGAAGTCATAAAACTTGATCATATCAATGCAAATTTGGCGATGAATAATAGCCGTCAGATTTTTAGTCGTACTCCTGGTATTTCTGTTTGGGAAAATGATGGTTCTGGAATTCAATTATCCGTTGCTTCTCGCGGTTTGAGTCCAAATCGATCTTGGGAATTTAATGTTAGAATGAACGGCTATGACATTACGCCCGATCCAATGGGTTATCCAGAAGCCTATTATACGCCTCCTATGGAAGTGGTCGATCGCATCGAAATCGTTCGTGGAGCTTCTTCCTTGCAATATGGTCCTCAATTTGGTGGTTTGATGAATTTCGTACTGCGTAAGCCTGATATTTCTACCAGAATCACCGTCGAATCCCAGAATACTGTCGGTAGCAATGGCTTGTTTAGTACGTTTAATTATATAGGTGGGACAGAAGGACGTTTGAGTTATACGGCTTATTATCAGAAACGTTTCGGTGATGGCTGGAGAGACAACAGTTATTATAACACTGACCATGCTCATGCTGAATTGAGTTATGCAATTACAAATAAGTTTAAAATAGGAGCGGAAGTAACTTATATGACCTATAAAAGCCAACAAGCTGGTGGTTTGACTGACGCTCAGTTTGCTCAAGATGCTCGTCAGAGTGTAAGAAGCAGAAACTGGTTCAGCACGCCGTGGTTAGTACCTTCTGTTTCGGCTGAGTATATTTTCACTGAGAAAACAAAATTAAGTTGGAAAGCATTTGGTGTTGTAGCAGAGCGTAGCAGCGTTGGAAATGTTGCAGCTATTACGGCAGTTGATAATTTCTCTTCAAGTCGCCAAGTTGATAGAGATTATTACAATAATTTTGGTTCGGAACTTAGATTTATTACTGACTATAAGTTTTTGGGGATGAATAACACAGTGGCCAGTGGTTTACGCTACTACAATGGTAATATCGACCGTCAGCAGCAAGGTAAAGGCTCAACAAGTATGGATATGGAATTTAGTGTCGAAGGTGAATATCCGCGTGATTTAAACTTCAATAATATCAACAAAGCAGCTTATTTTGAAAATATTTTTAGATTTTCAAAAAGGTTTTTGATGACAGCTGGAGCAAGGTTGGAAAACATCAATTCTATTATGCAGGGGCGTTTTAGTTTGTCTAATGGGCAAGCCAATAATTTAACACCTATTACCCGTGAGCGTAGCTTTTTATTATTCGGTGGTGGTGCTGAATATCATCTCACTTCGCAAACGGAGTTTTATTCTAACATTTCACAAGCTTATCGCCCAGTTTTGATTTCAGACTTAACTCCTCCTGCTACAACTGATGTTATTGATGAAAACCTTCAAGATGCTCGTGGTTATAATTTTGACTTTGGGTATCGAGGCAAAGTGGGGAATTATCTAAACTTTGATATTGATTATTTCTACGTAAATTATAATAATCGCATCGGTACAATTACACAAACCAATGCCTCAAATCAGCGTTACCAATTCCGTACAAATTTAGGTCGCTCAATTAGTCAAGGTTTTGAAGGTTATGTAGAATTTGACCCCGTAACAGCTTTCTTCAAAACTTCTAAAATTGGTTATGTAAGTATATTTACTTCTTTGGCATATATTGATGCTACTTATAGAGACTTCAAAACTACTTCTGTAGTGAATGGTCAGGTGGTTGAAGGAAACTTATCAGGAAAAAGAGTAGAAAATGCTCCGCGTAAAATCAATCGTTTTGGAATTACTTATAACAAAAAAGGTTTTTCTATGACTTGGCAAATGAGCGATATAGGCAAAGCCTATGCCGATGCTTCAAATACCGAAACTGCCAATTCTGCCGCTACAACGGGTCTTATTCCAGCTTATTCCGTGCAGGATCTTTCAGCAAGTTTCAAATTTTTGAAACATTATAATGTGAAAGCAGGTGTAAATAACCTAACAGACGAACGATATTTCACACGTAGAGCTGGTGGCTACCCAGGACCAGGTATTCTACCAGCAGATGGCCGGACCTTCTATCTCTCAGCCGGTATCAAATTCTAATACTCTCAAAGGAGAATTATTGAATTCTCCTTCTTTTTTAATCTATTGTTTATAATTAGTCTAAATAAAAATAATGAAAAACCTAATATTACTATTCTTTGTTAGTCAATTTGCTCTTGCTCAAACCTCTATCATAAAAGGTAAAATCAGTACTTCAGATGGAAAACCGGCTGAATTTGTAAATATCAGTTTGAAAGGAACTTCCAAAGGAACCATTGCTGACGAAGAGGGAAATTACAGTTTAAACAATCTTAAAGCTGGTTCTTACAACTTGCTTGCCAGTTTTGTAGGCCTCAAGTCTAAATCCGAAAAAGTTGAACTCAAAGATAATGAGATTCTCACACTCAATTTTAGCTTGGAAGAAGACGCCAATCAATTACAAGAACTATTGGTTATAGCCAATCCAAGTAAATATGTTACAGATTATCCTTCTATTTCTTTACGATTGAAAACTCCGCTTCTTGAAATACCTCAAAATATCCAAGTAATTACTCGTCAAATTCTACAAGAACAGCAAATTTTTGATATGCAAGAGGGTGTAATTCGAAATGTAAGTGGTGCTACCCGCTCCGAGCATTGGGAAAATTATGCCAGAATTGTGATGCGAGGCTCTAGAATAGCAGCTTTCAGAAACGGCATGAATGTGACCGAAACTTGGGGTCCTTTAAATGAAGATATGAGCATGGTGGAGCGTATAGAATTCGTAAAAGGACCTGCTGGTTTTATGTTGGCAAGTGGTGAGCCAAGCGGATTTTATAATGTTGTAACTAAAAAACCTACTGGCATTACAAAGTCCGAAGTTGGAATGACCATCGGTAGTTTTGGCACCTACAGGAATACTTTAGATTTTGATGGATTGTTGAGTAAAGATGGTAAAATTCAGTATAGATTAAACCTGATGGGACAATCCAAAGGTACGCATCGCAAATTCGAGTTTAACAACAGAGTTTCTGTTGCCCCGGTTTTGAAATTCCAGATTAATCCAAGAACTTCATTAACTACAGAATACACTTATCAATATGTAAACATGTCACCGCTGGGTTCAGCATATGTCTACACATCAGACGGTCTGGGTACGCTTCCAAAAGGATTTTCTACTTTGGAATCTAATATGACACCAACCAAAATCAACGATCACTCCTTTATTACCACCCTTTCTCACAGTATCAACGACAACTGGAAACTTACAGGTCAATTGGCTTATTTACAGTTTAATCAGCTAGGCAGCAGTCTTTGGCCTAGTAGCATAAGTGGCGACACGCTCAAAAGAGCAGAGTCTGTTTGGGATATTTTAGGGCAAATACGAGTTGGACAATTTTTTGTGAATGGGGATGCGTTTACTGGAAAAATAAAACACAGAATATTGGCTGGTGTGGATATGGGTGACAAAGACTTTTATCATGATTGGAATCAGGGAGGGGCCATTGTGGGTTCATCTCCTTTTATTGTTACTCAACCAGTTTATGGTCAAGTTCCTGCCACTGCATATCCAGTTTATAACAGAATATTGGGTGTAAAACAAAGAGGTGTACATTACAAAAATGTTTACACGGCATTGTATGCACAAGACGAAATCAGACTCTTGAAGGATAAACTAAGGTTAACATTGGCAGGAAGATACACTACCGCGGGAGACGAAGACCCATGGTCAGGCTCTGTAGATGCTGGTAAATTCACACCCAGAGTTGGGCTTAGCTATTCACTGAATAAAAACACAAGTCTTTATGCCGTTGTGGATGAATCTTTTATCCCTCAAGCAGGTGCCACGTTTGAAGGCAAAGAATTTGACCCAATTACTGGAACAAACAAAGAACTTGGGGTAAAAAGAGAATGGCTCAATGGCCGTTGGACAGCTTCGGCTTCGGTATATCAAATCACCAAAAATAATGTACTTAAAGGTGATCCAAATCATCAGTTTTTCTCTATTCAGCTTGGACAAACACAAACTTCTGGAATAGAATTTGACCTAAGAGGACAATTGTTTAGTGGGCTCGATGTAACCCTAAACTATGCCTATACCGATGGAAAAGTAACAAAAGATACCGACGGAAACCAAGTAAATTCACAAATACCTGGAACAGACAAAAGCATTGCCAATGCATGGCTGAGCTATAGAGTACCCACAGGAAAAGTTGAAGGCTTGGGCTTTTCCTTCGGTGCATCTCATGCGGCAGGTCGTTCTGCTTGGTATGCTGAATACGATAAATCTATAGATCCAAGTATGCCAGCCTACACCAGATTTGATGCAGCTACATCATATCAATTTGGCAAATTTGGGGTGGCCGTAAATGCTAATAACTTATTCAATGCGGATGTGTTTTCAGGAGCGTATTATTCTTGGAGCAAGTTCTATTATTACCAAACAGAGGCCCATAGAAACTATCGTTTGAGCATCAATTATAAATTTTGAATTACATGACTCTCAATAAAATTATCCAAAAAATTCACCTCTGGCTCGGTTTATCCACTGGGCTGGTGGTGTTTATAATTAGCATAACAGGCTGCATTTACGCATTTCAGCAAGAAATTCAGGATGCCACTCAACCATTTAGGTTTTCGAAGATTGAAAACAAACCCATTTTACCTCCCTCTATTTTTGAGCAACAAGCACGAAGGACTTTGCCCCATGCACATCTTCATGCCATCAATTATCCTGCCCCAGGCCGTAATGTGGAAGCCATTTTTTATAGTTTCGAGCCAGAGCATTATTATATCATCTACATGAACCCTTACACTGCCAAGGTTTTGGAGGTGGTCAACATGGAGAATAGATTTTTTCATTGGATTCTGGATGGTCACTTTTACCTATGGTTACCGCCAAAAATAGGCCAGCCACTTACTTCTTATGCCACATTGTTGTTTGTTTTCATGATTTTTTCGGGTATCTTTTTGTGGTGGCCAAAAAACAAATCAGCTGCCCGCCAACGTTTTTGGTTTCGCTGGAAAGACATCACCAAATGGAAACGTAAAAATTATGACCTACACAATATTTTAGGATTTTATAGTTCGTTTTTGCTGCTCATTATTGCTATAACAGGTATTTTCTTCGGAATCCAGTGGTTTACATACATAATTTACAAAGCAGCTGGGGGCGAAAAAAAACTTTTGTTCACTGAACCTGTTTCACAGAGAGCGATTAAGACAAATTTTAAAAAGCCAGCCACAGATTTGGTTTGGGAAAAAATGAAAATAGAGCATCCAGATGCAGTTTCACTTGAAATACATACCATAGAGCCTGCCTCAGCCATTGGAGCAAATGTAAATACCAAAGAAGGCGTTTTTTGGAGTATCGATTACAGATATTTCGATCAATATACTTTAAAAGAAATCCATACGGATACTATATATGGAAGACTAAAAGATGCGGATACGGCAGACAAACTCATCAGGATGACGTATGATATTCATACTGGTGGAATCTTAGGCTTTACAGGAAAAGTATTGGCATTTTTGTTTTCTTTGGTGGCAGCGAGTTTGCCAGTAACTGGTTTTTTGATATGGTGGGGTAAACAAAAAAAGAACAAATTATGAATGACGAAATTCTTATAAAAGCACAAAGGATTCTCGATAAAAAAATTGAGGAAAAAGGATTAAGGAAAACCCAAGAACGGTACAAGATTTTGGCGGAAATTTATCAGCGTGAGGACCACGTAGAAATAGACGAGCTTTACCATGACATCATCATTCATAAATTCAATATCAGTAAAGCCACGGTATATAATACACTCGAGTTGCTGGTAGAAATTGGTCTTGTAACCAAGCATCAGTTTGGCATCAAACACGCCGCAAGATATGAAAAAGCTTTCGGCCGAAAGCAACACAGTCATTTGATTTGCATTGACTGCAACAGAGTCTTTGAATTTTGTGACCCACGTCTGCAAAACATTCAAAATACACAAGAAGAATTTAGCGGTTTGGAAATAAAAGAACATTCACTGACCTTCTATGCCAAATGCCAAAGAAAAGAATGCCAAAAGTAGATATCGAATTTTATTTATTTTTTCGAGAAAAACCAGTCCGATAAATCAAACTTTTTTCCAAACTTTCTGAGAAATCACTCTTCAGTTTGTTTTGCCAAGATTCCCCTATCTACGCTTTCATTTAGGAGGTTTTTTGCATAATTCCAAATGGAGGTAGAACCATTTTTAATGGCTTTTTTCTTTTCATAAACTTTTTCGTAACTGACACCAAATTCCGCCCAAGTGCCGCCATTATTTGAAGTATTCTGCAATAAGGGTTCCAATCTATCCATCGATTTGGCAAATTTGGCCTCATCGGAAGTTCCTTCTTCAAATTCTTCCCAAATGGTTATAAACTCCTCTGCTTGTTCCGCAGGTAAAATTCCAAATATTCTTTTGGCTGCTAAAAGCTCTTCTTCGGTGTTTGAATGACTCTTTGTGGTATCGTATATAAAAGTGTCACCTGCATCTATTTCAACAATATCATGGATTAAAACCATCTTCAAGACCTTAAGAATATCTATGGGTTTATCTGAATGTTCGGCCAAAACTAAGGCCATCATCGCCAAATGCCAGCTGTGCTCCGCATCATTTTCGTGCCTGTCGCTATGGAATAACTTGGTTTTACGTTGAATGAATTTCAGCTTATCTATTTCTTTTATGAAGCTTATTTGTTTGAGTAAATTATCCATGTATAATTTTTTTTAGCCCGCTGATTTGCGAATTTAAATATCCGCCTCTACGGTTTTTTCAAGCGTTTTAGTTTTATTAGACATTAAGCCTATCATCATTAAAATGGCTGTCAAAATGATAACCTGTAAGATTAACGACTTATTGGCCAATGATGTTACTTGATTAATAGGTATCGATAAAAATAAGAGGATGGTAATCAAACCTCGTGGGGCAATAAATAGTAGTGGCTTGATATTCTGATTGAAAAGTTTTAAAAATATAAACCTTAAAACTAAAATCGAAAGGGTAATCGCGACCGCCCAAATTATGGTTTCTTGGTTAATCAATTCATGGGTTTCAATTAAATAACCAAACAGCAAAAAAAAGAGAGATCTAATCAGAAAAGCGGTTTCGGAGGTCAATTCTTTGAATTTATGCACTTCTTTGTTTAAGTTTTCAGGCTGAAGTTTTTGTATAAATTTGTAGTTTTTGAGTTCGTCTAAATTGCCAATAAACAATCCGAAAAGGAGAATAAAGATTAATCCTGGTAAATGATATATTTTTGAAACCGCATATATCAAAACAATGATCAGAATAATAGGCAAGAATTTTACATGATGTTTGATTTTACTCAAAAGAAACGCCAATCCTATGGTAGCCACAAATGTGACCAATAAAATAATCAATAATTCTATAATAAAATGTCCTACAGATGGTGTTCCAATGTTATCGTTCAGCGTTATAAAATTAAAAAATATCACTCCAAAAATATCAGATAAACTACTTTCGTAGGTGATGAATTCTTTGTCTTTCGAAATCAGATTTTGAACACTCGGAATGGCTATTGCACTACTAATTACGCCAAAAGGAATGGCATTGGCGAGGCCGTCTTTAAAAGAAATATGCCCAAAATATTGAAAAACAGCTGCAAGTCCAAAACAAAACAATAGCATGGGTAAGAAGGAAATAAGGACAGTTTTACCGATGAAGCCTAGTTTTGATTTATTTAACTCCAGTTCCAAAGAACCTTCTAAAACAATTAATATTAGCCCAACCGTACCCAAAATCGGAAGAATTGAAGATAAATCTGGGACATTAAGCTGAAAAAAAACAGCCCCTTGCCTGACCAGCCATCCAACTGTAAGTAAAAGAATGACCGAAGGAATTTTTGTTTTAGACGAACTAATATCAAATACATATGCCAAGAGAAGTAGTACACAAATAGATATAATTATGGTTGTAGTCATTTGGCATTTATTTTTAGATTAAGCCACTTAAATGGCATTTTTTAGATCGAAAGAGGTCAGGACCTAATTGTTCCTCTGAATGGTCAATATCCCTTTTTTATTTTGTTGAAATCTTTAAGAAACTTAAAAACGATAGCAGCAAAACCAAATAAATGATGCTTCAAAACCTATTTAGAATTTTATCCAAGAAGTTACAGCTATAGGCATCTTATTTAACTATAACCTATTTATTAAATATTTTATTGAATTTTTTTTCATTTTTTTTCAAAAAGATCAACATTGGCCACATGTAAAAATTACTGTCCTCTCAGGATCTTTTCCATTTTACGACCATTCGCCAATTCATCTACCAATTTGTCTAAATATCTCACCTTTTGTGTCAATGGATTTTCAATTTCCTCAATGCGATAGCCGCAAATCATACCGGTTATCAGGCTTGCATTCGGGTGTAAATTGGCCTCAGCAAAGAAAGTTTCAAAAGTAACTTTCGCCTCGATTAATTCTTGAATTTTAGCATCATCAAAGCCAGTCAGCCAAGTTATAACACGGTGCAATTCTTCTACAGTCTTACCTTTTCTAACGACTTTTGTCACATAATGTGGATAAACAGATGCAAACGTCATACTGGCCATTCGTTGATTATGCGTTTCGGAGGTGTTCATATTGAGCTTTTTTGAGGTTTTTCTATCAACTAATTTTAATATAAATATAAATGATTAGGATTTATTTTAATCATTTTTTTGTGGGAGATTCTTTTCTATTGCGTTTGCTTCGGGTTGTGTCAATGTTCCTTAGCAAGTTACTTATATTTTCTTTTGCTTGGGTATTTATTAAGATTCCTATTTCTTTAATTCTATATTTTTGATCTAAAATTTCTTGATACAAAAACAAAAAAATCCCCAGCAAAAAGCCAGGGATTCTTTAAAAAAATAAATTCAGAAATATTACTTCCCATCTTGCTAAACCAGCAGATTTGTATTTGAACTTTGAAAATCAAGCCAATTCGTATTCAACGATATTTGGTTTTGCAGATGACTTAGAGGCATCCAGAATTTCTATTCCTACCAATTGACCATCAACAGAGTAATCAAGAACTACTCCTTACTTTTCCATATCTGACTCATCAACAGGTAAATCAATTAATTTGATTTACAAAATATCTGTTTCCTTATCATATTTTATTTTCATAAGTATATCTCTATTTTTAAGCTTTTGTTTTAAGCTTTATCCAAATTGGGGCTTTTATTTGAATTTTCAAAAATAGTGATTAAAAATTACTTTTTATTTCTTTATCGTTGAGATAAGTTATTCTTAGCGTTTCGCTCTTTGAGAAACTTTGTGGAATTTCTTTGTGTCTATTGTGGTATAACTTTTACACAAAAGACACAAAGGAGTCACAAAAATCACAAAGCTTTATATTCTAAAATATTTGGTATTGCAATTTACTATTATATCCTAGCAGTTATTACCACAAAAAAATCCCCAGCCAAACAGCCAGGGATTCTCCACAAAAGCAAATCCGAAAATATTACTTACCAGCTTGCTCTGCAATGATGTTTAATGCCGCACCAGCTTTGAACCAGCCGATTTGAGCATCGTTATAGGTATGATTAACCACGATTTCGTCTTTCGAACCATCAGCATGGTTAGCTACCACTGTCAAAGGTTTTCCTGGAGCGAAAGTTGTCAACCCTAAGATATCTAAACTGTCGTCTTCTCTTATTTTGTCATAATCTGCCGGATTTGCAAATGTCAAGCCCAACATACCTTGTTTTTTAAGGTTGGTCTCGTGAATACGTGCAAACGACTTCACCAATATAGCTCTTACGCCCAAATGACGTGGCTCCATCGCTGCGTGCTCTCTTGATGAACCTTCGCCATAGTTTTCGTCACCTACTACTATCGAACCAACGCCAGCGGCTTTGTAGGCTCTTTGAACGGTTGGTACTTCGCCATATTCACCTGTCAATTGGTTTTTAACTTTGTTCGTAGCTTCGTTTGCAAAGTTTACAGCACCTATCAACAAGTTGTTAGAGATGTTGTCTAAGTGTCCACGGAACTTCAACCAAGGGCCCGCCATAGAAATGTGGTCAGTGGTACATTTTCCTTTGGCTTTGATCAAAAGTTTCAATCCTTTGATGTCTGTGCCTTCCCATTTGGCAAACGGAGCCAACAATTGAAGTCTGTCAGATTTCGGACTCACTTTCACTTTAACGTTTTTACCGCTTCTTGCTGGTTTTTGGTAACCTGCATCCAGAACATCAAAGCCCAATGGTGGCAACTCGATGCCCAAAGGTGGGTCCAATCTCACTTGTTCGCCTTTTTCGTTTGTCAAGGTATCTTTTTGAGGATTGAAAGTCAAATCTCCAGCAATCGCCAAAGCGGTCACGATTTCTGGTGAAGCCACAAATGCGTGTGTATTTGGGTTTCCGTCAGCTCTTTTTGCAAAGTTACGGTTAAACGAAGTAATGATTGAATTTCTTTCACCCTTTTCAGCTCCATGACGAGCCCACTGACCAATACATGGTCCGCAAGCGTTGGCCAAAACTACACCACCAATTTTACCAAAAGTGGCCAATAGACCATCTCTTTCAGCAGTAAATCTTACCAATTCAGAACCTGGAGTAATGGTATATTCTGCTTTCGCTTTGATATGTTTTTCAGAAGCTTGGTTAGCAATTGATGCCGCTCTGGTCATGTCTTCATAAGAAGAGTTTGTGCATGAGCCTATCAAACCTACATCCAATTTTGCTGGCCAGTTGTTTTTCTTAACAGCAGCAGCAAATTTCGAAAGCGGCCAAGCCAAGTCTGGTGTGAAAGGACCGTTAATTCTCGGCTCCAATTTCGACAAGTTGATTTCAATCACTTGGTCGTAATAGGCCTCAGGATTGTCGATACACTCCTGGTCAGGTCTTAAATATTCTTTGATTCTTCCAGCAGCTATGGCTACATTTCTACGACCCGTTGCAGTCAGATATTTTGCTATTTTTTTGTCAAATCCAAAAACTGAAGTGGTAGCACCTATCTCTGCACCCATGTTACAGATGGTTCCTTTACCAGTTGCCGAAAGTTTGTCAGCACCCGTTCCGAAATATTCTACAATGGCACCTGTTCCACCTTTTACAGTCAACCTACCAGCAACTTCCAATATTACGTCTTTTGCAGAAGCCCATCCTTTCAATGAACCTGTCAATTTAACCCCGATTAATTTTGGCATTTTAAGTTCCCAAGCCAAACCAGCCATTACATCGCAAGCATCAGCTCCACCCACACCAATGGCAATCATACCCAATCCACCAGCATTTGGCGTGTGTGAGTCGGTGCCAATCATCATTCCACCAGGAAATGCATAGTTTTCCAATACTACTTGGTGAATGATACCTGCACCTGGTTTCCAGAAACCTAAGCCGTATTTATTTGAAACAGATGAAAGGAAGTCATAAACTTCTTTATTTGATTCGTTTGCAATTTTTAAATCTTCGGTAGCACCTACTTTCGCTTGGATCAAGTGATCACAATGTACTGTAGAAGGTACCGCTACTTTGTCTCTTTGAGCCTGCATAAATTGCAAAAGGGCCATTTGAGCCGTGGCATCTTGCATAGCTACACGGTCTGGGGCAAAATCAACATAGTCAGTTCCTCTTACAAAAGGTTTATCTCCTAAATTGTCCCACAAGTGCGAATACAAAATCTTTTCGGCAAGCGTCATTGGTCTACCCAATAACTTTTTGGCGGCTTCTACTCTCTCAGGCATGCGAGCATACGCAGCTTTGATCATGTCCAAATCAAATACTTTCATCAGTATATAAATTTTAAAATTGAATTTTAATTTGTCAAAAATACAAATTGATTTCTAATTCGAAATAGGATTTTTTTTATTTTTTTCAAACAAATGTACTGTAAATGAGTTTTTGGCGGAGTAAAATATTGAAAATCAAAATTTTAAAAATTATCTTCTGTGTATATATTTTAAAGATTTTTTTTTGAAAATAGGAAAAGTTAAGAGTTGATATGCTTTTTTTTCGAAATCGATTTATTCAATAAGGACCTAAATAGGAATATTTCAAGATTTTTGAACCATTTTTGAGCCTAATTCTTTATTTACCAATTGTGGTATTTAATTGCTTTTATTGAAGGTTTTCATTCAGTCGAATGATCATCGAAAGACCGATTTTATAAAAAAATTTTCTTTTAATGGCTTAATTGTACTTATTTTGCTGATTAAAGTACGTATTTCATTACAAATTCTATATATGTCTAAAAACCTCGTAATTGTTGAGTCCCCAGCTAAAGCCAAAACCATTGAAGGGTATTTGGGAAGTGATTTTATTGTAAAATCGAGTTTTGGTCATATCAGAGATCTACCCGAAAAAGAGCTTGGAGTAGATGTAGACAAGGAATTTGAACCTACTTATCAAATTTCAGCCGATAAAGTAAAGGTAGTAAACGAACTGAAGAAACTAGCCAAAGACAAGGAAGTATGGTTAGCGACCGATGATGACCGCGAGGGAGAAGCCATTTCTTGGCACTTAAAAGAGGCATTGGGTTTGGACGACAATACAAAAAGGATTGTTTTTAGAGAAATTACTAAAAATGCTATAAATAAAGCCATTGAGATTCCACGTACTATAGATATTGATTTGGTAAATGCACAGCAAGCCAGACGTATTTTGGATAGGTTGGTGGGCTTTCAGCTTTCACCTGTTCTTTGGAAGAAAATCAGAGCGGGAGACAGAAAAAACCTTTCTGCAGGTCGTGTGCAGTCGGTTACGGTAAGAATAGTTGTAGAAAGAGAGCGAGAAATTGAAAGTTTCGATTCAAAGTCTTCCTTCAAAGTTGTTGCTCATTTTTTGGTAGAAAAAAACAAAGTACTATCGGCTGAATTGAGCAAAAATTTTGAAAAAGAAGTTGAAGCTGAGAAGTTTTTGCAGGATTGTTTACCTGCCGTTTATGCTATTGCAGGTTTGGAAGTGAAACCAACCACGAAAAGCCCTGCAGCTCCTTTTACGACTTCAACATTGCAACAGGAAGCTTCGAGAAAATTAGGTTTCTCAGTTTTGCAAACCATGACTTTAGCCCAGAAATTGTATGAATCTGGTAAGATTTCATATATGAGAACAGACTCGACGAGTCTTTCTTCAGAAGCAATGGAAAATGCTAAGGGTCAGATAATCAGTGCATATGGAGAGAAATTTTCCAAGCCTAGAGTATTCAAAACCAAAGATAAGTCTGCTCAAGAAGCTCACGAGGCCATAAGACCAACAGATTTTGCTGTAACTGATGCTGGTGCAGAAAGAAACGAGAAACGTTTATATGATTTGATTTGGAAAAGAGCGATTGCTTCACAAATGTCTGAGGCAATTATAGAAAGGACCATTGCCAAGATTTCGATTTCTACAAGGCCTGAGGAACTTACAGCTTCGGGTGAGGTTATTAAGTTTGAAGGTTTCTTAAAAGTATATTTGGAATCATCCGACGATGAAGATGAAGAAAACAAAGATATGTTGCCACCACTTTCTGTTGGGCAAAGTCTCAATTTGATTCACATGAAAGCTACGGAGCGTTTTACAAGACCTCCAGCGAGATACACCGAAGCGAGTTTGGTAAAGAAACTAGAGGAATTGGGCATTGGTCGTCCTTCTACTTACGCCCCAACTATTTCAACCGTTATTCGTAGAGAATATGTAGTTAAGGAAGACAGGCCTGGTTTTCAGAGAGATTTCAAAGAGTTTTTGTTGAAAGATGGAGAAATCAATAGTTCGGTAGGTTCTGAAAATTACGGTACAGAGAAATCGAAATTGTTCCCTACCAACTTAGGAATAATTGTGAACGATTATTTGGTGGAGAATTTTGAAGATGTTTTGAACTACAAATTCACTGCCAAAGTTGAAAACGAATTTGACGAAGTAGCTGAAGGGAAAGTCTCTTGGCAAAAAATGATTGGTAACTTTTATAATGAGTTTCATACTAAAATAGAAGAAGCTACGGGCGAAAATGGAGCAAAAGCAGCAGGTTCTTACGAACTTGGTGTAGATCCAGATTCAGGTAAAAAAGTATTTGCAAAGATTGGTAAATTTGGGCCTTATTTGCAAGTGGGCGAAGCCACAGACGAAGACAAACCTACGTTTGTTTCTATTAAAAAAGGAACAATGATATCCAGCATGACTTTTGATGAGGCCTTGGCCATTCTGAAAGGTCCTAAGTTGCCTTTGGAGTTAGGCTTGTATGAAGGAAATGCAATAGTGGTAAATGAAGGCCGTTATGGTCCGTATGTTTTGTACAATGGTAAATATATAAATCTTGAGAAAAGTGAAGACCCATTGTCGGTAACAAAGGAGCGTGCAATCGAAATAATCGAGGCTCGTTTGAGCGGCTCAGATAATTCGCTTCCACGCGATATGGCAGAATATGAAGGTCAGGCTGTGGTGATCAACAAAGGTCGATTTGGCCCATATATTAAACATGGAGCGGTTTATTACAACATCGGTAAAACCGAGGATCCTTTAACAATTGACGATAAACGCGTGGCCGAAATAATTGTTGAACAAAAAGAAGCTGCGGCAAAAAAAATCATCAGAGAATATCCTGAAAATGATAAAGTGAAGGTATTAAATGGCAGATACGGCCCTTACATTCAAGTAGGAAAACGAAATGTAAAAATTCCTAAGGGGACTGTTCCTGAGGAACTTACATTAGAAGATTGCTTAAAACTGGCTGAGGCTTAAAAGATAACTAGAAAATATAAAAGCACTGAAATTCAGTGCTTTTTTTATGCCTTTTTTATAACGAAACAAGAACAAATCTTTATTTTTACGACCTAATAATCTGTGTGACTCTGAGTAAAACTCTGAGAATCTTTGTGTTAATTTTTAAACACATAGAAGCATAGATAACATAGTTTTAAACGAAGACTTTGAAAAATGAGTGTAGCGAAAAACTCTGTGAAACTCAAATAAGTAAAGTGATTAAAAAAAAATCTCTGTGCAACTCAGTGAAATTAGATACGCAAAACTATTATGAAAAAGAAATTAGTAGTCTTAACTGGAGCTGGAATGAGTGCCGAGAGTGGCCTGAAAACCTTCAGAGATTCCAATGGTTTGTGGGAAAATTACCGAATTGAAGACGTAGCTACGCCAGAAGCTTGGGTTAGAAACCCGCAAATTGTTCTTGATTTTTATAACGAAAGGAGGAAACAGGCAGTAGAGGCACTACCCAACCAAGGACATCAGATTTTGGTTGAATTGGAGAAATACTTTGATGTTCAAATCATTACCCAAAATGTGGATGGTTTACACGAAAAAGCAGGCTCATCAAATGTTTTGCACTTGCATGGCGAACTATCAAAAGTTAGAAGTGTAAAAAACAAGGACTTGGTTTATGAAATAGGAGCAAAGTCCGTAAAGTTAGGCGATACTGCTGAAGATGGAGGTCAACTTCGACCACATATTGTTTGGTTCGGAGAAATGGTACCCATGATTGAAATTGCCGCTGATATTTGTCTGAATGCTGAAATTTTTATCGTAGTTGGAACTAGTCTTCAAGTTTATCCCGCCGCAGGCTTGGTAGGATATGTGGGCACTGAAGTACAAAAATATGTAGTAGATCCGTCCTTGCCCAACTATTCTTTCAGTACAAAGAATGTAGAATTTATTCAGAAAAATGCAGTTGCTGGTTTGGAGGAATTGAAAGAGAAACTATTATCAAAGAGTTTATAATAAAAAAGAGCCCCAAAATGGAGCTCTTTCTATATTTCTAAGCAATAAATTACTTAAGATGCTTGCAAAGTACCTCTCAATGCACGTGGGATAGTCACACTTGCTACTGGATTAGCTTCTGAATCAAGAATGGTCAATTCAGGAAGATTAATAGATTTTACTTTGATAGCTTTTCCTAAACCTAAGTCTGTAACATCTAAGTTAACAAAATTTGGAATAGCTTTAGCTGGCCCTTTAACACGGAGTTTTCTCAATGTTTGAACCAATTTACCCCCTTGTTTAGCACCAATTGCTGTTCCAGTCAATTTGATTGGAATGTAAGTAGTGATAATTTTGTCAGGTGTGATTTCTAACAAATCCACATGAACCAATAGGTCATTTACTGGGTGGAATTGCTTGTCTTGTAAAATCGCAGTATACGATTTGCCATCAATCGTCAGTTTCACTTCATAAGCTTCTGTAGTGAAAATCAATGGACGGAATAGGTACGCAGGTGCATAAAATGATACTTGCTCTTCTCCGCCATACAGAATACCAGGAACCATGCCTTCAGCACGTAATTCTTGAGCAGCCTGACGACCGAGATTCGCTCTTTTAAACCCTACAATCTCAGTTACTTTCATAATTAAAATGTAATTTGATGTTGATAATTTATAAATAATGAACTAATAGATCCATTGTCTCTGATCCTTCCGATGGCATGAGCAAAAAGCTCCGCTACCGAAATGACTTTGATTTTTGGGTTGTCTTGTTTCAACGGAATAGAATCCGAAACAATTACTTCTTCAAAAACCGAATTATTGATATTTTCATGTGCTTTGTGCGACAAAACTGCATGCGTACAAATTGCTCTTACTGATTTCGCTCCTTTTTCCATAATCAACTCCGCAGCTTTACAAATCGTTCCGCCCGTATCAATCATGTCGTCCACCAAAACTACGTTGGCATCTTTCACGTCACCAATCAATTGCATGCCTGCTATTTCGTTTGCTTTTTTCCTTTGTTTGTCACAGATAACGATATCCGCCTCAAAATAACTAGCAAACTTTCTAACCCTTGATACACCACCAACGTCTGGAGATGCAAAAATTAGGTTTTCAATGTTCTTAGTTTTTAAATAAGGCACAAAAACCGAAGTTCCTTCTAAATGATCAACAGGAATGTCGAAAAAACCTTGAATTTGCCCTGCATGCAAGTCTAAAGTCATAATTCTGTCTGCACCTGCAGCTCTCAACATATTGGCTACCAATTTGGCACCAATTGCCACTCTCGGTCTGTCTTTACGATCTTGACGTGCGTAGCCATAATATGGAATAACAGCTACCACATAATGGGCCGATGCTCTTCTTGCTGCATCAATCATGAGCAACAATTCCATCAGATTATCTGCATTAGGAAATG
Organism: Lacihabitans sp. CS3-21; assembly: GCF_024343675.1. Classification (GTDB taxonomy): domain Bacteria; phylum Bacteroidota; class Bacteroidia; order Cytophagales; family Spirosomataceae; genus Leadbetterella. The sequence goes on from NZ_RJUD01000016.1 coordinate 72,337, forward strand.
TTGCCTGACAAAGAAAAACATCACAACCTCTTACTGATTCATCAAAATTTACAGAAATCTCGCTATCTGCAAAACGCTGTATAGAGATTTTTCCTAGTTCCTTTCCATAGTAGTAAGCTACCTTACTAGACAAGTATTTGGAATTCGTGCCTGAGAATATTTTTACTTCTGCCATTTTGATTTTTTTCTCCGAAAAGTTCCGCAAAAGTACAAATAAATACTTCTCATTCATATTTTATTTCAAAAAAAAGCTATTATTTTGCATTAGAATCTATAATAAAAATCAAATCTTATGCAGTTGTCATTAATAGACGAGGTACCAGAGTTTACAAAAACTTATTTTATCGATGTTTATGCCGAAGCTCTTTATGATGTTAAGGCTGAAAAAATGAAGCTAAAAACCATCAATGGACAACAAGTGCCTGAGGATATTAAGATTGCGATTCCTAGTAAATTTATCACAAAATATCCCGAAGGAACTATCTACAAAGTGGATACTAGGCTTGTAAATAAGAAAGGCAAGCGTCCTTATTTTATTGCCAAGAATAGCAAATCTGTTCAGAGGGCTATAGAATATTTTGATTATAATCTAAAAGTCCAAAACGGTTTTGATTATTACCTAAGGAAGTAATTCAAAATTCTACATTGAGAAGCGTAAAGTATCGCTGCTCAGGAACCTCAGAAAAATATTGGCTTAATTTGCAGTTTCTTGGAATTCCGCCAAACTCAAGGGCCTTTAGTTTGTTCTTAATAAGCCGGTAGATGGTGGAAAATGGTGTTATTTCTCCAAAAATTAGCGTTTTTAATTGGCCGTTCTTTTCAATTTCACTTAAAAAATCAGTTAATATTTTAGATTTTAAAGAAACAGCTATAGTTTTTAAGTGTCCTGTTTTGGGTTCTACATAAATAGCCTCCATCCAGCTATCATTAATAATTATCAGATTTTTATTCTGAATCCGATCATGTTTTTCAAAATATTGTAATGCATTAGCAAATGTGTTGGAAAAGCCTATAGGTTTACCTGGGTAATAACTTTCAAACAACTTTATCAAATCTTTAGGAATTAGAACAATAAATTGGTCCTCTCTAATCGGAAAGTTTTCGGTTTGATACTTCTCAACGGCAAGCTCTGGATATTGCAACTTTAAGTATTTTTCGGATAAATCTGGAGTGAAAAAATCTTTTGGAATGACCCCATAAAAAGGGAAATGGACAGTAACATCTATGCTATTCCAGAAATTAGCTTTAAGGAATTCATGTTGATTAATAACAGATTTGAGGTTTTCTTCGAAAGTACTTGGATTATTATTTGTGCCTAAATAATGATCTTCTAACCAAATAGTAGTTTTGGTGGAGGTTTCTCGCAATAAAAACTTCAAACGAGTTTGCTGCACTTCAATCAACAAATCATAATCTTCAATTCGGTCAATTGAAAATCTGTCGTCGATTACTTTAAATACATTTGATGCACTCATAAACAAATTTAAGCCTGAAACCGAAAATTTAAATCATTTATCGATTTTAAATTTGAAAAGAAACCAGGTTTATGATTTGTAGATAGATTTAAAATTTCAGCTTCCGTCATCCATTTAGTTTCTGTAATAATGTCAATCTCGGGATCATATCCAGTTTTATTATCAAAATTTTCAGCAAAAACGCTAAAATATAATTCTATAGCATGAAGCGAAGAAGTTATCACTTGGTTGATAAACAGAAATTTACCTATGGTAATATCTAAATTGGTTTCTTCTTTGAATTCTCTAGTCAGCGTATGCTCTATGGATTCATTATTATCTACTCCGCCTCCAGGAAAATTCCAAAAAACATTGTCAACATTTAGCTTGCTATGATTGACCAATAGATATTTTCCATCTTTTTCAAGAATTCCACAAACCCGAATTCTTGTTTTATTGCCATAAATTCTAATGATATCTTCTGAATAATTCATTATTTTTTATTATTCGAAACGAAAGCGGTTTCATAAACTTCAATCCAATTTTCAACCGTCATTTTCTTCATCAATTCTCCGATTAAATCGTAAGGAATATGCTCTGCTTTCTTGAATCTTATGCAGCTTTTGCCCATGTCTAACTTCTGTGTACTTGTCTTTGCATATTGTTCCACAAACCATTCTAAAAGACTTGGCTTAGCATAGATGCCCATGTGATAAAAACTGATAAAGTTTTTCTGTGCCGCAATATTGACGAACGGAAGTGGGAGTTTTGGGTCACAATGGTAGCCATTTGGGTATAATTCATGCGGGACCACAAAACCAATCATACCGTAATTGAGCATTTCAACGAATCCCTTAGGGATGTTCATTTTCACCACCTCACGTAGTTTTTGAATCGCATCATGATAATTTTCCGACACATTTGCTACGTACTCGTCTACAGATTTTTCTAAATTTTTCATATGAATAATGACTTTATAAAAAATTTAAAGTTTTCGTTCTTTTTTATAAGCTTTACCGTATTTTGCCTTTTTCTCGGCTTCTATATCACGTCTTTTGTTTACCTTTTTATTCTTTTCGGCTTTTTCATGAAATGCTGGCCCAACTTCTATTTTTTTCTTTGGAGCTAAGATTTTCATTTCAATTTTTTCCATTTCAAAAGGCATTAGGCTATCAGAAATCTCCAAATAAATGGGCGTCTCACCAATGGCTACTTTGTAGTTCATCAATGTTTCTATTTCGTCAAAGAGTTCCTGCTCTTTTTCAGAAATTAAACTGATAGATATTCCTTTTTCATTTCCTCTGCCAGTGCGACCTATTCGGTGGATATAATCCTCGGCCACTTCAGGGATATCCACATTAATCACATGGCTAATTTTGGGTATATCCAATCCTCTAGATCCCAAATCTGTGGCTATCAAGGTTCTGATTTCGCCTTTCGTAAAACTTTCTAATACTCTAAATCTGTAATTTTGCGATTTATTGGAATGTATCACTTCTATGCTTTCAACCTCCCTCATTTTTAGTTCTTCATAAAGGGCATCTGCTAAAACCTTGTTTCCTACAAACACCAAGTTTTTGGTCATTTGGCTATCGTTGGCAAGAAGTACTTCCAAGAAATTTATTTTTGTTCTGAAGTTTGGAATGAAATAGGCTCTTTGTTCAATATTCTGATGGGGAGTACCCACTGCTACGTCTTCAATTATTTCGGGTGATTTAAAAGTATCCTCTAATAAATCCTCTACTTCTTCAGAAATGGTAGCTGAAAAAAGTAAGTTTTGACGTTTTTCGGGAATTTTATCAAAAATGGTTTCTAGCTGAGGTCTAAAGCCCAAGTCTAGCATCATGTCAAACTCATCAATAACTAGTTTTTTGATGTTTTTCACTTTTAAAGCACCACTGGCTGCTAAGTCTATGAACCTACCAGGGGTAGCCACCAATAAATCACAACCTTGGGCAAGCTCTAAAACTTGTGTTTTGATGTTTACACCACCATAAACCCCAACGCAATCAAAACTTATGTAAGTGGCAAGTTTTTTGGCAGTTTCCAAAACTTGAACAACAAGCTCTCTTGTAGGCACTAAAATGACTATTTGCGGAAGTTTATCTTTAGAAAATGTCCACATACGCATCAAAGGAAGTAAGTATGCCAAAGTTTTTCCAGTGCCTGTTTGTGCTATGCCGCCCATGTCTTTGCCTGACATCACAATAGAAAAAACTTTGCTTTGTATAGATGTTGGAGAATCTAGGCCTAGGTCTTCCAATGCATTTAGTAAAGACTTATTAAGATTCAAATCACTGAATTTCATTTTTTATTTTAATATTTAAATACAAAAGTAATTTTTAGATTTAAATTTCTTGCCTAATTTTAAACTTCAAGAAATTAAACCTTAAGAAATATAATGAAAAAACTTCTGATTCTGTTAATTCCAATTTTTAGTTTTGCTCAAAAGCCAAAACCTGTCAATCTTTTCAATGGCAAAGATTTGTCTGGATGGGAGATTTTTGGTACCGAGAAGTGGTATGTTGAAAAGAAAAATTTGATTTGCGAAAGTGGGCCAGATAAAGGCTACGGGTATTTGGCAACCACCCAGAAATTCAAGGACTTTGAGCTTACGGTGATGTTTAAGCCATTGGCCAATGGCAATAGTGGCGTGTTTTTTCATTCTGATATTGTGGGAACAAAAGTATCGGGCTGGCAAGCAGAAGTAGCACCTCCTGGAAGTTTTTCTGGCGGAATTTATGAATCTTACAAAAGAGGCTGGTTGATTAAGCCGCCCAAAGAAATCGATAATGTTAAAATGAACGAATGGAACACTATGAAAATCAAAGTAGTAGGAACCGAAGTGACTACCTGGGTAAATGGTAAACAAATGATTTATTTGAATGACCCAGCTATTGGAGTAGTAGACGGTAAAATAGCTTTGCAAATACATGATGGAGGTGGAATCAGGGTGGAATGGAAGAAGATTAAAATTGCTAAATTGTAATTTAGTTGATTTTAATTAATTAATTATCAATAGATTGTATTTAATGCTAATTTTTGTAGCAGAATTTTACTAAAAAATTTATATAACTTTGTATTAAACTTTAAACTGAAAAAAATGGCAGCTGAGAGCTCGGATAGACTTAAGATATTGCAATCTACATTAGATAAATTAGATAAAGCTTACGGTAAGGGTACCGTAATGAGGCTGAGTGATACCAAAGTTATGGATGTTCCTGTAATATCTACGGGTTCATTGGGATTAGATTTGGCACTTGGTGTTGGGGGATTTCCGAAAGGTAGAGTTGTGGAGATTTATGGACCTGAATCTTCCGGTAAAACTACTTTGGCCATGCATGCAATAGCTGAAGCACAGAAGAAAGGAGGAATTGCTGCATTTATTGATGCAGAACATGCATTCGATAGAGGCTACGCCGAAAAATTAGGAATAGATACAAAGAATTTGTTGATTTCGCAGCCAGATTATGGTGAGCAAGCATTAGAAATTGCAGAGCATTTGATTTCTTCGGGAGCCATTGATATTTGTGTAATTGACTCAGTAGCGGCTTTGGTTCCTAAAGCAGAGCTTGAAGGCGAAATGGGAGACAGCAAGATGGGTCTACAAGCTCGTTTGATGTCTCAAGCGTTGAGAAAGCTCACGGGTACGATTAACAAAACAGGTTGTTGTTGTATATTTATCAACCAACTTAGAGATAAAATCGGAGTTATGTTTGGTAGTCCTGAAACCACAACGGGTGGTAATGCTTTGAAATTTTATGCTTCCGTAAGAATTGATATTAGAAGAATTGGGCAGATCAAAGATAATGATGCGAACATTATAGGTAACCGCACAAAGGTTAAAGTCGTAAAAAACAAAGTTGCACCACCTTTTAAAGTTATCGAATTTGATATAATGTATGGTGAAGGAATTTCTAAGTCTGGAGAGGTTTTAGACTTAGCTGTAGATTTGGAAATCGTGAAAAAATCAGGCTCATGGTTTTCATATGCTGATAACAAACTGGGTCAAGGTAGAGATTCAGTAAAAGGTTTGATTAAAGACAATCCAGAGCTCATGGCTGATATTGAAGAGAAAATTAAGGCCACTGTTGCTGGAAATTCAGACGCATTGATGGATAAAAATGTTAGTGAAGAAGATTTGAACGTATAGAACTTTGTTTATTGTCATAGATAAAAGATGCCTCATTGGAGGCATTTTTTATTTATTAATGGTTCAAATGATGGATTTTGCTTATTGGCTAAATATTTAATTTTAACTTTGTGCGTTTCTTTTAAATTATCTCAGGTTAATGTTGAATTCAAAATATTTTATTATAATCTTATTTTTCTGCTCATTTACTTTTATGGGAGATTTTAGAACTATTCAAAATGATAGTTTTAAAGCAGGTGAATCATATGACTATAAAGTAAAGTATGGTTTTTTGACCATCGGAGAGGCAGAAGTTGATGTGGACGAGAAAATTTATGCTGTAAATAACAGACCCTGTTTTAAAGTCAATGTGGTTGGTAAAACAGCGGGCCTTACAGACGTTTTCAAAGTGAGAAATACTTATAGAAGCTATGTGGACACGTTGGCGTTTATTCCGCATAGATTCATATATAGTGCAAGAGAAAATAGTTACAAAAGAGATCAAGTAATTAATTTTGACCATCAAAAGAATGAAGTAGTGAAAGTTGAAAAGGAACAATCAAAAACTTTTGCTGTGCCTAATAATATTCAAGATGTAATCTCAGGATATTATTTTCTAAGAACGGTAGATTTTTCAAAATTCACGATTGGTCAAACTATCACATCGCCATTGTTTTTTGATGAGGATCTTTACAGTATGAAAATTAAATATGCTGGGAAAGGCATTATTCATACAAGATTCGGAAAGATTCGAGTGCTGAAATTGAACCCTATTTTACCCAAAAATGATCTTTTCAAAGGAGAGAATGCCATACGTATTTGGGTTTCAGATGACAGAAATCGGGTGCCTCTAAAAATTGAAATAGATTTTTCTTTTGGCACCATCGATATGGAAATTAAAAACTACAAGGGTGTTAAGTATCCCTTTGTTTGGAAAGTCGCTTAGTTTCTCCCCAGTTATCATCACAATTACTGTGTTTTTTATGCCTTTTTTTTGGAATACTATTTTCCAAAATACAATTTTTATTTCCAATTTTTGGAATATAATAATTTGTTTTAATCTCAAAACATTACATGGAGTATTCAAAAAATGGCACTTAATGATGTTTTTTATTAAAAATGTACCTTTATTTTAAATTATATGTAAAAAAATAACCAGAATGTGTTTTTGGGTATCTCTTTTGTAATACCTTTGTCAAACATTCCATTTATTAAAATTATAAAATATGAAAATAGCTGTTGTGGGAACAGGGTATGTAGGTTTAGTTACAGGAACTTGCTTTGCAGAAACTGGTAATTATGTAACATGTATTGACATTGACACAAAAAAAGTTGAAAGTCTCAAAAAAGGTAAGATTACAATTTATGAGCCTGGTTTAGAGGTTTTGTTTGAAAGAAACAGAAAAGAGGGTAGATTGACTTTTACTACCGAACTAGCAGAAGGAATTAAAGATGCAGAAGTGATATTTTTGGCATTGCCTACTCCTCCAGGTGAGGATGGTTCTGCTGATTTAAAATATATAATTGGTGTTTCAGAACATTTAGGAAAAGTCTTGGATCATTATGCAGTAATTGTTGATAAAAGCACAGTTCCGGTAGGAACTGCCGAAAAAGTTTCAGCAAAAATAGCTGAGAATGCTAAAGTAGAATATGATGTGGTTTCTAATCCTGAATTTTTGAGAGAAGGTGTTGCAGTAGACGATTTTATGAAGCCTGATAGGGTAGTTATTGGAACGAAATCAGACAGAGCAAAAGCCATAATGGAAAGATTATACGCTCCTTTGGTACGTCAAGGTAATCCAGTTATTTTTATGGATGAGCGTTCTGCTGAAATGACCAAGTATGCGGCTAACTCATTTTTGGCCATGAAAATTACTTTTATGAACGAAATTGCTAATTTATGCGAATTGGCTGGTGCAGACGTTGACAACGTAAGAAAGGGTATTGGTACAGATAGCCGTATTGGTAAGAGGTTCTTATTTCCTGGTATTGGTTATGGGGGCTCATGTTTCCCGAAAGATGTGCAAGCATTAGGCAAAACAGCCAAGGAATATGGATATGATTTCAAGATTTTGAAATCGGTAATGTTTGTAAATGACCGTCAAAAAACCAAATTGATACCTCAACTAAAGGCTTATTTTGGTGGAGATATTAAAGGCAAAACGATCGCCCTTTGGGGATTAGCATTTAAGCCTCATACGGATGATATTCGTGAAGCACCAGCATTGTATAACATAAAAGCTTTGAAAAGAGCTGGAGCAAAAGTGGTTGTTTTTGACCCAGAAGCGATTCCAAATGTAAGAAAAGAGATAGGCAAAAAAGTAAAATACGCTTCTAGCCAATACGAAGCAGTACAAGGAGCAGATGCTTTGATGATCATGACAGAATGGCCAGAATTTAGAACACCAGATTTTGATAAATTGGGTGAAGCATTGAATAATAAAGTTATATTTGATGGAAGAAATCTCTATGAACTTAAAGACATGGACAAATTGGGTTTTGAATATTATTCAATAGGACGTGATACAATTAAAGCATCTTAATTTTATATGAAAAGAATATTAATAACTGGAGGAGCAGGTTTTTTAGGTTCACACCTTTGCGATAGGTTTGTGAAAGAGGGTTTTCACGTAATCGCCATGGACAACCTAATTACAGGTGATCTAAGAAACATTGAGCACCTTTTTAAATTGCCCAATTTTGAATTTTATCACCATGATGTAAGTAAGTTTATTCATGTGCCAGGTCAATTGGATTATATTTTGCATTTTGCATCGCCAGCCAGTCCAATAGATTATCTTAAAATACCTATTCAGACATTAAAAGTAGGTTCTTTGGGAATTCACAATTGCTTGGGATTGGCAAGAGTAAAAGGAGCAAGAGTTTTAATTGCTTCTACATCAGAAGTTTATGGTGATCCATTGGTCCATCCACAGACAGAAGAGTATTGGGGACATGTAAATCCAGTAGGTCCTCGTGGGGTTTATGACGAAGCAAAAAGATTCCAAGAAGCCATGACCATGGCTTACCATACCTACCATGGTTTGGAAACTAGAATAATACGTATATTTAATACCTATGGCCCTAGAATGAGATTGAACGATGGCCGTGTATTACCTGCGTTTATTGGTCAAGCCCTTCGTGGTGAAGATATTACGATTTTTGGTGACGGTTCACAGACACGTTCGTTTTGTTATGTAGATGACTTAGTGGAAGGTATTTATAGATTGTTGATGTCGGATTATGCTCAACCCGTAAATATTGGAAACCCTTCAGAAATAACCATCAAAGATTTTGCTGAGGAGATTATTAAACTTACTGGGACAACACAGAAAGTTGTCTATTTGGATTTACCAAAAGATGATCCAAAACAAAGACAACCTGATATTACCAAAGCCAAAGAAATTTTGGGTTGGGAACCTAAAGTTGACAGGGCAGAAGGGTTGAAAATAACCTACGATTATTTCCGGAATTTACCCAAGGAACGTCTTTTTGACGAGGCCATTCACAGAGAATTCTAGACATAAAATTTAGCAGCTATTATATATCCCACAAGGTTTAACAACTTTGTGGGATTTTTTTATATTTTTGGTTAAGTTTATCAACCCTTTTATATGAAAAATATACTCTTATTATTATTTATTATGAGTTCAGAACTACTTTTTGCCCAAAAAGATACATTAAAAAGTACTGTCTACAATTTTAAGAGTCTAGCCAAAATGGAGGATGAAAATCGAATTTCAACTTCAATTATTAAACCTATTGGTACAAAGTTTTTGGAAAGCTTGAGAATGCATCATACCACCCTGAAACCCGGACATCAGCTTCGCCCGTCCCATATTCAAGAGACGGATGAGGAACTGATTATAGTTCAAGAGGGAAAACTCACCGTTACGATAAATAAGGAAACTAAGGAACTTGGGCCTGGAAGCGTTATTGTTATATTAGCAGGAGATGATCAAATGATGAACAATTTTGGCAATACGAATGCAAGTTATTATGTATTGATTTATAAATCTAAAAAATCCCGTGTTGGCTTAGAAAAAGGCAAATCGGCCATGTTGGATTGGAATGAAACGGTTTTTAAGGCCCATGATAAAGGAGGTAGGAGAGATTTTTTCAATAGACCAACAGGAACGCTTGATAGGTTAGAAATGCATGTTACTTTTTTGAATGAAGGCCTAAAAAGTCATGAGCCGCACAAACATTTAGCCGAAGAAATCATTTTGATGATAGATGGTGATGCTACCATGAGCGTGGATGATAAGGTTTTTCAAGGTGGCAAAGGTGATTTGTTTTACCTCCCATCAGGCTCCTTTCATGGTATTCAGAACACGGGAAAAGGTCAAGCTTCATATTTTGCATTTCAGTTTAACTAATTTTAAAAATACTTCATCAGATGAAATTTACCATTTTTTTATTTTTAATTACATTTAATCTTTATGCCACTGATTTTAGTGAAATTGTAGCTAGTTATCAGGCAGATAAAGCAGCTTTGCAAAGAAAATATCCAAATAATCTATCTGAAGTTTATTTTGAGAGATTTTCGAAGTTTTACGCTGATGCAAAAAAAGACTTAGATAAACTTGGCTTTGAAGGATTAACCAAAGAGCAAAAGGTTGATTATGTGTTACTTAGGAATCAAATAGACAAGAGTAATTATTTCCATGGATTAGAGTTTAAGGCTTTCAATGAAGTGAAAAATGTGATCGAAAAGGCACAACCAATTTATGTTTTTAATGAAAGTAGAAAGGCCGGTGTCAATCCCAAGTCTGATAAGTTAGCCGCTGATTTTAATCAAGTAGAAAAGGAAATCAGAGCTGAAATAATAACGCTAAAGACTAAAAAACCTTACGATAGTTGGCAAAAGGCAGAATTGGCTGCGGATATTGTAAAGGAACTTATAAAGGCTACAGAAGAATCATACAAATTTTATTACGAGTACAATCCAGAGTTCAATTGGTGGATGCAGGCCCCAAATAAAAAATTGATGAAGACTTTGGAGGAATATGAGGGTTTGCTTAGGAAACATTTTTCAAATACCTTAGTAAAAGATGACGGCAGTGGTATTATTGGAAAACCACTAGGAAGAGATGCACTTTTAAAAGATCTCAGTTTTGAATTTATAGCTTATAGGCCTGAACAATTAATATCAGAAGCCAATAATCAGTTTGCTTGGTGCGAAAAAGAAATGCTAAAGGCTTCTAATGAGCTTGGTTATGGTAATGACTGGAAGAAGGCTTTAGAGCATGTGAAACAAACTTATGTGCCACCTGGCCAATGGCAAGAAGATGTGAATAAATTGGCTTGGGAAGCCATAAAATATGTAGAAGATCGAGATTTGGTAACTGTTCCTCCTTTGGCAAAAGAAACTTGGAGAACAGTAATGCTTTCGGCAGAAGCACAAAAGGTAAGTCCATTTTTCTTGGGTGGTGAACAAATTATGGTTGCTTATCCAACGGCCGCAATGGATCATGATGATAAAATGATGAGCATGAGAGGGAATAATCCGTATTTTTCAAGAGCCACCGTGCAGCACGAATTGATCCCCGGTCATCATTTACAACAGTTTATGAATCAAAGATATAAGCCTTATCGAAGAACGTTTGGGACCCCATTTTGGACTGAAGGTTGGGCCTTGTATTGGGAATTTAATCTCTGGGATAAAGGTTTTCCAAGAACACCTGAAGAGAAAATCGGTATGTTGTTTTGGAGAATGCACCGTTGTGCCAGAATCATTTTTTCACTGAATTATCATTTAGAAAAAATGACTCCACAGCAATGTATTGATTTATTGGTGGATAAAGTTGGACACGAAAGAGCCAATGCAGAAGCAGAAGTAAGACGCTCATTCACAGGTAGATATGGCCCTCTTTATCAGATTGCTTACATGATTGGTGGTTTGCAATTTTATAGTTTAAAGAAAGAATTGGTAGATGCTGGGAAAATGACTGAAAAGCAATTTCACGATACCATTTTACAAAATAACACCATGCCCGTAGAAATGGTAAAAGCAGTTTTAAAAGGAGAAGAATTGAAAAAAGATAAAATGGCCTCTTGGAAGTTTTTAGATTGATATCTTAATCCATATTGGGAGCACTAACATCTTTTGGTCTTAAAGGGTCCAATTCTATGCTTTTTTTCATTTCCAAGATATAAGTTTTTAGTTTATTTACAATTTCTGGGTTTGCTTTACTTACTTCATTTACTTCAAATCTATCTATTTTGAGATTGAATAGTTTTACTTTTTTTACCTCAAAATCAGTGATGATTTTCCAATCTCCATCTCTTGCAGCATAAAAATACCCCTCAGGGTCATCCGAAGGACGCATTTCGAATGCCCAAAATAAGGGTTTGTTTCTAGAAATTGGTTTTTCAGTAAACAAAGGTGAAATATCTATCCCATCTATTTCTCTGTCTTTGGGAATCGGCACATTCAGCATTGAAAAAATTGTTGGGAAGAAATCATATCCATGGATAGGTTCAGATGAAACCAAACCTGGTTTTATTTGGCTTGGAAATCTCATTAAAGCTGGTACATGAATGCCTCCGTCATAAAGGTCAGCTTTTCTACCTCTAAATCCTCCAGTGCTGCCATTGAGATTGATTTCATAAAACTTTCTCCACTGTGAGGTAACAGGACCATTGTCGCTGGCAAATACGACAATGGTGTTTTTATCCAGTCCATTTTTGTCCAAATATTTAAGAACTCTACCAATTTCGGAATCCATGAAGGTAATATTTGCATAATATTCACCTGGACCATTATCTTTAAGATTTACCAGATCGATATCTTCTTTGATATATTTATTGTATTTCTTTAAATATTTTGATGGACTTGCAATTTGTCCATGTACCTCATTCATAGGTAAATACAAAAAGAAAGGTTTGTTTTTATCTCTCTCATCAAGATATTGAATGGCTTTGTCCACAACAATGGTTCCTGAATACCCTTTAATTTTCCCCAAAGGTTTACCATCTTCAAAGAAATTAATTGGATCTTTATGATTTGGAATTGCGAATGCATGTAAAGCAGTCCATTTGTCAAAACCCGCATCTTGGGGCTGTGAATGCGTTTTTTCATTTAATCCTCCATTTAAATGCCATTTTCCAGATAAAAAACATTGGTAGCCATTGTTTTTCAAAAGATTGGCGATTGTAATTTCATGCTGCCGAAGATATACATTGTCACCTTCTGGAATCCAACTCTGAATGCCTAATCGATATGGGGTTCGACCAGTAAGCATGGAGGCTCTTGAAGGCGAACAAAGTGGAGATGGGCTATAAAAATTAGTGAATTTTATTCCTTGTTTCGCAAATTTGTCAATATTTGGGGTTTTTGCTATTAAATGGCCATAATTAGCCAAATCTCCATATCCCAAATCATCAATCAAAATAAAAACTACATTTGGTTTTTCATTTTGGGCAAAAGAAATATGGCCTTGAATCAAAAAAAATAGGCTAACGACAAATTTTCGTATATTCATAACTTCATGTTTTTAAGCCAATCCCAAGGCAATTTTCATCATATCATTAAAAGTATTTTCTCTTTCCTGTTGCGAAGAAGAGGTACCTGTTATGATGTTATCACTTACGGTTAACAATGCTAAAGCTTTTGCTCCGAACCTTTTCGCAATAGTAAATAATATTTGAGATTCCATATCGACACCTAAAACACCATGTTTTTGCCAAACTTCCCAACGATTCGGCTCTAGATCATAAAATGTATTGGTGCTAAAAACTGAACCAGTATGTGTTTTGATATTTAGCTCATTGGCAAGTTGATAAGCTTTGTATAGCAAATCAAAATCGGCCGTGGCAGCATAATGCATTCCCTTGAATAACAGACTATTGGCGTCAGCGTCTCCAGAAGCACTCATGGCTAAAATTACCTGACCAAGGTCAAGTTGTGGTTGGATAGAACCACAAGTACCTACACGAATCAAATTTTGACATTTGTATGTATTTATCAATTCATGGATGTATATGCCTGCACTTCCCATGCCCATTCCTGTGCCTTGTATGGAGACTTTTTGGCCTTTATAATTCCCTGTGAATCCGTACATTCCTCTTACTTTATTGTAACAGACTACGTCTGTCAGGAAATTTTCCGCCACAAATTTTGCTCTTAATGGATCTCCAGGTAATAATACGGTTTCGGCTATTTCTCCAACTTCCGCTTCTAAGTGTAAACTTCTCATTTATAATGTTTTATATGCGTTTGTTTTTAAATATGTTTTTGAAAATACAGGGTAAACTTGGTAATTTAGGCCCCATAAGGTATCCAAATATTTTTAATCTCAGAAGCATGTCTGAGAAATTCCATACCTTCTGATTGCTCATTATTCATCCAATTGCGGTATTTTCCGTAGTTTACCCAAGTGCGTTTCATGTTTTCAGCCGAAAGACTTTCAATATCTTTTGAGCTTTCTTTGTTTCCAAAGTACCAAAGTCCATCCACATCATAATGTTTGGCTAATTCTTTCGCCAAGGAATCTTTTGGTCCTGTGATGATATTTATTGTTCCTCCCGGAACATCAGAAGTGTCTAATATTTGATAAAAATCAGTAGCACTGAATGGTGCTGACTCTGAAGGAATCACAATAACACTATTTCCTAATGCAATTGCAGGAATTACCGTTGAAATAAACGCCAAAAGTGGAGCTTCGTCTGGGCAAACAATGCCCATTACCCCAACTGGCTCAGGCATGGCCAAAGTTACATTTCTTTGAATGGTTTGGTGAGCTTGACCATCGTATTTGTCGGCATGAGCGGCATAGGTGTAAATTCTGTCAATAGACTTTTCTACTTCAGCATCTGCATCAGTTTTGCCGTAACAACACATCTGAACCAATCGGTTTGAAAACTCCGACTTTCTTGCCGATAAATTTTCGGCAATATAATATAAAACTTGTGCTCTGGCGTGTCCAGTCATTTCTGCCCATTTGCCGTTTGCATGAGCAGCTTCTACCGCATTTCTGATGTCTTTTCGGCTTCCTTCTGGAGCCTCTCCAACTATTTCTCCTTGTGGATTTTTTATAGTGATGCTGTAACCACCGTCTGGTCGAGCCTGTTTGCCGCCAATATACATTTTGGCTGTACGGTTTATGCTATCTGTAATGGTTATTTTCGATTTTTGAACTGCAGGATTTATCGGTTTATCTGAAAACTGTTCCTCAATACGGGGTTTCATATATTCAAAAAGGCCTTCTTTGCCGCCTTCCCTTCCAAAACCAGATTCTCTATAGCCACCAAAACCCGAACCAGCATCAAAAACATTGGTGGAGTTTATCCAAACGGTTCCCGCTTTAACTTTTGGAGCGATGTCTAAAGCCAAATTGATGTTTTCTGTCCAAATACTACAAGCCAATCCATATCTCGTATTGTTGGCTAACTTTATTGCTTCTTGGTGCGACCTGAAACTCATGGCCACCAAAACTGGCCCAAAAATTTCTTCTTGTGCAATGGTACTAGAAGGCGAAACATGGGTGAATAGGGTAGGAGGATAAAAACAACCATCTTTCGGGCATTCCCAACTAGGTTGCCACATTTGGTTGCCTTCTGCTATTCCTTTTTGCACCAATTCATCTATGGTTTTTAATTGTACAGGAGCCACAATGGCCCCAATATCAATGCATTTGTCCATAGCATCACCTACACGAAGTTTTTCCATGCGGGCTTTTATTTTGTCATAAAGCTTGTCTTGGATGCTTTCCTGAACCAAAAGCCTCGAACCCGCACAACAAACCTGACCTTGATTAAACCAAATGGCATCTACAATTCCTTCCACAACAGAATCCAAATCAGCGTCTTCGAAAACGATAAATGGCGACTTTCCGCCCAATTCCAAAGAAACTTTTTTACCCGAACCCGCGATGGCTTTTCTGATGATTTTGCCCACTTCTGTAGAACCCGTGAAAGCAATCTTATGTACATCTTTGTGATTTACCAAGGCTGCCCCAGTAGAGCCTGGGCCTGTAATGATATTTACCACTCCCTTGGGAAGACCTACATTTTGACAGATTTCAGCAAATAAAAGTGCAGTCAAAGAAGTGAATTCAGCTGGTTTCAAAACCACAGTATTTCCCATTGCCAAGGCAGGAGCTATTTTCCAAGAAAGCATCAAAAGCGGGAAATTCCAGGGAATAATTTGGCCAATCACGCCTATTTCTTTGTAGTCTTTTAGTTCGGTATCCATTAATTGAGCCCAACCTGCATGGTGATAAAAGTGTCTGGCTACCAATGGAATATCTATGTCGCGGGTTTCTCGAATGGGTTTTCCATTGTCAAGAGCTTCCAAAACAGCAAATAATCTGGAGTGCTTTTGGATTTGTCGGGCAATGGCATATAAATACCTCGCTCTTGCTCTCCCACCTAGATTCACCCAGTCTTTTAAGGCTTTGTTGGCAGCTGTAACAGCCTCATTTACATCTCTTTCTGAAGCTTCGGCGATATTGGCCAAAACCTCCATATTCGATGGATTAATGGTTTCAAAATGCTTTTCGGCTTTTTTCCACTCTCCGTTTATGAACAATTCGAAAGTTCTGTTGTGTGCATCAAGAAATTCATTTGCTTGAGCTGCACTCTCGGGAGCTGGACCGTAAGCCATCGTATTAAATATTTCTTTTACTTTCATTTCTATATTTTTTCTCGCAAAGACGCTAAGAGTTGGACTTTGTCTATTTCCTCTTTTCATTTCACCTAAAAATCTGTTGACTGAGCGAAGCCGAAGGCAACAGCGTACATTTCATCTAAAAATCTGTTGACTGAGCGAAGCCGAAGGCGACAGATTTTTTTTTAAATCTAATTTTATGCCATTGCATGACGATAACCCGCAGAATATCTGCCTGTTACGTAATGTTCTAACTGTCGTTCGATATCTCCTAACAGACTACTTGCACCAAATCTGAATAAATTGGGATGCAACCATTCGTCGCCCAATTCCTCTTTCATCAATATTAACCAATCTAAGGCTTGTTTGGCTTTTTGGATTCCACCTGCTGGTTTGTAACCTACTTTGATTCCTGTCAATTCTTGGTATTCTCGAATTGCTCTTATCATGACTAAACTGACTGGTAATGTTGCGTTTACAGCTTCTTTTCCGGTACTGGTTTTTATAAAATCAGAACCCGCCATCATACTTACCCAGCTTGCTTTCGCTACTTTGGTGTAAGTCGGAATTTCGCCAGTGGCCAATATTGTTTTCATGTGGGCATCGCCACAAGCGGCTCTACAAGCTTTTACTTCATTGTAAAGTTCTTCCCATTTTGAATTAATAACCAATTCGCGGCTGATCACAATATCAATTTCGGTAGCCCCAGCTTCTACAGATTTTTTGATTTCCTCGACTTTCTGTTCAAAAGAAATTTTGCCAGCAGGAAAACCTGTTGAAACAGCTGCAATCGGAATTCCAGAATTGCCCAAACTTCTTTTGGCGTCGGCTATCATATTGTGATAGACACAAACCGCACCCGTGGTAATGTTGGCGTCGGCCATCTCCATAGCTTCCAAAAGGTCTTTTCTTACCGGAGAAATGGCCTTGGCACAAAGACGTTCAACATTTCCTGCAGTGTCATCGCCTGCCAAAGTGGTCAAATCTATACAAGTGATGGCTTTTAACAACCATGCGGCCTGAAATTCTTTCTTTACGGTTCTTCGTCCACCCAAACTGGCGGCTCTGCGTTCTACCGCCGACCGATTGATATTGATGTTTTCGAAGTATTGGGTGTCGAAGGGTATTCCTTCATTTCTTATTTCTGTCATTTTTATCTTTTTAAGATAATTATATTTTCAGCCAAATTTTATTTGATGTAAGTTCTATTCAAAAATATAAACAGTGATTATCAGTTTTATCCGTGTTCAAATATAAGCCCTAAATAACTCTCTCCTTGTGTTTTGTATTCTACCTCGAGATATTCAGCCACTGTGGCGGCTATATCCGCAAAGGAGTTTCTTACACCAAAATTAACGCCTTTTTTTATGTTTTTACCTATGTTTAGTATCGGAATGTATTCTCGCGTATGGTCATTGCCATGATGTGTCGGGTCGTTACCGTGATCTGCGGTGATAATGAGCAAATCATCATCCTTTAAGTTTTCCAACATTTCAGGCAAATAACTATCAAATTCCTCCAGACATTTGGCATAACCCACCACATCTCTTCTATGCCCAAAAAGCATATCAAAATCCACCAAATTGGTAAATACAAAGCTTTCGTTTGGATTTTTGATGGCTTCTATTGTATCCTTTATTCCATCCAGATTTGTGGCCGTTTTTTTATATCTCGTTATGCCTTTTTCTGCAAAAATATCATTGATTTTACCGATGGCAAAAACCCCTTTTTCGTTTTCTTTTAAAACATCCAAAACGGTTTCGGGTGGCAAAATGGCATAATCTTTCCTTCGGCTAGTGCGTCGATAATCTCCAGATTCTCCTTCGAAAGGCCGAGCAATAACTCTGCCCACTTCATATTCGCCTACCAACATTTCTCTGGCTATTTTGCAAATCTCATATTGTCTTTCAATGGGTATTACACCTTCGTGCATAGCAATCTGAAAAACAGAATCCGCTGAGGTATAGACGATTGGAAAGCCCATTTTTACATGTTCATCTCCCAAATCATCAATTATGGCGGTTCCAGAAGCCGAAATATTTCCCAAAGTTTTTGTACCAATGGCTTTTTCGAAACGCTCAATAAATTCTTGCGGAAAACCATTTTCTGTGAAAGTTGGGAATGGTTTTTCGAGAATAATTCCAGAAATTTCCCAATGACCCGTGGTGGTATCTTTGCCAGAAGAAACTTCAGTCGCCTTTCCAAAGGCAGCTGTTGGGCTGTCAGTTTTGGCTAATTTGTTGCTCAAATCTATGTTTCCAAGACCCAGTTTTACCAAGTTAGGTATCTGTAAATCAGAATATTGCTCGGCTATATGTCCTAAGGTATTGCTGCCTACATCGCCATATTTGGCTGCATCGGGCAGTTCACCAATACCTACACTATCTAATACAATTAATATTACTCGTTTCAAAATAAGGTTTGTTGTAGAAATAAACAGTAAAAATAATGAATTTTATGTTTTAAGTTTAGGATTGTGTGATTTTAGTTATGAATATTGAATTCAAATTTGTTATATATTTTTTGATGGTTAAAATCAATAATTTTTAATTTATTTCGACCCAATTTTAAAAAAAAAAGCCCCTCAGCAAATACCAAGGGGCTTCTAAATATCATAAAAATAGATGCTTACCTGCTCATGTACATATTCCTCTCAGAATATACTTGTAAGAAGAAATCGTCTGTGAGGTCTTCTATGAAGTAGATGCCTTCGCCGGTTGACTTCATCTCTGGGCCGAGTTCTTTGTTTACGTTCGGGAATTTATTGAACGAGAATACCGGTATTTTGATGGCGTAACCTTCTTTCACTGGTTTGAAATCAAAGTCTTTCACTTTGGCTCCCAACATCACTTTGGTGGCGTAGTTTACATACGGCTCTTGGTAGGCTTTGCATATAAACGGCACCGTGCGTGAGGCCCTTGGGTTGGCTTCTATCACATACACTTTCTCGTCTTTGATGGCAAACTGTATGTTTATCAGGCCTTTAGTGTCAAGGGCTATGGCGATACGCTTGGTATATTCTTCTATTTGTTTGATGACGTTTTCGCTCAAATCAAAGGCTGGCAATACCGCATAAGAGTCGCCCGAGTGAATACCTGCAGGCTCGATATGCTCCATGATACCGATGATGTAAGCATCAGTTCCGTCGCAAATGGCGTCGGCTTCTGCTTCTATGGCGTTCTCGAGGAAATGATCCAAAAGAATATTGTTATCAGGAATATCGTTCAGGATTTTCACCACATGTTGCTCCAGTTCGGTCTCATTGATGACAATTTTCATACTTTGGCCACCCAATACATAGCTTGGACGAACCAAAAGTGGGAAGCCTAATGATTTAGAAACTTCTACTGCTCTATCTGCAGTTCTTACGGTATCAAATGGCGGATAAGGAATGTCTAATTCTCTCAATTTTTCAGAGAAACGACCTCTGTCTTCGGCCAAATCGAGGGCTTCGTATGAAGTACCGATGATTTTGATGCCATATTTGGTGAACTTCTCCGCCATTTTTAAGGCTGTTTGTCCACCTAGCTGAACAATTACTCCTTCAGGTTTTTCGTGCTCGATGATATCGAAAACATTCTCCCAGAAAACTGGCTCAAAATATAGTTTATCAGCAATATCTGGGTCTGTGGAAACCGTCTCTGGGTTACAGTTGATCATGATGGTTTCGTAGCCCATTTCTTTGGCTGCCAACACTCCATGCACACAAGAGTAATCAAATTCGATTCCTTGTCCGATACGGTTAGGACCAGAACCTAAGACAACTATTTTCTTTCTATCAGATACAATCGACTCATTTTCAGGATTTTCTTCGGATGCTGAGAAGGTAGAATAGAAGTAAGGTGTTTTGGCTTCAAATTCAGCAGAACAAGTATCCACACATTTGAAAACTCTGTTGATGCCCATACCTTTACGCTTAGAAGTCACCTCGCTTTCTTTACATCTAAGCAAATGAGCCAGCTGTCTGTCTGCATAGCCTTTTTGTTTGGCGTCTAACAGGATCTCTTTTG
>NZ_RJUD01000017.1 GCF_024343675.1 Lacihabitans sp. CS3-21
AACCTCCTTCGACTTCGCTCAGGGCGAGAATTAACCAATTAACCCCCTTCGACTTCGCTCAGGGCGAGAATTAACCAATTAACCCCCTTCGACTTCGCTCAGGGCGAGAATTAACCAATTAACCTCCTTCGACTTCGCTCAGGGCGAGAATTAACCAATTAACCTCCTTCGACTTCGCTCAGGGCGAGAATTAACCAATTAACCCCCTTCGACTTCGCTCAGGGCGAGAATTAACCAATTAACCTCCTTCGACTTCGCTCAGGGCGAGAATTAACCAATTAACCTCCTTCGACTTCGCTCAGGGCGAGAATTAACCAATTAACCTCCTTCGACTTCGCTCAGGGCGAGAATTAACCAATTAACCCCCTTCGACTTCGCTCAGGGCGAGAATTAACCAATTACACATTCCACCAATAAGTAAATTTCAACACAATGGCCCTGTTTTTTGGAGCAAAAGTATCTGCAAAATAATTGTCAGTATAAACCAAATAAAGGTCAGAAGCTGGGCTATAACGCCATTGGAATCGGGTGTTGATATTGAAGTTATTTGTTTGATTATTATACTGCATAAAGTTGGTAAAAAACATCTTGTTGCTAAGTGTAACATCCAGTCTAGGCCCAAGCAACCAAAGGTTATGGGTGGTGTTTTTCAGAGCTTCTGGTAGCCTTTTATCTTGTTCAAAACTCAACTGGTTGAAGTTGCTTTTCAAAGCAATAGAAACATAAGGTTGGAATCTATATGCCACTTCAGCGTCCAGTCTTAGTCTCTTTCCCTCCGCATAATAGCCTCCATATCTGGTTTCAAAACCATAAGTAAATACCGATTGAGGTTTAGAGGTAAACATGGTTCCCCAAGATTTCCAAGTATGTACTTGGTCTGAATCTAAATATAATTTTTTATATCCAGTTGGGTCAAATTTGCCTGTTAGTTTAACAAAATCTGCGGCTGTCCAAACTGTAAAAGTTGCTTGTGTTCTGAGGTTAAACTTATAGAAAATCACATTGGTGTTTTCGTTTTTGTCAAATTTATCTTGTGAAAAATAATAAGAAAGCATC
This sequence comes from Lacihabitans sp. CS3-21, assembly GCF_024343675.1. Classification (GTDB taxonomy): domain Bacteria; phylum Bacteroidota; class Bacteroidia; order Cytophagales; family Spirosomataceae; genus Leadbetterella. The sequence continues at coordinate 1,057 of NZ_RJUD01000017.1, forward strand.
ACATTTGGCCCATGGGAGAGGATTTTGCCACCTTTTGGGAAAAATAAATAGGCAGCTTCTGGTCTGATATGAATGTAATTATTTCTTCTTACAAATCCCACTTCATTGGCCTTCACATCCATATCTACCGACTCCATGGTGCCAGATAATATGAATTTCTTGGTAGTTCTTGAAACAGTGAGTGAAGCTACATTATTCTGTCCCTTGATTTCTGGCGAAAATGTCTTGAACAAGAAGGCTTTTCCTAGCCATTTGTTGTCTGCAGAGGCCAAATAATATTCTAAGCCGAAAGTTCTGTTGAAATCCGCCAATTTATTAGTTGAATCATGATTTTTCCGTAAAGTGGTTTCTCTGTCTACATAAATAGCACCAATATACGACCTCTTGAAGATCTTCCTTTGAGTCGATAATACCGTATAATTAGAGCCAGCCACGCCATCTGAGTTTTTGCCAGTCAGCATATTCATGCCACCGATTCTCCAATTGTCATTGAGTTTTCCAGAAACCTTAGAACCGTAATATATTGGAGCGTCTAATCCAACTCTTCTGGAGAAAAATGGACGCAAACTTGCCGAACCAAAATTGTTAAAAATATCACCATTTTCTATGAAAAATTGCCTTCTTTCTGGAAAAAATAACTCGAAACGGTCAAGATTGGTTTGTTGAACGTCAACTTCTACTTGAGAAAAATCTGGCAAAACTGTTAGATCAAGATTTAAGGATGAAGTAAGTCCGAATTTTGCGTCAAAACCAGCTCCAAATTCACCTTTTGCGTCAGTTTTTGCCTCATGATTTTTGCTGATTCCGGTTGTAATAAATGGAATCACACTGATGTTGGCACCTGGTGATGGGGGAGGAGTATCCCAAACCAAATTGCCCGTAAACGCCAAAGATGCCGTTGGAAACTGCCTTGGAATGGGCGTCCAAGACGACTTTTCAGTTGTTTTTAAATCCAATCGGCTAAAGTTTATACCCCAAACGGTCGTATTTTCTTTGTATCTCAAGGTTTTAAATGGAATGGCTGCTTCCCATGTCCATTGGTTTTCGTCAAATGCTACTTCTGATTGCCATTTGTTGTCCCAACTCAAATTTATAGAAGAACCACCTGACATCAAGCCATCCCATTGGCCGCCGCGGGCATTTGAACCAAAAGAAAAACCTGTGGTAAGGTCGTTGAAGGTATCGATAAAAAGTAAATCGTTGTCATTTTTGCCAAAGTTCCAGTCGCGTTTCATCGACTCCACCATGTTGGAGCCTTTTATGTAATTGTAATTTATGAAAAGTACGTAAAGATTCTTGTCGTCATAGCAAAATTTTACATCGGTTTTAACTTTGGCCATGCTGGTGTCCATGGGCAACACTTGAAAGAAATCAGTAGCTGTTTGTGCAGTTGTCCAAGCCGCATCGTCAGATTTTCCATCAATTTTTAGTTTGGAATCTACTTTTTTTATGTAGTAATTAAAATCGTTATTTTTTTTCTGAGCAAAACTTCCTGAGGCAAACATGAAGAGCATTAAAAGGCCTAAATGATTTTTTGACATAAATTTATTCGTAGTTTTGCTGTAAAATTTCAAAGCACAAAGGTAGCTTAATATTCTTTATCGGTGGAGACCTTCATCTTTAAAATCCGTATTTTTATCTACTTTTAAAAAATCAAAAATAAAATGCAAATATCTGAAAAAAAAGTAGTTACGATTACATATGAATTGTATATACAAAGTCAAGAAGACGATTACGAAATAGTAGAAGTGGTAGGTGAAGATCAACCGATGGTGTATTTGGCAGGCCACAGTGGATTACCTGTAGACTTTGAAACCAAAATGGCAGGACTAAAAGTTGGCGATGAATTTGATTTTGAACTTGGGCCGCAAGAAGGTTTTGGTGATTTTTCTGAAGATGATGTAGCTGATTTTCCGCTGGATATGTTCAAGATTGAGAATGGCGAAATCCCTGCGGACCTTTTAGAAATTGGCAATTTTGTGCCTTTTACCAATGAAGACGGAAGCCAAATTACAGGCAGAATTTATGCTGTTGAAGGTGACACAGTTCAGGTAGATTTTAATCATCCTTTGGCGGGGAAAACCCTGAAATTTGAAGGTAAAGTTATCGGAATAAGAGATGCAAGCCAAGAAGAACTTGACCATGGACATGTGCATGGAGAAGGCGGAGTTCAGCATTGATCCTTATCAAATCAATAAATAGTCAGTTCAATTTAGAGCTGGCTGTTTAAATTTTAATCCCGAAGCGATTAATTCTCTCTCCAAAACTGGAATAGTGGCAGGCCCAATTCCATGTAAATTCAACAAGTCTTTTTTTCTCCAATGAGATAATTCTTCTAAATCCGTTATTCCTTTATTTTCAAGTGCTCTGCGGACAGGAGCTGATACTTTTGAGAGAAAAGATTCCTGAGGTTTTCTGACGTTTTCACAGATTGGACAAACCAGACAATCACTGGATTTGAAATATTTATGTCCACGAATACAAATTCGTTCGCTTTTCTCCAATTTTGCCATAGATATTTGTCTTTTATCTTCCTCCCGTAGCTAAATAGTAGATTTTTGGAATATACTTTTTTGACAGAAATCCTACTGATAAACTCAAAACGATGGTCAGGATAGGTGCCAAAATATATACTGAAAAAGAAACATGTTGGCTATTACCTAGTATAAAAAATAAGCTTTTTTTTGTGATGGTAAGCACAGGTTCGTGGAAGGCATAAAGAAAGAAAGAGAAATTAATAATAGGGTTTATTGTTGCGATATTTATCTTGCTATGTAATTTATCGTAAATCGTCCAAATGGCGATAATGCCTACCAAAAGCGTGCTTTTGTTTAGAACGGACATCCAAAAATCAAAAATACTAATTCCTTGAAACAGAAAAATGGAGTTAATTATTACAAGTAAAATCCATAACGAAAATAGCAAATAAGCATACTTTTTTCCATCGAACATAACTAGTTTATCGAAAATTGCTAGATACCCACCTGACATAAAAAACAACAATGAATCTGTGTTGATGAATCCGTAAAAATATCCAGAAATCCATGGTATAAATGCGAGCAAAATAGCTAAACCTCTTAGGTATTTTATGGCAAAAAAAAGTAAAGGGGAAAAGACTACCAAGATCATCAAATCTCTTAAAAACCACAATTGAAATGGAAGAGGATTAAATAAAAAAATTTTCAGAATTTCTTCTAAAGGCATATCTTTTATCAAGCCATTGGTAAAAAAGTTTTGAGCCATTGGAAGGGATTGTAATATAGAATAAAATACAAGACCCCAACATGACCAAAACAAATACGGAATAAGAATTGTCTTTATTCTTTTGCTGATTTTATTTTTAAATTCGGAGAACGTTCCTTTAATATTTAAGAAATATAAATAGCCAGAAATTATAAAAAATAGAGGAACTGCAATTCGAGCTATACCTTGGGTAAAGAAATCTTGAATGAAAGAATTATAACCTTTTGGCACAATAATATTTCCTGAACTTAGGTTGATTACCATGTTGTTTGCATGTAATATCACCACCAAAATCATGGATATAAAAGATAATACAGTAAACTTTCTACTTAATTCTTTATTCATATAGGGTCTTTAGAAACTTACTTTCTTTTTATTTCAAATTCCACCCTTCTGTTTTTGGCTTGCCCTTCAGTAGTTGTGTTAGAAGCGATTGGCTTGGCTTCGCCAAAGCCAACACTTTTTACCCTATCTAGGGCTATTTTTTTGATAACAAAGTAATCTCTTACGGCATCGGCTCTTTGTTGCGATAGTCTAAGGTTGGCTTCAGCTGATCCAACGTTGTCTGTATGACCTTGGATTTCAATAACCATTGTCGGGTTTTGTCCCATTACAGATATCATACGGTCTAATTCGAAGTAGGATTCTGGCTCAAGGGTCGCTTGTCCAAATTTAAAAAAGATATTGTATAACTGCACTGTCACACCAGTTTGTATCGGAGCAATGGCCAAGTCAAGGTCTTTTATTTCTTTAAATGCCCCTTGAATGGTCAAATCTATATTTTTTGAGACTGGTATAAAATCCTTGGCTTCTGCTCTTATTGCATATCTATTTCCATAAGGAAGTGAAATTTTATACTCGCCAGTTACAGGATTTGAGTCCGCAACGCCAAGTTCCTCACCGCTGTCCAGATCCTCGTAAATAATTCGGGCTTCTGCAGGTTTGCCTGTCTTTTGATCTTTCACTACCCCACTCAACAATATGGTGGGCGTTGGTGCCAAAACAGGAATATCTTCTTTTTTGTCTGTGTCTTTTTTGGTGTCTGAATTTTTTGAAGCTGTCAATGCGGCATCGTCAGAGGCTTTCTTAACTTCTTCTTTTAATCTAATTTTAAACAAATCGGATTTACCTACGGCTTTGTTTTTACTCGACATGTAGCCAAACTCTCCTGAGGCTTCTATTGAAAAATACATCTCGTCTTTGTCAGAGTTAATTTCTTTGCCCAGGTTTATGGGCTTGTTCCAGCCAGTCCACGATTTACCTTTTCTTTTGCTTACCCAAATGTCAAATCCACCTTCTCCATTTTTTCTATCAGAAGCAAAATATAGCGTATTGTTGTCTGCAGCTAAGAAAGGAGTAGTTTCTGAACTTGTAGAATTGATATCATTGCCTAAGCTTTCTGGTTTTGACCATTTTCCGGCCTTGTCTAAAAGGCTGATGTAGAGATCGTCTTCTTTGGAGTTTTTCTTTTCACTAAATGCCAAAATTAACACCTTGCCGCTGTTGCTCAAAAAGGCAGTTAGAAACTGGCCTTTACACATAGCATCAAGTTTTGGTATGTCCAATTTATTGGGTTGTTGCCAAGCTGTTCCTTTCTTTTTACTTATAGAAATTCCCACCTCGTCCGTCTTTCTACCATTTGTATATACGCCCCGAATCAATGCTGTATTGCCATCGGGCGTGATACTGAACAAATCATTATATCGGTCTTTGTTTATGGTATTGGGCATTTTGCGTGCTACCGCCCAGCGTTTGTCGCTCATCAAATCCGAAAACCAAACATCGTTGCTGCCTTCTTTGCCAAAGTTGTTAGATGGATGGCTTACCCGCACAAAATACAAAGTTTGGCCATCTGGAGCAATTAGTGGATGTATCTCGCTGTATTCTGTATTTACCGCACCGCCTAACGTCTCTACTTTTTGGGCAAATGTTTGAATATAAGTTAATATTACAGTACAAAATAGCAGAAATCTCATTTGTGAATTGGAAAAGTTAGCCAAATTTGACAATTGTTTTGAAACAAAAAAACGAATTTTGTTTAAAGTATCAAACGGAAGTTTCTAAGAAAAATTACATCAGAAAGCTTTAACCGTTTCTATGAAACATTTTACCTTTTCTGGGTCTGTATCTGGGTAAACACCGTGACCCAAGTTCGCTATATATTTCTGTTTTCCAAATGCTGAAAGCATGGTTTTGGTATGCTTCTCAACTTCTGCCATCGGTGCATACAATACACAAGGGTCGAGATTCCCTTGAAGAGTTTTTTTAGGAATTAATTTCCTGGATTCAGAGATGTCCATATTCCAGTCTAATCCCACTACATTACAGGCTGTTTTGCCTATTTCTTCTCTAGCAAAAAACGCTCCTTTGGCAAAAACTGTTATCGGAGCTTCGTTAATAGCATTGCATATTTGCGAAATATATGGTAAAGAAAATGCTCGGTATTGCTCAGGTGATAAAATGCCAGCCCAAGAATCAAATATTTGTACCAAATCTGCTCCATGAACAATTTGAGCTTTTAGGTATCCAATAGTAGCTTCGGTGATTCTCTGCAATAGAGCGTGAGCCAACTCCGGCTCAGAATACATCATTTTTTTTGCTTTCGAAAAAGTCTTTGACCCATGACCTTCTACCATGTAGCAAAATATTGTAAACGGAGCACCAGCAAAACCTATCAAAGGCACTCTTCCGTTTAGTTCTTTTTTTACAATATCGATAGCATCCAAAACATAAACCAAATGGTCAACTGGGTTTCCTTTAGAAAGTTTATCTAAATCTGCTTTGGTTTTTATGGTTTCTGGGAAAAACGGACCTTTGGCCTCAATCATTTCATAAGGCAAACCCATGGCTTCGGGAACCACCAATATGTCTGAGAAAATAATAGCGGCATCAACTCCTAAAATGTCAACAGGTTGAATGGTGACTTCTGCGGCCATTTCAGGGGTAGTGGCAAGTGTTATGAAACTTCCTGCTTTTTCACGTACTTTTCTATATTCTGGGAGTATTCTACCAGCTTGACGCATCATCCAAACGGGAATTCTCTCTACTTGCTCGCCTTTGGCGGCTCTTAAAATCAAATCGTTCTGTAATTTCATATTGCAAAATTACGCACAATATTATTTTTTGGATGAAAATAACTTGAAAAGATAAGCTTGAATAAAAAAAAATGCCCCAGCGTTGGGGCATTCTCAAAAACGTTGTCTAAAAATTATTATCTGTTAATAGCTAAGCCATCTTGCGACCTTACTGGATAGATATGGTGTTTTGCTTGTACTTTTTCAAGTTCTTTTTGCAAATAACCAGCTGGATAAAATCCTTTGAATTTTCCGAGCTGACCATTTTTTGAGTCATAAACCAACATGGTGGGGAAAACATCAATAGAAAATCTATCTACAATTTCCATCCCATCAAACGTATCAATATCCACTTTATAGACTAAAAAATTTTGGCTCAAATAAGCACCCAATTCTTTGTCAGTAAAAGTCTCTTTGTCAAGTTTTTGACAAGGAGCACACCAAGCTGCCCAAAAATCTAAAATTATTGGTTTTTTCTGTTTCTTCGATTCACGTATTAAGTTATCGAAACTTCCTTTGTAGAACCCAAAGTTTTCTGGTTTAGAAACTTTGAAAGATGCCAAGCTAGTGAAGGCAATTGTAATTATTAAAAAAGCGAAAAGTTTTTTCATGATGCTATTATTTTATGCTCATTTAATACCTTGTCAATAACCTTGCCAAAGTTTAAAATGATTTTTATTAGGAAAGTTTACAAGGGTAAATTTATTTATAATATTTTAATCTTGTGCATTTTATGCGTAAAAAAAAGTCTAACATTTTTCAATGTTAGACTTTTTTGTTTTTAAGCGGTAGCAATTTTTTTTTTAATGAAAACTACACTTTCCAAACCCATCCGAAGGTATCAGCTACTTTGCCTGTTCTGATATCGTTTAAGGCATTTTTTAATCTTGTAGATAATGAATTTTCGGTGATTGCGGGAAGTTCATAATCTCTTCCTTCAAACCCGATGGCCGCAAATGGTGAAACCACAACAGCTGTTCCCGCTCCGAATACTTCTGTCACAGATCCATTGGCTATACCTTCTATAATCTCTGCAACAGGCACTCTTCTTTCTTCTACCTCAATATTCATTGATTTGGCCAATTGTAATAAAGTATCTCTGGTGATACCTTTTAAAATTGTAGTACTTACTGCTGGAGTTATCAATTTTCCATCCTTAACAAACATCACGTTCATTGTTCCAGATTCTTCAAAATATTTATGCTCAATCGCATCTGTCCAAAGTAATTGTGTATAACCTTGTTCGGCAGCCAATTTTGCAGGATAAAGTGAAGAAGCATAATTTCCTGCACATTTGGCGTAGCCAACTCCACCAGGAGCTGCTCTTATGTATTCAGTTTCTACTTTTACTTTAGGAGGAGTTGAGTAGTATTTACCAGCAGGGCTCATGATAATCATGAATCTGTAGTTTTGAGAAGGCCTTACACCCAAATACACATCACTGGCAAACATAAATGGCCTTAGATACAATGAATTGTCTTCCCCTTTAGGAACCCAAGCTGAATCTATTCTCAAAAGTTCCTCCAAACCTCCGATGAAGATTTCTTCTGGAACTTGAGCCATACACATTCTTTCGGCTGAAATATTAAAACGTTTGAAATTTTCTAATGGCCTAAACATCAAAACCTCATCATCTTCATTTTTAAAAGCTTTCATACCTTCAAAAATAGATTGACCATAATGCAGCGAAGCCAAGGCTGGATTGTAAGCGATATCACCATAAGGCAGAATTTCAGGAGTTTGCCACTCGCCATTGACGCAATCCGCCACCAACATATGGTCTGTAAATAATGTACCAAACGAAATATTGTTTGGGTCTAATTGATTTACTCTGCTTTGTTCTGTAAGCTTAATTTTGATGTTCATTGTCGCTGTTTCCATTGTACCTTGTTTTAATTAGAGTTTGCAAGTTATTTATTTTTTTTAAATTAGTTGTCAAAGCAATTAATTTTTCTCAAAAATTGGGATAAAAAAAATGCCTGAAGGTGATATTCAGGCATTTAAAGTTTCTTTTTTTTATTTTTGACCAGGCAATTTTTCTATATACATATCTCGTATTTCAAGTTTCGGATTTTCCAAGGGATAGGCAGAATTTAGGACATCTACCTTTTTAATTCCCTTTATTCGGGCATTAGCATTAGAGCTGCTTGCCGCAACTCCCGTTATTTGCTGTATAGCTACCGATAATAAGGTCTCGTTTACGTCACCAAATGGCATAAACGGAATAGCATTGTCTGTAACTTTAAAAGTAGGAGTGAATCCATCTTTTGAACCATAGTCAGATTGTCCAAGGGAGTTTACAGTTCTTAACACTATAGGTTGCATTCCCCATTTCCAGCGTTTTTTGTCGTCAGAAAGCGTTATAGAACCTACGTTTTTGCCATAAGTATTGTCTCCAATAAGGATCACATCCATATATGGCTTTAAGTTATTGATAACCAATTCGCTGGCAGAAGCGGTTCCTTTTGAAGTGAGTACAAAAACCCTATTAAGTGATCCAAGGTTATTGGATTCATTTAGCCAATCTGTGTCAAATACATCGTTTCCATATTTGCTTTTGTAAGCCGAAGTCATCTGGGTATTCCACTCCTGTTTACTCATCAATGTACCAGGCTTTAAGTTTTTTACAATCAACGAACTGATGATATCAGAAGATGAGATATATCCGCCTCCATTATATCTCAAATCCAGAACTAGCTCATTAACCCCTTTACTTTTAAATTCTTTGAATACATTTCTAATGTCGGCATCATATTTAGTTAAGAATTGAAGATAAACTAGATACCCAATTTTTTTGTTTCCCTTTTCGATTATAGAATAATGCTGAATTGGATTTGTCTGAACTTCAGCTTTTACCACGTCTACGGTTTTACTGTTGGCCACAATTTCTGAGCCGTTGTAATCCCCAAGTGTAAACTTAAGATTGTCTGGCGAAAATGCTGCACTGTAGTTTTCTGAGGTCAAATCTTGGCCATTTACTTTAACTATAAAGTCACCTCTTTTTATTCCTGCCTTCTCAGCTGGTGAACCTTTCAGCGAATAGGCCACAGATAGAGCTACTTTGGTTTTTTCAGTATTTGCATAAAATGGTGTGAATCTAATACCCACTACTTTGTTTATGCCTTGTAGAGATGCCGTAAGAGCTTCTACATCTTCTTCAATCCAAGAAAAACGATCTAAATCTCCTGGCTTTACCAAAATAGACTCAAAATAATCCGCTGGAGCTAGCTTGTTGTCAGAAGCAGTTTTGGCCACCATTTGGTTTTCCCAAAGGTAATAATTCTTCATTTCATCAAAAATCCAGCTATTTACATCGGCATTCGGATTTGTGGTATTTGAAGTGTTGTCTTCATCTTTAGGGAAGATTTCTGTCAACTTTTTACAAGAAAAGGATACGGTGACCAGTATAATTAAACTCCAATATTTGATTTTCATTCTTTAATTGTCTTTTTCAATAATACGTAAAACTAATATCAAAAGTTGTTTCAACTAATATTTATATTAAATTTTGACTTTTATATCAACAATTAAACCATCAATGTCGGTATTTGTTTTTAGATATTATGTTCTAAATGCCAGAGAAGTTTAACTTTGTAAAAAATAGTATTGAAAATGCCTTTGATAGAACCTTTATACAAAATTGTTGAGTTGTGTGCTTTGCATGGCATAAAAGAAGCCATAATTTGTCCGGGTTCTAGAAGTGCAGCCCTTACTTTGGCTTTTGCGAGAAATGCCAAAATAAAAACAAGCGTCATTGCAGACGAACGTTCTGCAGCGTTCATAGCCTTGGGCATGGCTATGCAGTCTGCCGAAACTGTTGCTTTGGTGTGTACTTCAGGTTCTGCGGCATTAAATTTCGCTCCAGCCGTTGCAGAGGCTTATTTTCAAGAAATTCCCTTGCTCATTCTTACCGCCGACCGTCCTCCAGAATGGATTCATCAATATGACGGACAGACGATTTTTCAAACAGAAATCTATGGAAAACATGTTAAAAAGTCAATTAATATGCCAGTGGACTATAACCACAAAGACGCTCAGTGGCAGATAGAAAGGATTTCGAACGAAGCCATTAATTGCACCCAGTCTGTACCAAAAGGCCCTGTTCATATAAATATTCCGATTCGTGAGCCATTTTATCCTGAAACTAATGAACGTATTTTTCCTAATGTTAGCAATGTTAACTTTTTGAAAAAACATGCCCACATTGATACAAATGATTGGAGTGATTTATTAGAAATTTGGGACAAATCTGAGCGGAAATTGATTGCCATAGGCCAAAATGCTGTCGATTTAAATGATGAATTGTCGGGATTAATGGAAGAAGAAAATGTAGTGATATTGGCTGATATTATTTCAAATGTTTGTGTGGATGGAAAAATAACGAGTCATGATCTTTTTTTGAACAAAATTGAAGATTTGGTACCTGACTTACTCATAACTTCTGGTAAATCTTTTATTTCAAAATCTTTTAAGCAGTTTATCAGAAGCCAAAAGCCAACTTATCATTGGCATATTCAGGAGCACCCCGATTTGATAGATCCTACCCAATCTATAACTCATAAGATTGAGGCTGATCCAAAGTATTTTTTTAAAGAACTTTTAGAAAGTTTGGAGGCCAGAAAGTTGAAAAATGGGGATGATGATGAGGAGAATGATTATTTGTTAGAATGGATAGACTTAGAGGAAGCTTCGCTGAGATATTTAAATAAATTTCTAAATAATGTTGATTTTGGAGAATTAAAAGCCACTTCCATGCTTTTGGAATCTATTTCTTCTGAGAATATTCTGCATTTGGGTAACAGTATGCCAGTTCGATATGCCAATATTATGGGTGGAATTTCAAAAGAAGAATTTGAAGTTAGCTCCAACAGAGGTACGAGTGGAATTGACGGTATAGTGAGTACTGCAATTGGTCAAGCCATGAAAACAGATAAGATGGTGATTTGTTTGGTAGGAGATGTCTCGTTTTTTTACGACAGCAATGCCCTATTTTTTGGAGATATTCCACATAATCTAAGAATTGTAATGATAAATAATGGAGGAGGTAATATTTTTAGGATAATTGATGGGCCGTCTAAACAAGAAGAATTGGAAAGTCATTTTGTGACAAACCAAACCAGAAATGGAGAAAGCATAGCCAATGAATCGGGTATTAGATACTTAAAGGCCACCAATATGATAGAAATGGCTTCGGCACTTGAAATCATAATTAAGGGCGACCCGAGAGCCGCCCTTTTGGAAGTTATTACAGACGGCGAAGCCGATGCTGAAATATTTAAAGCTTTAAAAACAGGTTTTATTTTATAAACGATACTCCTTGCGTTGGATTTTCGAGAATCCATTCGGTAGTAACTGCAGTTATCTTTTTGTCTTTTGAGTTTAAATAACTTGACTCTACAGGTAGTTTTATACCTAATTTGGTGTCTTCATATTTTTTATGATCCAGTGTATGCGTAATTCCGTTCACAATCCAAATTTCTCTCAACAACAATCCATTTGCTTTGTCAAAATAGTATTCTCTTTTAATTCCTGTTTTTTCAATGGTCAATTTCGAAGTTACTTTTCCATCAATCGTTACATCTTCAATCGCTCCGACGAGCTTATAGCCTTTTGATTCATAGTTATAAAATGGCATCAATCCATCTTTAACTTCAAGCAATAGGTCAGCCTTTTCTTTTTCGTTTAGGTCTTTGGTTGTGTAGGTTGGAGCCTTGTCACGACTTCCCATAGGTATTTTAAGCCATCCAGCGTTTCCGTTCAAAACATAATAAAAATCACGGTCAAGGATCGATTTCTTTCTAGAAAACTTGTTTTCACTACTAACTATGGTCACTTCTTCATCATAATCTGTGGCAGCGTTGGCTTTATAAGCTCTTTTGTACTGAAAAGTATTGATAGTGGAAATTTTATTTTCACCACCAGCTGCGTTTAAAAATTTGTCTACCACTTCAGCTGCAGTTTGGGCTTCTACAAATAATGGAAAAGCCGCCATCATGATTAAAATACTTAGTTTCTTCATTGTTGTTGTATTCTTTTGATTCAAATGTAAGGTCAATATTTTCATTTACCTTTTAAAAATCTTTGTTTAACTTAATATTAACGCCAATCAAGATCCGTTTATTGGTTTTTTCCATTTGCTGTTGATTTTTTTCATTTGAATTTCCATCTCATAAACCTTTATAAAAATAATAATTATAGAATTTGAATTAAATTATTAAATTTGGATACTATTATTAACCTCTAAAACCTGTACTATGAAAAAAACTATTATCGCCGTATTAGTCGGAGCACTTATCTTATTTATTTGGCAATTTATTTCTTGGGGTGCTGTAAATCTCCATTCTGGGATGCAGCAATATACCCCAAAGCAAACTGAAATTTTGAAATACCTGGGTGATAACCTAGAGGAAGGTTTTTATTATTTGCCAGGCTCGGCACCAGGAACATCGCAAGAAGAAATGCAAAAACAATATGAAGATAGCAATGGCAAACCTTGGGCTCAAATTTATTATCACAAAGCATTAGATACCGCCATGACTATGAATATGGTAAGGGGTCTGATTGTAGATTTGCTGGCTGTTTTTCTCTTGGTTTTTCTTATTCAAAAAATGGGAAATGCAAGTTTTCAAACTATTGTTTTATCAGCTTTATCGGTGGGCTTAATAGGTTACTTGTCAGTTACTTATGTTAATTCTATATGGTTTCAAACCAAAACCCTCATTGATTTGCTCGACGCAGTAGTAAGTTGGGGTGCCATAGGTCTTTGGTTGGGATTTTGGTTGAGAAAAAAGTGATTTTGAAATAATCTGTATAAGAGAAAAGGAGCGAATGCTCCTTTTTTATGAAACGCTTTAACCCTTTTTGTGATTTTTTTTCTTATAATCTTTGCATTAACTTTTTGATAGCTAATGGCTTCCATTCTGCAAAGTCCCCAACTAAAATGTGTTTTCTAGCCTCGCTTACCAACCACAAATAAAATCTAAGATTATGTACACTTGCAATTTGAGCTGCCAACATTTCTTGGCATTTGTTGAGGTGTTTTAAGTAGGCTTTTGAATAAAAAGTGCTTACATATCCGCCCAATTCTTGGTCTATGGGGCTGAAGTCGTCTTCCCACTTTTTGTTTCTGATATTAATGATTCCTTGGGTCGTAAACAACATCCCATTGCGGGCATTTCTGGTGGGCATTACGCAGTCAAACATGTCAGTTCCGAGGGCAATTCCTTCCAAAATATTCTCAGGAGTTCCGACGCCCATTAAGTATCTTGGTTTTGATTCTGGCAGAATGCCGTTCACAATTTCAAGCATTTCGTACATATCTTCGGCGGGCTCACCTACAGATAAGCCACCAATAGCATTTCCTGGTTGGTCTTGGGAAGCAATAAACTCGGCCGACTGTATTCTTAAATCTTTAAAAACGCTTCCTTGAACTATTGGAAAGAGGGCTTGGCTGTGGCCATATTTAGGTTCGGTTTCGTTTATTCTTTTCACACATCTTTCTAGCCATCTGTGCGTCAAATGCATTGATTTTCTTGCGTATTCGTGGTCGCAAGGATAGGGCGGACATTCGTCAAAAGCCATAATGATGTCTGCACCGATTACCCTTTGAATGTCCATCACGTATTCAGGTGTAAACAAATGCTTGGAGCCGTCAATGTGTGAGTTGAAATAAACGCCTTCTTCGGTGATTTTCCTGATCTCTTTCAGACTAAATACTTGATAACCACCGGAGTCTGTTAGTATAGGTTTGTGCCATCCGTTAAATTTGTGCAGACCGCCTGCTTTTTCTAAAATATCAAGTCCAGGTCTAAGGTATAAATGATATGTATTACCTAATATTATTTGAGCCTCAACTTCTTCTAGTAATTCTTTGGTATGTACACCCTTAACCGTTCCTGCAGTACCAACAGGCATAAAGATGGGTGTCAAAATTTCGCCATGATCCGTAGTTATTTTGCCAGCTCGGGCCTTGGTTTTATTGTCTGTTTTTTGAAGTTCAAATTTCATTTTGCAAATTTCAAGCATTATCTGCTGATTAACAAGCCTTTTTTCAAATTGCGGTTTTGTAATTGCTACCTTTTAAATTGATCATATTTGAAAGATTCTAAAAAAGGAATAGTATTTTTGCAGAAGTTTCCATTAAATCACGTTAGCATTGGAGTTTATTTTACCTATAATATTCTTTGTTGCATTGTCTGTGCAGCTTGTATATGTACTTTTTATATTCACCAAACTCGTAGTTCACAACGATTTTGAGACCATTACTGATCTGCCACCGGTAACTATCATAGTTGCAGCTTCCAACGAACTTCAAAATCTACAAGAATTATTACCTATTTTAGACACCCAAGATTATCCAAATTTTGAAATACTGGTGGCTGATGATAGGTCAAGTGACGGTACTTATGACTATTTGCTCACCAACGAGGGAAATATTAAAAGGCTACAGTTTTTGAGAATTCTGGATCTTCCTCAACATTTCACGGCCAAAAAATATGCTGTCACCATGGCTATTAAAAAGGCTAAAAATGATATTTTGCTTTTTACTGATGCAGACTGTAGACCAGAAAGTGATCAGTGGCTGAAAATTATGGTTACTCAAATGGATGCTGGGAAGGACATTGTTTTGGGTTTTTCCAAATATAAGTTTATGCCCGGAGCTTTGAATGCACTTATAAGATATGAGACTTTTCAGACGGCAGTTCAATATTTTTCTTTTGCACTAGCTAAGGTTCCTTATATGGGAGTTGGAAGAAACTTGATGTATAAAAAGTCGCTTTTTTGGAAAAATAATGGGTTCACAAGGCACTTTGGTTTGTTAAGTGGTGACGACGATTTGTTTATAAATGATGCCGCCACAAAAGATAATGTAGCCATTTGCATAAGTGAAGAAGCTGCAACTAACTCTATTCCGAAAGAAACTTGGGAGGAATGGTTTGTTCAGAAACGCCGACATTTGTCAGTTGGTAAACGTTACAAGTTTAAAGACAAATTAAACCTCGGACTTTTGTGGATGAGCGAATTGATTTCTTGGTTTTTCTTTGTACCCATATTTTTTATTAGGCCAGATTGGTTTGAAGCTCCTGAATGGTCTCGAATTCCGAACGATTTCTTGAAACAATACGGGCTGGCTCATTGGTATCCGTTCAATGATTGGATGAGATTGATACTTTTTGTGTTTTGTGTTTGGCTTGTTATTAAATGGATAGTTTTGGCGAAGGCTAATAAAAAATTGAGCAATACCATCAAATCATGGAAAATCCCGTACTTCGATTTTCTGTATGCAGTTTATCTTTTTGTATTTGGCATCATTACCTTATTCTCCAATCCTAAAAAGATTAAGTGGAGGTAAGGTTTCATAATTCGTTTCTTAATCCAATTTTGATTTTACCTTGGCACTGTAAAATACATCACTGTAGCAATGAAAGAGAAAACCAGATTTGGGAGCCAAACTGCCAGCAGTGGTGGCATGTTTCCAGACTCAGCTATGCCTTTGGACATGATATAAAAGAGGATATATACAAAAGCCAAAACGAATCCTATAGCGATTTGGAGTCCAACACCACCGCGGGTTTTTCTGGCAGAAACGATCAAGCCCATCAAAGAGAGAATAATGACAGCAAATGGCGTAGCAAAACGCTGATAATATTCTATTTGGAAAATCTCTACGCCTTCTGCTCCTCGGCTATTTACTAAGGCTATTTGCTTTCTGAGTTGCGGAATAGTCATGGTTTCGTGGATATTATTCGTGTTTTCAAAATCTGATGGAAACATGTTTACTGCCGTGTCTAGCGGCACTGATCCGCTCGCTATTTTAAGTTGATCTTTTAGAATGCCTATTTTACGAATTTTATAATCATACAACTGCCATTTTTTTATTGAATCAATATAAACCGCTCGTCTGGATGTAAGCTTTTCTATCAATTGGTTGTTTTCTACTTTTTCTAAAGTAAAATCGTACGCTGTTTTGTTGGTGTTGTCGTAAGACGATAGATAAGCATAAATGTTTTTGTCCACCGCCATGTGGATGTCACGGTCGGCAAAGTAATATTTATCTTCAATGTATTGATTTTCAAAGGCTATACGGGTTTTGTTGGCTTTGGGCAATACCCAACCCACCATAAAGAATGAAAAAATAGCGACTATGCTCGATCCTAAAATATAGGGATACATCAATCGTCTAAAGCTGGTGCCGGTGCTTAGTATGGCTACTATTTCTGTATGCGATGCGAGTTTAGCTGTAAAAAATACCGTTGAAATAAATATCATCAAAGGGCTGATGTAATTGGCCCAATAAGGTGCAAGATTGGCGTAATATTGAAGAAAAATGGCTTTTGTGGGAGCATTATGTTCTATGAAATTGTCGTTTTTTTCTACAAAATCAATTACGACAATGACCAAGACAATGATAAATACAGCAAACACATAAGTGCTTAAAAATTTCTTTATCAAATACTTGTCTAAAATTTTCATATTGTTGATTTTAACCTCTTTGTTGCAAAGAAACAAACAATCTTTAGCGAATCTCGAGGTATAATTTGATTTCTGAAATTAGTGCAATTTCAAATTTTCGAACCCAAAATTAACAGAAAATTACTTAGGATTGTGATTTTAAGGAATTTTAAGACGGTTTTTCGGGTCCCGATAGCTATCAGGAGCTTACTGGTGGATTGGTAATTAGTAAATTGGTTTTAACTGATGTATAAGCTCGATGACAAAGTCAAAATCCTTTGAGATTTCCCCGTGAATTTTAAATGCTTGTATATTATTTCTAGTTTTCAAGTACCATTTTTTAACCTTAATTTTGAAAAAAAATATAACAAATACAATTATGATTTCGGTAAACGAATATTTTGGTGGAAATGTAAAATCATTGGGTTACACTACAGAAAGTGGCAAATCTACTGTGGGCGTAATGAATGAAGGAGAGTATGAATTTAGCACGGGCTCAGCCGAGACCATGACCGTAATTCAGGGTAAAATGGAAGTGAAAATTCAAGGTGAAGAAGACATCAACGTATATGAGGATGGAGAATCGTTTGATGTTCCGGCAAATTCAAAGTTTTGGGTAAACGTTCCTTTTCAGATTAGCTATTTGTGTGAATATGAATAAAATACAATAGAAAAAAATAGGTTTTGGAGACTACTGATTTTTTATAAGTAGTTTTTTTTGTTTTAATAGATAATATTCAAATTCGTAGAAAAAATTTAATTATTTTAAGAAAGTATTTGTTATTTTTCTTGGATTCCTCAAATCTTTATCTTACATTTTCTTCATATTTTTCTTTGCTTCAGAATTTTTTGATTTTCGATATTTTGAATTTTTAACATTTTAAACTTCAATATCATGAAACTGCCTATCAAATTTCTAGCATTTATTCCGCTCGCCTGTTTTTCTTGTACCAAGGTCGCCCAAACCAATTTTGACGAAAACGCTGAAAAAGCTAATATCATGAAGGTGATTGAGGCCGAAACCGATTGTTTTTTCAAAAGAGACTATGATTGTTGGCAAGATCAGTTTACGCATACCGATTATTCCTACCAAGCTTGGAGCAATGCCGACGGCACATTTGATGCCAGCGTAGGATGGAATACCATTGAAAAAAACCTTGGCAAATACATCAAAGAAAACCCTCAAGAGAAGGAGGAAGCTGGTTCAAGTCATCCTAAGGTCTTTAGGAAAAATATTAAAGTGAAGTTCTACGGAAACGAAGCGGCACACCTCACATGGGATCAGTACAACAGCGACCGTACCAATTCGTATTTTCTTCAGTCAAAAGAAGTTCGGCTGATGGAAAAAATCAACGGTAAATGGAAGATTGTGAATGTTTCGGCTTTTTGGAATTACAAGAATAAAATTGCAGAGAATGCTATTTAAAAAAAGACATCCAAGGTTTCTAAACAAAACCTTGGATGTTTTCAAGTTCTTTTTTTGCAAGACTACTTCACTCTTTCACCATGTTTGATAACCATTTTTACGTCTTGTAAAAGCGAAATGTATCTCAATACATCTCCTCTGACAGTAATGATATCGGCGTATTTTCCTGCACTTATACTGCCATAGTCTTTGTCGACTTTCATCGCCACTGCTGGCCAATAAGTTGCA
Source organism: Lacihabitans sp. CS3-21 (assembly GCF_024343675.1). Classification (GTDB taxonomy): domain Bacteria; phylum Bacteroidota; class Bacteroidia; order Cytophagales; family Spirosomataceae; genus Leadbetterella. The sequence continues at coordinate 19,480 of NZ_RJUD01000017.1, forward strand.
GCTTTTATGGCATACATTGGGTCTATACCCATTTTATTTACCCACACATCTAGCTCATTCCAAGTGCTTTGGCTATGAAATTTCATCGGAATGCCGCTGTCTGTTCCTATTACCATTACTACGCCAGTATCTTTCAACTGGTTCATTTTTTTAGTCAAAGTCGGCTTTCTGATAGGCGTTAGTTGAAAATAGGGCATTTGTCCTGGGTATTTCAAAGATCCTTTGATGTCTTCAATGATGTCTTTGGGTAAACCCAAATGCCACGATGGATCGTCCAATTTTTCGGGATTATCTCGCACATACTCATAATTGTAAAGTCCCTCAACAGTTGGTGTCCAAAAAAGTGGGCCCATGCTCATTTTCGCAGTTCGTTCTTTTATAGCTGCTATAATGTCCTCGGGATATTCTGGGGCAGATGAAAGTCCGGTATGCTCAAAACAATCGACACCGATTTCGAGTCCAACGCGTATTTCGTTGGGTCTATGGCTATGGGCGATAACGGGTAAGCCATATTTATGGGCTTCATTTACAATGGTTTGTGCTTCGGCTTTTGTCATTTCATCGTGATCAATGAGCTTTATTACATCCACGCCAGCATCTGCAAGTTTTTTAACTTTGGCTTTGGCGTCTTCTTCGCCATATATTCCCCAACGGAATTCCTCGGTTTTGGGATACGGACGGTGTTGCAAAAATGGTCCTGAAACGTAAATGGTTGGCCCGGGTATTTTACCTTGGTTTATTTTGTTTCGAACGTTGATACTTGCTTCTAGCGGAGCACCCAAATCTCTGGCACTTGTTACGCCTGCCATAAGCAGTTGATGAGCAGACGACGGCATAATGATAGACTCAAATTTTTTGATGTAGGTACTGTCCCAATGGGTGTAATTGCTGTGTCCGTTGATCATCAAATGCACATGCATATCCCACAAGCCTGGCATTACGCTCATGCCTTCGGTGGAGATGATTTCGGCATCTTTTGGAATGGCCAATTCGCCGATACGGCCCACTGCTTTTACTCTTTTACCCTCAATGAGCACTACTGAGTTTTGGATAGGCGGTCCACCGAAACCATCTAATAATGTGCCGCCAACTAGGGCTTTGATTTTTTGGGAGTAACTCACTTGAGATAATAGTAGGGAAAAAATAACCAGTAGGGCTTTGAAATATTTGTTCATAAGTTTTAGATAAAATTTTAAATCAATTTAGTTCATTTCTATTCATAAAATGATACCAAATAGACTAACGCATTAATTTAGGCTATTAAACCTCGAATTATCAAAAAAACTTCACCACCAATTCAATCAATCTTTCTTTCAAATTGTTGTAAGGTGGCATCAATAGTTCTAAGGTGCTGGGTAAATGCTGGCGATAAACCCCGCGGGCATTGGTGAATTCTTGAAAACCAAAAATACCGTGTGCTTTGCCTATTCCGGAGTTATTAGAGCCACCAAAAGGCAAGTTGGGGTTGAAATAGTGCAGGTCGTTGTTGTTTATACACGAGTTGCCAGCACGGGTATTGTCCATGATTTTTTCAATATTTTTATCACTTTTACTGTATATGTAAAGTGCTAATGGTTTTTCTCCCTCATTGATTTTGGCAATGGCCTCATCAAGGTTTTTATAAGAAATTATAGGCAATACTGGTCCAAAAATTTCATTTTGCATCAATGCAGAGTCTGCTGGAACTTCGGAAACTAAGGTTGGCTCAATAAAACTCTTTGAGGTGTCTGATTTCCCTCCAAAAACAACTTGTGCACCCTTCGAAACTGAATCTTGTATGTATCCGTTTACTCTTTCAGCGTGTTTTTGGTTCACTATATGTCCGTAAGATTCAGACGATTGGGCGTCAGAGCCATAAAACGTATTTAAGGTTTTTTTCATGGCTTCAATCAATACTTCTTTTTTAGATTCGTGCACCAATACGTAGTCGGGTGCAATACATATCTGACCACTGTTATGGAATTTTCCCCAAACAATACGTTTGGCTGCGGTACTGATGGAGGCCGTTTCGTCTACAATGGTTGGTGACTTTCCGCCCAATTCTAAAGTGACAGAAGCCAAATTTTTAGCTGCGGCTCTCATTACAATTTTGCCAATAGACGGTGCACCAGTGAAGAAAATATGGTTAAATGGCAACTCCAAAAGTGCTGTTGAGGTTTCTATGCCACCTTCTATCAGGGCTATTTCGTTTTCGCTAAAAATGCTTTTTATCAATTTGGCCAGAACTGCTGAGGTGTGTGGGGTAAATTCTGAGGGTTTCAAAATTGCGGTATTTCCACCTGCAATAGCAGATACCAAAGGGCTTAAAAGCAAGTTAACAGGGAAATTCCAAGGTGCTACGATCAGACAAACACCTTTGGGTTCGTATTTGATATAAGAAGTGGAACCGAAAAAAGCTAAAGGTGTATCAGCCGCTTGCTTAGCTGTCCATTTTCCAACATGACTGATAGCGTGCTTTATTTCGCTCGTAACTGGAAATATCTCAGACAGGTCAACATCGGCTTTCGGTTTTTTAAAATCTGCCATCATGGCATCTCTTAAATCTTGCCTGAAAGTATTTTCTAAGGCATTTAAAAGTGCCTTAAGTTTTGACTTTCGCTCTTTTATAGGAGCGTTTGCAATTGCAAATTGATTGGCCTTTTGAGCCTGAAATATTCTATTTATTTGGTCAATATTTACTGCCTCAGATACAATATTCATGGTTTTGGTTTTTATTTGGTTGATTGTGAGTCGAATTTAATAAAAAATAATTTATTTGCTTCAAGAAAAGCAATTTCATTATAGAAAAATTAGAATTGTTTTCATTGAAAAGGTTGTTTGTCAGTTGTTTAAGTAGTTACTTTATTATTTTCCGAATAATTTAAAGTAAAATCCAAAGTAGTTCGTCTTCATAAAAAAAACTATTTCAAAAATTAATGAGCCAAAAAGACCGTACGATTAAAACCACCATTCAAGCTTTTGGAAAAAAGCTGTTTGGGTTTATTCGTGGCAAGGTTCGTTCTAACGAAGATGCCGAAGATATTCTTCAAGATGTTTGGTATCAACTATCGAGTTTTGGGAATTTGGAAGACATTGAAAATGTGAGTGCTTGGCTTTATCAAGTAGCCAGAAATAAGGTAACAGACAAGTATAGAAAGAAAACTACAGATTCACTTGAAGATTATGCTTTTGAAGATTCTGACGGGGATTTGATGTTTAAAGAAATACTGCTTTTAGACGATAGCAACAACCCCGATTTGGCTCTATTTAAAGAGACTTTTTGGAATGAACTCGAAAGAGCTTTACAAGAACTTCCTGAAAATCAGCGGGAAGTTTTTGTATTAAACGAAATGGAAGATTTAACTTTACAGCAAATAGCAGACCTCAAAGGCGAAAATCTTAAAACGATAATCAGCCGAAAAGGTTATGCTGTTAAACATCTGAGAAATAGATTGAATTATTTATACGAAGAATTAAATTATTAAAACAATGAAAAAAGGGCTTTTCTTTATTCCAGTAATCATAGCAGGATTTATGGCTTTTGGTTGGGTAATTATGCAGCTTTGGAACTGGCTCATTCCAGATATTTTTCATTGGTCAAAAATAAGTTATGTGCAAGCATTGGGACTTTTTGTTTTGAGTAGAATTTTGTTTGGGGGATTTAATTTTAGAAAGTCAGAGTACAGAAAGCCACCATTTGTCAAATCAAAATTTAAAGAAAAATTCATGAACATGAGTGATGAAGAAAAGCAAGCTTTTAAGGAACAATGGAAGGAAAGGTGTGGCAAGTGATAGATATTAGATATTGATTTTATTCAAAAGTCTTTCTTCAGTGAAAGACTTTTTTTTGTATATAATATGTTCATTTGTAGGTGATTATGGTTTATTTCAAAAATAAATCAAAAACTTTAAAGTAAAATCTCCACTCGCTCGTCTTCCCTTTTATAAACAATAAATTTAAAAATGTTAAAGTCAATTTTGTTTGGAGTATTTATGGGAGCTACCTTATTTTTTGCTCCGTTTATTTTACTGTTCTTTTTACTGTTCTTCCTTCTTATGGGCATAGGTTTTAGAAGAAGAATGCGATATGCCCAAGCCCAATATCGCACCGTTCGCAACGATGTATATGCTATGTCTGGATTTGAAAGTGTTGTTTTCAAGAACAGAAACCAAAATAGCCAAATCATCCATATTGATTAATTTTTAAAACGTACAAATTATGAAAAGAAGACCAAGATTTTTTGTGAGTATTTTAGCAGCTATACTCACTTTCGGTGCATTGACAGCCCATTTTGGCTGGAGACATCACAATAAACATTTAGGGCATCATGCAAATCATTGCGTACAAGGCCACGATAATCAAAAAAGTATTAACCAAAAAAACAATTAAAAACATGTGTAGAGATAAAGCTCATTATCATCATGCATTTCATAAAATGCAAAATTTTGGCGGAGGTTTCCGTCGTCCAAAATACAATGTGCCATTAAATATTTCAGAGAATGAAACTGAATATTTGGTACAGGTTTATGCCAACGGATTTGGCAAAGAAAATATTTCGATAGCAGTTAAAGAAGATGTTTTGCACATTACTGGTCTGCAAGAAATTGAAAATCCACCAAAATTTATCCAACAGGAGTTTCCTTTAAAAACTTTTGAAAGATTGGTGGCTCTGAATAGAAAAGTGGATGCTGAAAACATTACCGCAAAACACGAAAATGGTATTTTGTCGGTCAATTTACCAAAATCAAAAGAAGCACTTCAAAAAGATGTGCAAATAGAGGTAAAGTAATAGCTCATAAATTATACGAAAAGGCAGCTTCTTTGAGGCTGCCTTTTTTTGAATACAGGATTAGTAAAAAAAATTGAATCAATTTTTAACTTAGTCCAACCTGTATATTTCCATAATTTCAGAAAGAATTTTAGGAAAGTTAATTTTTAAGTCTATCAATTTACCAGTATGAATATCAAAAACCCATCCATGAACTGTAAGGCCTCTTTCTTTGTGTGCTTCCTGCACAGCGGCAAGTTTTATGACGTTGATACATTGTTCCTGAACATTTAATTCAACCAATTTATCGTATCGTGCCGGCTCATCTGTTATGGCATTGAGTACATCTTTATGAGTCCTGTAAACATCTCTAATATTCCTCAGCCACGGATTCAGAATCCCCATGTCGGCGGGCTGCATGGCTGCTTTTACTCCACCGCAGGCATAATGACCACACACGATGATGTGTTTAACTTTCAAATGTTTCACAGCGTAATTGATTACACTCATTACGTTGAGGTCTATACTTACGACCATATTGGCGATGTTCCTATGAATAAAAACTTCTCCTGGCTGCACACCCATCAAATCTTCTGCAGTTACTCGGCTATCTGAGCATCCTATATAAAGAAAATCAGGACTTTGTCCTTTTACTAGGTTATTGAAGTACTCGGAGTCTTTTTCTAGCTTATCTGCCACCCAAATTTCATTGTTCCTGAAAATTTGCTCGAATTTGTCCATTTGCTTTGAATAAAATTGAAGAATTCTTTTTTATAATAATACATCATCAATAGGTACAATTTTTTCTGGAAGTTTTGTTTCCCCTAATAATTCCATGATATCTATTTCAATATTTCTGCAAATTGTACTAAGTGGAATATCATTTACGGAATTATCAAAGGGGTTTTCGGAGTATTCGCCAATTTGTTCCATGGTGAAAAATACCCAAGAAATAAGTAATGAAAAAGGTACAGTCAACCAGGTTCCCCAAGTTGCCAATTGACTCAAATCTTTTAATAGGCCAAAAGGCAGAAGGAAAATGAATAATATTACAAATACTCTGCTGAATATGCTGTATTGTCTGAAAAGAGGCGTGTTTTTGATCCTTTCGCAGCCACCTTGTAAATTAAAAAACTCGTTTACGTGCTTTACCAAGTCACTGTGTTCATACTCGTCGAGTTGTTTGTTCTTTTTGAGTTTTGTTAACTCCAATATTTGAGACTTTAATAATCCCGAAGCAACATTGTTTTTACCTTTTAACTCTTCATAATATTGAAGTTTGTTGTTTTCCTCTAATATTTTTTTCAAACCGGCATCAAATTCTTCTATTTCTGCCCTTTCACCTCTAAAGGTTTGATGTATGTTCTCTTTGCTTGTTGCCCATGGGATAGTTTTTCTAAGTTGTAATCTAAGAATATTGATATAGGCGATGTGTTTTCTGAGCATTTCTTTCACTATCGTCTTGTCGTCAACCAAGGCAATCAGTTGAACTGTAAAATTTCTACTGGTGTTGGTAAAGCCACCCCAAAGTTTTCTAGCTTCCCAAAGTCTATCGTAAGCTTGATTGTTTTTGAACCCGACGTAGAAAGCCACTGCTGTGCCAATGGATGCAATAGGAACAAAAGGTATTCCTATGAAAGTCCAACCACAATATTTGTATAAAATCACCGCTAGAATGCTTACAACGAGGGTTCTAAAAAGGTTTTTTCTGGCGAAATGCCAAAGGAGTTTAAATGTAAAGTCTTTTCCAGTATACATAAATATCTATAAATTAATGAGTTAGAAAAAATTTGGGGATTTTCATTTGGCTTTGATAATAAGATCTGCGGCTTTTTCGGCAATCATGTAAACTGGGGCGTTTGTGTTACCCGAAACCAAGGTTGGCATAATGGAAGCATCCACTACTCGGAGGTTTTCTATGCCATGTACTTTGAGAGAACTGTCTACCACCGCCATTTCGTCATTTCCCATTTTGCAGGTACCAACCGGGTGATAAACGGTTTCTACTTGTTTCTGAATATGATCCCAAATCGCATCATCTGAAGTGCCCAAAGGTGGTGTAATTATCTTATCAATATGGCTTGAAAATGCTTTTGAGCCGAGTACCTCTAAGGCTTTTTTTCCACCTTCGATAAGTACTTTTCTGTCATCTTCGTGTTCCAAAAAATTAGGCTGAATTAGAGGTGAATCTTTGGCATTTTTGCTTCTTAAACTTACAAATCCTCTACTTTTTGGTCGTAAAAGTGTCGGAAGGATACTTACTCCGTCAACAGTTGGGAAGGTTTTGATGTCATACACATCACAAGAATAATCGTCACCCAAGTGCAGTGAAGCAAAATGAAATTGATAATCTACCCTTTCTGGACTCAAAGATGTGCTTCCAAATGCAATGGCTTCTAATGGCCCTATAGTGAAAATACCTGTTTTGAAAAGTAAATATTGCACCAAATCTTTGAGTTGATTCAATGGTTTTAAGTGATGGTTTTGGCCTTCTTGGGTGGTTGTAAGTGCACTAATGGCATAGAACAAATGGTCTTGCAAGTTTTTGCCAACACCCGGAAGATGTTTTTTGCATTCTATCCCTTGTGCTTTCAGCTCATCTTTGTCACCAATGCCTGAAAGCATCAATATTTGTGGAGAAATAAATGATCCAGTGGAAAGGATAACCTCTTTCAAAGCTTTATAAATGCCTGTTGATTTGTTGGTTACTTCTACTCCGACGGCTTTGTCTTTTTCTATCATAACCCGCTCTATGCGTGTGTTGGTTAGAATAGTGAGATTTTTTCTGTGTTTGATGGGATTCAGAAACGCATCCACAGCACTGTGTCTTTTGCTGTTTTTGATATTGAATTGAAACCGGCCTGTTCCTGCTTGTTGCTCACCGTTATAATCTTTATTATCAGAAAAGCCTCTTTCAATACAAGATTCAATGAAAGCTTGAGAAAAAGGTGTTTTGAAATTCTTTGAAAATTCCACATTCAGCAAACCTTCGTTTCCATGAAAATCATTCTGGATATCTTGGTTGTTTTCTGATTTTTTGAAAAATGGCAAAACATCTTCATAAGCCCATCCTTCATTGCCAAGTTTTGCCCAATCGTTGTAGTCTTCTTTATTCCCTCTCACATAAGCCATGGCATTGGTGGAGCTACTGCCACCCATCACTTTGCCTCTTGGTAGATAGATTTTTCGGTTAAGAATATGTTCCTGAGGTTCGGTATAATAGCCCCAATCTACTTCAGTTCTATGAAGCTTGGCATACCCAGCTGGTATATGAATCTCCATTTTGGAGTCTTTTCCGCCAGCTTCTATTAGCAAAACGGAGTTTTCTGGATTTTCAGACAGACGATTGGCCAAAACGCAACCTGCACTTCCTGCACCAACAATAATGTAATCAAAAGTCATTTATTTAAGGGTTTATGAAATAAATATAGGACTTTTTGGGCTTCTAAAAAAATATTCAAAAATCCTTAGAGCTGAGAATCAAAAAATATCAATGTTTCGGCAATATGTTCTGCCCAATATTCCCATGAATGTTCACCGGGGTTTTCTTTATAGATATGGTGAATATTGTGTGTGAGAAGCTCTGAGTGGAGCTTTCTATTTTGTTCTATTAATACATCATTAGATCCACAATCGAAGCGGAAAGAAGGGAGGTTTGCTTTATTTTTTATCATCCAATCCATTACCCCATCTTGTTCGATGGCTTGATTTTTAATCGTTTCAAAATCAGCAACAAATTGCTTCAATTGTTCAAAATGTGTGATGGAAGATAATCCTGAAAAAGCTTTGAAAAGATGTGGGTATTTTGCTCCTAATCGCAATGCACCATAGCCGCCCATGGAAAGACCTGTGATGAAAATTGGTGATTTATCGGTTATTTGTGTGTATTGCTCTTTCATTACATCAATAACATCTTCCACAATCCATTTTTCATAATTCTCGGTTTTGTGAGGTACATATCCACTTCCATCACCCAAAAGTCCGTCAGAGGGCATCACGAATAACATAGGCTTTATTTTTCCTTCTTTTATCAACCTTTGAGCAGTTTCATGTACTTTGCCTTTCATTGACCAAGCCCAATGGCTGCCATAAACCCCGTGAAGTAAAATAACCAATGGCAACGATTTGTCTGAAATGTCATTTTTTGCTGGATTGAAAATCGTAATGTCGGCACGTTTTTTTAGTGCATTACTTTTTACAGTAATAAAGTCAAGGACTTCATAACTGGATAACTCGGTCGTGAAAAATTTTGTCATTTTAGTTTTTATAAAGGTCACGAAGTATAGCAGTTTACTTCACAGTGTTTCACGGTTTGATTTCTAAACTTTGAGAAAAATATTGTCTATAATCGTAAATCCAATATTGAATAAATTGTAAATCGAACTAATCTAAAATCGTCAAATGAATCAATCGTCAAATCGAATAACTCCCTTGGCGTTCTTTCCCTCATGCATATCTTTGAAGGCAAGTTCTAAATCTTCCAAAGCATAAGTTCGTGTAATCATTTCATCCAATAGTAGGTCACCTTTGGCATAAAGATCTTGGAGAATCGGAAAATCAATTTGCGGACGAGTTTTGCCATAAAGTGGATTTATATATATTTTATCCCATTCAAAAAGGTTCATGTCAATCTTGATTTCTTGCTCAATTCCACTAACTTGCACAGCCATTCCAGCATTTCGAACCATTGCCAATGGAGCCGCACCAAGCTCTGGAATTGCAGTACATTCGAAAGCATAATCTGCTCCTCTTCCATCACATAATTCTTTTACTGCTTTGGCTGCTTTTAACAAACCTATATCTTCTTTTTCTGCCAAAAGCGTATGTGTAGCACCATATTCTAAGGCCATTTCAAGTCTTAATGGATTTATATCAACGGCAATTATTTTACCTGCACCTGCTATTCTTGCCCCTTGAATCACATTGAGACCCACTCCGCCGGTACCTAAAACCACAACGTTGGTTCCGGGTTTAACTTTGGCGGCATTCACTACAGAACCGTAGCCAGTCATTACCCCGCAACCAACTATAGCAGCCGAAGGAAAAGGAATATCAACATGGACTTTAACGCAAGCTGCCTCTCTTACCAAAGTATATTCCGACATGGTTCCTAAACTGAAAGCCTTTTCGATGGGGCTTCCGTTTAAAATAGTTGATTCAAAAGAAGCATGGCCTCCGCTTACTTTATTGCCTGCAGTTACTGCCGAATTTCGTTCGCAAATATGCTGGTTTCCTTCTTGACACTGAAAACATTCATAACAAGGAATAGCCCAATTGAGCATGACTTTGTCGCCAATAGAAAAGTTCTTTACAGCTTCGCCAATGGCTACAACTTCGCCTGCTCCTTCATGGCCCATTACCAAAGTTTTGCCCCACGATTGCGAATCCCAATCGGTATGACAAATTCCTGCTGCCTTTATTTGTACTAATATTTCATCGTTTTTAGGATCTGCAATTTCGATAGTTTGAATCGAAAATTTACCTTCGCCCGACGCTATTGCTGCTTTTGAATGTATCATAATGGTAAGTTAATTAAAAAACCACAGGATTTAGTTCAGTATTTATAATTTCTCCAACTTTGGCCCCAGGACACCAAACTTCCCAATCTTTCTTTTGATTTTCATTTTCAGGTTCTTTCAAAATCATGTTTTTGTCCATATAAATTACCGTCATTACCTTACGCATTTGATCTGTTTGGTTGGCTCCCGCACGGTGAAAAACCCATCCTGAGTGAAAACTTACTTCGCCTAAGTCAAATGGCTCAATAACATGTTTGAAATCAGTAACTCTTAACTTTTGAGCAATCATGTTTTCACTATCATCGCTGATAGCCAATTCTCGGCCTTCCACTATTGCATGACTGCCCGCACTAAACTCTAGCGGCCCCATTTCTAAAGGTATTTCTTGTAAAGGAATCCATGCAGTTATTGTTTTGTCTGATTCTAAAGGCCAATAATATTGGTCGGCATGCCATGGGGTGATGCCACCACCGCCCTCTTTGAAAAGTGCCTGGTCATGATAAATTCTTGCTCCTTCTGCTTGCATCAGTTCAGCGGCTATTTGACCCAAACGTCGACTCATCACAAATTCTTTGATGGTCTTATCTTCACGCCAAAGATTGAAAATCTGTAAAAAAGCTTTTCCATATGTATCTCGGGCATCAAGGGGTTTTTCCTGATTGTTGAGTTCGTTTACTTTTTCTGAGATTTTTTCACCATAATACGCAAGTGTTTCGGCATCAAATACATTTTTTAGTTTGAGATATCTGTTTTTTTGATAGAAGTCAATTTGTTCTTGGGAGAGTTCGTAGGTTTGGTCGAGTTTCATAAAAGGTTTAAATTTTGATGATGCAAGTTGTAGAGAATTTAGAAAAATATATTTGACAAAATTTTCAAAGTATTGTCTAATATTATCATTATTGTCATTTAATATTGATATTTTTGGTAAAAAAAGACAAGTGAAAGCTGTTCTTGAGAAATTAAACCAAGATATTACAAGCTCGTTTCTATTTCGAAAATTTGAGCTTTCTGCTTTTGACGCTCCTTTTCATTTTCACCCCGAATTTGAACTTACACATATAAAAAAAGGGGAAGGCCAACGGTATGTAGGCACTCAAGTTGAAGATTTTGAGGCGGACGATTTGGTTTTTCTAGGTTCAAATCTGCCCCATTGCTGGATCTCGAAGCCAGTCCCAGAAAACCAAACGGTTGAAGCAACTGTTGTTCAATTCAAACGAGATTTTTTAGGTGAGGGCTTTTTGGAATTGCCTGAAATGCAAAAAATAAAAGATCTTTTTACCTATTCTAATGCTGGTTTAAAGATTTCAGGTAAGGGGAAAATAGAAATATTAACTGAAATGGAGCTTTTGGAAGAAAAGGATGAATACCCAAAGCTATTATCTCTAATGAAAATTTTGGGAATTTTAGCAAGTTCAAACGAATTAGTGCCTATTGATCGTTCTTTTTCAAGTTTAAAACATTCTAATAATGAAACTATTAGATTTCAGCGAGTTTTTGCATATTTAATTGAACATTATCGAGAAGAAATTACGCTTAAGAAAATAGCAGAAGTTGCCCACCTTTCACCCACTTCTTTTTGCAGATATTTTAAAACCATTACCGGCAAAACTTTTCTAGAGATTATTAACGAATACAGAATACAATATGCTTGTCAACTTCTGAAAAAAAATGAATTATCGGTCAGCCAAATAGCTTTTGAAAGCGGCTTTAATGATGTGCCGTATTTCAATAAACTGTTTAAAAAAATGAAAGGAGTGAGTCCGTTGGGGTATTAACTACTGCCAAAAAACAATATCCCATTTTGTAATCCATGCTTTATCATATGTCTCATAAGCATCTATTTCATCACCTTTTCCATTTACTCTGGGATCATTGGTTTTTTTCATCCAAGTTTCCAGCTTGGTTTTTAAGGAATATTTGGTGGTTTTATAACCTGGATTAGTGGCTAAATTTATCAAATTGTATGGGTCTTTTTTAACATCATATAATTCTTCAGCTGGTCTTTTCTCAAAACCCATTTTAAAATATTTGGTCACATTTTTGTCTGCTTTATGATCCATCATGTAGGCTTTGGTACGGCCTCCATCCACATCACCATATTCAGAAGGCGTTCCCGCAATTGTCTCATCACCTGCAGGATTTCTATCCGGTCTGAGATTCTGAATATAAAGGAAATCTTTGGTCCGGAGGGCTCTCATGGGATATCCAGGATAAGAATTTCCCTTCTGGGCCCTTGCCATACAGTGTCTTTCTCTTTCCAAATAAACCTCATTTCTATGATTTGTTTTTTTGCCTTTCAATATCGGCAAGAGGCTAATTCCATCTATTTTATGATTGAAAGGAATAGATGCGAAATCCATAAAACTTGGAAATAGATCAATGAGATTAACGAAGGCATCGTTGTGGATATTTTTCTTGAATTCTCTGGGATAACTAATTAATAATGGAACTCTTGTGCCATAATCATAAAGGTTGGCTTTGGCATGCGGAAAAGGCATTCCATTGTCACCAGTGACTACAATTATTGTATTTTCGAAAATACCTTTGGCTTTTAGCTTGGCTATTAATTCCCCAATTTCCTTATCCATTCTTTGAATTTCAGCAAAATAGTCCGCAACGTCACCTCTAATTTCGGGGGTATCGGGAAGGAATTTCGGTAAATTTATTTTTGAAGAGTCGATTCCAGAAGCTGTTCCGAATCCTATTTCATAAGGTCTATGTGGGTCATTTGTCCCCCACCAAAAACAAAAAGGTTTGTCTGTGCCGATACTATCTATAAATCTGTTGAATTCTTGTTTTGGTCCAGCTGGGTTTTCTTTATAACCTAATAAATCGAGTCTAGCCGGAGCCCATCCTTTTTTATCATGGGCTACTGCATATCCATTTTTTCTAAGTTCCTTTGTATAAGTTATTTCGTTAGGATCTAGTTTTCCCACCAGATTTACGCCTTCTTTTAGGTTATGTGAATATTTCCCTGTCAAAATAGAGCCTCTCGATGGTGTGCAGGAAGGATTTGCACAAAAAGCATTGTCGAATACAACTCCGTTTTTGGCAAGGGCATCTAAGTTTGGTGTTTTGAGGTCTTTGTTTCCATAAAATCCGGCAAAAGGATAACTCCAGTCGTCAGCTAAAATGAAAAGGATATTTGGTTTTTTGTTTATCGTAATGGAGGAAAAATTCAATATTGAAAAGAGAATTATTGACAATAGGGCGAATATTTTTTTCATTATTAGTTTTAAATCTAAAATGTAATATTAACAATTTCATGATATTCTTCTCTATGCTTAAGTGAATATCGGTTTTAGTTTTATGTATATTTAAAACAAATTTAAGTAAATAGAAATTTTGTTTTTAGAATTTTCATGTATTTTGTCAGATTACAATCAATCGTATAAAAATGGACTCTCGTAGAGATTTTATAAAGAAAGCTTCGATGTTGGCCGCCGGAATGGCTTTGCCAAGTTCTATCCTAAGGGCCATGGCCATCAATCCAGCTGAAGGAAGTACATTTTGGGATGCTGAACATGTGGTGATTTTGATGCAAGAAAATCGATCTTTTGATCATAGTTATGGCATGCTAAAAGGCGTAAGAGGTTTTAATGACCCACGGGCAATTAGGTTGCCAAACAATAACAAAGTCTTTTTACAAACCAATCCTAAAGGAGAAACTTTTGCACCTTTTCGGTTAGATTTAAAAGAAACCAACGCTACTTGGATGAGTTCTCTGCCACATTCTTGGGAGAATCAGGTAGATGCCAGAAATGACGGAAAATACGACCAGTGGCTACAAGCAAAACCCTCAGGCCATGAAGAATACAAAGAAATGCCTTTGACATTGGGGTATTATGACCGTGAAGATATTCCATTTTATTATGCTCTGGCGGATGCATTTACGGTTTGTGATCAGAATTTTTGTTCTTCGCTGACTGGCACTACACCCAATAGATTATACATGTGGTCGGGTACAATAAGAGAAAAGGCCAGTTTTGAATCAAAGGCCAATGTAAAAAATGAGGATATTGATTATGGACGTTGGGCGTATTGGAAGTCTTTTCCTGAACGCCTGGAGGAAGCGGGTATTTCCTGGAGAATATACCAAAATGAAATCAGTTTGAGGTCGGGTTTGGAAGGAGAAAGCGATGCTTGGTTGTCGAATTTTACCGATAATTCCATTGAATGGTTTGACCAATACAAAGTGAAGTTTGCTCCTGAGTATCATGCCTATTTGCATAAAGAGAAGGACGTAATTCCGGTGAGAATTGAAGAGTTAAAGGCCAAAATTTCATCACTTTCAGGTCAGGAACTAGAAAAAGCAAAACGTGAATTGTCCAATCTACAATCCTTTTTGGAGATTTTGAAAGTAGATATAAAGGAATACACGCCTGAGAATTTTGAAAAACTGAGTTCTTTTCAGAAGAATCTGCATAAAAAAGCTTTTACGAATAATAGGGCAGACGCAGATTACAGAGAACTTGTAGCGATAGAATATGACGATAATGGCATAAAAAGGAGTTTGGAAGTACCCAAAGGGGATGTTTTGTATCAGTTCAGAAAAGATGTAAGTGAAGATAAACTCCCTGCGGTTTCGTGGTTGGTGGCACCTGAAAACTTCTCAGATCATCCAGGAGCACCTTGGTATGGAGCTTGGTATGTGTCTGAGGTAATGGAGATTCTAACCAAAAATCCTGAGATATGGAAGAAGACGATTTTCATTCTCGCTTATGACGAAAACGATGGGTATTTTGATCACGTTCCGCCGTTTGTGCCACCACATCATTTAAAACCAAATACTGGAAAAGTATCCTCAGGAATAGACACTTCGGTAGAACACGTAAATATTGAACATGAAAAACTACGCAAATATAAAAATCCAGAAAAGGACGCCCGTGAAAGTCCCATAGGTTTGGGATTCAGAGTGCCTTTAGTTATTGCTTCGCCATGGAGTAGGGGTGGACAAGTTTGTTCTGAAATTTTTGATCATACCTCTATGTTGCAGTTTTTGGAAAAATTTGTCTCTAAAAAATTCAACAAAAATGTAAAAGAAGAAAATATAAGCGATTGGAGAAGAGCAGTTTGTGGGGATTTAACTTCTGTTTTTAAACCCTATAATGGTGAGAAAATAGAGACTTTGGAGTATGTCAAAAAAGAGCCTTTTTTAGAAGCCATTCATGCGGCCAAGTTTAAAAAATTGCCAAATAATTATAAAGCCCTGATGCCAGAGGAGGTGATTGAAGCCAATAAATTTCCTGAGAAATCGGCCTGGATGCCCAAACAAGAAAAAGGAATAAAGCGAGCATGTGCTTTGCCGTACGAACTTTATGTGGAGGGGAAAGAAAGAGATGATAAGTTTGATATAATTTTCAAAGTGGGCAAACAGATGTTTGGAGAGGAAGCTGTTGGCTGTCCATTTGTGGTGTATTACAGAGAAAATGGTGAGGTGAAAACTAGGAATTATGCATTGAAAGCGGGTGATACCATAACCGATACTTGGATGCTCGATAGCGAAAAATTTAAGTTTGAGGTTTATGGACCAAACGGTTTTTACAGGGCTTTTAAAATTAATGTGGAAACCAATGGCTTTGAATCGAAACTTTGGTATCAAGAAAACAAGGATAGGAAGTTTAATGGTAATGTAGACCTACAAATTAAAAATATCAGTGGGAAAGCCATTCAGGTTGAAGTGGTTGATTTGGCCTATAAAACTGGAATAAAGACCATTACGCTTTCAAAAAACGAATACAAAAAGGTTTCGCTGGATTTGACCCAAAGCCATTCATGGTATGATTTTTTGGTCAGAACCAAAGGTAGCAAAGAGGCAGGTTGGTATTATGCAGGCCATGTAGAAACTGGAAAAGAGAGCTTTACTGATCCACAAATGGGTGGATTGGTGTAAAATTTAATATTTTTGAGATAAATATAAAATTATGAAAATTCAATATTTGGGCCACTCGTGTTTTATTGTAGAATTTGGCGACAAACGCCTCATTTTCGATCCCTTTATTTCAGGAAATCCAATTGCCGGAAATATCGCTTTAACCGATATTCAGGTAGATTATGTTCTACTCACGCACGGCCATGGTGACCATGTCGCTGATGCTGAGACTATTGCCAAACAATGTAACGCTCCGATAATCTCTAATTATGAAATAGCGGAATGGTATCAAAATAAAGGATTAGCCGCCCACGGAATGAACATTGGAGGTAAGTTTACTTTTGATTTTGGAACTGTTAAACTCGTAACGGCTATTCATTCAAGTGTGTTGCCTGATGGCACTTATGGCGGCAATCCATTCGGTTTTGTAATTTGGAATGATAAAAACTGTTTTTATCATGCAGGAGATACAGCACTGACATTAGACATGCAGTTAATTCCTAAAATTTGTCCACCCTTAGATTTCGCTATTCTCCCTGTTGGTGATTATTTCACGATGGGTTATGATGATGCAATAATTGCAGCTGATTTCATAGCATGTTCTAAGATTTTTGGATGTCATTTTGATTCTTTTCCACCTATCAAAATAGATCATCATCTGGCCAAAACTGCATTTGCTGAAGCAAATAAGGAGCTAGTTTTGTTAGAAGTAGGGCAAATTATGATGGTTTGATTTTACCAAAACAAAAAAGCCACCCCAAAAGAGGTGGCTTTCATAATAAAATATCTAATTTCTATCACTTCGGATCCAAAGACATGTCTATTCTGGCAATCAAATCTTGTAAATGATATTTACTCAACTTGTCCGTCATTCTGGTAGAAGCTGCTTTCATTTCGTTTTTCAAGTCGATCAATTGTCCTCTAGCTATGGATGGAAGGTCTGTTTGAGCTAGGTTTACCATTCTGGTATTGAAACCGTAAGTTACTCCAACTGGTATTGCTCTCACCATGGTATTTCCTGGTTTCAATAGTGCAGTTATCTTATCCACGAACACCTTTTGGATGTTTCTTCTGTAAATATCGATGCTTGTTTTGGTTTTTAGTTCAGAGAAAATGCCACTTCTAATGTCGGTCATCATTTCGTCTAAAGTATAATTTCCAGGACCTGCGGCACCACTTTCCATTAATCTAACGGCACGGTCACCCATCAAAAGGCTCGAAAGTGTTGCATCTTGCATGGCTTTTATGGCTTCCACACCGTTTTCAGGCTTAATTTTCGACAAAATATTTTGGTCCATCATCCAAAGTGGCGTGGTAAACAATTGCGTGTTCAAGAATGCCACAGCGTCTTTTTGGATAGCTCTCGGTACTATTTCAAACTGGTTGCCTTCCATGTCGTAGGTTTTTGGTGTGTCATAGATTCCACCAACGTTTTTGGTTACATGGCCCATGTACCTTCTAAACTGTCCCACCAAGTTCATGTACATTTCCTCCAATTCTTGGTAACTTTCACCGTTTTCTTTGCTGTACTCCATCAAGTTTGGTAAAATACGCTTCAGGTTTTTGATACCATATTCAGACGCTCGCATGGCATTGTCACCGATATCCTCTGTCTGATAGCGAGGGTCATAAGGACTAATTTCTGTTCCAAACCAGAGGCGACGGTTTTTGTAAGCCTCTTTGGTCATATCATTCAATATTTTCTTTTCGGCATCTTCGTCTTTGGCATCTGCAAAATAGCTATAACCCCATTTGATTGCCCATTTGTCGTAGTCACCAATACGAGGGAAGAAATGCTTTACGCCGTCTTCTGGCTGAGCTACGTAGTTAAATCTCGCATAGTCCATTATAGAAGATGTATGACCGCTTTTCTCTTGGAAAGCCGGATCTCTGAGTTTTTCTACTGGCGTAGCTGATGAAGCTCCCATATTATGACGAAGCCCCAAAGTATGACCTACTTCGTGAGAAGATACAAAACGAATCAATTCGCCCATCAAGTGATCATCAAATTTTTTCATTCTGGCAGCTGGATCAGCGGCAGCAGTTTGTATCAGATACCAGTTTCTCAAAAGACTCATGATGTTGTGGTACCAACCAATATGACTTTCCAATATCTCGCCAGAGCGTGGATCATGTACATTTGGTCCGTAAGCATTCTGAATATCTGCTGCAAAGTATCTAACCACCGAGAAACGAGCGTCTTCTAAGCTCATTGTAGTATCGTTTTCTGGCCAATATTCACCTCTAATGGCGTTTTTCCATCCAGCTGCTTCATAGGCTGGTTGCCAGTCGTCAATACCCGCTTTTATGTATTTTCTCCATTTTTCTGGTGTAGCTGGGTCTATAAAGTACACAATTGGTTTTTTAGGCTCAATTAGCTCACCTCTTTTTTGTTTTTCGGCATCTTCTTTAGACTTTGGCTCCAATTTCCATCTTACAGCAAACACATCTTCGTCTGCCTTTTGTGATTCTTCCTCAAAAACTCCGAAACTGTTAGCAAAATAACCCACTCGAGCGTCAAAAATCCTTTTTCGCATCGGTACTTTAGGAAGCAAAATCATGGAAGTGTTGAATTCCATAGTTACCACACCAGCATCTAAGGCCGCTGGAAGATTTACTCCTATTTGTGGCATAGGCGTGAGTGAAATACGAGGAGGTGTAGTAGAGAAAGTCTTTACTGTTCTGATTTCAGTATTTATTGGATAAGACTTAATTTTTTGTATATACGATCTGTCCTTTTGGAAAGCAACGATATTCAAAATTTGTTTGTCAATAGATCCCAATGAGAATGTTTGAATGTCAGAATCGAAAGTACTGGTCACATCTATTACGTAACCCATTGCAACTTTTCCAGTAGAATCCTTCTTGATGGCTTTAATTTCAAAATTACCGATAATAGGGTCTGCACTAGAGTTTTTTACAGCTTGAGCCATAGGTTTTGAGCTATCTGGCGACATAATAACTTTGGTAATTGATCTCAAAAGCAAATTGTTGTTTATGCCTTTTTCCCATTTTACCACTTGGCGATTCACTTCTTCACCACCAAATATTCCACCACCAGCAGGCGTTTTAGAGAATCGAGTGATAGACATAATTTCTCTTTCAAGTAGCGAATCTGGAATTTCAAAAAGGTACTTGTCATCCATTTTATGCACCGTCATCATGCCTTTCTGAGTAACCGCTGTGCTGTCTACAACTTCTTTGTAAGGTTTTGGGCCTTTTTTGGGAGTTTCAGGTTTTTTAGGAGCTTCAGGTTTTTTAGGAACCTCGGCCACTACGGGTTTTGCTTCTTCAGCTTTCTTTTTCTTTTGAGCATTGGCTCCAAAACCTATGCTCACTATTAGAGCCACAAGCAATGTAAAGACCTTTTTTGTCATAATTTTAGAGTTTGTTTTAATAATTAATAGTTTGTAAAATTTGTAAGTTGTTGCAAGGAATTATACCAAAGGTAAAAAAATATTGTAATTACTGAATTGAAAAATGGTATTGTTGGACGAAAAGCTTGATTGAATGGTTGAGAATGTTTAAAACAACGACTTTTGTTTTGGATGAATTACTACATAAAGTGACGATAGATTTTATTTTCACTAGCCTCGTTGTACTTTTGATAGATTATTGAAAAGATTCATTTTAATGCCCGATTATAAGAATATCAAACATTTTGAAGGCCTCAATGCACTTCGGTTTTTTGCGGCCTTTTTGGTGGTAATCCACCATGCAGAGGCCGTCAGAAAGAAAAATGGACTTTTTAATCTAGATTGGCTGAGTTTTTTCAAAAACGGAGGAAATGCAGTGACCTTTTTCTTTGTTCTGAGTGGCTTCTTGATTACTTATCTTTTATTAAAAGAAGATAACCAAACTGGTGAAACTAGCATAAAGACCTTCTATCTTAAACGTACTTTGCGAATCTGGCCTTTGTATTTTTTGATGTTTTTTGTTGGAGCTTTAGTTTTACCAATTGCATTTAAGTTTCTTCATATTGGCTATGAAATGCCCTATACTTTCTCTCAGGTTTGGTATTATTTTGTTTTCTTTTTTCCTGGCTTAGTCACTTTCTATTTTGGACATCATATACTAGAACCACTTTGGTCAATCGGTGTGGAGGAGGTATTTTACTTGATTTGGGCACCACTGTTCAAAATTTTCAAAAAGTACATTTTACAATTGCTATTGGGAGTCATCCTGACGAAAATGGTCATTGATTTAGTTTCGATTTATATCTACAAGGATGAGCTTTTTAGATATATCTCCAGCATTCTGAGCTTTGACGCCATGGCTGTTGGCGGTTTAGGGGCTTATCTTGTTTTTAACAGAAAAAAAGACTTTACAAATCTTTTTATATATAAACCACTCATTCAAATCCTAATTTATACCTTATTAGCAGTCTTTTTGATTTATAATATCAACTTTCAAAATCAACTCTGGAAAACCTTTTTCAGTAGGCCAGTTTTTTCTAAACTTTTTCTTGATTTCCTTTTCCTATATATAATCATCGGAGTTTCACTTATTCCCCAAAATTTGTTTAAAATCAAAAGCAAGTTTTTATCCTATTTAGGAGAAATCTCTTACGGAATTTACATGTACCACATGTTTGTTATTTATGCTATTGTATTGGTTCTAAAACCATTTTTGAGTCTAATGGCTCCGCTGTTCTCTACTGTTGTCTTTTATTCCATCTTGTTTTTATTGGTGTTTTTGGTTTCTTATTTATCGAAAAAATACTTTGAAGATTATTTTTTGAAGATAAAGGCAAGACTGGAAAAGCGTTAGAACGTTTCGATATATAATTAATCATTCCTTTTTTTGAAGGGTTGCAGTTTTCCATTCAACGATAAAAACAACTCATTTATCGGTAAAAGTTTGAACACTCACCGAATTCCTGTTTTCTTTGGGTAATGAACCCTGTAATTTTGAAGCATTAAAACAAACAAATTATGAACAACAATAACAAAAATGCTGTATTCTTCTGGTCAATTTTGTTGGTATCGATTGGAGGACTTTTTCTATTCAGAAATTTCGGAATGCTGAATTTTAATTTCCCAGTAAAAATCTTTAGCTGGAGGCTCGTTCCGCTTATCATTGGCATCAATGCTTTCTTGAAAGGCAAAAACATGGAAGGTATAATTGCTACTACCATCGCTGTGGTGTTTTTTATTCCTGATTTTTTGACTTCTGCCGAACGTCAAACTTATTACAAGCTTTGGCCGCTTCTGTTAGTTGGTTTGGGAGGTCTAATACTTTACAAATATTTCAATCCTAAGTTTGACATGCCCAAGCGACAATTGAAGGCAGACGGAACTGATTTTGAATATTTAAATGAATCAAATATTATGGCTGGAACTAACAAAAAGGTGTTTTCAAAAAACTTTGAAGGTGGACAAGTAAATTGTGTAATGGGTGGGGCACAAATAGACCTTACTGAGGCAGATCTGGCTGCTAAATCAGGCTTGAATATCTTTATTTTAATGGGAGGATTGGAACTCAGAGTACCAAAAGAATGGAATGTAATGATTGACGTATTGCCAATAATGGGTGGCGTGGAAGACCAAATCACGAAGTTTCCGGAGTCTGTTGTAAATAAGGAAAAGAAATTTTACCTATCAGGTAATGTCGTGATGGGTGGAGTGGAAATAAAAAGATATTAAGTTTTTTAATAGATTAAACGTCAATATTTTAAAATAAACCTTAAATATATTTTCAATCATGGATAGTAAAAAAACTTTCATAAAATACTTTGTCATAGTGTTAGTAATAATTGGAGGATTGGGTGTTCTTGGAAAACTTCAAGACAGAGTGACCAAAGAGGAGACTACAGAAGGAGGCAAAAGCAGAAATAATTTTTTTGAAGTTAACAACCTCATGGGTGGCACAAAAGAAGAATACAATTTTGCCCAACTGAAAGGTGGAATAATTAATTGTGTGATGGGTGGAACCGAAATAGATTTGACCAATGCCTCATTAGAAAAAGGAGCTTCTATTGATGTGTTTCTCATGATGGGAGGGGCAAAAATAAAAGTGCCAAAAGACTGGAATGTGGTTTTAGAAACTGACAATATTATGGGAGACTCTAAAGATAGAAACGCCGAAGACGAAGATGTAGTCGAAGACAGTTCTAAAACCCTTAAAATCAGAGGGACTGTTTTGATGGGAGGTTTGGAAATCAAGAGATACTAATACCGTTTCAAAATGAAAAATCCAATACTGAGTGGTAGAAAAAGGTTGGTAAGATATTTTACTATTTGGATAACTTTGGGCATACTTTTCTTTTTTGTGATGTCATATTTTGTGCCAGTTGAGAGGGATTTCCTTGCAGTGGACATCATCATGCAGAATTTTATCATGGCGTGTTTGATGATAGGTATGTGGTATCCCATCAATTTTATGTCGTGGGAAAGTCAAAAGCTTTCCTACCTCATTTTCAATCACCTACTCATGTTTTTGCTTTTCGCTTTTTCATGGGTTTCTCTTACTCATCTTGTTCTTAGACTAATTTTTCCTGGACAACAAATCATCGATTACATTTCGGGCTCTGTGGCATTCAAAATTCCATTTTGCTTTTTTGCCTATATCGTATTTGTTATTTCTATTTATTTGCTAAAATATTATAACTCATACATAGAAAAAAAAGAAATAGAAAGTCGCTTGAGTGAGTCTATTCAAGAAGCTGAGCTTACTTTGTTGCGAAACCAAATGAATCCGCATTTTATTTTCAACAGCTTGAATAGCATCAGCTCGCTCACCATCATTGACCCTGAAAAGGCCCATGATATGGTGATAAAACTTTCGGATTTTTTGAGATATACTGTTGGTTATGGGCAAATGCAAAAAGTGCCTTTAAAGAAAGAATTGGAAATGTGTGAGGCCTATCTGGATATAGAAAAAATTCGTTTTGGTGAAAAAATAAATGTAGAAATGCAGGTGGCTGTGGAAGCCTTGGAAGTAGATGTGCCCAGTATGCTTTTGCAAACGCTTTTTGAAAACGCCATCAAACATGGTATATACAATTCACTCAATCCAGAAAGAATTCTTTTTAAAGCTAGAATTGAAGAAAATAGGTTAGAGCTTATCATGGAGAATACTTTTGACAAAGAAGGTAGTAAAAAAGTAGGCACCAAAACAGGCCTAAAAAACATAAAGGAAAGGCTAAGATTAATGTATAAAAATTTGGCTATTTTCGAAAATCAAGTAATAGATAACAAATTTGTGGTTTGGATAAATATTCCTATAAACACATGAAAATCAAAACATTATTAATAGACGACGAAGCCTTGGCACGTACATTGGTTCAAAATTTCATTAAAGTTGACCCTGATTTTGAAGTAGTTGGTGAAGCCGGAGATGGCTTTGAAGCCATGAAAAAAATCACTGAATTGCAGCCAGATCTAATATTTTTGGACATTCAAATGCCTAAGCTGACGGGTTTGGAATTGCTCGAACTTCTGCCTAACCCTCCTATAGTGGTTTTTTCTACGGCTTATGATCAATACGCCATCGAAGCTTTTGAAAAAAATGCTGTAGATTATCTGTTAAAGCCTTTTTCAAGAGATAGATTTCAGAAGGCTTTACAAAAAGTTAAAGAAAAAATTGAGGCCAAAATAGATACAAAGGAAGAGATCAAAAATCTTTTGGCCACACCGCCGCATCCCGACAAAGCCTTGGACAGAATCGTGATAAAGGATGGAGCAAAAATAGAAATGATTGCTTTTCAAGATATTACGCACCTCGAAACCTACGGTGACTATGTCTGGATCTACACTGAAAAAGCCAAGTTTTTAAAGCAAAAAACCATGAAAGAATTTGAAGAACTGCTCCCAAGTTCATTTTTAAGGGTTCACCGATCGTTTTTGGTCAATGTGTCATTTATCCAAAAGCTCGAACTGTATGAAAAGAATTCTTACCAACTACTATTAAAAAATGGAGCAAGAGTAAGTGTAAGCAAAAGCGGTTATAAAGAATTGAAAGACACATTGGGCTGGTAATTTTGTATGGAATCGTAAAGGCAGCAAAACGATAAATTTGACAGAAAACCTCTCTGTGGAACTTCTATACTCGAATTATAATAAAACTCAGTGTGAAGTTGTGGTAAAAAATATTACTATGCCCTCTATGTAACTATGTGTTTAAAAAAAATCACCCCAAAACCTCCACCGCACCTAAAACGTTTTCAGACAGATTTTTAAGCCATTTGAGCTGTTCTATGATTACTTTGGCTTCTTGCAGTTTGCTCCGCATTTCGGTGGACATGGTCAGTATGCCTGATTCTATTTCTAGGTTGCGTTTTAAGTTAAGTTCAGCATATTTTTTGTCCAGAACCTCAAATGCCTCGAAACACTTGTCTGGGTTTTTTGCCGCACTTTTTCCTTTCAGGATAGCTATCGCATTTTGCAGATTTACACATATATAATCCATGATAGTCTCAAAACTTTCTGACGTGTTGGTGGTTTTATGGCTTTGAATATAAGCTGAATAAGCCGCTATTCCCGAAAGAAAACTGTGATTTAACAAAACAGCTGCATAGATATTGCTTACCTGGTTTTTCTTCGATTTCGGTTCTTCTTGCAGCCTCTGAAAAGCCCCATTTAAGTTGCCGTTTTTGATAAAAGCATCCTTACGAATCAATCGGTAAGCCGTGTCAGCTTCTTGCTTGGTTCGGTAGAGATTATTAACTGCCTTTAGGTAGTTGAGGTTGGCTATCAAGGCTTTTTTTATGGCATCTTTGATATTTTCTTTTTCCCAAACTGGCCAAATAAAATACATGGCAAACAGTGAAATTAACACCCCAATAAAAGTATAAAGTCCTCTATTTAGGATGATTTCTATGGAATCGTTTTCGTTTAAAACATATAAAAGCAATATGCTGATGGTTATTCCTGCTGATGCTATTTTGTAGTTTTTGTTTATATATGAAAAGCCAACCAATAAGGAAATAGCAGCCGTAGTGCCATAAACTATGGTGTTGTTGAATAAATATACCAAAGCAAGTGTGAAAATCATCCCCAAAATGGTACCTGCCATTCGGCTTTTCGCTCGACTTTTTGTGAGTCCATAGTTGGGTCTAAGAATCACCATAGTGGTCACAATTATCCAGTTGGCATAGTCGGGATTAAGAGCATGACCGATTAAAAAACTCAATAAAAACGCAGTTGTTAATCTGATAGAATGCCTAAAAATAACTGACTCGGTATTGAGATTTATCTTTATGGTATTCCAAGAATAGTTTTGGGTAGTAATAAACTGGCTGTTTCTACGAGGTACCAATTGAGACTCTTGCAGCAGGTTGTTGTAAATATTGTCTATTAGTTTTAGCTTTTCGAGTTCTCGCTGTTCATGATCAAGAAGATTTCGCATCATTAAGGCTCCCTCACGTGCCCTTGGGAGTTTTACGGCATCTACATAAACTTTAATGCTTTTTTCGGCCTCGCTCAAAGCTTCATCTAGACTTGAATCTAAACTGAAACTAGCGTTAGACCTAAGAGCTTCACTGAGTTTCATAAGGTGTTCTGAAACCAATTCCGAAGTTTTTTGATAGGGTAGGAGTAAGTTGGTAAACTTGCCAAGTTCTTCTTCAAATGCTTCAAAATCGGGATTCCAAGCAATCGCCATTTCGTACAAATCTATCATTTCGATGAATAGCAGATAGAGTTTTCGATTTTCAGAGGAAGATATGAGCGTGGATTTTTCGCTCATCAGCATACTTCTGAGCAGCTCATGATTTTCGTTGATGGCACTTTGGGTTTTTAACAGCCTGTACTGTAAGTCTGGTGTATTGGTAGTGGCATTCCATTTGATGTCATCGCTCATTTTTAGGTAGTTAGCTGTCAACTCCATGCATTCCGCCAATAACAACTGAATATGTCTTTTTTGAAAAATGAACTGACTCAAAGCTGAAACAAGGATACAAACTATTCCACCTAAACTTACTAATTTCAATATTTCTAATGCTGGTAGCGAGTATTTGTGTAGCATGAAGCCCATTACAACAGCAAAGAGACCAGCAAAGCCAATCATAGAGCCACGAAAACCGAAAACAGAAAGCATAGAGGAAGCAAAAATCAGTAAAGCTAAGGTCGGAATACGAATGTAATCGGGAAAATTGACGGAGAAAAAGAATCCCGTAAGTACAAATAAGCCCATAGAAAGGCTATAAAACATACCAATAATTCGGTTTCTGTTGGTCCCTTCAATATTGGAAAAATAGGCAAACATAACCCCCACCACGATTGCCATACCTGCTGGATAATTATCAGTAGAAAAACCCCAATAAATAGGTAATACCAACAATATACTTACGATGCTAGCTCTAAAAAAATCGAACGAATTGATATGTTTGTTAAGCTTTTTTGACAATTCTCTGTATTGTTTTTCTCAAAAATAAAACATAAAGAAACATTTTATTACTTTTTTGGGAAAAGGCTTGGTAAACTTTCAATTTGGTGAGAAATATTATATAAATACATGAAAAAATGTTTCTATTTTGTGCATTAATATTTAAAGCATGATAAACCGATCGAACAAAGATTATTGGCTGGTTGGCATACAATTCTTGTTGTTTTTGATTTTCTTGATCCCTTCTAAATTTCATTTCTTTGTTGCCGATTATTTGCGATTTCCTAGTTTATTATTATCGATTATCGGTTTTTTGATTGTTTTAGTTGCCTTGTTCAACCTCGACAAAAGCTTGACGGCATTTCCAACACCCAAAAACAATTCTGAATTGATTACTTCAGGTCTTTACAAGTATGTACGACATCCTATTTACACTGGCATTTTGCTAACTGTTTTTGGTTACAGCATTTACTCTGCATCCATTCCCAGGCTGATTATTTCTTTATTGCTCTTGATTTTGTTTTATTTCAAAACCCAGTATGAAGCGTATAAACTCTCTCAAAAATATCCCGATTACTCCGCTTACAAAGCCAGAACTGGTAGATTTATTCCAAACCTCTAAGGATCCATTTTCACAACTATTTTACCCAAATGTTTGCCTTCGCCAAAATATTGAATTAGTCGTGGGATTTCCTCAAATCTATATGGGCCATCTATTTGGATTTTAATCTTCTTTTCTTCAATTAAACCCATAACCTCAGTCAGGCCATGGTTAGGTTTTAGTGCCAACACTTCCATTTTTTTACTGGAAAAAAGTGAGATTATTTTTCCCAAAAAATAAACCCCCAAAAGTCCTTGTATTTTTCCACCAATGGTAATGTATTTCCCACCAGAACTTAAAGATTTAAGATATGAATAGGCAGGTTTGTTCGTTCTACAATCCAATATGATATCATATTTTTCGCCGTTTCGGGTAAAGTTTTCTTTCTTGTAGTCTATTAATCTATCATAGCCGAGATGGTTTAAAACCTCAATTTTCTCAGCCGAATCTACGCCAGAGGTTTGACAATTAAACCTTTTTGCCAACTGAAAAGCGAAATAACCTACTCCACCTCCTGCACCGTTGATGAGGATTTTTTGTCTATAATTTAGACCACCTATTTGTGAAAAAGCTTGCAAAGCCAAACCAGCAGCGTGGGGAATTGAGGCTGCTTCTTCCATGCTCATATTGTCAGGTTTTTTAAGAAGAGCTTTTTCGTTTATACAACAGAATTCAGCAAAACTACCTAAACCATAATCTGAAATATCTCCAAAAACCGCTTCTCCTTCCTTAAATAGTTTTACTTGGGAGCCTATTTTAACAATAATACCAGCTAACTCAATGCCTGGGGTAGATTTTTTTGGTTTCCAAAAACCAAACATCAATCTATACAAATATGGTTGACCGTTCACCAAGCTCCAGTCATAATCGTTGATTGTAGTTGCATACACTTTAACCAAAACTTCGTTCGGTTTGGGTTCAGGTGTGTTTAGCTCTACTACCTCAAGGACTTTTTCTGGATTTCCATATTTTTGATACGAAAGGGCTCGCATATTTTCAAATTTATATATCTCAAAGCTATATATTTATTTATTTTATATGATAGGATTTTTGATAGATGATCAGTTAGGTGTTTCAGTGGTTTCTAGCAACGCTAAACATGCTCCTGCAGGGTCTTGTATAACTGCAAACATGTCGGTGCCCATTTTTCTTGGTCCATCCAAAGTTTTTCCACCAAGTTTTTGACAATTTTCTAAACTTTCTCTTAGGTTTTTAACAATCACATAATTGAGCCATTGAGCGGGGATGTTGGCATTCGATCCTTTTTTGTGGCAAATACCTGCAATACATTCATCACCTGGCTCTAGGGCATTGTGAACGTTGTAGTCTACATAATCAGCCACAGGTTGTTCACTAAAAGTCCAGCCAATTACTGAGCCATAAAAATCTTTAATTTCTTCGGCATTTTCTACCGTTAAATCTGTCCAAAGTATTTTTCCTTTTGCTTGCATTAGGTTGATTTTTTTGAATTTATTTTGGAATTTGAATTTATAAGTTAAACTTGATAAAGCTATTTTTTTTTGATAAAATTTAGATTAATTTATTAGAAAGTACCTAAATTAAGATATTTTTTTATATGAAAATATTGTCATATATTTGAATTAATTATTATGAACAACTGTTAAGTGAATATGGTAGAAATAATAGATTTAGAAAAATTCGAAAAAGCTGCTTTTATTCTTAAAACAGTGGCTCATCCTATGCGTTTGGCTATTGTAGAGTTGCTGACTCAGAATGAAACCCTTTCGGTAAACGAAATTTGTGAGAAAATAAATGGTGAACAATCATTGGTGTCTCACCATTTAATCAACATGAAGCTTAAAGGGATATTACAATCTAGCAGAGAAGGGCAGTTTATTCATTATTCTTTGAAACTTAAAGAAATTAACATTCTGCTAGATTGCGTTCAGAATTGCACTTGCCATTTCTAGTTTTTTTTACTTGCTATATGATAAAAACAACATATATTCATAAGTCTATAGTTTTAGTAGATTAAATATTCGAAATTTTGATTGGTTCAATGGAGATAATAGGGTTTTTTGGGGCACTTTTAATGGGGATTTCTCTCGGCTTAATTGGCGGTGGAGGGTCTATTCTTACAGTGCCTATTTTGGTATATTTATTTCATATTGACCCTGTTTTGGCTACTGCTTACTCTCTTTTTATCGTTGGTTTTACTAGTTTATTAGGTTCTACAAGCCACATAAACCAAGGAAATATTCATTGGCGAACTGCTTTGGTTTTTGGCATACCTTCCATCATTAGTGTTTACATTACCAGACAGTTTTTAGTGCCCATTATTCCCCATGATATTTTCAGTCTGGGTGATTATTTGGTTACCAAGCCCGTTCTCATGTTATTGGTTTTTGCAGTTTTGATGGTAATTGCCTCCTATTCCATGATTAAACCTGGTAGAAATCAAGTAGATGGAGTCTTAAAAGAGGTAGATTATAGATATTTGTTGATTTTGCTGGAAGGATTGGGAGTAGGTATGATTACGGGTTTTGTAGGAGCAGGAGGAGGTTTTTTGATTATACCCGCGTTGGTACTATTAGCCAAGCTACCCATGAAAAAAGCTGTAGGTACTTCTTTGGTCATTATCGGTCTAAAATCCCTCATTGGCTTCATGGGCGATGTCAATGGGAGCTCTGTTATTGATTGGAAGTTTTTAATGATTTTTACCTCCATAGCGGCAGTTGGGATTTTCTTGGGAAGTCATCTGTCTAAAAAAGTAAAAGACGAAAAACTTAAGCCCATTTTTGGATACTTTGTATTGATAATGGGTATTTATATCCTCATAAAAGAACTGATTTTTAAATAATTATTTTTGGATTGGAATTGATTTTAATAATATAAAATTATGTTGATAGAGCAAATTTATACGGGATGTTTGGCTCAGGGAGCTTATTACATTGAATCTGACGGAGAATGTGCGATTATTGATCCGCTCCGCGAGGTAAATCAATACATAGAAAAAGCAGCTGAAAATGGTGCTAAAATCAAGTATATTCTTGAGACACATTTTCATGCTGACTTTGTAAGTGGTCACTTAGAACTTTCTAAAAAAACCGGAGCAAGCATCGTTTTTGGACCTACAGCCAAGCCAGATTTTGAAGCTTTAATTGCTACTGATGGGCAAATTTTGGAAGTTGGAAAGCTCAAAATAAAAGTTCTTCATACACCTGGTCATACCATGGAATCTTCTACTTATTTGCTTTTAGATGAGAATGGTAAAGAATATTGTATATTTTCAGGGGATACCTTGTTTATTGGAGACGTTGGTCGTCCAGACTTGGCCCAAAAATCCGATTTGACCATTCATGATTTGGCCGGTTTCCTTTTTGATTCATTGAGGAACAAAATCATGACTTTACCAGATACACTTTTGGTTTATCCTGCACATGGTGCGGGTTCGGCTTGCGGTAAAAACATGAGCAAAGAAACCTATGACACATTAGGCAACCAAAAGATGTATAATTATGCCCTTAGAGCCAACATGACGCGTGAGGAGTTTATAAAAGAAGTTACGGATGGCTTAGAATTGGTACCTCCACCGTATTATTTTCCAAAAAACGTAATGATGAATAAAACGGGAGCCCAAAACGTAGACGTCGTGAAATCGCAAGTTCAGGCTCTTTCGCCAGCTGCATTCGAGGCCGCTGCAAATGAAACAGGTGCTATCATGATCGATACAAGGCCACAACATATCTTTAAAGAAGCATTTATTCCAAACGCTATTTTTATTGGCATTAAAGGTGACTTTGCACCTTGGGTGGGTACCCTTTTGACAGATATTGAACAACCCATCTTGATTATTGCTGACGAAGAAAATCGTGAAGAGGTGATTACGAGGTTGTCGAGGGTAGGTTATGACAATATCATTGGATATTTAGATGGTGGCATGGAGGCTTGGATAAAAGCGGGTAAAGAAACTGATAACATTGAATCCATCACTGCCATGGATTTTGCTGAAAAATTTAAGGAAACGGAAGGTAAAATACTTGTAAAAGACGTTAGAAAACCAACCGAATATTCTGCTGAACACGTAGATGAAGCCATGAATATTCCTTTGGCAAATCTAAGTAAAAACATGGCGGAATTCTCAAAAACGGAGACGAACTACCTACATTGTGCTGGTGGCTATAGGTCTATGATAGCTGCTTCCATTTTGAAATCTCGTGGATTTGATAATTTGATTGATATCACTGGCGGTTTTGCAGCAATATCTGCTACGGATATTCCAAAAAGTGATTTTGTGTGCCAATCAAAAATGAAATAAGCATATATTTAAGGGTTAAATAGTAAGTCGATAATTGGGGTGCAGGTTTTGTACCCCAAATTATTTTTCTAAATTTAATGCTGTATTTTTTCATTTGAATCCCATCAAAGTGTTTGTTTTGAATTTTAAACAGCTATGAAGTGTTATTTTTATTAATTAAACCAAAAAAATAAAAACATGTTAGAATTTATAAAACAGCCGTGGCACTGGTCAGTTGCAGGTGTTTTCATCGGTCTTACAGTCCCCGTTCTCTTAATTATTGGTAACAAAAACTTTGGAATTTCCTCTTCACTTAGGCACATCTGTGCGGCTTGCATTCCGGCCAATATTCCATTTTTTAAGTATAATTGGAGAAATGAAATCTGGAATCTATTCTTTGTTTTTGGTGTATTGTTTGGCGGATTTTTAGGAACATTTGGATTGGCAAATGAAGCAGATATCCAAGTAGCTCAAAGTACAATTGACGACTTAAGGGTCTTTGGCGTAAGTGATTTTAAAAACCTGATGCCTACGGATATTTTTAATTTTGACAATTTATTTACACTTAAGGGCTTGTTTTTCTTTATTATAGGTGGTTTTTTGGTTGGTTTTGGAACGCGTTACGCAGGAGGCTGCACCTCAGGACATTCCATAATGGGTCTAGCTAGTTTGCAATGGCCCTCTTTGGTGGCAACCATATTTTTTATGTTGGGAGGATTTGCCATGACACACCTCGGCCTACCTATTATTTTTAACTTAATCAACAAATAAGCGATGAAAGAGGATATAAACCCAGGGTGTGATGCACCCAACGAACTCATTCAAAAAGAGAGTTTTTTGTATAATATCAAATACCTGATAGTGGGTACACTTTTCGGTATTGTGTTTGTAAAAGCCGAAATTATATCTTGGTTTAGAATCCAAGAAATGTTTAGAATTCAGAGTTTTCATATGTATGGGGTCATTGGAACCGCCGTAGTGGTGGGTATGATATCCTTGTTTGTTATCAAAAAACTGAATATTAAAACCTTGAATGGCGAAGAAATAGTGATTGCAAAAAAGCCGTTTTCCAAAGGATTAATATACGGAGGATTTATGTTTGGCTTGGGTTGGGCCATTACAGGAGCTTGTCCTGGGCCGCTATTTGCTCAAATTGGCTCTGGATATTTGGTGGTGATTGTTACTTTTCTAAGTGCCATTTTTGGTACATGGACATACGGTTTGATACAAAAACACCTTCCTCATTGAAATTGTGAATATTAAACCGATAAAATTCAACGTACTCCGCTATATATTAGTAGCTTCGGCTATGTTGGCTTTTATACTTGTTTTTTTGTTAATTACAGATTTACCAAGGCTCTTTAACACTAAAAATCCAGTAGAGGAAATGCAAAGGGATTCGGTCGTTTACCAAAAACCATTGTGGCAAGCCATGAGCATGGACGCTTTGGTACACGAAAAAGACCCTGAACTCATCAAATATGGCAAAGAACTTATTGCTAATACTTCTCTTTATCTAGGTCCAAAAGGGAAAGTTAGGTCGATTTCAAATGGGATGAACTGTCAAAATTGCCATTTAGATGCTGGAACTAGGCCTTGGGGGAATAATTACGGGGCGGTTTTGTCGACTTACCCAAAGTTTAGAGGCAGGAGCGGAACAATTGAAAATATTCATAAACGTATAAACGATTGTTTTGAGAGAAGTTTAAATGGAAAAGGTCTAGATTCGAATAGCAGAGAAATGTTGGCCATGAAAAGCTACATTGAGTTTGTTGGTCAGTTTGTTCCCAAAGATTCCATTCCTGTTGGTAGTGGAATTTGGAAACTCAAAAATCTCAAACGAGCCGCAGATCCCATAAATGGACAGGTAGCCTATGAGCAAAAATGCGTTACATGTCACGGACAAAATGGGGAAGGAGTGATGAATGCCGATGGTACTGCTTATACTTACCCGCCGCTTTGGGGAGTGCATTCTTATAACGTTGGAGCTGGCCTGTATCGTTTGTCAAGATTTGCGGGCTATATCAAAGCCAACATGCCTTATGGTGCCACCTACGACAAGCCTCAGTTGACTGATGAGGAAAGTTGGGATATTGCGGCTTATGTAAATTCTAGGCCTCGACCCCATAAAGATTTAAGTAAAGATTGGCCAAAAATATCGGCAAAACCAGCAGACCATCCCTTTGGACCATACGATGACGGTTTTTCTGAGCAGCAACATAAGTTTGGGCCATTCAAACCCATAGAAGATTTTAAAAAAGCCAAAAACAAAAAATAGATTCTAAATACATTTTAAAATATTCATCATGAAAAAAATATTCTTCTTCTTCCTTATTGCAACGTCTTCGGTTTTTGCTCAAAAAATTGATGACGGCAGCAAACACAAAACTGTTTTTCAATTCGTTTCTGGAGATACTTTATCGCAAAAGTCTTTGATTAATAACTTGAAAAATTTCAAAGAAGGCTGGCCTAAGTCGCAAGCGGAAGTTGTTTTTCATGGAAATGGCATATTTATGGTCATGACTGAGAAAACTACTTTTGCTAAAGAACTTCAAAATTTTGTCGAAAAAGATGGTATCAAAATGGTAGTTTGCGAAAACACCATGAAACAAAAGAAAATCAAGAAAGAACAGCTTTTACCCTTTATGAAAACGGTGCCTATGGGTATTGGCGAAATAGTGATTAAGCAAGAGCAAGGGTGGAGCTATATTAAAGCTGGTTTGTAAGATTTTGATATAAAATAAAGTACTCTCCTAAATGTAGGTTTCTTTATTAAGGGTAATCATCTGTTTAAGTGGTATTATTTTTGATGTAAATCATGTAAAATTTAATTTTACTGAATGAAATCCCTCAATAATTTACTATTTGTACTTTTTCTTTTTTTGTCATTCCAAACTTTAGCACAATCGGAACATATTTACTCGGCCGAAGGGAAAATTATGTTGAATTCAAGCCTATACTTCGAAAATTGTATAAATTTATACCTAATCGATGGAAAAAAACGTGATGCAACAGCAATTTGTAGGTGTCAAATAGAAACCATTAATGGAAGGTTTACAAATAAGCAATATAAGAATTATACAAAAGGTCGTATGATTGATCTTGATGGACTGATGCAAAGCGACCCATCAGTCATGTTAAAGCTAAGTCAATGTATAACTTCAATAGGAAAATCGGCATTAATTAAAGTTGAAAATGATATTAGTGGTTACATTAATGAATGCAAGTCAAATTTAAGGTCTTATGCCGATAGTGTGGGATTAGCAGAAAAGAACTTGGAGGATTATTGTAAATGCAGAGCCTCTTTAATCGCTGATAATAACTACTCTGATAAAACTTTAGAGAAACTCTCAAATTCTAATTCACACCTTTATTATTATTTTGAAAGTGAATGTGGGGATTTTTTGGAAAAGGAAACAAAACATGTTCCGAATCTTCATGAAATTGAAGGTCCTGCCTTTGATACCTTATCATTTTATAATATTAGAGGGATGTCTTATCTAAATGTAAAATTATCGGTGTTTGATGACCTATTTTGGATGCTGGACACTGGAGCCTCTGATTTACTAATAAACCTAGAAATGGAGGAAACATTGACGGAAAATAATGTTTTAAATACTCAAAATTTCCGCGGTGTAAGAGACTATGAACTGGCTAATGGTTCAATAGAAAGATGTAGAACATATTTGGTGGATGATGTAAAAATTGGAGACTACAATTTAAAAAATGTGAGTGTATCGGTTACAGATAAAGGGAAAAAAATATTGATTGGTAGAAGTTTATTAAACAAGTTTGGAACCGTAACATTGGATAACAATTTAAACAAAATTTACCTTTCCAAATTTAACAGTCGGCAATAAAACTCATGAGTAAAATTTCAGCTTTTTATTAAGTCAAGGGAATGTAACTTTTCTCAAATCAATTATACTTTCTCTTTAGTTGGGTTACTTTACCATCACCTTGGATGATAATTCCTAACCGCATTTTTTAATATTTCTTCCTTGTCAAGAGTCATTTTTTTAGGCTGTTTGGCCAAATATGATTCCATTTGGTCGGCAAAATGTGGGCTGTTTTCGGTAGTGGAATTTCCATAATTTAGCATGGTTTCTATTTCTGGCAATCCCGTTTTTGAAAATCTTGCTAAGGCAATATAAGATTCACCTTGTTCCACTTTCACTTTTCCGTCTTTGTATGGTCTTGCGTGAGAGGCTGTCAACACATCAGGCATTCCCCACATCGGTTTTTCTATGTTTCCTCTCACCAATTTTTGGTAGTCGCCCAATACGATTTCGTTATTTCCAAAGTGCGTCATCATGTATTCTTTCGTTGATTTTAAGGCTTCCAAAATGCTCTCCTTGCTAATTTTTGGTCTATTTTCGTAGTCAATGGTTTTTATGTTTTTTCTTAATTCATAGTAAAGAATCAGAAATGCAGCCGCACCCTTGCTACTCACATCCGTTTTTCTGTCCCATTGTTGAATTCTGTCGATAAGTATTTCTAAATCAGGGTATTCCTTTGGATTGAGATTAAATAATTCATCTAAGTCAACAGCGAATTTTAAATTTTTAGGCAGCTGATTGTCATATTTTATTCTTTTGAAATCATCATAACTCAATTTTCCATATTCATTTATAAGTTCTTCAAAACGCTCACTTCGGTTGTTTTGTAGGGTTTCATAGCCCATTGTTGGGTCAAAATCTTTGTTTATTAGATTTTCATTTTTGTCTGTGGCGTTAAAAGGTGAGTGGTTGGTGTTGAATAAATATCCGCTTGTAGGATTCAAATATTGTGGTAAGTCTTTAAGTGGATGAAAATTGGTAGTTAGGGTTTTTGATGTGTTTCCTGGCACTGTGTTTTCCCAATCATAACCTTTTTCTCTCATAGGAATTTTCGCATTGCTCACATAAAATATCGTATCGTTTTTGTCAGCATACATGGTGTTGAACATCGGTATGGCTACCATTTCCATGGCCTTACGAAACTCAGAATAGTTTCGGGCTTTGTTCATTCTGTACCATTGTTCCATGCCTCTAATATCTTGATTCGCACCCATTCTCATCGAAAAAGTGCCTTTTTTGTTGGTTACAGTTGCACCATATTTACTCCAATAGGCCTTCTTTTTTACGGGAATTTTTATACCTTTTATTTTTACTTTTAGTTTGATGGTTTTTTGTTCTAAATCCAGCCATTGTCCATCATATTTGTATTGGTTTTTGTTGGCTGGGTTCATTTCTAGTTGGTAAATGTCTATTCTGTCAGGATAGTTGACTGTGTGAGCCCAACCCAAATTTTCGTTTACACCCAAAGAAATCACTGGAGAGCCAGGGAACATTCCACCCAAAATATTGAGTCCCTCCTCACTAACCAAATGGGCCTCATACCAAGCCACTGGGCCTTCCAAAGGCTGATGAGGGTTGATGTTCAGATAAGTTTTGCCATCTGTAGTTTTTGATGAAGAAATAGCGAAAGCATTTGAACCAGCTGCCTTAAAACTTTCAAGCGTTTTGTTATTACCTTTAAATAAACTACCCAATTCTCGGTCAGCACCAGATATAACACATAGCGAAAACGTTATGGAAGTCATATAATCTTTTGTGGTAATTGGAAATGATTTTTTGACCAATATTTCCTTTGGGTGATTTTTGGCGTAGGCATTTATTCCTTGAACATAGCCTGATATCAACTTTTTAAAGTCTTCAGATAAGTCAGAATCATATTTTTCATCCACAATTTCTCTACATCTCAGCAATTGGACAGCATAATCCGCCGCTGCTCCATCTTTTCCTTTTAGTTTCCCGAGCATACCTTTTCCGATTAACATCGTCAGCTGCATGGTTTTGAAATCGTCTTCTGCATTGGCGTATGCTAATCCATAGGCCACTTCTGCATCGGTTTTGGCAAAAATGTGTGGAACTCCCCATTGGTCTCTTACAATATTTATTTTTTCCGGGTTGATTTGTGCAAAAGAAGTCAACGAAATTAAAAAACAGAATAAAAAAGTTTTCATTTATTTAAGGTTTGAATACAGAAAATGCTTTCGCAAAATAGCGATAGTTTTTTTAGTCGTAGCACAAATAACCTAACTGATAAGAATTTGTTTATATTTGTTAAGGCTAATTTAGTTAAAACTTAAACGCTAGGTTTATGAAACATTTGTTTTTTTTATTTTTGTTACCTTCAATTCTCCTTGCTCAAAAGTCCACAATAAACGCTTTTAAGAATTATCCTTTTCCTACCGAATTATGCTCTTCTGATAAAGGCAGTAAAATTGCATGGGCTTTGGATGAACAAGGTAAAAGAAATGTTTACGTAGCAGAGGGTCCAGATTATAAATATATAAAATTAACGAGTTTTGATAAAGATGATGCCCAAGAAATTACCAGTTTAACAATTACTGATGATGGTCAGCGAGTAGTTTTCGTCAGAGGAGGAGATCACGGGAGCAATTGGGACGTTAGTTTGCCTATAAATCCATTGGCAGACGCCATCCCAAATACAGTAAAGATATGGAGTGTTCCATTTTCAGGAGGAGATTTGAAATTAATATCCGAAGGAGATGAATTTGTGGTTTCACCAAATAGCAAAAGCATTGCTTTCATAAAGGATGGACAGGCTTGGACTGCTGCCCTTGATTCTACAAATAATAGCAAAAAACTTTTTACCACGAGAGGAAAAGTAAGTTCCTTGGAATGGAGCCCAGATGGTTCATCTCTACTTTTTGTTTCAAACAGAGGCGATCACTCCCTAGTTGGCGTTTATAATTTCTCAAGTGCAAGCATTCAATGGATTGCACCTTCGTTTACAATCGATGCGTCACCAAGGTGGTCATTGGACGGAACCAGAATAGTGTTTATTCGAAGACCAGGTTTAGGTGGCAGCCCCAGTCCAATGTTGGAAAATAAATACAACCCTTGGAGCATTTGGGTAGCTGATGTTAGTTCAAATACCGCATCTAAAATTTGGGAGGCACCCAAAACCATGAGAGGGTCAGCCCCGACGACCCATGGAGGCTTTAATTTACATTGGGCAGCTGGAAACCGAATCGTATTTTTGTCCTATCAAGATGGTTGGCCCCACCTATATTCAATTTCGGCTAATGGAGGTCAAGCTCTTTTGTTAACTCCAGGTAATTTTATGTGTGAGCATATATCTTTGAGTAGCGATAAAAAACATCTGACATTTAGTGTTAATTCAGGAAATGATGCCTTGGACATTGAAAGACGACATGTAGCAAAAGTAAGTGTAGATAAGGCTGATTTTGAGGTGATTACTCAAGGGGATGGGTTAGAATGGACACCAGTTTTTACAAATGATGGAAACGATTTAGCTATTATTTCTGCCACTGCTATAAGGCCACCGATGCCAGCAATTGTAAAATTTGATAAGACAAAAGGATTAAAGTTAATAGGGGAGGAGTTACTAAAAGCAGATTTTCCTTTAGATAGATTAGTAATTCCCAAACAGATTGTTTTTACAGCTCCAGACGGACAAAAAATCCATGCAGATTTGTTTTTACCAAAAGGGAATACAGCCCCAAAACCTGCAATTGTGTATATTCATGGTGGACCACCTCGACAGATGCTTTTGGGTTGGCACTATTCTGACTATTATTCCAATGCCTATGCCTCAAATCAATATTTGGCAAGTTTGGGTTTTGTGGTTTTGTCGGTTAATTATCGTTTAGGAATCGGCTATGGTTACGAATTTCATCAACCCGCTCATGGTGGCATAAAAGGAGCTTCAGAATATCAAGATATTAAAGCTGCTGGCCTATGGCTAAAGAAACAAAGTTTTGTGGATGCCTCTAAAATAGGTGTTTATGGGGGCTCATATGGTGGCTATCTGACCGCCAGGGCTTTGGCCAAGAATTCAGACCTCTTTGCTGCTGGAGTTGATATTCATGGTGTGCATGATTGGGGAGCAAACTCAAGTATAATGACTGCTTTTCAAGACAAAACAGAAAAGCCTGCTGACTATCAGAAAGCTATCACGACCGCCTGGTTGTCATCGCCCGTTTCTGCTATGGATACTTGGAAATCGCCAGTTTTAATTATTCACGCCGACGATAATAGAAACGTCAGATTTAATCAAAGTACCGATTTGATAAATAGATTAGAGAAAAAAGGAATTCCCTACGAATCTATGGTCATTGTTGATGATACGCATCACTGGATGAATTGGCAAAATTCAGTGAAAGTTTATCAAGCTACGGCCGATTATTTTGTTAAAAAATTTATGAAAAAGTAGGCGAAGTTATTTTAGCTTAAGACAAAAATACTTTCAATTGTGTGAAGTATCTATGGCACAAATGCTTTCACAGCGTTGTTTCTAGTCACAACATGGGTTTTCAGAATGGGCAATGCCGCCGTAAATTGTGAAACATTGCTCAAATTAGAATAAGGAGCAGCTTCTTTTTCTGAGCCGTTGACAAATGGTGTTATCATATTGGTGGCCTTTTCAAAAAGTGCATTCATTTTACTGGTAGTAAAGGTGTTATCGTTAAACTCCTTTACGTAGGCTTTGTATTTTGCATAGTATACCTGGTCTTCTGATACGTATTTTATAAGTGGCCAAGTGCTGGCCACACCAGATAGATTCAGTTTTACTCTTTCCTGACTTGTCAAAGCCTCGTTGTTATCCCACGGAATCCAAATTAGCTTTTGTTTCGAATGGTTATAGAGATAATGATTATGTGCAATTCCTCCGTAGGTGTCCCAATTTACGAGTGTTGTATTAATCGCTAACCATTTGACAAACTGATCCATGTCCATGTATTTTTCTAGATTAGTCCGCCAAGCAGCTGCGTCTGAGGTGCGATTTGA
Organism: Lacihabitans sp. CS3-21; assembly: GCF_024343675.1. Classification (GTDB taxonomy): domain Bacteria; phylum Bacteroidota; class Bacteroidia; order Cytophagales; family Spirosomataceae; genus Leadbetterella. Next base: position 59,626 of record NZ_RJUD01000017.1, read on the forward strand.
GGCGTTTAGGGCAGTTATAGCTCCTTTTACGTCTGAATAATCCGCTTCGGTTTTGTTATTCTTTTTCTCAAAGGTGGCCTCCGAAAAACTCGTGAAGTTAGACTCTGGCTTGTAAATATTTCCAGCGTCTTCGCCCAGTTGGGTTTTTAGCATGGTATCATCTACTACTTCTACCATGGCGTAAATGCCACAATACTTTAATCCATCACCAAAGTCAATATAAAGTTTGTAAAATGAGGTTTGGGCGGCAGGAATTCCTGCCATTCTAAAAATATCAGCAGTCACTTTTTCTCTGATCAGTGAATTGTCTTTTACGCCAGCAGAGAACGATAGTTCTTTAAATCCATAAAGCCTTTGGTCATTGATTTCAGGGTGTGCATCTTCAAATTCATCAAATTTTAGTCTAAAGGGTAGTTTGTAAATGCCTGATTTCCAAGTTGAACTCAAGGTGGAGTTTCCTTTCAGCCGAAAGCCTACGTTCTCCCACTTTTTGCCATTGAATTTTATGGTAGTCTCCACATATTTTGGTTCTTCTCCAAAGCTCGGCACTCCTCCACCATTTCCACCAGGCGGTAATCCCCCGCCACCTTGACCGCCGCCACCTGGCTGTGTTCCACCCCCAACACCAAAAGTACCCTTGTTTTTGGCTACCATGTCCGCTTTTATGGCTTCCCAATTGGTTTTCCCAATCGTGATTTCTAAAGTATTTACTTTGTCTTGAGGAAATACAGTGTCATAGTCAGGCTCAACATCGTTGCTATGGCTGGCTTCTGTCCAATCTGGATTGGTGGCAACAGTTTCAGGGTCAATCTCCTTAGTATTGTTTTTATCAACACAAGCCAGTTGAGATACAAACAAAATGGCAATTAATAGGTATTTCATATCGGTAAATTTGGGTCTTATTATCTATTACGCAGATTGGACACAAAATGTTATGAAAAGTTTATAAAAGGCTAAAATTGAATAAGTATCCAAGTGAAATTCTATGCTAATCCAAATATTTTTTTCATCATTACCCATTTTTCTCCAGGTTTAGCCATGGGTAAGGCTTGTTGAAATGTCCACATGAAGTTTTCCCATTTCTGTACAATGGGATTCTCTGCATCGGCTTTCGATTTGGCCTCAAACGAAAAATCGTCCTCGGTGTCCATAATCATAAACATTCGGGTGCCAATTCTGTAAATTTGCATGTCCGTTATGCCAGCCACCACAATCGTTTCTCGAATTTCGGGCCAAATGTTCTCGTGTATTTTTTCATACTCGGCTATAGAGGCCACGTCGTCTTTTAAATCCAGGGCAAAACAATATCTTTTCATATCAAGCCGCTTTTTTGTGACCTACCAATCCATAATACAAAACCACTATAAAACACACCAAAGGCACCCAATAACCCACCTGAATGTTGTCGTTAGAATTGTCGATGATGTATCCCATAATAACCGGGAAAATAGCACCACCAATAATGGCCATAACTATCAGAGAAGAAGCAGGTTTGGTGTTTTCTTTGAGGTCGTTGATGCCCAATGAAAATATGGTAGGAAACATGATAGACATAAAGAAACCCAGTCCGCCCAAGGCCAAAACCACATTTTTACCATCGGCATAAACCGCTACCAAGCTCAGTAAAATACACATGGCGGCGTATATGCTCAACAGTTTGGCTGGAGCGAGATATTTCATGATAAAGGTGCCAAGAAAACGACCCACCATGAAGAGAATACCATAAATGCCGAGGTAATATCCAGCGGTCTTTTCATCCACTCCTCCACCTGAAATGGCCATTCTGACAAAGAAACTGGTTACACAAACTTGGGCTCCGACGTAAAAAAGTTGAGCAATCACAGCCCAAGTCAAGTGTTTATGTTTTAAGGCTCCGGCAATACTGCCAGTAGTTTCACCTTGGTCTTCTTCCTTAAATTCTGGAAATTTCAAAACCATAAACAGTACCGCTATCACCAATAAAAATCCACCTAAAATCATGTATGGCATTTTTACAGATGCAGCCTCTGAAGTCAAATAGGCTATTTTTTTAACTTCTGGTAAAAGATTAAGTTCCTCAGAAGAATACTCTTTGCCAGACAAAATGAATATGGTGCCCACCATAGGGGCTAAAAACGCCGCTAATCCATTAAACGATTGAGCAAGATTCAGTCGAGTTGTAGCATCTTTAGCATCGCCGAGTTTTGTGGCGTAAGGATTGGCAGCGGTTTCAAGTATGGTTAAGCCAATGCCTATTATAAATAATCCCAAAAGGAAAATGCCATAAGTACGAGAATTGGCGGCTGGAACAAACAAAAATGCTCCTAAACTGAAGACCAATAAACCCAGAATTATGCCCTTTTTGTAACCAAATTTTTTCAAAACTAAACCTGCAGGAATTGCCCCTAAAAAGTAAGCCAAATAAACTGCGGTATCTACAAAAGTAGATTGCATGTTGCTCAGCTGTAATGCTTTACGAAGGTGAGGGATAAGGATGCCGTTGAGGTTATTGGCGAAGCCCCACATAAAAAACAGGCAAGTGACCAACACAAACGGAACCAAATAATTGGGTTTATTTTCTTTCATTTAGGGTTAAATTTTTTGCAAGGTAATTTTTTCAGGACAAAACTGGAAGAAAGGTCGCCTTTTTTTGATAAACACATAATTTGTTAATAAACACATAGAAGCATAGAACACATAGAGACCTATGATAACTATGTGCCTATGTGTTTAAAAATATCCAAACCTATGATCCCTATTTGCCTATGTGTTTAGAAAAACAACGAAAGAAAACTTTCCGTACCTTTGTATATGGAAAAAATCTTAGCAAAAATAGGCATTGAAGCATTGAATAAAATGCAGATAGCTACTCAAAAGAGTATTTTAGAGCATCCGAATACCCTTTTATTATCGCCAACGGGTTCGGGCAAAACTTTGGCGTTTTTGTTGCCTTTACTCCAAATTCTTAAACCAGTTGAAAATCAAATTCAGGCCATCATTCTGGTTCCGACCCGTGAGCTGGCTTTACAAATAGAGTCCGTTTGGAAAAGCATAGGTTCGGGACATAAAATAAGTGCATTCTATGGTGGCCACAGTATGGAAGTAGAGGTAAATAGCCTGAAAAATCCACCTGCATTAGTGGTGGGTACGCCCGGGCGAATTGCGGATCATTACACACGACACACAATTGATTCAAAGCAGGTGGAAACCATCATTTTTGACGAATTCGACAAGTCCTTAGAAATGGGATTTCATGAACAAATGCAGTTTATATTGGAGCGATTGCCTAAATTGAAAAAATACATATTTGTATCTGCTACTCAAGGAATTAGCTTGCCTGGTTTCCTGAAAATAGACGCAGTAAATACCTTGGACTTTATCAACGATGGCCAAAGAAATGAAGGTTTAACACTGAAATATGTTAGAACCAATAACAAAATAAGGTCGCTCAATTTGCTACTCGGACAAATAACCCAAACGCCTACCTTGATATTTTGTAATCAGCGGGATGAGGTCGAGGAGGTGGCCAATCTTTTGATGAAGAACGGCATAAATTGCGGTGTTTTTCATGGAAAAATAGAGCAGGTAGATCGTGAAAAAGCTTTAATCAGATTCAGAAACGGAAGTGTTAGGTATTTGATTAGCACTGACTTGGCTGCCAGAGGATTGGATATACCCGAGGTGGAAAACGTGATACATTATTCCATGCCTTTTCACGAGCAAGAATTTATCCATCGCAATGGCCGTACTGCCCGTATGAACGCCACCGGCGTGGCGTATTTCTTTCTGGAGGAAAACGCAAAACAGCCTCCATATATCTCTCAGCTGCCTGAGGAGCTAGTTTTGGAACAAAAACAACAAGCAGTTACGAAAGAATCATGGACCACGCTTTATTTTAGTGGAGGCAAAAAAGACAAGATAAATAAAATAGACATTGTAGGTTTTTGTTTGCAAAAAGGCGGAATAGAAAAAGAAGCTTTGGGCAAAATAGAAGTGCAAGATTTCGCATCTTATGTGGCCATCGCAACGGCCCAAGTTCATTCATTTCTTAAAAATATAAAGGATCAAAAAATCAAGGGGAAGAAATTGAAGATTGAGGTGGCTAGGTGAGTTTTAAATGCTTTGCAACGGTTGAACTATCGTTGGTGCGTAAATAGAGTTTTACTCGTTTTACCAAACTTTGTTCATCCCTATTCAGATGCTGTCTTGAATGATTGGATATTTGAATTAGGTGATTAGGCAAGTAAAACTTGTATAACTTAGAAACTATGGTGGAACCATTATAAAGCCAGATAGCCTAAACTAACCAAATACACAGGGGTATTTTAATTCCGTCAATCCCACCCCCCAATTCATATCAATTTCATAAAAAAGGCTTCACTTTGTAGTAATATTAGAATCCCAATTTGCGTAAAAAACAGATTGTGGAACACCTTTCGGCTCGATTAACTAGAAAACCACTTTTACTCAATATATGGTGCTTTGTTGCGGCTTTTGGGGCTTATTTTTGTACCTATGCCTTCCGAAAGCCTTTTTTTACTGCTCAGTTTGAAGGTTATGTGCTTTGGGGAATGAGCCTCAAAAGCGTTTATATCATCATGCAAGTGTTGGGTTATATGAGCTCCAAGTTTATCGGTGTAAAAATCATTTCGGAGCTTCGGTCTCAGCAAAGAATTAAGCTCATCATTTCGTTGATATCGATTGCTGGTTTGGGCCTTTTATTTTTTGCTTGGGTACCTGCACCCTACAATCTGCCTTTTTTGTTTATCAATGGCTTGCCTTTGGGCATGGTTTGGGGAGTGCTTTTTAGTTTTTTGGAGGGACGGAGATTTACAGAAATATTGGGTATTGGTCTGAGTATCAACATGATTATGACGTCCGGCATTCTCAAGTCGGTGTATCTTTATATTCAAGCTTTTAGTGGTTTCTCTGAGTTTTGGATGCCTTTTGTGGTGGGGGTTATCTTTTTGCCCGCTTTTGCCGTTTTTGTGTGGATGCTGAGCAAAATACCACCTCCCAACAAGGAAGAACAACATGTAAAAGTCTCTCGCAAACCGATGAACAATGCCGAAAAAGTCAAAATACTATCTAAATATGGTTTTGGAATCTTAACCATTATTTTGGTTTATGCGTTTTTCACTACGCTCCGAGATTTTCGAGATAATTTCGCAGTGGAGATTTGGCATCAGATTGATAGCCAACATTCTAAGCTGATTTTTGCAAAAACAGAAACCATTATAGCATCGGTGGTTATGGTGTTTTTAGCCTTTATTGCTTTTTTCAAAAACAACCGCACTGCCTATTATGCCATCACAATCATGATTGTTTTTTCTTTGCTTTCCATACTTCTAAGTAATTATCTTTTTCGGGCTGGCATTATTTCTCCGCAAATTTGGATGACTACCCTGGGTATTGGCTTTTATTTGCCGTATTTGCTGATTCAGATTGCTTATTTTGAGCGACTTATAGCTTACCAAAGGATTAAGGGCAATGCTGGTTTCTTTGTGTATCTATGTGATAGTGTGGGATATTTGGGTAGTGTAGTCCTATTGTTTTACAAGGAATTTAGTGTGAAAAGTATAAATTATAGCCAGACACTTTTGGAACTGAGCGAAGTGACTGGCTATTTAGGAATTTTGTTGATTGCGACGCAGTTTTTCTTTTTTGAAAAGAAATATAGCAAACAAAAAGAATACGAGTTTAGCGAAACAATTGGTTGATTTTGGCTTCGGTATAACCCGCACTGGTGGTCATTCCCTTGCCGCCAATACCAGTTCTGATTTCGATATTTTCTGATATTTTATGTTCAAAAATCCCGTCGGGATGTTGGGCATAATAGCCTGCCCAGGTTTGGGTATAACTTTTACGAGGAATATTCAGAATCAATTCTGCCTCGTTTTTCATAAGTTCATTGATATAATCAGATACACCTAATCCGAGATTTTCCACCTCACTTACACCGGCATATTCGTGCGAGTCGCCCACGATAATGCTGCCGTCAGGCAATTGCTTGAAAAGTATATGAATACCCCATTTTTTGAGTTCCAATAAATGATCGGGGGTTTGTAGTTTTGCAAACGATGGACATTCCTCAAATGATTCGTATCGTCTGATGGTGAGGCCAGTAAGAATGTTGGCTTTGAGGTTAAATTGCTTTAAAGGCTCTGTTTTCATCATTTGCAATTTGCTCACTATCAAACCACTGTTTCGGTATATTTCGGGAAACAATAGATTAAAAACATAACCGCTGCAAATAATGACTTTCTCACTTAAAAATTCTTCTTTGCCTGCTGTTTCAACTTTTACTTCTCCGTTCTGGTCTTCAATATCGATAACCGCTCGGTGGTTTTTATAATCCACGCCCAATTTTTCCTGACAGTAATTTATCAATTTGTAAATAAACTCCGAGGAATTTACGCTGTATTCTTTCGGATAAAAAATAGAGCCTTTGATATAGTCCGAATTTATATCAGGGAAAAGTACATTGGTGGCAGTTTTGGAAAGAATTTCTTGGGTATAGCCAGCTTTATGGTGTAGCTCGGCAACCTCATTTATCAAATTCAGTTCGTCTTCGTCTGAGGCAATGTACACACTGCCGTTTTTAACTAAAGTAAAGTCAGCTTCGGCTTGTAGTTCGTCAAAAATCTCCAAACTTCTGATACCGAACCTTTGCCAGTAAGCATCCAAGCCAGAAGGAACCACCTGACCGAAGTTTTGAATGGTGCTGCCTACAGGTCGATTGTCTTTTTCGAGTAAAAGGACTTTTTTACCAATTTTGGCTGCATGAAATGCATGGAAGGTGCCCATTATGCCTGCACCAACTATAATTAGGTCGTATTTTTTCATCATGATAGGTAAGCTTTAAGCTCAGACAAATCAGCTAAAAGTCCGTCATTTGGATTTGCTTCGAGTTGTTTTCTGCTGTGTGTGCCATTGCAAATACCGAGACTGAGGGCCACCCCAGCACTTTTGCCTGACTGTAAATCAGACGGTGTGTCGCCAATGTTTATGACATTTTTTATGTCACTGATGCCAAGTGTTTTTACTGCTTTGAGGATCATATCCGGCTGTGGTCGGCCTTTTTCTACTTCGTCTGAAGCTATCGAAAGGTCGATGATGCCTTTTCCTGAAGCATTAAAATAATCCGAATTTAGACCTTCAAGCCAACCCAGTTTGTTAAGAATGATGTTCGTTACTTTTCTGTAAAAACCTGTTGTTAGGGCTATTTTTATATGGTTTGCTCTTAGATACTCAAATATTTCAAGGCAATGGTCAGTGGGTAAAATGCTGTGGTTAAGGTAATGTTCTTCTAAAATTCTTGTAAAGTTTTCATAGCTATATTGTACGTTTTTGGCAAAATTTGTGTGTGTTTCGCCTATTTTTTCATTCCAGAGCATTCTGAATACTTCTATTTTCGAATAGCCCTGAAGGGCTAATATTCTTTCTTCAGTGACATCTAAGTAGGTGAATTTACAAGCCTGAGCAAAGCATGTTTCTACTTCTTTTTGGTCTCTGACAGTTGTGCCTGCCATGTCAAATATGACGAGTTCTATATTTTTCATTCGTTTTTTATGCAAAAATATGAAACTGGATTTTTCTGAAAGTTAAGGGAATATTAAATTATAATGTTTTAGTTTGTTCTCCTTTTGTGAAAATAATCATTTAACACCTACTTAATGATTTGGTTATTTTGGGTTCGGAAATTTGCAAAAAAAACGAATGAAAAGACGTGGCCTTTTAAAAAGTCTTGGACTCATAACGGGTGGATTGGTTTTACCGAAAGAAATTTTAGCCAAAGAAACTCCTAAAAATAAATCGATCAGGATTGCCCACATAACAGACACACACATTCAACCGCACATTGGTGCCGCCAAAGGTTTCGAGAAATGTCTTCATCATATTCAGAATTCAGCCCAGAAAGTTGATTTTATAATCAATGGGGGTGATGCCATCATGGGTACGCATCATGCCTCCGAAAACAGTATTGGCAAACAGTGGGAATTGTACAAAAACGTCATTGGTTCGGAGAATAATTTACCAGTTTATAATTGTATAGGAAACCACGATATTTATCGCAAAAAGGACGATTTGCAAGGTTTTGAGGATGGGAAGAAAGTAGCCATGGACCATTTCGGGATGAACAAAACCTATTATGCATTTAATGCCGCCAATTGGAAAATTATAGTTTTGGATAGTGTTCAGGGTAAACTTAATTTAAAAGGATACCAAGGGAAAATAGATGAAGAACAATTGAGTTGGCTTAGAAATCAACTCAAAGAAACACCAAGGGAAACCCATATTCTAATTGTTTCTCATATTCCCATTTTGTCTGCTTGTGTGTTTTTAGATGGCAAAAACTTTAAAAATGGCGAGTGGCGTGTTCCTGAAACTTGGATGCACGGTGACGCCGAAGATTTAGTAGAACTGTTTGCCAATCATGCCAATGTAAAATTGGCCATCAGTGGGCATATTCACCTGACTGATAGCATTGAATATAACCAAATCACCTATTGTTGCAACGGAGCCGTGAGCGGAAACTGGTGGATGGGCAATTATAAACAAACTAAGCCAGGCTATGCGGTTATAGATTTGTTTGAAGATGGCACTTTTGAGAATAAATATTTAAGTTATTCTTAAAATATTGTCTTATTTTGTTCTAAATAATTCAATCTCTTCTCATGAAAAAACTATTGCTTTTCGTTTTCATTTCAATACAGTCTTTTAGCCAAAAAACGGAGAACGTTTTTTTGATAACTTCTGATGGACTCCGTTGGCAGGATGTTTTTTCTGGAGCTGACTCTGCCATTATTTTTAATAAATCATTTACCCCAGACTCTTCCGAAACTGCCAATGCATTTTGGGCTAAAACAGATCAAGGCAGAAGAAAGAAACTTTTGCCATTTATTTGGAATACGGTTGCCAGTCAAGGCCAGATTTATGGTAATAGATGGAAGGGTAACTTTATGGATGTAGACAATGTTTATCGTTTTTCTTATCCTGGTTACAATGAATTGCTTACTGGATTTGCCGATGTTGAAATCAATTCTAACGATAAAAATTATAACAAGAATGTGACGGTTTTAGAATATCTCAACAATCAGCCAAAATTGAAAGGAAAAGTGGCGGTCTTCAGTACTTGGGATGTTTTTCCGTATATCATTAATGACAAAAGGAGTGGTATTCCGGTGAATTCTGGGAATGAATTGATGGAAGGTGAACTTTCTCCCAAACAAGAATTACTGAACCAAATCCAACAAATGGCTCCACATGCCAAAGCTGAGCGACACGATTTTATCACTTATTTTCAAGCCAAGGAGTATGTGGCTTTGAATAAACCCAGGGTGATGTTTATTTCTTTTGACGACACCGACGGCTATGCCCACGCCGGCAAATACAAGGAATATTTGTATTCTGCTCAGGCTTTTGACAAATACCTAAATGACCTCTGGAATTACTGTCAGTCGCAACCCCAATACAAAGACAAAACTACGTTTATCATCACCACCGACCATGGCAGGGGAGACATCGTAAAGTCGGAATGGACCAGCCATGGCCAACGAATTAGAGACGCGGCACAGATTTGGATGGCCGTGATTGGCCCCGATACACCTGCCAAAGGCGAAGTATCTACTAAGCAAAACCTTTTCCAAAACCAAATTGCCAAAACTTTGGCCGCATTTTTAGGCCATAATTTTGAAAATGGTAAGGAGATAGGAAAAGTAATTGATGGAATCAGATAGGAAGTAAAGAAAAGCCTTTCGCAAGCGATAGAGAAATTTCAATTAGGTGTTAAAATAATGAACAAGGAAAATGCCTGGTTTTCGTGAGAAACTTTTGCTTTTTCTAAGGCATTGATAATCAAAAAGTCCCCAATTTGGGGACTTTTTATTTTTTTCTTTAATCGTAACCTTAATTTTATTAAATTATATTCTTTTCAATTTACACCCCACCATCGGCCAAATTTGCGGTTTTGGTATTGTCGTCAGAGTGCCTGTCTATCAGCTTATTGATAGGGTCAATTCCGGCTTTTTTTGGTTTTTCTTTTACTAAAATCGTAAAAGTGTTTGCCTTTTTGTTCACCTTGTGTTTTTGAAGATAAAGTAAGTTCGGCTCGCCTTTGATGTCTTCGCCATACACGCCTACGTCTATCCAGTCGTTGATGGCAATAGGTTTTTCATTTCCTGAGCTATCGGCCCTGAATTTCTCACTGGTAGTAGTGATTTTAACCTCAAAAGTCTTGTTCTTCAATGCCTTATATTCTACTTTCTCGGTTTTGTTCTCAAAAAGCGTGATGGTCTCAAACATATCGGTGATGATGTTTTTCAAAGAGTCAGGCGTTTGAGCTTTGAAGTAACCCAAAAGGTCGTTGCTCGTCGGATAACGTTTGTTCTTGGAGTCTGGACCTGGATATTGCCAATCTTTCAGAAAGTTTCTCAAAGCCAGATTAACCTTATCTTCGCCGATATAATCTTGCAATGCAAACATGGCCAGTGAGCCTTTTTGGTAATGAATATATCCTTGACCTTCCACCATGTTCAAGGGCTGTTCTTTTTTTCTTTCACTTGATCGACCTCTCAGATAACGGTCGAGTTCATATTTTAGGAACTTCTGCATCATGGCGGGTTTTATGGCGTGTTTCATCACCATCAAAGCTGAATACTGGGCTTGTGTTTCTGATAGCATAGCGTTGCCTTTTACGTTGGCTTCAGCCACTTGGTGTCCCCACCACTGATGACCCAGCTCGTGGGCAGTTACATAATAAGGCATATCTAGGTCTTCGTCAGGATCCGATATTTTTTGAATAAATCCAATGCCTTCAGAGAAAGGAACGGTATTGGCAAATGATTGGGCAAATTCGGCATATTTAGGAAACTCCATAATACGCATTTGACGGTATTGATAAGGGCTGAAATTCTTCGAGAAATAGTCGAAGCTTGATTTCATGCTCGTCATCATTTTGTCCAGATTATATTCGTGGCCTTTGTTATAATAAATTTCTAGACTTACTGGCCTACCATCTGCGGCTATCCATTTGTCTTTTTTAACCTCGTATTTGGCTGAAACTATAGAATAGAAATTACACATTGGCACGTCCATTTTATAATGGAAATATTTCCTGTTTTTTTCGTCCCAAGTTTTCTGCAAATAACCCGGAGCTATGGCTGTTTGGTCTTTTTCGGTACCAATTGTCATTTCGAAACGAATATAATCAGCATCATCACCAAACAAACTTTGTGATAGCCCGATGGGGTCGTTTTGCTCCATCATTCTTTCTTTTTCCTTTAATTTGTAATTTCGGCGTGTATCGTCATCTCCTATCTCGTAGCCATTATTATAACCTATAGATGGGAAATAAGTATTATTGAAAAAAGTACCATTATATACAATGTTGGTGTTTGACCCGCCTGCTACAAAGCCCTTGGTTTCAAATAAAGTCTTGAAAGACATTTTGATAGAATCAGAAGGAGCCAGAGGTTTATTCAGGGTATGTATGATATAGCCCTGTTTTTCGTACTTTTTATTTTCTTTGGCCCCTCCTTCAAACTTCAGATAGGCCAGTTTCATTTTATGTTCCACATCGTTTTGAATATGAATTTCACGGATGGGCTTGTCGGTTTTGTTTTTAAGCCAATAGTAACCTTCGGCAGTGAAATCACGGGTTGTCGGATATATTTCAACTTTCAGATTTACATCTATGATTTTTGGCTGTGGAAGCTTCTCGTATTTCTTCAACAATTGCTCATAAGTAACCTGTTCTTTGTCTGATTCTTCTCGGGTTTGGTAGGTGTTGATTTTGTTGGTGTTATAAAAAACATAACAGCCTGTCAGTAAGGTAGAAATCAAGGCAAAGATACCAAATGCCAATACTGGTTTGGTCAATCTCAATTTGCCCACTTTTAGGCGGGTTTTCATCAAGGACTCAGAACCACGAACCGACAATATCACTGATAGCACAAAGAAAACCACTACCATGGAAAGCCAGTAGAGTTTTAACCAAGAGAAAGAAGTAACAAAATGTCCAAACTTATTCATGTCAGAATATCCACCCAAACGCCCACTGCCAAACATAAACAAAGGATGCTGAATACCCGCAGCTCCTAAAAAGAAAGTAACCAAAAAGAAAACAAACATCATGGCGAATCCAATAAACTTGTTGTTAGACATCACTTGTACAAAAAACGAAAGCAATGTATATAACAAAACAAAAGATAAGGTACTGGTAAACATTGACTTAAAGTAAAGAGGCAACTCAAAGTTAAAATATCCATGTGCGGCTTGAACCATAACACCCATAAAGATCAGTAAAAGCATGATGCTGAGGTTGATCATCATCATTCCGATAAATTTGGCACTGAGGTTTACCCAGTCTTTTACTGGCGTGGCATCGATGATCAGGTGGATGTTGGAGATACGTTCTTTCCATATAAGTTCGCCTGAGTAAAACACGATGATTATTAGGAAAAACATATCGAAGCCATCCAACATGTTTATCACATTAGCAGTAATGGGGTAGGAGCTTGTGCCGTACATTTTGTCGAAATAAAACGAGTCCACGATGATTTGGATCACACCTACAAACGCAATAGCAATGAACGGAACTTCTCTAATGACCATTCTAAAATAAAACTTAGCCTGTGTCCATAGTTGAGAAAGGTTGGTAGAAAAGCCTGAAAACTGCTTTACTAAAGGAATAGTAACGAGCTCAGGTTTTATTTTTTCTTCCGGAACGGTCTTCTTATTTTTTCTTTTGAAAAGGCTGCTCCGCACCACATTGAAGCTAAATGAGAAGTATGTGCCTATTAAAATCAATAAACCTATTCCACACCAAACTAGCCTGTTCCATAACAATACACCACCTAGAGGCACTATTTGGGCATTTTTTTGTGCTGGTGTCCAGTATTCGGTAAAAATACTAAATGCACGAACTCCAAATGGATCTAGCATGGCTGAAAGCGTTTTGTTATCGATATCGCTCAAAAGCGTATCAGAAACTTGGTACAGCACAAAAAGTATAATACCCTGCGTGTAAATGACAATGGTCGAGCGGCTCAATGCCCCAGCTGCAAAGAAAATGGCTCCCTGAATAAACAAATTGCTGATGCCCCAAACTATGAAAGGCTGCAAATACGACCAGGCGTTGAAAACCAACATTTCTTTTTCTTTCCAGGAAGGATCCCAGGGGAGAAATTTGCCAATGGAATAGCCAGTCATAAAAGCCATCCAAATGGAGCAATATATGAGCACCATGACGATAAACGAGCCGAAAAACCTCCCGAAGAGGTAATCGAACTTAGACATGGTGGTGCTAAACATTAGCGACTCTGTCTTGTGTTCAAAATCTCTTAAAACGGCTACGCCCATAATGGCGGAGGCAATAAATGTAAAAAAAAATGTCATGATGATGGTCATGAAGGCCAGGTTGTAAGGGGAGTTTTCTTTGATTTGCCCACCGGCTATTCCTCCGATTGTGACGAATTTTGAGGTAACAGCCGCAAAACATAACAAAAATAATATTCCAAAATAAATATAGGTGGCAGGTCGGTTTTTACGATAGAAAAACTCAAACCTTATGATTTCTTTCAACATAGTTATAAGATTTGATTTTTACGATTGCAAAAATATTTTTGAGAAATAAACATCTTCTAAGTCGGCATCAATGGCACTAAAAGTACCATCAGGATTTTGGTCAGCCAACACATTGATTACGGGATTACCTGCTATCAGTTTTTCGGATATCACTTTGAAGTTGGCTTTATAATCACTTAACTCGTCTTTCTTTATGCGTTTAGTCCACACTTTGCCAGCAATGCCGCTAAGGGCTTCGTCTGGACTGCCTTTAAATAATATTTCACCTTTGTTGAACACCGCCATGTCAGAGCAAAGCTCTTTTACATCTTCAACGATGTGCGTGGATAATATAACGACCGTATTTTCGCCTAATTCTGAAAGTAAGTTTAAAAATCTATTTCTTTCGGCTGGATCGAGACCGGCGGTGGGTTCGTCTACTATAATCAATTTAGGATTGGCCAAAAGTGCTTGAGCAATTCCGAAACGCTGCTTCATACCACCAGAATAGCCACCTAGGTTTTTCTTTCTGGCCTCCCAAAGGTTAGTTTTTTGTAAAAGTGCTTCCACCACATTTTTCCTTTCAGAAGAATTGGTGATTCCTTTCAAGACCGCAATGTGATTGAGCAGGTTTAAAGCACTTACCTTTGGATAAACACCAAATTCCTGCGGCAAATATCCCAGCGTTTTTCTGATTTCGTCTTTCTGGGTAAGTACGTTTATATCACCCAAAAATATTTCCCCAGAATCGGGCTCTTGAAGTGTAGCGATGGTACGCATAAGTGAGGATTTTCCTGCACCGTTAGGGCCCAATAACCCGAACATACCTTGGTTAATCGTAATGTTGACATCTTTCAGAGCTTGCACTCCGTTGCCATAAGTTTTGTTGAGATTGGTGATTGTTAATTGCATATTTTTTAATTATAGGGTAATAGTGTCAAAAAGTATAAAGAATTCTTAAGTTTCAAAGCTCCAAAAATAATCTTAACTATCTCAAATATAATAAATTATTGATGAAAGGACGTTTTTGCGGATAATTCAATGAGGATACATTTATAAATTCTTTCCAAAGGTTTCTAGAATAAACTTAGTAATTGGAAAGAGTCTTTATACATGCCTAGATAGTATTTTTTTCTAGTTATTTTCACCAAATTTCTAATTTCGGTAAATGGTGAAATTTGGTATTCAATTATAAAAACTCTATGAAAATACCAACGATTTTTTGTTTTAGGAAAGTTTTGATTTGTCGCTCTTAATGTAAACGGCGGACTTTGAATATCAATAATTTAATAAACCGCCATTGACTAAAACTGATAGTCAACTTAATAAAACAGGATATTTTGGCAAAGTATTGCTTCACTGGATTTTCGAAATAATATTGTAAATGTTTAATTAAATAAAGTATATCTGATCTAGGAAAGCGTTGTGAGTTCTTTAAGACGTTTAGGAAGCTTGGTTTGTTTCATTTTATTTTTAAAGTGAAATTGCTTTCAATTCTTTCAATGACTTCCCTTGCAAATGAGTTTTCAAATTCACCTATCAGTTTTTCCGGGATTCCTACACAAGAGCAGTTTATTTCACTAAGTATATATATATCCTTTTGTTGTTCATCAAAGTCGAGTATGAAATCGGCTGTCCAAAGTATTGGATAGCTTTTGAGTTTCGCCTGCTTGATAATCTGAGGGGCATTTTCTTCAAAAAAACGAATCAAATCTGGGTAAACTTCTGGTTGGAATATGGTGTATTTTGCTCCAGAAAATATAGTAGCCGAAAAAGCATCGACTGAAATACTGGGCTTTTTATGTATGACAGCCATTGGTTTATCTGCAATAAGAAGTAGTCTCAACTCACCTTCCGAAATTCTCTCTAAATAGGGCATGTCTATCAATAAACTGTTATTCTCCACCATATATTTTTCACACAACTTCATGAAATCATCCAAAGTATGTATTTCCATGTGATTGTCTTGTGCTTCGGTGCATTGAACAAGCGTATCCAGCGGTAAAGGTTCATTTTCAAAAGTTTTTGTGCCATCATGAATTTCAACTTTCCAAATACCTACTCCTGTAGAGCCTCTATTTTGTTTTAGAACCCGTTGCTTTTGTGCCAATGAAAAAGGAAAACGGTTTCTGAATTCTTTTATAGAGTGGTATCCATAAGTATCTTTGGCCGCAAAGCCGGTGTTTTTAAGTTTAATCAATATATCTTTTGCTCCTAATGTTAACATTTCATCGGGGTGCGAAATGGCCACTACGCCAATCTCAGACAATTTCCGAAGCGTTTCAAAATATAAGTCTTCTCCATAGGGTAAGTTTCCTGGGTTAATTCGGCTGATAAATCCACTGAAATTGGCTTTGGTATATTCATATATTTCGTCTTTCCATTCGTCTCGGAAATAGAGGACTTCACATATCCAACCCAGGTTTTCAATGGCCTTTACAATTGGCATGGTGTCTTTTCTGAGGCCGTTAATCCATTTGTCGCTGCCACCTTCTACTTCAAAAATTACAATTTTCTTTTTAATCATTGGGCTTCAGACCATTGTTGTTTTTTGTAGGTCTAGTCGGTATAAAACTAATGTATTCACTTTTGAATACACTTAAAATTCTGTTATCAAATCTTTAGCTAATGGTTAAGATTGCGTGATGTAAACATCGCTTCACTTTATCATAATATTAGAGCAGATTTTTTAACATAACCATAATAGAATTTCGCAACTAAAGTGCCTTAGTTTGGAGTTTTGTGTAAAATAAGAAATCAATAATTACTATGAAAATTCACCTGGTTTCTTCCACAGATTTTATGGCCAAAGGCACCGGCGTACACAGTGCTTTCGTGGGTATGTTTGATTTGTTAAAAGAGAAAAATGACGTAGAGGTATTGAGAAATCAAGAAGGCTTTGGCGACATTTTTCATTCGCATTCCTACGGTCTTTATTATTTTTTGAAGTCCCGAAAATACAAAGGTCGCAGAATACATACTGTTCATACCACACCAGCCACCATAAAAGGTTCGGTGGTTTTTCCCAGTTTGGTTTTACCTTTTGCCAAGCTTTATTTTAAAAAGGTCTTTAACCATGCCGATGTCTGCATTGCAATTTCTCCAATGGTCGAAAAGAACCTTAGGGAGCTTGGCGTAACCTCAAAAATCATAAGCATTGGTAATCCGGTAGACTTAGATAAATGGCTTCCAGATAAGGAGAAAAAGTCCAAAGGTAGAGAAATGATACAATTACCTATGGATGTTAAAGTAGTTCTTGGCGTGGGGCAATTACAGAAAAGAAAAGGAGTGGAGGATTTCATTGAATTGGCCGAAAAACACCCGGATATTTACTTTGTGTGGGCTGGTAGTAGGCCTTTTGGAGCCATAACGGAAGGTGTCCATCGGATCAATCAGAAAATAGAGGAGGCTCCAAGTAATGTGAAATTTATTGGGCAAATTGAATTGGAAAACATGCCATTTCTATATGCTGCAGCTGACGTCTTCTTGTTTCCATCTTATCAAGAAAATAGCCCATTATCGCCCATAGAAGCCGCTGCCACTGGCTTGCCTGTTTTGTTTAGAGACTTGAGCGAATATGAAATGCTATATGAATCGGATTATTTGAAAGCAAAAAACAACGAAGAATTTTCACAGTTGATTAGCAAAGTTTTTGAAGACAGTCAATTTAAGCAATACGCCAAAGACTTATCGGCAGATTTGGTTAAGCAATTTGATAAAAACGCCATCAGAGAAAAACTTATATCGCTTTATGAGAATGTTTATAATGGGCTGGATATAGCTGTATGAAGTAGAAATGACAAAAAAGAGAATTTGGACTTATGTTTTTTTGAGTATTTCGGTGCTGCTGCTGTATTATGTTTTGAGAGACGTGAAATACAAGGATTTTATGAAACAAACTGCCAAAGTTGACTTAAAAATGGTTGGCTTTGCAGGTTTTTGCATGTCGCTTTCTGCTTGGTTTAGAAACTTGCGGTGGTTGGTGCTCTTTTCGCCTTTAGGCTATAAAATCAAAAAAGGACAAGCATTTTCGGCTTTGTTATTGAGTTATCCAGCCAATCTTATTATTCCGCAATCGAGTTTTTTTGTGAGGGCAAGTTATTTAAGAAAAATGAGTGGAATACCCTTTAGCGAATGCCTGGGAACAATTATAGCTGAAAAATTGATGGATGGCTTGGTGGTTTTTGGTTTGTTTTTCATCTTTATGTTTTCGGATTTTTCGTTTCAGACATCCATTTTTCAGAATTACAGGCTTTATTTCGCTATTATACTCTCTGTGGCCGTGATTTTTTTTATAAGTAGATTTTTCTTTAAAACCTATTTTGATGAGCGTTGGGAGAAAGTCATTTCTCAGATAAAATGTCAATTATCCCATTTTAAAATTGGATTATTGACCACAAAAAATGTGGAGAACAAATGGTTGTTGTTTTTATACACTGTGACCATTTGGTTACCTTATTTTGCCCTATTTTACTTTCTTCTAAAAGGCTCTGTGTCGAGAGATTTTATTGGTGTTAAGCTACCTGTTGAACTGGCAGTAATGGCCAACATCGGCTGGATTTTCCCAACGCAAGGTGGGTTGGGCTCTTATCATTTTTTTATTGCTCACATCATGCAATTACATGGCTTTGAAAAGATCCAATCTGTCTTTTTTGCTTTTTTTAGCCATACTTTTATCATATTAAATGACCTCATTTTGGGACTTTATGTTTTACTTAATAACCGCAGAATCGTATTTAGTTTAAATAATCCCGTCTAAAAGTAAGAGAGCGATAAGAAGTCGTAGTTTTCAATTCAAATTGACATTTATTTTTTTCGCTTAAATTTTAGACTGTAACCAACTCTAAAAACTTGCGTTTAATAATAATCAAACCGTACTGTTTTACATTTTTTCAAAAATATGTCATTAGTAAATTCAAGCATTTGTGCATTGGGTAATTTTTTTTTAGAAAAGTCTTAATTAAAATATACTATATAAGTTGCTGTTTAATAGACTACTAGGGTTGTTTTTTTTGGGCTATCTGAGTCATTAGAAGATCAGAAAAGCCTTATTTGAACCCATATTTTGATGAAGCATCCAACCCAAGTCTATTTAATAATGCTGATCTGTGAAATAGAAAATTTCAATAATGAATGCCCTATTTTATGTAATCATTATTTGCTAATTGAAAAATTTGGCTATATTATTGTGTTGGTGTGTTTATAGAAATAAATTAAAGTTTATGAAAAATCAAAAAAGTACGCTTTTGGCCGCAAGTTTTATGTTTTTTGGACTACTTGCTTGTAATTCTGAAACCGCTTCTGAGCAAATTGCTGTGATTGAAAATTCTGCACCTGCACCAGCGGAAAATAACTCAGATGTGCCACCTTTGTCTTCTATCCCAGAGATAAGAGTTAGTCAGCCAACCGTCACGATTCCGCCGCCATCAGGTCTTAATCCAGCAGGACAGTTTGCCAATTCAAGTGCTCCATTAAATTCAAGTGCTCCACTGAATTCAAGTGCTCCATTAAAATCGAGTGCTCCATTAAATACCGGTTCGAGTCCTGTAGCTGCTACCAAAAGTTCAGTACGTTTAAATCCCGCTCATGGCCAACCTGGACATGATTGTGCAATAGCTGTAGGAGCTCCTTTGAAAGGTTCTGTAGCTAAGGTGTCAGCACCAGTACCTGCACCAGTTCAAGCAACTGCACCAAATTTTTCTGTTGCTTCAGCTCCGGTCTCAGCTCCAGTTCAGGCTACTACACCAAACTTTGGTGTGCCCAACGTCAAGGTAAATCCAGCTCATGGCCAGCCAGGACATGACTGTGCAATTGCCGTAGGTGCTCCATTGCCTGTTAAGTAGTTTAAAGTCAGCGGCTGTTTTTATGTAAAACCAGATTTTGTTTTTACAAAGCTCTTTTCATTTTTTTTGCTGGATTCTAAATTTATTTGGGGTTCATAGCTATAAATTATTTCTAAGCATACTTTTGGAATAAATTAAAAGAAAAACCCAACCCTATTTCTTAGGCGTCTTTTTCTTCAAATCAAAAAGGTCTTTTCGGCGATCTTGTAGATTTCTTACGCTTCCGGCTTTGTTGAGTTCTCTTAATAAATCTAGATCAACATCTGCCAAAAGAATCATTTCGGCGTTTGGTGTTGCCTCTGCTTTAATGCCGTTCGATGGAAAAGATAAGTCGCAGGGCGTAAATACCATAGATTGAGCAAACTGTATGTCCATGTTGTGTACTTTTGGGAGGTTGCCCACACTGCCTGCTATAGCTACATAGCATTCGTTTTCGATGGCTCGGGCTTGTGCACAATGCCTTACACGCGAGTAGCCGTTTTGGGTATCAGTCAAAAACGGTACAAACAAGATATCAATTCCTTCGTCTGCCAACAGCCTGCTTAATTCAGGAAATTCAACATCATAACAAATCAAAATTCCGATTTTACCACAATCCGTATCAAAAGCTTTCAGCTCCGAGCCACCCACCATGCCCCACACTTTGACCTCGTCGGGCGTTACATGGAGTTTTTCGTAGCGTTCTATTGTGCCATCTCTTCGACATAGATATCCTACATTGTAGAGGGTGCCGTCTTTGATTTCGGGCATACTACCACAGATGATATTGATATTGTAAGAAATAGAAAACTCTGAGAATTTATAGACAATAGCTTCGGTGTGTTTGGCCAACTCCCTGATAGCCTCTGGCTCAGAAAGGTGGTTGTTTTCGGCCATCAGCGGGGCATTGAAGAACTCAGGAAATAAGGCAAAGTCGGCCCTATAACCTGATACAGCATCTATGAAAAACTCCGCTTGCTCCATGAGGTCTTCAACGGTTTCGTAAGGTCGCATTTGCCACTGAATAAGACCCAGACGCACCACTTTTTTGTTACTGGTGGCTTTGAGATTGGGTTTTTCATAATAGATATTGTCCCATTCTAGAAGTACCGCAAATTCGTTTGAGGCTTCATCGCCCTCTAAATACCCCTTCAAAACCTTCACTGGGTGGAAATCGTTAGAAATCTGGAAACTTAATACGGGGTCGTGGATTTCCTTGGTTTTGACCTTTTGTATGTATTGTTTGGGTGTAAGGGTATCGGCATATTTATGGAAGTTCGGAATTCGGCCACCAAAGACAATTCCACGTAGATTCAGGTTCTCGCAGAGTTCTTTACGGTAATCGTACAGCCTGCGGCCCAGTCGCAATCCCCTAAAACCGGGCACTATAAAAACGTCTATGCCATATAGCACATCGCCTTTGGGTGCGTGGGTATTGAAAGTATAATTGCCCGTGATTTGCTTGTAAGTGTGGTTGCCTGGGAAGTGGTCATAATCTACAATAATAGATAAAGCACAGCCTGCCAACATGCCATTTACTTTTATTACTACTTGCCCTTCAGGGAATTTTAAGAGAAGAGCTTTGATTTGGTGTTCTTTCCAGTAGGCATCGGGCATACTTTGATAAGACGAAACCATGGCCTCCTTGAGCTCCTGATAATCTTCTAATGTCAAATAAGTGAGCTCTATATTTTCTATATCTTCTATGTTCATAGTTTGGATGCAAATATTTTTGAATTGAACAAAGGTAGTGGTTTCGGCGGTTAATAATGATTTCCGAATCTCAGATGATCAAATTGAAAGGTTATTGTCATTCATATATTTTAATTACAGATTACATGATAATAATATGGTTATGATGAAGTCCTCTAAATTTTCCATTTCTCTAAAAGCAATGCATGATTTTTATAACCCTTAGAAGGAGTAATTTGATTGAAAGTAAAACTTGACTTGCCTAGATTCAAATTTAGGAAATATGGAGAAAGAAAACATTTTAATCAAAACCATTCGGCATATTTATTCTCCTCTTTCAGTATGTTTTTAAGATTAAAAATCATCTCTTTTTGAAATTTTATTTAAAATGTTTAGATGTATTATGCTAAAAAAAATCGTCTAATAATTAATGGGAAATTAAATTGATTAATCAAATAAGCTACACAATTTTATTTTAGTAAGAACTTTATTATGCTTCAAATTTTAATGAATGGACGAGCAAAAAACGTATGTTTTTTTGGGGTTTTACTTGAAAATGGGGATACAAAAAAATGCAGTTTTAGGTCACAAGTAACCTTCTTTATTGTGATATTTTTAAATAAAATTCTGCATTTCCACCATCATTTTTTTCAAATGTATCCGCTTGAAAAGTTATTGCTTAATATTTATATCATCTCCTCCAAAATTCAATTGGTGGCAAACAATTTGTAATTATAGTTAATTGTCCTGCTTTCCTATTATAAACTTTAATCTTCTTGGCAAGGGTAATTCTCATGTTTGAAAAGATTGAATAAACATAAATTACATGGTGATCTTAGATTTTAATCTGCTAAGGATTTTTGCCTACTTTATTAATGTATTCTCACCTTACAATCTTAGAAAAAATTTGTTTTTAGAGTTTCTCATTTTGTTTTTCTACCAAATGCAAAGGTGCTCCATTTATAAAAGGATTTTATTAAAGTATTTCTCTTTGGCTTCCTGGAAAAATAGTTATTCCCAATTTTCGTATGCGAAAATAGGTTCGGTTATACTGATCGAATCATTTCTTTTTGTAAGACTATTGGTACAAATATTTCTGCAAACTATCCCTTATTATTTAACGATTCAACGATGAAACATCTTTACATTCCAATTAAGAATTTTGTAAGCGTAGGGTTATTTCTAGGTATGTTTTTGCATAGTTATAGTGGTAATTCCCAAACAACCCTCGCACCGGGAGATATTATGTTTACTCAAATGAACACAGATGGGGTTCCAACGACAAGTTATGATGGATTTTCCTTCGTATTGCTCACAGCAATTTCTTCTGGCACACAAATTAGTTTTACTGATGTTGGTTGGGATCCAGGATTCGTAACTTGGGGCGGTGTAACAGGGGTAAGTGAAATGTACTATACATGGACATCAAGTACAGCATTAACATGTGGTACAGAAGTTTCTATCTCAGCCAATGGTGGTGTTACTGCTTCTACAGGTTCAATTAGTGGTATTACTGGTGGACCAACATTAAACTTTACTAGTGCTGGCGAATCAATTCTAGCCTATCAGGGAAGTTATGCTAGTCCAAGTTTCATTTCTGGTATTATCAATTATTCATTGGGTTGGGGTTGGAATTCAGGAGCTCCAGTTACTTCTTGTGGTCTGCCAGCAGCTTTAACAAATGGAGTTAATGCAATATTCCCTAGTGCATTTGATAATGTTCGATACAATTGTACCTCAACTTCCGCTTCTGCTTCAACATTAAGAGCTGCCCTTGCTAATAGTGCTAATTGGATTTCTGATGACATAACAGCTTACTCTACCAGCCCGAACTGTATTACTGGTTGCTCTTCACCCATTACTGCTACCACATCTCAAACCAATGTTAGTTGTAATGGAGGTTCAAACGGAACTGCTACTGTTGTTGCAAGTGGTGGTAGTGGAGGCTTTACTTACTCTTGGTCACCTTCCGGTGGTACAAGTGCAACTGCTTCCGGATTGAGTTCAGGTAGCTATACTTGTACGATAACTGATGCTGCAAGTATATCCATTACTAAAACATTTACAATTACCCAACCAACGGCTATCAGCACTGCAACGGGTTCGCTAACCAACGTATCGTGTAATGGAGGATCAAATGGTTCGGCTTCGGTGTCACCATCAGGTGGAACACCTAGCTATACCTATTCATGGTCTCCATCAGGAGGAACATCCGCAACAGCCACAGGCTTAAGTGCAGGAGCATATACTGTAACAGTATCCGATGCCAACGCATG
>NZ_RJUD01000018.1 GCF_024343675.1 Lacihabitans sp. CS3-21
GCTCCAGCATCTGCCACTTCTCCATTCTTAATTGACTTTAAAAAAGAATCATAAGCTTTGTTTAACTTCAAAGAATCGAGTTTTTTTAAACCTGAAAAGTAAAATTCGAAATCGGTATTTTCATCTAAACTTTTGATATTAACCGACATTTGTCTTATTTTGAAATCGGTCAAAGCTCTATAAGAAGTAGAGTCTATTCTATCAATTTTCACTTCGTAATCAACTTTGTTTTTCAGGTTGGAGTTTCCACAAGCGAGAAACATACACGATATAATAGAAAGAAATAGTAATTTTTTCATTTATCAGTTATTGTAAAGGGTGTAATCAATTTCTAAAAAATCTTCCACATTTGGAATCCAAAAGTTTTGGATAAAATCAAGATGGGCAGGATGATTTGAATAAGTATCATATTGTTCTTGATTTTCAAACTCCATCGAAATACCATATTCAAATTTATTTTTGGGGCTTATCTGGTTCAAAACCTCAAATGTCTTGACGTCTGGTATTTCTTTTAGTTTGTCTACCGCATCAAAAAAAGCTTTCTTGGACTCATGGGAAATGGTCTCTTTTAGTTTGAGAATGACGGAATGGCGTATCATGTTTTGAGGCTTGAGTTTAATTTATTGGATAATTTAGAATTTCGTATGAGATTTTTTTCTTGACATCTTAAACGTCAAGGTCATTCAATTTTCTCTTATAATTTTAATATTTCACGGTAATAGTTGACGGTCTGTTTTACTGAACTTAAGTTATTGGGTTTCTCTTTGGTGTCTCTTTCTATATTGATATTCCCTCTAAAATCCTGTCTTTTCAGTTCATCAAAAATTGCTGGAAAATCAATCACACCCGTACCAACTGGTACGTCCTGAATTTTAGTATTGTTATACTCAGCGATGTCTTTTAGATGTATTCCTATTATTTTTCCTTCCAATTTCTTGATAGCGTCCAGCGGATTCAGGCCAGACTTTGGATAATGACCTAGGTCAGGACAAGCACCAAAACTCGAATGACCTGCAATGGCTGCTAGCACCGAATCTGGGTGCCAATATATACTATTTCCGTTCCAGTGATTGTGCAATGCCACTTTTACTCCATATGCTTTAGCCAAACTATCTACACTATTCCACATATTTTTGGGCGGTTCGGCAGTTACATATTTCACGCCAAAACGATTTGCAAATTCAAAATCACGTTTCCAGTTGTCAACAGTTTTACCACCAGTGATGTAAATGGACTCCATCTTAAAACCTTTTTGATTAAGTTTGGCCTTCAATTGTTGTACACCTGACGGCGATAAATTCATGAGGAGACTATCTTTGAGTTCAATTCCTGCTTTTGCAAATGTGAATCCCTCCACATATTTAATACCAGCACTATCGGCATAGTCTAGCTGCTGCGGGAAAGACATATTACTAAAAGTGTACAAAGCTAAACCGAGTTTCCAATTAGAAGGGTCGCCTTTGCTCTTTTTGGTTTTAGATTGTGCTAAACCTTGAATTGTGAAACACAGAGAAAGACCAATCACAAAAACTATTTGTAACACGCGAGACTGCCCAGACGACTTCATATTGATAATTATTTAAGGTTAATTTTTCTTTAATTCTCATTCATAAGGCGATACCCCTACTGAGGTCCATCCACCATCTATCACCAAATTCTGCCCCATGATCTGTCGCGAAAGTGGAGAAACCAAAAACAATGCAGCATGAGCAATATCTTCTATAGTTGCTGGCCTTCCAGATGGTGTAATTCTGGACCAAGTGGAAATGTATTCGGTATCTTCTAAAGTTCGTTCAGTAAGTGTTGCCCCTGGAACAATGGTGTTAATATTTATTCCATGAGGTGCCAAATCCACGATCAAATTTTTAGCCAATTGATCTATGGCGGCCTTTGTCATGCCATAGGCAGCCAAGTTTTTGTGGGCCGCATGGGCCGTAACAGAGGATGTTAACAAAACACTTCCCCCTTGACCTTGGGCGACCATTTTTCTAGTAGCCGCTTGTGTAAGGAAAAAAGTCCCAAAAAGATTGACTTGCAATAAATGCTGCATTGAAATTGGTTGATACTCCCAAAAATCACCAAAAGTGGTAATACCCGCATTGGCCACTAAGATGTCTAATCTTCCAAAATTATCAACCGTAAACTTTACAACATCCTGTATAACAGACATTTCCGAAACATCTCCAGCAAATGCCTTACAAACTCCTTGCTCGTCAGTTATTTTTTGACACGCTTTTTCAGCCAAATTTTTATCTATATCATTGAGTATGATTTTAGCACCATTTTTTGCTAATTTTCGAGCTATTTCAAAACCTATTCCTACACCTGCACCCGTGACTATAGCTACTTGGTTTTCAAAAAGCCTATTTTCTTGTTCCTCTTTCAATTTCTATTTTATCCATTAATTGTCATAAAAGTATTAAAAAACTTATTTAAGAAATATTCGACCGAAACATTTAATCTTTCGTTCTAAATTTTAAAATTAAAAAGACCGTAAATTCAAATGAAACACTACCAAAGCTAAAGAAAAAAAATCAGCAAACTAACCTGCACTGTTGATGCCTAATAGCAATTATTTGTATTCCTTTGGCATCATACCTGTTTTACTCTTAAAAAACCTGGCAAAATTGCTAGGCGTTTGATTTCCCAATTTTATTGCGATTTCTGCAATATGCAGATTAGAATATTTCAACAAGGATTTAGCTTCCAAAATCATCATTTCGTTAAGCAAATCTTGAGATGATTTCAAAGTTATATTTTTTACACATTTATTTAAGTGATTGGGAGTAACATGTAGATAATTGGCATAATCACTCACTTTTTGTTTTTGGTAAATAAACTGAGAAAGTGCCTCTTTGTAACGTTGCACCAGACTTGCTGCAGCATTTTTTTGAGGTTTCAAATCTGATTCAACAAACAATGAGGCTTCTTTAAGTAAAGCAAAAATATAGAAGGCTATCAGCTCCATTTGCTTATTTTCACCCTCTTGATCTAAAACTTCTAACCTGTAAAAGATATTTAAAATAGGTTCAACAGCTTCAGAAGAAACGGCCACAACAGGATTAGAAAGGAAATTAAAAAAATTGAATTTATTGAGGTGTTTGTCTAAGGATAAATGCTTAAGAATATCAATATCAAAATGCAAAAAATAGCCTTCGGCATCCTCACTCATGTACTCGTGTGAGGTAATTTGGTAAGGAGGTAAAAAGAAAAATTGACCCACTCCAAACTCATAGTTGGCTAAGCCTTTACTTCTTACCGATTTCCCTTTGGTAAGAAAAATCAAATCATAGACAGTTTTGCGATGCGGAGGCAGGGGAAAGGAGAGTTTATCTCGATAATTCTCTATACGATTAATATGAAAAAGATTGTGATCCTTGCTAAAGTTAAACGGCCAACTTACCCCTCCGAAATGGAAAGAATCCAATCCGTTGGGTTCGATTACTGGTATGTTTATTTCTTTATTCAAGCGTAGTTATTGGTCAATTTGTTATTAAATATTTGGTTTAATTGCAACGATATTATTGTTATCTCGGTTAGCTAATTACTAAATCTCTCAATACTTTATATTTCTTATGCAAAATCTGATTATTGTTTTTAGCCATCTTCCCTCTTTTTTTTAGTATTAATAAAAAACCTCTTATCCAATAACCAGTTTACTAATAACCAATCAACAAATAACCAAATAAGATTACTCAAAAATAGCCACTGCCCTTGTCCAACCAGCACTTGCTTTTTCTATTTTGGCTGGGAAACACGCTACCTTAAAGCCAAATGGCGGTAATTGATCTAGATTTGCCAGTTTTTCTATTTGACAATATTCTTTTTCGATACCCACGTAATGTGCCTGCCATATAACACCTTGTCTAGGGTTGGCTTTGTAATCAGCGGCCTGAATATGCAAAGGAATATCCCAACCCCAGCCATCAGTCCCCATTACTTTTATACCTTGGTCAATCAGCCAGTGGGTGGCTTTTGCAGATGCACCCACATGAATTTTTACAAAATTATCGTCGTGAATGCGTTTGTCGGCATCACATCGAATGAGTACAATATCAAGTGGTTTAAGCTGATAGCCAATAGCTGATAGCTTTTCCTGTAAATCTTCTGGCTCAAACATATAACCATCCGGCTTATCCGTAAAATCCAAAACTAATCCATCTTGAAAAAACCAATCCAAGGGAATTTCGTCGA
The DNA here is from genome assembly GCF_024343675.1 of Lacihabitans sp. CS3-21. Taxonomy (GTDB): domain Bacteria; phylum Bacteroidota; class Bacteroidia; order Cytophagales; family Spirosomataceae; genus Leadbetterella. The sequence continues at coordinate 4,195 of NZ_RJUD01000018.1, forward strand.
TTGTACGAGAGGGTTTCCCTTCGCAAGTGGGATAATAATGATAGGGAGCATCTACATGTGTACCACAATGACTGGTTACGGTCAAAGTTTCTCCAGCAGGTCCATTATCGTTTACAAAACAATCGGTCATACCTCCAAAAAGCATAGCTCCAATCTTTTTAGCACCATTTTTATGATCTTCATAATCGATTTTGGTGGCCATTGGCTCCTTGATTTTTTCCGAAATGGTTACTGAAAGGTCTATAATTCGCATGTTTGGTTATTGGTTAATTGATTACTGGTTAATTGGATATTTGTATCTTGCTAATTGCTTTGGTGGCAAATGTTAATAAGTTTAAAGTTTTTCTAATTAAACCCTCTAAAATTTATTGCTATTCATTAAAATACTCCTCACTTTAAAAGCCTCCCCCCGTCTACAGTAATGATATTTCCTGTTGAAAATGTCAACTGCGTAGCAACAGCAAAAACCGCATTTGCTACATCATTTCCGTTGGCAAAACGCTCCAAGGGCGTATTGTCCATTTGATTTTTCAAAAAAGCTGGGTCAAAGTTTTTGGTATATTCACCTTCAACAAAACCAGGTGAAACAGACACCACCCTTATTTTCGGTGCCAAAGCCCTAGCCAAAGACCTCGTCATAGAATCGACCGCTGATTTGGAGGCACAATAAGCCACATTCGAACCAATACCGTAAATTCCGGCTATTGAGGAGATATTCACCACTAAGGCAGAATCTTCCTCTGACTTCATTAATAAATCTTTAAAAGCCCTGACCATTGCAAAACCTCCTCTGAAATTGGTCTGCATTATTTTATCAATCCACTCATCTGTCAATCCATCCAAGTCATCGTGTTTTACGGGAGTGGTTATTCCTGCATTATTTACCAAAACATCCAATTTTCCGTATTTTTCAAGCACAAATTCCTTCAAGTCGGCCAGTTTATCTGGATCAGTAGTTGGGGCATGAAAGATGGAATGATGTGCTTTTTTTTCGATTGAAGATTGACGCTTAACGATTGATTGCTCAGAAGCCAAATTTAATTCAGCTAGCAACTTTTCGGCTTTTTCTTTATTCGAATTATAAGTGGCTAAAACACTGTAGCCTGCCTCAGCAAATTTTCGACAAATAGCCGAACCAATTTCTCCTGCACCACCTGTAACTAAAACTGTTTTCATAAAACTTATTTTTTGTAAATCGTCATTCGACATTCGTTATTCGTTATTTGTTATTAGTTATTAGTTATTGGTTATTCGTAAATCGTCATTCGCAATTCGTCATTCGTCATTCGTAAATCGTCATTTGCAAATCGTCATTCGTAAATCGTAAATCGTAAATCGCAAATCGCAAATCGTCATTCCTTTTGGCTAAAATCGCAAACCCTAAATCAAGAATACCTCCTCACCCTAATATCTGCCTGCTCTTTGTGGCCAGCAAAATTCTCGATCTCACACAATCTTGAACAATATTCTCCAATCATTGCACTGGCTTCAGGCGTTCTGATTTCTTGGTAAGTACATGTTTTCATAAATTTACCCACCCAAAGACCTCCTGTATATTTTGCCCCATGTTTGGTTGGCAAGGTGTGGTTTGTGCCAATTACTTTATCTCCATAGGCCACATTGGTATATTGCCCGAGAAAAAGTCCGCCGTAATTGGTCATTTTTTCTAAAAAATATCTTGGGTCTGCCGTCATTACTTGCACGTGCTCACTCGCAATGGCGTCAGCTTCAGCTACCATTTCATCTATGGTATCTACCACTATCACTTGTCCATAGTCTCTCCAAGAAATGCTCGCAATATCTGCTGTCGCAAGGGTTTTCAATTGCTTTTCCACTTCTAATATAGTTTCTTTTGCCAACTTTTCAGAGTTTGTCAACAAAATAGCTGGAGAAGTTGGCCCATGTTCGGCTTGACCGAGCAGGTCAGTGGCACAAATTTCGGCATCGCTGGTATCATCCGCTATCACCAATGTTTCAGTTGGACCAGCCAATAAGTCTATCCCAATTTTTCCAAAAAGTTGTCTTTTTGCTTCCGCCACATAAGCATTTCCTGGCCCAACAATCATGTCTACTTCATCTATGGTTTCTGTTCCTAGAGCCATGGCTGCAATGGCTTGAACGCCACCCAAAAGGTATATTTCATCTGCACCAGCCATGTGCATTGCTGCCACAGTAGCTGCGGGTATTTCGCCCTTCATGGGAGGAGTGCAAGCTATAACACGCTTAACTCCAGCTACTTTAGCAGTAAGAACACTCATGTGAGCGGAGGCCACCATCGGATATCTTCCACCAGGCACATAACAGCCAACGCTATTCACAGGAATATTTTTATGACCTAAAAACACACCAGGGAGGGTTTCGACTTCGATATCAACAAGAGCATTTTTTTGATGCTGAGCAAAGTTTCTTATCTGCGTTTGAGCAAACTCAATATCTGAAATTACTTGAGAAGGCAAACTGGCTATAATGTCGATAATTTGACTTTTAGACAATTTAAAACTTTCTGGTGACCAATTGTCCAGCTTTGTCGAAATCTCCTTTACTGCTTTATCCCCTCCAATTTTTATTTCTTCAATAAAACCTTCAACGGTTTCTCTTACTTTTTTATCGTTTGACTCTGCCTCAAAAAGTGCTATGGCAGATTTTAATATTCTTTTCATATTAAATTAAATTGTAATGTAAGGCCAAAGGTGGTGAATTAAAAAAAGGAGATAGAATGGCTCTCCATTCTATAAATAATGGAGATTCTCTAAAACCAATGGTGTGATCTTCGAGCGTTTCCCACTTTATGAGTGCCAAAAACTTTGTAGGTGTTTCTATACATTTCTGAAATTCTATGCTAACAAAACCTTTAGATTGGCTTATTATATTTTTAGCCGAATATGTGGCTTCCTCAAACAAATCCTCTTTTCCCGCTAGTATATCGAACTGGGCAATTTCAAGTATCATATTCCAATCGTTAGTTTAGGATAAATCCCATTAAATTTTGAACAAAATTAAGTCGAAAACCTAACCATTGTTAGTCAAAAAAAGGCAAATAATATTCAATATCAATCAATAATAGAGCAATTACGTTTTGAAAGGTGATTTTTAAATTCAAATAATCTAAATCTGGCGTTTATGAACTAGAATAAAGCCTTTGAAGAAAAACTTCTCAATTCAATTAAAATCATTTCTCATTTTTATAATATTGCAGAAAAATCAAACCCTATTAATATGAAAAACACCCTTTTTCTATTATTTCTACTTATTTCGACAGTGGCTTTTTCTCAAAAGACCCCTGCGGCACCAGGTCTCGAATATGTTTGTGAATTGAAAGTAAAATTGAATCCCCCTTATATTGTTGGAGAAACACCGCATGGTTTGAGGCGAATAATTCCGATTGTTGGCGGAACCGTAGAAGGTCCAAAAATCAAAGCCGAAATATTGAATGGTGGTGCCGATTGGCAAATCGTGAGGAAAGACGGCGTAGCAGAGCTAGAGGCTCATTACCAAATGAAAACTGATGATGGCGTAACTATTTATATAAAAAATATAGGTTTAAGAGTGGCAACACCCGAAGTGGCCGCAAGAATTGGTAGAGGTGAGCAAGTAAGTCCTTCAGAGTATTATTTCAGAGCAGTTCCAAAATTTGAGGCCCCTGCTGGAAAATACGAATGGATGAACAATGCCATTTTTGTCTGTACAGCTGAAAGGAATCCCGATAATGTGGCCATTAGAGTTTGGAAACTTTTATAAGTTTTGAAAAACATAAAAATACCCACCGTAAAGCCTTCAGAGTTTGACGATTATCTATTTGCTAATTGGAAAGCTCCCGTTACTAGTTTGTACGAAAACTTCCATGTTTCGAGAATAGAGGATTACAAAAATCACCTTAAACTACCTACACCTCCGCACAGAAGATCTGTATATTTTTTTCTTTTTATTACTAATGGCCAAGTAGTTAGGCGGAAAGATTTGACAAAATTTGAACTCAAAAGAGACTCATGCTTTTGTTTATCAGCAGATCAAATAACGAGCATTGATTTTGTGAGTCAAGACGCCACCGGTTTTTACATGCATTTTTTACCCGAAATTTTTAATCATCCAAATCTTAAAGTAGATTTAATTAAAGACTTTCCTTTTTTTTCGAATTGGAATGAGCCCCATTTTGAAATTAATGATGACAAAAAAATTAAAAATCTATTCGAAATGTTAATAAAAGAACATCTAAACGAGAATAAAGAAGTCTTGCCCTTTTATCTAATGACGCTTCTTTCCGAAATAAAAAACCTTGCACAAATAAATCAAAACAAAAAACAAGACGCCTCTTCTATTCTCACCTATAAATATAAAAACGCTCTTTCAGAGTTTATCTACTCCAAAAAAACTGTTTCAGAATATGCTGATTATCTATCAGTAACACCAAATCATCTGCTAAAATGCGTTAAAAACACAACTGGAAAAACTGCCCATGAATTGTTGGATGAAATGCGAATTTTGGAGTCTAAAGTATTACTAAAACAAACTGATAAAAGTATTTCTGAAATTGCGGACGCAATAGGCAAAGAAGACCCGTCTGACTTTTCGCGGTTTTTTAAGTTAAAAACAGGCCAAACTCCTAATCAATACAGAAAAGCATAAAATATTTTAGCTTTAATAACCAAAAAGCTCAAAATTGATTGATTTTGCATAAAAAATCAAGCATTTTTCCTATTTTCAAAAGATTAATCCCTATTATTTTTGCATTATTCAAATAATAATTTTAGATATTTGACTATAAAAACATTAATGATGAACCTTCCTGCTTCACTTACGATAGAACAAAAAGACGAAATTCTTCTCGTAAAAATCAATAGACCAGAAAAAAGGAATGCCATAAATGATGAATTGGTTTTGGGGCTTGAAACACTCTTTTCTAATATTCCAAAAGGCATAAAATGTGCTGTTATTTCAGGTGAAGGTCAACATTTTAGTGCTGGGTTGGACTTGTCCGAGCTCAAAGAAAGAGATATCATTGAAGGGCTACATCACTCAAGAATGTGGCACCGTGCCTTAGAAAAAATACAGTTTGGAACCGTTCCTGTAGTGGCGGTTCTACATGGTGCTTGTGTGGGTGGCGGCTTAGAAATAGCCTCCGCTTGTCATATTAGAGTTGCCGAAAAAAGTACTTTTTATGCCTTGCCGGAGGGTCAGAGAGGAATATTTGTTGGTGGAGGTGCTTCCGTAAGACTACCCAAACTCATCGGAATGGCAAGAATGGCCGACATGATGTTTACTGGCAGGGTAATTTCAGCAGAGGAAGGCATGCAAATGGGTTTTTCGCAATATGTTACCGAAAACGAAGGTGGACTAGAAAAAGGAATAGAACTCGCAAAAAAAATTGCCCAAAATGCTGAAACCACAAACTACGCTTTGATGCACGTTTTGCCAAGAATTGTGGATTCAGGCCAAACTGAAGGATTAATGATGGAATCGTTGATAGCAACCATATCCTCATCCTCTCCAGAAGCAAAAAAGCGGTTAAATGATTTCTTGGAAGGCAGGGCCAAGAAGGTTGGAGAATGAGTTGAATCTTGTGCTGAGCGAAGTCGTCGAAGCCTATGATTTTTTAGAGGACGATTAATTCGATTCTAGATTAACAATTTTAGATTTTTTTTGAAGATTATTTAAGGAAGATCAAGCTAATTGATAGAGCGATGCAGCGATCGGTGGTTGAGCGGAGTCGAAACCACCTGATGATTGAGTTAAGCCAATCATGGTGGTTGAGCGGAGTCGGAAGCACCTTATGATTGAGTTAAGCCTAAAATGGTGGTTAAGCGGAGTCGAAACAAACCTACGGTTTTGCTAAGCCAAAATTGGTGGTTGAGCGGAGCCGAAACCACGACACTCTTTAAATTTAAATATTAAAAAAATAGATGTTCAAAAAAACTATGTTTGGGCCAACTGCGACCACGAAGAAAGTTCGTGAAGATGGCTCTGTATTATTAAAACTTGAACAAAAACTGGAGGCTTTTCCTGAAAGAATTACAGAAAAACTTATTTATTGGGCGGAAAACTTCCCTAATAAAACATTTATTGCCCGTAGAAAAAGTTCCAAACCCAATGATTGGGAGGAATATACTTATGCCGAAACTTTAAAAAAGGTCAAGGCCATTGGGCAGCACCTTTTAAATTTAAATTTCACGGAAGAAGAAACAATCGTAATCTTATCCGACAATAGTATTGAACATGCATTACTGGCTCTGGCGGCTTTGCATGTAGGTATTCCGTACACACCAATTTCGCCTCCGTATTCTTTGGTTTCAAATGATTTTGGAAAACTCAAGCATTGTCTTGAAATAATGACGCCTAAATTGGTTTTCGCACAAAATGCCAAAACCTACGCAAAAGCTATAGCATTTACGAAAGATCTTTTTCCTGAAATAAATGTCGTGACAGCAGAAGAGTCTATTTATGCAGTATTCTCTGAAATATTAAAAACTTCACCTACATTGGAAGTAGATGAGGCGTTTAAGAAAGTAAATGGTAATTCAGTAGCCAAGGTTTTGTTTACCTCTGGCTCAACAGGCCTACCAAAAGGTGTAATAAATACCCACAAAATGTGGTGTGCAAATTTACAACAGATTACTCAGGTATTTCCCTTTATGCATATAGAACCACCAGTTTTTATTGATTGGCTGCCTTGGAATCATACTTTCGGTGGAAATCACAATTTCGGTTTGACGCTTTACAATGGAGGCACTTTGTATCTAGACGAAGGAAAACCTACTGCAAAAGGAATTGAAACTACTGTTCAAAACTTAAGAGAAATTTCTCCTACTGCCTATTTCAACGTACCCAAAGGTTTTGAAATGCTGATTCCCTATTTTGAAAATGAGTCTGAACTACGAGAGAAGTTTTTTGAAAAAGTAAATATTCTCTTTTATGCAGGTGCAAGCTTGGCCCAACCTGTTTGGAATCGTTTGGAAGAATTGGCAATGAAAACCATTGGTGAAAAAATCCCTATAATTACTGGACTTGGTTGTACAGAATCTGGACCTTCGGCGATGTTTGCGAGTTGGGGCGGCAGCTATTCAGGACTTTTAGGTGTGCCTGTTCCTGGTATGGAAGTAAAATTGGTGCCCGATGGAGACAAAATGGAAGCAAGATACAAAGCACCTAATGTCACGAACGGGTATTGGAGAAACCCTGAAGAAACCGCCAAAGCCTTTGATGAAGAAGGGTTTTATAAAACTGGCGATGCGGTAAAATTTGTGGACGATGAAAACCCAAGCAAAGGTTTGGTTTTTGATGGTAGAATTGCTGAGGATTTTAAACTTTCGACAGGCACATGGGTAAATGTGGGCGTACTTAAGGCAAAAATCATTTCAGCAGGTTCGCCAATAGTGCAAGATGTAGTGTTGGCAGGATTAGACAAAGAATATATTGGGGCTATTTTGTTTTTAAATGCAGATTCTTGTCGAAATTTGATAGGAGAAAACTTAGAAAATAAAGATGCATTTTTACACGAAAAAGTACATCATTTTTTAGGCGATGTGTTTGAAAAATTCAATGCTCATTCAACTGGTAGTTCTACCAAAGTTGAAAGAATAATGATAGCAACAGAGCCACCTTCAATTGATTTGGGAGAAATAACAGACAAAGGTTCTCTAAATCAAAGGGCTGTTCTGAAACATCGAGCCCATTTGGTGGAGGAATTGTTTAGCTAACTGTTAAATTGGCACGCTGATGACGCTGATCTTCGATCGCTGATTAGCACGGATTTTATTAAAAAGGGTATTGGTTAAGATTTTCTATTTGGGTTAACAAAGTATTTAGGGCAAAATATTTATTCGATGGAATTACTGCACAAAGATTTGACTGACAAAATATTGAGGACTTTTTTTGATGTATATAATGAATTAGGTTTTGGATTTTTAGAAAAGGTTTATCAGAATTCTTTATTCTTAGAATTGAAGTCAAGAGGTTTTCATGTTGAAGCCCAAAAGCAAATTAAAGTGAATTTTAAAGGTTTCGAAGTAGGAGAATATTATGCTGATTTAGTTGTGGATGAAATGATAATATTGGAATTAAAAGCAACAGAATTTATTGTTCCTGAATTTGAAAGTCAACTTATTAATTATTTGAGAGGTACAGATAAAGAAGTTGGATTGCTTTTAAATTTCGGAATTAAACCGGAATTCAAAAGAAAAGTCTTTGAAAATTCTAGAAAAAATTTAAAAGTAAATAAAATAGCCGAATGAGATTCAAAAATAATATCCGTAAAATCTGCGTTGGAACATCCGTTTTATCAGCGTGCCATCAGTAAGAACGAAACAATGGAAATAAAAAATAAAACATTCTTAATTACTGGCGGGGCGTCTGGTTTGGGATATGCCACCGCCAAAATGATTATTGAAAACGGTGGAAATGCTGTTCTGCTAGATGTAAATGTGGAGTCTGGAGAAAAAGCAGAAAACGAATTAGGTAAAAATGCCAAATTTATAAATACCGATGTCACCAGCGAAGAACAGGTTCAAAATGCCGTTGATGTGGCTGTGAATCATTTTGGAGGCATAAATGGTGTGGCCAATTGTGCAGGAATAGGTCCAGCAATGCGAGTAGTTGGAAAAAATGGACCACATGGACTTGATTTTTTCTCAAAAGTAATCAGTATCAATTTAATAGGTACGTTCAATGTATTGAGATTGGCAACCAATGTGATGCAAAACAACGAGCCAAATGAAGGTGGAGAAAGAGGTGTAATTATCAACACAGCCTCAGTGGCTGCATTTGATGGACAAATAGGACAAGGAGCATACTCAGCCTCAAAAGGAGGAATCGTAGCAATGACCCTTCCTATAGCACGTGAATTAGCAAGAATGGGAATTAGGGTTATGGCCATTGCACCTGGGATATTTGAAACACCCCTGTTAGCATCCATGCCCGATGAGGTAAAAGATTCACTTGGAAAACAAGTACCATTCCCTCCAAGGCTTGGCCAGCCCTCAGAATATGCAAATTTGGTAAAACATATCATTGAAAATCAAATGCTGAATGGCGAAGTAATCCGATTGGATGGAGCAATTAGAATGGGAGCTAAATAGAATTAATCAACCTTTATAAATGAAATACATAATTATTCTTCTTTTTCTGGCAAATGTACTTTTTGCCCAAAAAATAGCCAAAATAGATTCTGGATCAATAAATGGAGCTGCATACCGAATAATTTTCCCTGAAAACTGGAAAGGAAAACTGGTCATGTATGCCCACGGATATGAGTTTATGGGTAGTCCTTTGCAAAGTAAAAACCCAGAGTGGGCAATAAGAATGAAGCCTTTCACTGAAAGAGGTTTTGCAGTTGCAGCTTCTGATTATCGAAATCAAGGTTTGGCTCTTGCACAAGGCGTAGATGATACCGAGGCCCTACGTCAACTTTTTGTGAAAAGATACGGCCTTCCTGACTCCACTTTTATGGCAGGACATTCGATGGGTGGTGGAATAACAATCGCTACGCTAGAAAACTTTGGTAAAAACTATGCGGGTGGCTTCCCAATGTGTCCATTAGCAGGTCGAATCTACCTACAAACGAGAAAAGAATTCGATTTGATAGCCACATTCAATGCTTTGTTTCCTGGAAATATGCCTAGTTTGATGGAAATCTTAGATAAAAATCAATCCAAAAATCCGGTACCCATGAATGTGGCGTTTGGAAAAGCGATGGCACTAAAAAAAGTAATATTTGCTAAAGACTCACTTTTGGCGGCGGACATTGCAGATAGATTTGACCTTAAGCCTGATGATTTACCTTTTGCATTGGTATTTGGAGAAAATGTACTTCGAGATATAGCCATAAAAGGTGGAGGAAATCCTTATGATAATACAAATACGCTCTATGGCGGGTTTCGAGACAATCTTTTGGTGAATCAGAATGTAGAACGTTTATCAGCAACTATTGGTCAAGATAAATTATTTTCAAAATATGATAGAACAGGAAATATCGACAAGCCTACTTTGGTTTTACATACTATTTATGACCAATTGATTCCTGCCGAAATGGCTATCGTTAGATACGAAAATTTAATACAAGAAAAAGGAAATCAAGCTTTTTACACGGTAAAATTTACCAACGGACAAGGGCATTGTAACTTTTCACCTGAGCAAACAGGAAAGGCTTTTGACGAATTGAGAGAATGGGCAAAAACGGGTATCAAAGCTAAAGCAGGCTATATAAAATAAAAATCTTAAAAAATATAACAGAATGAAAAACAACAATTTTAGAGCCGATCATGTGGGTAGTTTATTAAGAACTCTTGAAGTTAAAGAAAACCGTGATAAATGGAAAAGAGGAGAAATTCCTGCTGACGAACTAAGAGAAATAGAAAATATCGGAATAGCAGAAACGGTTAAAAAATTGGAAAATACTGGTATGAAAGCCATCACTGACGGTGAGTTTCGTAGAGATTATTTCCATTTAGATTTCCTAAAAGAATTGGATGGTGTAACTGTAACTGGTGGTGTTGGTGGTGGACAAGCCAAAGTTGCTTCAGACGGATTTACGCCTCCTGTATTAAGTGTAACTGGTAAACTAAAACACAGTCACGACATCCAAGTTGCTGATTTCAATTACCTAAAATCTATTGTTACCGCAACTCCCAAGGTATCGATTCCCTCTCCTACCATGATACATTTTCGTGGTGGTCGCAAATCCATAGATATCAATTCTTATCCTGATATGGACGAATTTTTCCATGATTTATCAAATGCTTACAAAGAAGAAATTGATCACCTTTACAAAGCTGGCTTAAGATACTTGCAATTGGACGACACCAACTTGGCCTATCTTTGTGACCCAAAAATGCGTGCAGCCGCAGCCGAAAGAGGCGAAGACCCAAATGAGTTGCCAAAAACCTATGCAGCCTTAATAAATTCAGTTATTGATGGTAGGCCTGATGATTTAACAGTTGGAATTCACTTATGTAGAGGCAATTACAGAAGCACTTGGTTTGCAGAAGGCGGTTATGAGCCAGTTGCGGAGATTCTATTTAATGAAATCAATGTTGATAGATATCTTCTAGAATATGATGACGAACGTTCGGGCGATTTTGCACCATTAAGATTTGTTCCAAGCCACAAAAAAGTAGTTTTGGGCATTATTTCTTCGAAAAAAAGAGAATTAGAAAATATGGATGACCTTTGTAAAAGAATTGACGAAGCAGCTCAATATATGCCACTAGACCAAATGTGTGTAAGCCCACAATGTGGTTTTTCAAGCACCCACCATGGCAACGACATGAGCGAAGATGATCAATGGAGAAAAATGGATTTGGTAGTTAAAACAGCTGAGAAAGTTTGGGGCGAAAGCTGATTTGTTTGCGTTTTTTTTTGAAACACAGATGATACAGATTGGATGGAATGACATAGATTTTTTCTATTTTCGAAGTGTAAAAATGATCTCTGTGTAAATCAGCAAAATCCGTGTTACCAGTTTTCAAATCTGATTCAGAATTAAAATAAAAATGCAATTATACACGAGGAAAAATATTGATTTTATATTGCACGATGTGCTGGAAGTAGAAGAGCTCTGCAAGAATGATTACTTTAAAAATCATTCTAAAGAGACCTTTGATTTGGTGCTTGATATGGCTGATGAAGTAAGTAAAAAAACTTCTTTGCCTGCATTTGTAGATAGCGACCGAAATCAACCAGCACTTACTGATGGTCACGTAAAAGTTCATTCAGGTTTACACGCATTTACAAAGGCTTATGCTGATGCAGGAATGATTGCTTCTACATTTGACGAGTCTTTTGGAGGACAACAATTACCAAAAACCATATATGCAGCTACCGAGTATGTGGGTATGTGTGCCCACAACAGCTTCATGATGTTTACCGATTTGGCAAATGGTTGCTCTAATCTCATAGCCACCTTCGGTAATCAAGAACAAAAAGAGCTTTACATACCCAAATTACTTTCGGCTGAATGGCTTAGCAGCATGTGCCTGACCGAGCCTCAGGCAGGTAGTTCGCTTTCAGAAATTACCACAAAAGCCAGTCCACAGATTAATGGTACATTTAAAATTTCAGGACAAAAAGTATTCATTTCTGCTGGAGATCATGACATTACACCCAATATTGTCCATTTGGTTTTGGCTAGAATCGAAGGAGCCCCAGCTGGAGTAAAAGGGATTTCATTGTTTATCGTACCCAAAAATCGCGTGGAAGATCTAAGTCAATCCAACGATGTTACTTCGATCGGTATTTTCCACAAAATGGGCCAGAAAGCTACACCTGCAATGCATTTAGCGTTTGGTGCCAATGACAATTGTGAGGGTTATTTATTGGGTGAAGCCAACCAGGGTTTGACACAAATGTTTAAAATGATGAATGGAGCAAGGCTTGGTGTGGGAATGACCGGCATAGCCTGTGCCTCAGCGGCATATCATCATTCATTACAATATTCCAAAGAAAGAATTCAAGGAAAGCGTTTGGATTTAAATCAAAAAGCTGCTTCGGTAGCTATCGTGGAGCATCCGGATGTCAGAAGAATGCTTCTTAGGCAAAAAGCAATTGTGGAAGGCGGCCTAGCTTTTATGTTGCAATGTTATTTTTATATAGATCAAATTCGTTTGAAGCCAGAAAGGAAATCTCAATACGATACATTGCTTGAATTGCTCACACCGGTTGCCAAAACATTTGGAGCAGAAATGGGTATCGTTTCGGTGAATCAAGGTTTGCAGGTTTTGGGAGGCTATGGATATACGGAAGATTTTCCATTGGAACAATTGGCCAGAGATGTTAGAATTTGTAGTATTTATGAAGGGACTACAGGCATTCAGTCTTTGGCTTTGTTGGGTAGAGAAGTTTTTAGAAATGATAAGATAGCTCTAAAACTTTGGCATTCTGAGGTTCAAGAAACATTAGAATTGTCAAATGAAATAAAAGAATTACAGGCGTTTGTAGAAGAATTCAAACAAAAACTTAACATTTTTGACAAACTTAATGAACATTTAGAGAAAATCTCTGGAGAAGGTAATTCTGAAATCTTCTTGAAAGACGCTACTGCTTATATGGAAATGTTTGGCCTTTTAAATGTAGCTTGGCAATGGCTAAAAATGGCCCAAATAGCACAATTGAAAATCTCAATTATTAATGCAGAAGACAATTTTTACAAATCCAAAATACAAACCATGAAGTTTTTCTTTAAATATGAACTGAGCCGAGTAAATAATTTATCAGAAATTCTTTTCCAAAATGACACCTTGACCATTTTTGACCCAAATAATGAAATTTTAGTTTAATCATGATAGATATTCAAAAAATAAAAGCCATAGATGTACACACACACGCTGAAGTTTCATGTGGCCAGCCGCATGATGATTATCGACCTGAATTTGATGTGGCTTTTGCGAAATATTTCAAATCAGATAAACGTCCAACGATTCAGGAAACGGCTGATTTTTACAGAGATAGCAACCTGGCCTTTGTGATGTTCACGGTGGATTCTGAGCATGAAGTGGGTAAAAAAAGAATTCCGAATGTCGAAGTAGCTGAAGCTGCTCTGAAAAATGACGATGTTATGATTGCTTTTGCGAGCATAGATCCTCACAAAGGCCGAATGGGGGCACGTGAAGCTCGAGATTTGATAGAAAACTACGGAGTAAAAGGATTTAAATTCCACCCAACCGTACAAGGATTTTACCCACAAGACAAAATGGCCTATCATTTATATGAAGTCATCGCTGAATACAAATTGCCGATGCTTTTTCATTCGGGTCATTCTGGATTTGGCTCTGGCGTTCGTGGAGGCGGCGGTTTGAGACTTGAATATTCCAATCCGATGCACTTAGACGATGTGGCTATTGATTTTCCAGATTGCCCAATAATTATAGCCCATCCGAGTTGGCCATGGCAAGACGAGGCTCTTTCAGTAGCCATGCACAAGCCCAATGTTTATATAGACCTCAGTGGCTGGTCACCAAAATACTTCCCGAAACAATTGATTCAATATGCCAATACAATGCTCAAAGAACGAATTCTTTTCGGCACAGATTTTCCGCTAATTACGCCAGAAAGATGGATGAAAGATTTCGAGGAAGCAGGATTTAAAGACGAAGTAAAGCCGTTGATATTGAAAGAAAATGCGATTCGGATGTTGGGATTGAAGTGATAAAAAAAGCCTGCTAATGGAACACAGATGACAAGGATATTAAAATACCACGGATTAACACTGATTTCTTAATTCCATGGTATTTATTTTTAAAACTTAAACCCGCTCCAATATTACCGCATAACCCATACCAACTCCCACACACATAGAGGCTAAGGCATATCTTTTATTGCTTCTTTGCAACTGATTCACAGCCGCTTGAATGATACGTGTACCCGACATTCCTAACGGATGTCCCAAGGCAATTGCTCCACCGTTTGGATTAATTCTTTCATCATCGTCTGCCAAACCAAGGTTTCTTGAAACAGCCAAACATTGAGCAGAAAAGGCTTCGTTAAACTCAATTACATCCATATCTGCTAAAGTTAACCCTGCCTTTTGCAAAGCTTTCTGAGAAGCTCCTACAGGTCCGATTCCCATAATTCTCGGCTCTACACCTACAACACCCGAACTCACAATTCTTGCTTTTGGAACTAGATTATAAGATTGTACCGCATTTTCAGAGGCAAGAATCATAGCGGCTGCACCATCATTGAGTCCAGAGGCATTACCTGCAGTTACAGTTCCACTTTCCTTTCTGAAAGCTGGTTTCAATTTTGCCAAAGTTTCTAAACTTGTGACTCCTTTTATAAATTCATCTTTGCTAAAAGCCGTTACTATTCCTTTTTTGTCTGTCAATTCTACGGAAACAATTTCCTCTGCCAAAATACCATTTTGTTGAGCCGCAAATGCTTTCTGCTGAGAATTATATGCAAACAAATCCTGATCCTCTCGACTAATATTGTACATTTCCGCCAAATTTTCAGCAGTAACTCCCATAGCATCAGTACCATACAATTTATTCATCACCGGATTTACAAAACGCCAACCGAAGCTTGAATCGAATAGTTGTACATCTCCACCAAACGCTTTTGTGGATTTACTCATTACCATTGGCCCTCGGGTCATGTGCTCCATTCCTCCCGCTATCAAAACCTCTCCGTCTCCTGCTTTTATTGCTCTGTTGGCATGAATCACTGCAGACATACCTGATGAACATAGTCTGTTGACCGTTTCGCCAGGAACTGTATAGGGTAAACCTGCCAAAAGCAATGCCATACGGGCAACATTTCTATTATCTTCTCCTGCTTGGTTGTGACAACCCAAAATGACATCCTCTATCGCTTCTAAAGGAATATTTGGATTTCTTTTGATCAATTCTTTGATTGGAATAGCTGCCAAATCATCTGCACGAACCGTGGACAAGCTACCTCCAAGACTCCCAATTGGAGTTCTGACTGCATCTATTATGAAAGCATCTTTCATTTTTATTCCTTTATTTTATTGCCAAAAATATATAACCAAATAATTCTTGAAAGTCTAAAATTGAGAGGAAAAAGAATTATCATGAAACTAATAATAATCAATAGGTTAACATAGTCAAATAACTCATTTCCATACCAAGAACAAGCCAGAATAACTAACAAACCCTCTAAGCTGGCTAAACCATAACTCACAAACATAGCTCCCCAATAAAATCCATTTTCAGGAAAAAAGTTGTAATTACAGTTTGGGCATTTACTGTTCATTTTTGTTAATTGAAAAAAAGAAAATAAATTTCTATTAATAAAAATATTGCCTTTTCCGCATTGCGGACATTTATTTTGAAACAAGTGTTTGAGTGCCATTAATGCATATTAATTTGAGTACATAATTCCCCAAAATTACCTATATAATGCTAACAGATTACAGAATGTCTGATTTTTAATGGTGTGGCTTTAATCCACTAAGCCATTCACAAACCTTGCACTGGTTTTTACCTCTACCTCCTCCAAAGTGGCATTTGGAAGCAAATCTACCAAAGTTAAAATACCATTGGTGTAAGAAAAAACCGCCAAATCTGTAATAATCATATCCACTACACCCGATGCAGTTAATGGCAACATACACGAAGGTACAATTTTCGGAGACCCGTCAGAATTGGTATGGGTCATGGTAATGATGAGTCGTTTAGCTCCTTTTGCCAAATCCATAGCACCACCTACACCCAAAAGTGGTTTCCCTGGTACTGCCCAGTTGGCGAGATTTGCGGCTTCGTCACACTCTAAACCACCCATTATGGCCACATCGATGTGACCACCACGAATCATCGCAAATGATTCCGCACTATCGAAATAACTACTTCCTTGTAAAGGAGTTACAGGAATTTTACCAGCATTTACCGGATAATTCATTGCTCCTCCTCCATCTGTTGGAGCTGGACCAACGCCCAACATTCCGTTTTCAGTATGGAGAATAATGCCTTGGTCCTCTGTGATTAAATCGGCCACCAAAGTTGGAATTCCGATACCTAAATTTACGACATCGCCCTTTTTCAGTTCGGCCAATGCACGGCGAGCCATATTCATTCTGACCTCATCTACTTTTTTAGAGGACGCTATGGATGCAGAAGTGCCTAAATCTTCCAGAGTAAGCGTAGCTTGTACCAAATAATCTACAAAACAGCCCTGTGTATGCACGTTTTCGGGAGCTATTTCACCAACTGGCACAATTTCTTCAACTTCAGCAATGACCAAATCCGCAGCTGTTGCCATAGCTTTATTAAAGTTATTTTCCGTCATACGGTATTGCAAATTTCCAGCGGTATCAGCACGCCATGCACGTATGAAAGCTACGTTACCACGAATACCTTTTATGAAAACTTGCTCTTCTCCATCGATAATTTTGGTTTCACGACCTTCGGCAATCTTGGTTCCAGCTGAAGTTTTGGTATAAAAACCACCAATACCTGCACCACCAGCACGGATGGCTTCTGCCAAAGTGCCTTGAGGCAAGAGCTCTGCTTCAACCAATCCAGATTGAACGGCCTTTACAGCATTTGGATTTGAAGTAAAAAACGAGCCAATTACTTTTTTTAACTGACCATTGGCCAATAATCTATCGCCACCCAGTCCAGGTTCGCCCGTATTATTTCCAATAAAAGTTAAGTTTTTAGTACTTGTTTCAGCCAAAGCATGCATCAAATGCACAGGATTTCCCGTCATACCAAAGCCACCTTGGAGGAGGATATCTCCGTCTTTTACAAATTTAACCGCCTCATTTAAGCTTACAATAGGCACATTTTTCATAATAAATTAAAAAAGAAAATGATAAATTTCGAATAACGAATAACGAATGACGAATAACGAATGACGAATAACGAATTTTGGAATACCTTAAATCATTAATATTAACCCCTTCAATAAACCTATTAAAGGAGTAAAAAACATTGGCTAATTTCATTTTTATTTATTCCTAGCAGTCTTAATAGATGCTACAGTTATTGATAAAAGTTCATTTGCCTCTTTATATATAGATTCAGAGCTTCTTCCTAGAACAGGAAGAAGTTCTGTTATGAATTCAATCCAAAACATTGTCTAGTCTAATTCTTCCTCAACTATTTTTAGTTTATTTATAAAATCAGGATTCGATTTTCCTCTACAAGCAGCTCTATAATTTGCTGCTGCTGAAGGTGCTGATCTGACTATCTGTTTTCGACAAGCTTTAAATTCAGGATCACTTGGCAATTGCCTTGTCATAATAACAACTGAAATCGCCCATTTTTTATACCTTTCTTTTAAATCTGAAATCATGTTGAGTTTGGTTTAGATTATTGATCGTTGATTTCTTTAAATATTGTATGATAAAATTATCACATTAAATTAAAACAAACGAAATTCTATAAATGCAATTATTAGAAATTCTTTATTCGAAAATCGTGCCCCTGTCTTCGTTATTCATAACTCACCATTCTCCATTCTTAACTCGATAATCGTAATTCGTAATTCGTCATTCAAACACCTCAAATGGCAATCCCACATAATTCTCTGCTATGGTTTTTTGATAAGCTTCAGAAATTCTTAAATAATCAAACTTTGATTTTTGTAGTAATTGTTCAAAACTACCATTTTCGGCTTGTTTATGACACAAATACGTCATGAAATTGGAAAAATCTTGTACTCTCCAAACTCTTGCTACAGATTTTTTGGTGTAATTATTAAGAAACTCTTCATTTCCATTTTTAAAGAATTCAGTTAGGCCAATAGCTAAATTTCTCACATCTGCAATTGCCAAATTTAAGCCTTTCGCTCCAGTTGGCGGCACAATATGTGCCGCATCACCAGCCAAAAACAATCTCCCTGCTTGTAAATTATCAATCATAAAGCTTCGCATAGGCGTAATGCTTTTTTCAAAGATATCTCCTTTGTCTAATTCAATTCCCAATCTATTTTCTAGTTCTGACCATATGTTATCATCAGACCAATTCTCAATTTTTTCGTCGTTTGGTACTTGCAGATATAATCTGCATACTTTTTCTGACCTCATACTGGCCAAGGCAAAACCATTATTATGAAAAGCATAAATCAATTCATCATAATTAGGTTTGGAATAAGCCAAAATACCTAACCAACTAAACGGATATTCAATTTTGAATTCATTGTAAGATTCTTTGGGTAATGTTTTCCTCCCCAAACCATGAAACCCATCCGTTCCCGCTACAAAATCACAATGCAATATTTTATTTTCTCCCAAGAAAGTAAATGATATACTTGGTTCATTGGACATAAAATCATTGATTTGTGTAGCATCTGCCTCAAATAAAATCTCAATTTTTCTATCGATACAGGCTTGAATTAAATCCTTCACAACCTCTTGTTGCCCATAAATCGTTACTTCCCTTTGTGTATGTTTTTGAAAATCAATACGTTGAATCACCCCATTGTAAGCAATATAACATCCATGATGCACCAAACCTTCTTTATGCAATCTTTCGGCTACACCCAATTCCTCAAAAACTTCTACAGTGTTTTGTTCTAACAAGCCTGCCCTTACACGATTCTCCACATATTCTCGACTTCTATTTTCTATTATAATACACTTAATACCTTGTTTTTGAAGCATCAAAGCCAAGGTAAGTCCAGCTGGCCCAGCTCCAATAATTCCTACTTGAGTCTTCATGGTTTAAAAATTAATATCGTTTTCTTTAAAAACTTCTTGTGCCAAATGGAAGGCATCATTAGCGGCCGGTAATCCACAATACAATGCTGATTGCATAATTACCTCTTTGATTTCATCCACAGTAACTCCGTTATTAAAGGCTGCTTTTACATGCATTTTAAACTCAGTCGGCCTATTTAATGCAATTAGCATGGACATGGTAATTAAACTTTTAGTGGGTTTAGACAGGCCCGGCCGTGTCCAAATTTCACCCCATGCATAATTTGTAATAAAAGACTGGAAATCAGCATTAAAATCATTTATTTTACTATTGGCTTTATCTACATGAGTATCCCCCAAAACACTTCTTCGAACATGCATTCCCTTTTCAAAAGTTTGATCTCCTACAAAAAAATCAATCAAAACCGCTGCATATTCTTTTGGTAATTCAGTGGCAGCTAGGTGTCTGGCATGGAGTACTTTTAATCTAGCATCGGGTATTTTGGATACCAAAAATTCAGCCTGCTCAACGTTTGTCACTGGATCTTCGTCACCAGTAATGACCAAAGTTTTGACACTCAAATTTTGTAACTGTTCTCTAAAATCTGCATCACGAATGGCACAGCAACAATTAGAATAGCCTTCTACATTACTTCTTAAAAACATGGCATGCATTTCGGTAACTCTTTTTGGGTTTTGCCTGCGAAATTCTTCAGTAAACCAACGCTCCATGGTATCATCAACGATGGCCTGCATTCCGTTTTTTGAAATGGTTTCTATGCGGCTATTCCAGCGTTCATCATTACCTATTTTTGCTCCAGTATTGCTTAAAACTATTTTTATGAAGCGATTTGGGTAATTGATTCCTAAAAATTGGCCAATTAATCCACCCATTGAGAGTCCACAGAAATAGGCTGAATCAATGCTTAGTTCATCCATTAGTTGGATAACATCATTGCCTAAATGCTCAATCGTCGAATCACTACCAAATATAAAACCTTCACTTCCACCATGTCCAGCTGTATCGTACCTTAAAACCCTAAAATAAGGCAATAAATAAGGAACTAATTCATCCCACATCATCATTTCTGAACCTAATGAATTGGAAAAAATCAAAACTGGACTGTTTGGTGTTCCTTCTATTTTATAGTTAATTTTCATATTTCTTTAGAATATTCTCAACAATTTCAACACTGTTTCCTATGGAATTTTGAGGATTAAAATACATATTTAAATTCTCTAAGTCAAGATTCATTTCCCTTAGTACTTCTTTCAAATGTTTCTTTTTTGAAATAGCAATTTTACAAGCTTTCTCTACCAACTCATGGGCCTGAATTTTACCTATTTTTGAGGCCAAAGCAAGTGATACATTTTCTGCAAAAATCAGCCCCTGTGTAATCTCAATATTTGCCAGCATGCGTTTTTCATCAACCTCCAAGCCTTCAATCAATTCCACAGTCTTTTCTAAACTACCTGCTGTCAAAAGCATTATTTCGGTCAAAACCTCCCATTCCGCATGCCAATTTCCAGCGGAACGCTCATGCTCTTGTATCATAGAAGAAAGCATACTTCCAACCAAATGCGGAATACGTGTTGCATTGGCCAATATGGCTGCACATGTTACGGGATTGCGTTTATGTGGCATAGTACTAGATCCCCCTTTACCTTCGGCCGCACCCTCAAAGACCTCCCCAACCTCGGTCTGCATCAATAATGAAACATCTTTCGCTATTTTGCCTAAGGAACCACTCAAAATGCCTAATTTAGACGCTAGCTCATTTAAATTATCTCTCTGAGATTGCCATGAAAATGAAGGACATAAGCCCAAAAACTGAGCGAATAAATTTACAACATCGTTAGAAATATTTTTATTTTGACTTCCAACAGCACCAGAAAGTTGCACCCCCAAAAGCCTTGGTTTCATTTCAACCAACCTATCTATTGACCTACAAACACCTTCTAACCAAGCACTTGCTTTTAGACCAAATGTAATTGGACGAGCTTGCTGCAAAAGCGTCCGCCCAACCATCACAGTACTTTTGTGCTTTTTAGAAATTTTTATCAATTCTGACTTTAGAATCAATAATTTACTCTCCAATAAATTTACAAATTGAGCTATTTGTAGTATCGAGCCAGTATCCACAATATCTTGGCTAGTAGCACCAAAATGGACAAACTTTGAGGCTTCAAAGTCTCTACTCTTTACTACTTTCGTAAGTTGCTGTACCAATGGTATAGCCGCATTGCCTCCAAGTTTAATATCTTTTTTAAGTTTTTCTATATCAACAAATTCAATCTGGCAGCAATTCGAAATAATATTGGCAGACTCCCTTGATATAATTCCTACCTCTGCCTGAGCCTGAGCCAATGAAGACTCTGCAACCAACATGGCCGCGATTGTGTTTTGGTCCGAAAAAAGTTCGTTTACCTCAGAAGAATAAAAAAGTTCACTATATAAACTCATAATTTCAAATATCAAAGAAAACCGTTTCGCTATCGCCTTGCATGTGAATATCGAATAAATAATAATTATCTTTTTTCTGAGCTATCAAAGTTTCTCTTCTTGAATTATCTATTTGAGAAAGCACTTCATCTGTTGCATTTTTGACTTCGTCAGAAAAATAAATTCTTGTGTAAGAATGAATTAATTGACCACGCATAAATAGAATCACGGACAAAAAAGGTGCATTCTCTCCTATAGATTCAGGTTTTTTAGTTTTAAAAACAAAGCTTTTGTCTTTTTCGGTACCCGTACCAAATCTTCCGAATAGGTTATTCTGATTGTCCCAAATCTCGAGCATGGCATCAGGAATAACGTTTCCTTCGCCATCAAAAACTCTTCCTCGAATTACTATATGTTCCTCATCTGATGAAACCAGATCATGCTGAGCCAGACTTTTAAAATCGTACAAATATTGCTCAGGAGTAAGACCATATGCGAAATAAGGTCCAACGGTTTGTGATGGTGTTTGCTTTAACATAATATTTTCAAAATTTATATTTTCTCAAATGGCGTGGCTTTATGACCTCTTAAAACAAAATCAAAGCGGTAACCCAAGGCAAAATCAGGTTCTGTAGCCCCAAGATCAAACTTTGATATCAATAAGTCTCTCCCTTTAGGTGGTACTGCCAAAAATATCGGGTCATGTTCTAAAAGCGGATCACCTGGAAAATACATTTGTGTAACCAAACGATTGGTAATATTTGCTCCAAACAGTGAAAAATGTATATGATTTGGCCTCCAAGCGTTGTAATGATTACCCCAAGGATATGCCCCCGGCTTGATGGTGTAAAATTTATAATTCCCATCTTTGTCTGTCATGCATCGGCCCGCACCCAAAAAGTTGGGATCCAATGGGGCATCGTGCTGGTCCACTTTATGTACATATCTACCACATGAATTGGCCTGCCAAATTTCTATTAATGTATGCGGAATCGGTTGGCCGTTTTCGTTAAAAACCGTACCGTGTACCACAATTCTTTCGCCCAATGGTTCGCCATTTTTAATCGAATTCTTGGTTAAATCATGATCAAACTCCCCCAAATTAAAGTCCCCAAAAACAGGCCCTGAAAGTTCAGCCAATGATTGTTTCAGTAACACCAAAGGTTTGGTAGGTGCTCGGAGAATAGTTGACTTATACGCTGGTGACAATCGAGGTGGATGCACCTCCATGTCGAAAGGATTATATATCAATTGACTCATGATTTTACATTTAAAACTATATAATAAAACAAATGTACCCTGAAAGTATAATTTATTCTTGGACAAATTAAAATATTGTTTGTACTTTTATAACATAATAATAATTTTATTGGTGACATAAATTGAGACAAACTGGAAAAATTCAAATAAAAATAAATCCTAATTACTAATAAACAATAGCTTACAATAAAACCAAAGAAAAAATAAGGGGAAAATCAAAAAGTACATTTATAACATGAAGGAAAAACTCGTAATATTTAACGGACTCTATGGCGAAAACAATTACAGCTCACTGCTGGAATTCGTTCATGCTGAACCGTTGGAATCGAGAAGCAAAATGTATAATTGGGAAATCAAAGAGCATTTACACACAGATTTGGTTCAGCTATTTGTCATAGAAAGTGGAAATGGAATTTTAGTTTCAGAGAAAAAGGAATCCATTATCTCGGGGCCAAGCATAGTTTTTATTCCCATAAATACACTGCATGGATTCATTTTTCAAGATAATGTAAAAGGGGAGGTCATCACTTTTTCCGATTACTTTCTTGAAAATAATTTTAAACAAAACCAGAAAATCGTATTTGAATTAAATCATTTGCAATGCTTTAACTTTGAAAGAAACAACACGCATTTTGAACAAATAAAAATACTCAAAGAAATGATAATTAAGGAATTAAATGAAGAAAACATAGAAAAACGCACTTTCATAAATTCCTTATTCCAAACGTTATTTCTCGCAATTTTCAGAGTTAATCAAATTCAAAAAACAAGTATGGAAGAAACGGATAATAAAACATTAAAATATTTCCAGATTTTCCAGAAAAGTATAAAACAAGATTATTCAGAAATGAAAACTATCAGCCAATATGCCAAAGAAATAGGAATTACCACCATGCATCTCAACAGAGTTTGTAAGATAGTAATAGGTAAATCTCCACTCCAAATCTTACATGAATTAGTTGTCGCAGAAGCAAAAAAATACCTTTTAAACACCTCCTATTCTATCTCTGAAATTAGCTATTTTCTAAACTTTAACGACCCCGCTTATTTCACAAGATTATTCAAGAAAAATGTCGGGGTATCACCTAGTGATTTCCGAAAAACTTAAAATTGATTTTTATTCTTAATTTTGCAAAAAAGGTTTTAGTTATATTGCCTAATATTTAAACCCTATACATGAATTTTATAAACAATAAAAAAATCTGGAACGCATGGTCTATGTACGACTGGGCGAATTCAGTGCATAATTTGGTCATCACTACCGTGATTTTTCCGATTTATTACCATGCAACTGCCGTGGGAATAGATGGCAGTGATAAGGTACTTTTTTTTGGATTTGAAGTAAACAACAATTCCCTATATAGTTTTACGATTTCGGCGGCGGCCATGACTTTGGTCTTCCTTTCACCCATACTGACGTCCATCGCAGACTATTCAGGGAGGAGAAAAATGTTCATGAAGTTCTTTTGCTATTTGGGGGCGGCTTCTTGTGCATATTTTTACTTTTTTACAAAAGAAAGCCTGAATAGTGTTATGATTGCATTTGGCTTATCCATTGTTGGTTGGGGTGGAAGTATCGTCTTCTACAATTCATATATTCCCCAAATAGCCACGGAAGACAATTTTGACAAACTTAGTGCAAAAGGATTCGTATTTGGCTATATTGGAAGCGTTATATTACTAGTTTTCAATCTTTTAATGATTCTTAAGCCTGAGCTTTTTGGCCTTACAGAAGCAGACTCCAAGTCTGGACTTACCTCCAGAATTGCTTTCTTAACAGTAGGTATTTGGTGGTTTGGCTTTGCCCAAATTCCATTTTATTTTTTACCAAAAGACAACAGCAAGAAGTTTGAACTCAACTGGATAAAAAAAGGAATAAAAGAACTACGGAATGTAATTTTAGAAGTCAGGCAAAACAAGATTTTAACCAAATTCCTTACGGCCTATTTTACTTATTATTTGGGTGTAATGACAGTGATTTACGTTGCCACCTTGTTTGCCGAAGATGAACTCAAAATACCTCGTGATGGCTTAATAGCCACCCTATTAGTTATACAATTGGTTGCTATTCCAGGTAGTTATTTGGCTTCTTATTTATCCCGTAAATTTGGAAATTCTATAGCATTAAGAATTCAAGTCTTCATATGGTTTTTGGTTCCACTTGGTGCATATTTTACTACTACTGCCACTCAATTTTATGTCATTGCCGGCATGGTGGGTTTGGTTATGGGCGGAATTCAGTCACTTTCACGTTCTACGTTCGCCAAATTGATACCGGAAGACATAAAGCATACAGCATCTTACTTTTCGCTATATGATATTTTGGAAAAGGCCTCTATAACCACGGGAACTTTCATTTTTGGATATCTCAATGCCATAACAGGCAGTATGCGAACCTCTATTTTGTTCCTAATGGTGGCATTTTTCCTGGGCTTTTTACTACTGATGAGAATACCATCCAAAACTGTATATCACGATAAATGAGGATTTTAATTACGGATTTAAATATAAAGTTGGACGGGCATAAGTTTGGCTACGTAAGCAATTTACTAAAACACATTGAAGCCCTTAGTACTGAGAATGAATACTTTATACTGACAAATCACTCAAAAGAATTTAAATTAGCTTCAGTTAAACCTAATATTAAAATTCTCAATACAACCGAAGAACAACAAACAGTGATTTTGTCACAAAAACACTATTTCCAAAAGTCTGCAGAAGAATGGAAAATCATTAATAATGAATGTCTCAAAAATCAGATCAATCATTTGGTTTTGATGGAACTAGATCCTTATCAGGTAGAAATTGGAAAGAAAAAAACTTCATTTAGTATAGCTGGAATTTGGTTTAGACCTTACGCCAGAATGCAAAAAGAAGGCCCAGGACTAAGAAACCAAATTGTGTTTTGGAGGACGATTTTACAGAAAAAATTGACAATAAAATGGGCTTTATTGAATAAAAATCTTAAAAAAGTATTCATTTTGAATGATGAAGCCATGCCAAATTGGCTAGACAATCAACGTTTTTTTTATTTACCCGACCCCTATTTTGAATATAAAACAATTGAGAATTTCGACCTCAGAGAAAAACATAATATCCCGAAAGAGAATCTTATTTTGCTCCAGTTTGGCAACATGGACGAACGCAAAAACAATGAGAACATCCTAGCCGCACTGAATAATTTGGACGAAGATTTGGCACAAAAAATTTCTTTAATTATTGTAGGAAAGTTTAAGGAGGGCTATTTGGAGAAAATAAAGAACCTAATCCCTGAAAATTCAAAATATCAAACGATAATAAATGATGAATTTGTGAGTGACGAAGAAATGGAGTCGACGTTTATACAATCAGACGTTATCCTAAGAATGAATATCAACTTCTTTGGCTCAAGCGGGATAGTCGGGCAAGCAGCCAATCACAACAAACCATGTATAGTGTCTGACAGTGGAGTAATGGCCGAGCAAGTAGAAAAATATAAGCTTGGAAAAATCATAGACCCTTATGATATCAATGCCATAAAAGAAACTATTATTTACTATTTACAAAATCCAAGGTCAAGAAATATTGATGGGGAATATTATAGACAAACTCACGATTTAAAGGCTTTTGGAAATACTTTGTTGCGTATTTAATAGTTTTTCGTTAACCTTATCTACCCAAATTTTTTGCCCTTCGCAATTCCAATGCGAATCGCCTTTTAAGTATAGATTTTTCTTTCGAAAATCTTGAAAAATACTAATTATCGGGATTTTAAGGTTCGAATTACCCTCAATTCTCTCAACGAGATGATTATACTCCGCCAAATCTTGGGCTAAAATACTGGTTTTATTGGGAATTATACTCAAGTAAACTTCATCAAAACCTAAACCTTTATAATATGCATAGGTTAAATTCGCATTATTCACCATCAAATCTATTTCTGAATCATCTATTTTATCAAAACAACTGCTAATTCCAGGATTAACATCCAAATAATAAAGCAGATGACCATTATGTAGTTTTACTTTATCGTCTGTTTTACCAAAAAGCCAAAGATTCAACTGAGCTTTAATCTCTCTAATTTTCATCATAAAGTCCGTTCCAAATAGCAGAGATTCATGCATTTGTGTGTTATATGGCACTTTAATGTCTAAAAGTTTTTCCTTTAAAGTTTGTTGATTCAAAACCGCATTTTCACTTGCCACATCCCAGTTTTTCCAAGGTTGCTGAAACCGTTCCCTAAAATGTCGCTCCACTGTTTCAATCACCAATATTTTTTTTCCACTTGGCAAATTGAAACTTTCGTTGGATTCGGCAACAAACCCTCTTTCAAACTTTTCAGTTGCAAAATTATCGCTTTGCAATCTGCCCTTCTCAGTAAAACTGTCCCCGGCTAAAAATAAAGCCACATCTGATTTTTCCCCTTTAAAATCATCGTCGCATTTTTTTACTTTTTCTCTAAAATCGGGCAGATTAGCCAAACGATACAAATCACCATAACGAAAGTCATCCTCCACTATTTTATTATCATATAGGAAATTGGTAGCCATTTTTGAACAACCTAGAAACCAAAGAAAGGCAAACACAAACAGAGCAAAATATTTAAATATTTTCATCATCAAAATTGGAAATAAATAAATTGATTAGAAGAAAATATACCAAAGAAGTAGCAAACAAGGAGTAAGCCTACGAATTTCGCATAAAACATAGGGGTATTTGAGGTTTTTATTTCTTTCATAAAAATATCTTTTAGAAACAAAACTATCATCAACGTCCAACAAAAAACAAACTCATTGAGTGTGAAAGGCATAGAAAAACTACCATAGTCACCAAAATCAAAAACCTTAGACAAGATTATTTTAGCATTGTACAATCCTTTAGCCCTGAAAAAGACCCAAGTAATCATCACCAACACAAACGTAAAAATTATAGATAGAAAGGTGTTTTTTGGCAGTTTAAATGGCAAATATTTATCTCTCATAATGGCCAGTACCAGATAAATTCCATGCAAAGCTCCCCAAATAACAAATGTCCAAGCTGCACCATGCCATAAGCCACTCACTGTAAAAACTATCAAATAATTAAGATACAATCTTCCTGTGCCTACCCTACTTCCACCCAAGGGGATATACAAATAGTCTCTAAACCAAGTAGATAGCGAAATATGCCATCGCCGCCAAAACTCTGAAATACTTTTGGAAAGATAAGGTGCATTGAAGTTCAACATGAGATCATAACCCATCGTTCGAGCAGCTCCAATGGCAATATCTGAATATCCAGAGAAATCACAATAAATCTGAATCGTAAAAAACACGGTGGCCATAAGTAATGTCAATCCCGAAAATTGTGTAGGATTGTCGTAACAATAATCCACCATGATGGAAAGTCTATCGGCTATTACAACTTTTTTGAATAAACCCCAAGCCATGAGCATCAAACCAGACTTCAGTTTTTCAAAATCAAACTTAAAATAGGTATGAAACTGCGGCAAAAGGTTTTGTGGCCGTTCAATTGGCCCTGCCACCAACTGCGGATAAAACATTACATAAAGGGAATAAACAATAAAATCTTTCTCTGGCTTTTGATTTCTTCTGTACACCTCTATGGTATAGCTCATCGCCTGAAAAGTATGAAATGAAAGCCCGATGGGTAAATCAAAGGGGTAATCATGAAAAGGATTTTCTACACCAATTAAACCGAGAGCAAGCGAAATATTTTTATTTATAAAATTCCAATATTTAAAAAACGCCAAAAAACCTACATTGGTAATCAAACTCAGAATCAAAAGTGATTTACGTTTTTTACCTTCCGACTGACTAATCCAAATACCAGCAAAGTAATCTACGATGATAGTTACAAGCAAAATTAGGATATAAACTGGCTTAAAAACCAAGTAAAAATAACTACTTGCCAAAAGCAAAAGCCAAACTCTGCCCCTATGCCTAAGAGAAAAGTAAAGAATGGTAACAACTATGTAGAAAAAAACAAATTGAAGTGAATTAAAAAGCATATATGGGCTTCAATGGGTTTGATTTAAGTTCAAAATTAATTGAATTGTCTCAATAAAAGAGCTGTTTTTGAGTTATTTTTGCACAAAAATAAGAGCATTTGAACCAACAAGAAACCATTTGTGCTTTAGCCACCCCCCAAGGCATTGGTGCTTTGGCTATCATCAGGGTGTCCGGACAAGAAACATTCAGGAACGTCAATAAAATCTTCAAAGGCGTGGATTTAGAAAAAGCCATAGCCAATACGGTTCATTACGGCAAAATAATGGATGGGGAAAAGATGATTGACGAAGTACTAGTAAGTGTTTTTAGGGCTCCAAAAAGTTTTACCAAAGAAGATTCTGTTGAAATATCAACTCATGGAAGCGAATACATTGTTAGGTATGTACTTAAACTTCTTATAAAAAACGGTTGCCGTATGGCAAATCCGGGAGAATTCACACAAAGGGCATTTTTAAATGGACAGTTTGATCTCGCTCAAGCCGAAGCAGTTGCTGATTTAATTTCTGCGGATTCCGAAGCATCACACCAAATAGCCATTAACCAATTGAGAGGTGGTTTTTCGAAAAAACTGGCCATTTTAAGAGAAAAACTAGTCCATTTTGCAAGCTTAGTTGAACTTGAGCTAGACTTTGGCGAAGAGGATGTAGAATTTGCAGACCGTGATGATTTGAGAGCCTTAATAAACGAACTTCAATCACAGCTAAGGCCGCTTATTGCATCCTTCGAAAACGGAAATGCCATAAAAGAAGGACTACCGGTAGCCATCATCGGGGCTCCAAATGCAGGTAAATCAACCCTACTTAACGCCCTATTGAACGAAGAAAAAGCGATTGTAACTGATATAGCTGGCACTACCAGAGACGTTATTGAAGATATCGTATTTATTGAAGGGCAAAAATTCAGATTTATAGACACTGCCGGAATTAGACATACCGAAGATATTATTGAATCTATGGGTATTGAACGCTCCCGTAAAGCCATGCATTCGGCCAAAATCATTATCTTTTTATTTGACAATGACGTAAATAAAATCTTCTTAGACCAACTAGAAAAAGAAACAACGAATGCTGATATTCTTTGGGTACAGAACAAAATTGATCTCTACGAAAACTTTAAATCCGATGCAGTTATAAGAATTTCTGCCAAAAATGACATTGGGATAGAAGATCTTAAAAAAGCATTGGTAGCCAAAATAAAACTCCAGAGCAGTCAAGATACCACTATAACCAACCTCCGCCATTTCGAACACTTATTAAAAGCCAACGAGGCTCTCACAGAAGTCCTTAATGGATTAGACTTAGGGATTACGGGGGATTTTTTAGCACAAGACATCAGACTTTCCCTACATCATTTGGGCGAAATTACAGGAACCATTACCACCGAAGACTTGCTGGCTAATATTTTTGGTAAGTTTTGTATTGGGAAGTAGAGCCTTTTACCAGAAAAAGACTCTAAACCAAATTCAGATGTTCCTCCAGCGAGGCCAAACACCTTTCTATCACCAAAGTATAGAACGGCTCTGTATTATTATTAAATTGAACCTCTTGTAAGGCGGTATAATATTTAATTTTAGAGTCTGAATCGCCCTTTAGAATAGCAACAGTATAGCCATTCTGAAGCAATACAAAATTCATAATTAGCCGAGAGGTACGCCCATTGCCATCCAAAAAAGGATGAATACTTACCAATCTTTCGTGCATTTCAGCAGCCAATATAACTGGATGAAGAAACTTCCTTTGTTTATTATAATGCAAAAAATAGTCCTCCATCATTTTCTCCAACAAAAATGGCTGTGGTGGCATATATTCAGAACCACCTATACTTACAGGAACTTTTCTAAAAACCCCAGCATTTTCGGAATCGATACTTTTCAATACCAAGCGATGCAAGTCTAAAAGTGACCTTTTATTCAAAGGCTCTCTTACAGAAATTAACTCCTCCAAAAAATCAATGGCTTCTGAATGATTTATGGCCTCTAAATGCTCTCTCAAACTTTTACCATTGATTGTTACACCTTCCTTGATAACCAATTGAGTTTCTTGGAGAGAAAGCGTATTACCCTCTATCCTGTTTGAATCATAGGTATATTTCAGTGCGAAATGTTCCCTCAACTTCTGCAATTGTGTCTGATTCAAGGGCTTACTTTTCTGCCATTGGTCCTTCAAAGAATCCAACCTTCGAAGTTTAATCTGAACCTCAGAACTAAATACAGGTAAATCAAAAACATCTTTCGAACTCAAATACTCCACCCTCGATTCGGCCGTTGATAATATTTCATAAACATTTTCCTCATACATAACCAATTCGGCTATTTTGCCTATCAATAACTCTCTTCTTAGAACTTTTAGCGGTATTTTATAACCATCGGCCAGTGCAATCAAGTGGTTTTCGGAAGGAATCCTTTTACCTCCTTCATACTTGGACAATAAGGCTTGGTCAATTCCTGTCATTGCAGAGATTTCTTGAAACTTTAACCCTAAATTTGTTCTCTGATTTTTTAAAAGAACATTTATCATTTTTTGACATATTATTTCATGACAATTTTAGTCATTTTTTCTCGAATTAAAAATCTTTCTCACAATGTTTCAACCCGATAAGCAAATTTTATTAGAAATTGTAAAAAACCAAATGCCCTTTGGCAAATACAAAGGCACTTTTTTGTGTGATTTGCCCATCAGTTATTTGGAGTGGTTCTTACGAAAAGGCGGTTTTCCGGAAGGTAAACTGGGTATGCAGCTATCTACGGTTTATGAAATCAAATCAAATGGCTTGGATGAAATTCTTTGGACACTAAAGAAAATGAAATAGCATTATTTGCCATAATGCTCCCCCAGCACTTTTTCAGCAATTTTACCTTGAGGCGAAAACGTTTCTCTTTCATGGAAATGGTCAATTTCAGACGGAAACCATTTCCAAATAAAGGCACCAGCACACCATGGCTGTTTCCAAGCACTTTCAAAGAAAGATTGATAGGCTATGGCTTGAACATTTTCATTTTTAGGTTTTGAATAATCAGTTTCCCAGGGCTTTTCTGTGCTGTAATCGTTACTCCTGTATCCTATTTCAGTAAATAATATAGATTTTTGATGCTTCGCTGCGTATTTATCCAGTTTCTTTAGGTGCGTTTTCCAACCTTGATTTAGTTGATTCTTACTTGGCTCACGCTCATCAGAAAGAGGAAAGTAACCATCGACACCAATAAAATCTAATTCATTCCAAAACGGTACTTTATCAAAGCAATCCCAGTTTTCAGCATAAGTTAGTTTTCCTTTGTACACCTTTTTAATTTCTGAAATCAAGCTAAACCAATAGGCTTCTCTACCTTGTACATGGCTCCCCATTTCAGTGGCAATGCAAAAAACTTCGACTTTTTCTGATTCAGCCAAACGAGCAAAAGTCAAGATATAATCTTTAAAACTATCCTCGAAAATCTTCCAATCTGATTCTTTCTTGAAATCCAAATCTCCAGTAAACTGTCCCCAACCCAGCCACAAATGAGGCTTGAGCATAACTTTTATACCCTTTGAGTGAGCCATTTCTATACATCTTTTCACACCTGCTGGTGTTTCTCCCCACCATTGGTGCTTTTTTGTGGTGTCTATTTGAAACCGCACTTTGGCACTTTCCTTTGGCACAAAAGCATAGGGCATCAACGAGACCCAATCAGCGTTTACGTTTTGAATGGAATGAAAACAGGTTGTATCCACTTCTTTGGGCGGTGCCACCAAAGATAGGCCTTTCATCTTCAAACCCTTATACTGAAATGCTTTATCGCTCGAGCCATAGAAATAAAAACCACCTAAAAGGAGAAGAATAAAAGCGGGAGTAAGTAGTTTTGTTTTCAATATATTAATTTCAAGAATGAAAGAGTCGCTAGAAAATGCCCATAAATTTAAAATCTGGAAAGCCAACTTACAAACTAATGGACTAAAAATAAATAATATAGAGGAAATTTATACCAGACATCGATACAACGGAGAGGCATTATTTTCTTTGGTAATGCTCGATGCTAATACACCAGAGGGTGACAAAATTCCCCCAATCTGTTTCATAAAAGGCGAAGTGGTTTGTGTTTGCATTGTTTTAATAGATAAAAAAACCAAAGAAAAATATCTGCTTTTGGTAAAACAAAGAAGAATAGCCGAAGGTGGATTTACCTATGAGCATCCAGCAGGAATGGTGGATGGCACCAAAACCCCGCTAGAAATAGCCGTAATGGAGGTAAAAGAAGAAACGGGCATAATTGTGACTGAAAATGATTTAATCGACCTTTCGCCTAAAAAAAGGCTTTTTCCGAGCACTGGAACCTCAGATGAAGCCATGTATTTCTATTTTTGTGAGATTACTTTAGATAAAACAGAAATCGAAACGTTTGAAAATAAAGAAATGGGAACAGAATATGAATTCGAAAGAATAACGACCCACGTATATCCATTTGTAGAAGGACACCATAAAATTAATAACAGCAATGGGCTTTTGCTCAATTACCTTTATTTGTCATATATCAAAGATTTTGAAACATTAAAACAAATTTAATACTAAAAAAAATGAAGACTAAAATCAAAACTATTTTCTCCGTATTCCTAATTTTAGGACTCAATGCTTGCCAACAAAGCAGTTCAAATGATCAATCCAAATCAACTGCAGACTCATTAGCTGTTACCGATACCACGCAGTATCCCGAAAACCTCGAAGCCTCTTCCTTTCCAAATGGAGAACTTGTTCACGAAACAGGGCTATTAAAAAAATACGAAGATGGAGGCTATCCTTTTGCAACTTTAACCATTGAATTTCCAGAGAGAAATTTCGAAGAATCTTTCACTCTAAACCTCGAGGAAGTCAAAGATATTAAACCAGAAAACCTTTCAAAATCCATCGGCAAATACCTAGATTTTTCTTATGTAAGCAAATTTGAAAACGCTTTGATGGATATTCAAAACAATGGAAAGTCTATTTTTAAGACTGATGCTATTCCAGTAACAGGAGAGATGAAAAGCATTACTGGTGTATTAAATGGAGCTAACGAAATTACTGGAGGTGATATGCCAAACAAAGTTTCGGTTTCTAATACCGAACAAACCATTGAATTCGAATATTATGTAACCGAAGAGATGGTTAAATATAATGGAAAAACGATTAAGGTTTTCTACGAAGAAAGAACTAGTAATGACTTGGTAGAGATCAAAATATTAAAATAAAGCAAAAAAAGAGGTCATAGCATATTCAAGCTATGACCTCGCTATTTTAATAAATACTATTTTACCTCTTCAACAGGCTCTGAAGTTTCTTTATGTTTCTTATTAATTTTATAATCAAACACTCCAAATTTCAACCCTAAAGAACTTGAGAATCCACTCAAATCTGTATCAAAACCACTTTTATTAGCCGCTAATCTGTAGTTTGCTCCTACGAAAACTTTGGCGTATTTAAGCATATTTGCCTCTACATTTATACCTGGCTGAAGTACAAAACTTCCATTTCTTCTAAACTCAAACCTGTCTTGATATTTACCTCGACGATCAAAACCGTTAAAATCCTCTCTTGAATAAATATTCCCAGCTCCTACAACAATCGGAAACGAAACATGCACCAAGGCATCGGGTTTTATCGTGTATTCCATTTTTAAACCTCCAAAATGCCCTCTGGTAGTTGTAGTACGATTATCTCTAATTGTGCTAAATGCCGTAGCACCAATGGCAAATTTTTTATTTACAGTTAGCATTACACTATTTCCGGCGATTGGTACAAATGAGCCACTAAACTGACCATAAGACAACTCGGGAGCAATGTAAAATCCAAGCGACTGAATTTTGTTTTTAGACTTTCCGAACAAAGTTTGCATTTCATTTTGTGCAATTGTATTGATAGAAATCAGACCAAGCAAATACATTAAAGCACCTTTTAAATAAGTCATAAGTTTAAAATTTTCGTTTTGTTTATTATCATTACGAATCAGAAGAACTCGATGCTGCTTTGTGCGATTGACTTTTTATTTCGGTTAATAAATCTGTCCATTGCTAAAAAATCGATATTTCGTAGAGAAGAATATAATCTGTAAATTTGAATTAATTTTTCAACCAAAAAAATTAATTAAATGAACCTCAAATATTTAAGTATCTTCTTTTTTATTATAAATTCACACCCAGTTTTTGCTCAAAAATCTCCCATAATTCATAGTTCCTTAGTTTTTCCATTACAAGAAAAACACGTTCATGCCAGTAGCATGGTAGTTTTACCAGACAATAACATACTTATAGTTTGGTTTGAGGGGAGTGGAGAAAGAACTGCAGACGATGTAAGAATAATGGGTTCAAGATTAGAAAAAGGTAAAAACCAATGGGAGGAGCCCTTTTTGATGGCAGATACACCGAACATCCCAGATTGCAATCCTGTTTTATTCTTAAATGCCAAAAATCAGCTGTTTTTGGTTTGGATTGCAGTGCAAGCTAATAAATGGGAACAATCCATTCTGAGATATAAAATCTCGTCAAACTACCAAAACCCTGGCCAGCCGGTTTGGGAATGGCAAGACAATATCCTCTTAAAACCAAAAGATTCATTTGCAATAGAAGTAGAAAAAAAACTAAAAGATTTACCCGAATTAACTGCTGGCTGGGCGGGATATGCTCCCAAATATGACGAAATGATCATACAATCCAGTAAAGACCCAGTAAAAAGAAGCTTTGGATGGATGACCAGAATAAAACCTTTGATCTTAGAAAATGGAAAAATAATTTTGCCTCTTTATTCAGATGGCTTTAATTTCTCATTGATGGCTATTTCTGAAGATCACGGACAAAGTTGGAGACCTAGCTCCCCCTTGGTTGGCCGAGGGCCGATACAACCTGCAATAGTACAGAAAA
Organism: Lacihabitans sp. CS3-21; assembly: GCF_024343675.1. Lineage (GTDB taxonomy): Bacteria > Bacteroidota > Bacteroidia > Cytophagales > Spirosomataceae > Leadbetterella. The sequence goes on from NZ_RJUD01000018.1 coordinate 39,838, forward strand.
AAAACGGGGATATTATAGCATTACTAAGAGATAGCGGCGATGAGCCATCGAGCGTACAAAAAAGTGAATCTCAAGATCAAGGTGAAACTTGGACGGCAGCTACAAAAACCGATATTCCTAATACTGCGAGCGTAGAATTGTTGGTATTAAAAGACGGTCGCTGGGCTTTTGTTGGCAATGACCAAACGGATGGCAGGTATCGACTAAGTCTATATATATCTGATAATGAAGGTAAAAACTGGAATAATAAATACTTTCTTGAAAATGATGAGTCACTAAAAAAGAGCTATTCATATCCTTGTTTAATTCAATCTCCAGATGGAAATATACATATTTCATACTCATTTCATGAAGAAAAAATGAGGAAGTCAATCAAATATATAGTCTTGAATCCCGATAAAATATAAAGTATTAACATAGTTGATGTTAATGATGAACCAGCAAAACCTAATAGATCGTCTTACCAAAAATTAATCAAATCAAAGAATTTGGATTTTAAAATCCTTCCCATTAATTTTAGAGAAATTAAAGTAAATTAAACCATATATAAAATGAAAACTAAATTATTAATTGTCCTTTTTGCTCTTACGTTTTCTTCGTTCACTTTTGACAACGTTTATGTTTGGGAGAAATACAGACTACAAATAACGGTCCCAGATGATTTTGAAGTGGCTAAAAATACAGATGAAGAATTTGAAATGGAAGGCGATGGTATGTCACTTGCCATCAGTATTTTTGCAGAAAAAATCACATTGGCAGACCTGGAGGAAGCTACAATTGAAGGAGCTGAAGCCATAAAAATGACTGAAATAGACCAAGCCCATGCTACCAAAATCAATCAATTAGACGGTTTTTATGTAGAAGGTTATTTAGATGATCACCGAGTAATGTTCGCTGGGCTAATGGACCAAAGAACCAAAACGACACTTTTCGTAGCAATAACTTTTGCCGATGACGATGCCAATGCCGAAAAAGAGGCATTTAAGATTATAAATTCTTTAAAAAGATTAAAGTAATAGCCTGATTTACTGAGAAATAAATAGAATTAAATTTCTTCGCTTTAGAAGTAAATTTAATTCTATTTTTATTTAAGCAAGAACTTAAGCAATACTCATTCTCAAAATTGCTTCTGTTGCCAAGGCATCAATATCGCTATTTTCTCCATAGTTAACATTTCGGTTCGTAAAACGTTTCTTTATTTCTTGAACCGTCTCCTCTCCTATTCCATAAGCAGATGCTTTTGTAGGTATTCCCAACAATTCATAAAATTCAATTGTTTTTTGAATTGCAGCTTCGGCCAGTTCGTCATCCGTTCCTGACTGCCCCCAAACCTCCTTAGCATATTGAACCATTTTGTCCATTTTATTTACCATTTTGTATCGCATCAAATGCGGCAAAACTACCGCCAAGGTCCGTGCATGGTCGATTCCGTGCAACGCTGTAAGTTCATGACCAATCTGATGTGTAGCCCAGTCACTAGGCACTCCTAGCGAAATCCAGCCATTCAAAGCCACCGTAGCCGCCCACATAAAATTCGACATATCCTCATAATTGGTCTGGTCGTGCATCACTTTTGGAGCTACTTCAATCAAAGTTTTAAGCACACTTTCGGCGAATTTATCCTGTATAAGTGCATTGACCGGATAGGTCAAATATTGCTCCATCACATGCGTAAACGCATCAGCCAAGCCATTGGCTATTTGAACTTTAGGCAATGAATACGTAGTCGTAGGATCCAAAATAGAAAACTGTGGATACAAAAGTGGACTTCCCATACCGTACTTTTCATGCGTTTCTTTTCTAGAAATTACGCCACCCGAATTCATTTCTGATCCTGTAGCAGGCAAAGTTAAAATAGCACCAAATGGCGTGGCGGTTTTATATTTTGTTTTGCCGAGAACTATATTTTCCCACTCATTGCCACCTTCAAAAGGAATAGCGGCTGAGATAAACTTGGTTCCGTCAAGTACAGAACCTCCTCCAACTGACAATATAAAATCAATCTTCTCGGCTCTTCCTACTTCTACGGCTTTCATCAAAGTCTCGAAAGTGGGATTAGGTTCAATTCCTCCAAATTCTATGATTTCAAAACCCAAGAGTGCGGTTTTTACCTGTTCATAAACACCGTTTTTAAAAATGCTACCTCCGCCATAAGTAACCAAAATTTTGGCACCTGCTGGAATATTCTTTGGCAAAGTTGCTATGGTATCTTTTCCGAAAATTATCTTTACGGGATTCCTAAATGTGAAGTTTGAGATCATTTTGCTTAATTTTTTATCATTTAAAATACTAACACGTTTTTTGTTGAATTAATTTTTAATTTTGGCAAAAAACCATCAGAAATGAGCTATTGTACTTATTGTAAAACACTTCCTGAAGACAACCACCACCGAATTTACCACGATAATCACTACGGCTTTCCGATTGAAGGAGATAACGAACTTTTCGAAAGGTTTGTTTTTGAAATCAATCAAGCAGGCCTTTCTTGGGATTTGATATTGAAAAAACAAGAAACTTTTAGAGCTGCGTATCATAGATTTGATATTGATGTGGTGGCCAATTATAATCAGGTAGAGATTGAACGCTTACTCAACGATGCAGGGGTAATTCGTAATATATTAAAAATAAATGCTGCCATTCACAATGCGAAAGAAATTCAGAAACTTCAAAAAGAGCATGGTTCGTTTAAAAAATGGATAGATCATCACCATCCAAAAACTAAAGAAGAATGGGTAAAAATATTCAAAAAAACTTTTAAATTTACTGGCGGAGAGATAGTTAACGAATTCCTTATGAGCACTGGTTACCTTTCTGGAGCACATGATTCAGATTGTCACATTTTAAAAAAGATTCAAAATGGCAAAAGTTAATATGAAAACAACAGAAAATGAAGTTTCAGTTTTGGACTTCATTAACGCAGTTGAAGACGAATCCAAAAGAAAAGACAGCTTGGAACTGATAAAAATAATGGAGGAAATAACCCAATCTCCTGCCAAAATGTGGGGACCAGCTATCATTGGGTTCGGTAAATATCATTATAAATACGAAAGTGGCAGAGAAGCCGATATGCTTAGAGTTGGTTTTTCGCCTAGAAAAGATGCAATGGCTCTATACATAGGAGCAAATTCTGAAGAAAACCTGGATATTATTTCAAATCTAGGAAAATTCAAAACAGGAAAATCATGCCTTTATGTCAAAAAACTCAGTGACATCAATATTGAAGTTTTAAAAGAAATTACAAAAAGAGGATTTGCAAGAAAGCAATTTGGAGAGGTATAAAAAAAGAGGAAGCATTTCTGCTCCCTCTAATTATTTATTTCAAAAAATTAAACTTCGGCGTCGCTCAGTTTCCTTTAACCAGTAAACAGTAAACCATTAACCAATCCACCAAAATCAGATCGTCTTCCAACCTTCACGGTAGTTACGAGCTACAAATTGATTGGCCTCATCATAGTTGGTAATTTTCATATTGTTACCATCCCAAAGTAACTTCTTACGACCATCAAAATCTAAACCAGCTGCACCGCCTGTTTTCTTTTTGCCTAACTGATAGCTTCTTATGGCCAAGTTACCCATCAAAACTGTTTCAGTCAATGGCCCAGAATAATCAAAAGAAGAAGTCAAAGCTTGGTGTTTTTTGCCTCCAAAACCATCCTTGATGGCATCACACCACGACACTTGGTGACCATATTCAGGCAATTTCTCATTTGGATTAGTAGTTTTGTAATCTTTCGGCATTTCCAAAACATCTCCGTTGTTTTTATACACTTTCGGTACAAGTCCATAAGTTCCACAGGTCATTATGCCTTTAGAACCTATTATCATCACACCGTTTGCACTTCCATTTTCACCTATAGAATCATTGGCAGGTATCAAATCTGGATGAAATGGCCTAACACCACCGTCTGTCCAAATCATCTTGATATCCTTTTTATTTTTCTTGGACGCCGGAAATTTCAACTGAACATGCGATGAAGGAGGACAACCTTCAGGAATATACTCTGCTTGCCAATCTTTCAAGAAAACTTGACCAACGCTACATTCTACCTCTGTTGGATAGCCCAATTCCAAAACTCTGAACGGAGGGTCAATTAGGTGACAACCCATGTCGCCCAATGCTCCAGTTCCGAAATTCCACCAGCCTCTCCATTTGAAAGGATGATAAAGCGGGTGATAATCTACATAATCTGCAGGTCCTATAAACAAATCCCAATTGGCTTTACTCATGGTATCTGGTAGTTCAGGCTTGCTGGTTGGTACCGGAATTCCTTGTGGCCAAACAGGTCTATTGGTCCATACATACACCGTATCTACCGTACCAATTAATCCTTTTTTATGCCATTCTATCATCTGTTGCTGGCCTGGATTCGAAGCTCCTTGGTTACCCATTTGCGTTACGACTTTGTATTTTCTTGCCGCTTCTGTCAGCATACGTGTTTCGTAAATATTATGGGTAAGTGGTTTTTGCACATATACATGCTTGCCCATTTGCATAGCTGCCATAGCTGCTACACCGTGGATGTGATCAGGTGCCGAAATCGTCACGCCATCAATTTCTCCCTTCATTTGCTCCAGCATCACCCTGAAATCAGCGTAAAGCTTGGCTTTCGGGAATTTATCAATAGCGGCTTTGCACTGACCTGGGTCTACATCGCAAAGAGCCACTACGTTTTCTGCACCATTATTATAGGCGTTAAAAATATCCGAACGACCTTTTCCACCAGCACCAATTGCAGCCAGATTAAGTTTATCACTCGGGGCTTTGAAGCCTTTCCCTAACACATGGCGAGGAACAATAAAGAACGAACTCGCAGCCACAAGGCCAGTTTTCAAAAAGTCCCTCCTTCCTTTTTCTAGAATCTTTTTTTCCATATTTGTTTGATTGAATAGTATTTTGTTAAAGAATTTCTGAAACAATGAACCTTGCATTTGTGCAAAATATAGTCCCAGCCTTTCAAACTATAATATTAAGCACAAAAGTTTATTTATGAATTATATTTTTAAATAATTTTAATAAACTTTACAAATATTTAATGGAAAAGAAAAAATAGCATTCCAAGCTCTAAATAAAGAAATCTTGTATTTTTGTTTCAAATTAGAAAAGCTAAAATGGCAAAGAAAACAAAAGAAAAAGTAGAATTACCTAAAGTACACAAAGACCTTGAAGGTTTTGATGTTACCATCAACTCATTTGGAGAAATCCAGATGTCATATAATATTGAGAAAATCAACGATTTTTTGAACAACAAAGTAGAAGACAAAAAACTAAAACATTTGAAAGAAGATGAAAAGCCATGAAATAGATTACAAAATATTGGGTGAAGACATTCAAGTAGTAGAAATAGAACTTGACCCCAACGAAACTGTAATAGCTGAAGCAGGTTCCATGCTATTTATGGAAGATGGCATAACCTTTGAAACTAAAATGGGCGATGGCTCTCAGGCCAATCAGAGTATTTTGGGAAAAATGTTCCAAGCTGGTTCGAGATTATTGATGGGTGAGTCGCTGTTTATGACCCACTTTACCAACCGGGGTACAGCTAAAAGAAAAGTAGCATTTGCAGCACCTTATCCTGGAACCATTAAAGCTGTAAATCTTGCAGAAATTAACCAAAATACGCTCATTGTTCAGAAAGATGCATTTCTTTGTGCTGCAATGGGTACAAGCATTTCGATTCATTTCAACAAACGATTCGGGGCGGGTCTCTTTGGTGGGGAAGGTTTCATTTTAGAAAGAATTCAAGGGGATGGCCTTGCTTTTATACATTCTGGTGGTGTGGTTATAGAGAAAACACTCAATAATGAATTACTTAGACTTGATACGGGCTGTTTGGTGGCTTATGAACCGCAGCTGAACTTTGACATTCAGAGTGCTGGTGGACTTCGCTCTATGATTTTCGGTGGAGAAGGCATGTTTTTGGCCACTTTGAGTGGTACAGGTAAAGTCTGGATTCAGTCCCTTCCGATATCCAAACTTATACAAAGACTTTCACCATATGGTGGAAATGCCAGCAAAGAAAGTGGCTCTGTAATTGGTGGGCTAGGTAGTTTATTTGAACGATGAAATAATTAATGATTGGACTTCATCAAATCATTTAAAAAAAATGGAATTTTAGTTGTTCCTTTTTATAAGGTATTGAAAGATAATACTTATCGATAAACACCTGTTAGAACACAATTAAAACATATCAATGATAGAAATGAATATATATTCCAAGATTTAAAAATAAGTTTTCAAATGTAAAAAGCAACCCATAAACTTGGAAATGAAATGGATATTGAATTACTATTTTTACAATATTTTTTCAAGAAAAAATTCCATTTTGAGGTTAATCAAAAATGTTTGTCGATAGAAAACTATTAATCATCTTTCAAAATCTGTTTTTAATAGAATAGCTCATTTGTAATAAATTCGTATACATACATTTGTGTATCATTTATTCAACCATGAAATATATCTTCAGTTATTGAAGAGAAAAATGCCAACCTCATCGGTTGGTATTTTTTTTAGTAAAATTACTTCAAGCCAAAAAGTTTTTAATCAAATCCAATTTCTTTTATATCTTTGCCTCATGGAAAATTTCGTAGTATCTGCTCGTAAATATCGCCCAGTCACCTTTGACTCGGTCGTTGGGCAGTCGCACATTACTACTACACTTCGAAACGCCATAAAATCCAACCAGTTAGCCCAAGCATTTCTGTTTACTGGTCCAAGAGGCGTTGGCAAAACCACTTGTGCAAGGATTTTAGCAAAAACCATCAACTGTCTTGATGTAAATGAACACACCGAACCTTGTAACAAATGTTCGTCTTGTAGAAATTTCGACCAAAATGCGTCATTTAACATACATGAATTAGATGCTGCATCAAACAACTCAGTAGAAGATATCAGAAACTTGATAGACCAGGTGCGTTTCCCTCCACAAGACGGTAAATACAAGGTTTATATCATAGATGAGGTTCACATGCTTTCTCAAGCGGCTTTTAATGCTTTCTTGAAAACCTTGGAAGAACCACCATCTTATGCCATTTTTATATTGGCTACCACAGAAAAACACAAAATACTGCCCACGATTTTGAGTAGATGTCAAATATTTGATTTCAATAGAATTCAGATAAAAGACATGGCAGATCATCTGGCCAAAATTGCGGATAAAGAAGACATTGGTTTTGAAGTTGAGGCTCTTGAACTCATTGCCCAAAAAGCGGATGGAGGCCTTCGCGATGCACTCTCCATGTTTGACCTCAATGTCACATTCTCATCAGATCGAAAGTTATCCTATAAAGACGTATTAGAAAACCTACACGTTCTTGACTATGATTATTACCTAAGAATGCTAGATGTGCTACATGAAGGAAATATTACGCAAGTACTTTTGATTTTGCATGAAATCATTTCCAAAGGTTTTGATGTTCACCAATTTGTCGTTGGACTGAATGAACATTTTAGAAATATTTTGGTTAGCAAAGAACCCTCAACACTTGAAATCCTAGAATTATCTGAAACTATCAAGCAAAAATATATTGAACAAGGAAAAAGGATTTCTACAGGATTCTTAATGTCAGCATTGAGTGTAGGTTCAAACATTGATATCAACTTTAAATCAGCCAAAAATCAGCGTTTACACGTTGAAATTGGTTTATTAAAGCTATCGCAAATCAATGCAGTATTAAACTTGGCAGACCTCCCAGATGGTGATGGTCAAAAAAAAAAGTTGATGGAGGTGTAAAAATCACCACAAATTCTTCTGAAGAAATTACCCAAAAAACGGTTGACAATAATTCACCGTATCCTTCTGAGAACCAAAGAAATGTCTCAAATCAAGTCAATCCAATAAAGAAAACAGGACTGAAGTCTTTCAAGTCCGTTTTGGCAATGGAAGAAGAAGTTAGTCAAAATACTTCAACTGAAATCACCATAGGAAACGGTTCCTCTGTTCATCAAACCAAAGAATTTACAAAAGCGATGGCCATCGGAGTTTTAGCGGATTTTGCTGATGGAAGAAATACACAGACCGAAAAAATGGTGGTTACAAGGGATTTTGATCTAATTAAAAACAATTTAAACTTCAAACTACCCAATAAAATCTTGTTTGACATTTTTCATGAAATCAAACAAGACTTAACTGACTTTCTTAGGAAAAAACTCCACAATTCTGATATTCAAATAGACGCCACAATAACTGCAGAAGAAACCAAGGCAAAACCTAGAACAGAGCAAGAAAAGTTCGAATCGATGGCTGAAAAAAATCCTGCTATTTGGAAACTAAAAGAAGCATTAGGCCTTGACTTGCTTTTCTAAATTTCGATTATCCATTTTTGATTCCGAAGTTTTAAGTTCTAAAACAACAAATAAGTCTAGTTTTCAATAGACCAAACTCTCCTAAATATTATATTTGCACAAAAAAAAGCTTACAAAATGTCATTAAGAATTGCAATTGGTGGAGATCACGCAGGATTTGAATACAAACAACTGATATTAAAATGGTTACAGTCTGAAAATTTTGAAACGGCAGACTTTGGTCCTTACACATCGGCTTCCATAGATTATCCTGAAACTGCACATCCTTTGGCACAAGCCATAGAAGATGGAAAATATGATTTGGGAATTTTAATCTGTGGCAGTGGCAATGGCGTATGTATGACAGCTAACAAACATCAAGGTATTAGAGCTGGATTGGCATGGAATAAAGAAGTAGTGAAACTCATCAGAATGCATAATGATGCCAATGTAATGTGTTTGCCAGCAAGATTTATTTCGCCTGAAGAAGCGTTAGATTTTGCAAAAACATTTATAAGCACTGAGTTTGAAGGTGGAAGGCATGCAACAAGAGTTGGAAAAATTTCTTGTTGACAATCCGCTCTTTTTAAACAATTTGCAATATTATTTGTTAAAATTTTAGAGATTTAGACAATATTTTAGTTTTTTTTATGATACAGGGCAACCTTTTAACAAAAAATAACGTCTAATACACAAAACAATAGATTTTTTTATTATACTTTTGTAAAAATAAATTTTTATAGATTAAATTTTACCTCGTTGAACATACTTTCTAAAATATCAACTGCTTTGCTTATGACCATAATGGTCACCAGCTTCGCTTTTGGTCAGAAAGATGAATCGAGGCTAAATATTGGTCAATCTCCAAAAAAGACGATAATCTCCAACTCATTGTTAGCAAAAAACAGCACATTGTCAAAGGGTATATCGTTTAATTCCAAAAACAATTATACGCAGTTTTACAGAGATTTGCTCATCAGCAATAACTCCAAAAATACTGACAGTAAATCAGTTGCAAATCCAGTTCAAGAAAGTGCCGCAGAAAAAATTAAAGTTTCCAATATTTACCCAAATCCAGCCAATGATTATGCGTATTTGGACTATACAGTAAATGGGAATTTTAACGCTGCAAACATTTCTTTCTTTAATTTATTGGGAAAACAAGTTGCGGAGTATCAGTTAGGCAAATATTCAGAAAAACTTAAAATCAATACTTCCAACTGGGAATCTGGAATTTACATGTATCAGCTCATAATTGACGGTAAAAAAATCGCCACCAAAAAGCTTTTGGTGAGACACAATTAATTTAATTTTCTGCTTTAATCCAATTTTTCTATTTCTAAAACGTTTTATTGCTGATAGAATTCGTAGTTTTGTAAAATGAAATTATTACACGTGAGATTTTTAGTTATCGTTCTAGCCTTTAGCCTTTTCCAACTTTCTTGTTCAAAAAAATTCAATCAACTTCAGAAAAAAGGGACTGTTGACGAAAAATACAAAGCTGCTATAGACTACTACCAAAAAGCCGATTATTATAAAGCTGGTGTTTTGTTAGAAGAGATAACACCCTTATTGAAAGGCGACAGCACTTCTGAAAGAGCTCAATTTTACAATGCTTATTGCAATTACTACCAAAGTAATTTCCAAATGAGTAGTTATTTGTTTAAAACATTTTATTCTACATATAACAATAGCGAGTTTGCTGAAGAGGCCTATTATATGTATGCCTACTCAATGTTCAAAGATGCTCCACCGCATAACCTTGACCAAACCAACACGCTCACAGCGATAGATGCTTTGCAAACTTTCATAAATACCTATCCAGATAGCAAATACGCCAAGAAATGCTCACAAGATTTAAATGACTTAAGGTTTAGACTTGAACTAAAAGCTTATGAAAAAGCAAAGCTTTATTTCAAAACCAGAGAGCCCTCTTTCTTAGGAAGGAGTAATTACAAAGCCACTGTAGTGAGTGTTGAAAATTTTAGAAAAGACTTTCCTGATTCAAAATTCAACGAGGAGTTGAGTTATTTACAGATTTTAGCACAGCAGGAGTTATCTGACGTAAGTTATTTTATAAAGCAAAGAGAACGATATAACGAAGCTATAAATTTGCATGAAAAATTCATTGATAGATATCCAAATAGTAAATATTTGAAGGAATTGGACAAAATCTATGAGAAGTCATTGAAAGGACTTGAAAAAGTAGCTAAAACAGAAAAAGAAATTGAAGAAGCAAAAAAACTAGCTGAAAAAGAGAAATCTTAAGCATTTTTGCTTATTGTTCAATAATTTAAGTTACTTTTGCACCTCGAAAATTAAATTTTAAAAATATATACCATGGCAATAAACGCATCAATCGTAACTCGTGACACTGACGTATTAGCAGCAAAAACGGGTAACGTTTATGAATCAGTATTTGTGGTTTCGAAAAGAGCTCAACAAATTGCTATAAAAACCAAAGAGGAACTAACTCAGAAATTGAGCGAGTTTGCTTCAAGTGTTGACAACTTAGAAGAAATATTTGAAAACAGAGAGCAAATAGAAATTTCAAAATTCTATGAAAGACAACCAAAACCAACAAGTGTGGCCTTGGAAGAATTCCTTAACGACCAGTTGGTAGTTAAATACAGAGACGTCGAAGAATCTAACTGATTTTAAAAAAGAAATCTTTAAACCACCGAGCTATCTCGGTGGTTTTTTTTTGTGAAATACCTTTAGTTTCCTTCGTTTGTAAATATATTTGTCATAAAATCAATTACTAAACATGTCTAAAAAATTCAACCTATTTCTATTAACCGCATTTACTAGTTTTCAACTTTTTGCTCAAGACAATTCCGTTTTAGTATTTTCAAAAACAGCTGGATTCAGACATGTCTCTATAAAAGAAGGCAGAGAGTTTTTTGAAAACTTAGGAAAAACCAACGGATTCAAAGTGGTGCTCTCAGAAAACTCTGATGAATTCAATGAAGAAAACCTTAAGAAATTCAATGCGGTGGTATTCCTTAATACAACTGGAGATGTTTTAAATCCGGCTCAACAAGCTGATTTTGAAAGATATATACAGTCTGGTGGTGGCTACTTAGGGATACATGCGGCCTCTGATACAGAATATAACTGGCCATGGTACAATGACCTAATGGGTGGTTACTTTGCGAGTCATCCTGGAAGAAATGTTTCCAATGTCCAAAATGGCAAAATGATGGTTATTGACAGAAATCACCCATCTACAGCTCATTTACCCGAAACATTCGAGCGTGAAGATGAATTTTACGACTTTAAATCTCTTAAGACAGATAAACTCAAGTTTTTAGTAAAAGTTGATGAAAAGTCCTACAAAGAGGGAAAAATGGGAGATTTCCATCCAATGTCTTGGTACCATGAATATGACGGCGGAAAGTCTTTCTACAGCAATTTTGGACATACTCCAGCCACTTTTAGCGAACCTTTGATGACCAAACACTTAAGTGAAGGACTAAAATGGGCTTGGGCCAGCAAACTTGATTATACTAAGGTAAAAACTCAAAGAGCACCAGAAGAAAACAGATTCATAAAAACAACATTGGTCAAAAACCTGGACGAACCAACAGAATTGGCTGTAATGCCAAACGGTAAAGTAATTTTTGTCGAAAGAAAAGGGGCTATTAAACTTTGGAATCCGAAAACCAAAGAAACTAAGCTAGTTGGACAACTTAATGTATACAAAAAGTTTGAATATGGATTAATGGGGGTTAGTCTTGATCCAAATTTCGTGAATAACAACTGGTTGTATTTTTACTATTCCCCAGAAACAGATCAGCACAAAGATAATTTCTTGTCTAGATTTACTTATGATCAAAATACGGATACCGTTTTGATAAGTACTGAAAAAATAGTTTTGCGTGTACACGCCAAAAGGGACGAATGCTGTCATACTGGAGGATCTATTGATTGGGACGCAAAGGGGAATCTTTTCCTTTCAACGGGCGATGACACGAATCCATTTGCCTCAGATGGATATGCACCGATTGATTTCAGAGAAGGTCGCCAAGGATGGGACGCTTTGAGCACTTCGGGAAATACAAATGACCTGAGAGGAAAAATTTTAAGAATTCATCCAGAAAATGATGGAACTTATACCATACCCGAAGGAAATTTATTCCCCAATGGAATGGAAAAAACAAGACCTGAGATTTATGTAATGGGTAACAGAAACCCTTATCGTATTTCAGTTGATAAGAAAACTGGGTTTTTATATTGGGGAGAAATAGGTCCCGATGCAGGTAAAAGCAATCCAGAAAGAGGACCAGAAGGATATGTCGAATTTAATCAAGCTCGTAAACCAGGATTTTTTGGATGGCCGATTTTTGCAGGAAATAATACACCTTACAGGGCCTATGATTTTGAAACTAAAAAATCTGGTGAACTTTTTGACCCATTAAAACCTGTAAATCTTTCCCCACATAATACTGGCTTAAAAAACCTACCTCCTACTCAAAAACCTATGATATGGTATGGTTATGGTGATTCTAAAGAATTTCCTTTGATGGAAAAAGGTGGTGCAAATCCAATGGGTGGTCCTGTTTATCACTCCGAAGAATACCAGAATTCTGATGGAAAGTTTCCTAACTATTTCGATAATAAATTCTTCGCTTATGAATGGATGAGAGATTGGATAGTAGCAGTAACCCTAGACAAAGATGGAAACTACGCTGGTATGGAAAGATTTATGCCGAATACAAAATTCTATCATCCAATGGACATGGCCTTTGGTCAAAATGGCGTGTTATATACCCTAGAGTATGGAATGAATTGGTTTGCCCAAAATGAAGAAGCACAACTATCGATGATAGAGTACAATGCAGGAAATAGAAAACCAGTAGTTAAAGTTAAGGCCAGCGTTACAGAAGGTGCCGCACCATTAACTGTTAAATTTAGCACCGAAGGCACTTTGGATTACGACAACGATAAGATTTATTTTGATTGGACTTTTGGCAAATCGATTCCCAACTCAAAACTGGCCAATCCATCTGTTGTGTTTACAAAACCAGGGATTTACGATGTAAATCTTTTAGTGAAGGATTCGGAAGGAAATGAAAATAATGAAATAGTAAAAATAAAAGTGGGCAATGCGGTGCCTGTTGTGGATATCAAAATTAAGTCAAACAAGTCTTTCGTTCTTGACGAAACTATTGATTACGAAGTAAAGGTATATGATAAAGAGGATGGTAGCCTTATCAGAGGAATAAACCCTGAAGACGTAATGGTAAGCATAAATTACTTGGAGGGATATGATAAAACAGTCTTGGAGCAAGGACATAAATCAAACGAGTCTTTCATGACTGGAAAAAGACACATCGAAAAAAGCGATTGTGCTGCTTGCCATTCGAAGGATAAAAAATCTATCGGACCTTCTTACTATGACATCGCCGATAAATATCCAAAAAATGCTACCAACATAACAATTTTGGCCAACAAGATCATCTCAGGTGGTGGGGGTGTTTGGGGCGAGCAAGCTATGGCTGCTCACCCGCAATTGGGCCAAACAGAGGCCAAAGAAATAGTTGACTATATCTTATCTATTAAAGACCCAAAGGCAACTTCAAAGCCAATTTCTGGAAGTTTCAAGGCCAATGATCACAAAACTAAAAAAGAAGGTGCTTATATCATTCAGGCTTCATACACAGATAAAGGCGGAAAAGTTATTGGCTCTATCACCAATTCAAAATCAGTAGCAATTAAAACGCCTATTTTGAGTGCTCAAGCATACGACAAAACTGAAAATACACAAAAATTTTCTGTAGCCCCAATAGGCGATTTGCTCATTGCCAATCACAATTCTTTTGGAGAATATGAAAAAATAGACCTTACTGGAATAAGTAAAATTTCTATTTCGGCATTTTCCCAAGCTGGTCAATCAGTTGGAGGAAGCATTGAAATTAGGTTGGGCAGTGCTACGGGCCTTCTGATTGGCAGCACAATCATATCTGCAGGCAACATGCTGCCTAAAGAGGTCACATTACCCAAAGCTTTTGCAAAAACAGAAGACATTTTCTTTGTGTTTAAAAATGAAAATGCTGAAGGCAAACCTTTATTCGGAATTTCAAAAATTGAATTCAAAAAATAAAACTTGCTTTGAATTATTAAAAACCTTCACTATTTTAGTGAAGGTTTTTTTTATAAATTCACATGAAGCGACTTATAAACACTTTAAGGGAGCATTTTGAACTCACGCACAATGAAGCCAAAAGTGCTCTGATTTTCTTTGCAATTATCCTAGTTAATCTCCTATTGTATTATTCTTATTCTACTTCAACTGTAAACAAACAGCGTGAAATTCTTATTGAAGATTATGGCCAAACAGAACTTCCTGAACCCGAAGAAAGAAAAAGCAAATGGACAGATTTTAGTACCAATAAAAAATCTGCGAAGACCTTTGAAAAATTCAACTTTGACCCTAATATTGCTTCCGAAGATCAATTGACAAGACTGGGTTTTCCAAAATACCTCTCAAAAACGATGGTAAAATATCGAAGCAAAGGTGGGAAATTTAAGTATAAAGAAGATTTATTGAAAATCTATTCTATGAAACCAGATTTGTATGCTGAAATAGAAAATCTAGTTTTGCTCCCCTCAAAAATGGATAAAAAAGTTGTAGATTTTGAAGAGCAACGAGTTTTTACAGAGCCCAAGACGCCAATTTTTACAAAGAAAGAATTTAGTATCAGCAAATTTGACATTAATACCGCAGACACCTCTCAGTTAATGCAAATAAGAGGAATCGGAAAAGTGTTTGCCAATAGAATCATTAAATACCGTGATATCTTAGGCGGTTTTTATTCGATAGATCAAGTTGGAGAAACTTACGGAATTGACCCAAATATTTTGCCAGAATTAAAGAAGGTTGCGGTATTGGGTTCACCAATTAAAAAGATTAAAATAAACGAATCGGAAAACTTTAGACATCCTTACCTCAAGTTCAACCAAGTGAAAGTAATTCTAGCATATAGAAAACAACATGGAAACTTTAAAAATGCTGAGGATTTGAAAAAAATCAAAATTCTAGACAATGAAACAATTTCAAAAATTGAACCTTATCTGGAATTCTAGATAAGCTAATTAGCCATTTTTATCTATTTCATCAACGCGATCTTGAAGCATAAATGCCAAATTACTCAATTGTTAATTTTTACTAAGATTTTAGTTTTTGTTTAAAAAAAATATATTTTTGTAAAAATTAGAACCAATCATGAAAAGAGTGAATTTATCTTCTGGCTCAAAATGGGAAGACATCGTAGGATACAGCCGTGCAGTGAAAATTGGTGATACGATAGAAGTTAGTGGAACGGTTTCAACAGATCACAGTGGGGAAATTGTTGGAGAAGGTGATGAGTATCTACAAACTAAATTCATCCTCATGAAATTAGAAAACACCCTAGGCCAATTAGGTGCGAAATTAGAGAATGTAGTCAGAACAAGGATTTTTTGTACCAATATAAGCAACTGGGAAAAAATCGGGAAAGCTCATGGTGAGATGTTTGCCAACATTAAGCCAGTAACAAGTATGGTAGAAGTCTCCAAACTCATTGATGACAAGTATCTCGTAGAAATCGAAGCTACTGCAATTCTCTAATCAACCAGGTCATTTTTAATCGCAAAAGCCACGAGTTTGGCCGTATTGTTCACGCCAAGTTTTTCCATAATTCTTAATCTATGCCCTTCAACTGTTCTTGGGCTGATACACATGGTATCTCCAATTTCAGTTGTGGTAAGTCCTTCGCAAATATGTTTTAAAACCTCCAACTCACGGGTAGAAAGATCTGTTTTGTAATTGAAGATTTTATTCGGAGTTTGGGTATTCTTTTTATTCATTTTCCTCAACATTGCTCTACTCACAAAGTCTGAAAAATAAACACCAGAATCATATACTTTTCTGATGGCAAGGATAACCTCATCGGTGTCTGTGTCTTTAAGCAAATAGCCATTTGCCCCTATTTCCATCAAATGAAGAATGAATTGATCCTCATCATGCATTGAAAGAATAATTATTTTTATTTGTTCATTCTTTTCTCTCAAAAGTTTAGTGGTGGCTATTCCATCTAACTCTGGCATTTGTATATCCAAAAGGACCACCTCAACGTCATTTAAGTTTGGGTGATCTAAAAATTCTCTTCCATTAACTGCATCAAACAATACTTCAAAATCATCTATTTGCTGAAGTATTGACATCAACCCCTTTCTAAATAGTTTATGGTCATCTACCAGAGCTATTTTAATTTTTTTCATGACAATCGCTTATTTCAATTTCAAATCTAGTTCCTTTCTCGGGATTAAGAATCTTTATAGCCCCATTAATGATGGACAATCTACTTTCAATATTTCTGATTCCTAAGCCGCTGTTAGGATTTCTAAGAACCTCTTCCATTGAAAACCCAACACCATTATCAGCAAATATCAAGAACATAGTGTTGTTTTCAAAATTAAGAATCAAATCTATCTTTGAAGCTTCGGAATGCTTAAGGGCGTTGTTTGAAAGTTCTTGAATTATTCTAAAAACTGACAATTCGACCTTTGGAGCGAATCTACTTTTTTCAGAGATGTTTTTGTGTAAAAATTTAAATTCAATGCTAGAGTTTTTCTCGATTTTGTTAAAAAACTCTTCAATGGCATGAATGAGTCCGAAGTTTTCGAGTGTTTGTGGCACCAAATCTTTAGAAATGCTCCTCACCAAACCAATGGATTCGTCAATGAGCTCTTTGTTATTGTTAACCAACTTCTTAATAGATTCATCCTCCACTTCCTTTTTCACCAATTGATTATTGCCCATTTTTAATACAGAGAGCAAGGCTCCAACCTCATCGTGCAAATCTTTGGCCAATCGTCTACGTTCAATTTCTTGAACTTCCATCGAATTTTCTAATAGTTTTTTCTGAAACTCCAACTCAATGGCCTGTTTTTCTTCGTTCTGTTTTATCTCTAATTTGAACTGTTTCCGCTGATAATAAACTACAAATACTATGAAAGAAAGTATAAAAAAAATGAGCATTGAAGTACCCAATATCAAATATGTTTCTATGGAGAACTTCATTTTAATTTTATTTGAGCGTTCTTTTTCAAATTCCAAAAACCAACTGCAAAAAGTATAAACATTACCGAAGTTAAATATTCTAGAATACTTCTAAATAGAAAATACGTATGACTTTTTATATCAGGAGTTATGGAAAACTGAAAGAAAAAATAAATCAATAATGTGCTAAAACAATAAAACAAAATGCCTGTATTGAACCAGAAGAAAGGATAAATGAGTAAATCTCTAATTTTAGGATAATCTATTAATCTTACAAAATACCACACAGCAATTGAACCTAATAATAAAACATTTATCCAATTGTATTTCCCTTTTTCGATTATTCCAAAAAGTTGAAAGACTAATCCTCCACACATTATTGATAAAAAAGAGAAAAGGACTATCCTGTCTGAGCTCCTTTTTATTCCCAAAAAGTAGACAGAAAGCAAGAAAATATTTATCGAATAAATTTTAGTGTCATTATATAGCAAATTATTGATATCCAATGCGGTAGTAATCCAAGTTGGTATGTCAGTTACAATGAAGAAAATGACAAAATACAATATCAATCTAGACGATTTAGTAGCATACTTCCTAGTAATGATACCAATAGATAATGGCAAAATAGGAATCAAACTTCCTATCGCATACTCAGGATAAGTTGTCCCAATTCTAATTATCTCGTCTAAAATTTGTTTCAGTTGCATATATTAGGACAACCTGGTCCATTTGATAAATAAGGTCTATTTGGGTCTTTCAATCCAGTAGAATCTTTGGCTATGTTTTTTAGATTTTCATCGGCTCCTATTAAGACCAAATTGGGCATATTTTCATCCTCCATGCCAAAAATAATTTTTATACCTACACAATCTTCATTTTTTAAAATCTCCAAAAGATGGTCTTTCCCAAAAAATTGTGAACGCACTGGATCTTCATCCTTAAAAACTCTTTTTCTGAGATCTAGATGTTTTTTTTGTTTTGCCACAGCTTCATCTAGGCTAATAAACTCTCCTGATGTAGAACTAACTTTGGGTTTGCCTTTACTTGTTTGCATATTTTATATTGTTGTTTTGTAATAGGTAAATCTAATTCTAAAAAAATACTTTACCAAACGACGAGTAGCCTACCTAAAAAATAACTACCTGAATATCATTACTTTACATAATACCTTTTAAATAAAACACGTATAAATACTTGATGAAAAAAGTAAAAATACTCAATAATTATGACTACCACCATTTAAAATCATTTCTTAAATTTTGAGCCTAAAATACAATTTCTGTTATTTGTATAAAAATACCAACAGATGAAAAAATTCGAGGGAAATATCGTTAACATTTTTGACAATTCTATATTTTTTGGAGAAATTACGGTTTTTGAAGGCCGCATTTTCAATATCGTAAGAGTCAAAGAAGAGATGCCTGATGTACCATATTTCCTTCCTGGCTTTGTAGATGCCCATGTTCACATAGAAAGTTCGATGCTCAGTCCGAGCCAATTTGGCAAAATGGCCGTAGTGCATGGGACTGTTGGAACGGTTTCGGATCCACATGAAATAGCCAATGTTTTAGGCACAAAGGGCATTGAGTTCATGATTGAAAATGGTGAAAAAATCCCTTTTAAGTTTTGTTTTGGGGCACCGTCTTGTGTTCCAGCTACTGAATTTGAAACTGCGGGTGCTGTAGTTTCGGAAAAAGATATTGAATATTTAATGGCTCATCCCAAAATTGGATATTTGGCTGAAATGATGAATTTCCCAGGAGTGATTTATGAGAATAATGAAGTTCTAGCGAAGTTAGCAATTGCGAAAAAATATCAAAAACCGATTGATGGACACGCTCCTGGTTTAAGGGGAGAGCAGGCAAAAAAATATTTCTCTTTTGGAATAAGCACTGACCATGAGTGCTTTAGTTATGATGAAGCTAAAGAAAAATTAGATTTAGGGGTTAATGTTTTAATTCGAGAAGGAAGTGCTGCAAAAAATTTCAATGATTTGATTCCCCTTGCCAATGATTACTCGGCCCAAATGATGTTTTGCTCTGACGACAAACACCCCGATGACCTCGCCGAAGGCCATATTAACATTTTGGTAAAAAGGGCAGTGGATAGCGGAGTAGATGTATTTAAAGTTCTTCGAATGGCTTCGCTCAATCCCGTTAGGCATTACGACCTAAACGTTGGTTTATTACGTGAAGGTGAAACAGCAGATTTCATTGAAGTAAATAATCTTCAAGAATTTAAAGTGATTTCAACTTATATCGATGGTGAATTGGTGGCGAGTAAAGGCAAAACTTTGATACCAGATATCAAGGCAGAAAAAGTTAATAATTTCAGTGCAAAAACTATCAAAGCCGAGGACTTAAATCTTGAAATTCCGAAAGATTCGAAGTTTATTAAAACTATTAAAGTGAATGATGGCCAGTTAATTACCGACTCGTTATTGTTTGAATTAACCCATAAGGATTCTGAATATCTAGTTCAAAATGACATATTAAAGTTGGTTGTATATAATCGATACAGAGATTCGAAGCCAACATTGGCATTCATCACCGGATTTGGAATAAAAAATGGTGCTATCGCCTCTTCTGTTGCTCACGATTCTCACAATATCATTGCGGTTGGCTCCAGCGATGTGGACATTGCAGAAGCCATAAATCTGATTGTCAGGGAAAAAGGCGGGATATCGGTGGTTTCGGATAAAAAAATGGGCGTTTTGCCATTACCAATTGCAGGATTGATGAGCGACAAAGATGGATATGAAGTGGCCAATGACTATACTCAGATAGATGAATTTACCAAAACCCAACTAAATTGTCCGCTCAGATCTCCATTTATGAGCCTTTCGTTTATGGCTTTGTTGGTAATTCCATCGTTAAAATTATCTGATAAAGGGCTTTTTGATGGCACTACTTTTCAGTTTACCGAGATTTTCGAATAAAAAAAATAGACTCAGTTTTGGCTGAGTCTATTTTGCATTTCTTTCAAATTTAATTCTTCCCACTTCCACCAATTGCACCCGCTTCATTTTGGCGAGCCTCTTGCATTGGATTCGTTGTAGGCCTTTGGCTTTGTTGTTTCATCAACTGAAACTTAGTTGGTTTCTCAGGCTCTTTTGGATAAACATTGTCAGAGTCGTCAATGTCTGGTAATTCAAAATATGGATCAAGTTTAAACTTCGCCACTTTTTTGTTCGTGGTTATGGTCTTCTTGATTTCTTTGTTGTTTAATCTCCATATTTCAGCAGGAAATCTAAAGTCTTCAATAGTGCCATCTTCATACTGGGCTTGAACAATTAGTGGCATCACCAAACCGCCTTTGTTTTTGATTTTTAAAACATAAAACTGTTTTTTATCCTCTATCCATTTTCTTTCTTCAGGACTCAAAGACTCCAAATATTTTTGATATTTGGCTTTATCACTTTCAGTTACTTTGAGCGGATCATAGTTATTGTAGAAGTCTTTCATGCTTGGGTCGGCTTCAACCACAGACTGCGGAATATCTTTTTCGTTTCTCATAGTACTCAAAGTCTTTTTCTTAGCTTCGGCTGTTTGCTTGGCCAACGCCTTGGTATCTTCGGGATTTTGCGTATCTACTTGCATCCATTCTACCTCCGCAATTCCTTGATCTAAAGCATCAACACTATAAAACCAGCCTTTCCAAAACCAATCCAAATCTACGGCTGAGGCGTCTTCCATGGTACGGAAGAAATCAGCAGGTGTTGGGTGTTTGAAAGCCCAACGGCGAGCGTATTCTTTAAATGCATAATCAAAAAGCTCTCTCCCCATTACAGTTTCTCTCAAAATATTCAAACCAGTGGCTGGCTTAGAATAGGCATTGGGGCCGAAAGTGCCTGGTAGAATATTATCACTGCTCGACATGATAGAATTTTGCTTCGCTGGATCTAACTTCATATAAGACACAATATGCTGTGGCTCGATTCCGTCAGCTGGAAAATCTCTATCCCATTCTCTACAAACAATTCCTTCCAAGAAACTATTTAGACCTTCGTCCATCCATGACCATTGTCTTTCGTCAGAATTGACAATCATAGGAAAGAAATTATGGCCTACTTCATGAATGATCACCAAAATCAAGAAATTCTTAGTGCCTTCTGAGTAAGTGCCATCAGCTTGAGGGCGTGCTCCATTGAAACTCATCATTGGGTATTCCATTCCGCCCACAGGTCCATGAACAGAATAAGCCACAGGATATGGATAAGCAATGGTTCTTTTCGAATATTGGGTAAGCGTATGAGCAACCAATCTGGTTGAATATTGTCCCCAAAGCGGATTACCTTCTTTAGGATAAAGCGACATTGCCCAAACTTTCTTGCCTTCAACGTCCACCTTCATGGCATCCCAAATAAACTTACGAGAAGCTGCGAAAGCAAAATCTCTTACATTTTTGGCCGCATAAATCCAAGTCTTTTTACCAGTTGGTTTGCTTTTTTCGGCAGCTTCAGCTTCGCTTTGATTAACAATTAAAACTGGTGCTGTGGTATTTTCAGCCTGAGTCAATCTTGAAATCTGCGTTGCAGAAAGCACCTCTTTCTGATTTTGCAATTCACCTGTTGCACCAACCACCATGTCGTTAGGAACAGTAATAGCCACTTTATAATCTCCAAAAACCAACGCAAATTCGCCTTGACCTAAGAATTGCTTGTTTTGCCAGCCAGTTACATCGTCGTAAACACACATACGAGGAAACCATTGAGCCATTTCATATAGGTAATTGCCGTCTTTTTCAAAATATTCATATCCACTCCTCGCTCTCTGAGCGTTGGCGTCAACAATATTAAAACTCCAATCCACATTAAAGACGAAATTTTGACCTTTGAGCAAAGGAGTTGGCAAATCTACCCGCATCATGGTTCCGTTGATGGTATATTTAAGCTTGTTTCCGAGTTTGTCGGAAACTTTTTGAATCAAATACCCATATTCTTTATCTGTTTTATCACTTAAGCCCTTCAATGCAGCACCACTTGAACCTCTTTCATGGCTTATTGAAGTCTGACGTGTAGTTCTGGCATCAGATTTTTCGTTGAAATTGTTTTGGTCAAGTTGTAACCATAAATACGTTAAGGCATCAGGAGAAACATTATAGTAAGTGATTTTTTCAGAAGCTGTAATACGCTGGTTCTCATCGTCCAATTCTACTTTGATGTCATAATCGGCCTTTTGCTGCCAATATTCCTTACCAGGAGCTCCGCTGGCTGTCCTGTAGGTGTTTGGTGTGGGCAAACTAGTTCCCATTTGTTCAAAAACCGTGTTGGCGTTGTAATTTGTTGTTTGCTGAGCATGAGCCCAAATTCCTATCAAAAGGAATAGAAGCGTTTTTTTCATATATGAAGGTTTAAAAATTAAAATATCCATTTGTCTGTAATCAAGTGTAAAGTTAGTCCAGCTACCAGAGCCGAAATAATCAAATTCAATTCTCTTTTTTTGATGTTTAAAATATTGATTAACATATAAGTAAAAAGCATAAAGAATACCACGATAATGAGCTGGCCTATTTCAAGTCCAATATTAAACGCAAATAATTCATTTACAATGTTGGAGGACTGTCCTAAAAGACTTTTTAGGTAATTAGAAAACCCTAAACCATGTATCAATCCGAAAAAGACTGTGAAAAAATACCTCAAATATTGATGTTGATTTATGTATGAAATAGTTTTGTCAGATTTATTGAAAAAGTTACTAAAACTAGTAAAAAATATAGTGCAAGGTATTAAAAATTCAATTAAATCAGAATCTACATTCACCATTTTCATAACTGACAAGGCCAATGTAATGGAATGTCCGATAGTGAAAAAAGTGATAACCCAAAGAATATTCCGCCATTGGTTAAGGTTATAAACCGCACAAAGTGCAACAATAAAAAGCATGTGATCATACCCACCAAGGTCGGTTATATGTTCGTATCCAAGCTTAAAATAAGTATAAAAATCATTCATGAATATTTATTTATTGAAAATCAAACTACATATCCAAGGCAAATCCCTCCAATTATTATAAGATAACTGGGGATTTTTTCTGAATACAACAAAGCCAATGTTACAAGAATAGTAATAATATTTATAGAACTACCCACCATTGGCTGAAATAAAGATATAGCAGCTGCTAATGTCAAACCCGTAGAAGTGGCATTTATTCCTTCCAAAGATGCCCTTATTCCCCTGAATTGCTTGAGTTGCTCCCAGAAACGAATCACAAAGAAAATCATAAAAATACCAGGTAAAAAAATACCCACTGAAGCCACCAATGACCCCAATATTTGACCACTCATGCCCCAACTTCGCATAGAAAGTGAACCCACATAAGAAGCAATGGAAAAAGTAGGGCCGGGTACCATTTCTGCTAGAGCAATGCCTGATAAAAATTCATCGGCACTGAGATAGTTTTTAAATTCAACGAACTCATTGAATAACAATGGCTTAAGAATGTGACCCCCACCAAAAGCAAAACTCCCGTTTCGATAAAAATTTTCAAATAGCCTTACAGGAAGTGATTTTGTAAAAGTTCCCACAAATATTACCAACGCAAAAACTCCTGCCCAAAGAATAAAATTAGACCATTGGATTCTAATGGGCCGTTTTTCCATTTTGGCTTGCTTGCTATATTTAAAAGAGGCCACTAATCCTCCAAAAAGGATCAAAAAGGGGGTTAAATAAGGCGATCGGTATATAAAGCCTAAAATGGCTGCAAGTAACATGAGAAAAACCGAAGTTTTGGAATTAATAACCTTTTTACCAATAATATATGCAGCAAAAAATATAAAGGCTACCCCCATCGGCTTTATAAACTGCGTAAGTCTGACAAGTGTTCCTTTCTCAAAGAATGAAATTCCCAAAGCTGTGATACCCATAAAGACCGTAGCTGGCAAGATCCAAATCAGTAAAGTAAGATAAGAAAGTTTAGCTCCGCCTAATTTAAATCCGATGGCAGTAATCGTCTGTGTGGAGGTAGGACCTGGCAATAATTGGCACAAAGCCTGCATTTCCATGAGTTCTTCCTCAGTGACATACCTATGCTGCAAAACCAAACGCTTAATAAACATAGCCAAGTGTGCCTGTGGCCCACCAAAACAGGTCAAAGAAAGAATTAAAACATCCTTTAAAAATATAATATATCTTATTTTCTTTGTCTCCAAAATTACTTATTCACCCGACCAAATGTCGAAATAATGGTTTAAGGTTTCTAAAATCAAAAAATGGCACAGGTTAATCTATGCCATTTAATTTATGCTTTTTTTAAATTTTTATCTACTTTATCCCAGTTAACAATATTCCAAAACGCCTTTATATAATCCGCTCTTTTGTTTTGGTATTTAAGATAATATGCATGTTCCCATACGTCTAAGCCCAAAATTGGCGTACCTTTTACCTCAGCAACATCCATGAGGGGATTATCTTGATTTGGCGTTGAACAAATTTTCAATTTATTGTCTTGCACAATCAGCCAAGCCCAACCAGAGCCAAATCTGCTGGTAGCTGCCGCGTTAAAGTCCGCTTGCATTTTTTCCAGACTTCCAAAATCTCTGTTAATCATGGTCATCAGATTTTCTGAAGGAGCAGTGGTTTTTGGGGAAAGTATCTCCCAAAAAAACGTATGATTCCAATGTCCTCCGCCATTATTGCGAACCGCTACCGTTGACTTACTGATGTTTTTTATTATATCCACCAAGGGCGTAAACTCGTTGGGAGTGCCAAGCACCGCCTTGTTTAAATTGGTCACATAGGCCTGATGATGCTTGCTATGGTGAATTTCCATGGTTTGGGCATCAATAAATGGTTCCAAGGCATTGTATGCAAAAGGCAAATTTGGCAATGTAAATGCATCTGCGGTATTGAAAATATTGTTAGTAGTATTGGCCATCGCTTTTGTACCAGCAAGGCCTAGAAACAATGAAGAAACAAAATCTTTTCTTGTCATGATTGTTGTATTAAAGTAATTGAGACCTCAATTTAAAGAAAATATGGAAACTAAGCTGAAAATATACTTTGAAAGTTTTTCAGTGGGCACTTTTAGAACAATTTATTCAAAAAAAAAAGAAAGGTAAAAATCTATAAAATATGAGCAGAAACAATTAAAATTCCACCCTACTCAGAATACTTCTACCGAGCGTAATTTCGTCTGTATATTCTAAATCACCGCCGATAGGTATTCCTCTGGCTATGGTACTTACTTTTACTGTTAAATCTTTCAGTTTTTTTCTGATATAAAAAGCAGTGGTATCGCCTTCCATGGTTGGACTGAGAGCCAAAATAATTTCTTTGATTTCAGGATTGCTTTGGATTCTGGTCAACAGACTTTCAATATTCAAATCTTGTGGACCTATTCCTTGAATAGGTGAAATGATTCCTCCCAAAACATGGTATTTGCCCTGAAACTGACTGGTGTTCTCAATTGCCAACACGTCTTTGGAATCTTGTACAACTGCAAGGATTGATGAATCTCTTCTGTGAGAGCCACAAATCTGACATATTTCTGCATCAGAAATATTGTGACAAGTAATACAGTAAGTAGTTTTTTCTACCAGATTTATCAGTGAATTACTGAGATTGTGGGCTTGGCTTTTTTCAGATTTTAACATGTGAAGAGCCAATCTCAAAGCAGACTTCTTGCCAATTCCTGGCAATTTTGAGATTTCGTTTACAGCGTCTTCTATTAGTTTAGAGGGATAATTCAATCTTTTCTGTATTTAACGAAGTAATATTTCAGCCGATATTCCTCTTTGACAAATGGCATTTCTGATGGGCTTTAATTCATCAAAATCCCCATTTTTCACCGAACACTTTCCTTTGAAATGAATGATGAGTGTGCATTGTTCGGCTTGCTCTTGGGAGTGCTCACATACCTCAATGAGCGTGTCTATCACATGGTCAAAAGTATTGACTTCGTCGTTGAAAACAACAATGGAATACAACTTTACATCGTCAACCACTACTTCGTCCTCAATCAAAACCTCTACGTCTGTCTGGGGTGCAAACTTCATATTACAGTACCTTATGATTTTTTTACAAATTTATCAGGTTTTTGAAAAACTTGAAGATATAGGTTAATATTTATTTACGCAATTAAAATATTATTGATATAATAATTCAGAATTATTTTCTATTAAAAAATGACATATCAATAAAGAACTTTAAGATTAAATTTCAATTTGTAAATCGATAGATATTTACAATTGGCTTTGATTTGAATGCTTTCAAGTAGTTTTCAGCGAATCGCTCACTTTCAAAGCAAATTTCAGCAAGGCATTGTTACCACTCAAATTAAGTTTCCGGCAGATATTGGCTCGGTGATTTTCTACGGTTTTGGTGCTGATAAAGTTTTCGTCGGCTATTTGTTTGGTTGTTTTTTGTAAGGCGATTTCCTTCAAAATCAGTTTTTCCATTTTGGTCAAATCGCCTATCAATTCGTTGTTATCATTGACAAATACAAAAGCCTTTGTGTTGTCGACCGAAATGTAGTGTCCGCCCTCATAGGCTACTCTGATGGCAGAAACCAAGTCATTGACGGCATCGTCTTTAAAGACATAACCGCTGATACCCAGTGCCATTGCTGCCCGAATAATATCGGCGTCTTTGTGCATACTTAAAATCACAATCTTGATATTTTTATGGTCTTTTAGCAGCACTTTTGCCACTTCAATGCCATTCATCAAGGGCATATCCAAGTCGAGCGTGGCTACGTCGGGTTGCAAAGCAATGATTTTCTCTAAGGCTTCTTGTCCATTACAGGCCGAATCAAGAATTTCAAAGTCAATTTCATCAGCAAGGGTGTCTTTCAAGCCTTTCAGAAACAATGGATGGTCGTCTGCGATAATTATTTTGATAGTTTTCATAGCCCTCTTACCCCCAACGGGGGATTTTATAATTTAACGATTGGAATTTGTATCAATATTTGTGTTCCAGCTCCTATTTCCGAAGTGATATTTATCGTTCCTCCAAGCAAGGCAACTCTTTCTTTTATGCCAATAATGCCCTGTCCGTTTACTCCAACATTTTGATTAAATCCTATGCCATTATCTTGAAACAAAATTTCAAGACTTTGTGCTTTTCGGATGATTTTTAAATAAATTTTAGTGGCTTTTGAGTGTTTCACTACATTGTTGAAGCTTTCTTGCAGGATTCTGTAAATATTAATATCAAGTTCTTTTGGCACAACACCATCAACAGATTCGTCCATTTTTAGTGCAATTTTTAGCTTAGAGGAATCTCGCATTTTTTCGACCAAAACTTGAATAGCAACCGTCAAACCCATTGCACTCAAAATCGGCGGACGCAAATTATATGCCATCGAACGCGTATCGTCGAGGGTTTCGGTCGTTATATCCAGCAAAATATTTAGGGTTTCTTGCATATTATCTGTAATCGATTTTTGATTAAGCGTCCGCAAAATTTTATTCCGAATTGTTAGTAAATTTTGTCCCAAACCATCATGAATATCGGCAGCCAAACGCTGTCTTTCGGCTTCGATACTACTTATCAAATTTTGTGAATATTGGTTTAATGCTTCTACTAACTTTTCTTGATAATAGGTGTTTTCTTCTCTGATAATTCGGAATTTATCATTGACCGCCAAAGCCAAAAGCACTGATTGCGTTAGTACCGCAATGTGCATGGCGTAATGCGTTACGAATACATCTGGCAAGAGTCCGGTGAGGAATAACTGAAATACAGAACCAAAAATAATCAAGCAAACTGTGGCTATTAAACCAAAAATATAGGAGGCAAAACCTTGTCGTTTAGCCGCCAATATCGACACAAAAAGCAATAAAGCTACCAACGAAGTGAGGGCATTCATCAATACAATAAATGTATTAAATCCCCACGGATGCACAAACGAAAAAGCTAACAATGCATAAATCAGATAGGTAGCAAAACCGAATGTTTTATAGGCCCACGGCACTAATGTTTTAAGATTGAAAAATTCACTTGTAAAGCGATTAGAACAAATAAAAGTAAGACACAATGCGACGGCTATCGACTGGCTACTCCAATAACCGCTATTCGGAAAAATATATTGATAAACAAAGCCATCGAAATAGGCTATCGCCAAAGTAGAAAATGCCACTTGTAGCAAGAAAATAATGTAGATTTTTTCTTTCGTGATGAAAAAAAACGATAGATTAAACACTATTATCAATATTAAAATACCATAAACTATGCCCAAAAAGAACATTTTCGACACATCCCATTGATAAAATCCTTGTGCTGTTAGCAGTTCGCCTGTAAGATTTCGTGGCTGTCCGTTTCCTATAGTTTTTAGATAATAATCTACCTGCTGATTGGGTGAAAGCTTGATTTCAAAAACAGGTGTTCGGTATTTTATGGGTCTTGTAGAAAACGGAAAATTCACGCCAACAACCGTAGTTTCGACCACTTTCTGATTGACGATTTTGTATAAATACACGTCTTCGTTGACAATACTTTCAAGGGCTAAAAGTTTGGTTATTTCAGTTTGAGTAGAATTATCAAAACTAAATTTCAGCCAATAATTTGAGTACGTTACACCAATATTTAGGTTTGAAATTGGCTCAAAATTCGCATTATTTTCTTGCAAAAGCTCATTTATGGTCAAATTTCGCTCAGAATCTTTAAAAACCATTGTGATTTTTTCTAAAGAAACTCTTTCTGTCAAATTTCCAATATCGGTTACTTGTCCTTTTGCAGAAAAGACAAACAAAGAGAGTAAGAGATAAAGAAATCGGAGAGACATACCAATGGTTAAAAAACTAAGATTGAAATCAAAAGTATTAAAGTTTTCAATAAAACAGATATTTCCCCCTAAAAATGAGGGTTAGCACCTATTTTTTGAGGAATGGCAAAAACGTAATTTTGCTCAATAAATTAGCCAAAAACCAGTTTCCTGAAAGGGTATCAAGCCTTCACTATGAAATACTTTCCTATATTTTTCTTCTGTTTGCTTACGCAGTTTGCAGTAGCACAAACTTGTATAACGCCAACGTTTAATCAAATACCACCGATTTGTGAAGGTGAGAATGTTGATTACCTTTTTTTACCTCCAACATCTAACAATGGAGCTAACGGTACGTGGTCGCCTGCTACTATCAGTAATACAGCAACAACCACCTATACTTTTACACCCATGCCAGCTATGCCAGGAATGCCATGCTTTACCACAACTACTATGATTATAGAAGTTAAAAGCCCAGTTACTCCAAGATTCACCATACCAGTGATTTGTGAGGGTGCCGCATATACTTTGCCCACAACTTCAAATGAGGGCATAACGGGGACTTGGTTTCCTGCATTTAACAGTTCAATGCTTAATCAAATATATACTTTTACACCTTCATCAAGACGTTGTACGAATGAGGCCATGGTGCCAATCTCAATAACTCCAAATACGATTGAACCTACACCTATTTTCGACCAAATTCAACCAATTTGCTCTGGAACAAATTTAATTTTACCTACAACCTCAATAAATGGCATTTCTGGAACTTGGACTCCAGCTATAAATAATACAAGCACTACTACCTACTTTTTTAAGCCTACTCTTCAACAATGCCAAATAGCAGGTATAGAGCCTTCCATGACTGTAGTAGTAAATCCGAGTACAAGCAATACCACTAATATAACAACTTGCGACTCTTATACTTGGAGCGTAAACAACGTAACTTATAACTCATCAGGAACTTATACTTCTGTAAATGGTTGCCATACCGAAATTTTGAATTTGAGTATCAATCTTGCCGCAGGGGCAGCTCTTAGTTTTGATGGCATTGATGATAATTTACAAATTCCCCATAATTCAAGTCTGAATATGACTCAGTTTACCATTGAAACTTGGTTAAAATGGGGGCGTTCGGATAATTTCGTTGACTTTATTTGTAGTAAAGATTTTGAATTAATGGAAATCCATACGGGCGGTGCATTGGGCAATAATATTAGGTTTATACCAACACATGGCGTTTGGTTAGATGGTGGAGTGAATACAATTACACCTAATACTTGGATATACGTAGCGTGTGTCTATAATCCGAGCATTGGACTGGCAAAAATGTATATCAATGGCGTAGAAATTCCGCTGACAAACAATGGTGCAAATCCGCTGACCACACCAGTTGTTTCGAGTACAAAGGATATGTTTATTGGTACCCGAGGAGGAGGAGGCAATTACCCCATGGCTGGACAACTGGACGAATTTAGAGTATGGAATCGGGCTTTGAGCCAAGCCGAGATTCAGAGTAGGTACAATTGTGAAATTCCGACTGCTGACTGTGGACTTGTTATAAACCTGCATTTCAATCAAGGATCTGGCAGCGGAATAAATACCTCGATTTTAAGTGTGACCGATGCTTCGGGCAATAATAATCATGCAACTTTAAATAATTTCGATAAAAGTTGCGGAAATTTCTATTCAAATTTTTTGGCTACGGGCGGCCTTACAAGTGGAGTTTCTTGCACAAATAATACGATTTTACCCACATTTTCAGCTTTACCTTCCATTTTTTCGGGGACAGTCGCTTCGCCACTATCCTCGATTTCAAACAATGGAATTACAGGAACTTGGACACCTGCATTTAATAATTTGGCTACTACAACTTATAGTTTTACACCCACCGCAGGGCTTTGTAGCAATCTTGGAACGGCCAATCTAACACTCTCCGTAATGCCTTGTCCAACAACACAAACCTTTACTTCGTCCAACGATAATATTTCATCGGGAACAAACTTGCAAAAGGCAAATCAAGTCATCACGGCTACAAACAAAATTACTGGTGGAAATACAACTTATCAGGCAGGAAATAAGATTGAAATGAACCCTGGTTTTGAGGTTTCGGGCGGTGCAATTTACTTGACAAAAATCTTAGCAGGGTGTAATTGAAATTTACATTCAACCAAAAATGAGGGTTAGCACCTATTTTTTAAAAACCACACTGCACTTAGTTTTGCACAAAGATTTATCGCTATCCTAATTTAGTCAAAATAAAATTTATACTATGAAACATTTTATACAATTCGAGAAACTAATCATTTTCAGTGTCTTCTTTTTTGGTATTAATCATTATTTGTTTGCGAACACTATGGGAGGGCCTCAAAACCATGGGTATCCTGGTTCAAGAAAAAGTGCTTCGGCTATCAAACCCAAAATGTTACAAACCTTTGATGTAAGTGCCTTAAACTTGAAAAATACTCAGAAACAACTTTCGGTTGCTCAAACTAACACGGCAATTTCAATCGGCTATTCAGATTTTAATACCATTTCCAGTATTGGAAATACTTGGTTGCTATACCAAAAAGAAAATGGGGGCTTTAGTATGAACGTTGGTACAGCAAACAGTACTTCTCCCCAAACTTGGACTTTACCCGCAAATCTTGTGTCAGGTATTTCGGGTGTAGGTAGAAGCGATTTTATTAACCCAAACACTGTACCCGCTGGCTTGGAAATTTCGGGAGCAAATAAAGTCATGCGAAGCTATTATTTTGACAACAATGACAGATTACTGGACGAATATGACCATTTTTTTATTGATAACGACGGCGTTGACCATCTGGGCACAAGCTACGATGTAGAAGTTGGCGGTGACGACAATTTTGATGAAGAGCCTGACTATGAATATGCCGATGTACCTTTTGATTTAGGGGATAATTTCTCGACAACGTTTGAAGAAAAAGATTATTTTTCCAATCAAACACTCACAAAATACATTCAAAGTTCGATGGTTGATGCCTTCGGAACGATATCAACTCCCGATGGTGTGTATGAGTGCTTACGCATAGTTGTTACAAGCCAAAGATATACTCGCCCCGATGAAGCTACTGCCTATACGCTGGAAGGAAATTATATTTGGATAAGTTTTTTGACAAAAGAGGGCGTGTATTTCAGAGGAGTAGCTTCAAGCTCAAGCGGTACAGCCAATATTAGTTTTTTTGAATATAGAAAAGTGGTTCCAACGGCAACTTTAACCGAAGGAAACGATGTAAAACTAAGCAATGACTCGAAAGGAGTTACGATAAACACAGACAATGACACGGCACATCCATCCGCCATTTTAGATGTAAAAAGTGAGAATTCGGGCATTTTGATTCCTCGCATTGCAAAGGCCAATCGTCCTGCTTCTCCAGCTGAAGGGCTATTGATTTATCAGATTGATGAAACTCCTGGCTTTTATTATTTTGATGGAACGGGCTGGCGGATTATGGGATCAAGCCCTTCTGCAAGAATCTCTGCCGAATCTACAACTCCAAATACTACCAACATAGAAAAACAAAGTGGTTTTGCGAATCTTAAAAAAGGTGCTGCTTTTATAAAATTTAATAGGAAAGTTGAAAACCCTGAAGACTTGATCATCAATCTACAAATGGAAGGTGACGGAAAAGGGTTATTTGTATCTAAGAAAACACCTGAAGGTTTTGAAGTAAGAGAAATAAATAAAGGGAAGTCAAATTCTCGCTTTAGTTATGTTTTTGATATAAAATAATGACCAAAATTTTAATAAAATATTCTTGGATACTCAGCGGAATTCTATTAGGCTTGTCATATCCTAGCTATCATCCAATTCCATCGGGTATTTTGGCTTGGATTGCATTCGTTCCTTTTTTGCTCGAAAACCAAAAAAGTAATGCTTTTAAAATATATCTTGTAAAGGCAAGTTTGCTCTGCATTATTACCATGTCAGTTGAGGCTTGGTGGGTAAATCTATATAGTTTTTCAGCGTTTTTGATCTGTGTATTTTCTCAGTTTTTATTTTTACTGGTACCACTCTGTGTTTTTTATTATTCAAACAAAAGATTCGGTTGGAGTAAAGCTCTGCTGCTACTTCCATTTTTATGGACACTTTTAGATTTCCTGGCCCACCAAGTACCGCATAGTTTACAAATCTACATGTTGCCTTACACACAAACAAATAACACCTGGCTGGTTCAGTTTGCGGATCTTACAGGAATGTGGGGCATCAGTTTTTGGGTGGTAATGATGAACAGTTTACTAGCATTGGCTTTAGCAAATAGGAAAGTTAAAAACTTTGCTTACCTATTCATTTGGCTGGTAGTTCCGCTTTTCTATTCTTACTATGTAGTTTCTTTTAATCCAAAAAGCGTTCTGAGTTCATCAAACAAAAAGACAAAAGTGAGTTTGATTCAAACTAACATTGACAGCTACCATCAAGATAGTTTGACGGTCCAAAAAACATTTGATCAAATCGTAAGCTTATCAGATTCAGCAGTAAAAAATACCCAGCCAGATTTATTACTTTTGCCCGAGGCGGCATTTCCGCTTTCGCTTTTTCAAGATTCGGTATTATTGGACTTTACAAAAAAATCTATTGCAGCTTGGCAAACCTCGGTGGCCATCGGTTATGCGGAGTACCCCGATAGTAGTAATAAGGCTGTTTTTAGAAACAATGCATTGGTTTTTACACCACAATTGGCCATGTTTTGGGACTCATTAAAAATTAAACCCAGCGATGTGAAAGTATATCAAAAACAATATGGTTTGCCATTTGTAGAGCTCACGCCTTATTTTGAAAAAACTCCTTCGCTTAGAGGTTCAGCAATGGAAAGAGGCAAAGAACCTTTGGTTTTTGATTATAAAAATTTTGAAAATGAAAACTTTAAAGTGGCACTAAGTATCTGCTGGGAGCAAATGCACCCTGAAAAAATAGCCACTTTAGTGATGCAAAATGCAGAATTTATAGCCCTGATGAACAACGATGCTTGGTTTGGAAAAACTGCCGGAGCCAAGCAATTATTGAGCTTTACACGCTTGCGGGCCATCGAAAACCGAAGAACCATAGCCAGATGTTCAAATGGTGGCATTTCTTGTTTTATTGACCCATTCGGTAAAATCTATGGTAAAATCCCCTGGTTCACTACTGAATTTAGTACCCAAGAAGTTCTGTGCAATTCAAAAAAGAGCTTTTATACCAAGCACCCAAGGTTCTTTCTTGGATGTGTTTTGGTCTGGTTAATACTTTTAATTTTTTATTTCGAATTATTTAAGAAAAATAAAACCGTTTAAAATCATGAAAAAAGCATTTCTTTATTCCGTATTACTGTTGATTAGTTTGCAATCATTTGGGCAGAGTGCCAGCTATTTTGGTAGATACGCAGGCGGCGTCGGATTAAACCAAAACTCTTTAGAAAGAGCTTCGGCCTTAGGTTATAATGCCAAAGTTTCCGTTGATGATGGCTTGGTGTTGGGAGATACCACACTCGTGAAAGTCGGTATTGGCCTTTCGAATCCGAGATATCGCCTCGACGTAAAAGGTGTTTTTAACATGCGAACTGCCTACAATTCTCCTGCATTCAAAATAAACGACCGCAATTTCCTTGAATTAGACGAAAAAGGCTTGTTTGTATTGAACTCCTTCAAGATGAAATATGAAAACGAAAATCAGTGGTCAGATAAGGTTTTTGACAAGACTTACAAGCTGATGTCATTGCAAGAGGTATCAAAATTCATCAGCGAAAATAAACATTTACCAAATGTTCCTTCAGCTCAAGAAGTTGTAAAAAATGGCATTTCTATCGATGAAATGGTATCCAAATTGCTCGAAAAAGTGGAGGAATTGACGCTTTACACCATTCAGCAGCAAAAGGAAATTGAGGAATTGAAGAAGAAATTTGGTAATTGATACTTTTAGAATGGAAGATGAATTTCGAGAGCATATCTTCCATTCTCAATTATAAAAATCATGAAAACTAAAACACGTAAAATTGTTCCGAATGAAATAATACATTTAGTGGCAGATATAAATTACACTACAATTTATTTTAAAGATGGCACTAGTTATTATTCAAGCTATACTTTAGGGTATTTCGAAAAAAAACATAAACTTCCTTCTAATTTTCTTAGAATAAATCGATCAATTATTATAA
Organism: Lacihabitans sp. CS3-21; assembly: GCF_024343675.1. Taxonomy (GTDB): domain Bacteria; phylum Bacteroidota; class Bacteroidia; order Cytophagales; family Spirosomataceae; genus Leadbetterella. Next base: position 75,019 of record NZ_RJUD01000018.1, read on the forward strand.
ATACCGATTTTTTGGGCAAAGTTAAAAGTGAAGCTGGTAAAATGTATGCGTATTTGCAGAATGGAAATTGTTTTAAGATATCTCGAAGGAGAACTTTTTTGTTCTCTGAATTTGATTAGAATTTTCTAAAGCTGCTAAGAGTAAAACCAGAATATCTAAAAATGAAGCCTCTGTTTACCAGTCAGATTTTGTTTGATTGCCGATAAAATTTCTAAGTTAGGCTAATTGGGAGAGTTTTAAAAATGTAATATTCTGAATCAAAAAGGAGAATTTTGCATTTTTTGCCACATATTTGCCCTAGTATTTCTAAAAACCCTTTTCTATGACGCCCTATTTAGCACTTGGAATCTTATTCGTTTACTTTTTTATTCTCATTCTCATTTCCATAAAAACCTCAAAAGGAGCTGATTCAAACTCGTTTTTTACTGCCAATAAATCGGTGCCTTGGTGGTTAGTGGCTTTTGGTATGATTGGCACGAGTATTTCTGGGGTTACGTTTGTTTCTGTACCTGGAGCCGTTGGAACAAAATTCTTCTCCTATTTTCAAATGGTACTGGGTTTTACCGCAGGATATGTTTTCATTGGTACGGTTTTGATGCCATTGTATTATAGGTTAAACTTGATTTCTATTTATGGCTACTTAAAAACTCGTTTTGGCTTTTGGTCATACAAAACCGGCTCTGCTTTCTTTTTACTTTCCCGCACCTTGGGCTCAGCAGTTAGACTTTTCATCGCTGCCAAAGTGCTACAAATAGCCATTTATGATCCACTTGGAGTACCTTTTGAGCTTTCTGTAATTTTTACTATCGCCCTCATTTGGGTTTATACTTTTAAAGGAGGAATAAAGACCATCGTTATTACTGACACCCTTCAAACTTTCTTTTTGATAACAGCGGTAGCAATGACCATTTACCTTATTGCCAAACAACTAAATTTAGGTTTTGGAGAAATGCTTGGACAGGTCTATTCAAGCCCATTGTCTGAGACTTTCTTTTTTGACGGAGGCTGGGGAGATGCAAAGAATTTCTTCAAATTATTCATTAGTGGGGCATTTATTGCCATCGTAATGACGGGTTTAGACCAAGATTTGATGCAGAAAAACCTGACATGCAAAAACATAAAAGAAGCCCAGAAAAACATGTTTTGGTTTACCGTAACCTTGGTTATTGTAAACTTAATGTTCTTGAGTTTAGGTGCATTATTATACATGTATGCCTCTCAAAAAGGCATACAGACGCCTACAAATACCGATGATTTATACCCTATGATGGCCTTAAAAGTGTTCAGCGATCCAAGTTTTGGCTTAGCGGGAATTTTAGTGGGTGTCACCTTTTTAATTGGTATTACTGCTGCCACTTATGCAAGTTCAGACTCTGCATTAACAGCCTTAACCACAGCATTTTCAATAGATTTTATGGATGTAGAAAATAAGCCTGAAGCCGAAAGAATTAAAATCAAAAACCGAGTTCATATTGGTTTTTCAGTCATTTTCGTAATCGTTATTCTGATTTTCAATGTTCTGAATAATTCTGATGTTATTTCAGCGGTTTATAAAATTGCGAGCTATACCTATGGACCTCTTTTAGGGCTTTTTTCTTACGGAATTTATACCAAAAGAAATGTAATCGACAAATATGTTCCATTTATTTGTATCGCCTCTCCTATTCTCACTTACTATTCAGTGATACTTATTGAGAAATATACAGGCTATATTTTCGGTTTTGAAAATTTGCTTTTGAATGGATTGATAACCATTATTGGTTTGATGATTTTTAGAAAAAAGTAATGTTTAGAACACGGATTTTATGGATTGGACACGGATTAGGAAATTAATATTATTGGATAATGGATAAATCAATTTTTGAAAAAAGTACGAAGGTCTTTACTTCTAATAATGAAAACTCGAAGGAACTTAAGCTCGTTAAGTCCAGCAAAAAAGTTCAATACTATTTCGATATGTTAGACACTTTTGAAGGCGAGGAGAGAATGAACAAAAGTTCTGGAAGGCCTTTCAGTGAATTCAAAGAGGAATATTTGAAAAATGGAACTAAAAAATGAACGTTGGGAAAAGGTTTCTAAGACAAATATTGATATTTTTTACTTATTTTGGAGTTAGCTGTCTAATCTTATTTAATCATCAGGGGGGCGGAGATATTTTGTTTATATTTTTTATTGTTTTAGGCTTGGTGATTCATTTCATCGTATTGATTGTGAATCTAATTCGTGAGAAATGGAATATTTTTGATTGCATAGCATGGTTTATAATTTTTTTATCTTTATATGTTTATTCAAAAATGCCAAGGGGTAATTTTATGGGATTTATGTGGGATTTAACAAGCTAAGTTTCTATTTTGTATTTCTAAAGATTCTGCTAAAAATGTGACACCTATTCCCTAAAAACCAAAAAAAGTGGACCATCGCTGATCCACTTTCATTTATAAAAACATAATCTAATTCTTATTTCGCCACCTCAATATTCGCTTCGCGAGCATTGATGGTTTTACCTTTCATGCCGTCTATCACACGACTTACGTCTTTGTGAGCCACTTCAATAAAGCTAAATTTATCGTACATATCTATTTGACCAATAGCCTTTCCAGGTATTTTTGCTTCAGAGGCAATAGCACCCACGATATGGTTTGGAGATACGTTGTCTTTTCTTCCTAAGTTTAGGAACAATCTGGTCATACCAGCTTCGGCTACGCCTGTTGGAGCTCCAGAACCAAACTCACGTCTAGGTCTTGGGCTTTCAGAACCTTCAAATCTGCTGCGACTTCTAGTGGCATCTCCTCTACGCTCAAAACTTCCGTTTCTTTGTGAATCTCCACCTCTTTCGTATCCTCTGCCACCTGTTGGTCTTTCGTTTCTACCACCAAATCTGCTTTCAGTTCTTCTTTCGGTTCCTCTTCCGGCATCGTCAGAAAGCTCATGATCTTTAAAGCTTGATTTTCTAACTGTTCCAGACTGCATACGCATCAAGGCCGATACGATTTGGTGTGTCAAGAAACCTTCTTCTTTCAACTGATCCACTATTCCTTCGAAAGCCTCGTTGCCTTCTTCTTGAATGTTCGCTTTGATTTTCTCTACAAACTTGTTTTGACGAGCTTTCGTCATGTCAGCTTGTGTGGGTATTTGTCCTTGTGGAATGGCCGACTTGGTGTAGTTTTCCAAATCTCTCATTCTGTTGCGGTCTCTTTTACTGATAAACAAGAACGCTCTGCCCAATTTACCCGCTCTACCTGTACGACCGATACGGTGTACATAATACTCAAGATCCATCGGAAGATCGAAGTTGAATACGGCGTCCACACCGCTTACGTCGATACCTCTAGCGGCCACGTCCGTAGCTACCAATATTTTTGTGTTTCCGTTACGGAACTTGTTCATTACCTGGTTTCTAGCTGCTTGGCGTAAGTCTCCGTGTAAGCCTTCAGCTGCATAGCCTTGTGCTTGTAGGTCTTCTACCAATTCGTCTACTTTCGATTTGGTATTACAGAATACCAACATCAACTGTAAATCATGCACGTCGATCAAACGTACCATCAATTCAAACTTGGCTTCTCTTTTTACCAAATAAAACGACTGGTCAATATTTACGTTAGTGATCTCATTTTTAGTCACTTTGATAATCTCAGGATTTTTCTGGAATTTCTTAGTGATATTCAATATGTCTTTTGACATGGTAGCTGAGAAAAGAACGGTTTGTCTTTCTTCTGGAGCGTGAGACAATATCTGCTCGATATCTTCTCTAAAGCCCATGTTCAACATTTCGTCTGCCTCATCCAAAATCACCATTGAAATATTGTCTAATTTCAAAGTTTTCTTTTCGATGTGGTCCATGATTCTACCTGGTGTACCTACTACTATTTGTGTACCTCTTTTAAGGTTAGCAAATTGTCTTTCGTAAGACTCACCACCATAGATGGCCGTTACCAATAATCCTTTTTTAAATTTCGCTAGAGCAGTGATTTGCTCTTTTACTTGAAGGGCCAACTCTCTGGTTGGACACATAATCAATACTTGTGTAGCACGATTCTCCACATCTACGTGCTCGATGGCCGGTATACCGAAAGCTGCGGTTTTACCTGTACCTGTTTGAGCTTGCCCAATAACGTCTCTACCCGATAAAACCACTGGAATAGCGGCTGCTTGAATAGGTGTAGTGTTCTCGAATCCCATTGCTTCCACTGCTTGGAGTATATACTCAGACACAGGGAAATCTGTAAACTTAACTGTTTGCATAAAATCTGTTTGTCGGGCGTTTCGCTAACGACCGAATTTTTGAAAATAATAAAATAAAATGAGGCGATTGCGATACGCCCTTACGTGAACATCACGGATTGTATCCGTTGCCTGCTCTGAAGGGAAAAATAAAAGGAGTCGAATTCCTTTAGCCATTTGCAGAGTCTCGAACGGATAGTTCGATTAAAAACGATGCAAAGGTAATGAGAATATTTTTCTTAGCAATATCAATTCAGTATTATTCTTGGAATAAGACAATTCTAGGATGGGATTATGATGTTTTATGGCCAAAATCTTATCAGAGTAATATACTGTTACACAAAGTTTCACAAAAAAAGACACAAAGTTGCACAAAGAGTTTCAGATTCGAATTAAGATTCCCGTGGTCAACATATCAATTATGAAATACAATTACCTCAGAAAATATAAAGCAAAATTATTTATTGTTTAAGACAATCATTCAGATTCCTATTTAATAAAGGATTTACATTTTGTGATATGCTATGTGCAATTTCTAAGATTAAAATAGTTCCTATTAATTTATAATACGTTTTATGCCAGATTTTAGAGAACTCACATAGAAATTAAGTAAAAGACCCAATTTGTAATTCCCCAACTTGAGATAGGTTAAAACTTGGGCTGTATGAACTTCAGTAAATGCCTCGACAGTTTTAATTTCAATTACCACCTTATTATTTACTAGTAAATCTAAACGATAACCATGGTCAAGTTTGACATCTTTGTAAATGATGGGTATTGGTTTTTCTTTTACAACATTTAGACCTTGATTTTTAAGTTCAAAATAAAGGCATTCTTGGTAAGCAGATTCCAAAAGTCCAGGACCGAGTTGCCTGTGAACTTCTATGGCACAGCCTATTATGATGTTGGATAGTTCGTTTTCAGTTTTTTCCATGATTGTGTTTTTTAGTTTTAACTATCCGAAATTAACGAAAAAATCTTATTCCTAAAAAAGCTGTTTCACAAAGTTCCACAAAGAGTTTAACACTTTGAATTAAGATTCTTCTAGACAGAATATCAACTTAGATGGACGATTTCCTTTGTGGACCTTTGTGCATTTCTTTGTGAGCCTTTGTGGAATAACAAACCACAATAACTTTACTATCAACGTATTAATCAAGAAAACAAACCTCACAATATCTCCTTCGGCACCACCCTCCTACTCATTACTTTTAGGCGTTTGGAGAGGTTTACTTCTTTGTCGGGGTTGAATTTTGCGGTGGTTCGCCACGAGTTTTCGGGGAGAAAATCGGTTTCCATGTTTTCTAATACGCCATTTGCTAAGGTTTTAGAATTTATTACTACAAAACACTCGGTATTCAGATTCGCACTTCTGGGGTCGAGGTTGAAGGTGCCTACCACCGCCAGCTGCCCATCTACCACCATAGACTTGACATGAAGTCCAAAAATCGGCGTGAAATTCATTTTCTTTTGTAAGGCACCCGTCATCATTTTGAAACGCTCTTGGGCATCCGGCTTAAATTCATAGATTTCTACGCCTGTTTTCAAAAGCTTGGCTCTATCTCTTTGGTAGCCACTAAACGCCTCCGCATTGTCTGTAGAAGCCATGCTATTGGTCAGTATCCGTACTTTTACGCCCCGCCTCACTGCATCAGCGAAAACCATTTTTCCAACTTCAGTGGTAATCAGATAAGGTGTCTGAATATCTACAGATTTCTTAGCATTGTTAATCAGCTTTATCAATTCCCGTGTCGTTTCTCCACCCCCCAAAAGTCCTTTTTGGTTTTTATTTTTTCCGGGCAAATCTGACACAAATCTGGCATCGGCAGTCCAAACAAAGTTTTTGGAGGTAAATAGTTTGTCAAACGTATCTGAAAAATTATCCAACTCCTCTCGCACTTGCGGCCAGAAATTCTCTGGATTGCAGGCATATTCGTGGAGTTTTGCATAAGCATTTTTGTTGTAAACCACCTTTTTCTCACTGATTTTTGACACGGGCACACTCAATTCGCTTTCCCAAAATTGCTTAAAAGATTGCTGCATGGTATTCACTTCTTTTCCCATCAACAAAATATCTCTGTCTCTGAAATTGTATTCGTGGTCGTAGTCAAAATACTCGTCGGCAATGTTTCTACCGCCTGTGATGGCCACTTGCTGATCTACAATAAAGGTTTTGTTGTGCATTCTCAGATTCGCCGACCTGAAATCCGTGGCGAACTTACTCAGTTTATTGATGATATTTTTGCCTAAATTCACACCAGGATTATACACTTTTATGTCGATGTTGGGATGGGCGTCGAGCGTAAGTATATCTTCCAATTCGGCGTCTACCATCATGTCATCTACCAAAAGTCTGACTTTTACGCCTCGGTCGGCCGCTCTGACCAAATAATCACAAGCTATGAGACCCACATTGTCGGTAGAAAATATAAAATACTGAATATCAATGCTTTTTTCGGCTTTTTCGGTAAACCAAGCTCTGGTAATTAGTGAACCTCCGCCATCTTCCAGCACATAAGAGGCAGTTTTGGTGCTTAGGCTGTCTTTGAATGGAATTAAAATCTGTGTGAGTCCACCCGATTCTTTCAGCTTAACTTTCGAACAAAAATCAGTTTCTTGCTCCTCTTTTTTGGAGGAACAAGAAAGGAATGTTGCTAAAATAAATATAGTGAGTTTATTCATTTTTAGTAATATTAACTACTTTGAAATGGCACGCTGATGCAACGGATATTGGAAATAACGCTGATTTTCACGGATTTGTTAAGTCCGAAATCCGTGCCGAAATCCGTGTTCCATTACACCCGAAAACCTACCTCACCAAAAAAGCAGCATTGGCCATCATGAGTTTTCCTCCATACCAAAAACCCCTGAAAATTGGACTTTCTAGCAAGTGAATAATTTTGCCCTTTCCGTGGTCTTGCACTGCGAATACGGGTGCATCTTTCATGGTCTTTTTGACATTTTGACCCACAAAACCACTCACATGCTCTCCCAATTTGCCCACATTCCAGCCGTTTTTAAGGTATTCATTGTCCAAAGTATTTTTGATCATTACGTTGGAAGTTTTTTCATATCCATAAGCCAAAGGGTGTGTGTTATCGAGGTTTACTTTGTAAATCGCTCCCGGAATCTGGTCTGAAATGGCATCTCTGTCTCTTGAACCATAGCTTTTGTTTATGTCATTTTTAGCATCGGGTTTGCTTTTCGACTTCAATTCTATGCCATCCTTACCTGCCAGAAAATCATTGGCACTTTCCAGCAATATTACTCTACCGCCATCGCTTACCCAGCGTGTCACCTCCTTGTGGTCTTTTATGATGTTTCCATACTGACCATTCGGCAGAATCAAAACATCCAACGTCCAAAGGTCAACTCTGCCAAAGTAAGAGCCATCAATCAACGTGATGGGGTAGTCCAATTGCTGATCAAAGAAATGCCAAACATCGCCTGCTGCAGTGGGTGTTATGCCCGCTCCTACCATCAAACCTATTTTCGGAGGATTCAACACATCTACCGAGCTCGCCCCCATGTCGGGACCACTTTCTACCAAGCCCGAATACAACGGAAGCAAATTGATATCAAAAGCTTTGGCTATGGCCGTCACTTTGGCTTCGAAGTTCTCACCTAAATTCTCGTTTCCTTTTCGGGTAATCAACAAGGTACCCGCACCAAAGTCTTTTCCACCTGCTTTAAAAGGAGCTTCCTGCAGCCTTACTTTGATTTTTTCTTTGAAAAGTTGGGCCAGAAACTTCGATTCTTCAAACGAACTGACCTCTGAAGCAAATGCAAAAACTCTTTTGCCATTCACAATTTCTACTTTGCTGTCAAACTTAGGTTTGGTTGTACCTCCGCTGAGTCTTTGGCTCATAGCAAAAGCTGGCAAATCATAAGCATAAGGCAATGCCCATGCCGTGATATCGTAGGTATTGGAGTCTTCTAAATATGATTTTGGCTCGAAAAGTATTTTGGCCAAAACGCCTTTGGGCTGATAAGAATTAACAATCATGTCGTTTTCATCCACACTAAAGGCTTCTTCTTTTTGGTTTTGATAGTTAAAACCCGACCCAGCAGATTTTTTATTGGCAAACGAATACTCAATTTGCATTTTATCCAACTGCTCAGCCAAGGCTTTTACTTTGGCTTCGTTGCCCTTAAACTTCATCACATAAGACTTGTATTTGCCAAAGCCCTTGCCTTGGGCATCGTTGAAAAACTTGTTGAACTCCTCAATCGACTTTTCCGATTTGTCAGACAAAGCCTCTAAAGCACCCATGCTGGTCGAAAACGAATGCATAATCCTGTCTTTCAGCGTCAAGGTATCCCCATCGTTTCTTTTGTAGGCCAATCCAGCCGGGCCTCCGCCGCCTTGCTCGAAGGTCATGCCGATGGCTCCATTGTACGACGGATATGTGTCTCCATAACTTGGGTAAAACAAGTCATAGTTTTCTTTGGTGAAATATAGCCAACCTTTTTCATCAAATGCTTTTTTGTTGTATTGACCCAAAAGCTCCTGAAATTCTCTTTGGAAGCCCGTCAAATCTTCATGAAATGGCTTGGCCGAGGGTGGGAAATAATAGGTAGAGTTGGGACCCATTTCGTGGAAATCGGCATGAAGGTGCGGCATCCATGAATTATAAAACTTGATACGTTGCTGTGTTTCTTTTTGTGTTTGCCAAGCAATGTCTCTGTTAAGGTCAAACAAATAGTGGTTAAATCTCCCACCCGGCCAAGGCTCATGGTGCTCTACTGAGGCGGCATGCAAATCGGGCTTTTTGCCCAAATAGCGGTTGTACCACTGGCTGTAACGGTCAAATCCGTCGGGATTTACGCAGGGATCTATCAAAATCAAGGTATTTTTCAATACTTTCTTGGCCAAATCCGAGGTACCGTTGGCCATTTCGTAAATCACTTTCACTGAAGTTTCGGCATTTACCGATTCGTTGCCATGTACGTTATACGACAAATAGGCAATCGTCGGAATATTTTTATTGCCAGCTCCAGCCATGAGGCCAATGTTTTGGAGGTTGGACTTACGAATCTGCTCGATGTTTTGGATATTTTCTTTGGATCCAATGGCCACAATCATCTGTGGACGACCTTCGGTGGTGAATCCCAAAGGAAAAATCTTCACATTTTCGGGTTTGTTGGCCGCCACATATTCGGCATAGCCTATCAACTGGTGGTGAAAATGAAACTTGGAGCCGGTGGCATTTCCGAAGTATTCTTCGGGCGATTTGAGCGTTTGGGCTATAATAGCATGTGAAACAAAAAACAGAAAAAGTGCAAGTTTGTTGATATTGAGCATTCGAGATAAATGGTTAGGGTTCAAAAATAATCATAAAGGATGGTTAAGCAAAAAAATGCCACTCAAATCGCCAAAATAAAGCGATTTGCTGAGAAAATGAGTAAAATCAGCATTTTATTTACCTTTTCTGATAATTCATTGAATTATTAAAAGAATTTCAACAAAAACAGAAATATTTAAAATCAACACTTGTGTAATTAAAATAAAGCTTATACTTTTGCACCACGATAACGGAAACGGTATCGGTCATTTAGAAAAAATGATGTTTTTTAAACGCCAATTTCGATAAATGGGACCAGTCGGCCCTATCGTCTAGCGGTTAGGACACGTCCCTTTCACGGATGAAACCGGGGTTCGATTCCCCGTAGGGTCACAGAGTTGTGAAGTGAAAATTAAGAAGCCTCAAATGCAAATTTGGGGCTTTTTTTGTGCGAAATTTTTGAAACTAAACACGTCCATTTCGGGAATGATACTGGTGATGCGGCATTCCGAAGGTGTGAAGTTTCGCCTGGGATGCCAGTCCAATCGATTCCCCGTAGGCAGAGGCGATATTGTAGCCTCCAAAGATGTGAAGTGAAAATTAAGAAGCCTCAAATGCAAATTTGGGGCTTTTTTTTGTGCACAAATTTCTGAGATCTCTACTGTCAGGTCGAGCGTAGTCGAGACCCCGCTTTCATTATAAAAAAAACCTAAATTACTCTAAAAACCTTCATTTTGAATTCAAAATACTTCAATTAGTTAATAAATTCTTCAGGTCACGAAACAACAAACCTTCGAAAATATTTAAATTACCCAAAAGCAGCCAGATAATAAAATATTCATGACCCACATTCAGAAAAAAATATCTCATATATTTGACTCAGTAAACAATATAAGTACCTTCTATGAAATACCTCAGTATATTAGTTTAATAGAAAACATTCGGCTAGCTACCTCAATTTATCTGTTTATATAAGATTTAGCAGTTTTACTAAAATCATGACCGAGCAAGACATATTTTATTTGCGATCCGAAGACAAAATTGAATTTATTCGAATTGATAACTCATATGTTTTTTTTGATGGTGTAGTTTCATTTTTAGCTGGAGTTTGTTCAACTAATTTGCTAATGGACTCTTACCTTACTGAAGCCATAGCATATAAAGAGGGACACTATTTGTTTTTTGAAGGACGAACTAAGGCCACAAACAAGATATACTATTTTTTTCCGTATGATATTTACAAATATTTAATGGACAATAGATGGCCTCAAAGTATAAACATACATTTCAAAGAAAAAACCTTTCCCGACCAAGAAGAAATTAATGGAGGATTAGACGGATTCGCAAAGGTTTTTTTATCACTAGGACAAGCGACATATATTCAATATTGGGAATCAACAAAAGATAAAGTAATTAAAGTATTCGGTACAGATCCGACAAAATGGAATACTATTTTTACATTTGGCTGGTTAGTACGCAATGCATTGGCACATAATTTCAAAGTTACAGTTAATAACCCAAAGATAGATAATATAACATGGAAAGGATTAAGCTTAGGTTATTCAAAAAATGGAATTGATATTTCTGAACAAATAATGTTCATCGAATTAATAATTTTAATGAAAGATATTGAAGATGAGCTCATAAGTTACTGCCTCAAAGATTAATTTTATATTATTTTAACTTTAGCTTAGTTTGATTTTTTGTAGTTTCTAATGCTCATTGCAATAAATTTTTATCCAAAGGCTTTACACCCTTTGATTACTGCTCAACTAACAAAAATAAAAACCTTTAAATGGCCAAGAATAAAAACTAGATACCATGTCGATTCATTTTGTAAAAGACAAATATTATATTTTCAAAGGAGAGAAGATAGCTGAAGCAAAATTCAGGACAGAACTTTCCAGACTTATTATCGAGAAATATGGCTTCGGACCGTTTCCAGACCAAAATATAGTACGTGAAATAGTTTCATTTTCTTTAAAATACTACATTAAGAAATTCAAAGAAATTTGCCACAACGAAAAATCTTATAGGTTTTATCAGAATATCTTTTGGTTTCATGAGCAAGCGACAGAGTTATCATACTTACATGCTCATCAA
>NZ_RJUD01000019.1 GCF_024343675.1 Lacihabitans sp. CS3-21
GTTAGAAAAATCACACGTTTTGATTTTAACATGAAGTTATTAAGAAATGAAGTAAATGATGATTCTGCTATGCCTTAATGTATCTTAAATTCTTCACTTTCTCAATGTTAGAAAAATCACACGTTTTGATTTTAACATGAAGTTATTAAGAAATGAAGTAAATGATGATTCTGCTATGCCTTAATGTATCTTAAATTCTTCACTTTCTCAATGTTAGAAAAATCACACGTTTTGGTTTTTAACATGAAGTGATTAAGAAATGAAGTTAATGAAGATTTCGGTTGGTCTTAATGCCTCTTAAATTCTTCACTTTCTCAAATTTAGAAAAATCACACGTGTTTAGTTTTTAAAATGAAGCGATTAAGTAAATGAAGGTTTTTTGCAAAAAAAAGGATTAAGAAGGTCGAGTTCTCTTAATCCTTTTTAAATATTTCTAATATCTATTAAGCGGAGTTTCTACTCGCATTAATATTTCCGAAAAGCGACCTTGTAACCATTTTCTCAAAAACAGTTTTGGCATTTTCGTCTAGATTTTCTTCCACTTCTTGCAAGGCATATTGCTGAATAGCCAACAATGGCAATACAATATTTTCACGATATTCTACTGACATCATGCTGATAGGGTCAGTTTCCATCAATAATTTTTGACCTGAAACTAAGAGCATATTGTTTATACTTCTCTGTTGTTCTTCATACAAAATATTCCAAAATTCACCATAAATGGGGTCGTTTTTCATATATGAAGTCAATGGAAAATATGTTTTCGAAAGAGCCATCATGCTATTTTGCATCAAGGTTTTGAAGTATAATGAATTCTCAAAAAGGTCTTTCAAATCCTCCAATTTTCCTTCATCTATTTTAGACTGAAGAGCAGTACCAAATCCAAAGAAGCCCGGAACATTTTGTTTTAATTGACTCCATGATCCCACAAAAGGGATAGCCCGTAAGTCGCTCAATTTAAGCTGACTAGAAGTGCTTCTTTTACTTGGTCGGCTTCCGATTTTGGTTTTTCCGTAATATTTGAGCGGGCTTTTATGTTCCAGATATGATACAAATAGCGGATGATTTTTTAATTCTAAATACTTCTTGCCACCCACTTCAGCCAATTCTTCTATAAGGTCACGTTCTTGACTACTTATCAGTGATTTGTCGTCTGTAAAGATGTCGTTTATTACTCCTGCTGATAGCAACTGTTCGAAGTTGAAAATCGCCTGAGGTTTTGAGCCATACATTGAAGAGATGGTTTGTCCTTGTATGGTTATCTGGATTTCATTATTCGCAATACTTGGACCCTGTGAAGCATAAAACTGATGCGTTTTGCCACCACCACGAGCTGGAGGGCCGCCTCTGCCGTCAAAAAAGACGACATTTATGCCGTTTTCCATTGATACGGCTGTTAGGTTTTCCTTTGCTTTGTAAATCTCCCAGTTGGCTTTTATATATCCACCATCTTTGGTTCCATCCGAAAAACCAAGCATAATCGTTTGGAAATCAGAACGGTACTTGAGTTGTTTTTTGTAATATTCTAAATTATAAAGCTCACCCATAGATTGTCTGGCAGTATCCAAACCTTCGATGGTTTCGAAAAGGGGTACTATATCAACGTTTATTTCTTCTATTCCACAAAACTTAAACATAGCCAATACTTCCAATACAGAACACGATGAAGTAGAGTTAGAAATGATGTATCTGTGGCATGCTTTTTCGCCATTCTTGGTTTGTATTTCTTTGATTGCCCTGATAGTTTTGAAGGTGTCTTTTACTAGAGGGTCTTCAAATTCGTCTTCATTAACTATAATGTCATTATTGGTCAAGAAAGCAACTTTTTCTTCATGAGACCAAGCCGCATAAGGTTGGTCAGAAACATTGTATTTGGCCACAACAGCTTGAAAAACAGCTTCGTGGATACTACTGTCTTGTCTGATGTCAAGGCTAGCGAAGTGCATACCGAACAATTTTACTCTTCTGATAAACCTGTCCAACTCATCCAAAAACATCGAGTTGTGGTTGCTTACCATTTTGTCTCTAACCTCTGCCAAGGCTCCCAAAAGTTCCGGGGCCGTAAGGTCATTGTTAAGACCAAACATGTTGGTATAAATACGATTGTTTATTTTATCCAAAAGTGGAATCACACCTTTGAAAGTAAACCTACGTCTGATGTCTTTGAAATGATTGTAATAGCATTTCAAAATATTTGTTCTGAGTTCTTGAGCAACTTTCTTACTGATTTCGGCGGTGACAAATGGGTTACCGTCTCTGTCGCCTCCTGGCCAAAAACCAAGGTCAATAATAGACCTAAAGGCTTCTTCTTCGTCTAAGATATCATTGTATATGAGGTCATGAAGTTGACCAATTGCCTCGTAATAAACATGTCTGAGATAGAAAATTATACTTTGGGCTTCTTGGACCGGAGTGGGTTGTTCGTCATTGATAAACGGTGTTTTGCCCAATTGCTGCAGTAAAGCATCTATGGCATTTATATCGTTTACAGCAATGCAAGCTTCTAAGTCTTGTATGATTCTGAGTACTGAATTGGGATAAAATTGGGTTGGGTGGGCGGTGAAAACTACTCTTACCTTAAAGTTTTTTAGTTTTTCTTTAACTTCTTCTATTTTGCCATGCTGGGAGGCCAAGGCAATGATAGAGGCTAAAGTTCCTTTTGTGTTGGTAGCATTGAGTTTCTCGAAAGCTGCGTCCTCAACAGAGTCAAAAAGTACAACTTGACGTTCGATATAGGTGATAAATCTAAAAAGCAAGTCTATTTTCTCTTTCTCTGTCTTGATGTTTGTATACCGATCAAAAAAAGAATTGATTATTTCTTTTGGCGTAAGGCCACCTTCAAATCCTTGTTTGGCTTTGTCATGCAAAAATGGCATAAGTGTGCCAATATTGGTCATCTTATCATACGGCAACCTCGAAAAAAGGGTGTTGAATACCAAATATTTGTTATGTACCTCTTGGGTAAATAAGGTCTCAAGATTTTGTTTAGACATGGTTTTGTTTTTCCAAATGATAATAATTCAAAACAAAGATAATAAAACACAAAAAATAGAAGGAAATTGTGGTGATTTGTTGCCTAAAAGGAAGTAAAATGTTATTTATTCCAAATTAAATATTGGTAAATTGATATTTTTTAGAATAAAACCTTTGCATAGTTGTTTAAAATAAAGTCAATTGTATGTCTTTTAAAGTTCTGAACGAGCTTTTGTTCAATTCAGGGAAAGTAAAATTAGGAAAGAATTTCTCTTTGGCTATTTTTAAAGATTGATGAAAAGAATCAGCTAATATTCCGCTTCCTTTCATTCTTTCTTTGGGTATTTTACTGCCGAGATTTCCTCCGTGAAGACTACGAATCTGGTTTAAGATTTTATCTGCTCGGTCGGGATAATGTGTTTTTGCCCATTGCATAAAAATAGGTTCTACTACATCATTAAGCCTGACCATTGTAGACGAAAACCCAAAGGCTCCATTCAAATAAAATTGCTCAGCCAATGTAAAAATTTCGTGGCTGTTAACAGCCGGAATGATGGGAGCAATCATGCCAAAAACAGGAATGTCATTTTCTGCAAGCACTTTCATGGCCTTGAGTTTGTTGGCAGCAGAAGAGGTGCGAGGTTCAAGAACTCTTCGTGTTTCTTCATTCAAAGTAGTGATGGATAAAGCCACAGCCACCAAATTATCTTTTCTGAGCTCCAATAAAATATCCAAATCTCTTAGCAAAAGGGCATTTTTAGTAATAATAGTAAGTGGATGTTTATGTTTTAAGCAAACTTCCAGTAATTGTCGAGTAAGTTTGAATTTTCGTTCAGCAGGTTGATAACAATCGGTATTTCCTGAAAATGAAATGGGATTTGGTACGTAATTGCGTTTTTGAAAATGCTTTTCGAGGAGAGCGGGAGCGTCGGGTTTGTAAAGGATTTTTCGCTCAAAATCTACACCTGCATTCAGCGACCAATACTCATGCGTGGGTCGTGCATAACAATATGAACAGCCATGTTCGCAGCCTTGGTAAGGGTTTAGAGATTGTACAAAGGGCAAGTCTATGCTTTTGACCTGATTTACAATGGTTTTGGCATGTACTTTTATGAATTCTGTCTTGGTTTTTGTTTCTTCATAGTCGTAGTCGTTTTCCCAAAACGCTACGGTTTCCGTTTTGTCAAACCGATTTTTTACATTGTTTACAGCTCCTTGTCCTTTCATTTTCTAAAAGTAAGAAGCTAGAGTTGAATTAGAAAAAAATGCTAAATTCCTTGGAGCTATTTGGCTTATTTTTTTGCCATTAAAGCATGAATGATTTGTATAAACCTATTCTTTTACTTTATTTTTTCTCCCAAAAATAAAATATATCAGACCACCAAAGGGCACAAAGATGGTCACCAACACCCAAATAAGTTTGTGGTTTCCTTCAAATTTACTTCTTACGATATCTATAATCGCAAAAATCATGAATAGCCAAAAGGAAAACACCATGATTTGCCAAAAAACCAAACCGAAAGAAGGGGATAAGTAATTCATGTTTTATTTTTTTGTTAAAACGCCGAGCATCCATGCTGCTAAAACACCCACTGCAGTACTTAATGCTATGGCATAAATATAGCTCCGAATAAGAAATGCACCGTTGTCTTTACCGAAGATATTGAAGAGGTCTTTGGTAAAAGCAAAGTAGGCTATTTCAAGAAATAAAGGTAGTAGTAATATCCAGAAGTTGATTTCCAGGTTTTTGGTGAAATAGTATACCAAGGCAGAGATGAGTAAAAGAGGAATGGCGACAATCAGTTGTATAATTGGCCCTACACCAACTTCGCTGCCCGGATAGCTGCTTTTGGTAATGATAAGTATGTTTAAAATGAAAGCAAGAATTACGATTCCGAGCAGAATAAAATACATTTTGTCCATGGTCTGTTTTTAAGGGGTTTTGTTTTTTAGTATTATAATTTTTGTTGGATATAGGCTGTTTTTTTCTAATGTTTTGGTAAAAAGCTCCATGTCATTTTCATCGTTCCAAACATTTATGGATAATCGGATAGCGTTTCCACGGTAGGATACAAACACTTTTTCGTCAGAAAGAGCCTTTTGGATAGTTTCGATTTTGAGGTCTTTAGGTAACCTTATTCCAAACAAATGTGCAGATCGAAAATCTTCATTTTCAATCCAATAGCCTGCTTTTCTTAGTCTTTCTATGAAAGGTTTTGCTAGGTTTTTGGCGTAGTTTTGAACCTCCTCTGGCTGCCATTCTATTAATAAATCAAGGGCTTTTTCTACCATGGGTAGGTTGATGAAATTACTAAATTCACCCATGTTGTACCTGAAAGCACCTTCTTGATAGTCAGTCTGATAGTTGATGAGGTTTTTGAAATCTTGACTATTTTTTCGTCCAATCCAGGTTTGTTCAAGCGGAAAACCATCATCAAAGTATTTGCCAAAATAAGCTAGAGTTGTACCATAAGGTCCTAGAAGCCATTTATAAGTGGCAGCAACTAGAAAATCTGGTCGTATTTCCTGAATATCAAACGCATAAGCTCCCAAGTGTTGGGTGGCATCTATTATCAATAAGATACCATTCTGCAGACATTTCTCTTTGATTTTTTCGAGATTAAAGAGTGTGCCATCTGCCCAATGTGTAGGTGAAATACAAACAGCCAAAGCTTCAGAATTCAAAGCTTTTAAAAGGGCTTCATTCCAGTTTTTGCCTCTATTTTCTAGGTTTAGGGGTGCTTGGATGGTTTCAATGCTTACTTTCGGGTTTTCGGAAATAAGTTCTCCCCAAGCATAAACATCGCTTGGGAATTCCTCGCCCACCAGTACAACTTTGGTTTTTTGATTTGGAATTCCCTTTTTCAAAATGTTTTTTACCACCGTTGCCATACCATACGAGACGGAAGGCATTATTGCAATCTGCTCATAGTCAGGGCAGTTAATAAGCTTGGCGAACTTTTTCTTGACATGAATGGCAGTGTCAAAAAAATGCTCTTGGCTTATTTCATATGGTTGTGATTTTCTTAATAAACCCTTTATACCAGCTTCTTCCACTATTTTCGGTAGTGGCGACATGGTGGCACAATTGAGATAATGTATGTTTTCAGGTAAAGAGAAAAACGCTTTTTTATCTTGCATTAAAATTTTATTTCGGCATTCTTTTGGCGTACCAAGTCATTTGTCCACGGTGGTTGGCAAAATGTTCGGCTACATGAAACCATTTGCAGTAATTATTCCAGTCCCAGTCTTTGGTTTCACCAGAAAGGAACCATTTATCATCTCTTTTTTTAAATTCGGCTTTGGATTTTTCCCTCACTTCATTCATGGCGTCTTTGTAAAAACTGAGCGGATTGCCCTTTATTTGTTTCCGAGCATCCTCTTCCAGATTCATGGCCACATTCCACTTTTCTTTATTTTCTTTCGTGAAGTCTTCGAGATTAAAGAAGGTAATGTCTTGATAAATAACTTCAGTGGCAGCCAAATGCATCATTAAAGAACCAATAGAGTTGGAATCCTTGTCATGGATGTAGTCCAACTGTTCAATGCTTAGTTTTTTGTTGTAACTAATCACGGAGTTACTCAACCAATCTAACATTGTGATAAGTGTACCTATTTGAGGCGTGTAACCTTCAATAGGTCCAATTAAGTTGATATTTCTGTCGGCAGGAAGCGTCTTGCCGTAACCATTGCGAGGAAGTACCAAGGCTCCTGCACCCATGGCAGTTATTCCGAATGAAGTTTCTAGAAAGTTTCTCCGATTAAATTTTTCGTTGTTCATAGTTTAGGCGTTTAAGTTTGCATAAATGTATGAAAAATTGGGTTTTAAATTCAAGAGGAATCACCAAAAAACTTTTTAGCAATTATACAGTCGGGGGTTTTTTCTTGCCAAAAAACTTCTTTTTGAATGGTTTATTGAAGCTACGTTTTTCGACAGAATATGCAGGAGCAGGCCCAAGTCCTAAACTTTCTGTGATATTTTGTTTTTCCACTTCTCTTTCAAGTAGTTTCTCTATACTCGCTATTTTTCGTTGATCTTTTTCGTTGATAAAAGTGAAGGAAGTTCCGGTAGTTTCAGCACGAGCAGTTCTACCTATTCGGTGAATGTAATCTTCGGCATCGCGTGGGACGTCATAGTTTATCACCAAATTTAGATTATTGATGTCAATTCCCCTAGAAAGTACATCTGTAGCTACTAAAATATTGAAATTTTTGTTTTTAAATCCTCTCAAATACTCCTCACGTTCTTCTTGGCTATTGTCAGAAGATATACCTCTGGCCATTATTTTTACTTTTCCCAAGGCTCTAATAATCTGATTGATCATTGATTTTTGAGAAGAGAAAATAATTATAGTTAGGTCTTTTTTGTCTTTCAATAAATGAATTAAAAGTGGGAGTTTTTGGTGATCAGCTGCTAAGAAAAACTGTTGGTCAATACCCACTGCTGGCTTAGAAACTGCCAGTTTGATTTCTTCTGGATTTCTTAGAATTTTGTTAGCGAAATCTCTGATTTTCTGCGGCATTGTAGCCGAAAACATCAAATTTTGGCGGTTGACAGGTAAGTGTTTGATAACATATAGAATGTCATCTGAGAATCCCATGTCTAACATTTTGTCGGCTTCGTCGAGTACCAAGCATTTGAGGTCATCAAACTTAACATCGCCTGACTTCATGTGTGCGAGTAGTCGACCTGGGGTGGCAATGATTATGTCTGCTCCATCCACCAAGGCTTTGCGTTGCTGGTCCCAGTTCTCACCTTTTCCTCCACCATAAATTGCTAGTGATGTGGCTCTTATGAAATAACTAAACCCTTCTATTTGTTCGTCTATCTGTTTGGCCAGCTCACGTGTTGGCACCAAAATTAAAGCTGTAATGTGCTCGTTTCCGCTTCTAATAATCAAATCCAAAAGTGGAATTAAATAAGCAGCTGTTTTGCCAGTACCCGTTTGAGCCGAAGCTATTAGGTCTTTACCGTCGAGAATAATCGGGATGGCCATTTCTTGTATGGGCGAGGCCTGAAGGTAGTTCATGGCATCTATACCAGCCAGTACGTCTTCGTGTATATTGAGTTCGTTGAATTGCAATTGTTTACTATTTATTTTATTAGCCAAAGCTAGAATAATACAAATATAGTGTTAAGTGTGCAAAGAGCAATATATTAGGCCATTGATGATGGACGAAATGGGTTTGATTCAGAGGTTTTTCTGAATCAAACTTTTCTCACTTCCGTATTTCCACCACCATTTAAAGTCAAACTTACAGGTTGGTTGTTCTTCCAAGCACCTCGGGTAAAGTCTGGAATATCGACGGTTTTTCCTTTTTTCATCACCGAAAGTTCGCTAGCATGAGCAACGGAGCTCCATGCGGCAGCATCATACACATCTTGATCAAGCGGTAAGCCGTTTCTTAGGCAATCTATCAATCGCCAATCCATTATAAAGTCCATGCCGCCATGTCCACCTACTTTTTTGGCTATTTCACCGATGTGTTTAACGAGTGGTGTGGTATATTTTTCCTCAATTTCTTTCAGCTCTTTTTCGCTCATCCAGTCTTCGCCAAGGGCTATTTTACTCGGTTCAGGCCATTTTTGTGCTACACCTTTTGTGCCGCTCAAAAGATGTATTCGTGAGTATGGTCTGGTAGAAGTTACATCATGTTGGAGCATAATGGTTTTGCCTTTTTCGGTTTTTATGATGGTCGTATTCATATTACCTCTGAAAGGTTTTCCCACATAATCTTCATAGAAAGGGTCGTTGGCGGCCAAAGATTTAGCCATTTCGCCCATTTGGAAATCATTGGAAGAAATTGCCACCAAATGGTCAAATCTATCGCCTCGGTTGATGTTGAGACATTGTGAAATAGGCCCCAAACCATGGGTAGGGTAGAGGTTGCCGTTTCGGTTGGCGTTTTCGTTGAGTCGCCACATGTCTGAATAAGAAGTTTTTCCGAAATTGGCATTCAAGAGATTGTGAATATAAGCACCTTCTGCATGAATTAATTCGCCGAAAAGGCCATTTCTGGCCATATTTAGGGTCATTTGCTCGAAAAAGTCATAGCAAGTATTCTCCAACATCATGCAATGTTTTTTGGTTTTTTCGGAGGTTTCTACCAATTGCCAACATTCGTCAATAGTTTTGGCGGCTGGGACTTCAATGGCCGCATGTTTGCCGTTGTTCATGGCATAAACAGCCATGGGTGTGTGCAAACTCCAGGGAGTACATATATAAACCAAGTCGATGTCATTGCTTTCACAGAGTCCTTTCCAGCCATCTACCCCGCTATATTCTCTTGCTTTTGGTAGGTTAGATTTCGATAAAACAGCTTGTTGTTTTTCAACTCTAGCTGGGTCTTTGTCGCAAAGTGCCACAATTTCAACAGCAGCTATTTGGCTCATACGTTTTACAGCTCCCGGCCCACGATTTCCTAAACCAATGAAACCAATCCTGACTTTGTCAAGCTTGGGAGCCGCAAAACCACACATGTTAAATGCTTGTTTGGTTTTTGATTTAGCTATTTCGCTATTTTCAGATTTCAAGGTGGCATTAGAAATGCTAGGTAGGCTGATGACAGCTGCACTTGTGCCTAGATTTTGGAGAAATTTCCTTCTATTAGATTTCATTTTTGTTTGGGTAGGTTGAATATTTGATTAAACCCAATATCCATGATAGAGATATTGGGTTTTTTATAAAGATTTAGATTACAACTTCCGCATATTCAATGGATCCCAATTGATGGCTTTTTTCTGGAAATAGCTCTCGTTGCAGGCTAAAACTGGGGCTGCTGCTCTGAAACCAAATATGGGGTCTTCTATGGTAGCTTGGCTTCCCTTTCTGATATTTTCGAAGAAATTACCGAAATGATTCGCATGCTCGTCAGAACCGGCTTCAGGGGTAAATTTAACTTCCTTTACAGGCTCGCCCTTGCGGTCTGCTTCATTGAATTTGGCATTATATTCTTTCTCGAATTCTTTTTGCTGAGCATCTGAAAAAGTAAAATAACTGTCATAGTTTCCAAATCCAGGTGCTTTTGGAAGTTTTTTCTTACTTAAAGTTAATCCATTGCCTGAAAAATCTATCTGGCCTTCGGTACCGATTATTCTGGTGTTGTTGTTAATCGTTCCAGCATTGGCAAAGTTCACTCTTAATACCATCTGAAATTCCTCATGTGTTGCTGCTTTTGGATAATCCAAAATAGCCACCATCACATCAGGCACATCTCTTCCTTCTTTCCAATATCTAAGTCCGCCTGAAGCGAAGATTCTGTTTGGTCCTTTGGAATCAACCACGTAATGCACTCCTGTGATTAAGTGCACAAACAAATCACCAGCTACGCCTGTTCCATAGTTTTTGTAATTTCTCCAACGGAAAAATCTGTTGGCATCAAAAGGCATTTTGGCAGTATCTTTCAAAAATGTATCCCAATCTACTGTAGAAGGTGATGCGTCGGTAGGAATGGAGTAGTTCCAAGCACCTATTGCACTGAAGCGGTCAGAGTTGGATTCCACATAATTTATAGCTCCTATATCACCTGCGGCTATGATTCTTTTGGCTTCTTGAAATACACTTCCACTGATCCTCTGGCTGCCCACTTGCATGGTTTTACCAGATTTTCTCCAAGCGTCTATTACAGGTTTCCCTTCATTTATGGCTTGTACCATTGGTTTTTCACAATACACATTTTTGCCAGCATTAAGGGCATCAATCGTAATTTTATCATGCCAATGGTCAGGCGTGGCTATTATTACAGCATCTATATCTTTTCTACGAAGGATTTCTCTGTAGTCGCGGGTGACAAACATGTCATTGCCGAATGTTTGTTTCACTCTGTCTAGTCTGCCAGTATATAAATCCGCCGCAGCCACAAATTCTACTCCTGCTGTTTTTAGAGCTGATTTGGTATCATAATGTCCCTGAATCCCCATTCCGATTGTTGCCAATCTGATTTTATCGTTGGGGCTTACAGACAAACTCTTGATAATATTGAATGGTTTTGCAATCGTACTAACACCAGATAACACAGCCAAACTACCCATGTTTCTGATAAATTTTCTTCTAGAAGGCTTCATATTTTATGAGGGTTGAAATTTTTGAAATCAAATATAGTAGATTTGAGCATCAGTTTTAAAGAAATGAGCTTAGTTTTTTGGCAAAAAAAATACACCTCAAAAACTCAAGGCGTATTATATATTTATATAGGTTTAGGGGTAAAAAACTAACAAAAAATCCTTCAAATTCATGAAGGACTTGTAAATTTTACTCTATGGGTTGAGTACTTGCATAAACTAAAGCTCCACCTGCTATTGCTAAATCTTTTAATAAACTCATCATTGACATTTGTCCACTATCTCCACCTGCCAAAGCCCCAGGTAGGTGTATGGCAAAAACAAAAATGAGTAATAAAATGGCTAAAAGAGTTGATGCTAATCTGGCTTTTTTCTGAATGATGATACTCACTCCAGCTCCTATGAGAGCTATACCTGTGACATACACCCATATTACTCCGCCAGGCAATGGTACCATACCAGCCATAGCGTCAGCAGCCATAAAATGTAGTATTCCGAAAATTGCCATAGGGACGGCTAATAAGAAACGGCCGAGTTTGGTCAATGGACCGATTATTTGCTCCATAATTTAGTGATGTTTAGGTTAGGGTTAAATAGAAATTCTCCGAAAATTAATATTTTTTATGAATATAAAACAAAAATTAAAGATTTTTTTTTGACTTAGTTTTAATTTTAGTCTGAAAATCGGTAGACTTTTTTTAGCTTAATTAATCCAAAGTTGAATAAATTTGCTCAATCCATAATTGCTGAATAGGTATATAATTTAAATAATTTAGAAGCAATTTTAATACATAAAGTCCCAAAAATTGGGACTTGGAAGGTTCATAATCTGAATATCAATGAAATTTCTCCTCCATTATTACATTGTGTTTATCTCCTCCCAGTTTGATTTCAAAGTATATTTTAAAAGATTCAAGGAAGAGCAAGTAAAATCTGTTGTTGCTAGAAAGTTTTAGTTCTTATCTGTTATATTGAAACAAACTTAATTTTAAATATTAGACTTATTAAGGAGATAAATTAATAGGCTATTAAAATGTATAAAGCGATTTAATTCGAAATATTATTTCATTATTCTTAAGTGTTTAAGATAATTTTTTTGAAAATTAGAAATGAAGAATCCCCATTTTCTAAGAAACTGAGAATTAAAGATTGTTATTTGAACCTAGTGGAATGAATGTTTCTTTGTTTAGACTTGCAAATACATTGAAATTAAGACACAAAAAATCTATGAAAGTAATTTTGACTGGAAGAGAATTTCAAGAAAGGAAGTCGAGATTTGGCATTTAAAACTGTCCAATCGGAAGTTTTATTTGAACAGTAGTCCCGATGTTTTGAATTGAATTCACCAAAAGTTCGCCCCCATGCATACGAATAATGTTTCGAGTTAGGGGCAAACCAATGCCGTAACCTTCGAAAAGTTGTGTGTTGGAGGCTCTAAAAAATGGGTCATAGATATATTCCATTTCGTTTTCAGGGATGCCAATGCCTGAATCTTTCACAACCAGCAAGATGTACGTGTCTATTGACCCAAGTGAAACATTGACAGTTTCAAATTTTGAGTATTTACAAGCATTTAATATGATGTTACTTACAGCCAAATGTAATAACTGGTTGTTTCCATTTACCTTGAGTTTCATTGGGTTTTCAGGCAAAAGACTCATGTCTATTACTATTTTGCTTTTTGGATTTATCTTTTCGGTAGTCACTTTTACATCCCAAAGCAACTGATCCATTCTTACTTTATCAAACTTAATCGTTTTACCGTTGAAGCCTGTTTGGGCTAAAAAAAGGAGAGCCTGCGTTTTTTTATCTAGGTTTTCGGCCTCTTCCAATATCACTTTTATAGTTTCTATATACTCTTCTACATTTCTGACTTTTGTTAAAGCCACATCAGCTTCGCCTATGATGGCTGTCAGAGGAGTTCTAAGTTCATGCGAAGCATTGCTTATGAAATTATTCTGGGTATTGAAGGAAGTTTCCATGCGATTCAGCATATTGTTGAAAGTCTTGGCTAATTCATCAAGCTCGTCTTTGTCGCCTTTTTGTTCCAGCCTCAAGTGCAGGTTTTTCAGATTTATTTCTTTAACCTTTTGTGTAATCTCAGTAATTGGTCGAAAAATAAATCGCATCAAAAAATAGGAAGTTAGAATAGCTAAAAAAGTGGCAACAATGAGTGAAACCCACATCGTTTTATTTAGGTATTTTTTCTGATGTAAGAGTAAGTAGTTTTCTGCGGAGCTAATAACCAAATAGTTTTTGTTATATATATCAATGACCTTGCTTTTTGAATAGACTTTTTTGTTGAAATGTTCGGATTGACCATTCGCAAGTGTATTTTTAAAAAACGCAATGGGTAAGTGCGTTAAATCTTTCTCAGTTTTAAAATCGTCTGATTTGTCTAGAAGGAAAATGTAATTTTTTTCGTTAGGAAATTCCTCCTCGATATTTTGTAAAAGGCCTTCCTCCAAATTTGGGTTGACTTTTATTTTTTCTTTTAAAAAAGTGTCAATTCTCGCTTCTAATAGTTTATGGAAATCGTCTTTTGAGTAGGTGTTTTCAAAAAAGTATACAAATCCCCCAAAAACCAAGATGATTAAGAAGTAGGAGGTCAATAACAAAAGATTAGCCTTCAATTGAATTTTCATCAGCCTATTAGATATTTTAAACTATCAAATACAAAATTCTGAATATGGATTTTAAGCACCAAGAAATCTGGGCTTATTAGATTTTTATATAAGAATCTAATGAGAACTTCAGCTTAGGTTTTCAACACATATCCCATACCTATGATAGTCTGAATGAGCTTGGTTTCGCTATTGACTTCAATTTTTTTTCTTAGATAATTAACGTAAACGTCCACCACATTGGTACCAAGGTCATAGTTTACACCCCAAACTTCCTCCAAAATATCAAGTCTAGATAAAACCCTTTCTTTGTTTTTAATAAAAAATAAAAGTAACCGATACTCAGTGGTGGTCAGAGAAATATCCTGATAGTTTCGGATCACCGTTTTGGTATAGTCATTCACCACCAAATCATCGATTCTGTAAATGAACTCTTCTTGAGCGTCTGGTTTTGGCAATGAGGTATTCTCCGTTCTTCTCAATAGGTTTCTGATTCTGGCAAGAAGTTCAATAAACTTAAACGGTTTTACGATATAATCATCAGCACGTTGTTCAAGTCCCATCACTATGTTTTCGGATGTACCTAATGCTGAAAGAAAAATAATTGGAATAGAAAGGTCTTTTTTACGGATTTCTTTACAAACATCATAACCGTTTATTTCGGGCAGCATGATGTCTAATATGATAAGGTCGTAGTTGTTTTCAAGGACCAAATTCAGACCTGATTTACCATCAAAAGCTACAGTCACCTCAAAACCTTCTTCGCAAAGTCCTTTTTTTATGAAAGAAACTACATGGGCTTCATCTTCTACCAACAGTATTTTTTTCATGTAAGCGTATTATTTTTTTAAGCACCTATTGAAACATATGCGTGCTTTGATATAAAAACCAAAAATAGGCTTTTGCGTCTTTCCAAAAAACAAAAAAAGGAAATAAATGATGCTTAAACTAAACTATGAAAAACTAAATAATTGCTTTGAATTCATTCGGAAAAGCAAAGGACTACATTTAAAGAATTGAAATGGAACACAGATGCGATTTAATAATTCTTAGAACAACAAAGTCAAATGGCACATAAAGCTATTTCTGAGCTTCAATTCTGATCCTGAAAGGTCTTGAATTAAAGGTTTTTGGACTAAAAATCCAGCAGTAATTTTTTTATAGTAAATTTCGCTACCAAGCATGGCAGTAGTCATATATCCGCCAGAAAACCTATTGTCGATGCCATTTTGTTTGTCGTTTTTGGCATATTCTCCCAACACTCCGATGTTGGGCAAAAACATAAAATCTCCAAGAGAAATTTGAGCAAAACCATTCAATATGGCTCTGCTTTTGTTGGCAAACTTATAATGGTTCTTGTTGGTGCCATTTATTTTGTAACTCAAGTCCACATTTAGCCCTATGTTGTTCTTTCGTACGGTGTAAATACTATTCACAAGATAATCAACCGAACCAGTACCCAACTGAAAATTGGGATTTGCTACTTCGTCCTCAGTCATGGCGTAGTCGTATTTTCCGGTTGGCAGTTTTATGCCACCCCCTAAAAGCCAAATGTGGTCGAACGTGTGTGCCGTACTATCAAAAAAAGTATTGACCACATTGTAATGTGCCAAAGCAGATACGTCACCAATTCCCGAAAGTGTTTTTCTCTCGCCAGAGGCCATGATGGTTTGCGTGTTAGATTGTACAGAACCCATCAAAATCAGTTGCGTTTTTTTGATTGGATATAGCCTGAGCCAAGGTTCAATGGACTGAAAATTTTCTTCGGTTCTTAGCAAATTACTGGTAAAATGCGAATCAAAGGTTTTGGTTTGATATCTGAGACCACCAAATTTAAAGTGCGATTGCGGTAAGATTCCAAAAAAAGATGAGCCATTTCCACAGCCGCAAACATCACAAGCTGAGGCATTTAGAGGGAGTAAGAGAATGAAAATTGAAATAATAATGTTTCTCATTTTTGTTTTGTAAATCGTCTATACCAAAGCAAAAAGCCAGTAATGGCCAATAAACCAGGGGTAAGACCTAAGATGATGTAAAATATTTTAAGTAAATGTCCGCCGAAATTTCCCACGTGCAGTGGAAAAGCAAAAGCCTCAAGTTTGTCGGTAAAAGCAAGCTGCTCGAAAGAACCAATCTTAAGCAATTCGCCATTTTGTGCATCAAAAACAATCGAATTTCCGGCAGCAAACATTTCGTTTTGGCCTTTTATGTTGCCTCTGATGCTAAATTTCCGCTCAGGTTGCGTTGGAAAATATACATAGCCTGGCTCCAAATCGGGATGAATCTGACAAGCTTGGGCAAACATTTTGTCAAATGACATTTTGGCTAAGGTATTCTTAGGTGTAGGAATCGTTTCTTTGTCCCAAGTTTCTTTTTCAAACGCAAAAATATTCATCCAGAAACCTGTAAAAAATATGATGGCATTGAAAAACAAAGACCACACGCCCACAATTCTATGCAAATCAGATGAGAAGGTCCTCCAGTTTTTACTTTTGAGTTTTATTTTGAAAGTCAGGACTTTCCAAATGGATTTTCGGTATACTATAAAACCCGTGATGATAGAAATGAGCATAGTCAGCCCAAAAATGGCCGAAAGTGCAGCTCCTGGCATACCCAAATGCAAGGAAAAATGCAGTTGGAAAATCCATTCTATCCAGCCTACTTCAAGATCATCGCCTCTACCGTGCCGCAGGATTTCTCCAGTGAACTGGTTAATAGTTAAGGCACCTAAATCATAGGAAATCAGACGGGCGTCGTTGAGGTATAATCTAAAATGATACGGCAGATTTTTGTCGGCATTCGGATTTACCCAAGCGAGACCGTCAAGATGGGTATATTTATCTGTTATGATTTTGTAAATACTGTCCAACGAAAGCGGATTTTTATCTGAAACTATCGGTTTTTGGTAAAAAAACTCTTCCAGTTGGTCCTTATACACCAAAATGGAGCCACTAAGCCCATAAATCAGCAGGAAAAATCCTGTGACAAGGCCAAACCATTTGTGGAGGCTATAAATCAGTCTTAATAATTGATTCTTTCTCAATTTTTTACAAATTTCTCTGGGTGTTTATCAAAAGATTCTTTGCACATTTTGCTGCAAAAGCCATATTGTTTTTCTTTATGGGTCGAAACCAGTTTTGTGCCTTTTTTTACAGTCATTTTGCAAACTGGATCCATGCCATTTTTGGCTAAAGTTTCAGATTTCTCTTTTTTGGGGTCTTGTTGAAAAGCTATCGCTGAGATGCTTACCAAAAGGCTGATGATCAAAAATGTCTTTTTCATTCTAAAATTTTTATTTGTGATTTTTAAGCTAAAATAGTTATCAATGATTACATTTCTCCATTACTTCATGGAATCTATCATGCAAAGCAAAAATCGCTTTTTTCAATTCTTCTTCATTGGCTTTTTTCTTTACCAATTTTGCTATTGCTTTTGATTCTTTTTCTAAAGCACTTATAGATTCTTTAACTCCAGGTTTTTGGTATTCTGCTGGTATTTTCGATTTTTTGAGAGCAGTTGCAAGCATAGCCAATTCTCCTGCGTTTTCCACGATAGGTTTATAATTGCCTTCTTCGGAAGGATGGAATGTTTTGGCCATTACGCTATGATAATCTTCAAGTTTTGGCCATTTTGGTTTTTGTGCATTGACGGTCAATGTGAACAGAAAAAGAACGATAATTATTGAAATATTTTTCATATTTATTTGATTTAAAATTTGTTATGGTGCAAACCTTTTGTCTTTCAGAAACGAATCATCGGTGAGTGTTTTTAGAAAGGCAATAATTTGGCTTTTCTCTTTTGAAGTAAGAGCAATTCCTCTTTTTGTATTTTGCTTGAAAATAGGGTCAAGCGTCTCTAAATTGGCCATATTGCCATCGGTATAGTGGTCCAGAACGTCTTCTAAGCTTATAAAACGCCCATCGTGCATGTAAGGGAAAGTATATTCAATATTTCTCAGACTCGGTACTTTGAACTTGTATTTGTCTTCTTTGAGTTCGGTAATTCTGTATCTACCCGTATCCACAAAATTCCTAAAAAAGTCTGTCGGTAGTCCGTTTGACCTAAAAGACTCATCGGTAAATAGTGGCTCAGGGTGGCAGCTGGCACAACCTTTTTCATTGAAAAGTGTTAGTCCGGCCTTCTCATCAGTATTGAAACTGGCTTTTCCTGCTTTGTATTGGTCGTACTTAGCGTTGGCCGAAACCAAGGTGAGCATAAACTGTGAGAGCGATTTCAGAAATCTTTCCGTAGTAACCTCTTCTGTCCCGAAGGCTTTTTTGAACATTGGCGGATAGCTAGCATCTTTCCTGAGTTTCTGCAGAACATTACCAATTCGCTCGTCCATTTCCACTGGATTTTCTATTGGAGCCAAAGAAAAAAGGTCTAGGTCAAATACTCCGCCGTCCCAAAAGAAAGTCTTCCCCCAAGCCAAATTCTGCAATGCAGGTGCATTTCTTGGACCTACCTGACCATCGATACCGTGGCTTTGTGCATGCCCATGGTGGGTAAATGCATACGGTTGATTATGACATTCGGCACAAGAAATGGTCCCGTCTCGCGAGAGTTTACCGTCGAAAAATATCTTTTTTCCCAACAAGAATCCATCCTCCGTGATGGGGTTGGATTCCATTTTGTAAGAAGTATTAGGAAAAGTACTCGGCTTTTCGAACAATACCAAAAGAGGATCAGGTTCGGTAGCTTTTTCTTTCGAACAACCCCAAAGTAATAAGGAAACAACAAGTACAATTCCTAATTTCAACTTCATTTCGGCTTACATTTTGTCGTTATGAACGTGTTCTACCGCAAACATGTCTTTGTAGTTGTTAGCCACGGCTGTGCCCAATGTTGGGTTCATGATTTCGTTTTTGTCGGCAATTTTCAAAGTGCTTTTGAAAACTTTCTGAGCATCTATAGCCAGGTGAATCTCTGGAGCTATGTTTTTTCTAACTTTGGCTAAGTCAGCCATTGTTAAAGTAACCGAACGAAGGTTATTGGCTGTTTTGGCCGACATTCCACCAAATCCACCAATGTGAAATTTGTAACCTTTATTTGCGGCGGCTGATTTTGACGAAGTTCCCTCCATTTTGAAGAAAATATAACCCGAGTTCCATGACCAATACATGTTGTCGGTTCCGTAAGAAGCTGGGTCAAGAACACCCGTTCTTTGCGAAACATCAGATACTGATTTGGCACTATCTACACCTACCATAAATGATACAGATGTATAATCACCAGCTGGCACATCTGGCAAGGTGATGGTCTTGCTGGCTTCAACAGATTCTTTAACCAAAAAATACTTATCGGCAAACTTTAACTCAGTTCCATCAGTTGCCTTAAGGCTGATGTTACTTACAAAGTAGTTGAAAGTAGAAATGGTAAAATCTTCACCCGATGCATTGGTGTAAGTCTTGGTATTTAGTACTATAGGGTCAGTACCCACCAAGTTTTCGAAGTAAAGACTTACACTATTTTTATCGTTCGGATTTATATCAGAAGTTTCACAAGCAGCAAAAAACACAGAAATACCTAGAACCAAAGCAAATGCTATTTTTTTCATTTTTATTCAAATATATTTTTTTAAGAAATAAGAATATGCAACGACTTTGATAGAAAAGCAAAGTCATTAATCATCAATGGACTATGCTATTGATAATTCCACGATGATTGATTTTAGTAAAAATTTATCTTAAAAAATTATACCTGCGGAGGGTGAAAAAATGAAAAGGCGTGTAAGTGTGAAATGCGGTTTTTATAATGAAAGTTTTGAATAGACTTTTCTCTAAAACTTTTTGCTGGAAAATAATTTGAGAATAGAGGATTCTTCTGAACTACTTCGAGCGACAACA
The DNA here is from genome assembly GCF_024343675.1 of Lacihabitans sp. CS3-21. GTDB lineage: Bacteria > Bacteroidota > Bacteroidia > Cytophagales > Spirosomataceae > Leadbetterella. The sequence continues at coordinate 19,506 of NZ_RJUD01000019.1, forward strand.
ACTTCGAAATAAAACTATTGGTAGCTTGTTTCTCGTCCTCTTGCTCGGCTTTTTGTATTTGTTTGGCCAAATAACATTTACCATCGCAATGCATTTCAGGGCGATTTTTGTTCACACAATAATTCTTGATGATATAGTCTTTGCGAAGTTCATAATTGACAAAAAATATAGGAGCCATGAGCATCTTAAATGCCATGGAAACAAAAAGCATTGCTCCGATTATTTTTTTAGTCAAGTCCATATATGACGCAAATGTATACCGAGTTTTTAGAAATTGCATTGACGAATATCATAAAATTGCAAATCGTCTTAAAAGTAATTCAGCCAAAGGTGAAAAACGCACCTTTGGCTGATTGTATTTATTTAGGTAGAATAACTGTGTCTATCACATGTACCCAGCCATTTGAGGCTTTTACTGAGCCAAGAATCTTGTTGCCATCTACATAAGTTGAACCGTCTTTTACAGTGAAAGTCACATTGCTACCATCTACCATTCCCATCGATTGCCCATCTTGGAAAAAGTCTGCAGCTAAAGCCGAGGTCATTACATGGTGTTGAAGAATGGTCTCCAATTTGCTTTTATTTTCGGGTTTCAATAGATCTTCAACTGTGCCCTTTGGAAGTTTTTCAAAGGCTGCATTGGTAGGAGCGAAAACCGTGAATGGCCCAGCATTGGAGAGTGAGGTTACCAAATCGGCTGCCGTAACAGCTGCTACTAAAGTGGTGTGATCAGGCGACGCGATGGCCACTTTTACCACGTCCTTCTGGGATTCATCATCTTTTACGCCTTCTTGGCCAGATAAAACCACCTCATCAGTTGATGCTGTATTGGCGGTTTCGCCAGACGTACAAGATGCCATGATGATAACAAAGAACAAAACATAAAGTACTGATTTCATGATAAATAAATTTTAAAGGTTTGATTATAAGTCTTTTTTGCTAAAAATTCGGTATCCAAAAAATACAGGTGTAAGAACCCACAATAACAATAAAACAAAAGATATAAATACGCCCCAAGTGGAGCTGAAAAAGTTCTGAAATACAGCTCCCGTAATACCCATAAGTGCGGATACATCTAGCTGCATGAGTACTAAAATTCTCGCCAAATCCATGGGATTGAGTGCTGAAAATAGGAGCGAAGCTTTTTCCATGGGATAGTCCGCCATGTTGACCAACACCATTAGCACCATGCCGTCGTAGAGAATGCAGAGATAAAACCAAACTGCTAAAGCCACACCAATGGCTTTGGCTTTGTCTTTGGTTATAACCGATGCCAAGAAGGCTATGGCAACGAATGTAAGTGTAATCAAAAGGCCTCCTGAAACCAAAGTTAAGCCTCTCATGGAGCCATCAAAAATTAAAGTTGGAAGTCCAACACCAATCAAAAAGGCCATCCCTAGCGAAAAACAAAGTCCGAGAAACTGACTAAAATAAATGGTGCGGCGGCTCATCGGTTGAGCAGAAAGCAGCTCAATAAATTCGTAAGAATTATAAAAATGGATGGTTGAAAATATGACACTGACCAATGGAATTACCATCAATATAATGTTCAAAAGGCTTAAAAGTCCTTTGTTTGGGTCTGATTCAAACCAGAAAAAGCTTATGCTTAACAAGAGCAATAATATCGTATAGCCAATCACAAACCTGTTGCGAATAATATCATAAACTACATATTTTATGGTCTTCTTCATGCTATTGTTTTTTCAAAATTGTTTTTCATAAAAATTGCTATTATTTTACCCAATCGTTCTTCTCCATATTCAATTCTCAAATCTTCTAACTCTTTGAATATTTTAAGTTTACCTTCTTGCATATACACCACATGTGTGGATAGTTCCTCCAAGTCTGCCATGATATGTGAGGTGATAATGATCAATTTTCCTTTTCTTTTTTCTTCCAAAATCTTACCTTTCAATAGCTCACTTGCCAGTGGGTCAAGTCCCGCTGTGGGTTCATCCAAAATCAAAACTTTTGGGTCAAACAAAAATGCTAAAGCTGCACTTACCTTTTGTTTTGTACCGCCAGATAGTGTTCCAAGGGGTTTTTGGTACATTTCCTTGAGTTTGAAGAGTTCTATTATTTCTTCGTCTATGATAATACCCTCTTTTTTTCCTTTTCTGATGTCTTTCATCATGTCTATCAGCTGGGCTATTTTCAGATTGGGCGGGTAGTTGCCTATTTGAGGCATATATCCAATTTCGCTTCGGTACGCAAACTCATTTTTTATATTTTTCCCATCAAAAAGTATCTGTCCCGAATCAGGAATGACCATACCCAAAAGAGACTTTATCAGGGTAGTTTTTCCTGAGCCATTGGGTCCTAAAATAGCCACAGAATGCCCCATTTCTAAGTTCAATGAAATATTCTGAAGTACTTCCAATTTACCAAAGGACTTGTTTATGTTTTCGAACTTTATCATCAGTTATACTTTAAAATTGAAGGCCTCTATGGCATTTGGTTTCATTCTTGGGCTATCGTCTTTCATGTTTTCGGGCGTTAAGCTGGGAATAATTTTTTCTATTTTGTCTAAAAGCGTTGCCGTAAAACTTCTCAACAAAATCATGGCTTGTGGCATACGTTCTATCAAAGTCGAAAACAGGCTTACTGGTCGATAAAGAATATCACCTTTGCCATCACGATTGAGGTCATAACCTTCATATTTGTCCCAATAGTTGTCATTAAGGTAGTTAAATGTTACCGAGCCATTGGTGGCGATATCAAAAGTATTGGCCATAAAATTGTTGTGATGAATGTTGTTTTCGTCACAGTTGGCTTGGATTCTAAGTCCAACTCCGTTTTTTTGAAAAATATTTTTTCCCATTTTTAATCTACTACAGCCTTCCATATACACTCCCACCGTATTTGAATTAAACAAGTTGTGCTCAATATCGCTGTCAGAAATATCTTTTAGCAATATCCCATAGGCTGAGCCACCCCAGTTGCTATCAAAAAAATTATCTTTCATGGTTACATGTTTGGTGTACATCACGGCCACACCAGCACCATTTTTCTTAAAAATATTATGTGTGTAAGTATCGTAATGTGAAAACATAAAATGTAATCCGTAGCGTATGTTTTTTGTTGATAGGTTGTTTTTAATCAATGAATTAGTAACGAACTCGAAATAAATGCCGTCGCGGTGTCCTTCCACGTAGTTATTGAAGACATTTATACTGTCGCATTTCCATGCATGTATGCCATTTCCTGTGGTTTGTTCTTCTTTGGGTGTGCCTATTATACGGTTGTTTTCTATCCAACATTTGTTAGATGCAGACAAATAGACGCCGAAATAACAGTTGACGAATTCATTTTTGAAAACCTTTACATTTTCTGATTCCAGTATTTTTACGCCTGCCCAATCTATCATACTGGTTTCGCCAACATTTTTAAATCTGAACCCGGAAATAGAGACATCGTCTGATTTTACAATAAAGATTTCGCCTTTAAACTGTGCATCAAAAACTGGTTGGTTTTGTCCGATCATCACCAAAGGTTTGGTGATTTCTAGGTTCAATACTTTGTAGTTTCCTTTAGCTACCAAAATGGTATCATTGGCTTTTGATTCATGCAAGGCCTTTTGTAATTCCTGGACTGTTTTTACAGACCAATTTTTGGAAAATGCTTCCAAGCTTAAAATAAAAAGACAGCAAATGAGTATTGTTTTCATTTAAATAGTTCTTTTATTTCTGTCCAAGTAATGTTTTTAGCGGTGCTGTCCATTGTTAATAATTCTTGAAAGGAGGTTTCTCTATCAAATGCAGCTATATTTCCTAACATTGGACTTTGAAAATTTTCTGATTGAATAAAGAATGCTTTGTTGAAATCTATGAATTCTCCAGGTTTCTCATAGTTTCCTACCACTACATGTTTGCAGTCTGCTTCATGCAATTCAGCAGTTTTCATATATTTGGACATGCAACTGAGGTCATCAAATTTAAACACTTTGCCTTTCAGGGTTACGAGTTCAGTTCCAAATTGCTTATCCATGATGGTCATTTTGCAAAAAGCACAATTTTCTTTGCCATAATTGATTGGTTCAGTTTCGATAGTGCAAGCTGAAAAGATCATTATAGCAGTAAGAACCAAAATTGTATTTAAAATGTAAGTTTTCATAAAAGACTCATTTGTTGGTTTTTATCTCAAATATCAGCGTCGAAATGGTTATAGCACCTAGCAAAACAAACAACCAACCGCCTATGTCCGGAATTGAATATGCCCCAAAGTTGAGTAGTTCTTTGTAACCGATTAATGGCGGTTGATAAGCCATGCCAGGTACTTTGATAGCCGCTGAATCGTCGAGATTGTGGCCATATTCGTATCCCCAGCTCCAAAAATCATACATGGCTACTACCCCAGATAGCATCAGAATGACCAAGAAACCAATAAGCATTCTTCTGTTTTTTGACAAACCAGTCAAAATACCTAAAGCGATAATTGCAGCCACAGCATACGGTAAAATTTTGAATTCAGGAAACATCTCTTCTTTTATCTGAGACATGCCTATGTAGTGGTTTAGGCCATTGATAATGTCTACTTGGCCGCTCAGTTTACTTAGCCAAATGCTCATCGAAAGCCCCTCGGGATATTGTGGGGCCCATAAGTCTATTCTCCAAATGGGTACAAAATAGGCGATAATTAGCAGTAATGAACTGGCAATTATGGCGATTTGAGATATTTTCTTTAACGGTTTCATAAATTTTAGTTTCTTGCAAAGCCGCAGTAACGCTAAGTAACGACCATTACATTTTGTATCTTAAGACTCGGATTTTGTTTTTTTTTAATGGGGCAGAACAAATAATCTGCCCCATTTATATTTTTAGCTATCGTTTAGCAACTTTTTTCTCTGCGTCAGCCACTGGGTTTTTGCCAGTTCCCCACGAAAGTGGCACTTTGCTTCCAGCAGGTGATACTCTGATGTATCCTTGCATTTCTTGGTGCAATGCAGAACAGAAGTCTGTACAGTACATCGGTGTTACCCCCACTTTGGTAGGGATCCATTTAAGCGTGCTGGTCTCCCCGGGCATTACCAATATTTCGGCATTTAAAGCTCCTCTGACAGCAAATCCGTGTGGTACGTCCCAGTCTTGCTCAAGGTTGGTGAGGTGGAAGTAAACCACGTCGCCTAATTTTATGCCCTCAATGTTATCTGGGCTGAAGTGCGACCTTATAGCTGTCATGTATACATGTACTTCGTTGCCTTTTCTTACCACTTTGGTCTCTTTTTCGCCTTTAGCTACATAAGGGTGTTTGTTTTCTTCAAGTTTGAAAATCTTCTTCGTGTTTTTTTCTATCAAACTGGCTGGAATAGACTCAGCATAATGTGGCTCGCCCACAGTAGGAAAATCAAGAAGCAGTTTCATTTTTTCGCCAGAAATATCATACAACTGAGCCGATTGTGCTAGCTCTGGGCCAGTGGGTAAGTATCTGTCTTTTGTGATTTTATTGTAAGCCACCACATATTTGCCGTATGGTTTGGCTGTTGGTCCACCAGGAATACTTAAGTGTCCAACAGAATAGAAGGTAGGTACTCTGTCTATTACTTCTAGTTTGGCTATGTTCCATTTTACTAACTCTGAAGACACAAAGAATGAAGTGATGGCATTCCCTTGTCCGTCAAATTCTGTGTGCAATGGTCCCAAGCCAGGCTTTTTTACTTCACCGTGTAGTACGGCGTCATATTTCAAAACAGGAATACCATCAAAATTACCATCATAAGTTTTGTTAGCAATCGCTTTTAACATTTTGTCGAATGAAAACACCGGAATCACAGCAGCCAATTTCCCTGAGCCTACTATAAATTGACCAGTTGGGTCTACATCACAACCGTGAGGAGATTTTGGGCATGGCATAAAATATAGCATATCTGGACATTCTTTTGGGTCCAAAGTCATCACTTCATTTAGAATAGTCGATGTTGCTGAGTGCGTTTCTTCACTGTAAACATTATGTGCATATTTGGCAGCTTCTTTTTTTCCTTTTCCTTTTGCCAAATATTCCTCAGCCTTTTTCCAGTTTACAGCCAATATAAAGTCTTTGTCTTTTTGTGAGGCATTGACCTCCAACAAAGTGTTGGCTTGTTCGGTGTTGTAGGTAGAGAAGAAAAACCAGTCGGCTGATTTGCCTTTTCCGGCACGGGCCAAGTCAAAACTTACTCCAGGAGTTTTTAATTGAAACTTGATGCCCATTCTACCGGTGACTTTATCGATACTTACAAAACTGATATAACCCTTGAAATTTTGTTTAAAAGAACTGATAGGCACATCGGCATTGTTATCTGGCGGAACTGAGAAACGTGTTCCAGCCACCGCATACTCTGTATTGGCAGTAATAAATGGGGAAGAGTGGTTCCCGCCAGAGTTTGGAATCTCAATAATTTCTTCAGTTCTGAAAGTCGAAAGACTTACACGGGCAATTCTTGGCGTATTGTTGCCATTAATAAATGCCCAACGGCCGTCATGCTCGCTTTTGGTAGTGGATAGAGCCACATGGTGAGAGTCGTCCCAAGGCACAAAGCCATGCGAAGTGTTCAGCATCGGTTTGGTTTCTTCACTGTATCCCCATCCACTCTCTGCAAACTGTGAAAACACTGGAATAATCTTGAGCATTCTTCCCGAAGGCAAGCCAACTACCGAAAGTTGTCCATTAAATCCTCCCGAAACAATGTTGTAAAACTCATCGTGTGTCCCGGGTTTTACATACACTTTTTCGGCTGCATCACCTGCCAAAAAAGAACCGCTTGAGGTCTTATCTGCCGAAGGCTTGCAGGCATTCATACCTATTATAGCCAATGCGGAGGCAGCAATTTTTAAATATTTCATTTTCATAAACTTTATAAATTTTTAGTAATTATTTTTCACCATCATTTTGTCTCATAAATTCTATCAAGCTTCGTGCTTCGGTAGCGGTAATGTTCTGATTGGGCATTCTCACCAAACACTCCTCCAACATTTTTTGGGCTTCGGCATCTTCGGCCAACATCATGTCCACATTGGTAATCATGTTCACAATCCAAGTAGGTTTTCTACGCTTTGTTACTCCAGTCCAACCCGGTCCAACCAGTTTTTCGTCGGTGAGTTTGTGACATGCAGAACATTTTAGCTCGTAAATAGCTAAGCCTTCTTTTACCATGGCTTGGTCTAAAGGAGTGCTAAGAGCCAGTTCTTTAACCTCCTGACCATGAACTTCTTCTTGTTTTTCTAAAACCGAGTCGTCGGTTTTGGGTTTATCTGCTCTTTGTTCAGCCCCGCCACAGCTCCACAAGAAGAAAGGAAGTAGCGTCAACATTTGAATAATTTTTTTCATACTAGAAATATTGATTTAAATAATAAAAGAGGTTTTTATCTGCTACAAATGTATTTGGGGACTTTTTATAATTTAATGATTAAACCGCAGGCTTTTGGATGATAAATATCATAAAATAGAAAAAAAGAGTCTTTTATCTTTATTTAAAATTTAAAAACGATACAAATGGAAATTATTGAAGAATACGAAGGATTGAAAGTGGGTGAAATTGTACGTAAAAATCCCAAAGCTGCAGAAGTTTTTACAGCATTGGGTGTTGATTTTTGCTGTGGTGGCAATGTTGCTTTCACACAAGTTTGTGATAAAAAGGGCCTAAATGCTGACAAGGTTTGGGAAGAAATTAAAACTAAATCATTGACAGTTAACACGGCTAGCTTGGATTTTGATAGTTTTGATTTGGATTTTCTGGCAGATTATATCGTGAATGTTCATCATCAATATCTATACAAGAATCTACCCGAAATAAGATTTTTTGTAGACAAGGTATTTCACAAGCATGGAGAAAAGTTCGATTATTTACCCGAATTGCATGAACTTTATAATGCTCTTGAGGCCGATTTAATGGGTCATTTGCCAAAAGAGGAAAATGTATTATTTCCTTTTGTAAAACAAATGGTCCAAGATTTAAAAACCAATAAGGCCCCAAGTTCGCCTTTTTTCGGAACGGTGAACAATCCCATACATATTATGCATAACGAGCATGAAGAAGCTGGAACGATTTTGCACCGACTGAGAGAAATAACCAATAATTACACTGCACCCGAAGAGGCCTGCAATTCCCACTTGGTGATGCTCGATAAGCTGAAAGAGTTGGACAGTGATTTAATTCAACATATTCATCTCGAAAACAACATACTTTTCTCGAAAGTGATTAATTTAGAGGAAAAATACCTAGCACAATAATTATGATTTCGAAGACATGCGGTTATGCCATCAGGGGAATAGTTTTTTTATCATTAGAACAAAACAAAAGTACAAAGCACGGAATCTTGGAAATCGCCGAGGATTTGCAAATACCACAACATTTTTTGGGTAAAATACTGCAAGACTTGGTTCGTAGAGGAATCATCAGTTCTATTAAAGGCCCGCACGGGGGTTTTTTTGTGAATGCCAAGACCAAAGACACGCCATTAATAGAAGTAGTAGAGGCGATTGATGGACTTGGGATTTTTAAAAAATGCTTTTTGGGCAGAGAGGAGTGTTCCTCAATAAATCCTTGCCCTTTGCACGATGAATTTGACGGTTGCCGAAGTGCAATTTTCAAGACTTTCGAAAATTTGAAAATAGCCGACCTTGTTACAAAAATTGAGAATGGGGACAGCTATTTGAGTTTAAGTAATGATTTTGCCACAGAAATTTAGAAATTTTATTCCTAGTTTTAAGTCCCAGGATCCATCCATAGATTCTGGGTTTTTTTTCGGCCTCTATTTATTCCCTATTTATTCAGTCCTGGTTTCACACAGTCTCTTGACTTGAATTAATTTTTCTTCTATTTTTTATATTTTATATTACTTTATTGCAAAAGCAGTACAGAGCAGGATACTATTTCTTTGAATAATTTAAAAATTTATAAAAAATAACAGCAGTTTATTTTTACCTATCATTTATTCTCAACCTTAAATTACTTTTTTATGAACCAAAAAACTACTTTTCGAAGTGGAGGATTTCATGTACTAAGTTTGATTACTTGTATGATGTTCCTTTGCACTTCATTTTCTTATTCCCAGATCAAGGGCAAGGTAACTGACCCCAACGGAGATGCCCTAATCGGAGTAAGTGTTGCTATTAAAGGTACCACCAAAGGTACACAAACAGATGTTAGCGGCAACTATAGCATTGACGCTGCCAATAACACAATTTTGGTATTTAGTTTTGTTGGTTATGAAACCAAAGAAGCCGTGGTTTCTGGCCAAAAAGACATCAACATATCTCTCGGTCTTGACGACAGACTTTTGAACGAGATTGTGGTGGTTGGTTATGGCTCTCAATTGAAAAAATCGGTAACTGGAGCTGTTCAGACTATCGGAGCCAGAGAGATCAAAGACATACCGGTTTCACAAATTGGCCAAAAATTACAAGGACAGTTAGCTGGTGTACAAATTAACCAAACTACAGGCAAGCCAGGACAAGGTATGAACATTCGTATCAGAGGTCAGTTATCAGTTTCTGCTGGTAGTGATCCATTGTATGTGGTGGATGGTTTCCCTATTACAGGAAACATTGGTTCGCTAAACCCTGATGAAATTGAAGACATTTCTATTCTAAAGGATGCCTCTTCTACTTCACTTTATGGTTCAAGAGCTGCCAATGGTGTAGTTTTAATAACTACAAAAAGGGGTAAAGCGGGTACTAATGTAAGTTTTAGTACATTTACTGGTATTCAAGAAGTGCCAGTGAAGGGCCGAATTGAAATGCTTAATGCTGAAGAGTTCGCTCAGTTTAAGAAGGACTCATATGAGGACGCCAAGCAACCTGTGCCTGTGGAGTTTCAGAATCCGGCTCAGTACAGAGATAAAAATAATGATTGGTATGATGCATTGTTAAGAAAAGCTCCTTTACAAAGTTATAATTTGTCTGTAACCAACAACACAGAGAGATCTAAAACCGCTATAGTAGTGGGTGTTTTTGACCAACAAGGTGTGGTTTTAAATAACGCTTATAAAAGATATTCGTTGAGGATGAACTCGGAATATAAAATTTCGAATAAAGTAAAAATGGGCTTTAACGTAGCTCCGCAGTTGGTTTATGATAATACGCCACGTACAGATGGTGACCGTGGAACTGGTATTTTATTCAATGCACTTCATACCTGGCCAGTGATGCCCATTAGAGATGCAAACGGTGAACTTACGTTGTTTAATAGATTTCCTGCAAGCACTGGTAATATATTTGCGTATGCTAACTGGGTGCGTGCTGCAGAGGAGTTAGTAAATGAAACAACAAACAGCAATTTGATCTCTAATGCCTACATGGAATATGAGCCCATCAAAGGCCTTAAGTTAAAGTCTACATTTAATGTTGAGCTCGCTCGTTCTAAGTTCTTTTTCTTTAACCCATCTACAGCTACAAGTGCCATCAATACACCTGTGCCTACTACTGCGGTTTCTATTCGTCAAAACGTGGAGAGTATGAGTTGGTTAAATGAGAACTTGGCTACTTATACCAAATCTATTAATGACCACAGTTTTGAGATTTTAGCTGGTTTTTCGAATCAAAAATTTGATCTAGAAAGTACCCGAATTCAGGCAGATACCTATGCCGATGACAGACTTCCAACGGTTCAGGGTGCTATAAATGTCAATAGAGGTGGTACCAACACAGGTGTTCAGGAATGGAGTCTTACCTCTGTACTTTCGAGATTGACCTACAATTATAAAGGTAAGTATTTGTTTACTGCCGCTGTTAGAACGGACGGATCTTCAAGATTTGGAGCAGATAACAGATGGGGTACATTTCCCTCGTTTTCTGCTGGATGGGTGTTGTCTGACGAAAGTTTCTTGAAAGACATCGAACAAGTTTCATTTGCTAAAGTTAGAGCTAGTTTTGGAGTAATTGGTAATAATAACATCGGTAATTATACCTCTTATGCTCTTGTGAATAATACAGTTAATGCTGTTTTTGGAAATACCGTTGCTCCTGGTGCAATAATTTCTACACTTTCAAACAGTAACTTGGGCTGGGAGACTACCAAACAATTTGACCTTGGTCTAGACTTGGGATTATTCAATGATAGAATCACTTTTATTTATGATTATTATAACAAGAGGACGACTAACCTCCTTTATAGTGTTCAAATCGCCCAAGAGTCAGGCTTTGGTAACTTCAATGACAATATCGGTGAAATTAAATTCTGGGGGCATGAATTCTCAATAAACACCAGAAATACTACCGGAAAACTGAAATGGAGCACCAATGCCAATATTTCATTTAATCGCAACAAGGTTATAGCTCTGGCAGAAGGCATTGATAGAGTGTATGGAACGTTCCACATCACCAAGGTTGGCCAACCATTCGGTCAATTTTATGGCCACATTTCTCAAGGAATGTATCTCAATGCTGAGGATTTGAAAAACAACCCTCAAGTACCTGGCAGGTCTACGGTTGGAAGTATAAAACTAACGGACCAAAACGGTGACGGTATAATTACTAATGGTGGAGATTTTGACGATAGAGTAATCATGGGAAATCCATTTCCGACGTTTACATATGGCATTACTAATAACTTTTCTTACGGAAACTGGGATGCCAACATCATTGGTTCTGGTTCGCAAGGAAACCAACTTTTGGTTAGACACATTTATAGTACAGCCAACCTCGACGGTGTATTCAATATGGTGGCTGGAGTAAAAGACCGTTTCCGTTCGCCAGAAAATCCTGGAAAGGGAATGTACGGAACAACTGTGGGTGGAGGTAACGTAACAGGTATTGAAAGAGACTGGATGAACAGCCGTTTTGTAGCTGATGCTTCGTTTTTTACTATCAAAAATGTTACTTTGGGTTACACTATTCCTAAAGCAAACAAAGTCTTTAAGTCAGCTAGGGTTTACACCTCAATACAACAACTGGCGGTATTTACTAAATATTGGGGAGGGCCAAATCCCGAAACAAGTGCTCAAGGGGATGGAAACGGAGACGGCGGTAACTTAAGTCCAGGAATTGACTTATCTAACTATCCAGTGCCAAGAACCTACACAGTTGGTGTAAACTTCAATTTTTAATAAAAACTCATAGAATTCAATGAAAAAGATAATAATAACAACATTTCTAGTAGCGGTTGCTTTTACGAGTTGCAAAGAAGATTTCCTTACTGTAATTCCTGAAACTAACTTGAGTTCGGCTACTTTTTTCAAAAAGGAAGCTGACTTTCAACAGGCAGTTAATGCCGCTTATGTACCACTCAGAGCTATTGTAAATGATAGGGCATATTTGTTGGGAGAAATGCACTCTGACAATACCTATTATTACAGAAATATTCTCTTTGGAGCAACTGAACAGCAGGAAGATATAGCGGACTTTGCAGTTCCAACTGCTAACGGAGTTACATCAAATACCCACGTGCTCAACCAGTATCGTCTTGATTTTCAGATTATCGCTCGAACTAATCAAATTTTAGCCCTTATCGACGATGTTGAGTTTGGAGCAGACAGTAAGAATAATCTTAAAGGCCAGGCTCACTTTTTGAGAGCATATGCATATTTTGAGTTGGTAAGATATTTCGGAAAAGTGCCTTTGCATTTAGTACCCGTTACTGTTCGTCAAGAAGCCGCTTTGCCATTGGCAACTACAGACGAATTGTATGCACAGATTATCAAGGATGCAACTGCTGCCACTACTTTTTTACCATTAAAATCAAAGCAAGAAGCTGGACGGGCTACTTCAGGTGCAGCTAAAACACTCTTGGCAAATGTTTATATGGTTCAGAAAAAATGGGCAGAGGCTGAAACTTTGCTGAAAGATGTTGTAAACAGTGGAGAATATGCTTTAATGCCTGATTACAATGATGCTTTTTCTACAAATACTGGCAACAAAAACAATAAAGAGTCGGTATTCGAGGTACAGTTTCTGGAAGGCTCAGCGGGTTTAAATGGTAGTTTTATTTATAACTTTTTACCAAGACCTATGAGCCCAGACGAACTTAGACCTATCGCAGGAACCTCTAATCCGCAACCATTAACAGGTGAAGGAAATAACGCACCTACCCCAGACGTTATAGCAGCCTATGAGACGGGTGACAAACGCAAGGACATTTCTATAGGTTATGTGACGCTTAGTGGAAGCTTGCGAGCCAATAAGACATTTCCGTATATCAAGAAATTTGCTAAAACGCATTCATTGCATGGGAATACGGGCACCAACTGGCCAATTTATAGATACTCGGAGGTTTTGTTGTTTTTGGCAGAGGCTTTAATGGAGCAAAACAAGGCTGCGGATGCTTTAGTCTATCTCAATCAAGTTAGGAGTAGGGCAGGTTTACCAGCTGCTACAGCAACTGCTCAAACACAACTCCGCGAGATAGTGTATCGCGATAGAAGATCAGAGTTGGCTTTTGAAAACAAACGTTGGTTTGACTTGGTAAGAACTGGCCGAGCCATTGAGACTATAACAGCTTATGGTAACAGAATAAAAGCAAATCCCGTAGATTATTATTATCCGGAAGGTGCCACTGCTCGAGGTAACGCATTTACGAATATCAGTCTTCTTTATGGATTACCAGCAGATGAGGCCGCTCTATCACCGCATTTTTAAAAAGTTTTAATAATTTTTCGTGCTACACAAGAAAAAGTTTCTCATTTCTTGTGTAGCATCTTTTTTAATGCCTAATTTAATAGCTTAAATAAAAAACATCATGTTATTCAACCTTAAAAAATTAACGCTCTTCTTGGCAATTATTGCTGCCATTGGAGCTGCTTCATTTACTATAACTAAAAATCCTTTTTCAAAACACGCCATTGAAGATAATCCCAAAATCAAGAAATTGAGATTATCTGAAGGATTTGCAGCTGAACATATCTATAGCCCTTCGGCAAATAATCAGGGCTCATGGGTAGCCATGGCTTTTGATGACAAGGGCCGATTGATTACATCTGATCAGTATGGAAAGCTTTACAGGTTAAAAATTCCTGCTATTGGTTCGTCTTCTTTAACACCAGAAGTGGAGAATCTTAAAATTGGCACAGGAATAGGTGCAGACACCATGGGAATGGGCTATTCTCAGGGACTATTATATGCTTTCAATAGTCTTTATGTGATGGTAAACAATAGCAAAAATAATAAATCTTTTACAAGGCAAAGTGGCCTATATCGCCTGCAAGATATGGATGGCGACGACCAATTTGAGAAAGTGACTTTCATGAAACCAATGGACGGAGATGGTGAGCATGGTCCTCATAGTATCAAACTTTCGCCTGATGGAAAATCTCTGGTTGTAATTTCTGGTAACCATACCGATGTACCTCCAATGGACCATTACCGTTTACCTAACAACTGGCAAGAAGATCAGCTTTTTCCATTAATTAAGGATCCTCGCGGTCATGCAAATGACCGTATGGCACCAGGAGGTTGGGTTGCTCAGCTTGACCCTGAAGGTAAACATTGGGAATTATTAAACGCTGGATATAGAAACGCTTTTGATTTTGACTACAACGAAGTAGGTGATTTATTTGTATATGATGCCGACATGGAGTGGGATTTTGGTACACCTTGGTATAGACCTACCAGAGTTTCTCATTCTACGTCTGGTGCTGAATTTGGTTGGAGAACTGGTAATAGCAAATGGTCACAAACATATCCCGATAACCTTCCACCTGTTATCAATATCGGACAAGGTTCGCCTACGAATTTAATCCACTTGAAAAATGCAAAAGTACCTGCAAAATACCAAAGAACGCTACTTGCTTTTGATTGGAGTTTTGGTATCATGCATGCCATTCATCTTAAACCTTCTGGCTCAACTTATACAGCCGAACGCACTGAGTTCCTTTCTGGATTACCGCTTCCTTTAACCGATGGAGTAGTGGGTCCTGATGGGTCTATTTATTTTATGACCGGCGGAAGAAGGTTGGAGTCAGACTTATATAGAGTTACCTATGTTGGAAGCGAATCTACAGCCCCAATAGCTGTTACACCTATAAATGAGGCCAATGCTTTACGTCGTAACTTGGAAAAATTTCACACAGGTGGGCCAAATGCTGATGCTGTAAAAACTGCTTGGCCTCATCTAAAAAGTACAGATAGGTTTATTCGTTACGCTGCAAGATTGGCGTTGGAACACCAGCCTGTATCTCAATGGCAAGACTTGGCTTTGGCAGAGAAAGATCCAGTGGCTTCAACGCAGTCATTGATTTCTTTAATCAGAATGGGTAAAGGTGACAAACAAAATGAGATAATCAATGCTTTATTGAAAATCAACTATAAAACCTTATCAGAATCTCAAAAGATTGATGTATTAAGAGCTTTTGAATTGTCATTTTTAAGAATGGGAATGCCAACTGAAGCCAATAAAACAAAAATCATTGCCTACATGAATCCAAACTACCCAGGTAATACGGCTGAGCTTAACCGAATGTTGAGCAAAAACCTATTGTATCTGGATGCCCCTGGTGCCATTCAAAAAACGATGGCATTAATGAAATTGAAGGATGAGCCAGGTGCCACTGACAATATGCTCAAAACAGCAACAAATTCAAATGATTTGATTGGTAGAAGTACACAATATGGAGGTGATATCGCAAATACCTTAGCCAATTTGCCTCCAATGCAGCAAACCTATTACGCAAACGTTCTGACTATGGCCAAAAAAGGTTGGACAAATGCGGAAAGAGAAACCTATTTTAAATGGTTTAACAATGCCTTCACATTTAAAGGTGGAAATAGTTACGTTGGATTTATTGATAGATCGAGGAAATTGGCTCTCAAGAATGTTCCAGAAGACAAAAGAGCCTATTTTGATAAACTTTCAGGAGCCGAATTATTAAGTTCAAATGGAAACAATTTGGTTTCGTCTGCATATCCAAAAGGCCCTGGTAGAAGATGGACACTTCAATCTGGCACTCCTGTTTTAGAAAAAGGATTAACAGATAGAGACTTTGAACAAGGTAAAGCGATGTTTTCTGCAACAACCTGTAAAGGATGTCATACTATGAGAGGTGAAGGTGGAGCAGCAGGACCAGATTTGACTCAAATTGGTACGCGTTTTTCGCCAAAAGATATTTTGGAAGCCATTGTTGATCCGGATAAAACCATATCAGATCAGTATGCAGCTACGCAATTTTCTTTAAAAAATGGTACTTCGATTGTTGGTAGATTGGTAAATGAAGATAAGTTGGCTTACTATGTTTCTCAGAATCCTTATGCCCCTGACGCATTGGAAAAAGTATTGAAAAAGAACGTAAGCTCAACCAAAACATCCAATGTTTCAATGATGTTCCAAGGTTTAATAAATAGCCTCAACGAAGAGGAATTCAAAGATTTGATGGCTTATTTGATTTCAGCTGGAAATCCTAAAAATCCGATGTTTAAGGCTCAAGTACAGAAATAAATATCATTTAAAATAAAATCTGGCTATATCTATATTTCATAGATATAGCCTTTTTTAATCTTCAAAAAAATGAAGCATAGGAACAAATTAATTATTTTTATAATATTTGTTTTTTTGGGAATACACACATCACAAATTTTTGGTCAAGAAACCAAAAAGCCCAATATACTTTACATTTTAGTTGATCAATGGCGAGCTCAAGCAACTGGGTACGCAGGCGACAAAAATGCCATTACGCCCAATTTAGATAAATTGGCGTCGGAAAGCATAAATCTAAAAAATGCCATTTCTGGAACACCAGTTTGTACACCACATCGAGCCTCATTAATGACTGGCCAATATCCACTATCCAACGGTATGTTTATGAATGATGTTTTGTTAGACACCAATGCCATAACTATGGCAAAAGTATTTTCAAAAGCAGGCTATAATACTGGATATGTGGGTAAATGGCATTTAGACGGGCATGGTAGAAATAGCTTTATTCCTCCCACTCGCCAACAAGGGTTCCAGTATTGGAAAGCATTGGAATGCTCACATGACTATAACAATTCGGCTTATTATGTGGGAGATTCAAAGAAAAAAATGATTTGGAAAGGATATGATGTGGTGGCTCAAACAGAGGATGTAATCAGTTATATGAAAAGTCAAGCAAATCAACCTAATCCGTTTTTGATGTTCATTTCTATCGGTAGTCCTCATGATCCTTATCAAACAGCACCCGAAAAGTATAGGAAGTTGTATCAAAACAAAGAATTAATTATTAACCCCAATGTGCCTGCTGATAAATTAGAAAAAGTAAAAAAGGATTTGATTGGATATTATTCTCATATAGCCGCCATAGATGAAAGCATAGGGAAAATGTGGGAAACTTTGAAAGATTTAGGAATCGATGAGAACACAATAATTGTATTTTCATCTGATCACGGAGATCTTTTAGGAGCTCACGGTGCTTGGAACAAACAGCAACCTTATGAGGAAAGTTTACGCGTACCATTTCTAATTCATTATCCAAAATTGTTTGGGAAAAAACCAAAAACCCGCTCTACATTACTGAATTCACCAGATATAATGCCCACCCTATTAGGACTTGCCAAAATCAAAATTCCAAATTCTGTTGAAGGATTAGATTTTTCTGGAGAAATGAAAGGAACAAAAAAAGACAAAGTCTTACAAACGCTAATTGCTTGTTATCAGCCATTTGGGCAATGGGATAGACAAAGAGGAGGTAAGGAATACCGTGGCGTTTACACAGGAAAATATACTTATACAAGAGATTTAAATGGTCCTTGGTTGCTTTTTGATAACGAAAAAGATCCATTTCAAATGAATAACCTTATTGGAAAGCCTGAATTTGCAATTCTTCAAAATGATATGGAAGAAAGATTGAAATCAGAATTACGAAAGAGAAATGATAAATTTGAACCTGGTATGGAATATATAAAAAAGTGGAAATATATTGTAGACAATACTGAAACTGTACCTTATTTAAAAATTAATTATGAAGGTAAACCAATAGTCGAATAGATGATAAAAACTAAATTTTACTTAGGCCTTTATCCTTTACTTATTTTTGTTTCAATAGCATTAGGTTTTTCTTTCAAAGCTAAAAAAGCGGGAGATATTTTAAAGCCAAATATCATCTTTATTCTCACAGATGACCATCGTGCCGATGCACTTGGCTATGCGGGAAATAAATATGCCTTTACGCCAGAAATGGATAAACTTGCAAAAGGAGGAACTTACTTTAAAAACGCGTTGGTTACTACGCCTATTTGTGCTGCTAGTAGAGCAAGTATTTTGAGTTCAATGCATGAAAGAAGCCATCGTTATACCTTTCAAACTGGCGATATTAAGCAAGAATACATGGAAAACGCCTACCCTAAAATTTTAAAAAATGCAGGCTATTTTACTGGGTTTTATGGCAAATTTGGAGTAAATTACAAAAAGCTTGACGAATTGTTCGATGTACATGAAGACTATGATAGGAATGGAAAGTATCCAGATAAGCGAGGCTATTTTTTCAAAACAATAGGTACTGATACTGTTCATTTGACACGCTATACGGGCCAAAAAGCCATAGAGTTTATAGAAAATGCACCTATGGACAAACCGTTTTGCTTATCACTTAGTTTTTCAGCTCCTCATGCACATGACAACGCTCCTGATCAATATTTTTATGATGAACAAACTTCTCATTGGCTTGAAAACCAGAAAATTGAACCCCCTTTATTGGCTGAGGATAAGTTTTTTATGGCACAACCCAAAGAAGTAAAAAATGGTTTTAGTCGTCTTCGGTGGACTTGGCGATTTGACGAACCTGCCAAATATCAACAAATGGTGAAAGGTTATTATAGGATGATTGCTGGTGTAGACCTAGAAATTACCAAGATTCGTGCTGAATTGAAGAAGAAAGGGCTTGAAAAAAATACGGTTATTATAGTAATGGGAGATAATGGCTATTTTTTAGGGGAAAGACAATTAGCCGACAAATGGTTATTGTATGATAAGTCCATCAGGGTACCTTTAATTATATTCGACCCAAGGAATAAAGTCCATCAAGAAATCAATGAGATGGCATTAAATATTGATATCCCAGCCACAATTCTGCATATGGCTCAAATAAAACGACCAAACATTTATCAAGGTAAAAGTTTAGTTCCGCTCATTGACAAACAAATATCCCACCTTCGGCGAGATACAGTTTTAATAGAACATCTTTGGGAGTTTGAAAATATTCCTCCAAGTGAAGGTGTCAGAACTAAGGATTGGAAGTATTTTAGATATGTGAATGATATGTCCTGGGAAGAATTGTATAATTTAAAAACTGATCCATTGGAGATATATAATTTAGCCAAAAACCCTAAGTATCGGTTGGTTTTGAATCAATTAAAAAAGGAGACTGCGAATTTAATAAATAAATTTCAAGACCCGTTTTTGGGGGGATGTACGGATTTAAAATCCAAATTTGAAAAATCATGTAAGTTTAGCTGGGATATTTCTAAAAAAACGAAATCCCAAACTTCTTATCAATTAATAGTCTCTTCTTCCAAGTCAAAACTAGATCAAAACATAGGCGATATATGGAACTCTTTGCAAATTAAGTCTGCCTCTTCCAATGTAAATCTGCCTGAAAATATAACATTAAAAAAAGGGCAAACCATTTTTTGGAAAGTAAGGATTTGGGATGAATTAAATCGAACGGGGGAATATTCAGAGTCTAAAACCATAATTTCTTATTAACGAATTAAACCTAAAATGTTCCTTGTCAAATATTCTTTGAGAAAGAATTATATTGATATAAAGTATTTCAATCGCACAATCGCTAAATATTTATTATTGTTATGATATAAAGGAGAGTGAAGGACAGTTATTGCTTTTTTTATAATTTAGTTTACATAAAATAATATTATAATTACTTTTTTGAAAATCTATATTTATATTTAGCTTTTGAAAATTTGGAATAAAGAAGTATTATTTTTTTTGAATTATTCAACCTTAAAAAAACAAAAAAATGCTCAATTTTAAAGGATTTCTTCCTGCAATACTTCTTTTGTTTACCTTCGCAATAAGTTGTAAAACTTCTCAAACTTCTTCTGAATCTGAAAAAGGATTCAAGTCTATTTTTGATGGTAAAAGCCTAAAAGGCTGGTCTGGTGATACCAAATATTGGAGAGTCGAAAATGGCTCTATTGTAGGAGAAATCACCCCAGAAACACTTTTAAAAACCAATTCTTTTTTGACATGGCAAGGAGGCGAACCAGCTGATTTTGAATTAAAAGCAGAGTTTAATATCACTGAGAAAGGCAATTCTGGCATAAATTATCGTAGCGTAATATTTCCAGATGTGCCAAATGCATTGAAAGGTTATCAAGCCGACATTGACGGAGCAAATAGATATACTGGGCAGAATTATGAGGAAAGAGGTCGTACCACTTTGGCATATCGTGGACAAATAACTGAAATAAATGCTCAAAGTGCCCATATGTCCCCTGAACAAGTACGAGCCAAAGTGGCAAAAAATGCGTGGACTGAACTAAAAGTAACCGGCTCATTAGGCGAAAATGAAGGACTAAAGGCCAAAATCAAAGCTGAAGATTGGAACGAAATCAGGTTGGTAGCTAAAGGAAATCGCTTACAACACTATGTCAACGGTGTTTTGATGAGCGACGTTACGGATAATGATACAGTTAATGGCAAATCAAAAGGTCTTTTGGGCGTGCAAGTGCATGTAGGCCCACCCATGAAAGTACAGTATAGAAATATTAGAATTAAAAATTTGTAGAACTTAAAAGAGCTTTGGTTATGAGCTAAAAGCTAATAGCTATGAGCTGAAAGCTAAATAATGGTTAAAATTGGATTTAATGTATTGGCTTGGACGGCCAATGTTACGGAGGAATTGTTTCCCACACTCGATAAATTAAAGAAAATAGGCTACGATGGCGTAGAGTTTTTTGTGGGTGGTGCAGCGTCTATTAACTGCATGAAAGTGGGTCAACATGCCAAAGAACTTGGATTGGATGTTACTACGGTGACAGTTGTTGGGAAAGACACCAATCCCATCAATGCTTCCGCCTCCATCAGAGCTGCTGCTCTCGACGCCATCAAAATTGCCATTGATAGGACCCATGATTTGGGTGGAACTTTACTTTGTGGTCCAATTCATTCTGCACACAATCATTTTGAAGCCCACCCGGCTCTAGATGAAGAGTATAAACGTGCAGCCGAGGTGCTTTATCAGGCAGGAGATTATGCTCAAAAAGCGGGGATTGTTTTAGGCCCTGAAGCCTTAAATCGCTTCGAATGCTACCTCTGCAATACCATGGAGCAGTTGGCAAGGCTACTAAATGAAACCAATCACCCAAATGTTCGTGCTATGTTTGATACGCACCATGCCAACATGGAGGAGAAAAAGTTTGCCACTGCTATTGAGACCATCGCTCCATTTTTGCACCATGTACATATCAGTGAAAACGACCGTGGGACACCTGGGGAAGGCCATATCCAATTTGATGATACTTTTTCTACTTTGAAAAAAATAGACTATTCTGGCTATTTGACTATAGAAGCATTTTCAAGAAACGACCCGGATTTTGCAAATGCCATAGGCGTTTGGAGAGAATACAATGCTCCGTGGGATATTGCAGAAAATGGTTATAAATTCATAAAAATGATGTGTGAAAAGCACCAATTATAGTCCTCATTTTGAATAATTTTCTTTTAAAATCAGTGTAAATCAGTTCAATCCGTGTCATCTGTGTTCCAATTTAAAATCAATTTAAAATCAATTTAAAATGAAAAATAATATCCCCTTCCGATTCGGCTCAGAAGTGTACACTTGGTATATGGCCGGCAATGGCGAAACCCACAAAGGCCAATTGGGCCACATGATAGAAGTCATCGCCAAAGCTGGATTTACAGGCATTCAACCCATTTTTACTTGGATGGGGGATTTGGTAGACCCAGGACTTTTGGTGGCAAAACTTCAGGAAAACGGCATTGAACTGGCTGCTTTGGCCTTAGCACAAGAGTGGAATGGTAAAGAAGAGACCGCCGAGGAAAGAACAATTTCTGACAATGCCATTGCCCTGTTAGAGCATTTCCCAAAGGCTGTTTTAAACACAGTGCAAATACCAACTGGAAGACATGATTTAGAAGCAAGACAAAAATCATTAGTAAATATCGTAAATTCTGTTTCGCAAAGAGCTCATGATAAAGGAATTGCATGTAGCTATCATCCAAACTCGCCGCACAGTTCCATTATTCGTACTGCCGAAGACTACAAAATCGTTTTGGAAGGCCTCAACGAAAAAGTAACCGGATGGACGCCAGATGTTGGTCATATCATCAATGGTGGCATGGACCCTTTGACCAAAATGAAAGAGTACCAACACCTGATCAATCATGTTCATTACAAAGATTGGAATGGTACACCTGAGTGGACCATCATGGGCAATGGAAAAGTGGACTTGGTAGGTATTACCCAATGGCTGAAGGAAATCAATTATAGCGGTTGGATTATTTGTGAAGACGAAGGTCCTGAGGCATTAGAAGATCCTGACTACGTGACACTACATGACGGTAATTGGATTAAAAATGACTTAATTCCAGCTTTGAAATAAGTATGCCTTTAATAGAAACTAACGGGATAAAAATGTATTATGAGGAACGGGGCAATTTGTCAGCCGAACCTTTACTCCTCATAATGGGTATAACTGCCCCTGGATCAGTTTGGGAGCCGCATTTGGAAGAGTTTGAGAAGCATTTCAGGTGTATTGTAGGTGACAATAGAGGAGTTGGACTTTCTGATAAACCAGCTGGAGCTTATACTACTGACCAAATGGCGGATGATTATGCTGGACTTTTAGATAATTTAGGAATCAAAAAAGTAAAAGTTATTGGCTGTTCGATGGGAAGCACCATAGCCCAAAAATTGGCTATTCGACACTCAGAAAAAGTGGATTCATTAGTATTGATGTGTCCGTGGGCTAGATGTGATAATGCTGCCAAAGGGATTTTTCAGCATATTATGGCCTGCAAAGCACATTTAAATCCAGAAGAATTTACGAGGTATATTCAGCTTTTGATTTATTCTAAAGCATCTTGGGATGATGAAAAAGTGGCAGCTGAATTGGCAGAAGGAAGAAAAAATGCCCATCTTGACCCAAATCCTCAGCCATTTCATGGTTTGGTGGGTCAGGCACATGCTTGTATTAATCACAATGCATTGGCAGATTTGCATAATATTACTCAGAAAACATTAGTCATTGGTGGTAGAGAGGATATTTTCACGCCTGTATGGATGGCCAAAGAAGTTACTCATGCCCTACCAAATGCCGAACTTTTTTTATATGAAAAAGCAGGTCATATTTTCCATTTTGAGCACTTGGAAGATTTTAATATGAGGGTAAGGAATTGGTTATTAAATAATTGAAAATCAGTGTTAATCCGTAAAATAAGTGTCATCTGTGTTCCAATATAACGACAAATATATCAACAACCACCACCAAATAGGCGGAATAGAAACGTCCATTCTAGACAATGGCGTTGGAAGAGGAAACAGAGTTGCTTGGATAAATACAGGTTCGGGTTTACGATTCAAAGTGAATTTTGATAGAGGCATGGACATTGGAGAAGCGTTTTATAACCAACATTGTCTTACATGGCTGAGTCATGGAGGTATTCCAGCACCACAAACTTTGTCAGATATTGGCATAAATTGGTTGAGAACTTTCGGTGGCGGCTTATTGACGACTTGCGGTCTTCAACATGTTGGCGGACCAGAATCTGATGAATTTGGCGAAAGAGGAATTCATGGAAATATCAGCAATTTACCAGCACAAATTGAATCTATAATTCAGCCCGATCCTGCTTGTGGACAATTAGAAATGAGCATTACAGGTGTCATTAAAGAATCTAAGATTTTCGGCCCAAATCTGGAATTAAGAAGGAAGATTTCATGTCAATTGGGTTCGGCAGACATAAAAATTGAAGATGAAGTGATCAATCGTGGTAATACCGAAACACCTTTAATGCTGTTGTATCATTTCAACTTTGGATATCCCTTGGTGCAAGAAGGCACAAAAATCATTTGGGAAGGTGAGTGGAAACCAAGATTTGGGGGAGATTACGCCAAAATATTCAAAGAAGAAAACGACTTCAAAACCTGTCCGGCACCGCTAGAAAGCCACAGTGGAGGTGGGGAAGAAGTGGCTTTGATAACCCCGAAAGCCGATGAAAATGGAAAATGTAGATGTGGTTTATTTAATCCAAAACTGAACTTTGGAATCGAAATGGAATTCGACAAAACTCAATTACCGACCCTTGCCAACTGGCAGCATTTCGGTGAAGGTGAGTATGTAACAGGTTTAGAACCAGGAACCAACTGGCCAATAGGTCAAAAACAGGCCAGAGAAAACCAAGAACTGATTTTCCTAAAACCAAAAGAATCAAAAAAAATTGAAGTGTCTTTGAAAGTTACAATTGACGAAAAACAATGAAGGTACGCTAAGGCATAGCACCCAATATAAAGAAAAGAACAAAACATAGAAATTATATAAAAAAAACAAATATTCAATCCTTAAAAAAATATATATTTAAACAAAAATTCAACCATGAGTAATATAAAAAAAGCCCTAGAACAAGGCCAAGGAATATTGAGATTAGCCCCAACATGGGTACCGCGTTCTTTCTGTGTACCCGGCCGAAGAATCAAACTCCATCCTGACGATTATTATGTGCTTGGAGGTGTAAGAGGAGGTATTGACGAACGTTGGCTTTCTTCCACCACTCCTGCAGAAAACGGTCCTCTTACTGGCGAGAATGAAGGCTTGAGTATGATTGTGCACGATAATGAAAAAATATCACTCAAAGATGCCATCGACGAAGTGGGTTCCGAAATTATTGGTGAGCGACTTTGGAATGAGTACAAAGCGTGGCCGATGTACTCCAAGTTTTTTGACAATATGGGGCCACTGCCACACCATATTCACCACAACGACGAAAAGGCAGCATTGGTTGGTCAAAATGGTAAACCAGAAGCCTATTATTTTCCGCCACAATTAAACAACCATGGTGGAGATTTTCCTTATACCTTTTTCGGAATAACCCCAGGAACTACCAAAGAGCAGATAAAAGAGTGCTTGATGAACTTTACCAAAGGCGATAACAAAATCACCAATTATTCGGCTGCACAGCGTCTTGAGCCAGGCACTGGTTGGTTTGTTCCACCAGGTGTATTGCATGCACCGGGTAGCTTATGTACGTATGAGCCACAAAAAGCTTCTGATATATTTGCGATGTATCAAAGTCTTGTAAATGAGGCTATTGTGCCAGAAGAATTGCTTTGGAAAGGAACGCCGGAAGACAGAATCGGTGATTATGATGAATTGGTTAGTGTAATCGATTGGGAACTGAACACTGATCCAAATATCGTGGAGAAGTTTTTCATGTTGCCAAAGCCTGTGAAACCATTGGAAGAAATGGAAACGGAAGGATATATAGAAAATTGGATTTGCTACAAATCTGAAGATTTTAGTGCAAAGGAATTGACCGTGTTGCCTGGCCAAACGGTTACTATAAAAGATTCAGCGGCTTATGGCTGTATAGTCATGCAAGGGCATGGCAAAATGGGCGTTTGGGACATCGAAACACCCGCACTGATTCGATATGGTCAGTTAACTAACGATGAGTTTTTCATTACTGAAAAGACTGCAAAAGAAGGCGTTGTAATTTCAAATCCTTCTAGTACTGACCCAATTGTGATTCTAAAGCATTTTGGGCCGAAAAACCCCGACTTGGTGGTGGAGAAATTTTGAGTAAGGTCGGTGCCAACGATCAGCCCTGAAAATGTGTCAAGACCAAATTTAACAAGTTTATAGGTTTAGAAAAAGTAAAGTACAATCTTAAATAAAAAATATAAATGGAAAATAATTATCCTAAACTCCACAATGCCACTTGGCCAGGCATAGTTGGAAAAGGCCCCGATTCAGAGCCGGCCATAGCCCTTGATACCATGCTCGAAATGACCGCTGCTGCTGAGGTGGACGGTGTGAAATTCGATGGTGTTGATTTAGGCCTTTTTGACCCGCATTACGACCTCGATACATCAGACGATGGCGTGAAAAGATTAGCTGACAAGGTTTCAAAGCATGGATTGGAAATCGGAAGTTTGGTGGCTCCGATTTGGGGTGGACCAGCCATGGGAACTGCTGAGGAACGCAAAACTTTCGTAGAAATGGTGAAAAAATCCTGCGAAATAGGTCAGAAACTCAGAAATATGGGCATTAGACCAAACGGTATCGTAAGGATTGACTCAGCCTCTAGTCCGGAAGCATGGGCGAAAGATCCTGCTGGAAATACCAAATTGATAGCACAGACTTGGAGAGAAGCTTGTGATGTTGCAGCTGACTATGGCGAGCGATTGGCCGCTGAAGGCGAAATCTGTTGGGGTGGTATGCACTCTTGGAAGAAAGTAATCGAGACCATGGAAATGGTAGATAGGCCAGGACTACTTGGTTTTCAGGCAGATATGTCACATACCACGCTGTATTTATTGGGCTATAATGCCCCAGAAGACAGAGTTTTACCTGATGATTTTCAGTGGGGCGATAGAGCTACATTTTTAGAAGGCCTAAAAAAATTAACTGCAGCACTACGTCCTTGGACCATAGATTTTCACGTTGCACAAAACGACGGAACTGTCCACGGAACTGGCTCGCATGATAAAACTGGTCGCCACTGCCTGGCTACAGATCCTAATGGTAAACTGGATATTGCACACGATGCTGGTCTTTGGCTAAGAGATGAGTCAGGTGAATTGACTAAAGCTTTCAAGCATATTTGTTGGGATGGCTGTATGTTTGCCAACGATGTGATGACCAAGCAACAAACTTGGAACGACATTCTGGCTGCTATGATTCAGGTGAGAAAACAACACGGTTGGATAGAGTAAGAATAGTCTGGAATGCGTGACGGATAGAAGTGGAGCTCTTTTTTATGTGGCCTTAGCCCATAAAAAAAGCGGGAACGGATAGCCCGACCCTCCCGATAACTATCGGGACGGGGGACGCCCAAATGTAATTGATTTTAAAATTGAAAAATTTAAAGATATGGCTGACAAAAAACAACTAAGAATAGGTTTGGTAGGTACTGGTTTGATGGGTAGGGCTCATGCCAATGGCTACAACAGGATACATAATTTTTTTCCGGCATTGCAGTATGAACCCAAGTTGGTGGCGGTGTGCTCAAGAAATGAGGAGAAAGTGAAGGCTTTTGCTGCCCAGTGGAATTTTGAGTCATATGAAACTGACTGGAAGGCTTTGGTGGCACGTGAGGATATAGATGCAGTGGACATTTGCACGCCTAATGACTCTCATTTTGAGATCGCCCTGGCATGTGCGGCTGCTGGTAAGATGATTTTGTGCGAAAAACCTTTGGCTAGAACCTTGGAAGAGGGTCAACAAATGGTGGATGCAATTCAAAAGGCAGGCGTAAAAACTACTGTTTGGTACAATTATCGAAGAATACCGGCTGTAACGCTTGCGAAAAATATTATTGACTCTGGCAAATTGGGTAAAATCTATCATTACAGAGCGAATTTCTTGCAAGATTGGACTATAAGTGAGGATCTACCACAAGGTGGTGAGGGTCTTTGGAGAATGGATGTGGGAGCCGCTGGATCGGGGGTTACGGGCGATCTTTTGGCTCACTGTATTGATACGGCTATGTGGCTAAATGGTGGCATAACGGATGTATCGGCCATGACTGAGACCTTTGTGAAGCAACGTATGCATCAGTTAACTGGTAAGGTAGAACCCGTTGGTATAGACGATGCTTGTCTTTTTCATTGTCATTTTGAAAACGGTTCGCTTGGGCTTTTTGAGTCTACTCGCTATGCCCGCGGACACAAAGCTCTATATACTTTTGAGGTAAATGGGGCTGATGCTTCTTTGAAATGGGACCTGCATGATATGAACCGTCTGGAATATTTTGACCACCGTGACGAGAGTAATCTCAGAGGATGGAGGTCGATACATATCACTGATGGTGACCACCCATATATAAAAAACTGGTGGATACCAGGCTGCGGAATAGGCTGGGAGCATAGTTTTGTGCATCAAGTGGCTGATTTCTTAAAGAGCTTGGAAGACGGCTCTAAATGCTCTCCAACTTTTGAAGAGGCTCTTCAAACACAGAAAGTTTGTGCTGCGGTGATAGATTCGGCAAATTCTAAAAGCTGGAAGGATACGCACGTGGATGGGAAGTATGTGTGGTGAGTTTTTATAAACACATAGAGACATAAGGAATTGTCACATAGGTGCATAGTAAGCTTTTCTATGTACCTATGTGTTTTTAAAGATTGTTTAAGGATATGTGAACTATGTGTTTATTATGAGCCTTTTTATAAAAGTATTAGGTATATTATACGTATTATTCAAAAACATACGTATATTTGAATAAACATCTTGAGATGACAGTAAAATTAAATTTAACAATCGACGAAACTTTGGTTTCTAAAATCAAAGTTTATGCAGCCCAAAAGCAGACTTCGGTGTCTAAATTGGTTGAAAACTTATTAAAAGAAGAAATTGAAACTGGAACTAAAGATTCAGATATAAGTAAAAAATTCGCAGGAATTCTTTCCGGTAAAATATTGGATGAGGAGAAAATAAAGGAAGACCATTTAATGAGTAAATATGGCTACTAGGATTTTTCTAGATACCAATATTATTTTGGATCTCCTTGATAATCAACGACAATGCCATAAAGAAGCCGTTTTGCTTTTCAAACTAATTGATAATGGTGAAGTAATGGCTTTTTTTTCAGAAAGTATAGTTACAACAACGGATTATATTTTACAAAAATTACTTTCAAAAGATCTTAGGACTGAGTTTTTCGGAGAAATGTCTAGGAGAATTCAAATATTACCATGTAGCAATATGATATTGGATAGAGCATTAAGTTTGGAATTTGGAGACCTTGAAGATGTTATTTTATTTCAATTAGCATTAGAAAATAAGGTGGATTTTTTCATCACAAATGACAAAAAACTTTTGAATAGTACTTTAAAAGGAATTAAATTAGTTCAGGCAGGACAATTTTTGAATATAAAATAAAAGTAAATCCGTGTCATCTGTGCTCCAAAATAATATTCTAACCTTAAATAATATCTCCAAATCCTTCTCAGGCATAAAAGTGCTTGAAGATGTGTCTTTAAAGATAGAAAAAGGCAAAGTACACGCACTTATGGGCGAAAATGGTGCTGGGAAGTCTACTTTGATGAAGATTTTGGTGGGTTTGTTACAGGCAGATGCAGGAGAGATTTTGTTAGAAGGCGAAGTTATTTCTAGACTTTCTGTTCAAGCTATTTTAGGAAAAGGCATTGCCATGATACACCAAGAAATATTGATGGTGCCAGAATTAAGCGTGGCTCAGAATATATTTTTGGGAAAAGAAAGCCACAGGTTTTCTTGGTTAAATGCGTCTGAAATAAACCATAAGTCAAAACAGATACTTGCAGATTTAAAACTGAATATTTCTCCAAAAATAAAGGTAAAAAACTTAAGCATTGCTGACCGCCAAATGGTTGAAATAGCCAAAGCCATCAGCAATAGAGCCAAAGTAATAATTATGGACGAGCCAACTTCGGCTCTTTCTGAAATTGAAGTTGTGACACTTTTTGGGATTATTGAAAGTCTTAAAAATCAGGGTGTTGCGATAATTTATATTTCACACAAAATGGATGAAATATTTAAAATTTCGGATACCATAACAGTTTTGAGAGATGGGAAACTCATTTCAACCAAGAAAGCTGAGGAAATGGACAGCCAAATTTTGATAAAATTGATGGTAGGTCGGGAAATTGCTGAATTATTTCCAACCTCCAACATTGAAATTGGGCAAACGATCATCTCTGTAAAAAATTTAGGGAGAAAAAACGTTTTTTCAGATGTCAATTTTGAAGTAAAAGCGGGTGAAGTTTTAGGACTTGCAGGTTTGGTAGGGGCAGGGCGATCAGAAATTGCGAGAGCGATTGCTGGTCTCGACAAAATTGATGCTGGTACGATAGAAATTGAAGGGGTAGAAACTCAATTAGATTCTCCTTCAGATGCCATTAAACTTGGAATTGGTTTCGTTAGTGAAGATCGTAAAGCTTTAGGATTTATCCCCCAAATGACCATTAAAGACAATATCTCGCTTTCGTCACTCGAAGTGTTTTCAAAAATGGGTTTTGTAAACACAAAAGAGGAAATAAATTCCACTCAAATAGTTTATAATAGTTTGAAAGTAAAAGCCTCGGGTTTTAGTCAGAAAGTAATTAATTTAAGTGGAGGAAATCAACAGAAAGTAGTGATAGGCAAAGTCTTGATGTCAAATCCCAAAATTATAATCTTCGATGAACCTACCCGAGGAATAGATGTTGGTGCCAAATTTGAAATTTATAAATTAATCAATACCCTCAAAGCCAAAGGATTGGCCATAATTTTAATTTCCTCTGAAATGCCAGAGATATTAGGTCTTTGCGACCGAATTTTGGTACTTTCTAAAGGAAAACAAAAGGCCATTTTGTCAAAATCCGAAGCTTCACAAGAAAAAATTATGCAATATGCCGTTCATTAATGCCCTTCGACAATATGGAATTTTCCTTGCTTTCTTGCTTATCTGTTGCTTTTTGAGCTATACCAGTTCGCAATTCTTAACGGTATCCAATTGGACCATTATCATTACCCAAGTTTCGATAAATGCCCTTTTGGCTTTTGGCGTTACGTTTGTTATCATTACAGGTGGCATTGATTTGTCGGTCGGGTCAATCGTTGCTGTGGCTGGTGTTGTGGCTGCTTTATTAGCTTCTCAGCCTGATTTACCTTTGATTGTTTCCATTTTTGGAGGGCTTTTGGCAGGTTTAGTTTTTGGACTTCTCAATGGCCTCATCATCACCAAAAGCAAAATTGCTCCTTTCATCGTCACTTTAGGTATAATGACCATCGGTCGTGGTTTAGCTTTGATTTTGAGTAAGGGCCGACCTATTTCAAACCTATCAGATTCTTTCAATTTTATTGGCGGAGGGGATATTTTTGGTATTCCGTTTCCAATAATAATTTTAGTCATTGTGTTTATAATCAGTTATTTACTATTAAAAAATACAGTTTTCGGAAGATATGTTTACGCAATCGGTGGCAACGAGCAAGCAGCCTGGGCATCAGGTATTAATGTAAATAAAATCAAAATGGCCGTGTATGCACTATGTGGCACTTTGGCTGGCTTGGCTGGAATATTACTCACTTCAAGAATAACCACTGGTCAACCCAACGCAGGTGCGGGCTTCGAGTTGGATGCCATTGCAGCAGCCATTATAGGTGGTACAAGTACCTCGGGTGGAACTGGCACTATCGCCGGAACTTTGATAGGTGCATTGTTGATTGGCGTGATAAACAATGGACTAGATTTGTTAAATGTAAGTTCTTATTATCAACAAGTTATTATGGGAGCTATTATCATTGGTGCGGTGCTTTTGGATAGTTGGAATCAGAAAAGGCTTACTTCTTAGGGTTAATTGAACAAGGATTTTTTGGATTTGACCGCACCGGCGGCCCGGACCGATTCCATATTTTAAATAATCAGAAAAAAAATCTGTGTCTCATTCGTGAAATCCGTGTTCCAAAAACCACTATATTTGAATCAAATTCAACCTTATGATTCAAATGAAAAAAATACTATTTGTTCTAATTTCAATTTCAATTATCTCCTGCAATTCTTCCAAAAAATCAGACGAAAAAAAGATTAAAATAGGAGCCACCATGCTCAGTATGCAAAACGAATTCATCGTGAATATTGCAGATGAAATGCAAAAGAAAGCTGATGAATTAGGAGCGGAATTGATAATTGTAGATGCCGAACGCTCTCCTTTAAAGCAAATCGAGCAAGTTGAAAGTTTTATTGCTCAAAAAGTAGATGTGATTATCATGAATCCCATAGAATTTGAGGCCAGTTCACCTGCAGTGACCAAAGCTTTGGCCGCCAAAATTCCGATTATCAATGTCAATTCTGCCACCAGTGCTACGCCAACTGCTTTTGTGGGTTCAAATGATGTAGAATCAGCAAGAATTGCCATGAAGTATATTGCGGACAAATTGGGCGGTAAGGGAAATATGGTGATGATACATGGTTTGATGGGACAAGCTGCACAACTCCAAAGAGAGGAAGGAGCAAAGGAAGTTTTGAAGCAATATCCAGGTATCAAGATGCTTGCACAGCAAACAGGTGAATGGGACAGAGCCAAAAGTATGGATTTGATGCAAAACTGGATTCAGTCTTATGGCGACAAAATAAATGCTGTTTTTGCCCACAATGATGAAATGGGATTAGGTGCAGTAAAAGCTCTGCAAGCCGCTGGGTTAAAAGACAAAGTATGGGTAATAAGTGTGGATGCTATCAAAGATGCACTTCAATCAGTGCAAAAAGGAGAACTAAATGCCACGGTATTCCAAAACGCCAATCAGCAAGGAGCTGGAGCCATAGAAACCGCCATAAAAATTGCTAAGAAACAACCTTTCGAAAAAGAAGTTTTGATTCCTTTTGAATTGGTGACTAAGGAAAATGTTGGGGGGTATTTGAAGTGATTATATTGGATGATAGAACATGGTTTTTTTGAATTTGACAAAGATCTTTATGGTTTTTATTGTTAGTCATTGGAAATAGTTATCAAGAAGTATAATTATACCCGTTTGCAATCTGAGTTAATCCGTGTGCAAACAAGCAAAAGGAAAAAACCTCTTCCCGGTAATGAAAAGAGGCTTGGAGGTGCATGGTGAATAGAATATTTTAAACCAATTCTGGTTCTCTGATGGTAATTTCAAACAATTCTTCTTCAATTTCGGCTAAATCGTTCTTCATTTTTGCAATGAAAGATACCGTCTCAGTTTTCATGCTTTCAGCCAATTCTTTGTAATAATTTATACCTTCAAAAAGATTGTTTTTAAAAGTCTCCACATACTTATTTTGTTGATCTATTGTCTCAGTAGTAAACTTCTTAATTTGATTCTTTAGGTATTTTACATTCAATTCTAGTTCGTTTACAAACATGTGAGGGCGTTCTAAACTATTCAAAAGATTTTCCCTTCCGTAGATATGCCCAATCATGCTTTTCATCGAAAATATACCTGAAAAATAGGCTAAATTTGGTCCAGGGCATATCGAAACAGCCGTAAGTTTGCGGTCAGGTTGAATACCGTTGGCCATTAAAGCCGAAGCAGCCAAACCTTCACACAGACATTCTTTTACTTTCAGTGTTTCTTCACCTTTTTTTATGACTGATTCAGGCGTTTCAGGTTGTTTCATTTGCAACTCTTTCAAGTTTTGATATTCTCTAGAAGCTGTACAGATCGGGATTTTAGTAAACTCGGTATCAAACTGCAAAAACTTCTTGTAACAAGGCGAGCCTGGACGGTTTTTGTCCATTCTTGTCTGAATCAACAATTCTGAAGAAGTATTTTTTACATTGTTAAATGGAACACCTAACGGCGAAGCATCACTTAGGTAGTAGTCTTCTTTTTTTGCATTTACC
This sequence comes from Lacihabitans sp. CS3-21, assembly GCF_024343675.1. Classification (GTDB taxonomy): domain Bacteria; phylum Bacteroidota; class Bacteroidia; order Cytophagales; family Spirosomataceae; genus Leadbetterella. The sequence goes on from NZ_RJUD01000019.1 coordinate 52,910, forward strand.
AATAGGTCAAGCGATTCGTTGTCAATGCTGACTACTTCAGGAACCATCAAAAATGGACTTCCCCAACCTACACTATCTACTTGGTAATGTTCCAAAAGGAAATTGTGTTCATTGGCTGTCCCTACACCACCTTGAACGGTAATTTTCAGTGTAGGATTGATATTCTCCAATCCCATTTCTGTCCAAGTTTTTTCGCAAATTTGCTTTAGTTCGGCTATTAGTTCTTGTTTTTTGTCTTTAAACTCTTCCATGATTGGGCCCAACAATGTTCCACCTGAGGCAAAAGCGTGTCCACCACAATTCAAGCCTGACTCAATTCTAAATTCGGACACCCAAAGACCTTTTTTTGCCAAAAATTTACCTTGGATCAGTGCAGAGCGATAGTCGCTCACTTTTAATATAATCTGTTTTTTGAAATGGCTATTTTCGTCTGGGAAAAAATCGGGGAATGAGGTACAATAACTAAACAAGCGTGGGTTCATTCCTGCAGAAAAAACAATTCCTGAATTTAAATCAGAAAGAGCAAATCCACGCAATGCAGCCATGGCATCGCAGTATTCTGGGGCCAATTGTTCACCATTTTTATCATAATTAAACTTGTCAAGTTTGGTCATTATGTTCACATCAATTGAACCTTTGACCATTTTGGCTTTTAACTCAGACTCAAGTTTCGGTTTTTCAGAGTCCTTGGCATCCAACATCTCAAAATATAATATTTTCAAGTCGGCATGGTCAGGTAATAGCTCAAAGTATTGTGTTAGCTCAGTTTCGTCCTCAAATTTTTGACTTTTTAAACGCTCAAAATTGGCATCAACCACTTGCTTGATTACATTCAAATAGGAAGTAATCCTTTTAGCTCTGTAGTCTTCGTCTTTAAGCGTGATTTCTTGATACGGCATTTGCTCGCTTTCGTAGTACATCTTTCTCATTTTTTCGATGAGGTTGTCTTCTACGATAGAAATTACAGAAGAAATGCCATAATGAGCGATTTTGGCTGGGGTTTCAACAGTATAGCCCAAACCCATAACAGGTACATGAAATGAATGTGCTGTCATAATTGTAGTTTTTTAAGATTATGCCCAGCCGCAAAGACTTGCGAGTCCAAGGCATATTAACTGAAAAGGAATTTTTTTTTGGTTATCAATCAACAATTTGGCTGGCTCTGATGTGTATTTACACTTCACCAGTTTCTGTCGTAAAAGTATATTTCCTGTATTTCCTAAAAAATGACTTATGATAGGTTATGGATTATTTTAAGAAGCTTTTTCGATTTTGAGTAATTTATTTTAAAAAAAAACACCCTCAAGCAATGCTTGAAGGTGTTCACTTAACTATTTCCCTATCTAAATTATTTCCCTACAATTGAAGGTTTTAAGCTACCGATTACCGTTAATAATTCGTTTTTCTCAGTAGCTGGCACGCTGAATTTGTCCAATGCTCCTGAAAGATTGCCTGCCAATGAGTTAAACTCAACTTCTGTTATCATCATACCTTTGTGGGCCGTAACCATGTCTTTGCCCATGTATTTTTGTGGCCCACCTGATGCCTCACCAATTTGGTCTATAAGGTTTTGTCTCAAAGCAATTAACTTTGGCGAGGCAGCTCCTTTTTGTCCAACTTCTGTCAACAATGGTTGGAACGTCCGCACCATGTCAGGATTCGCAGCCACTCTACCAATAAACTCGTCTACCACGGCCGAAATGGCATTCACACCGCCCAATCGCTCATACAGTGTTGGGGTAGCCACCATCTCCTCTTCCTCTTTACATGAGGTCATCATCATTCCTAGCACCAAGGCTATCACCGAAATTTTTACCAATTTCATAATTGTTTTGTTTTATGTTTAACGAAAATTTAATGCATATTTAATTTTTTGAAAACCCATGATATACGCATGTGGCACAGGACATTCTGCCGCTGGAGGACCATCAATTGTAAAATCCGCTTTTTCGAAGTCAATGTTCTCTTTAACCAACCAGGCTTTAACATCATTTTCAGATATTTCATTTGGGTGAAAGACAACAGTCAATATCTGGCTTTGTGTGTTACCAGCTACTGCAGAAATACCATGGACTTTTTCTAACTTGTTATTGATTTTCTCCAAATCTTGCTCAGTAGCTGTTTTTTTGAGTTGATAAATACTCAGCTGTGCGTCTTTGGCATAGGCATGTAGCGGTTTTGGTTGCCAATTGGCGTAAACCAGCAGGCCTAGAAAAATAGCGGCGAAACTGTAAAGTGTAATTTTTATTCCTTTTTTCATTTTATTAGTAGAAATTTGATTCAGTTACGGATTTAATAAATTTTTAGATTGAATTTTTTGAAATAATATTTTGTCTAAACAGTATACTATTGTTTCCAAAGGGATTTTTGTTTTCTTAATTGCCTTGTTTACTCAATAAATATTTTGAGTTTTATCTTGCACCTGATAGTAAATATTTTGACCTTTGCAGTCTAAAAAAAACGTGCAAAATTTTAGGTTTGCACACCTCCAAAAATATTATGAGCGACGCTATCAAACATGAATGCGGCATTGCCCTCATTCGGCTCCGAAAACCTCTCGAATATTACATCGAGAAATATGGCACACCTCTCTATGCAGTCAATAGGCTGTATGTTTTGATGGAAAAACAGACCAACCGCGGTCAAGACGGTGCAGGTGTGGCCAATGTCAAAATAGAAGTTCCTCCAGGTAGCCGCTACATCAGCCGTTACCGTTCAGTTGAAAACCGTCCAGTGGTGGATATTTTCAAAAAAATCAACGACAAGTATCTCGAAGTTCAGAAAAGCAACCCCGACAAAATGAAGGATGCCGCTTGGCTGCAAAAGAACATTGCTTTTTCAGGAGAAGTGTTTTTGGGGCATTTGAGATATGGAACACACGGTCGCAACGAAATTGAAAATTGCCACCCTATGCTCCGCCAAAGTAACTGGCGAAGCCGCAACTTGGTGTGTGCCGGTAACTTCAACATGACCAATGCCGATGAGTTGTTTAGGAAACTCGTTCATTTGGGTCAACATCCCAAAGATCAAGGAGATACGATAACGGTTTTGGAAAAAATCGGACATTTTTTGGATGAAGAAAATCAAAGAGTTTTTGAGCGTTTTAAAGGAATATACGAAAACCCTGCTCTCAGCGACATCATAGAAGATAACATGGACATGCAACGCGTATTGCACCGTTCGTGTCGTGATTTTGATGGTGGATATGCCATGGCAGGTATCACAGGTTTTGGAGCTTCATTTGTCGTGAGAGACCCAGCAGGTATTCGCCCAGCCTATTATTGGTACGATGATGAAGTAATTGTTGTTGCATCAGAAAGAGTAGCGATCAAAGCGGCTTTTGGAGCAAAATATGATCAAATAGTAGAGATTTCTCCTGGAAGTGCCCTCATCATAGATAAATACGGCGAGTTTGGGGAGTTTAATATTTTGCCTAAGGTAGAAAGAAAGGCTTGTAGTTTTGAAAGGATTTATTTCTCCAGAGGTTCTGATCCAGATATTTATCAGGAAAGAAAAACACTGGGGCGTTTGTTGATTCCTCAGATATTGAAAGAAATAGATTATGATTTAGAAAATACAGTATTCTCTTATATCCCAAACACTGCTGAGCCTGCTTTTTATGGCATGGTAGAAGGCATTGAAGATCATTTGGCCGAATGGCGTAAGGAAAGGATAAAGTCTGGCAAACTGAATGACGAGGAGTTGGACAAAATCCTCAACTTCAAGCCAAGATTTGAAAAATTGGTATCGAAAGATGTGAAGCTCCGTACCTTCATCACCAATGATGACGACCGCTCTGAAATGGTATCGCATGTGTATGAAATGACCCACGGTGTTATACGCAAAAAAGTAGATACTTTGGTAATCATTGACGACTCTATAGTAAGAGGAACTACTTTAGAGAAGAGCATTTTGAAGCTTTTGGATAAACTGGGTCCTAAAAAAATTGTAATTGTTTCTTCAGCCCCACAAATTCGTTACCCAGACTGTTACGGTATAGATATGTCGAAAGTCAAGGAGTTTGTGGCGTTTAGAGCAATGTTGGCATTGCTCAAAGAGCGTGGCATTGAGTACAAAAAAGAAGAAGTGTATAATGCTTGTCTTGAATTGCAAAAAAATGGACAGTTGCACAAAGAAAATCTTGTAAAATCATTGTTTGAGCCATTTTCTGATGAAGATATTTCTTGCAAAATTGCTCAAATTATTAGACCAGAGGGCATTTCTGCCGAAGTAGCGGTGGTTTATCAAACGGTAGAAAATCTTAGCAAAGCTTGTCCTAACCATTTGGGCAATTGGTATTTCACGGGCGATTATCCTACTCCTGGAGGAAATAAAGTAGTAAATAAAGCCTTTATCAATTTTATGGAAGGCAAATTGGTAAGAGCATATTAAAAACAAAAACCTCCCTTAGGAGGTTTTTGCTGTATTAACTTGAGTATTCTAAGAATGATTACGCAGGCAAAAGTTCGTTTTTAGGCTTTTTGCCCTTTGGTACAGCATAAATGTTGGCTGTGAGCTCTTTTAAACCAATTAACCTCAGGCAATCTTTTATACCGAGTGAAGTTTGATTTTTGGTGTTTTCAAATATGTTGGTGATTTGTTCCATGATGCTATAGTTTGTCAAATTTAAATTCAAAATTAAGTAGTAAGCGAAAATTCGCAAAACAAATTTTAGTTTTTTATTCTAAGGTATTCGCTTGTTTTGAGACAATAAAATAAATCATTTTAAATAACATAAAATATGACAAAATTCAGTTTTCTAAAAAAAATCTCTTTGGCCATATTCTTATTGGCTTGCATGACCGACCTGCGGGCACAAGACGTAGAATCGCTAAAATCTAAAGTTTTGGAGGCTATGGGAGGTCAAAAAAACTACGATAAGACCCGATACATTCATTGGACTTTTTTTGGAAACCAGTCATTGACTTGGGACAAACACAAAAGCCGTGTAAGAATAGACTTTTTGAAAGAGAATTCCGTATATATTCTCAATATCAACCACAAGACGGGTAAAATTTGGAAAAAAGGGGTTGAGCAAACTCATCCTGATAGTCTGAACAAGTTCTTGGAAGAAGCCAAGAGAATCTGGATAAACCACTCTTATTGGCTGGTAATGCCTTGGAAACTCAGTGATCCGGGCGTAAGTTTGAAATATTTGGGTGATGCCAAAACAGCGGATGGAAATGAAGCCGAATATCTGGAAATGACCTTTAAAGAAGTTGGCGTAACTCCAAATAACAAATATTGGATTTATTTCGACAAGAAATCACACCTGATAACACAGTGGAGTCATTTTTCTAATTTTGCCGATGAAAAACCAAGATTTACAATGCCTTGGAAAGATTATAAAATGTATGGCAAACTATTGCTTTCTGGAGATAGAGGAGAAAGGAAGTTGACGGACATTGCTGTTTATCAAAAACTTGATGAAAGTGTTTTTACAGATTTTAAAAAACCAGAATTAATAAAGTGAGTAAAGAGTTAAAAACAGGCGTATTGTTGGTAAATTTAGGAACGCCTGATTCACCCAGTGTGCCGGATGTTAGAAAATATTTGAGAGAATTTCTTTGGGACGAGAGAGTGTTGGACATCCCTGCTGTGCCTCGTTGGTTGTTGGTTAATGCCATTATAGCTCCGTTTAGATCACCTAAATCGGCCAAAATTTATAGAGAATTGTGGACTGAAAACGGCTCTCCGCTTAAAATTTATGGCCTAGCTAATGAGCGTGATTTACAAACAAAATTGGGTGACCAATATATTGTAAAATTGGCTATGAGGTATCAGAATCCATCCATCCAGTCAAAGTTAGATGAGTTTCAAAAATCAGGGATTAAAGATTTGATTGTTATTCCTTTATTTCCTCATTATGCTTCTGCTTCTACTGGTTCGGTGTATCAAAAAGTAATGGAGATTGTATCAAAATGGCTGGTGATACCTGAAATAAAAATCGTGAATAATTTTTACGATTATCCAAAATTTATAGCTGGATTTGCCGCCAATGCCCGCAAACACATGGAGAAGTTTGATTATGAGCATTTTCTGTTTTCTTATCACGGCATACCTGAGCGACAAATAACCAAAGGCGACTGTCACAATGTTTGTAAGTTTGGTACTTGTTGTGACAATATCACTGAGAAAAACCAGCATTGCTACCGAGCTCAGTGTTTTGAAACCACCCGACTTTTGGTAAAAGAATTGGGACTGAAAGAAGGTACTTACACCACTAGTTTTCAGTCGAGGCTGGGCAAAACACCTTGGATTAAGCCATATAGCGATGACGTTATCAAAGAATTTGGCAAAAAAGGTATAAAGAGTGTATTGGCTTTTTCTCCTGCTTTTGTATCTGATTGTTTGGAGACTACCATAGAAGTGGGCGACGAATACAAAGAGCTTTTTGAGGAACACGGTGGCGAAAAATGGGATTTGGTAGAAAGTCTTAACGATTCAGAAAACTGGGTTAATTTGCTAGAAGAATTGGTTTTGGAAAACAGCCACCAAAAATAAATTTACAGAAAGTTTTGCGAAAGGTATCTTTTTTGCGTTTCCAAAATAAAGAAATAGAAGTTTTGAAGAGATTATTGATTTTTGTCCTCATAAGTGTAAGTTTAAATTCTTGTTTTCTGTTCGGTAGTGGTGGCGATAAACCAAAACCTACTCCTGTAGATTCTACAACCTCTTTTAATGTCACTCCTCAGGTCTTTGACACACCTTTAGACAAAACAAATGAGGCTTCTGGAATTGCACCCTCAAGGTTATATTTTGGAAGCTTGTTTATAATTGAAGACAGTGAGGCATCGGCAGGATATCATGTGTTTTCAAAAGATGGATCTTATCAGAAATTTATAAATATTAATGGACAAAATCGAGACTGGGAAGACATGGCCACAGGGGCTGGTCCAGAAGTTGGGAAAAGTTATATATATGCAGCAGATATTGGGGATAATAATGGAGGTGTCAATAAGCAATACACCATTTATAGGTTTGAAGAGCCCAATTCAAGTGTGAACTTCGTAGAGAAAGTGGATGCCATTCAGTATTTTTATCCCAATAACGCCTCCAATAACGCAGAGACATTGTTATTAGACCCAAAAACAAAGGATTTGTATATTATTACAAAAGATGAGTTGAATGTAAAGGTTTTTAGACTCAAATACCCACAACCAGTAAATCAACCTTTTGAGGCAGAATTTTTAGGAACGATACCGTATTGGGGAATAGTAGGTGGAGACATTTCAGCAGATGGTAACGAAATATTATTGAAAACTTACATTGCAGTTTTTTATTGGAAACTAAAAACCAACGAGACCATTTTTCAAGCACTTTCACGTAACAGAGACGTTGGAGCACCCTATTTACAAGAAAATCAAGGTGAATCAATTTGTTGGGACTATCAGGCAAAAGGCTATTATACCATTAGCGAGCGAGGTGGATTACCAGTGGCTCCCAAACTTTATTATTATTCAAAAAAATAAAAAAAAGCCGTTTGGAGAAATTCTCTAAACGGCTTTAATAATATAGCTTCTTTCAAAATCAGCCAAACATTCTTGACTTACCGCTTGGACTCATTTTGTTGAATTTCTTCATCATTTTTTTCATTTGGTCAAACTGCTTCAAAAGGTTGTTTACTTCTTGAATGGTCCTTCCTGCACCACCTGCAATGCGTTTTCTGCGGCTTCCGTCTATAAGATCTGGCAGCTCACGCTCTTTAGGAGTCATACTTTTTATGATAGACTCTATAGGCTTAAACGAATCATTGCTGATGTCGAGGTCCTTTACTGCCGAACCCATACCTGGTATCATACCCATCACGTCTTTGATGTTACCCATTTTTTTGATTTGCTCCAACTGAGAAAGAAAATCGTTGAGATCAAAACTGTTCTCACGCATCTTCTTGTTCATCTTTTTAGCTTCGTCTTCGTCAAAAGCCTGCTGGGCCCTTTCTACCAACGATATCACGTCACCCATGCCCAAGATTCTGCTGGCCATACGATCAGGGTGGAAAATGTCAAGGTCTTCCATTTTCTCTCCCGTACTCATAAACTTAATAGGCTTCTCAACCACCGTTCTGATTGATAAGGCCGCTCCACCGCGTGAGTCACCGTCCAACTTGGTAAGTACAACGCCATCAAAATCAAGGCGTTCGTTGAAAGTCTTGGCCGTATTTACCGCATCCTGACCCGTCATGGAGTCCACCACAAATAGAATCTCAGATGGAGAAATGGTCTTTTTGATATTTTCAACCTCGGTCATCATGACCTCGTCAACCGCCAAACGACCAGCTGTATCGACAATTACGATGCTTTTCCCTTTGACTTTAGCCGCTGCTACCGCATTTTTGGCTATCGAAACTGCATCTTTATTGTCGGGTTCTGCATATACTTCTACGCCAATCTGCTCACCCAAAACTTGCAACTGTGTGATGGCCGCCGGACGGTACACGTCGCAGGCTACTAACATCACTTGTTTGCCTTGTTTTTTCAGATAAGCCGCAAATTTTCCTGAAAAAGTAGTTTTACCCGAACCTTGAAGTCCAGCTATCAAAACTACGGCTGGTGAGCCTTTCAGGTTTACAGTTTGAGCCATGCCGCCCATGAGGTCTTGCAATTGCTCTTGAACAATTTTTACAAAAAGTTGCCCTGGCTCCACCGCTATCATTACTTTACGATCAAGAGCTTCTTGTTTTACCCTGTCCGTAACGTCTTTAGCTACTTTGTAGTTTACGTCAGCATCCATCAAGGCCCGTCGGATTTCCTTTACAGTACTGGCTATATTTACATCGGTAATACGCCCTTTGCCTTTGAGGGTTTTAAATGCACCGTTGAGTTTATCCTGAAGATTCTGAAACATACCTGTTTATTTAGAAATTGAGGTGCAAATTTAAGAAAAAAAATGCTCAAAATATTAAATAAATAAAAAACCCAAGCTAGGTTAACTTGGGTTTTTCTTCAAAGGTTTTTTAGATTCGGCTACAACGCTAAACTATTACTGAGCAGTAGCAGTTCTTGTTACGTTTGTAGCTATCTGGAAGTTTTTCACTAATTTCTCTTTTCCTGTTACTACTTCGAAAAAATACTCACCATCTGGCAAAGCAGAAAGGTCATATAGCTTGCTGTAAGCGTCTGTTTTTGAAACAAATTCGCTGTGGAATACTTCACCACTTGCGTTTTTGATAGCTATATATGTTTTTTTGTCGAGATTGTCTAAGGTCAATTGGAACTTAAGGCCTTTGAAAGCCTTTACCTGAAGGTCAGTAGCTTCAGCATTGATCTCAACGATTTTGATACCGTTGAAATTGTCGTTGGCGAAAGTGTTGTTAGCAGCTGATACTCCCATCAAAACTGCAACTGTTAAAATAAGCTTTTTCATAATTTTCTTTGTTTGTTTTCTAATTTGATAAAAATTTAAATCTTGTTTTTGTACTTGAATAAATCTACCGTTCTAGAAAACCTTTGATGTTGCAAATGTACAGAACAAATTGAATACGTGTCAATTACCTAAAAGACCAAAATTGAAAGTTCTTCACAGGATGCCATGAAAATATTGGAATAATACCATGCTTATCAGAATAGTGCAAGCATTGGGTAGAATTTTACAATGCTTATTAATATAGGCTTAATTTGGCCTCTTGGAGGATTTTAAGAAAAAGATAGGATGCTTCGTACACAGCAGTAAATTAATTATTTGAATAGTTATAAATCATTTTTTAGTAGAAATTTTTTTAAGCATTTTTCTGAAACTACATTTGTGTTTTAGGTGGATTTTATTGTAAGAATCTTTTTTGTAACCGGAAATATATCTTTTAGAAATGCTTCAATTAATATTAAACTCTGAAAATTTTGGAGATAAATGTGCAATTTTAGATAAAGGTGAAGCATTTTCTTATGCTGATTTACAATCAAAATCAGTACAAATAGCAAACATACTTCTGAATGGCGAAGCCGACCTACACCAAAAACGAGTGGCCTTCATGGTTTCACCGGGCTTTGAATATGTAGCTTTTCAGTGGGGCATTTGGCGTGCGGGTGGTGTGGCCGTGCCGCTTTGTATTACGTATCCTTTGCCTTCTTTAAAGTATGTATTAGAAGATACAGCTGCTGAAATCGTGATTGCAGGTCCTGAATATGAAGAAATTCTGAAGCCTTTGCTCCATGCAAAAACATTCATTTTTTATAAGTCTTCAGATTTTTCAAATGAAATAGAAATTGATAGCCGGACTAGTGTTTTGCCTGACATCACCACTGATAGAAATGCGATGATACTCTATACCAGCGGCACTACCAGTCTGCCAAAAGGTGTAGTTACGACTCATGACAATTTGGAAGCTCAAATAAGCACTTTGGTAGATGCTTGGCAATGGACTTCTTCAGATCATACCATTTGTGTTTTGCCTTTGCACCATGTCCATGGCATTGTTAATGTCATTTCTTGTGCCTTGTGGTCAGGTGCTACAGTGGAGTTTTTAGATGGATTTAGTCCAGAAAAAGTATTTGAGGCTTTTGCAAAAGGTCAAATCAATGTATTTATGGCCGTGCCGACCATTTATTTTAAATTGATAACCTATTGGGATAATCTGGCTGAAATGGAAAAGCAAGCCATTACTGAAAATCTTAATAAATTCAGGTTGATGGTGTCGGGTTCGGCCGCTTTGCCTGTTTCAGTTATGGAAAAATGGCAGCAAATATCGGGTCATACTTTGTTAGAACGCTACGGCATGACCGAAATCGGCATGGGTATCAGCAATCCTTATGACGCAGAGCGAAAAGCAGGCTATATCGGAAAACCTCTCCCGGGTGTTTCTGTGAGATTAATAGATGAAAACGGAGTGATTGAAAAAGAGGAAGTTCCAGGCGAAATACAAATAAAAGGAGCCAATGTTTTTAAAGAATATTGGGGAAAAGCGGAAGCTACCGAAAAGGCATTTACTGTAGACGGTTGGTTTAAAACAGGTGATGTGGCCGTGGTAGAAAATGGCTATTATCGTATTTTGGGCCGTGATTCGGTAGATATTATCAAGTCGGGTGGATACAAAATATCTGCACTGGAGATAGAAGAAGTTTTGCGAAAACACCCACAGCTGAACGACTGTGCTGTGGTGGGTATTCCTGACGATGAATGGGGCGAGTTGGTGGTTGCAGGTATTGTTGTTCGGAATAAAGCTTTAGATTTGAAGCAACTCAATGAATGGATGCGTGGCATGATGCCTGCTTACAAAACTCCCCGTAAATATCTGATAGTGGAGGAGTTGCCTCGAAACGCCATGGGTAAAGTGACCAAAAATGATGTTAAAGAACTCTTTAAAAATATTTGATGATGATCATTTACGGCGTGGCCATTCTGGCCTTTTCTTATCTTACGGGTCAGCTTTGTGGCGAGTATCTCGGCGAATTTTTAGGCGTAAAGGCCAATGTTGGCGGAGTGGGCTTTGCGATGATTATACTGCTGCTTTGCAAAGAATGGTTACAGAAAAAAGGTTGGCTCGATGTTGAATTTGAAAAGGGGGTAGATTTTTGGAACAAAATGTACATTCCAGTCATCATCGCCATGAGTGCTTCTCAAAATGTGAAAGTGGCCGTCTCTAGTGGTTTTTTGGCTGTCTTGGTTGGGGTGGTGCCTGTGGTTGCCGGTTTTTTTACTTTGCCATATTTGATCAAACTTAGCCAAAAATAATTTATGGAGATTTTTGAGAATTTTATTGATAAAAACGGCCTCATAGTAGGATTTTTGGTCATTGGTGTACTTGCTTTTCTTTCTGAAGTATTCTCTAAGAAAGTCCTAAAAGGCTATTTGCCGGGTTCGGCCATAGCCATATTGGCGGGATTGATTTTGGCGTATTTTGGAGGAATCATGACCAATGGCGAAAAAGGCCTTTCTGATTTACCCTTTCTGAAGGGCGTTGGCACTTTTGGGGGTTCTATGTTCAGAGATTTTACCATTGTGGCCACCGCTATGGGTGCTAGCTACCTCACCATGAAAAAAGCCGGATGGCTGGGTTTGGTTTCTTTGCTTTTTGGGATAGTTTTTTTCTTTGTTTTTGGGGTGGCCTTGGCTTGGATTTGGGGCATTCGGGATGCCGCAAGTCTTTGTACCATAGGGGCGGGCTCCTGCACGTACATTGTTGGGCCGGTTACGGGAGCGGCCTTGGGAGCAAGCTCCGACGTCATCGCTTTGAGTATTGCCATTGGTGTTTTAAAAGCCATTTTGGTGACTATTCTTACGCCACTTTTGGCCAAAAGAGTAGGCTTAAATAACCCCGCTGCGGCCATGGCTTTTGGCGGATTGATGGGTACCAACTCCGGCGTTTCGGCGGGTTTGGCGGCCACAGACCCTGCTCTGGTGCCATATGGAGCAGTTACGGCCACCTTTTATACAGGTTTGGGTTGTTTGCTTTGTCCTTCTTTGTTTTATTTGGTGTTGGGTTGGGTTTTATAATCATTAACCATCCTAGAATTTTCTTTTTTTAAATTTCGCATTAGCAACACGCCTAAATTCCATACTTTATGTGCCGTGCTGGCACATATTCTTTTCATAAAGCGTCGCTCATTTTGAAAAATACTTCAAATATTACAATAAGTCAACAGCCACTTATAAGAAAATGTATATACTTAAGTTGTTGAAAAACAATAGTTTGTATAGTAAATATGTTCTTATAAGAATTTTGATAGATCTTCCTTTTAAGCTACTGCTTACCGCAGGATAAAACATTCCTTTTTATTGTCCACAGTTTTTGAATACACACGCAAATTTTTATTTATTTGTGAAAAAAAAACTTAATGACACTGAGAATTTTACTTGGTCTACTTTTAATTTCGAATATTTCTTTTGGACAAAATTACCCCTTCCAAATTTCTAATAGCAACGACAGTTTATCCATCCAAAGGGAAATAGCCGCTTTGGCCAAAAACATTCTGAAAGACTTGCCAAATCCTACTTCTGAAAAAGAATTGAATAGGGCTTTTAGGTTACATATTGCTGCCAGAGAATATGATAAAGCCGAAAAAACCCTTCTTGGATTTATAGAATTTATAGCAAAGGAAGAAAATACACCCAGCAATGGGATTGGCTTTCAATTTAATACCTTTTTGAAAACCCTCAATGAAGAATCAGATAAGGCTTTTGCTGAACACTACTTGGAGGTTTTCAAAAAAGAATATGCAAAACTAAAAGACGTTGAAAAAATTGAAGCCGAGAGTTATTTTTCCACCGATATTGCTCCCATCAGAAAAGGGTTTTTTGACCTATTGAAAAATGGTAATCTTTCTCAAGAAGAAGGCATAATGCTTTGTCGCAGTTATGCCGCTTATGTGGTTTATAGTCAGGTGTTAAAACCCGTGGCTTCTTTTTTGGCCGAAGTAGAAAATCAAAAATATGATATCCAAGACAGCCTTTTGATTAAAACTAGAGATGGAGCCTTGCTCCACGCCACCATTGCTCGCAAAAAAGATGTACTCGAAAAATTGCCCACTGTGCTGATGTTTAACATCTATAGCGGCCCTGGAGACAAAGCTGATGCCAAGCTTGCCGCAGAAAAAGGATATGTGGGTATAGTGGTAAATACCAGAGGGAAATCGCTAAGTCCACAGGATATTGAGCCCTTTGAGCATGATGCCAAGGATGCCTATGATGCCATTGATTGGATTAGCAAACAGCCATGGAGTGATGGCAAAGTGGGTATGTATGGAGGAAGTTATTTGGGCTTTTCACAGTGGGCTGCAGCCAAAACCTTGCATCCAGCCCTAAAAACCTTTGTACCGCAAGTATCTGTAGGAGTGGGAGTTGACTATCCGATGGCCAACAATATTTTTATGACTTATATGCTGAGATGGATACATTTTGTTGGTAACAACAAGGGCGTTGACATGACCGAAATGAACAATGAAGCCTATTGGCATGCTCTGGCAAAAAAATGGTACATAAGCGGGAAAAGCTTCAGATCTTTGGATTCCTTAGATGGCAGACCTAACACCATTTTTCAGCGGTGGGTGGATCATCCAAAGTTCGACAGCTTTTGGAAAAATATGACACCAAATGATCAGGAATTTTCAAGGATAAATATTCCTGTATTGACCATATCTGGCTATTATGACGACGACCAACGTGGTGCCATGTACTATTATAATAAACACCTCAAGCTCAATAAATCAGCCAACCATTATTTATTGCTAGGTCCATACGATCATTTTGGGGCACAAGCTTCGCCCTCCGCAAAATTGGGCGGTTATGCGATAGATTCAGTAGCCAAATTGAACATCACCAACCTGGTTTTTGAGTGGTTTGATTTTGTTTTCAAAAATAAACCACGACCAGAAATCCTGAAAGACAAAGTGAATATTGAGGTGATGGGTAAAAATGCGTGGAGGCATTTGCCTCAGCTGTCGAAAATGAACAACGATACCCTCACAATTTACCTCTCCAATACAAGAAAACAGGACCACTATAAGCTAGATATGAAAACTGGGGGAGCCAGCGAATACATCAAACATGAAATAGATTTTGCAGACAGAAGTGACTCCTCCAAACTAAAGCTCCTTGGCGAAGCCTTAGTAATCGACAGCGTTTTTAGAAATGAAAATGCTCTTAGGTTTGTTTCTGAGCCATTTTCTAAGGCCTTTGATGTCAACGGAGAATTTCTGGGTAAGCTCAAAGCCTGTATCAACAAAAAAGACATGGACATCAGGGTCGATCTGTACGAAATACTGCCTGACGGTCGACTGCATTGGCTAAGTTACTCCCTTCAAAGGGCCAGTTTTATTGAAAACAGAGAGAAAAGGCAGCTTTTAATCCCAAATAAAAAAGAAACATTGAGCATTAAGGATTCATTTTTTACTTCCAAGACCATCGGTGCGGGAAGTAGGCTGGCGGTTGTTTTATCTATCAACAAAAACCTCGATTGGGAAATCAACTATGGAACTGGTAAAGAGGTTAGCACCGAAACCATAAAAGACGCTAAGGTGCCACTCCAAATCAAGTGGTACGCAGACAGTTTTATAAAAATTCCAGTATTTAAATATTGAGTCAAAAGCACCCATTACATCATTAACCCATTAGCAAATTAACTAATTATCACCTTAACAAATTACCCTCCAATTTCTCCTTGACGGACAGACTCTGGGTAGGTTACTGTAATGTGATTTGCTGAGAAAGCTGCTTTTAGTCGGGACCTGATGTCATAGGTCACATCCCAATAATCGTCAGGCTTAACGTAGGGTTTTACACTGATTTTTACAAAAAAGTTATCGAAAGTTTCGATGCCAATTTGTGGTACGGGTTCATTTAGTACCAAAGGAGTTTTTTCGAGCACTTGCTCTATGATGCCTTTGATCTTTGGGAAACTTTCCTCATAAGGCATGTGTATGTCTATTTCTAGCCGGATGAATCCTTTTTTGGAGTAGTTGGTTACGATTTGGGAGGTCACTTGGGCATTGGGAATAATCAGGGTTTTGTGGCCAGGAGTGACGAGGATAGTATTGAATATCTGAATCTCCTCCACTTTGCCAAACTTGCCGTTAATGTCTATCCAGTCGCCCACTTTGTAGGGTTTAAAAATGAGGATCAATATACCCGAGGCGAAGTTGCCCAAGCCACCTTGAAGAGCCAACCCCACCGCAAAACCGGCGGCAGCCAACATACCCACCAGTGCTGAAGTATCAAAACCCGCAATGCCAGCGGCCATTAACAATATGGCTATCTTGAGAGCGATGCCAAATA
>NZ_RJUD01000020.1 GCF_024343675.1 Lacihabitans sp. CS3-21
TACCAATTCCTTTTCAGAAAGAATTTTTTCCACAAATCGTACGGCTTTATCGGTTACTTTTAGAGAAGTACCCAGCGGTGTTTCTATGTTTATCAAAAACTGAGGTTTTTCGGATTTAGGGAAGACACTAATTCCAATTACTTTGATCAGTCCCAAACTTCCAATAAATATTAAAATGGCTACTCCGAGGGTTTTGAAGGGGTTGGCCAATGACCATGATAATATTTTTTTGTAAGATCCATCTATAGCCCTATTGAGAAACTGCAAAAACACGTTTCCATGCTCTTCCTCCTCTTTAGGCATCAAAAGGCTTGCTAAAAATGGCACGATAGTCAAAGAAACAAAAAGCGAAGCTAATACCGTAGTGATAACTGCCATGGGCAAACTTCGTATAAAATCTCCTGCAGATTCTGGCAAAAATGTCAGTGGCAAAAACGCAAATATCAGTGTAGCGGTACAGCCTAATACTGCCAAACTTATCTGTTTGGTAGCTTCAGTAGCAGCTTGTTTTCTAGAATATCCCATACGCAAATACCGGGCAATATTCTCTACTACCACGATGGAATCATCCACCAATAACCCTAAAGAAATAACCAAACCAACCACCGAAAGCTGATTAATCCCATAACCTAAAATATCTAGACCCGCCAAACCGATAGCCAAGGAAAGCGGAATAGAAATCATGACAATCAAAGCTGCTCTAAAACCTAGTGGAATGAGCGTAATTAAAACCAAAACAATAGCAATAGCAAAATCCCTACCCAATCCTAAGAGCCTTTTTGACACACTATGTGCTTGGTCGAAGCTTTTTTCAAACTTAATATGTTGAGGAAGTGTTTTCTCAAAATCTGCTAAAAGCGGAGAAAGTATTTTGTTTACATCAAAAATATTAGTGTTTTTTTTCTGGGAAGCAGTGATAAAAATTCCTCTTTTTCCATTAAGTCTAGCCAAATAGGTCTCATCTTCATAACCAAAATTCACATCAGCAACATCTTTCAAATAAGTAATTTGAGTTCCTGATGTACTTATAACGGTATTTTTTATTTCGTCAATAGATTCATAAGAACCCGATGTTTTCACATTGATTTTTCGATCCCCAATTTCAATAGCTCCGGCTGGAATGTTCATGTTTTCAGACTGAACTATTTGCATAATCCTACTCAAAGGAATCTTAAACTGTGCTAACCTATCGGTGTTGATAGCGATTCGTACAATTCGTTCAGGAGCAGCGTGTATATCCACATCCTTAATGTCTTTGATTTTCTTAATTTTTATTTTAAGATCATCTGCATAGGTTTTGAGTTCATTATAGGAAGCTGTTTCAGACAAGAATGCAGCCTGTATAATATTTACGGTTTCGGGTGTATACTTAAAAACATCCAATGCAAATAAATCTTGAGGAAGCTTGCTTCTTAAGCTGTTCAATTCACGCAAAACCTCATTATTCTTTTCGTCTTCTTTTACATTATGATTAAACTCTATGATGATAGAAGCAACACCGTCGTTTGCATAAGAAATCATTTTTTTGATGTCTGCTATGCTACTCATTTTGTCCTCTATGGGTTCCAAAATGAGTTTTTCCATGTCTTCGGGGCTAGTTCCTGGATATACTACAACGATAGAGTTGAACGTGGCTTTGAGCACTGGATCCTCTGCTTTGGGCATATTGAGTAGAGAGCTGATTCCTAGTGCAATAATCATTATAAAAATGATTATGGTAAACTGATGGTTTTTTACGGAAAAATCTGTTATTTTCATCGTTCGACTATTTATTATGGATGAAATAATTTGACTTTTTCTCCATCAGTAACAAAACCACTTCCTCGGGTAACTATCTGTTCTCCTCGGCTTAGTCCAGAAATCAACTCCACAGTTTCGTCATAAATTTTTCCAATTTTTACCGGTTTTTTGAACACTTTACTTGTTGCTGAATCAAAAACATATACAAATGCTTTTTCGGCATCAGCTTCTACTATGGACGTAATTGGCAGTACCAAACTGTTATTGCTTAAACTTGGTTGTATATTTACTTTTGCGACAAAGCCAGAGATCAATTTTTTAGCGGTGGGTAACATTTGAAGCTCCACCTCAAATGTCCCAGTTGATGGGTTAATCGTTTGAGCAATTTGGCTAACCTTCGCAGTAAAGTTCTCGTTTGGATACGCATCTAACTGAACACTTGCCTTATCTCCAATCTTGAGTTTTACGATTTCTTTGTCTGCCAAACCTACGTTTAAAGTATATGCATTGGTACCTGTTCCGAGAATTATAGCGGGGGAAAACGGCACAATTAATTCGCCTTGCTCAGATATTTTTCTTAGTATTTTTCCGGATGTTGGAGCAAATATTTTTGAAAGTTTACGGTTAAATTCTGCCGCAGTAGCAGCCTCTGTTGCTAGTTCTAAGCCACTTGTTGCATCCTGTAAATTGGTCTGAGTGGCCGCTTGATCGTCATAGAGCTTTTTTATTCTATCAAAATCACGTTTGGCTTTTTGGAGACCTATTTTAGCTTGATTTACTTGAGCGTCTATTTCTGACATATCTAGTTCCGCCAAAAGTTGTCCAGCTGAAACGGCCTGTCCTTCTGAAACATACATGCGTTTAATCATTCCACCAGTTTTAAAAGCCAATTTAAGTTCAGATTTTGAAGATAAGACTCCAGAAGAATTTATCTGTTCTGTTAGGTTTTGACTTTGAACTGTAGCAACTTCAATAGTTTGTAGTTGTGCATCTTTGGTATTGGTTTCCTGCTTTTCTTTGCTTTTACAAGAAAACACCAATCCACTGATTGTTAATGTAATAAAAAATAGTTTTTTCATTTTTTAAAATTTTTCTCTTCTAGTATTCTTTTGTCTTTTAGAAATTCAATGATTCTTTATCGTTGGTTAAAAAGCAATAGCAAATTTCAAATTATATGAGCTAAGGCTTTCATCATAACCCACTCACTTTTTTAAGGTCTGCATATTTTACCCATATATCATATTTATTTAAACTTTCGGCTAATTTGGCTAACATCAGGTCATTTTGAGCTTTTGAAACTTCCATAAAAATCGCATTACCGTTTTTGTACCTACTGCTTACCAAATCGTATATTTTTTGAGTTTTATCAATTCCTCCTTTTGCAGATGTTAGGTTGGAAATACTTACCTGCAGCTCTTTATATTTTTGTAATACTTGCAACTGCATCTGAGTTTTTACCTCTTCCTGTTTTATGTTCAAAATCTCTGTTGAAATTTTGGTTTGTTCTATTTTATGTTTTTTTTCATATCCATGAAACAAATCCCATGTAAGACCCAGTTGAGCCACCAAATATGCTTGATTAGAAAAACTATATCCGAAGCCTTGAAAACCGGTATTGGCTCCAATGAATACCTGAGGCAGTTTGGCATTTTTTTGTTGAAGATTCAATAGCGACTGATTGATTCTTTTTCCGCTATTTATTTGATCAAATTCGGGACGGTTTTCCATTGCAGACTGGGTATATTTAGGAAGGTCCGACAGCAAAGGCAAGCTAAGTATTAAGTTGGCATCTACCTCAACTGGCTCTTCTAAAGACCTGTTTATCAAAAAATTAAAATATGCCTTGGCTAAAGTGCTATTTTTTTGAGCTTCTACAATTTGCTGTTCAAGTTTCTCTTGTTCATATTCTGAAGTTAAGACCACATCTTTTAGAATCACATGGTTATCCAGTAATTTTTTATTCAGAATATTCAATTCTTGTAAAACGGACTTTGAGTTTTCATAAATTTTTATGACTTCCAACGACTGCAAATATTGATAATATGCATGCTCAATGTTGTGCTTGAGTTCATATTCTAAAAATCGCTTTTTTGCATATTCGGATTGCAATATTTCCTTTTGAACAGCTATATTATTCTTTATGTCTGGATTGAAAATCGGATATTGGATGGCAAACTTTGTGTCGTGAAAATTATTTGGTGCCAGCAGCTGATTGACATTTTCTACTTGGGGAAAATTGTTGGTCTTGGTAAGTTGATTAAGCGTAGAATACACGGGGTTGAGCAAATCTCCTATCGGGAACTCTAATCTACGACCGCCAGCTGCCAAGGAATAAGTAGGTGAAAAACTTATCTTAGGGAAGAGATTAGAATTGGCAATATCAATACTTTTTAGAACTTTTTGCAGTTCTAAATTTTCTTGCTTCAGCGAAAGATTACTTTCCAAGCCTTGGTTGATGTAAGCCTGCAAAATATTCGATTGTGCGGTCGCATTCTGGCCAACTAAAGCTAAAAACAATATTATGTGTAGTTTTTTCATACTCTTTATCGATTTGTAAGTGCTAAGTTGGAAGCCGCTTTGGCTATCAATTTGCCTTCTTCATTATAAACTTTGCACTCAGCATGGGCGATGGTTCTGCCATCTCTGATTACTTCTGATATTACTCTAAGCTTTTCTCCTAATTTTGCTGGCCTTAAGAAGTCAATGTTTAGGTTCACAGCTACATAAAATCCGGTTTTCCCCAAAAAATAAGTAGTCATACCCATCACTTCGTCAATTAACCCAGCTATGGCACCACCATGCATAATTCCTGCCGGGTTGGTTAATTCTTCTCGAACCACAAACTCTATAGTTAGGCTACCCGCACTAGCTTCAATGAATTTGCCGTTGAGCCATCTTCCAAAAGGTGATGGGCTTATGTCTTTTGCTTCTTTTCCTATCAATTCCTTGAACATGTCTAATATTTAGTTTTTTCCGATGATACCTAAATGTGTATTTTTAAATCCTGATTCATGTTTTAAGCCGTAGCCAAACATTCTGTCCATTGCAGAATGTGAAAGCAAAATAGCTCCTGCCAAACTCATTTCATTCTTTCCCAAAGCATAACCAAATATGATGCAAAGAATAGCCAAACCCTTGTGATGCACCAAGTTGTATAACCATGCACCTATTTTGGAGTTAATCAGATATCCTATCATTGACAAATCAGGAACGAGTAAAAGTGCCGGAAACCACCACCATTCATAGCTGAGCAATCCAAAAAAGAATATTCCGAAAAGGAATTCTGCTAAATCTTCAAGTTTTAATAGGGTTTTCATGTTTTAAATTTGTTTTGAACCGAGGGTATTTATTTTTTCTAAATGCTTTTTCCTGAATTCGTCAGTCGAAAATCTAATAGGGCCAATTGATGTAATTTTTACTGGTTTTATTCCACAGAATTCTAAAATCATCTTTTTCAAAGCTTTATGTGCGGGTTCGCCATAAATAAGCCAATGATACCAAGGTGGTTGATCCATGGTGGTAATTACTCTGGCAGATTTCCCAGTCAGATATTTATCCCACCAAACTGAATTTTCTCTTTTTTGAAAAGCAAAACCTGGCAGAAATGTCCTGTCGAAAAAACCTTTCAAAAGTGCGGGCATTCCGCCCCACCAAAGCGGATAAACAATGACAAGGTGATCTGCCCATTTTATTTTATCTTGAGCTACTAGAAGGTCTGGCTCCAATTCTGTACGTTTTCTGTATCCAAAATTTAAATTTGGATTAAAACTTATCTCACTCACTACAATTTCTTGCACTTCAGCACCTTCACTTATGGCTCCCATTTTATACGCATTTCCCAATGCCCTACAATAACTCTCTTCGTCAGGATGGCCTTGTATGATAAGTATTTTTTTCATTATATATAAATTGCAATCAAGAGTGATACGGCTACAAAAGCACAAATCGGCGTAAAATATTTAGTGTCGTTGATGGCAAATTCAGTATTTTTTATTTTCTTAAAAAAACCAACATACTTAAAATCTCCTAAAGCCCTAATTGCAAATACTGCAACTAAAATGAGTAATAGACTTGATAAATACTGACCGATAATATCAAAATTAAACCAACCTGCAGCCTGAGCAAATATTAAACTTATTAGAAGAAAGGGAATGGCTACAGCAAAAGTGGCTATTGGTGAAGGGGTAAATACCCGTTTCTGAGAATTAATTTGCGGCAAAACTGCATTTGCTCCCCATTTGCCTCCAAATACCCAATAAAAATGTATTGTAGCAACAAAAAAGAGAATTAAAGCATTTACACCAAAAAGAATTTGATTGATATTCATGGTATTATAATTTTCTGAGTGACTCAATCATAACTTCCAATGCTCTCTGCAATCTCGGGATACGCTCTTCTTCTGGAAACATCGACATGCGTTTGCGGAGGTGTAAACTCGCAAAACCATGTACATTGGCCCAAATCATCATCGCCAAATCATCTGAATTTTGCCCTTTAAAATATCCTTTGGTTTTACAAGAATCAATCAGAGCAATAAGCAAATTCAATGCTGTGTGACCATCTTCCCAAACATCGCATCGGCATTCCAAAGCTTCTATCGGAGCGGTCATCAAAAACATCAATTCATAAAGTTCTGGATTTTCTATCGCAAACTTCAAATACTCATGACCCATAGCAATCAGCTGTTCAAAAGGATCACTAATGGGTGCTACGACCATAAACTTTGCTATCAAACCTTGAAAGGCCTCTTGATGTAATGCAAACAAAAGCTCGTTTTTGTCCTTAAAATACAGATAAATTGTGCCTGGACTGTATTCTATTTCCTCGGCAATATTTCGGATAGAAGTTTTCTCAAAACCATGATCTAGAAAAAGCTTTTTTGCAGCTTCTAATATCTTGGTTTTCATTTCTTCTTTCTCTCTTTCTTTTCTATCTGCTACGCCCATTATTATTAAACAATTGTTTTTTACTTAACACTACAAACTAAATGAACACTGTTTAGTATTCCAAATTATTTCTAAAAAAATTATTAAAAGGTAGAAAAACGGCATAAATGGTATTTAGCTTTGTAGCTACAAAAACGTGCCAAAATGTTATTTAGCCTCTCACTATTTATTAAGGCCTTGCTTTTTTTCCAAACCTTAAGCTCCGATGTTGTGGGCATAATGGACGGAGATACTATAGAATTAAGGATGGTTTCGAATGACCCAAGAGCCAGAGCAAGAACTGGCAAAAACCTAAGAATAAGGCTTGCACATGTTGATTGTCCTGAGCGTGGAATGCCATTTTATCAAAACGCTAAGCGGTTTACGTCAGAAAAATGTTACCGAAAAACTGTGAAGATAATCCACAGCAACCAATTTGATAGATATGGGCGATTGGTAGGAGAAGTAATATTGCTGGATGGTACGAATCTTAACCAAGAACTAGTAAAAGCTGGAATGGCAATTCATTATAAAAAATATTCGAGTTCTGGTGTATATTCAAATTTAGAAATAAAAGCTAGGTTAAAAAAAGTTGGCATTTGGTCAGACTAACATTTACTTTCTTACAAAAAGCAAATACTCATTATTGTTAGAACCTAAAATAAGTTCATCGTAACCGTGTCCATTGTAATTAATAGAAAGGACAAAATTGTTTGCCTCCATAAACATCCATTGGAATTTAGAATCCGCTTCGGTTTCATAGGGCTTATTCAGTATTTGAAGATTTAAGTTTTCAAAAGTTCCAGAAATTTGGTCATTTTCAGAATTTTCAATACTTGTAATATACTCTCCCTTTCCTATCAATAGATTGATTTTTGCTGTATAAGATTTATCATCATTAAATGTGAGCCGATATAGACTTTTCTCATAGTCAAAATCTGAACACACATAACAGGTATAATCAGTGGTATGATTAAAAGTACCCACATAACGCCATTCCCCAGCCATGCCTTTTTCTGCATTGACCTCCTGTTTATCGCATTGAAAGACTCCAAAAATCAAGAAAGTAAGCAGTATTTTGTACATTGTTTAAGTAGAATAGATATTCATTGAATCAATATTTCCAAAACGAAAAACTTCAAAATTTTGGTATGCCAACTTTCAATTTTGAAATATTTTGACAAAGCGATAGAAAAAATTCAAATTTTACGAAATATTCCTATTCATGGCTTTAGGTAGGCAATCACACAATACTTAGAGTTATGTTTCTTGCAAAAGACTATAAATGGGAAGAATACATAAAAACCTTAGAATTTCAAAAAAATATTAAAACCACCTTTTTGTTAAAAATATTGATTTTGATTACTTAAGGCCTTTTAAAACATCCATCAAATCTTGTGGATTTTTGCCAAAATAGTCATTGAGGAAGTAAATCATACCCGCCAAAAGAAGACCAAAAGCCAAAAGAACCAACACTTGTATATCAGTTATTTTTTGAATCTCTTGCCTGTCTTTTAGTTCGCAAACTTCCCCAGGGCAATACTGCACTTTGCCTTTATTGAACAATCCATAAACTTTACAACCTATACAAATGCCAAAAGCCACCTCAAAAAACATCAAAATCATACAAATCAGGCAAGAAATACCGTTGGCTGGCCCGTATGCATTAAAGATTATCATATGAATAAACATAGCAGTGGAAAGCGTGAGACCAATCATCCAGGCAAACTTCTTTTGTGCAGCTCCAACATATTGCGGGGTTTGGTTTCTAACCATAAATCGGGCAATGATTAGCGAAGGTGAATATTTTGGATTTATGAAAACCCTTATGGACATGTCAAGCATAAATACCGTTATGAAGTATTTAATCAGCAAAAAATTTGCCTCAAACATGATTAGCATAAAAGATATCAACATAAAGAGGAACAAAATACCTGCGGCTCCTCTGATTTCTCTCTCATTTAATACAGGAATATTGTACCCATCAACTGACTCACCGAATTGTTTCATAATAGCTTTATATTTATCTTCAAAAAAAGCTAATTATCCATAACTTAATTGTAGATTTTATACTAATGGTTGATTTTCTATTTGAAAATATGAAACCAAACTCAAAGTAAAACTATTGATTATCTAAAGCTCCAAAAACCAAGTTCTCTAAAAACAATTCAAGAACTTTTGGATCTTTATGATCGGCAAAATCGCATAATCTAGGCAAATGATGCATAAAAAAATACTGCAAATGAGACGCTTCAACCAAAGTGCTTGCGAGTGAATTTGAAAATTTATATTCGGGATTATACTCTTTGAAAACAGATGCTATCAATTCACAAAGCTCCTTGTATGGAACAAACACCTGATTTTTATTCAAATTATCTACCTCTTTAGACAAAAAAGTTTTGCTTCCATCTGTAATAGCTATGTAATAAAGTGCCTTTTGATCTATATCAGTAGAGTAGGTTACAGAGTTGTCCTCCCAAACCAAAAGATCTATAATTGTCCTAATTTTATCCGCTGGACTTTTCAAATTATTGATATTGAACAATACCTGGTACCTAATAAACGCCCAATAATAATCTATCAAATAGATAAGGAGCTTATGTTTGTTTTCAAAATACCTATAGACTGTGGCTTCTGTGGTTGGGATTTCCAAAGCCAGTTTCTTGAAATTAAACTGCTCATAACCAATCTCAGAAATCAGCTTTATTGATTTTCGAATTATATTTTTCCCTATTTCGGTTCCGTCAGGATCGCGAAGGAATAGCGAATTGTTAAGTTTAATTTTAAATTCTATTTGCATTTCATATCTTTATAAAACAAAAGTAAATAGTAATTATCACACAAACAAAAGTATTATAATTTTTTATGATAGTATTACTATTGTTTTAAAAAGTGTTTGTATATTTGCAAAAAAAATATTTTTTAATGGAACAAAAATATTCATCAACCATCCGATCTGCCACAAGTCGAATTTTAGATTTACTAAAGCTCGATAAAGAAGATATTAGCTCTATTTACATGTTCTCTATTTTTGCGGGAATTCTATCCTTATCATTGCCCTTGGGTATTCAAGCCATCATTGGGTTTGTTATGGCGGGCAGTTTATCTACCTCAATAATTGTACTTATTGGATTGGTTTTGGTGGGAACCTTCTTGACGGGGCTTTTACAAGTGCGTACATTGGAAATGATAGAGAAAATAGAACAAAAATTGTTTGTTAGATATTCGCTTGAATATGGAAATAGATTACCTAAACTCAATATTGAGAAGCTAGACAGTTATTATCTTCCAGAGTTAGTAAATCGATTCTTTGACATTAGTACTTTACAGAAAAGTCTTCAAAAGTTATTAGTAGAAGTACCAGCAGCACTAATTCAGGTCATTCTTGGTATTGCCTTGTTGTCATTTTATCATCCACTTTTTATAGCCTTCGGTTTAATTCTATTTATAACGGTGGCACTTATTCTACAATATACATCACAAAAAGGCTTCGCAACCTCTATCGAAACCAGTGACAATAAATATAAGATAGCTGGTTGGCTTGAAGAAATGGCTCGTAGTATTAAATCTTTTAAATACTCAAAAAAATCGACCTTAAACATAGACAATACAGATAAATTAGTATCGAAATATCTAAATTCTCGAACGAGGCATTTTAAAATTCTTCAGTTACAATATTGGAGTCTAATAGGTTTCAAGCTTCTAATAACTGGGTCTATGCTTGTGATAGGCGTTTGGTTACTTATTAATCAGCAAATAAACATCGGTCAATTTATTGCTGCAGACATTGTAATTATAGCGATAATGGGTTCTATCGAAAAGTTAATAGGGGTATTAGACCAAATATATGAAGCACTAACTGCCGTTGAAAAACTAAATAAAGTGGCCGAAGCAGAAGTAGAAACCTCAGGGAAAGAAAAACTTAATGAAAAATCAGAAGGTGTTTCAATAAATTTTGAAAAAGTGAATTTTTCATATGAAGTTAACAATGAAATACTCAAGAATTTAACTTTTGATATTAAGTCAGGTCAGTGGGTACTTATAAATGGTAAATCAGGAACTGGAAAATCCTCAGTTTTAAGACTTCTTACTGGAGCGTTCAAAAATTTCTCAGGTAACATAACATTGGACGGTTTGCCTATAAGAAATTATAATAGTGACTCTATAAGAGCTCAAACTGGAATTCTTTTAGGACAACAAGATATATTTCTTGGAACTTTAGAAGAAAACCTTACAATGGGAATTTTATCCATAGGAACGAATGATATTCTTAAAATTGCAAAACTGACAGGCTTAGATACTTTTATTTCAAACTCTGAAAAGGGATTAGAAACTCGTATAGACCCAATAGGAAAAAGGTTGCCTTCCGAAATAAGGCATGCCATACTTTTGACCCGTTCATTGCTAGGCAAATCTCGATTATTTTTATTTGAAGAGCCTTTTAAATATCTCAGCGAACAACAAATGATTAATACTATTAATTATATAAAAGAAACATCAGCAACAGTATTATTAACCTCAGAATCAATGGCTTGTGAAAACCACTGCGACGTAATTTTGAAATTGGAAAACGGAAAAATCGATAGTGCAAGATGAATACATATTTAAATACAGACCTCGAAAATATTGATAAAGACAGCAATGTGAAGTCGTTTTCTAAAATTTATCAAATAAATAAGAAATCGTCTCTGCGAAAGTGGTTTATTGCAATTATAATCATTACCATTTTAATATTAATTTTACCTTGGACCCAAAATATCAGGTCAAATGGTAACATTACCACATTGAAACAGGAGGATAGAGCACAAGAAGTTAATACAATAATTCCAGGAAAAGTAGTAAAGTGGTTTGTGAAAGAAGGCGATTTTGTAAATAAAGGAGATACTATACTACAATTGGGGGAGGTCAAAGTAGAGTATTTTGACCCGATTCTTTTACAAAGAACTCAAAATCAAATAGATGCCAAAAATCAAAGTATTGTCGCATATGAAGGAAAAGCTTCCACTTCAGTAACACAAACTGAAGTCTTGAGAAATGCCATGGAACTTAAACTCAACTCTATTGACAACAAAATTGGTCAACAACGCCTTAAAATAACTAGTGACAGTGCCGACTTAGCCGCGGCCAACAACGCTTTAGAAGCCTACTCCAGACAAATATCCGCCGCTAAAGTAATGTTGGACAGTGGTGTAATCTCGCTTACAGAATTCGAAAAAAGAAGAGTCACCTATCAAGATGCAATAGCCAAAACAACCAGTAATGGTAATAAACTGAATCAATCTAGGCAGGAGTTACTCAACCTCAGAATAGAAAGAAATGGAGCAGTTCAAGAATATCTTGACAAAATAGCCAAAGCGGAAGGAGACCGATTCGGAAGTATTTCTGCCGCAGCAAGCACCGAGGCAGAAGTCATAAAGCTAGAAAACACCTTGGCAAATTATGATGCCAGGCAACAATTGTTTTTCATAACTGCCCCACAAAGCGGACAAATAACCAAAGCCATGAAAGCCGGTATTGGAGAAATGCTTAAAGAAGGCGATATGATAGTAGAAATAGTACCACAAAACACCAAATTAGCGGTAGAAATGTATGTAAGTCCCTTAGATTTACCTCTCATAAACAAAGGCCAAAAAGTAACATTTATATTTGATGGTTTTCCGGCAATTGTCTTTAGCGGCTGGCCACAAACTAGTTATGGTACATTTTCGGGTATAATTACTGCGGTAGAAACTTCGGTAAGTTCTAACGGCATGTTTAGGGTTTTGGTTGCAGAAGATAAAAACGATAGGCCATGGCCTAAAAATCTGAGGCTTGGTGGTGGATCAAAAGGCATAGCCCTACTTAAAGACGTTCCGATATTCTATGAACTTTGGCGTAACATAAATGGCTTTCCGCCAGAATTTTATGTGCCTGAAACCAAAGCCACTACCACAAAAAAATAAAAAGAACATGAGAATTGTGATTGTACTTTTGATAATTTTTATATCAAAAAACACCTCAGCACAAAAAGTTTTGAAACTGGATGATTTTTTGGAGCTCATTTCAAAGAATCATCCCATAGCAAAGCAAGCTCAAATTAGAGTGGACATGTCTGCCGCTGCGTTTTTTGCCGCCAAAGGGGTGTTTGATCCCGTTTTGACAAATGAAACAGCAAAAAAAACCTTAGACGGCAAAATCTATTATAACTACCAAGATACAGAATTGAAAGTCTATACCCCCATAGGCCTCACCGCCAAAACTGGTATAGAAAATAGTAATGGCATGTTCTCTTCCAATGAACGAACCATCGGAAACCTTGGATATATTGGTTTAGAAATGCCTGTCCTCAAAGG
The DNA here is from genome assembly GCF_024343675.1 of Lacihabitans sp. CS3-21. Classification (GTDB taxonomy): domain Bacteria; phylum Bacteroidota; class Bacteroidia; order Cytophagales; family Spirosomataceae; genus Leadbetterella. The sequence goes on from NZ_RJUD01000020.1 coordinate 12,998, forward strand.
ACTTTTGATAGATTACCAAAGAGCAATCCTTAAACAGTCCGCTATTTATCAAAAACAATCAGAGGAAGAAAAGCGACAAATGCTAAACGATTTATATTTGGATGCCATACAAGATTATTGGCAGTGGACGGCCTCCTACCAAAACATGGACCTGCTAATACAAAACCTCGGAAATGCTAAAAATAGACTAAATTTATTACGAATTGCATTTCAAAATGGTGATAAATCCATGAACGACACCTTGGAAGCTTACACACAAGTTCAGAACATAGAGTTACTCTACCAAGAGGCTCAAATGGAGGCTCAAACCTCAGCCATCAGTCTTGCAAAATATCTTTGGAATAGCAACGACAGCCCCTACTTTCTAGAATCTGGCACAATTCCCGATATTGTGGCTTTTGGTTTGGTTTCCATAGAAGACAGAACTGAAGAACTCATCAGTTTAGCCAAAAACCAACATCCAGAACTCGGAGTTTATAGGTTTAAGATGGATGCATTAGCTGTAGAGCGAACGCTAAAAAGACAATCTTTGTTGCCTACCGCTAATTTAAAAATGAATATCCTAAGCAAAAACTATTATAATTTTGAATCGGCATATTCACCTTTTCTCAATAATAATTACAAATTTGGTTTTGATTTCAAAATGCCCTTATTCCTCAGAGAAGCTCGGGGCGATTACCAAAAAACTTTGCTGAAAATATCCGAAACTAACTCCATAATTAGCAACAAAACTTGGGAAATTGAGAACAAAATAAGATCTTATGGTGTAGAACAAAATGCTTTAAAAAGCCAACTAAATACCTCTCAGAGTATGATAATTAATTATCGAAACCTACTTAAAAATGAAGAATTTAAGCTCCAACAAGGCGAAAGTACGCTTTTTTTGATAAATTCCAGAGAGAATAAATGGATTGAAAGCTTACTAAAAAATCAGTCTTTAAAACTAAAATATTTAAAATCTGCCTACAAGCAACTTTGGGCGGCAGGTGTTTTGGTGAAATAATTTCTAGAAAGTCATTCTTTAGTGCCCTTCAAAGCCAAAAATCGCTGAAAACAATTGGCAACAGCTACGGTAGTATAGGCTTCGGACTTCCAAAAAAGAATATTACGAAGCAAAGTGCCTCCCGAAAAATACACACCTGCTTCCCAGTAAATTTGGTCGTTTTTTACTTTTTTTTGACTTATAATAAAGTTAATAGCTTTTTGCATGACTGTTTCAGACACCGCCAAACCTTTGGATTTACAATCTATCATCGCAGAAAGGGCATTGGTTGTACTTTGTACTCGGTCAAAATGATTGATAAAACTTTGACTTTGAAAACTCCCATCTGCGTTTTGTTTCTCCTCAATATCCTTTAAAATTATTTCAGATGAAACCCTCAGTTCATCTACTCCACTCGCAAAGGCTTTCGCCACTGTGAAATGAATGTGAAATTGATTGGGATAATACACCGAGTTATTGTACCAAAACTTCTTTCTAAGCCGATTTTCTATCAATTTTATAGCATCTAAATGGCCTTTGCTATTTTGCAATTGTCTTGTTTTGGCCAAATATGCCAGCACATTGGCATTCACCACCACATCCACATCATTTGCCCCAAAAGGCACCCATGGCTCATACGCTTCCGGTCGAGCTGAACTTCCAGGCACAAAAATCATCAGGGTATTGATTGCAGTTTTTAACACATTCCAGTTATTATATTCATATTCAGGATATAGCCACGTCATATATGCACCTGAGTTGCCATCTCTGTGAAAAAGCACGTTAAACCAGTTTCTGTTTTTTCTTTCAATATCCAAAAACGCATCGAATCTTTTACAGGAAGCCAGCTCATTTTTTGAATCAAAAATATTATTATTGTAAAGAGATGCTAAGTTTCCCAGTGAAGTATCATCGGCATCTTTAGGCACATTTCCTGTATTGTGAATAAACCTTGAGCGTAAATTAAAATTAGTAGGTCTATGCACCAACGGCTGAGGATGTGGTTCGTTAAATAATTTTAGCTTTCTTGTTGGTGGCAGTTTCTTCCAAAAATTATACAAATTATCCTCATTATAACTCCTAATATCATCATATGCGAGTTTTAAAGTAGGCAAAAGATCCTTTCTGTTGGTATCAAGTAGATAAATTTCTGCGAGAGCATTGTGTATGGCAGAAACCGTAAAACAATTGGAATCTTGTGCTTTTTGTTTCCTACCGATAAAAAAATAAGGTGTTGTTAAGTGCATTTCCACAGGCCACTCGCCAGCGTAATATTTGGCAAAAACCGTTTCTTTTATCTGAGTACTTTTGATAAATTGAAGGGCTGAATCAATCTGTGATTTTAGTAAATATTCATCTGTTTTTTGTGAATAAAGCGAAAAAAAATTAAACAAAAATGCAGAAAAAAGAACTAAAAAAGGTGTGGCTTTCTTTATCTTCATACCCTGACCTTCAGTTAATTACTTTGAATACTCTCCTCTAAGTTTTTTCAAAGCGTGGTTAGAAAACACAAACTCATCCAACTCTTTCACACTTGATGTCATTATCGTAGTGCTATCGCCTTCCCAAATTTTCTTCCCTTTATATAGGAACATAATATTGTCACCAATAGACAATACAGAATTCATGTCATGTGTAATTACTACGGTGGTTATATTAAAATCATCAGTAATTTCTTTAATCAATTCATCTATTTTAATAGATGTAAGAGGGTCTAAACCACTATTCGGTTCATCACAAAACAAATATTTAGGATTCATCACGATTGCTCGGGCAATTCCTACGCGTTTTTTCATTCCACCAGATATTTCCGAAGGCATTCTCGGGCCTGTTCCGTCCAAACCTACTTTATGAAGGCAGAACTCCACCCTGTCATTTTTTTCACCTTCCGACATTTTGGTAAGCATGTCCAATGGAAACTTGATGTTTTGGTGTACCGTTTTTGAATCAAACAATGCCCCTCCTTGAAAAAGAACACCCATTTCTCTTCTAAGGTCTTTTCTGTCATTTTCGCTTATGTGCAAAAACTCCCTACCATCAAAAAACACATCGCCACTTTCAGGTTCCACCAAATCAAGCATACACTTTAAAAGCACACTCTTTCCGGTTCCGCTGGCTCCAATTACTAAACTTGTCTCTCCTTTTTTGAAGATTCCAGAAACATTTTCTAAAACGACTTTTCCATTAAAAGCCTTGCTTATATTTTTTATTTCTATCATGTCAACAACTCTGCTAAAAGATAATCGGCAATCAAAATCGCTATACAACTGTTGGTTACTGCCGCTGTTGAAGCCTTCCCAACTTCCAAAGCTCCGCCTCTGGTGTGATATCCTTTATAGGCAGAAATAGTCGCTATCAAAAAACCAAAAACGGCTGACTTTATAATCGGAATAGTGAGGTTATAAGGTATAAACGAAAACCTGATTCCGTATATATATTGCTCAGGTGTTAAAATACCTGTGAGTGTGCCAGCCAAATATCCACCAAATATGCCTAAAAATCCAGAAAAAATAGCCAAAATAGGAAATGTAAATACCGCCGCTAATAGTTTAGGAAGTACCAAATATGAAGCAGAGTTGATGCCCATTACTTCAAGTGCATCTATTTGCTCTGTTATTCTCATAGTCCCAAGCTCGCCAGCAATATTAGATCCTACTTTACCTGCTAAAACCACGCACATAAATGTAGATGAAAGTTCTAATAAGGTCATATCTCTAACAATATTGCCAACGATATACAGCGGAATAACCGGACTCACCAAGTTTGCAAATATCTGCACACAGGTTACAGCACCTATAAACAAGGCCACAATTGCAATAATTAGCACGGAGTCAATTCCAATAGTTATGCATTCGTCCAAAAAACGATACCAATAAACTTTTGCCGACTCCCTCCTTGTAAAAAGCTCATTGAGAAAAATAAAGAATTTTCCTAGCAGTTTTAGCATATACACTATGATAAAAGATGAAACACAAAGGTAATCAAACACGAATTAATTCAAGTCTAATCAAATTGAATTTTATTTAAACCTCTTCAAGCGTTAATTTTGAAAAAAATTCTAAGAAAATGAAAAAATTAGCTGTGGTTAGTGGGGCAAGCAAAGGAATTGGTAAAGCGGTGGTAGAAAAATTAGCTTCCGAAGGGTTTGACGTTGCAGTTTGTTCAAGATCAATCTCAAATCTAGAGGCTTTAAAAATCGAATTTGAATCAAAATACACCTCAAATATTCATATTTTTGTCGCTGACGTTTCCAAAAAAGATGAAATTCAAAATTTTGGAAAATTTATTCTTGGATTGAATTTGCCCGTGCATGTTTTGGTAAACAATGCAGGTTTGTTTTTACCTGGAAAAATCCTTGAAGAAGCCGAAGACACCTTAGAAACGCTCATAAACACCAATGTCTACAGTGCTTATTATTTATCTAGAATTCTTGTTCCAGTGATGGAAACTTTGGATTCTGCCCATGTTTTCAACATTTGTTCCATAGCTAGTTTGATGGCCTATCCGCAAAGCGGCTCTTATTCCATTTCAAAATTTGCCTTGCTGGGTTTTAGTAAAAGTCTCCGTCAGGAATTATTAAATACGAACGTAAAAGTGACTTCTATAATGCCGGGGGCTACCTTAACTGACAGTTGGGCAGGCGTAGATTTACCAGCTGAAAGATTTATGGAATCAAAAGACGTGGCAGATATAATTTGGGCTAGTTACAATTTATCCAAATCAGCTGTCGTTGAAGAAATCGTGTTGCGTCCATTAAAAGGTGATATCTGAGATTTAGAAAATGGCCATATTGGGTTAAAAATTCAAACTCAGTCTGATTTTTCACTAAATTGCAACGTTTTACAAAACACATTGAAAATATATATGGAATTATTACAAGAAGTAGCAAACATCTCTGGCAAACCAGGTCTTTACAGAATCGTCAAGCCAGGGAGAGCAGGAGTGATTGTAGAGTCATTGGATCAACTTCACAAAAGAGAAATGATCAATGCAAACGCCAAAGTATCCGTTTTGAAAGAAATCTCGGTTTATACAGAAGACGTAAACAAAGCCACTCCATTAGGAGAAATTTTTCTAACCATCCGCAAAGATTTTGGTTTAAAAATAGAACTTGACACAAAAACAGCATCAAATAAAGATATTTTTGACTTTTTCGCTAAAGTGATGCCCGATTTTGACAGAGAACGTGTTTATCCCACAGATGTCAAGAAAATTATAACCTGGTATAATATTCTTTCTGAAAATCTACCAGAACTTTTCGAAGAAAAAATAGAAGAAGAAACAAAATAACATAAACGACCCAAACATAAATTTGGGTCTTTTTTTTAATATGTCATCTCATCATATCGTAAGAGAAAAACAAGAACCTGCCCTTATCATTGCCAATGGCGAAGCTTGTAGCGAAGACCTTTTAGGTCAGCTACTTGAATGGAGTCCTTTCGTTTTGGTATTAGACGGAGCCATAGATAGAGTGCTGAGTAGAGGCATTAAAATTGATGTACTTTTTGGCGATTTTGATCATCTGAATTTTGACCTTGACGACTTGAGATCGAGTCAGTTTCCTATTGAAATAATTCATGCACCAGATCAAGAAAAAACCGACCTTGAAAAAGCGATAGAATTCTTAATTGAGCGTGATTTTCCTGCGGCCAACATTGTGTGGGCGACAGGCAAAAGAGCCGACCACACAATGGTAAATATAGCCAATTTACCCAAGTATTCTAGTCACATTAAACTAAAAATGATAGATGACCATTCTTGTATTTTTCCAATATTACCCTTTCCAAATATTTTCATAAAATGGTACAAAAAAGGCAGCACAATTTCATTAATGCCTATAGGAGAAGCCACTGGAATAACTACTAAAAATCTCAAATATTCGTTGTATAGCGAAACCTTGAAACTGGGTCATAGAAATGGGAGTAGCAATGAGGCCATAGAAGATGGGGAAGTGCACATCAGTTATCAAACAGGGGATATGTTGATAATGGAATGTAAGGATTAATAATGAACGATTTAAATGTGGATAAGTATGAGCATAAATATGCAATATAATCTGGAAATTTAAAATTATCTTTTAAAAATGTCAGATATTTATTATTCGGTATTGTTCTGTTTACATCCCAATTTTTCTGTGGAAAACTTTTAATATAGTACTATTTGTAGATGCTTTTTTTACAATGAATTGATAATTAGACACAACTCAAATCTCGAATTCGGAAGTATTTTAATAATTTATTTTTCCAAAAAAAATTTGTCTTTTTTTTATTTTATTTTTTCTTTACTTTTGGAATTGAGTTTTTAGAGAACCCTTTAGTTTGAGAATTTTATATTACACCTTTTACTCCTAGAATTAACATGTACGTAATTAAGAGAGATGGACGACGCGAATCCGTGAAGTTTGATAAAGTCACAGCTCGTATCGAAAGACTTTGTTATGGATTAGATCCTAATTTTATTCAACCTGTTGAGGTTGCCATGAAAGTAGTTTCAGGTATTTATGACGGTGTTACGACATCCGAACTAGACAACTTGGCGGCTGAAACCTCAGCTTCTATGACTACCAAGCATCCTGATTATGCAACATTGGCTGCAAGAATAGCCATTTCAAATTTGCATAAAAACACCTTGAAGTCATTTTCAGGCACCATGAAAATGATGTATCAGTATGTTGACCCCAAAACAGGCGAAAATGCATCTCTGATTTCTAAAGACACTTGGAAAGTAATCCAAGCAAATGCGGCACTCTTGGATTCATCAATAATCTATGATCGTGATTTTGGATATGATTACTTCGGGTACAAAACACTTGAGAAATCTTATTTGATGAAACTCAATGGTAAGATTGTTGAGCGTCCACAACACATGCTCATGAGAGTATCTGTGGGTATTCACGGAGAAGACATAGAAAAAGCAGTTGAAACGTACAATCTTTTATCAGAAAGATGGTTTACCCATGCCACTCCTACCCTTTTCAATGCAGGTACACCAAAACCACAATTATCGTCGTGTTTTCTTTTAACCATGAAAGACGATAGTATTGATGGCATATACGATACTTTAAAGCAAACGGCCAAAATATCTCAGTCAGCGGGCGGAATTGGTCTTTCAATTCACAACATCAGAGCCACAGGAAGTTATATCAAAGGCACCAATGGTACTTCTAACGGTATCATACCGATGCTACGTGTTTTCAACGACACGGCTAGATATGTCGATCAAGGTGGTGGCAAAAGAAAAGGTTCTTTCGCCATTTATTTAGAGCCTTGGCATGCTGATATTTTCGACTTCTTGGATTTGAAAAGAAACCACGGAAAAGAAGAAAATCGTGCAAGAGACTTATTCTTTGCTCTTTGGATTCCTGATTTATTCATGAAAAAAGTAGAAGCCAATGCTGATTGGAGTCTATTCTGTCCGCATGAATGCCCTGGCATGTCTGACTGCTATGGAGATGATTTTGAGAGACTTTATGAAAAATATGTTTCTGAAGGAAAAGCTAGAAGAACTGTCTCGGCTCAAGAACTCTGGTTCCAAATCTTAGAATCACAGGTAGAAACAGGTACGCCATATATTTTATTCAAAGATTCGGCCAATAAAAAGTCAAATCAAAAGAACCTTGGTACTATCAAGTCTTCTAACTTGTGTACTGAGATCATAGAATATACAGCTCCAGACGAGGTGGCTGTTTGTAATTTGGCCTCAATAGCTCTGCCGAAATTTGTGAACAATGTTGACAATAACGAAACGGTAAGTTTTGATTTCAAAAAGCTTTACGACATTACCAAGGTTATAACGCGTAACCTCAACAAAATTATTGACGTAAATTATTACCCGGTTCCTGAAGCAGAAAAAAGCAACAAGCGTCATAGACCAATCGGTATTGGTATTCAAGGACTTGCTGATGCATTTATACTGATGAAAATGCCTTTCGATAGCGAGCCTGCTCAAAAACTAAATAAAGACATCTTCGAAACCATCTACTATGCTTCTATGGAGGCATCTATGGAGTTGGCCATGGAAGAAGGTGCTTATGAAACTTGGGCTGGATCACCAATCTCTAAAGGAGAATTCCAGTTTGATATGTGGGGAGTTACTCCTGATTCAGGCCTTTGGGATTGGGAAGATCTAAGAGGCAAAGTTATCAAAAACGGCGTTAGAAACTCATTGCTATTGGCTCCAATGCCAACTGCTTCCACTAGTCAAATACTTGGCAACAATGAGTGCTTTGAGCCTTATACCTCAAACATTTATACCAGAAGAGTTCTTTCAGGAGAATTTGTGGTTGTAAACAAGCACTTATTAAGAGATTTGGTGAAAATCGGCATGTGGAATGATTCGATGAAAAATAAGCTTATAGCAGCCAATGGATCGGTTCAAAATATTGCTGAAATTCCAACTCATTTAAAAGAACTATACAAAACAGCTTGGGAAATAAAACAAAAGACATTGATAGATATGTCTGCTGACAGAGGTGCATTTATTTGTCAAAGCCAGTCGTTGAATATTTTCATGTTGGATCCTAACTTTGCCAAACTTACATCTATGCACTTCTATTCATGGAAAGCAGGACTCAAGACAGGTATGTACTACCTACGTACTAAAGCTGCCGTGGATGCCGTTAAGTTTACTGTAGACAGACAAGCAATTGCTGAAACTACACCAGTAACTGAGATGTTTGAAGAAAAACCGCTCAACTATGAAGCTTATGCCAAAGAAAACGAGGCCAAAGCCAAAGAAGCTGCCGCAAGCTTCCAATTAAGCGAAGAAGAACTTAAATATGCAGCAATGCAGTGCTCACTAGACAACCCAGAAGGTTGCGAAATGTGCGGTTCTTAAGGATTCCGACTTACAGATTTGCTATTCTAAAAATAAATACCGCCGCAAGGCGGTTTTTTATTTAAGCAGATAGTGGCTGGCATAGTTTTAGATGTTCGCCGTTAAAACTGATGATTTTTCTAAGTTTACCAAAGCTAGATAAAAATTGAATTTTAAATGAGACTAAATATTAAATTAACGCTGAGCCTTAGTTCTTTGGCACTTAATCCCCGTTCTGCGAAGGCTGGTACTTCGTAGGTGTGAAAAGCGGGTCGTACCCGCAGAAAAAGTAAAATGTCAGTATTAGGATTTCTAAAATTCCAATAAAAATAATATCCGCTCTGTGAAGGCTGTGCCTTAGTATGTGCGTAAGGCGTTCTGATAGCTAGCAGTATTACAGGCTCTGCGAAGGCTGTGCCTTAGTATGTGCGTAAGGCGTTCTGATAGCTAGCAGGATTACAGGCTCTGCGAAGGCTATTGCCTTCGTAGGTGTGTGAAGCGGGTTTCACCCGCAGAAAACATAAATTGCCTGGATTAAGATTTGAAGAATTCCAAAAAAATAATATTTGGGAATAAATACTTTTAACCCACTCCCACATCTTAGCCTAATTAACAATCAAATACTTTTCCTTATTTTTACCTCCAAATAAGGTTAAGGTGAAGCAAGAATACTATTCAAGATACGCTCGGCAGACTATCCTGCCACAAATGGGCTTGGAAGGCCAAGAAAAGCTTAGCAAAGCCAAAGTGCTGGTGATAGGCTGTGGTGGCTTGGGTGGGCCTGTTTTGAGCTATCTGGCGGCAGCTGGTGTTGGAACGATTGGTCTTATAGAATTTGATACCGTTTCACTATCCAATCTTCACCGACAGATTATTTTTGAAACCAAGGATGTTGGTCAACAAAAAATTGAAATAGCAAAACAGAGAATACAAACACTCAACCCCGATGTAACGGTTCTTACTTATAATACCCAACTAACTTCTAAAAACGCTCTCGAAATTTTCTCAGAATTCGACCTCATAGTGGACGGTTCTGATAATTTTCCGACCCGGTATTTGGTAAACGATGCCTGTGAGATTTTGAACAAACCGTATGTCTATGGAGCCATCCACCAATTTGAAGGGCAGGTATCGGTTTTTAATTATAAAGGCTCATGTACGTATCGGGACCTTTACAATACGCCACCAAACCCAGAAACTGCACCAAACTGTGCTGTAGGAGGCGTTTTAGGGCCGATTGCTGGTGTTATAGGTAGCATGCAAGCCTTAGAGGCCATAAAGATAATTTGCAACATAGAAAGCCCACTTTTTAACGAAATCATGGTCGTAGAGTTCCAAAGTATGGTTTTTAGAAAATTTAAGCTTACCAAAAATTCAGAAAGGCCAAAAATAACCGCATTGATAGATTATGAAGCTTTTTGCTCGAGTAAAGAGAAAGACAGCTTTGCCATAACAAAAGACGAACTTATTGCTCTTGAAAAAGAAAATATCAATCTAATCGACATTAGAGAACCTTATGAACACGAAGAATTTAATATCGGTGGCGAAAACATTCCCATGGACGAATTCAACGAAGAAAGTATTAAGCCGAACATGAAGACCATTTTATATTGTGCCACTGGCATTAGAAGTAAAGCTCTAGCACGAAAATTACACAAGTCCACTCAAAATGCAGATGTATGGTACTTAGATTGTTCTTTAAAAGAATTTATTTGAGCTTAAAAAAGATTGTAAAATAATAACCGCACTAATTTTATCCAGATTACCCTTTTCTCTCCTGTCTTTCTTTTTTGTGCCAGAATCAATCATGCTTTGCAAGGCCATTTTAGAGGTAAACCTTTCATCGTAAAAATGTACGGGAATAGTAGGAAAATTGGTTCTCAAAATATCTGCAAACTTCCGAACATCGGCAGTTACATCCGTATCCTGTGAATTCAAATTAACTGGTAAACCAAGCACAATTTGTTCAACTTCTTCAGCTTGTGTGTATTTAATCAAATATTTAAGTAAATCCGCTGTCAAAACAGTTTCCAAAGCTGTAGCGATAATTTTTAGGGGGTCAGTAACCGCCAAACCTGTTCGTTTCTTTCCATAATCAATCGCCAAAACTCTGCCCATAATTCTTTCAATTAACCTACTACAACCGTTGACAAGTCATTCAAATAAAAATTAGCCATATCTTGCACATCAGTGCTATTAATACCTTCAATCCTTTCTAACATAGTATCATAAAAGTCTTTTGAAAGATGTTCATGTACAATAGCCTTGTGCTTATCCATTGTGTCAAACACGGTGTTGGTGCTACTCAAAACCGAGCCTTTCATATAGTTTTTAACCAATGATAGTTCACTTTCAGTTACTTTTTGTTGTTTCAATTCTTCAATTTCCTTTTGTATTTCCACAAGAGCCAAAGGAACATTCTCTTTCTTTACATCGGCCCCAATAGACCAATATCCTTCCGAAGCCAAAGGAACCATAGAGGAAGAAATTCCATAAGTCAAGCCCTTTTCTTCTCGAATATTCTTCATCAACCTACTACCAAAAAACCCTCCCAATATGGTATTAAAAACAAGGAATTTGAAAAAATCAGGGTGATGACGATTAAACATTCTTCTTCCAATACGAATTGAACTTTGTAAACTATCTGCTTTTTCTTTCCGCAATTCAAAAACATCATTCATTTTAGGCGAAACTATCGGGAAATAAGAATGAATCGTTTCTTTATTGAAATACTCATGAAGTAAAGCAATGTGCTTCTGATGGATATTTCCAACCAAAAACATATTAAAACTCGAGCTTTTTATATATTCCTGATGAAAACTTGCAACTTCATCCAAAGAAATCAAATCAATATCTGAGGGTTCTAAGGTTTTCCCAAAAGAATGATCTGTACCAAAAAGCCCTTCTCTAAAGATTTTATTGGCTTCAACTGAAGTTTTTTCAATGTTCACTAAATAGGATTGACTGGCAATCTTTTTCTGAATTTCTAATTCTTCGCCAGGTAAAATCGGGTCGAAAATAAGATCTGAAAGGTCTTGTAAATAAAATTCGAAAAATTTAGTTAGTCCGTGGAGTGTAACTACTAACCTTTCTTGGTTTTGACTAACCTCCAAAAAGCCTCCTAAACGTTCAAAGCTCTCAGCAACTTCGTTGGCTTTTTTACTTTTTGTTCCAGCTGGAAGTAATTTTGATGTAAAATAGGAAAGCCCAAATTTTGTCCCAAAATATGAACCCGCCTTGAAAACTATCTCTAGCCTAAATATCTCCAAATTATGATTGACTAAAGAAAACAATTCAATACCAGACCCTATGGACGCAATCTCTACATCTGGAAGGGTAATCTTTTTTGTTGCTTTAAAACTCGGAGCAGTATTGCGATCAAGCATTATAAGAATATAAATTTTAAAATCTAAAAATTAGGCAAAAAAAAAGCCTTATCCGAAGATAAGGCTCAATTTCTTAAGCTATGCTAAGATTACTTAACTGCAGCAGCAGCAGAATCAACAACAGTAGCAGCTGAATCTACAACTGCAGTAGCAGCTGAATCAACCATAGTTGCAGCAGAATCAACAGCAGCAGCTGCATCTTCAGTAGCCTCAGTAGCAGAAGTACATGAAGCAAAAGCTACCATACCTGCAACGAAAAGAATTCCAAATACTTTTTTCATTTCTTAGATTGTTTATTGTTATAAGACGCTACAAATTTAAGGACATTTTAAGTTTTGATGCAAGAGTTCTTAAAAAATTCTTAAATATTTATTTAAAATTCTTTGTTTAATACTATCTTTTTGAAAAATAAATCAATTTTTGCTAGTTTGTAACTTAAAAACCCAAAATTCTGGTCTTAATCAATACTTAGAATTAACTTAAACTTAAAATAAACCTCTGAATAAATTCGGAGCAACGCCTAACAGAACAGTTAGACCAGCACAAATGTACAAAGTGATTTTTGACAAGGTAGAAACAGATACTGCATCAGCATCTGTAGCCATAAAAGTGGCCCTGATGGGTTTAAAATAATAATATAATGAAACTGCTGACATTACAATTCCAATTATTAGGATCCACAAATATCCTTTTGAAGCAGCATCATTCAATACAAAAAATTTGCTCCAAAACCCTGAGGTAAGAGGAATACCAGATAAGGAGAGCATTGATATAAAAAGTATAATGGCAAGGTCAGGATTGCGAGAAAAAAGTCCTTTGAAAACATCTATATTCTCATTGGGTCTACCATCTACCAATTGATTTGAAGAAACTATCAAAAATACTCCAAATGCAGAAATCGTGGCAAAAGCATAACTAAGTGTAAAAAAGCCTAAATTACCAAAAGACTGCTCACCCAAACCAATCAAGCTTAAAAGCATAAATCCTGCCTGAGAAATACTCGAATAGGCTAAGATTCTTTTGAAATTTACTTGATAAACAGCTGTAAGGTTGCCTATAAACATACTCAAAGCAATAATGATAACTAAAAACTTAGACCAGTGAGCATATTCATAACTAAAACTATATACAGCCAATCTATAAAGGGCGAAAATTACAGCAGTTTTAACTATTGTAGCCATAAATGCCGAAAATATCGTAGGAGATCCTTGGTAGACGTCCGCTGTCCAGAAATGAAAAGGAGCAGCAGAAATTTTAAATAATAAACCAATAAATATAAAAACTAGACCAATCCAAAAGAATATTTTAGCCTCCATCGCACTATTGCCTACCGAGCTACCACTATTAATGTCAAAAGAACCAGTAGCTCCATAGAACATTGCAATACCAAAAAGTAATATTCCTGTAGCAAAAGCTCCCATCAAAAAGTATTTTATTGATGCTTCATTGCCTCTTAGGTTTCTTTTATCGCTACCAGCTAAAACATACAAAGCAACTGATAATATCTCTAATCCTACAAAAAGCATGATAAGATTTTGAAAACTAATCATAATTAAAGCACCCACAACTGCAAACTGCATGAGTGCATAATATTCAGCCGGGTGGTCTATAGCGTCTTCAAATAACCTAGAACTCAATCCGGCAACTAAAATAGCTGCCAAAATCACGATGCTTTGAACAATAACCAATGAGTTGTTAACCTCTAGCATGCTATTGAAATACAATCCAGGAGAATTCCAATCCATGAAATTCGACAACAAGCCTATTATCAAAAACACCAAATTGATAGGCAGTAAACTCTTTTTGGTTACAGATAAGCCTAGAAAAAGCATCAACAAACCTGAAACTGAAAAAACTATAATTGGATACATATCTTATCTATTTTCTTTCGGTATATACCTAATAAAATTATTTATTTAAAAGCCCTAAACTGTTTACCAACGAGCTACTTATGTCTAAAATCAGATTTGGAAACACTCCAGTAATTAAAATAATAATCACTATCGGAACCAAAACTATCAATTCTTTCATTCCTATATCTGTAATACTTGAAGTCTGTTCGTTGGAAGGTCCGAACATAGTTTTCTGAAAAAATCTTAACATATAAACTGCCCCAAAAATTACACTTAAACCAGCAGCAATACCTATTACATGATTAAAATCAAAAACAGCTTTTAACATTAGAAATTCTCCAACGAATCCATTGGTCAGTGGCAAAGCTACGCTTCCTAGCAATACTACCATAAAGATTACTGTAAGAACCGGTGCTGATTGGGTCATCCCGCCCAATTGAGTCAAATTTCTACTTCCTGTTTTATCAAAAATTATTTTGGCGATATAAAATAATCCTACCGCATTAAATCCGTGAGCGACCATTTGAAAAATAGCCCCTTGTAGACCAGTTATGCTCAACGTTAATACTGCACCAGCCATTAAGCCCATGTGTGCAAATGATGAATAGGCAATCAACCGTTTTATTTCGTTTTGTTTTATCGCTATGATAGAGCCATAAACCAATCCTACTACAGCTAAAACAATAATTATCTCTCCGTAAAGCTCAATTCCTTGAGGAGCAAATGGTAACAAAATTCTTATCAATCCATAAACACCCATTTTGGAAAGTAAACCAGAAAGCAGCATGGTGGCAGGTGTTGGAGATTTACTGTAAGCATCTGGCAGCCAAGTATGAAATGGGAAAATCGGCATTTTGATGGAAAAGGCCAAAAGTAAACCCCAGAAAAGTATATGTTTGATGGCGTTGGGCAGTAAAGAAACAGTTACTTTAATCGACTCAATGTCTGCACTTTGGCCTCTCATGTACAATAACACGAAAGATATCAACATAAACAAACTTCCAAAAACAGTGTAAATCAACATTTTGAAAGTAATTTTTGAAGAACTTTCTCCACCCCAAAAGTTGGCGATGAGGTATACTGGAACCAAAGCCAACTCAAAAAAGAAGTAAAACAAAAATATGTCTTTAGCTGAAAATACACCAATCAATGCGGCTTCCGTAAGCAATATTAAACCCAGCATTTTGGGTATGTTTTCATAGTTGAGGTTTCTTATAGCCAAAACTATCAACGAAACTAACACGACCGTAAGTCCAACCATTACCAGCGACAAACCATCAATTCCAAGATGGAATCTAATCGCAAAATCCGACAACCATGGTTTATCAAATACCAAAAGTGCAGAATTGTCTTTGAATACACTTAAAGCGTACACAAAAACAGCTATTTGAACAAACGAAGCCAAAATAGAAATTGACCCAGCAAGACTTTTGCTTTTGATATTTAACAAAATCAAACCTGAGATCAATGGTATAATAAATAGCGAAAGCGTTAACATAGGGTGCTTTTCAATTGATTTTTACTTAATAACCGACTTAAGAGACTCGAACAACTCAGGAACTAAACTATATCCTAATAATAGGATGATTCCGATGGTCATAAACAACAAATAGCTACTCGTACCACCTACCTGAATTCTTTTGACTTGAGCACTAGCAAGATTAACTGTACTTCCTATTCCGTTCACAATTCCATCTATAAATTTATTGTCGATAACGTTTCCAAAAAACTTCGAAAGTGAAGAAATAGAATTGACGAATACCTTGTTGTAAAGTTCGTCTATATAGTACTTGTCGTAAATTACTTTTTTTATTCCGCTCATAGATTCGTCTGAAACTGGAACATTTTTCCCATTTCCGTAAACAATGTAAGCAAAAACGATAGCCACAATGGCAACTACAACCGAAACTCCCATTAGTATCCATTCAGTAGAATGGTTAATGTGTATAAGGCCAAATTCTGGATTAACAGACTTGCTTCCCTCATAAATTGGACTTAAAAACTCGTTGAGTCTGTGGGGAAAGTGGAAAATTTCTGGAAAACCAATAGCTCCACCGATAATAGACAGTAAAGCCAAAACAATCAGAGGCAAAGTCATGCTACTTGGTGATTCATGTAAATGGTGCTCTTGGTCATGTGTCCCTCTAAAGTTCCCTTTAAAAGTGACAAAAAACAATCTAAACATATAGAAAGCCGTCATGAAAGAACCCAAAAGGGCTAAAACCCACATCAATTTATTATGCTCAAAAACGTGAGCAAGTATTTCGTCTTTTGAGAAAAATCCAGAAAATGGAGGAATACCACTGATTGCAATTGTTCCAACCAAGAATGTAATGGCAGTGATTTTTATTTTCGGCCAAAGACCACCCATATTTCGAATATCTTGGTCGCCACTCATAGCATGTATTACACTTCCTGCTCCTAAAAACAACAAAGCCTTGAAAAATGCATGTGTGATAACATGGAATAAACCAGATGAATAGGCCATAACGCCTAGGCCTAGAAACATATATCCCAATTGGCTAACGGTGGAGTAGGCCAATACTTTTTTGATATCATTTTGAAAAAGACCAATGGTAGCTCCCAATAATGCTGTGGCCAATCCTATCCATGCAACAAATTCTAATGTTTGCGGCGAGAGACTGTAAAGGACATTTGAACGAACTATCATGTAAATACCAGATGTAACCATGGTAGCGGCATGTATCAATGCCGAAACAGGCGTTGGGCCAGCCATCGCATCAGGTAACCAAGTAAACAGAGGAATTTGAGCCGATTTTCCCATAGCACCTATAAAAAGAGCAAAAGTAATGGCCAAAATTATTCCGTCACCAATCTGATAGCCTTTGGCTTTTTCGAAAACCTCTAAATATTCTAATGTCCCGAAAGTTTGAATTATCAAGAAAATACCAACAAGAAAACCCAAGTCACCTACACGGTTCATTATGAATGCTTTGCGAGCTGCATTGGCATAATCCGTGTTTTTGTTCCAAAATCCGATAAGTAAGTATGAGCATAAACCAACGCCTTCCCATCCAATAAACATGATTAGGTAATTGGCTCCAAGAACCAACAAAATCATTGAAAACAAGAACAAGTTTAAATAAGCAAAGAACTTTCCGTAGCCTTCATCGTGGCTCATATATCCTGCAGAATATAGGTGGATTAATGTCCCTACACCTGTAATCACAAACAACATAATCAACGAAAGTTGATCAAATTGAAAAGAAAATTTGATGTTGAGGTCCCCAACCGTTATCCAATCAAATAAATTTACAATAACTGGTGTTCCATCGAATTGAAGATAAGCAGCAAATACACATCCAAAAGATAACAAAGAAGCACCCGTACCAACGATGGGTACAAGAGTCTTAGAAATTTTTCCAAACCCAATACCATTTATCAGAAAACCAATTAATGGAAATAAGGGAATCAGAGATATTAGTGTCATAAGAATAGTAAAATTTTAATTTATCCTTTCAATCTGTTTAGCAAACTGATATCAATGGTTTTTATGTTTCTAAAAATCATAACAATAATAGCCAATCCTACCGCTACTTCAGCTGCGGCCACTGCCATAATAAAAAATACAAATACTTGTCCATTGGGGTCAGATCTGTAGGATGAAAAGGCAATTAGCAAAAGATTGACAGCATTGAGCATCAGCTCTATGGACATAAATATAATGATGGCGTTTTTTCGAATTAATACGCCAACTATACCAATAGTAAATAGCATGGTCGCTAAAAGCACAAAATTCACTAAAGGAACTTGTGTGAAAACATCTGGTACTCGGTCTATTGTACTTTCAAACATGTGTTTGTAAGGTTTTTTAAATTTTCGCAAAAATAACACTAATCAATGAAAATCCCTACCTTTTCATTTTGATTTTAATCTCTGTAAGTTTTCTTTTTGTATCTAAAGGAAAGTCATTATTGATGATCCAATCATAATATTGAGGTTCTTTGATAAGCACATCTTCTACTTTTTTACCCGCATTTTTTCCAAAATTAAACACCACTTCACCGTTATTGTTTAAAATCATCCTCTGAGCAAAATCTACCAAGTTGTTAGAACTTAATTTGTGAAGCACTTCAACATCATTTTGAACTGGCTCATATTCTACACCTTTGGCATCTTTTAGTTTTACTCCTTCATATTTTTCTACCTGTGCACAAACAACCGCTAAAGTAGCCAAAGTGTCTACTTCTGCACTATGGGCGTTTTCAAGTGTTTTACCACAATAAAACTTATAGGCAGCACCAAGTGTACGAGGCTCCATTAAATGAAAGATTTTTTGGGCGTCTACAAAACGACGATTCTTTAATTCAAAAATATTGGTGTCAATCCTAAGAAATTCTTCTACTAACATCGGAATATCAAAGCGATTGCTGTTGAATCCAGCCAAATCGCAGCCGTCCAAAAACTGAGAAAGCGACTTAGCCATTTGCCGGAAGGTCGGCTCATCTTTAACATCTTCGTCATATATTCCGTGAATCAAACTCGTCTCCAAGGGAATTGGCATCCCAGGATTCACCCTTTTTGTTTTGACATCTACCGAACCGTCAACATTGGCTTTAGCAATACAAATTTCCACAATTCGATCTTTCGAAATGTTGATACCGGTAGTTTCTAAATCAATGAAAGCGATTGGTTTTCTTAATTTCAGTGTATGAGTCGTCATTATTTATAAACTTAGCGAAATAATATGGTGCAAAAGTAGAAAATGATTTTGGGAAAATGGGCAGGAATTGGAGATATGTGGGATTGAAAGAGTTGTTTTGTTTTTAAACGCCTATTTGTACGAAAAGACACTAAAAAATTTTGCGACCACAGAGCGGTCAAATAATGTTTAAAAATGAAAGATTTATTTTAAGTTTCGACCTTAGAGCAGTCGTTTTATCACGGCAAGCATTAATTAATTTTGAAAAAAATGTCAAAAACGTGTTCAAATTACCATTAATTATTACAAACCCGAATCTTTTCCAAAAAAACCACGTTTAAAAACAAAACTAAGAAAATATGCTTGTCACATTTGATTCGCTTCCTGACCACGCCAAAGTTTGGGTTTACCAAACCAGCAGAATACTTAGCGAAACTGAAATAAATGAAATCACTAATTATTTGTCTGAACAAGTGGCTAATTGGGAGTCTCATGGCTCGCCTTTACAAGCATCCTTCAAGTTTTTTTATGATAAATTTCTTGTCTTAGCTGTAAATACAGATCTTCAAGAGCCATCTGGCTGCTCAATAGATAGCTCAACAAAATGGCTAAAAAACATCCAGCAAACCTTGAATATCGACTTTTTTGATCGTTCAATTGCCTATTTTGAAAACGAAGCCTTGAATTTTTTCCCAGTTTTAGAAGCTAGAAAACAAGTTTTGGCGGGAAAAATCAACGCAGAAACTACTTTGCTCAATCACCAAGTAAACACCTTGTCCGACTTGAAAAACAACTGGAAACTAAAAGCCAGCGACAGTTTCATGAAAAAATACTTTGTGTAAAAACAATCTTGAAAAACAGTATGCTTGCATACTATTATTGATTTTTATATCTTTCGAAAAAAACATCAATAAATACAATGCATACGATAGAAGGAGTAAATTTCCAATTATCTGAAGAGCACCTTGCTGTTAGAGATGCCGCAAGAGACTTTGCTCAAAACGACCTTTTACCTGGAGTAATAGAAAGAGACATCCATACCAAATTCCCGAAGGAAGAAATCAAAAAAATGGGCGAATTGGGTTTCATGGGCATGATGATAGACCCGCGATATGGCGGCAGTGGCATGGATACACTCAGCTATGTAATCGCCATGGAAGAAATCTGCAAGGTAGATGCCTCCGCAGGGGTGGCCATGTCTGTAAATAACTCTTTGGTATGCTATGGGCTAAACCAATATGGTACCGAAGAACAAAAGCAAAAATATCTAAAACCTCTGGCTTCAGGACAAATAATTGGAGCTTTTTGCCTTTCAGAACCCGAAGCTGGCTCTGATGCTACTTCCCAAAAAACTACGGCAGAAGACATGGGAGACCACTATCTTATAAATGGCACTAAAAACTGGATTACCAATGGGGATACCTCTTCGGTTTGTTTGGTGATGGCACAAACTCATGTAGAACTTAAGCACAAGGGCATAAATTGCCTAATTATAGAAAAAGGGCAAGATGGTTTCGTAGTTGGCAAAAAAGAAGATAAAATGGGAATAAGAGCTTCTGATACGCACTCGTTGATGTTTTCTGATGTCAAAGTACCCAAAGAAAACCGTATCGGACCAGAGGGTTTCGGCTTTAAATTTGCCATGACTACGCTAAATGGTGGAAGAATTGGAATTGCCGCTCAAGCTTTAGGAATTGCGGCTGGAGCTTTTGAACTCTCAGTAAAATATGCCAAAGAGCGTAAAGCATTTGGTAAAACAATTTCAGAACATCAAGCCATTCAGTTTAAATTGGCCGACATGAAGACCAAAATTGAAGCAGCAAGACTTCTCGTTTACAAAGCAGCGAGAGACAAAGATGCTGGTTTAGACTATGTGGAATCAGCAGCAATGGCAAAACTTTTTGCCTCTGAAGTTGCCATGTGGGTAACTACTGAAGCTGTGCAGATACACGGTGGCTACGGTTACGTTAGAGAATTTCATGTAGAACGCATGATGCGGGATGCCAAAATTACACAAATTTATGAAGGTACATCAGAGATTCAAAAGATGGTAATTGCCCGAGAAATCTTAAAATAATACCACAAGATAGTTTTTTTTATTCTTTATGGAGGCTTGGCCTCCTTTTTGCATTCTAAGATTTACACAAGGTTTAAAAAGCCCGCTTAATAAATTTATTTATCAAAAATATTAGACAATTTTTAGAAAAAACAAGAAATAATCCAAGAAACATATAATTTATTGAACAATTTTTAGTTGAAGTAATGTTTGAAACTCAAAGAATAATTATTAGTTTTGTACAAAACAAGTTCTGAAATACTTATAAACTATAATAATTTTACCCCTAAATTATTATTAAAAAAATCCTTTTATGGAAGACTATAACAAAATTATTGAATCGCTTGGTGTTAAGTTTGGAAAAGCTAGACACATAAATATATTGCAGCCCATCACCATCAAAAACTTTTATGATGTAGAAAATACATTGTTGGTTTTATACAATGGAGATGTTAAAATTGAGGGAGTTGAAGGTAAAATAGAAGTTGGAGACATTCTTTTCATTCCAGGAGGAAAAGCCGCAACCATTACCTATGGAGTTGGAGAAGCCAAACCGATATCTTACGAAGAGTTCATGACACGAAGAGAACACTATTTCGAGGCAATGAATGAGCCAGAAGAAATAGGCATCGTAAAAAACTCATTTGGTCTGATTGCTTTTGAAGCAAAAGTATTTGATTCCGTAAACTTTTTTACGTCACTTGATATCCCCCCATTCTTCATTTACAAAAACACAAAATTAGCTCAGCTGATTAAGGATATTTTGATTGAAGATTTTACCGAAGAAGCTGGTCGTGGAAGAGTAATTTCTATCAAAACAGAGGAAGCTGTAATAGAAGTTATCAGATATATACTTCGAAACAGAATGTTTGTGGAGCAATTGGCCACCAACAGCACGTATTTCAAAGATCCTCGTTTGATAGACATCTTTACTTATATCAAAAACAACATCGATGGTGACTTGTCTAACAAACAATTGGCCAATGTCGCCAATGTTTCGGAAGATTATGTTGGTCAATATTTCAAAATGCTAACAGGTATCAATCCTCAAGATTATATCGAATACCAAAGGATGGAAGAGGCTGTAAACCTTTTGAGAACATCGAAAAAGAGCATCAGAGCCATCGGTGGAGAGGTCGGATATAAGGACACAGCATATTTCTGCCGTAGATTCAAGATGATGTTTGGTATCCCAGCTGGAAAAATGAGAAGACGTGAGTCTTTGATGATTGGAAAATAAAAATCTTTAAAAAAAAGAAACTAAACCGCCATAGAAATATTGCGGTTTTTTTATGCGTGTAATACGGCTTCTTTGTCCAATAAACTCACAAAAATGCAGTTCTTGAGCGAAATACTTTCCGGCACAAATACAAACCTTCGGTCGTAAAGTTGGCCATCTATCCAATAACTAACCCAAAATTCATTATTGAGATGAAAAACCGAAGGGTCAATTTTTTCTATTTCTTGAACAGAATTGGAGGCAAAATTATCATAAAAATGCCTGAGCGTACTGGTTGAAATTTTCTCCCCCTTCTCGTCATACCCATACCCTGAAGATGTAACAAGCAAATTGTCGATTTTTTCAGACCCTCTGTTAATTAAGAATACATCCCACTGCTCAAACTCGGAAGGAGCTCTGGCCATCAGGATATTTTCGTTTTTAGGAAATTCTATATCTTTTTTCATTTTTTATAAAAGCATCAAGGCAAAAGGCATTGAGGCACAACGTTTTAATTTATGTAATCGAAACAATTGGCGGACACACTCAATAGAGCCGAACAGAGCGACGGTCACTGTCTGGCGGCCACTGATCCAAGCCAAAGGAAAAGTGACTAAGCGGAGCCGAAGCCACCTAAGTCTCTACTTCATCGCCTTCAAACTCAAATCCAAGCTTTTTGCTGAATGCGTTAAATAGCCCATGGATACATAATCTACACCACAATCGGCATAGGCACGAACGGTTTGCGGATTAATATTGCCTGATGATTCTACAGGGAATCTTCCATTAATAATCTTGATAGCTTCCTTGGTTTTTTCATAATCAAAATTGTCCAACATAATGCGTACAACCCCACCAACTTCCAGTACTTCTTGTAGTTCATTCAGATTTCTTACTTCTATCTCTATGGGTAAGTCCAGATTTTTGTCTTTTAGGTACTTCTGTGCAGCAAAAAGTGCATTTTTTATACCTCCAGCGTAATCCACATGGTTGTCTTTGATCAAAATCATATCGAACAAGCCAAAGCGGTGGTTTACCCCTCCCCCAATTTTAACCGCCCATTTTTCTAATAACCTGAAGCCCGGCGTGGTTTTTCTGGTGTCTAAAACTTTGCATTTAGTACCCTCAAGTTTTTTTACTATTTCCTGTGTTACAGTAGCTATGCCGCTCATTCGTTGCATACAATTGAGTACGAGTCTTTCTGCTGTCAAAATCGAGCGATCATTTCCTTCCACATACAATACTATTTGGCCATATTCTATCGGCTCTCCGTCTTTGATCAAAACCTCCACCTTCAAATGAGGATCCACAGTTTTGAAAATCAACTCGGCCAATTCTACGCCAGCCACAATTCCTTTGTCTTTTACCAACAAACGAGCCTTTCCTTGTGCGTTTTCTGGCACTGTGGAGTTAGAAGTGTGGTCTCCTTCTCTAATATCTTCGTGTAGTGCATTTTTTATAAATGCTATCAAATCTTCCTTTAGGATTTCCATTTAAATATTTTTTTGCGAAATTAATAGCTTACTTACTTTTCTCCATAAAAAAATCATTTTCTATCAAGCATTAAACCCCATGTCTCCAAATATTTGCTTATCAAAATGGTCGTATTGGTCTAATAATATGTCTTTCAAAGCCCTATGATATTCAGGAAATGAAGGTAAATCGTTATGCCCTCCGCCATAAATAGGGACTAAATGTGTGTTCAAAGGGGCTGTTTTGGCCAATCTCACGCTTGAACTCATGGGTATTAAGCTATCTTTCGTTCCATGAATAATGAATATCGGGCAGCGACAATATTTAAGCCATTGGTCGGTTCTAACTTTAAATCTTAAAAGTATAGAGACAGGTAAAAACGGAAGAAATCTATTCGTAAGTTGAGATAAACTATAATAAGGAGCATCAAGAATCAACATTTTTGGCCGATTTGAGGAAGCCAATTTTGCCGCAAATCCCGAACCCAAAGACCTTCCATAAATAATGATTTTATTTTCGGCATATTTGAGCTCAAACTTCATTTTATTATAAACATGTTGAGCGTCTTTTTTCATGGCTGTTTCAGACCTTTTGCCTTTACTTTTACCAAATCCACGATAGTCTATCATAATCACATCGTAACCATGATTGGTAAAATCTCTAGAATATTTTGCCCAGCCTTTTATGCTTCGTGTATTTCCATGAAAATATATAACCACTCCTCTTTTCTCTTTTTCTTCCGTAAAAAATCGAAGTCCATTAATTCTTTCCTTTTCAGAAATCGCAAAATTGAGTTCTTCAAACGGAAATTCATATTTAAACTCGAAGTCCTCTGAGAGTTTTTCGGGCTTAAATATGAAAAATTCCTGAATGAAATAAACCAGTATATTTATTCCCAGATATACCAAAATGATGATGACAATGGTTTGATTACTCATTTTGTTTGGTTGTGTGTAATATTAATCTTCTTCGTCTTCAAATCTGCCTGCAGAAATACCACTGCTAAAGAAAAGGGAATTTAAAAACAACTTGTTTGTACCATACCAAAAAGCTCTGAAATTTGGATTATCTGAGATATTTACAACCTTGCCTTGACCAACAGTCTGGGCTATGATGGCTGGACTATTCTTAAATCTATCTAAATTTTTGGGATGCACATAACCAGCCAAAAGTGGCTTATCTGTAAACACCAAAGGCGTATTGTAAGGATTCCCTGTTTCTTCAAAAGTTACGTTATTCACCTTAAAAATCGGCAAAGTAGTCTGTTTGTATCCATAACAAAGCGGGTGGCTAGGGTCCAATTTCGCTTCTAATATAGCTCCACTTGTCACCAAAGCTCCATCAAAACCGCTTTTTGCCACAAAAGGTCTTTTCCCTTTACCATCATTAGATGCCTCTGGTTTTATACCTACAGTACCAATTTTCTTTTGTGATAACCAAGAAGCTGCATCGCCTAATGCAACTACGGTACCTCCTTTAGCCAGAAAACCCTTAATTTTTTCCTCTGAAAGATCTACGTACCTTCCTTGATTCATGATTATGTGTGTGTACTTGGTCAAATCCGTACGATTTACAGAAGCAATATCTAAATGGCTCAATGGAATACTTACTCTTTGATCCAATAAATGCCAAACCTCGCCAGCATCATTATAATCTACACCATCGCCAACTATCATCAATGCTTGTGGTTTTTCCATCCTTCTAAATTTCTCACTGCCCAGGTTTATTCCACTTTGGGTAAGACCTGTTTTCTGTCCATAAAAAACAGTTCCATCACGCTTGGCAAGTTCTTCCAAATATTCCCTTGGGTCATTTCCATCACATAAAATCTGAATTGTACCATAAGAAAAAGCTTTGTTTTTTCCATCAATCAAAGCCTCGAATGGCTCTGTGGCGTATTTAAGCTTGTATCCTTTATTGAGTAATTCATAGGCTGTTCTTGCAGCAAAATAACCATCCCATTCAAATAAATATGAATATGTACTATTTCCAACAACCTTTCCAAGCGGAAAATTAAATTCCGAGAGTTTTTGACCTAAAGAAACGGCTGTTTTTGACTCTGCAAAAGGAACATTCATACACAATGGAAGTGTCCAAGCCGAAATATCATAAAATGCACTATCTGCAAATGTTGTTCTTTTTTCAAAAAGTGATTTAACCAAACGATGCTTCGGCTGACTCATTGGTACCACATAGGAATCAGAAGTAGAAAATTGAGTATTACCTAAAATTTCGTTTTTTGACAATTTATAAACCTCTACTTTGTTTCTCAACATAACATTTACCATTTCCCAAGTTCTTACTGGGTCATTTCCTCCACCAAAAACAAAGGCTTTTACCTCATCTGTAGATTTTTCAGCATAAAAATCTCTCATGTAAGTCAAAAGTTCATTTCTCATACTTTTGGAGGCTTTCAAAGTAGAAAGTGTTGCCGAAAACTGATTTCTTACCGTAAAAGGAAAACTTAGGATACCGTTAACGCTTTCTTGCAGATGTCCCCTAGAGGAGGCTTGTTCAAACAAAATACCAATGGCTCCATTGACATCAGGTAAAGTAGATCCTTTTCCATAATAGAAGTCGTCATAGTTTTCTTTGGTATAATAATATGACCCAATACTGTCCAATCCAGCGGCATGAAACTGTCCAATTTTACTCGTTAGTTCTATGTTTTTTACAGGCGTCATTGGGTGCGTACGAGCAGGAATACCAGGCTGAAAGAAAAATGTGGAGTTGCTACCCATTTCGTGGTGATCGGTCAAAACGTTGGGCAACCAATCGTAATATTTTACCAAACGACCTTTACTTTCGGGTAGTTGCTGATAAAGCCAGTCGCGGTTCATATCAAACCAATAGTGATTTGTACGACCTCCTGGCCAAGTTTCTTTAAACTCTCTAGAATTGGCATCTGAAACCAAACTTTGGCTTTTGTTTTGGTTTACCCAAGTCGAAAACCTAGTTGCACCGTCTGGATTTATGCTGGGGTCAACTAAAATTATGCTTTCATTTAATAAAGCATCTATTTCAGCTCCTTGAGCTGCTGCGAGATAATAAATCGTCAACAAGGAAGAATTCAAGCCCGACGCCTCGTTTCCATGCACCGAATAACCCATCCAAACTACTATGGGCATTTGCTCTGGCTTTAAGCTTTTCGAAACATCTGAATTTGACAATTTCAAATGTTCTGCTCTGATTTGGTCAATATTCGCCAAGTTTTTAGGAGAGGAAACCGTGGCCAACATCAACTCCCGATTTTCAAAAGAACGGGCGTAAGTTTCAAGTTTTATCCTATCCGAATATTTAGCTACTTCTCTGTAATAAGCATAAATTTCATAAGGACTGGCATGTTGCTCACCAACCTCATAGCCTAAAAAGGATTTGGGTGTTGGGATTTTGTTGTTGTAAGTTACATTTTTAGGCAAGTAATAATCGAGACCAATTTGCGAAAAAACAATAGATGGAATCAACAATAGAAATAAGGCAATTTTAATTTTCATATAATAGAGATAGATGAAGAGGTTTAATAAAATAAAGGTAACCAAAGTATGCATTAAAAACAAAATTTGAATATATTTGAATTAGAAAAAACCCTCTCAAACTATGAAAAAAAACCTCCTATTCATTCTTTTCATCATGATTCTTGGTAATCATGCCCATTCTCAAAAAAACACTAAAAAGAAACCTACAGAACCCGATAAACTGGAGCTTCTGAAACAAGAAGTTATTGCCAAAATAGACAATAATCAAAAACTCACTCAGGAAATAAATGACATGCTATTTAGTTTTAGCGAGTTGGGCTTTCAAGAATTCGAAACTTCAAAATACCTTACTGAACTATTAGAAAAGAAAGGATTTACAGTAGAAAAAGGCATTGCGAACATTCCGACTGCTTGGATAGCCAAATGGGGAAGTGGCAAACCTGTAATAGCCATTGGCTCCGACGTGGATTGTATTCCGAAAGCATCTCAAAAACCAGGGGTAGCCTACAAAGACCCCATTGTGGAAGGTGCTCCAGGTCACGGTGAAGGGCATAATTCTGGTCAGGCTCTGAACATTACTGCAGCTTTGGCATTGAAAGAAATCATGGAAAGAGAGAAAATACCTGGAACATTGATGCTTTGGCCTGGTGTGGCAGAAGAACAAGTGGGAACAAAGGCGATTTTTGTAAGAGAGGGTTATTTTAAAGATGTGGACGCATGTATTTTTACACACGTCGCCAATAATTTGGGCGTTTCATGGGGCGATGCTGGAAACACGGGTTTAGTTTCGGTTAAGTTTCATTTTGAAGGTGCTGCTGCCCATGCAGCAGGAGCACCCTGGAGAGGAAAAAGTGCCTTGGATGCCGTAGAATTGATGAATATTGGCTGGAACTTTAAAAGAGAGCATCTTGAAACCACTCAAAGATCGCACTACGTAATTTCCGATGGTGGTGACCAGCCGAATGTGGTTCCTTCAAAAGCTACCGTATGGTATTATTTCAGAGAAAGAACTTACCCAAAAATCAAGAATTTATTTGATAACGGGATAAAAATAGCCGAAGGTGCCGCTCTAATGACGGATACAAAATTTACTTATGAAATATTGGGCAGTGCTTGGCCTGGGCATTTTAATAAAGCTTTGGCTGCAACGGCCTATCAAAATATTAAGAAAGTAGGTTTACCCAAATGGTCGGAAGAAGACCAACTACTTGCCAAAGCATCGCAAATAGAATTAAAATCTCCTGAAATTAATGGTTTGGCTATGGAACTAGATTCTGTTTCAGAGCCTGTTTATTCTCCACTTGTAATCAGACAAGGTGGTTCTGATGACATTGCCGACATTTCCTGGTCATTGCCAACTATAGTACTAAGATATCCATCCAATATGCCCGGCATGCCCGGACACCACTGGGCAAACGCCATCACGATGGCTACTCCGATAGCCCATAAAGGCTGTACTGCAGGTGCCAAAGTAGAAGCCATGACGATTCTAGATTTACTTTATAAACCCCAAATTCTTAAAGATGCTTGGGATTATTACAACAATACCCAAACCAAGGAGCAAAAATATACGCCATTGATTTCGAAAGATGACAAACCAGCCATTCAATTGAATACCAGTATAATGCAAACTTTTAATCCTGAACTTAAAAAGTATCATTATGATCCGAGTAAATACAATACTTATTTGGAGCAACTGGGCATAAAATACCCGACCGTAAGACAAGACCAAATGGATGCTTTGAAGGCTAAAAAGTGAATTTGTTTTATCTTTTAAAACTCTTAAACAAGCTCCAGATTTTCATCATAACAACACCAAAAACAGCTTCTTGGAAGATTTTGGTTGACATTTTAGATTGTCCGAGTGTCCTATCTGTAAAAATGATAGGCACTTCTTTTATTTTAAATTTGAAGAGGTAAGCATTAAACTTCATTTCTATCTGAAATGCATAACCCACAAAACGTATTTGATCCAAAGGAATAGTTTCTAAAACCTCTCTCGAATAACAGATAAAACCACCTGTAGGGTCCATTATGGGCATACCTGTGAGAAATCTTACGTAAATTCCTGCACCGTAAGACATCAAAACTCTGCCGATTGGCCAGTTGACTACGTTTACACCATTTATATATCTTGAGCCGATGGCTACATCAAAACCTTCTTCTGAACACGCTCTATAAAGTTTTACCAAATCTGCCGGATTATGGGAAAAATCAGCATCCATTTCATAAATATATTGAAAGCCCTTGGCCAAAGCCCATTTAAAACCATGAATATAGGCAGTTCCTAGACCTTGTTTCCCCTTACGTTCCTCTAAATGAAGTTGTGAAGGAAACTGATGCTGAAGTTCTTTAACTTTTAGAGCAGTACCATCTGGCGAACCATCGTCTACTATCAAAACATCAAACCATACGGGCAGATTAAAAACCGCCTTTATGATGGCCTCGATGTTTTCGATTTCGTTGTAGGTAGGTATGATGACCAGATTTTTCATTCAGTACGTAGTATTTTTATTTTTATTATTTTCAATGATTTTTTCAGCCTGAACATAAATAGAAAGCAATTGTTTTTTGTCTTTGGCATAAAAATCAAAGCTTTTGAGATAAAGAACTGAATCAATTTTGTGTTTTTTATATATCTGCTTTTCTAAATATTTAAAAGCAACCCTTGAAGAATCTACTCCCGTAAGATTTAGCCTACTTACTTTCGCTTCAGCGGTCTTTAAATCTGCAAAAACTATCGCCATTGTTTTTTTATCTATAAAATCTTCTGACGAAGACTTGCAAGAAAAAAAACATGTCAACGAAATAAATACTATTTTTATGCCAAGTTTACCCAATGTCTTTGGTTTTTAAATATTACGAACAAAAATAACTAATTATCAGGCAAGGGATAAATCTAAGTTCATAAATTTCGTTAAAACAGCATTTTGGTCTAATGAAAGAAATAATCAATAAACTCAATAAGTACGAAATTAAAATCAGAAAAGCGGTCAATTCTCATTTGAATGGCAACTTTAGTTCGGTTTTCAAAGGTACTGGTTTGGAGTTTAGCGATCTTAGAACTTACCAATATGGCGATGACGTAAGGGCCATAGATTGGGTAGCTACGGCAAAAGGACATGGGGCTTATGTGAAGATATTCAAAGAAGAAAAAGAGCAAACTGTTTTTTTTATGCTCGATGTGAGTGGTTCACAAGATGTAGGAAAAGATGGCTCTCTAAAAATAGACACTGCAAAGGAAATCTGTGGTGTGCTTACGCTCTCGGCTATAAAAGAGGCTAGCCAAGTTGGTTTATATTGCTTTTCAGACCAAAAAGAACTTTACCTAAAGCCAGAGTCAGGAATGAAACAAGCCTACAATATCATTTCTAAAATGTTTAGGCTGGAACCACTTTCCTTAAAAACCAATCTACAAGAAGCCATAGCTTTTGCCCTAAATATTCTGAAAAGAAAGAGCGTGATTATCCTCATTTCTGATTTTCTTGATAAAGACTACTCCCATAACCTAAAAGCTCTTGCCAGAAAGCACGATTTGGTGGTTCTGCATATTTACGACAAAAGAGAGGTGAATTTGCCCAGCTTGGGTATCGTTCCAGTGTATGATAAAGAAGCAGGTAAAACAACTTGGATAAACACGAGTTCGAGATTTTTTAAGCGTGAAATGAAGGATATATTTGAAGAAAATAGTAGCGAACTAGAAAAACTTTGTAAACAAAACAAGGCCAATTACCTTTCCATAGAGTCTGGAGCTAATTATGTTAATAGTCTAATTCAACTTTTTAGGTATAGAAAATGAGAATCTATTTAAGCTCCTTATTTGTCTTCCTTTATGCCTTCGGGTTCGCTCAAAAGCCAAAGACTTACTTTAGCAACGACTCACTCTATATCGGAAAACCTATATTTTTTTCCTTGACTTATTTGCATAATGGCAAAACTGATTTACTATTTCCAGACTCCTCCTATAACTATAAGCCTTTTGAGTTTTTAGACGTAGAATTTTTTCCAACGAAAACTCAAAACGGAAAAAGCCTCGACAGTGTAGTATATAAACTCATAACATTTAATGTAGATAGTACATATTCTTTGTCATTACCTATCCAAGTGCTGCGTTCTAAGAAAACCATTTTTTCGGATACGGCCAGTATAAAACTACATTCAATGTTAGATACTACAGACATTAGAAATCATATTATTAAAAAATCTACGGGGTATTTTACAGTACCCTTAGACTTTAATTTTCCAAAATTTCTATATTATTTGGTCCTTCTCCTAATTTCTATCGCCGTATTTTGGGCTTTGTTTGGGAAATTCCTCATTCGAAATGTTCGCATTTGGCAGTTCGGTCAAAAACATCAAAAGTTTTCTGCAGCATTCAAAAAACTAAGTAAAAGCCCTAAGAATTTCGCCAACATAAGTAGTGGTCTGATCATCTGGAAAAACTATTTGGAGTGGTTGTTGAAAAAACCCTACTCAACCATGACCACCTCCGAAATAAGCAAAACCCTTGAAAATGAGCGTTTAGAAGATGCCCTTAAAGAATTCGACTTGGCCATTTATGGAGGTGTTTTGTCCGACCAAATTCCCTTTGCATTCAATATTTTGTATGATTTTGCGTCAGACTCTTTCAAAAAACAACGAAAAATTTACAAAGACTTTCTAAAAAATAAATAGTAATAATTACCTCCTCAAATCTAATTCATATTACTTGATGATTAGTTTTGCATAAAAATTGAAATTGATGAAAAATCCTGTTGTAATATTTGGTGCTGGTACATTAGGCCGCTTGGCTTTAGACATTTTCAGTAGTAATGATGTGTTGGTCTATGGCTTTTTAGACGATGACAAGAAGAAACATAATACTGAGATTTCAGAAGTTGTAGTACTTGGCGATCCCATGGACGATGGCTTTTTGAAAATTATTGGCAATAAAACTGAGGCATTTGTGGCTTTAGAAAACAAAACTCACAAAGAGAAAGTAGTAAAAATGCTTTTGGAAAGAAGAAAAACGATGCCGGTTAATGCCATACACGGAAAAGCCATCGTATCTGAAGACGCAGAGCTTGGTCACGGCATTTTGATTGGACCAGGAGCAGTAGTAAACCAAGGCTCAAAAATAGGAAATCACACGGTAATCCTCTCGAATGCTGTAGTTGACACCCAAGCCGAAATAGGCGAATTTGTAGAGATTGGAAACGGAGCCATTATAAATGCTGAAGTAATAATAGAAAACGGAGCCTTCATAGGCAGTGGAGCAATCGTTGTTTCAGGCATAAAAATAGGTAAAAACGCACGTATTGGTGCCGGTTCTGTAGTCATAGAAGACGTAAAAGAAGGAGCAACTGTTTTTGGGAATCCTGCGGTGGTTGTTGGGAAGTGATTCTTAGAATCCGGTCTGTCTTGATTAATGAATGGGCTGAAATATGTCCGAGAGAGAATTCGCTCTTCAGATTAAATTATAATAACAGTTGTTTTTACTTTAGAATAGCTCTAGAACAATTAAACAATTCTTCAAATGCAGGTTCTTGATTCGGCTTATTTTGTAAATGGTGAGTGTATAAGTTTAAATTTTGTCATATCAAAATCTTTTAAGAAAGAATTAAAAAGATGTATGAAAAATGAATTGGATTATTTATTTGAAAAAAAGCTAAATCTAAAAAAAGTTTTTGTGCAATTTCTTGAAATTAATGGAACATTTAATTACCCAAATACTAAGAAAGAATTATTACTTCAATCACTGAATAGTAATGAATCATATGCTGAGAAATTTTTAGTCGGTTATAACAATGCCTATGTACATACTCCAAAGCTTATAATAGAAAACCTTATAGGAGATTGGCCAATTATAGATCCAACCGAAGAGGTTGAACCCAACTCCTTAAAAATGAGGCTGGAGTTTAGTGATAATGATTTTAGAAATTTAAAAGAGTTTGCAGATAGAGAGCAGAAAATCAAAAATGGTACAAAACTAGATGATTACAGCTTTGAGGCTTGGGCAAAAGACCTCAATGTAGATTTGGTATTTAATGTGTTTTTTAAAGATGATAGTTACGA
Source organism: Lacihabitans sp. CS3-21 (assembly GCF_024343675.1). Classification (GTDB taxonomy): domain Bacteria; phylum Bacteroidota; class Bacteroidia; order Cytophagales; family Spirosomataceae; genus Leadbetterella. The sequence goes on from NZ_RJUD01000020.1 coordinate 45,975, forward strand.
TATAAATAATTTCCTGAAAATCTTTGGTGAAATTATTAATGAATACAATACGCATTCAGAAAACCAGACACATATTCAGATTTTAGTTGAACCAGATTTATCCAAATATGAAAAGAAGGTTTTCGATCCTGAACAAAATACGCTTGCTTGGAAATTAACATTTAAGTATGATGAAATAACTGATGAAGCCAAAAAAAACGAAATCGAAGAATTCATAAAAAATACCAATGAAAGCCAAATAAAGGCTGTAGAAGAATTTAACAAGAGCTTAGAGGAACCTCCAAAACCGTATTTTTTAAGCCCCACAGGATTAATACATAGTTTTGATTTGAAGAAACATGATAAAAAAAATAATATCCTAAGTATAAAAGTGGACTTAGGAAGTTCGAGTCATGGTTTTGAATATATCCTAAAAGGAATAGACAATGCTGGATTTAAAATTTCAAAAATTGAAGTAAAAGGGGTTTAAAATACTGCAGTTTGCGAATATAAACTCTGCTGGGCACTGTCTCAGCCTGATGTGCTTAGTCTTCTGACTAAGCACGAGTGACTATCGGTCTCCAGACCGAACTACCAATTCACATCACCCCTCACCCAAACACTCAAAAACCATTCTATAAAAATCGGGGTGCGATTGCCACGTTTGGCCAGAAACGTATCTTCCATCTCTCACGGCTTCGTTTTTACCTACAAAATTGCCTCCACAAGCTTCTACTTCGAAACGCACGTTTTCGTAGCAAGTAACCGTTTTATCTTTTACCAAACCTGCGGCTGTCAGAATCTGAATTCCGTGACAAATAGAAAAGATAAATTTGTCGGCTTTGTCGAATGCTCTTATAATTTCTATCACTTTATCATTATGGCGTAAAAACTCGGGTGCTCTTCCACCTAAAATCAAAACGGCCAAATATTCTTCAACTTTTACATCGTCAAAAGCAATATCAGACTCCACCATATACCCAGGTTTTTCAACATAAGTATCCCAGCCAGGTTCAAAATCATGGATGACCAAATTGAGCCTTTTTACACTTGGTGCAGCAATAACAGACTCATATCCAGCTTCTTCAAAGCGATGTTTTCCGTATAAACACTCGTAACCTTCACCAGCATCACCGGTGATAATAAGAATTTTTCCTTTCTTTGACATTGTATTAAATTAGGTTGAATAAAAAACAAATATAAAAAATTCTGCTACTAATATTGCAAGTAGACTTTATGGATCTAAAAGTCGCTAATGGAAATCAGAAACAAAACTAATCTGGTAATTGTCTAAAATAATCATTTACCAAGGGAATGTAGCTCTCCTTTAGTTTTCTTGAAAAAAAGTTGATTACAAGTCCTTGTGGTTTTGTTAACAATTTCATGTAAGTTAACACCTGAGCTTCGTATGCTGGATGAAGGTTTTCTACAGCTTTTACTTCTATAATAATCAAATCATCCACGAGTAAATCAATCCTTAATTCTGCCTGCAGGTTTATTCCTTTGTAATCTATTGGAACCAAGAGCTGAGATGACACAAAATGCCCTCTGCTAATTAATTCATGTTTTAAACATTTTTCATATACACTCTCTAATAAACCTAGGCCTAAGGTATTGTGAACTTCAATAGCAGCGTTCATAATTTCATAAGACAACTGTGTGACTTTCTTTTTTGTCATTGTGATTTTAGTTTAATTTTTCTCTAACATGAAGATATTAAGAAATTAAGGCAATTAAGACTCTTAATGCTCTTAAAACCTTCACTTTCTTCATGTTAAAACCATTCTTGATATTTTTATAACATGAAGATATTAAGAAATTAAGGCAATTAAGACGCTTAATGTTCTTAAAACCTTCATTTTCTTCATGTTAAAAACATTCTTGATATTTTTCTTAACATGAAGGTATTAAGAAATTAAGGCAATTAAGACTCTTAATGCTCTTAAAACCTTCATTTTCTTCATGTTAAAACAATTCTTGATATTTTTCTAACATGAAGATATTAAGAAATTAAGGCAATTAAGACTCTTAATACTCTTAAAACCTTCATTATCTTCATGTTAAAAACTCAAAGTCCCTCCAAAATCTGCTTAATTACTGCTTGAACAGACCAAACACGATTTCCGGCTTGTTGAATCACAGCGGAGTAGTCTGCATCCAAAACCTCATCCGATACTTTCAGACCACGCCTTACAGGTAGACAATGCATAAACTTGGCATTATTGGTCAGAGCCATTTTTTCTGGCGTAATTTTCCAAGAAGGATCTTGCGTCAATACTTCTCCGTATTGCTCATACGACGACCAATTTTTGGCATAAATAAAATCTGCTCCTACAAAAGCTTCATCTTGTGAATGAAACACTTTTGCATTTTTCCTGATTTCTGGCGAAAGGTCATAACCTTCAGGGTTAGCTATCACGAATTCATAATCAGTCATTAATACCCATTCTGCAAAAGAATTGGCTACTGCCTGAGGAAGAGGTTTAAAATGTGGAGCCCAAGTCAGTACTACTTTCGGTTTTCTTACAGTTTTCAGTTCTTCAATAGTAATCAAATCAGCCAAAGATTGACATGGATGGCGAGTGGCAGACTCCAAATTGACAATTGGTACACCCGCATATTTTCTAAAACTCTCTAAAACGGTCTCTTTATAGTCTTCGTCTCTATCCTTAAGTTCGGCAAAAGCCCTTACGGCTATAATATCACAATATTGCCCTAAAACTGCCGCCGCTTCTTTGATGTGTTCGGCCCTGCCTTGATCCATAATTACGCCGTCTTCAAACTCCAATTGCCAAGAATCAGAGCCTACATTCATCACAATCACGTTCATCCCAAGGTTAAGGGCAGCCTTTTGAGTAGAAATCCTTGTACGTAAACTCGAATTAAAAAACAACAGACCTATGGTTTTGTTCAGTCCCAAGTGTTTATTGGCAAACGGATTTGCTTTTTGCTCAAGGCCTACTTTTACGAGTTCTGCTACGTTTGAAACGTCGTTGAGGTTTATAAAATGCTTCATTTACTGATATTGTCTTGATAAAAATTGAACAAATGTAGCCCTTATGGTTTTTTAAAGCTCAATTGGGATTGAAAAAAAACTAAATTCCCTTAATTTGGACACCAAAATGAAAATATAATGTCCATTATCTTTAAAAATGCAGAGATTGCTAAAAACAATTTCGTGATACTTTCAGACATTGAATTACTTATTGAACCAGAAATTAATCTAGTGATATTGGGAGATAGTGGTTCGGGGAAAAGCACATTTTTGGATGTCATTTCTGGAAATATTTTCCCTTCTAAAGGTAAAATTGAAAAGAACAAATCAAAAAAAATAATTTCCGTGGGCCGAGATTACAGTTTTCATAGGCTTGTTGGACCCGTTTATCAGTATTATCAGCAAAGATTCAACTCGCAAGACGCAGAACTTGGCCCAACTGTATATGAAATATTGCAGAACATGATAATCCCGGTAGGAACTATAAACGAAAATTCAGTTGAGCACAATCCACCGCAATATTCAGAAGAATGGCTCGAAAAAATTGTAAAAAAACTACACTTGAGTCATTTACTCGATCAAAAAATCACATCCTTGTCCAATGGAGAAACTCGAAGAACATTAATAGCCAACGCATTATTAAAAAAGCCAGACATTTTGCTACTCGATAATCCCTTTACAGGTTTAGATGTGGCTAGTAGAGCAGAACTAAAAACTTTACTTTCTGAACTTTCGGATATTCAAATTATTCTTGTAGCTAATTTCAAAGATATTCCAATCAATTTTGACAAGGTGCTTCAATTAGAAAATGGTAAAGTTTCATATTTCGGAAAACTATCTGATTTTGTCCCAAAATATTCCATTCCCTATGAAGTTTCAAAAGGCTTACTATTGAGCATAGAAAAATTATCATCCAAACAATTTGATAGTTTTGAAACCGCCATAAGATTGGAAGAAGGTAAAGTGAAATATGGAAACAAAATTGTTCTCCAAGAAATTGACTGGGAGGTGAAAAAAGGAGAAAAATGGGCCTTAATGGGTCCCAATGGATCAGGAAAAAGTTCGCTATTAAGCCTTATAACGGGAGACAATCCCCAATGCTATCAAAACCAACTGTATTTATTTGACAAAAAAAGAGGAAGTGGTGAAAGCATTTGGGATTTAAAGAAAAAAATAGGCTTCGTTTCTCCTGAATTACATCTTTACTTTAATAAAAACACGACTGTTTGGAAAGTCGTTGCATCTGGTTTTTTTGATTCAGCCGGATTGTTTCAAAAAATCAGTTCCGAGCAGCAACAATTAGTAGAATTATATTTGCAATTGGTTAGTCTTTCGGATTTAAAAGATAGAAAACTCAATCAACTTTCTTTTGGGCAGCAAAGACTGGTTTTTTTGGCCAGGGCATTGGTAAAAAACCCAGCCTTATTGATTCTTGACGAACCATGCCAAGGCTTAGATTATAATCAAATGGTGTTTTTTAGAACTATTTTGAACGAAATTGCGATTCATCAAAATAAAACGTTGTTATTTGTGACTCATTATGATGACGAAATCCCTGCTTGTATAAATCAGAAGTTGCATTTATTTGGAGGAAAAGAACTGAATCTTTGATTTAACAAATCAAATTATTTAGAAATTTTCAACTTCTATTTAAATTCAGCCTAGGAACATTGAATAACCATTATTATACATGTCTAATAGGTTTATTGGGTTGTATTTAACAATCCTTCTTATCTCGAATATTTTTTTCTTTAGCATCATTTTGGAAAATAGTCCAATGACTACCGCTGACATAATTCTTGGGAAAATATTAAACCAGAGTTGTCACTTACTCATTGTATGTTATATCGTTTTTAATAAACACATATCTTTGAGAAATTCAGTTATTATATGTGTTTTAACTATTCAATTGCTTGATATCGCCAATGAAATTACAAATTACTGCTTCCCTGACGGTGATACAGTAAATGTAGACTTGATATTTGTAATGAGCCAGCGATTACTTTGGATTATAATATTAGTTATTCTAGGCACAAATTTTATCTCTAAAAGAAAGTTAAAAAACTTTCTTAACGTAGCTTTTGGAAGCCTAATTTTCTTGATATTCCTCTTAAAATTCGAAATAAACCATAATGATCAACCAGTTGTTTACTGCTCTATAATAATACTTTATATATTGCTTATTTATGGTTCAAACTTCAAAGAAAAGCTTTTTCATGAAGTCGGCATTGGAGTAACGTTCATTGTGATGGCAGATTTAGCTTTCGTTTTTTCTGGATTTCACGATGATTTAAACTGGAAGTACTTGTATTTACTGCCCCGTTTGTTTTTAAACTTGGGAGAAATGCTAATTCTATTAAAAATATTAGAAAAATATAAATCTTAAATAAACAGCAAAATGCAAATTGATCCAATGAATCATTCATTCTAACAGCTGAATACCTATTTAATTACCCTAATTTTAAACCCTTAACTGGAATATGCCCTAAGTTTAAATGATAAATAAAATACTTCTTTCAGCAATACTAATCTCATTTTCAATAGTTGTTCGTGGAAATTTTCCATCAATCGAAAATAGCCATTTAGTTAAATCCATTTACTCAGACTCACTCAAAAATAATGAGGATTCACTTACTTATTTAGCAAACACCTATTCATTAGATTCTGCAGAGCTGAAAGCCTTCCTTTCAGATTTTAGGAGCAAACAGTTGGCAATATTTTACGAGCAAAAAAGTACAGTTGCCGCTTGGAGAGTCTGTATAGCAGATGATAGCCTGAGAACACAAAATATTGTTTTACAAAAAACTGCAAAATTCCTCCATAGAAATCAGCATAAAAGCGAGTATTTAAAAAATGAATTTCAAAATACAAGCAAGGGCCAAAGGTCTATTTTTTTGCTTCGTACTTGGTGGGCTGATAGCTTAAAGTCAAATTTTGATAGCTTGGGTAACTCATCGGGATTCCGGACTTGGGGAATTGATATTAAAGAAATAAAAAAAAGTTTATTGGACGATATGAAAGCCGAGGCCTCCGCACCTCAATTTGTTGAAAGTCTGATAAATAGCGGCAAGAATGTTCCAAAAAAAATTATTCCTAACGTTGGATATGCTCTTTACAAAATCATCCCAAAGGGTAATCCACCACCTTCCCCATTCACTCCTTTTTGGACAAAAATTGAAGACTTACAAACAGTCGTATCTAATGATTTGGAAGATAAATTTGGGCTGCCCATCGTCAGTCATTCAGCAAAATATGATGTTTACAAAATACAGCTCAAAGAAGGGAAAAAAGCCATTTTATTTGAAAGTGAAATAGCTCCAACCACCGAAAACGGCTACAAAACCAATGGCGGTAGTACACAGACTTTGGTATTGGATAGAGCAAAATGGACTTTTCCCGTATTGATTAACGAATTAGAAATATTTCCCCCATTTAAGAAATGAGACACTGCGGAATAGTAGAAATAGATAAAGAAAATAAAGCTATAATAAAAGAAGCCAAGCAAGTTGTTTTTAAAAATGGAGACGCTAAAGAAATATTAAAAAAAATAGAAGACTTTAGGATGAAATTAGCCTATAATAAAGCAACTGAATCGCTAGAATCGAATTTTGGTTGGACGAAAATTTATGCTACCTTGATTGATAGTTTGTCAAAAAACACTAAAACTTAAAACTAAACTTATCTTTGTTTGGAATACAGCTGCCGTCTTTTAATGTACAGGTATAGCTGTTTATCTTACCCTCGATAGTTGCATCTGATTTTAATATCTTGACTTTCTGGATAAATTTCGCCTCTTTCACAAAATAATGTATAGTCCCTTCCCAAATTTTATCATATTTTTCTTTCGGATTTACGGCAACTAGTTTTCCCACTTTCTGGTATGAACCATTCGAAATTAAATCTAATTCAGTAGGGTTTGGACCTTCAACTTTAAGTTCAGAACTATAAATGTACCAGTCTTTTTCGATTTTTCCTGTGAAAACCAAATCCACTGTCTGGCCTATAGCCGGTTTTTTAGGGGTACTTGTGAAAGTCCATTTGACGGGCTTCAAAATGTCAACAGACATTAGGAATACAATCCCAAAACAAAAAAATATGCTAAACACTTTTTTCATAAAACACTCATTTTGTAAATATTAAAATTCAAACGCCTCTGCTTGACTAGGGATAATAATGTTTTTAAACCCTTCAGAGAATAGTTTTTCTTTAAATGACTTTTGGGTATCATATTCGCCATGGACCAAAAAGACGGTTTTTACTTTCGATGAATCCTGACACTTTAGCAAATCGATTATCTCCGAATAATCTGCATGTGCTGAAAATGAATCCATGATAGCAACTTCGGCTTTGACAATTTTCTCATTTCCAAAAATCTTGACAGTAGGTTGTCCGGTTTTCAGCATAGCCCCTAAAGAATTTGGTGAGCAATACCCTACCATCAGGATAGTATTATCTGGATCTTCTATGTTATTGGCTATATGATGCTTAATTCTACCAGCTTCTGCCATTCCTGAGGCAGATATAATAATACACGGTTGTTTTGATTCATTCAAAGCTTTTGAGTCCTCTACCTCTGTAATGTAGTGTAGATTGTCGAAACCAAAAGCATCACCATCTCTTTCGATATAATTCAAAATATCAGGATTAAAGTCCTCCCTGTGTTTTTTCATGACCATAGTTGCATTTACTGCCAAAGGACTGTCTACATAAACAGGAATTCGGGGCAACTTGCCTTCAAATTCCAATTGATCAAGTGCAAAAACCAACTCTTGGGTTCTATCCACTGCAAAAGCTGGGATAATCAATTTTCCACGTTTTACGACACAAGTTTTATGAACTAATTCAAGCAAATGAGCTTTCATATCTAGCTCTGGTTCGTGCAATCGGTCACCATAAGTTGACTCACAAATTAAATAATCTACTTGAGGAAAACGCTCAGGACTTCTGAGGATTTTATCGTTAGGTCGTCCAATATCACCAGTGAAATAGATTTTTTTTGTCTCGCCTTCTTCTTCTAAATGAATCAAAATGCCCGCACTTCCCAAAATATGACCAGCATTGAAATATTCTATTCTAACTCCATCTTCCAGATAGAACGGTTGATTCAATTTTATGATTTCAAATAAAGCCAAGGCTTCGTTCACATCGTCTTCTTCATACAAAAGCTCCAATTCATCTTCCCCCCTATTTCTTCTTCTCCTATTTACCCGTTCTAAATCTCGCTCTTGAATTCTCGCCGAATCCATGAGCATTATTTCACAAAGGCTTTTGGTAGCAGCGGTACAAAATATTTGACCTTTAAAACCCTTTTTTACCAACCTGGGAACAAGACCAGTGTGGTCAATATGAGCATGTGAAAGCAATAAATAGTCAATTTCAGCAGGATTAAATCCAAAGTTGAGGTTCATGTCGCTGGTGTTGATACCTTGAAACATGCCACAATCTAGTAATATTTTTGTGCCTTTTGAGGTAGTTAATAGATGTTTACTGCCTGTAACTTGTTGAGCAGCTCCGTAAAATTGTAGTTTCATTGTTTATAGCTTTTGGCTTTTAGCATTTAGCTATTAGCTTTTTTGTGCAAAATAAACAATTGTTGTTGGATTTGAATCTGTTTTGAATAAGAAATAGTTTTGGAGTCTATTGTACCTGAAATATTTCCGCATTGCTAAACCTACAATTTTATGCTTATGGATTTTGTTGATAAAACTAGTCTTGCGTTCAGTCAATTAATTCATTATGAACCCATAAAATTTGCTGGGAATTTGTAGCGAACATTTCCTTTAAATCCTTTAAATGCAATAATCTCAAATCTAATTCTAAGAATAACAAAATGTTGAGGTCAAAATAATACAAATTGAATTTCTATTCAGGATTATTTATATTTTAATTATGTCGTTTCAAAATTTCCATTGACTTCGAATTTCGAAACGATTCTTTAATACTACTTCGGCATCTTGTTTACTGGATTACTCCGTTGAGCTTGCTCAACCACAACCACGTTTTCAACCGCCGTCAGGAGCCATTTTTCTGCTTTTTTTACAAAAACCAACAGTTTTAAATTATCAGCTTCGGGGTATAATGTACCCGATGGCGAAGTATATGCTCCAACTTGCTGTAAAAGATGCACCACCATGACCTCTTTTGTTATTGCCCGAAATGTTACACTTTTCTTTGTGAGCTTTACATTCTTGAACATTCCTTCGTGAAAAATCTGATGAGCATACTGAATCTCGCGACGGTTTTTCCACCACATACCTACAACATTTACCCAGTCGCAATCTTCGGTGGCATAGTTGGCAATATCATCGTAATTGTGGTTGTTCCAACTCGCAATCAATGCATCTACTTGTTTATCCACCGCCACTTCGTCGGGAGTTTTAGCTTGGGCAAAAAGTGCGTTTGATATTAAAAACAGGAGACAAAATGAAGCTAATTTTTTCATAATCAATTATTTATATAAAATTCTTGATTGCAAAATTAGCAGATGAATAGTCGTAAGAATAGTACAAACACGACAAGTTTCAACCAAAGAGAATTAAACTTCAAAGGCTGGGTTTACTAAAAACTACTAATAAAAAATCTGATTTCGAAGTGAAAATGGAGTTGTAAGAAACTCGTTTTCGATAATCGACGGAGAAACACCACAAAATGCCTTAAAATCTCGAATCAAGTGCATTTGGTCGAAGTAACCGCACTCGTGGGCAATGGTCGTCCATTTGATATTAGGTATGTTTTCTTTCATTACCCAAGCCTTAGCGAAGCGAGTTTGGCGAACAAAAAACTTTGGAGAAACTCCTACTCGCTGCAAAAACTGCCGCTCTAATTGGCGATTACTTACACAGGCTTGCGAGGCAATTTTATCGACATTTACAAGTCCCCCTTCTTTTATAATCATTGGCAAAACGCTGTCTATAGGAAGTCTACTACGTAGTTTATGGAGTTTTTTTAATAGAAAAACCTCCACAATTTCTTTCAATTTATCTGGCGATTGTGTTTCGGCTAATTGCTCATTAATGAACTGAATCTCTTTATCCAAAATGTAGGTGCTATCCAATGACTCATCAACGGGAAACTCATTCATCGAAATCCCCAACAAACGATATAGCCCACAAGGTTGAAAACCAACTTTCACCGTAAAATTTGAATGGTGCATTTTCAACTTGATTCGGTTTACTTGCGGCCCCACCAAAATACTGCGGTTGAGTTTTACCTTTTTATTAGTAGTCAGATATTCGCTTTCAGGAGCTTCAAATGGATAAAAATAAAGGCATTGCTCAGGCAATGGCGGAAACGAAAACTCAGGACGTGGCAAAGTTCGGTCTAATTCAAAGCGAAAAACCATGATATTATTCACAAATTCGCTCAAGGCGGGGTGAGGTTTGTAAATTTTATGAAACATAGTTTTCGCTGAGTTTTATTAGAAATACAGCCTCCTTACCACAATCAAGCAACTATATATTTTGAATAAGCAGCAGCATTAGGCATATTTTCTTTGATGGCATGTAAATGTAAACGATAGCCTTGGAGATTCCCACAAAGTTGGCTTCCTTTTTTTAAAATTAAGCAAGTAGACAGAATAGTGGTGTTTAAGCATGAGATTTATAACTCAAATCATCCGTTTATAAATAATTCCGTTTGTTTCATATGGTGTATTTTTCGGAATTTAAGCTAATATTAATTATTTAAGGAAGTTTTCTATTCTTTAGTACTTCAAATAATCCAAACAAAAAAACAGAAACTCAAGTTGATGAATTTCTGCTTTGTATATGAACTTAAATCTTTCAGGTTTAACCTAACGTTTTGATTCAACTATTTTAATGCAAAAAGTGCCTAACGCCAGTCATTACCATTGCTATCCCATTTTCATTACAATAGTCGATTGACAGTTGGTCTTTTATAGATCCTCCTGGCTGAACAACTGCTGTAACTCCTACATTTCCAGCTATTTCTACACAGTCAGGAAAGGGGAAAAATGCTTCTGAGGCCATAACTGAACCTTTCAAATCAAAGCCGAACTCTTTTGCTTTATCTATTGCTTGTTTTAAGGCATCTACTCGCGATGTTTGTCCTACCCCGCTGGCTAGCAACTGGCCGTCTTTGGCAAGCACTACATTATTGGATTTTAAATGTTTACATATTTTCAATGCAAACTCCAATGCTTTATTTTGATCATCCGTAGGAACTGTATTTGTCACAACTTTAAAATCAGCCGTTTTTTCTGTTGAAAGGTCTTTGTCTTGCTCCAAAACCCCATTCAAAAGCGTTCTGAATTGTTTCTTCGAAGTCTTTACTTCCTTTCTTATCAATAATCTGCGGTCTTTTTTCTTTTTCAAAATCTCCAAAGCATCTGTATCAAATGAAGGTGCTATCAAAATTTCAAAGAAAAGTTTGTGCAATTCTTCAGCAGTAGCTAAATCCACGTTTCCATTGGTAATAATAACTCCACCAAAAGCAGAAATTGGATCACAAGAAAGAGCATTTAGGTATGCTTGGTGCGAAGTGGCGGCAGTAGCTACTCCACAGGCGTTATTATGCTTTACGATTACGTAAGTTAAGTCATCAAATTCTTCAATCAAACGCACGCAGGCATCCACATCCATGAGGTTGTTGTACGAAAGTTCTTTTCCGTGCAATTGCGTAAACATTTCGTCCAGATTTCCGTAGAAATTGGCCGATTGATGGGGATTTTCACCGTATCTAAGTGATGTTTGTTGAGATGCTCTAAAATTTCCACCGTCTTCTATACCTGCAAAATAAGCATGAATGGCAGAGTCATAATGCGAACTTGTTCCGAAGGCCAACTTGGCATACCTCTTTCTATCTTCGAAATCCGGTCCGCAGTTTTTGGTAGAAAGAATCTCAAAAACATCATCGTATTGCGTTCTTGAAGACACTATCAATACATCTTGGAAGTTCTTGGCTGCTCCGCGAATCAAAGCAATACCACCAATGTCAATCTTCTCAATAATATCATCTTCTGAAGCTCCAGAGGCTACTGTTTCTTCGAAAGGATAAAGGTCAACAATTACCAAATCAATTGCCGGAATCTCAAGTTCAGCAGCCGTTTTTACATCATCTTCGTTGTCTCTGCGGTGCAATATTCCTCCAAAAACTTTTGGGTGAAGTGTTTTAACTCTTCCTCCAAAAATCGAAGGATAAGATGTTAGGTCTTCAACAGCTATTACTGGAACTCCCATTTCTTCAATGAAACTTTGGGTGCCGCCCGTTGAATATATTTTAACGTCGTTTTCATGTAAAAGCTTAACGATTTTATCTAATCCATCTTTATAAAATACCGAAATGAGTGCTGACTCAATTTTCTTTGACATATTAATCTTTTGAAATTTCCTGCAAAAGTACGGCTTTTTAAATTAATCGACTAATGTGGAGCGATTTTTCAGGTTGCATTAATGGTTATTGAATGATTTAAAAAATTAATTCACATTTAATAAAATGTTGTTTAAATTAGCATAGCGGCATTTTTTTAATAATTTTACAAGAATTCTTTTTCTAGAAAAACCCCTAAGTTTTAGAAAATCAACAAAAATATAACCTATAAACTATGTTAAAATCACTTTTTCGTAGAAAAAACATTGATCAAGCCATCAAAGATGTCAATTCTGTTGAACACGGCAGCGGCCTAGCAAAAGTACTTGGCGTAAGAGACTTAACCATGTTCGGAATAGCGGCCATCATAGGTGCTGGTATTTTCAGCACCATAGGTCGAGCCAGTTTCAATGGCGGCCCCGCGGTTTCACTTTTATTCGTTTTTACCGCCATCGCTTGTGTTTTTACAGCTTTAAGTTATGCTCAGTTTGCCTCCACAGTTCCCGTGAGTGGCAGTGCTTATACGTACGCCTACGTATCCTTTGGGGAACTCTTCGCTTGGATTATTGGCTGGGCATTGGTGCTTGAATATGCAGTTTCTAACATGGTAGTGGCCATTTCATGGTCTGAATATTTTGTGAGTATGTTAGAAAATATCTTCCGAGTCCATTTTCCTCGATGGCTGGCTATAGATGCAGGAACAGCAAAATTAGCCTATCAAGATGTGCAAAATGCAACTGCAAATGGAACTTTAGGTGAAATAGCTTCGAATATGAAGGCTTTGGCTCAAGCATATGTGGATGCTCCAACTATTGCGGGCATAAAAATCATATTTAATTTACCAGCGGGTGCCATAACTGGTCTAATAACCGCTTTGATTTACACTGGTATAAAAGAGTCTCGCAATGCTTCAAATGTTTTAGTAATTATTAAATTGGCTGTAATATTATTGGTTATAGTTGGTGGAGTTTTTTATATCGATACTGCAAACTGGAAGCCTTTCGCACCTAACGGTATGAAGGGTGTAATGATGAGTGTAGCTTCTGTTTTTTTTGCTTTTATTGGTTTTGATTCCATCTCCACTACTGCCGAAGAGTGTAAAGATCCTCAGCGAGATTTGCCCAAAGCCATGCTGATTACATTGGCGATTTGTACTGTGTTATACGTGGTTATCACCTTGGTGCTCACGGGTATGGTAAATTATAAAGAGTTAGGTGTTAATGACCCATTGGCATATGTATTTGAAAAAGTAGATTTCAACTGGATGGCTGGAATTATCTCCGTTAGTGCCGTAGTAGCTATTACAAGTGCTTTGCTTGCTTACCAGGTGGGTCAGCCGCGTATCTGGATGGTAATGAGTAGAGACGGCTTGCTTCCAAAGAAGTTTTCCAAAATTCATGAAAAATATAAAACGCCAAGTTTTGCAACAATCGTTACAGGTCTTTTTGTAGGGATCCCTTCGCTTTTTATGAACATGCAGTTTTTTATTGACCTCACTAGCGTGGGAACTTTTTTTGCGTTTATTTTGGTTTGCTGTGGCATACTTTATATGGACCACACTGGACTTAGCAAAAACTCTAAATTCAAAGTGCCTTATGTCAATGGAAAGTTCATAATTGGTATTGTTTTTCTGGCTGGTTTGTATTGGACCCACTATTATACCGATGGAATATTTGCACACATTTCTGAAAAGCCACTTATCGTTGTTTTTTGGTTGGCTTGGTTGGCTATTTCAGTTATGGCTTTGAAATATAAATTTTCGCTTTTGCCGGTTATGGGCATTCTGACAAATCTTTATTTAATGACGGAGTTGGGCTGGTCAAACTGGAGAATGTTCCTTATTTGGGTTGTGATTGGCATAGCCATTTATTTTCTATATGGCTATAAAAATAGTAAACTGAACAAAGCTTAATTTTCATGAAAAACATAAAATTTCTGTACCTAATTTTTATTATAATTCTGTCACCGAGTGTCTTTTCCCAAGATTTTGACACTTTGAGTATTGTGAAAAAAGGTGCCAAACTCATTAAAGTTTCAAACCAATTTAAATTCACTGAAGGACCGGCTGCCGACAAAAAAGGAAATGTGTTTTTCACCGATCAGCCCAATAATAGGATTTGGAAATACGATACCAAAGGACAGTTGAGTGTATTCTTAGAAAATGCTGGCCGCTCAAATGGCCTTTATTTTGACAAAAAAGGAAATATTTTGTCGTGTGCTGATGAGAAAAACCAGTTGTGGTCTATTGACAAAAAAGGAAACCATACCGTTTTGCTGGATAATTTTGAAGGAAAACTTCTAAACGGACCAAACGACCTTTGGCAAGATAGCAATGGTGGGATTTATTTCACTGACCCATTTTACCTAAGAGAGTATTGGACTAGAAAAACACAAGAAATAGACAAAAAAAGGCTTTACTATTTGCCAAAAGGTTCTAAAACTGCCATTATTATGGATGAAGATTTTAAACAACCCAATGGTATAGTGGGTAGCGGTGATGGGAAATTTCTCTATGTTGCGGACATTGGAGCAAGCAAAACCTACCGATACGAAATCAGCGGTGAGGGAAAACTTAGCAACAGAACGCTATTTGCCAATATGGGCTCAGATGGTATGACAACCGATGCCGAAGGAAATCTTTATTTGACTGGTAGAGGTGTTACGGTTTTTGACAAAACTGGAAAGCAAATTGCCAAAATACCTGTGCCGTCAGGGTGGACTGCCAATATTTGTTTTGGAGGGAAAAACCGTAAATTGTTGTTTATAACGGCTTCTGATTCTGTTTACACTTTAGATATGCATGTGAAAGGGGTGAATTGAATTCACCCTTTTTTATATAACTTTTACCTACCAAAATCGTCTTGAACTCTAACGATATCATCTTCATTTGAAGGATTTTGTTTGTCGGTGTGTTGCCATATTTCCGCTACAACACCCCAACCATCTGCTCCCAAAAGTCTGTGTCTTTCGCCACATTTCAGGTTAATTACCTGACCTATTTGAAGAGGCTGTGGTATGGTTTCTTTGTCTGTGTCTGATATGACTACGCCTGCTACACCGCCAATCAGTTTCCATATTTCGGCTCTTCGGTGGTGATATTGCCACGAAAGTCGCATTTGTGGGGCAACTACCAATATTTTCGGGCTCAGTTTTTCGAACCCTGCGAAATCTGCGAGACTCAAATGTGAAAAAAACCTATTTATAAATGCCGGAGCTTGCGATTCATCTATAACAAAAAAACCTCCCCAAGGGCGATTTTGGTCTTTTGAAATTACGGAGAATCCTTCTTTTGAGATAAATTCTGCAATTGATTCGAAAACCAATTCTTTACTATTGTTTTTTTCTAATTTCATTTCCTTATGAATGGGTTAAAACTTTATTCCTTAACGACAAATAAATTCCTAATTTTTATTGCAATATTTAGCGTTATTTTCTTTGGTTTGATCTCAATACCAAGTTATAAGTTTACTTATGTCTTTTTTCAGGTTCGACCCTTTGTCTGACCGTTTTACATAAAACTGATAATTATTAATATCCAAATCGTTCCAATTTTGTCTTTTGTTGACGCCAATCTGGCTCCACTTTAATATATTGTTCCAAAAACACTTTTTTCCCAAAAAACTGTTCCATTTCTTTTCTAGCTTCAGTGCCTACGATTTTTATGCGTTCACCTTTATGACCCAACAAAATTGCCCTTTGGGTGGCTCTTTCTACATATATTTCGCTCGAAACCTTAATGATGTCGTCGGATTCTTTAAACGCCGTTATCACCACCTCGCAGCTGTAAGGTACTTCTTTTTTATAATTCATAAATATTTTTTCCCTGATTATTTCAGCGGCAAAAAATCTTTCTGGCTTATCCGTAAGTTCCTCTTTGGGAAAATATGGCGGATGGACGGGCATCAAGTTGATGATATTTTCGAGAAGTCCATCAATGCCTACTTTTTGAAGAGCCGAAATAGACAATATCAAACTTGGATTTAAAACAGCCTTCCAATGGTCTATCTTTTCCTGCACTATTTCAGGAGTTGATAAATCTATTTTATTAATTATCAGAATTATCGGACTTTGGCATTTTTGTAATTTCTGAATTACATCTTCCTCGTCATATTTTTCATAAATATCTGTCACAAAAAGTATCACATCGCCATCTTCGATAGAGCCATGCACAAACTCCATCATAGAATTGTGTAATTCATAAAGTGGTTTTATAATTCCAGGGGTGTCACTATAAACCAATTGAAAATCAAATCCTTCTGTTTGGCCATTAACGATACCCATTATTCTGTGGCGGGTAGTTTGGGCTTTGGAAGTAATGATAGACAACTTCTCCCCCACCAATTGATTCATCAAGGTAGATTTTCCTACGTTAGGTTTTCCTACAATACTAATAAACCCCGCCTTGTGTTCTTTCATTTTACCGTTAATCTGTTTTCTATCAATCTGTTTTGATACTGTTGGAGAAATCCCTTGGCTTGAAATTGCATTTCCTCCAATTTCTTAGGCTCTCTTTCTGATAAATCATTTTGCAATAAAGCATCTTTTGCAAAATTAAATAATCCTTGGGGTTTTTCGCCGTCAAATAGCATAACATATTTTCCTGAGTGCCACTGGTAGTTTTCAAAGAAGTTGATGGCATAGTCGTTCCCTCCAGAATCAAATATGTTTTTTCCAAATGCCAAAAACGGTTTTTCAACTTTTAGCAAGGCCATTAAACTAGGAAAAATATCAATCTGTTGAATGTTTTTTTCAGTTTTAGTAGGTTTCAACTGTTCTGGAAAATATATGAAAATAGGCACTTTGAACCTCCCCACGTTGTTGCTAAAAGCTGGTAGGGTAGCATGCGAACTGGTATGATCTGCAGTTATCACAAACATTGTGTTCTTAAACCACGGTTTGTTTTTTATAGATTCAAAAAACCGTTTTAAGGCATAATCTGTATAGCTTAGGGTTTCATAAATGGGATGTGGACCTTTTTTAAATTTACCATTTAGATGACTTGGTATTTTGAATGGATCATGTGAGGAAAGTGTAAAAACGGTACTAAAAAAAGGCTGTGGAAACTGGTCTAGTTTTTTACCAAAAAATTGTAAAAATGGTTCGTCCCAAATGCCCCAAATACCATCAGAATCACTTTCGTTTGCATATTCAGTTTTACCAAAATAATGGTCTATCCCCACCAAGTTGGCAAAAGATTGAAAACCCATTGAGCCATTTGGAGCACCATGAAAAAACGAGGTATGATAACCTTTGGTTTTTAAAATGCCTGGTAAACTGTTTGTTTGATTGGTAGAAAAAGACGAAAGCACAAAAGGCTGTTTGAAACTAGGTAAACCGCACCAAATTGCTGGAAGAGCCTCTATGGACTTTTTCCCATTTGCAAAACTATTCTCGGAGTAGAATGACTTTTGCCTTAACGAATCCAAGAATGGCGTGAATCCTCCCGAAATATTGTCTTTGTTTACTACGCCGGAAGCTTCCTCGCTATAGCTTTCAATAATAATGACCACAACATTGTAAGGAATGAAATTATTCGTTGAGTCAAAAAAATGAATAGGGCTAAATGCTTTTTCTAGATCAATTTCATTTCTAAAAAACACAAGTTTCTTCGTTTGATTTCCTCCCAGTGTTTTGAAAATAGTGAAAGGCGTATTGAAAACCAAAGCTGTATGATGCGGCTGCTGAACATATTCTCCAGCATGATTCAGTCCCAACGGTCGTGTTGAATGATATAAGTCGCCCCCACGCAAACCCCCGACTATAAAAAACACTGAAATGAAAGCAAAATCAAATTGGGTGTGCTTACTTTTGAAACTTCTAGAAGGCTTTAAAAATATGATAATCAACCAAATACCAACTAAAAAAAATATCCAAACTGCCCAAACAGTCCAATAACGAGTTAAAAAACTAAGCAAAAGCCCACTCAAATTATTGATATCCTGAAGTTCAACGAGACTAGAAAATATAGACCGCCGAAGATTAAACTGGTAATACACACCATCGATACAATTGGCCAAAAGCCCAATGGCGTTTGTTGTGAAAAACAAAATATCGGTGAAAAGCCTAAATTTTTTGCCATTTAGATGATTTCCTGGGAATATATAAATTAAAATAAATGGCAGATTTAGGTAAAGAATACTAACTATATCGAACCTAATGCCGCCCTGTAAAATCTTTGTGAACTCTTGAAAGCTTATATTATCAAAAAAATCGAGATTGGAAAAATAGAAGTGTACGCGAGACAGGGAAAACAAAACGAGAATGGCTAAGATTCTGAAAACAAGAACAGAAATAGGCAGAAATAAGTTGGATTTTGAATTCATAATTGGCTTGTTTTCAACTAATCTACACGATCTAAAAACCAAAAATAGCTATTTGAAGAAAAGAAAAAAGGAGGCCGAATGACCTCCTTAGTAGCGGGAACAGGACTCGAACCTGTGACCTTCGGGTTATGAGCCCGACGAGCTGCCAACTGCTCCATCCCGCGATATTGGACTGCAAAGGTAATACAATTTTCTTAAAAATCAAGCATTTTGTTAAATATTCAATAATTTAAAGACATCAAATTATAAAATCTTTGTTTCACAACGTATTACCTTTCATATTGAAAATAAAATCTATTAGTTTCGAACCCTTTAACAATTCATCCCCCATGAAATATATAAGCACTTTGGTTTTCTACTTTTGTTTGATTAGTTTCTCCTTTGCCCAGCAAAAAAAAGTACTAGTCATACTGGTTGATGGAATCCCATACGATGTAATTAAGAAGGTAAAAACTCCTAATATAACCAAAATTGCCCAAAAAGGTGCTTTGGAC
>NZ_RJUD01000021.1 GCF_024343675.1 Lacihabitans sp. CS3-21
TTTTTGTACAAGCCACCGATGCAGTTTATAACCATGCGGAGGTGATTTCGGAGACATATAATAACTTTAGCGATTTGCTCAATGGAGTGAAAGACAACGCAAAAAAAATGCTTAATAAACTCAGCAATGGTTTGATTTTGAGCAATTCTGAGAAAAAAAAGTTTGAGACATTAAACAAAAATGCCAAAACTAAACTGGAAATCGCATTAAAGTCTTTCGATTTGCACTATCCAAATACCAAAGATGGATTTCAGTTGAGAAGAAGGCAACAAATTCTTAAAGCCATCTCAATTATTGGGAATACCACAGAATGTATGAAATCAAATAAGAATCAAGCGGAGCCAATGAAAAAAGGCCCAATTTGGTCTTCTATGCCTCTTGCTGATCCATGTTCAGATTCACTTTCAGAACTTGCAGAATTTGATTTTCAATTACTTCAAGACAATGTGGCCTTAACGGAAGAGGAAGGTAAATTTGCAAAAGAAATTTTGGATGTGACAAAATTTACGCTAGACGTCAAAAACAAGTCTAAAGATAATAAACCTGAATCCCTTAATTTGAAACCCAATTTTGATTTACATTTAGCAAAAATGCAAGCCATAGCCGATAGATTCACAGCTCCAAAACCCGAAGTAGATTCAAAGCGTTATCAAGTAGATAATGTAAGCTTAAAATTAAATGGAAAAACCACACAACTCAAGCATTTTATTTTAGGATATGAAGGTGATTTTACCATAAATCTTAATGAGTTTTCAGAAGAAAACATCAAAGACAATACTAAAGATAAACTACTTTTTGTAGGTGCCCAGGCCAGCAAAAAAGAGCTTTTGGCAGTCCATGGAACAATAAAGGATGTAAAGACCGTTTACGATTATCTTAGTCCAAAAAAAGGAAAACTTACTGGAAAGCAGTTGTATGATATCTTTGTTGATAAAAATGGAAAACATATTACTCCATTATCCCGCTGCATTGAAGTAGCAAAGTTAATAGTCAAATATGCTGATGAATACGGATTAACTTCAAATGAGCGGTTGGCACATTTTATTGGGCAAATCGGTGCTGAGAGTAATTTGTCATCGTTAAAAGAAGGTGCTTTATATAGTACCAAAGAAAGGATAGTGAAAGTATTTGGTAAAGTAGAAAATATTGAAGGGAATATTAAATATTGTGCTTTGTACAAAGGATATGAAACTGATATTGATAAATGTGGTAATGCCAATGAGCCATCTCCTTGTGATCCAGCCATTAAAATATACAATTCAAAATTAGAAGTTAAAGAAAAATACCTTAATTCAAGAAATTTATTCGATTATGTTTATTCTTGTAGAAATGGAAATGGGCCGCCCAAAACAGGCGATGGTTACAGGTTTAGAGGCCGAGCATTTATGCATTTAACTGGAAAAGCTAAATATGAAACTTTAGAGTCTAATTGGAATAAAACGTTTCCAGATAATAAAAAAGACTTTACTTGCGACTCTGATGAATGTGAATCCACCAGAGAATTACTAGTTACAGATTTAGACTTTGCAATGAAATCTTCCTTGGCATTTTGGAGTAGCGTAAGTGCAAATGAGGAAGCTAATAAAGTGACAGATAGCAGTATTAAGAAAGTTTCGAAAGCGATAAACGGTGGTTATAATGGAATTGATGTAAGAATCACATTAACTAATAATGCTTATAATATTTTAAAAAAATGAAAAATATATATTTTTTAACAACCCTATTAATTTTATTTTCATATAATATTTTTTCGCAAAATAGTTATATTAAATATGAGGGAATATGGGAATTTTTGCCATCAAATGGTAAGGAAACAACATTTAAAGTATTTAGTTTATTTAAGAAAAATAAACAATTAGAAATTACATTTTGGAAAAAGAATAATTCTATTGATATTGAAGGAAGCCCATACACCTATTTTGGATTTTGGGATGTTCTGATAAATGAGCCTCAACCCAAGTATATTTTAGATATAAAACCCAATGGGAAGTATATTTTTTTTTATGATAAATTAATCAAAAATGATAATTCAAAAAATAAGATTGGATATGATAGTTTGGGTTATTTGTTTCAACCCACTCGTAAATGCGAATGGAATATTCATGAAAAATTACCTAATCATCAAAAAACTCTTGAATTATACTTCAATATGGAACCAGATGTTTATAAAAAGGTAGATGAAATTCCAGACTATGTATTAATTTCTCTTAAAAAGAATAAAGACCATTGGCAAACATATTTAGAATTTTTGGGAGAAAAAGAAGGAAGCATTCATGTTCAAAAATCCTTTATTTATTCCCAACCAAATAAGCAGACAAAAATGTACTTATTAAAGGATGATGAAGTCGAAATAATTGAAGAAAAAGAAGATTGGCTACATATACGTTATTACGGCAAAAAAGTAGTCGAAGGCTGGATAAAAAAGAGTGATGTAAAATAAAAGAAATTTTAAATCAAGAATACATTGACAGCCTTTGGGCTGTTTTTTATTTGAAAATCTACACTTTCTATTGATTACCTACCCAATTCTGAGAAAAAAAAGTTTGAGACATTAAACAAAAATGCCAAATCTAAACTGGAAATCGCATTGAAATCTTTCGATTTGCACTATCCAAATACCAAAGATGGATTTCAGTTGAGAAGAAGGCAACAAATTCTTAAAGCCATCTCAATTATTGGAAACACCACAGAATGTATGAAATCTAATAACACACAAGCGGAGCCAATGAAAAAAGGCCCCTTTTGGTCTTCTATGCTTCTTGCAGATCCATGTACTATGTCAATAATGTTGATACCCCATTTCGAATCCAAATAGCCACTTTTACAATCAAAAATATGATTTTCAGGTAATATTGCATCTTAACAAGATACAATTCATCTCCTCCAATCAACCAAAATTGCTTCTTTAGCATGATCATGTTCCAAAAAAATTACTGAAAATATAAAACATTGTGAATGTGACACTTGTATGATAATTTATGGTAAAGATCTCAAAAAAAACAATGCTATTTTTGTAAAAAATGTAAAACCACAAAAGTTGAATTCTATACTTAAAAAAGCTTATTAACAAGAGATTAACCAAAATATTGTTTTGCTTATAGAGGAGGGTGTAGGTATTTTAAGCTCAGCAAGACAACTGAATATATCACCCACAACTTTGCTGAAAAGAATCAAAGAAATTACCTCAAAATCACTCAACAACCTATTTCAAAGGATAAAACATAAAAATTAAAGAAATAAGGACTTATTTAATAAGGAAAGAGAAACTTAATTGGATTGTTTATGCCTTAGATAAGGAAAGAAGGAAAAAAATGAGTTTCAATATATTAGCCAGAACCCAAAAAACACTTAGAAACTAATAGAAATCGTTACTCTTTCAATCCCAAAAAAAGATATATTCTGACAAGTTGGTCAATTATAAATACCTAATAAATAAAGATATACACAAAACAAAAAACAGAGCGACTAATTTTATAAAACGCATGAATCTCACGCTTAAAACACATTTGAAAAGGCTTAATCGTTGTTGAATTTCTTCTACTAGAAGAATGATTTTGCTTTGGGTTGTTATAAGAATTTACTTTTAAGAATGAAACTAAAAATTCTAATTGCATTATTTTGATGACTTTTCTTGGGGTTACCAAATCTAATAGGTTCACTAGTATTTGGGCTCCATTCCATCACAAAACAATCAATTTCTAATCAATTGTTGTGACCTTCTAAGTTATAGGAAGTCTATATTAAGAATTTAATTTTAAATATTATTTATAAATCACCTCTTTTTTTAAAAATGAACAAAACTATATTTATCTCCCTCATTTTATTTAGTGCCTTCAATGTGCAGTTATTTGGACAAATAACCAGGCAAGATGTTAATAAAGCCTATGATTCATTTAATAAAACTACTGACAACGTTTTAAATAATATCGATTTTTTAGAGAGCGACACTACGAAACTCAGCTATTTTAAATTGAAAGATGGATCAATGAAAATAGGCTATTTTACTAGCTGGAATGCTCCCTCAACTATTGCTTTTATGAATGGGAAAATTACATCTTTTATCTTTAAGGATCCGAAAACCAATTATAAAGAAGAAATTCCATTCAATAATATATATGAAATATATTTTGTGCCTAGAAATGGAGTTTGTGATAATTTAGTTAATCCATATAAATTAATAAATGATAATAATACATGTTTTGTTTATTTAAAATCATATGATAAAAGTGGTAAACTAAACGAATCAGCTATTTTGCTTGTATTGAAAAAAGAATTAAATAATAATTCCAGTTTTAATAATGTAAAAAGTAATTCTAATATTAATAAAAAAGTAAAAATACTCGAGAGTTTCTCTCAAAATACTAGCATAATAAGCGGATTGCCTACATTATATTTTATAGAAAAAGACGGAAAGCTGTATACTGGCAAAACAGCAAAGTTTTATGAAAGAGTACCAGAAATATATTTAGATTGCCCAAAAATTCTGAATCTTAAAAAGTGGGAAAAAAATTCAATTTCATACACTGCTAAATTATATGAAAATGATGATTGCTTGGTTGAATAGATATTTCTAATATTTAAAGTTCTTTAGGTTTTATTAGGATAATAATTTGTTTTTCCATTAATAAAATTAGAAAATGTTTTATTACTATGGTTAAAATTTATAAATCAGAGCGGTAATTTGTCCATCAAGTTAGTGGGCCCATTTCAAGCTCAAATAGCCCCTTTTTCAGTAACAAATGTGATTTTCATGGAGATATTGCTTCTTAACAAGGTAATACCGAAATATATCAGATTTTCTAGTGGACTCTTTCCAGACCCAAATACCGTCATTTTTAGTAAATATTAGGTCTTAATAAAGAAACAAACTAGCTATATCCATCGAAATTGTGACCACTTACATTTGCAGTCTTACCGCTCTAACTTTTCTGTTTCGTATGAATAAAATTGCTATATTTTTTATGTTTTTTTTCCATGTTCATGTTTAGGCCAAAATAATCAAATAGAAAAATTTAATTCTAGAGAATTATTGGAAAAGTTTTCAGGAGGAAAACTGTTAGAACCATGTCAATATCCTGAAAAAGTAAAAATTTTATTAAAAAATAAGCCAGTAGGAACAAAGACTCCATATTTTATTTTAGATGAGAGTAAAACTAATTCCAAATTAAAGGTAAGGTTTTCTGTATATTTTGAAGTTGGTGAAAATGATTGTTTAATTCATTATTTAAAAATTTTTACAAACAAAAAAGAAATTTTGGATTCCCTAGTTGTTGATTATTTGGGAGATAGTTTCGGAAGAATTAACATTGAATCAGAAATTGAAGTTTTAAACGATAACATATCTATCGTACAAAAGGAATCTGAAATATTATACGATTATGATAAAAAACTTGAATTAATTAGGAAAAAAAACTTAGTTTTTATTCTGAATAAGTATGGAAAAATAGAATTAGAAAATAAGAGTATAACACCTATAAGCAAAAGCGGAAAATTGTTTTTTACAAATGAATATTTTTTAGATTATTATCAAAACTTAAAAATTCTAAGTCAAAACGATTATGAATTAAATAGTGAAAAATATGCAATAATAATTTCTAAGAATAAAGTTACAGGGGAAAAAAGTTATTTCTTATTAAATAGTTTTAATAGTCCGTTTTATACTAATTTGTTTTTATTGGGAAATACCTATAAAACAGAAAACTTAATTAAATCAATAGAAATAAAAAGTTTGAATAGTAATCAAGAAATTCTAGAAATAACCTTAGAAAATTCAATGACTTTAGGTTTGATTTTAGAGAAAAACAATAAAGGAAATATTACTTTTAATAAATATTATTTAAATAGAGAATATAAAATTATCCATAATTTGAGTAAGTCAAAATCATTAAAAAATACAATAATGTTTTTAAGGACATTTAATTAAATGTTTTGCGTGAGTTAAAATGATAATGGCATCCCGATTATTCATTAAATAGTCAATTTTTAGACAAAAAAAAGTGATTTTTAAGGTCATTATACGTCATAAGAATATAATATCAAAATCCCTAAATCAATCAAAATTCCTTGGTTTACATGCTCTTTTTTTAGTCATGCTGGCGAAAATATAAAACATTCTGAATCTGGTAATTCCAAGTTATTTTTTAGAAAAAAATCTAAGACAAAAAGCACCTTTAATTTGAAGAAAATTAAAAAAAACAGTAGAATCCTATACTTATTTAGCTCTTAAAAAGAGATTATCCAAAAAGTATCTTTTCATTTTAATAAGGAATAAATCTTTTATAAAAAAAGGGTTTTACTTAAACAATTATTTCAATTTGAAATCCTGATTATCTCTCTTCGGAATGTTAAGTCGAAACATTTTGAAAGCAGATAAATATTAAATTTATTTCTGCACACGAAGACTGGGTAAACAAGGGTGCAATTGATTTAGGAAAAAACTCTAATGATTTTGGAGGAAAATATTCTAAAGAAGTTCAGCCTATAATTGATTTAGCAAAAAATGAAGAAGGAGTAAACTCCAGTCAAGTATTTCCTCCAAGAGACGGTAAAAACGCATTGCACATAGAATTTAAACTAAATTAAAAATATGAACTATGAAAAAATTAATTATGCCAACTTTTATTAAAAAAAATAAATACGATGAGAAACTTAAAAAGTAAGGTTACGATTTTATTTTTATTATTGTTAAACTTTAATTCTTTTTCTCAAAAAAAAGAAACTTTACAATATTATAATAAATCTTTGAGATTTGAGATTAGTATGGAAATCCCAATTATAGAAAATATCTTCGTTAAGAACTTACTAAAAAAAAGATTTGAATCAGAAAGAAAAGAATTAGAAAATTATCAGAAAGAGCGTGATAAAAGTTACTTTTCTAAAAGGGCTGTAAATATGACTTACGTAACTTTATACTCTATTGATACAATTTTTTACAATACCAATGAAATAATAATAGTTTACGATGTCAAAATAGAAAATGCAACACCTGGAGTCGAAGATTATTTCTTTGACATATTTCACATTAATCTTAATAATGAAGATTCTGAAATAATCAGCACAAAAAAATATTTTAATAAAGACAAGAAAACAATTATTCAATTGATTGAAAAGAAGTTACCTAAATGCAAATTAATGGTAGATGCAGATTTAGACTCATATATTGTTGAAGTTAAAAAAAATGAATTTCATATTTTGATTTGGAAAGGATTATTAGAAACCGAAAATGAAAATTGTATTAATAAAAAAAAATGGGTTCAAGTAGGAACAAATGACCAAATATATAAGCTCCTATTTTCCACCAAAAAAATAGAGAGAAAGAGTTATATATATTTAAAGCCAAATAATATTTCTAATATGTACCTCATAAAAGGCGATGAGGTAGAGATCATTAAAGAAAAAGAAAATTGGCTACATATCCGCTATTACGGCAAAAAAACCATCGAAGGCTGGATAAAAAAGAGCGATGTAGAATAAAAGAAAATTAAATGAAAAATAGAAAGACAGCCTTCGGGCTGTTTTTTTATTTGAAAATCTACACATTCTATTCATTGTCCAACAAAGAGCCAAGTTGGCCATTGCCTTTCGCATTTTTGTACAAGCCACCGATGCGGTTTATGACCATGCGGAGGTGATAGTGGAGACCTATAATAGTATAGCTGATTTATATAAGGGCATTGCAAAAATGACCCAGAATATAATAGATAAATTAAATAAGGATCAAAAAATAAGGTGTTAAAATCTTTGGAGTTTATGGAATAAGTTTTCCTAATTCGGCATATTATGGTATACTGGGATAGACCCTATGATAGGTCTGAGGAGGTTAATCATGGCAATAGGATGCATAAAATAACCAAGGCAAAAATTCACCTTGGTATTTATTTAAATTTCCATTACGAAATATTTCCCATATTAATTATTGAACACCATTGAGTTGCCTAAACGATGCTTTAAATTCGTCTCTTCTTCTTCGAGAAACTTTAAGTTGAAGCTTGTTTTTAAGTTTGAGGCTTTGAAAATTTTCGTCCGTTTTCACCACAAAATTCATGTTAATTACCACGGATCTGTTTACCCTAAAAAATCCAAACTTTTCGAATTCTTTATAGAATTCTTTCAATGTTTTGGCCAGCATTATTTTTCTCCCACAGTTCAGGTGAATTTCAGTGTAGTTGATATTGGCCTTCAACAACAAAACTTCATTTGGATACACACTCTGCTTTCTATCAATTTTCAAGGGCATTGTTTTCATCGCTATCAATTATTTACTTGATAATTGTATCTCACTTCGGCCCCCAAAAACTTCAAATCAGCATCAAAAGGCATAGCAAATACTAGTCTGTAAAAGTTTATTTCGTTGTTAATTACAATATTTGAATTTATACCTTGAGTTCGAATACCGAAAGGGTCATTTACATTGGGTATTGTACCTGAAAATATATTGGAATATGCCTGAGGAACAACAGTATGATCAAATTTTTGAATAGCCCAGGATGTCATTCCCAAAGTGGCATCTCCATCTATATAATAAAATAATATTTGTGTTACCGTAGCTCCATTTGGGAGCGTCAAGGGTGCGTGAACAGAGCCTGCTCCCGAGGAGCCAGTAAATACAATTCCTTGGTTATCATGGGTGATTGAATTGGTAGATATATGGGCTACGAATGCAGAGGCAGGGATTTTTATAACCTCAGTGCGGGTAATATTTGACCATGAAGCCGTTCCTAAATTGTCTCCCGATCTTAAAAACCTTCCAGCTGCGGCATTTTGTCCTTCAAACCTTAGAGCACCTGCCGTTCTCAATGCAATACCGCCTGACACCGTATTTTCAAACACCCCCGCTCGGGCATTTATATTATTTGCTAAACCAAACATGGCATCGCCGCTGGTAGCGGTGTGGCCATAAACGCCTTTGCCAATGTTGGTTGTGCCATAGACGCCTGCCCCGCCGCCGTCGTGCTTGCCATAAACCCCATAACCATTGGCATTCAATGCGTTATTTATACCAGCTACACCCGCAGTATTTCCAGATGGAGCGGTTTCAAATGCATTGCCTAAAACCCCGTTTGCTCCATTTACGGCTGAGATGGTCATACCCTGAATACCAGCAGAGTTCAAGCCTCCTGCTGTATTTAAGATTGACAACCCTGCCGCTGAGAAAGCACCACTCCCGCTATAAGGTAAGGTCAATGATCCACCGCCTCCAGTCGAAGTTTCAACAGCCACCCAACCACTGCCACTACAAACATGTGCTTTGTTGTTGGAGGTTAGAAATACTACTTTGCCGTAATCTGCAACTGCACATCCTGGTAGGTTTGTGACTTTGGGTAAGTTCAAACTTTGGGGATTAATGATGACTGACTGTGCAAAAGTACCAAAGTTTGCCAGAAGGAGTACTGCTCCTACAATTCGTATAATTTTCATAAATAAATAAAATTTTGATCAATTTTTACTTTTCTCACGACAGCAAAATTGATTCGAAAAAAAAATTAAAAATTCTTCAATTATCATGATGTATTGCTGACTGTACCAATTGTAAGATTTTCTTATCCAGCAGTAAAAGCTTTATTTTTCCAAAATTTGGCAGTTTGGAATTGTAAAAAAAAGAGGGCTATTTTAAGGTAAAATTTGTTAGATAGAACGCAAATGAAAAGCTTATTAATACTTGTTTTTGTCTTGATAACAGGAGTGGCTTTGGGTCAAACCCAGACCATGTTGTTGGACAAATGTGAGAACTTTTACTTAGCCGGGCAGCAAGATTCTGTAAGAAAATATGCCAAACTAGCTATGGATTTAGGTGAAAGAAATAGTGAAAATCGCAGTGTTTTCCAGTTTTTTTTGGCAAATTCCAACATGCGTTCTTATCCGGATAGTTCGTTTAAACTTCTCAACGTGGTTTATAAGGAATTTCAAAAACGAAACGACACCAAATTCCTATCCTTTATTCATACTGCATTTGGAGGATATTATCGCAAAACGGGAAACTTTAAAGAAGCCATTGCCAATTATCAAAAAGCCATAACTTTTGCTGAAAAACATTATGGCACTTCAGATCCAAAGAAGCTAAATCAAATAGTGGCCGCACAGTACAACAGCATAGCTATTGTAAATCAAGAAATGTCGGACTTTGAACTATCTACCCAAAATGCACTGAAAGCATTAAAAATAGCTAATCAGTTCAAATTGCCTCAAATAGAGCTGGCATCAAGCATAATTTTGGGCAATATTCAAATGCACTTTAAGCAATTGGATCAGGCAGAAAAGAGCTTTTTTTCGGCAAAAAATTTATCATCAAAAATCAACGACCAGTATCGTCTCGGAGTGGCTTTAGCCAATTTGGGCATCATCAATCTGTTGCGGGTTGAAAATTCATCAGAAAACAAAAAGGCCTATCTGGCCTCCAAAAAGTATTTTTTGGAAGCACTCAATATGGCCAAAACTCAGAAAGATTATACCGCTATAACGGCAAGGTATTCCAATTTGGCCAATGTAGAAAATGCTATTAAAAACTTTAAGAGTGCGAACATTTACCTGCAGGAAGCTTTGAAAAATGCGGAACTTTCCAATTCAAAACTCTTGAAAATGCAGGTTACAACATCTTTGGCGAGAAATCATTTGGGTTTAAACGACACGCCAAGGGCTATTGAATTGGCCAATTTCGCTCTGGAAATGTCAAAACAGCTGAGCAACGAAAAGGAGTTGCCCAATCTGTACAATATTTTACAAGAAGCATACACCAAAGAGAAAGATTTTGCCAAAGCCCTGGAATACCAAAAAGCCCAAATGGCTGCTAAAGACAGTCTTTATACCACCAATACCACGGCCAAAATCACAGAACTGCAAACCAAATATGAAACTGAAAAGAAACAAAAAGAAATAGAAGTACTCACTCTTCAAAATCAAACCAAAGAAGCCCAAATCAAACAAAAAAACTATCTTATTTTGGCTGCTACCTTGGGCATTATCTCTCTTTTGGGTGGATTTTATTTTTGGAATAAACAAAGAAAACTAAAAAACATAAAAGAGTCCGCTGAAATGAAACAACGGCTTTTAAGAGCCCAGCTCAACCCCCATTTTTTGTTTAATTCTTTAAATTCTATCCAAAGACTTTATGTGGAAGGTAAAACCCACCTTGCCAATGATTTTATAGCTGATTTTGCCCAACTGATGCGGGATATTTTGGAAAAAACAGGCCGCACAAAAATTCAAGTTTATGAAGAAATGGATTTCATAGAAGCCTACCTTTCTCTTGAAAAACGACGGCTAGGTGATAAGTTTGATTATGAAATTTTATTGCGTGATGAGATTAGAAATGGCGACTATAACATTCCATCTTTCATAGTACAGCCATTGGTAGAAAATGCACTTCTACATGGGATTTTACCTAAAAATGAGCGAGGCAAAATCGTGGTTAAAGTTGAAACGCTAACAAACACCAGTCTTGAAATAAGTGTGAAAGATAATGGAGTCGGGTTTTATTCAGGCAAGAAAAACCCAAACCACAAATCCAAGGCTATGGAATTGATAAAGAACCGTTTAGGGAAAAGCGGAACCCTCAAAATTAAAGAATTGAAGGAAGCGAATGGACAAGTTGAAGGTACAGAAGTAAAGCTAATTATAGAATATTAGGCCATGTTAAAAATCATTATTATCGACGACGAGGAGGATGCACGATTTCTGTTGAAGCGGGCAATTGAAGACCATTTTGGAGAAATTACGAAGGTGGTGGGAGAGGCAGACAATTGCAAAAAAGGGCTCGATTTGATACAAAATACAGTATTTGACTTACTGTTTCTCGATATCAAAATGCCCGATGGAACCGGATTTGATTTATTAAATAAACTGGATTCAAAGGACTTTTCGGTGGTTTTTGTGACGGCCTTCGATCATTTTGCCATAAAAGCCTTTGAGTTTTCGGCGGTAGGATATTTGGTAAAGCCTTTTAAATCTTCGGAATTAAGAAAGACAATAGACCGAATACTGGAGTCAAAAACAGAATCCAACGCCCAGCAAACGCCTTTCAAGATTCTTCTGGAAAATTACGAGCAGACACAAATCAGAAAAATAGTGCTGCCCAACAATGATGGCTTTGTGGTGGTGAAGCTCGAGGAAATTATTTATGTCAACAGTGTCAGAAATTACTCTGAATTCCATCTGATTTCAGGCCAAAAAGTACTCACCTCGAAGCCCCTCATTACCTACGAAAACCTACTTTCCGATCAAGGTTTTTTCCGGATACATCATTCATACTTAATCAACCTTAGTCATTTGAAGGCCTTTGTCCGGTCAGAGGGTGGAGCAGTAAAAATGCACAACGGCGACCTTTTACCTGTCTCAAGACAAAAAAAGGGCGAGTTGATGGATAGATTTTTATAGCTCAATCTCCCTTAAACAGCTAATTTACTTTTTTTATTTATATCATTTAAACCTTATATTTTTATGTTAAGGCTGTGCTTATATTTTCTATTGTTTTTGCTTTTATCGTGCCATTCATCAAGAGAAAAACCACTTTTTGAACTGGTTCCAGAGGAAGAATCTGGGTTTAGTTTTGTCAATGAGCTCAACGAGACTGAACAGTTAAATATTCTGACCTATGAGTATCTGTACAATGGATCAGGCGTGGCCATTGGAGACATCAATAACGATGGCTTGCCAGATATTTTTATGGGAGGAAATTTGTTTGGCGGAAGGTTATATTTAAATAAAGGAAACCTAAAATTTGAGCAAATTTCGGAAACAGCCAATGTGTTTTATCGGGGATTTACCACTGGCGTCAGTATGGTGGACATTAACCAGGATGGTTGGCAAGATATTTATATTTGTCGCTCATTGGAGGACAATCCCGACAACCGAGCAAATCTTTTGTTGATCAATAACCACAACAATACTTTTACCGAACGAGCCAAGGAATTTGGATTGGCTGACACAGGTTATTCCACAGCTTCAAACTTCTTTGATTTTGATAACGACGGAGATCTGGATATGTTTCTGGTCAACCACAGGGTTGATTTCAAGAACGCACTTACTTTAAATACTTTTTTGGATAAAGGTACTAAGAGAATTAAACCCAATCCTTATGCTAGCGATAATGCATGCAAGATTTACCAAAACAATGGTAATCAGACATTTACAGACATTTCGACAAAAGCCGGAATCATGAATACCACTTTTGGTTTGAGTGCTTCAGTGGGTGATATCAACAACGACGGCTGGTCAGATATTTTTGTGGCAAGCGATTATGCCGACAAAGATTTACTTTATATAAATAACCAAAACGGTACATTTACCGACAAAATTGATACTTTTTTTGAGCATATTTCTAAAAACTCAATGGGTTCTGACATGGCTGATTTTAACAACGATGGTTTGCTTGATTTGATTACGCTTGATATGATCTCAGAAGACAATTTCAGGCAAAAACAACTGAAAGGAAATAGCCCTTACGACAAATACATGCTTGCTGCTGCTGTAGGTCTGCACCATCAGGTAGTGAGAAATACGCTTCAGTTGAACAATGGCGATGGAACTTTTAGCGAAATTGCTCAGTTGGCAGGCGTGTCGTATACCGACTGGAGTTGGGCTCCTCTATTCGCCGATTTTGACAACGACGGCTGGAAGGATTTGTATATTACAAACGGTTATGCTCACGATGTCACCGATTTTGATTTTACAAAATATGATTCTGATGAAGCCATTAAAAAATCAAGAGGGAATATGAGTACTTTGGAAATGGTCAACCTTATGAAAAAAACTCCAGTGTCAAATTATGCCTTTAGAAACAACAAAGATTTAACATTTTCAAACGAAACACTTAATTGGGGCTTAAATATTCCCTCTTTTTCTAACGGTGCTGCTTATTCCGATTTGGATCTAGATGGCGACTTGGATCTGGTGATCAACAACTTCAATTCTAAGGCATTTCTTTTTAAGAACAACAGCCAAAATATTAACAAGAATAGTTATCTAAATATAGTTTTTGAAAACCCTGAAACGGGTCTAGGAACGAAAGTTTGGGTAACCACAAAAGACACCAAGCAAGTTTTTGAATACACGCCTTACAAAGGGTTTATGTCATCTGTAGAAAATAAAATTCACGTGGGCCTTGGTAATAATCAAATAATAGATGAGCTGGTAATTGAATGGAAAAATGGAAAGAGTGGTGTTTTGAAAAATGTTAAATCCAATCAGACTATCCGTTTGAATATAAATCAAGCAAAGCATCAAACAGCTCTAATTCCAACTTTTGAAAAAACTATTTTCACTCAGGATATTTTGAACTTCACCTATTTTGAAAACGATTTTATTGACTTTAAAAGAGAGCCGCTTCTCGAACAAAGGCTCTCAGATAAAGGCCCATTTGTCTCTCAGGGAGATTTAAATGCCGATGGAAGGAGCGACTTTTTTGTTGGTGGATCAGCAGGATATTCGGCTACAATTTATTTCCAAAATGCTCAAAATAAATTCACTTCTGTACAACAAAAATGCTTTTTGGATGACAAACATTTCGAAGACGCAGGATCCGCTATTATCGATATTGACAATGATGGTGATCTGGATATTTTAACGGCAAGTGGAGGCTATGAATACGATATAAATTCGGAAAACTATGCACTCAGATTATATATTAATAACGGAAAGGGAATATTTGAAAAATCTAATCAAAACTTGAATTTTAAAACTAATGCGAGTGAATTGAAGTTGGCAGACATAGACAAAGACGGCGACATGGATGTGTTTATTGCCGGGCATGCAATGCCTTCCAGATTTCCTTATGCTGCCCCCTCTTTCTTATTGTTAAACGATAATGGCATACTGAAAAATGTTTCAAATCGACTTCCTGAAAATGGTAATTTGGGAGTCTTAAATGAGGCAGAATGGGTTGATTTGGACAACGATAAATATTTGGAGCTGGTCATCGCGGGTGAGTGGATGCCGATAACGGTATTAAAAAATAAAGGGAGTAAATTTGTATATGAACAATCATTAAACCAATCTTTTGTGGGCTTAAATGGCTGGTGGAATTGTTTGGAATTTGGAGATGTAGATAAAGATGGCGACTTGGATTTAATAGCCGGAAACAGAGGAGAAAATTCTTTTTTCAAACCTAACAAAACTTCACCTGCTTTAATATATGCCCAGGATTTTGACAGTAATGGATCTATGGATGCCATACCGGTTTATCCTTACAAAGACGGAAAACTATATCCTAAACACATTTTGGATGAATTGGCCAATCAAATACCTTCGATCAAAAAGAAAATGAGTCGCTATGAATCTTACTCGAATGCTCAAATAAAAGATGTTTTTAGTAAAAGTTTATTAGAAAAATCCTTACGCAAAGAGGCCCAAACAGCTCAAACAAAGTTTTTTATTAATGAAGGAAAAGGTAGATTTTCAGAAAGGACTCTGCCAATTCAGGTTCAGTTTTCGGCTGTCAAAGATGTTTTGATGTAAAGACCTAGACGGCGACGGAAATTTGGATGTATTAATGGTCGGAAATGAGTATGGTTCAGACGTGGATTCGGGTAGACAAGATGCATCTTTTGGGTGTTTTTTGAAAGGAGATGGAAAGGGCGGATTCAAAGCAGTCCTAAATAAAAAAGCAGGAATACAGTTAAAAGGAAATGCCAGAAAAATTAGTGTTACAAATTCTGGAAGTCAAATTTTGATTTGGATGAACGAAAGTCCGAGCATTATTTTGAAAAAGTAGCCGCTAAAATTTATCAGCGGCTACTCAGTATTTACTTTGTAATGGTTTTGGGTAAATTGAAGTTGGAGCTTGTCAACAATCTACAAGGATTTTGGATCTTAGCGGTAAATATTGCTCCAGCAGATACTTCAAAACCTGGATTCAACAAAATAGCATTACCCGCTCGGTATTCCGCTCTTGCAGGGGAAAGAATTTTGTTTAGCCCCAATACATACTCCGTGGCCTGATAAATGGTTGTTCCGCTATTTATTTGACTAACCGCCACTATATTTTGAGCTTCAGGGCTCACGCTAATATTTAAAATTGCTGACGAGCTTTCTCTTGAAACGGCATCACAAGTACTTGTGCCACTCACAACACATCTGTATTGATAACCGTTCATGCTTGTCGTTGCTCCGAACAATTGTAAAGTTGCTGCGGTGGCTCCTTGGTAGTAGGTGCCATCATAAATATTTACAAAACCCGCACCTGTATTAACCTGCCATCTATAGGTCAGGCCTTGACCAACTGCTCCTACAGTAAAATTCGCAAAATTTCCCTCACAAATCGTTTCATTGCTCGGGTTGGAGGTTATGGTGACGACCGGAATCACATTTAGTCCGGCATCTATCGACTGGCAATAATTATTTATTAAACATCTGAATTTGGCATTATTCAAACTCATTTGAACATTAGACAAAGATAAATTCGATGTAGTAACACCCTGATAAACAGTATTATTACTTAGATTAGAGTAATTGAGGCCGTCGAAACTTGTTTGCCATTGGTAAGTCACAGAGCCTCCTCCGATATGTACAGCCGATACATTGAAAGTCGTTGAATTGTTTTGACAAATAGTCTTGTTTACTGGCTGACCAAGAATTGTAATGGTCGGATCTACTTGTAGCATTGCCGCATTGGAGAAAATACTTAGGCACGTGCTAAATACCTCACATCTGTATTCATAATTGTTAAACGAAAAAGGGATATTTTTGATTAAAAGCTGTGAACTATTGACATTTTCGTAGTTGGTATTCGCAACTAAATACTCAAATCCATTTCCCTTGTTTACTTGCCAGCGGTAGGATACTCCTGTTCCGTTTGACTGCACTCCGAATATAATTTTATTTCCAACACAAACGGATTGTCCTAATGGATTCGAAACTATACTTGGCAAAACATTTATGGCCAATCGGAAGGTGTCAGACACAATTGAATTGCATGAATTGCTGATGATAGCTCTATATAAGTAGTTGTTCATCGAAAGGCTCAATCCAGAAATTTGAAGCGTATCATTCGTAACATCATTGTAAGTTGAGGAGGCTGAAATGTCTGAAAATCCACTTCCCGTATTTAGCTGCCATTGGAAACTGATTCCAGCAGTGTTGCTTAAATACAAAGGAATTTTAACATCCCCATTATCACATCCAAACACATAATCGATATAATTTAAATGATAGGTATAAGGTATTGTATTATCCGTTGACACTTGATGAGATACAATTGAACTGCGGCAGTTATTCAATTCGCAAGCCACATAATACGTGGTGCTCGCTGTTACATTGGTAAGATTAGCACTTATTGAATTTTGTCCAGCAACATCAGAAAACCAAATTGGTACAGAGCCTCCTGAGCATGTTGTGGTAAGGACAAGGTTGCCGCCCGCACAAACATATTGAATACCTGTTGGCGGTGCGGCTGGTATTGGGTTGATAGTGACATTGGCTGTAGCCACACTAGTACAACCCATATTTGTGACCGAAACAGTATAAATTCCCGAATTGCTTAATGTGGAGATGAGGATGGTCGGATTTTGTAAAATCGAAGAAAATCCATTAGGCCCAGACCAAGTGTAATTACCACCCCCAGATGCGGTGAGATTTATTTGACTTCCAGTACACAACGTCAAGCTGGAGTTGATTGTGATGGTTGGTAATGGATTAACTGTGACACTGGCAGTAGCTGTTACCACATACACTCCACTTGTCACCGTTAGCGTATAAATACCCGAATTGCTCAATAAAGCCGATGAAATTACTGGATTTTGACTACCAGATGAGTAACCATTGGGTCCGCTCCAAGCATAACTTCCGCCGCCCGTACCACTAAGGTTTATAGGGCTGCCTTCACAAACCGTCAGGTTTGAATTTATACCAATGGAGGGAAGTGGCGTAATGGTTACGCCCGTTGTTGCAGTGCTGGTGCAGCCATTGGCTGTTACGGTTAGCGTGTAGGTTCCTTGGTTATCAAGAATCGAACTAGTAATTATGGGGTTTTGAGAAGCGGAGGTGAACCCGAATGGACCATTCCAGGAATAAATTCCACCTCCTGAGGAAGTCAGGTTTAGGCTGGATCCTTCACAAACTGTTAATGATGAGTTTATCGTAACAATTGGTACAGAATTGACGCTTACCGATGTAGTCGCAGAACTTGTACATCCATTCACGGAAAGTGTAACTGTATAAATTCCGCTTTGGTTGAGAGATGCTACATTTATGGTAGGATTTTGTAATAGAGAAATAAATCCATTGGGCCCTGCCCAAGAAAAATCCCCGCTTCCTGTTGCAGTCAGGTTTATTACCTCACCTTCACAGAGGGTTTGATTCGCACCTGCCACTAAGGCAGGAATAGCGTGGACTGTCACGCTAGTGGTTGCACTTGCGGTACAGCCATTGGTGGTAATTGAGAGACTATAAACTCCAGTATTTATAACATTAGCACTGTTTAAGGTAGGATTTTGAGAGGTTGATGTAAATCCATTAGGTCCTGCCCAATCATAGCTGCCTCCGCCTGAGGAAGTAAGATTAATCGGATTGCCTTCACAAATGTTCTGATTCGAATTGATCGTTATTGTCGGTAAATTATTTACCGTTACCACTGTTGTAGCACTTGCACTACACCCATTTGCTGTTATAGTTAAGCTATATGTCCCAGACTTATTTGAAGTTGTTCCCGTTATTATCGGGTTTTGTAGTGTAGATGTAAAGCCGTCTGGCCCTGTCCACAAATAATCTCCCCCTCCAGATGAGGTCAATGCTATGGTTTGACCTTCGCATAACGTTTGACTTGTACCAATATTTATACCAGGTAAGGCAGTTACAGTAATATTGACAACCATATCTTTTGAACTTACACCATCAGAAACTCTGATGGTGAAGGTTTCAATACCATTAAATGTAGCATTTGGTGTAAAACTTAATCCACTAGGGGTCACAGCTCCACCGGTTGAAGGGGAAGTAGAATTAAATCCATTCATAACGCCATTTGTAGGACCTGTTACTATACTCCAAGTTAAGGTTTGCCCAACATCTATATCACTGATAGTTAGGAGATTATTTAATGGATAAACACCCGAGTTTTGACAAATAGTTTGATTTTGTGGGCTAGTCAATGAAAAATTAGGTTCATTATTGATGATATAAGTTTGGCCCGAAGAAAATCCGCTGGTAATGGCATTTCCAGAGTTATCGACAATGGACGTCCCTGAATTTTTAAGATTTATAGACAGTGTTCCAGCACCTGAAATATTGTTAACCGTGACATTGTAAAATAAACTACCAAGGGACGAGAAGCCAGATAAATTTCCTTGGACATTCCCGGTGGTTGCTAAAGTAAAGTCTGTTAAATCGACTCCAGAGACAGATTCAGTAAATGCCACTCTGAAGGTTACTGTATTTGAATTGGTCATCTGGCTTACTGGGTTATTTCTTATAATACCAGATACCGAAGGTGGGACAATGTCGTATTGAATCACAAAGCTTGAGGGAGCTAAATTTGTGTTGTTTGCCCCATCAGAAAATGTGTTTGCACCAATAGTAGCGTTTACTGTTCCGGAATTTGTTGGAATTAGATTTGCAGTATAATTTTGCCCACTTCCTGAGAAATTACTTATTGAACCATTGCTTACCGTGAAATCCGTGAATGCCAAACCTGTAATAGGCTCACTAGCAGTAATGGTCAAAGGAATAGGACTTACATTCGTAGGGCTATTTATAATACTACTTATACTGATTGTAGGGGGCGATTTGTCAACATCATAGGTCTCTCCGGAATTAAACGGCTCATTGGCTAGCGTAGGACTTATACCTGTATCATTGACCAAATTTAGCCGGATAGTCCCATCGCCGCTTCCAGTATTTACAGAAACTGTCCAAGTAGTACCCGAACCAGAAACAGTACCCACTGAAGCACCTGTCACACCGGTGGTGGTTAAACTAAAATTGCTCGAAGACAAACCTGTTATTGACGAAGAAAATGTTACTGTATAATTTACTGAACTGGCATTGGTGGGTGAAGCGTTTGCTCTAACTATTGAATTTACGTTGGCAGAAACCACAGGTAAAAAAAGAAGAGTAGCGTACAAAGGCACATTTGTTCCTCCAGCAGTTGAACAATTGTTCCCACCAATTTTTTCATTAAGCTGGATTCTATAATTACCCCCTGTGACAAAAGTATGTTCAATTTGAGAACGAGTCCCACCTGTTCCACAAAAATTATCATTGAATGCAATAGCGGTAGATGAGCTAGACGGGAAAACAGTTAAATAAGTGTCTATTGACGCGTCGCACACATCAAATCTCATTTGAGCCCCAGCCGGAACATTTTGTACTTCCACATATTCTCCCGCCCAAACTGCGTTGTAAAGCAAGTTTCGACCACCAACAGTGTAGTTGCTCACATTGGTATTGCCCGATGTGCCAAATGCAGGTGTATTATTAAAAGGACATTGTGCGTGGCTAGCGAAAACAACGGAAATAAAGAGGAAAAAGGTAATCAGATTCTTCATGACAATTTGGGTATTAATCATTTAAAATCTCCAAGTTAATCCACTCAATAAAGGACTATTGCTGTAGTTTATCAGTTGGTTGTTTTTTTAAGTCAATTTGCAGAACTAATTATCAATAGATTAGGATATTTTCTTGGATTGTCTATTTATGCCGAATTTTTAAAATTGAAAACCATTTATCGAAGCAGCAAATGATGATTTAAGAATATTTGGGCTTTGAGATAAACTGTAAATCAATAATCATCAAGTTTACAGAAATCAGAAAGACCTATTGTAATATGAATTGAAAATATAAATGTATTTTTCAATGGAACTGCGAGAAATCTCTGCTGGGCGGATGATGTACATTTGTATACATGATTTCAAATGAGTTACTTACAACACCTAAAAACTTAAATGAATTTGAAGAATTTTTCGAATCGAAATCGAAATTCATAGAATAAGTAAATCAATTCTAATCAACTCTAAGCATTTAAAAGGATTTCAAAAAGGATATCCTTTTATCATAAAAATGGTATAAGATAAAATCTTTGAAGCCTATAGAAGTAGAAAAACAAATAATTTGGAAAAATTATTACTTATTAAATAATATTCAACTTGATATTTGGCAACTTTTGTGAAAACAAGATAAGATAAAAATGAAAATAGCATCAAGACTTGTACTTGATGCTATTTTTAAATTTTAAAGAGTGATTCTAATTGGCACAGCCTTGTATATAGGCATAAAAAACAGTGCCATTTCCAGCCTCGAAAGTCGTTCCCCCTCCGGATGTACTAGGTTTTAATTCAATAGACTTACCAGCTCTAAGATTTACATTTGCATTACCTGTGATTTTATTGCTTGCCGTCACAGTTTCTGACGCTTGAAGTACGGTAGTTCCGACAGCTTTATCGTCGGTAGGGCTAATTAAGACTAATGTTGTTGGACAAGGAGTACTATTTTGATTTATTTTTGTAGTGAAAATCCCTCGACCATGTGTACCAACCACTACAGTATTATCTGATGTTCGGAATTTAAGCATATCACAGCGTACATGGGCCAAAGCAGTGTTAGTAGGAGCCCATTGGGGATTTGCTGCAGTGATGTCGCTAGTTGACCAGACCCCTAGCTCAGTAGCTAAAAGCACTTGCTTTGTGTCCACGGGATTGATTAATGAATATCTAATAGGAACATTAGGAAGTCCCTGTCCTGTTCCATCTTTCGATATCCAAGTTGTACCATCATTGGTGGTGTAAAATACCGATTTGACATTGTAATTAGATTTGGTAACAATGATTGTACTTTCTGTTGTTCCAAAATCCAAAGACGAAACATTACCTTCAGAGGTGGTAGTTTTATCCATTATTTTGGTAATGGTAGTGAGAGATTGGTCTCCGACAAGGTTTATTCCAGTGACTTTAAAAACATCTCCAGTGTTTGTGCCTATAAATAAATTACCTTGTGTTTTGCCTAGTTTTATAAACGAAATATCCAATGCCCCTTGACCAGTTATTGTTAATATGCTTGTCGAATAGTTATAATTAGGAGACGTACCAGTTATATGATATCTGATTATCTTAGTGTCTGATTCTGAACCTAGTGTATAGTTGTCATACAAGGTATGATTTTGCGAATCATAGTCCGATGAATTAATAAATGTGCCTCTATCACCAGGTTGAGGCATCATCTCTACCCATGAGTTGGTGTTATGTGCCCCTGCTTTATTGAGCTTAGGCGTTACATTGGTGTAATGACTAATTACGATATTGGAGTCTAATTTATCAATAAAACACAAACCCCCGTCACCTGAGTTTATTTCAAAACCTTCACCTATTGTACCGTAAGCTCCTTTTAAAGAGTGCGTTCCGTTGTCTTGTGTACCACCAATGGTAGTTGCATTGTTGGCAAAGGGATTTAGATCTACTGCAAAATATTGTGTTATATTATAGTTTTTATTTCTCTTTTGAAAAGCTGGGTAATTTGTCCCAGAACTGCCCCAATCTGCGGCATAATATACTCCGCCATCACCTCCAAAAATGGCTTCATCGGGAAAACCTGGACGTGCCGCAAACGAATGTTCATCAACGTGCATCATTGCTCCATAAGCTCCATAGCCTAATTTTGGAAGCCATGTGTTTCCACCATCTTTGGTTACACTAAAAGTGACACCACCTGCATACAGTATATTGGGATTTGTAGCATGAGTTCCTAGAATTAAATCGTACCAACCTTGCGTACCAACAAAATCTTTTTCTCCTCCTCCATTTAAATCATCGTATTTAGGTACTGTTATGTCTGTCCAAGTGGCACCAGCATCAATACTTTTCTTAAAGAATCTTACATTAACAGTAGAATTTGCAGAAACGGCATAAATCACCTGGGATGTGCCATTTGTACTAGGTGAAAGTGCAATTTCGACCCTTGCACTGCCATTGACATTTGCATTTGGAGGAGTAATTATATCAAAGTTTGAGATGGTATTATCAGTAGATTTATAAATTTTTTGTGCAAAACTATTGCCGCCTTCCGCAACATATAGAATACCATCTGTACCAATTTCCATATCAGAAATTCTACCGGCATTAGATACAGGCGGTGCGTTAGTTCCTGTTAAAGAATTCCAAGTAGCACCTCCATCTGTTGAACGTACAATTCCCCACATATTGACAACATATACATGGCCTAATGAATTTACAATAATTTTTAACACTTCTCGCCATCCTGCAGCCACATTGTTATTTTCGTAATCAGGAATGGTAGATGTCAATCTTGTCCAAGAAGTTCCTCCGTTTGTACTTTTCCACATTCCACCACCACCTGTACTACTTGACCCAGTATTTCCAATTGCGTCAGAACTTGCTCTTTCGCCGGTCCCAGCATACATAATTTGCGTATTACTTGGATCATAGGCAATATCTCCAATAGCTATATTATCCCAAAAGTCATCAACTTTTGTCCAAGAGCTATTTCCATCCGTAATATCGTTATTATACCACAGTCCTCCTGAAACCCCTCCAGCCCAAACTTTCTTTTTTGTAACGTCATTTGGATCCCACATCATAGCACGAGTTCGCCCACCAACATTATTGGGGCCTCTTTCGGCCCAAGTTACATTAGGTACTGCACCCATAAGTTTTATCATTTGAGACATGATATTTCTTGATTTTTCTAATTCATTTCTCGGTACTTGTCCAGTTTTTGGATCTTTGGTAATGTTGTATTCAAATGCAGCCCTTGCTCCTGGGTTGTCTTTCCTTTGAGCATAAATTGCAAATGAGGTTAGAACAAAAAATGAGAAGATGATAGAATTGATTTTCATGCTTAATAGGGTTTTCTTAGTTTTTGGTTATTTTTTAAAATTAATTATTTTTTTTAGTTTGATTCTAAATCCAAAGACTTTTTTTCAATTTCATTTCATTTCAATACAAAATGATTAATTCTCCAAAATAAGATTTAATTTATTTCAAATCTATATTTTTCAATGTTGAAATATCTTTGATATTTTAAATTTATTATTTTCAAAGAGTTATTAAATTTTCACCAGCTGTCTTTACTTTGTTTGATTTTTTCTTTTTGCAAATACTCAAAATTAGGATTTAATCGTGTCAAAGTATCCAAGAGGTAACCTCTAAATTCTGAAATAATGAATAGTGAAGAGAAAATTAAAGGCACATCCATGATTAGAGCGGTCTATTTCGGTATTTCAAGTATTTATAACTTTCAATACAATTATGCTCCAGCTCTTAAATATGAACCAAAAGCCTATCAAATGGCAAAAGATACTTCGGTCACAATGGTGTTGTCTCCTAACAAGATAAATTCCTACAATACATTCAACTACCCAAATTTGTTGCCGTTTATAGATAGTACATTTCAGAATTACAAAACTTGGTCGGAGAAGAATCTCATCAAAAATTAGGTACAAATGTTTAGTTAGTGCTGGCATTACCAATGAATGTACTCATGCAAAGAAAACATCAAAAATTGTGACAAAATTGTGACAAATCAAGAGAAAAGATTAACCAATGAAAGGAAAAGGGCAAAACAAAAAAAAAGAGTGTAAATTACTTAAAATTAGTAACCTACCCTCTCTTTTATTTCATTAGGTTGGCTCTATTTTGCTTTCCTAGTACCGGGCAGGCGTACCAGCGATAAGACTCAAAATAACAAAAAAGGTCTTAAAACCGAAGTTCTATGACCTAAAGTACCGGGGACGGGACAGCGACGGCTGCCGATCACCCCCGCACAAGCGATAAGACTCAAAATAACAAAAAAGGTCTTAAAACCGAAGTTCTAAGACCTAAAGTACCGGGGACGGGAATCGAACCCGTACGAGCGATAAGGCTCACAGGATTTTAAGTCCTGCGTGTCTACCAGTTCCACCACCCCGGCGGGTGATATGCCCTAAGAAACAAAAAAGTCCCCATTTTCATAGGAACTCTTTATCTCTTGAGCGAAAGACGGGTCTCGAACCCGCGACCTTAACCTTGGCAAGGTTACGCTCTACCAACTGAGCTACTTTCGCTTTTAAAGAACCTCTTTCGTTCAATGTGGGTGCAAAGATAAGGGGTCTTTTTTTATTTGTCAAGCCTTATTTAAAAAAAATATAATAATTTTCGTTTCTGTCCTACAATCAATTAGTACTTAGTATTTTTGCGTAATTATTATTTTTATGAATAGACAAGCTGATTTTTCTAAAGGACTCCTTCCTGCCATTATCCAAGACTTTTACACAGGCAAAGTACTTATGCAAGGTTACATGAATGCCGAAGCACTCGAAAAAACCCTTAGTGATGGAAAGGTAACTTTTTATAGCCGTTCGAAAGAAAGACTTTGGACCAAGGGCGAAAGCTCCAATAACTTCTTGAACTACAAAGAACATCAACTTGACTGTGATGGCGACGCTATTCTGATAAAAGCAGTGCCCGATGGCCCCACATGTCATACTGGAGATGATACCTGTTGGAGCGAAACAAATACAGGGAAAGTGATGTTTATTCAGCAATTAACTGAAATCATA
This sequence comes from Lacihabitans sp. CS3-21, assembly GCF_024343675.1. GTDB lineage: Bacteria > Bacteroidota > Bacteroidia > Cytophagales > Spirosomataceae > Leadbetterella. The sequence continues at coordinate 25,469 of NZ_RJUD01000021.1, forward strand.
AAAGACAGAAAAAATAACCCTACAGATGCTTCTTACACTGCATCTTTGTTTAAAAAAGGAATCAACAAAATAGCCCAAAAGGTAGGTGAAGAAGCCGTAGAATTGGTCATAGAAGCCAAAGACGATAACAAAGATTTGTTTTTAGGCGAAGCTGCCGATCTGCTTTTCCATTATTTAATATTGTTGGAAGCCAAAGAAATCAGCCTTGATGAGGTACTTAATGTATTAATAACTAGACATCAATCAAAATGACAAATTACATTGTAAGACTGCTCGTTTGCGGTCTCATTTTATTCTTAGTTCCAAATTACTTGAAAGGCGTTCAGGTAGATGGTTATGTAACGGCCATTATTGTGGCTTTGGTCATGAGTATTCTCAATACCTTTGTGAGACCCATTCTGAGCCTAATTTCTTTACCAATTACTTTTCTAACTTTAGGACTGTTTTCTTTGGTTATAAGTGTTTGCATGGTTTATCTGTGTGACTATTTGGTAGATGGCTTCAGCGTTGAGGGCTTTTTACCGCCACTTATCTTGAGTTTTATCTTATCTATCGCCAATGGTATCGTTGGGATGTTTCAGAAGGATAAGTGAGTTTAGTTACTAGTAATTGGTTATTGGTTATTGGTGGAATGGTAATTAGTGAGTTTTGAATTACGAATTACGAGTTACGAATTACGAGTTTTGAATTACGAGTTACGAATTACGAGTTTTGAATTACGAGTTTTGAATTACGAGTTACGAGTTACGAATTACGAGTTTTGAATTACGAATTACGAGTTACGAATTACGAGTTAAGAATTACGAGATACGAATTACGAGTTACGAATTACGAGTTACGAATTACGTCCCGATAGCTATCGAGAGAGTTGTGAGTATTGAGTTGTATTGGGCACAATGTCGTATCGAGAACAATAAAATTCAGATGGTAATCTGAATGAAATTGCGACCTTAGGTCTGGGAGGTGTTCCGTTCGAGACGAATACTGAGATGTTATTAGGACGGGCTGTATTGAACATTTGAAAACGTGTTCTCGAACGGAACGCCGCCCGCAAAGCTCGAACTGACAGAATACTCTTGAACTGACTGACTAACAATGCTTTCAATTTTAAACTTACAAGTTATTTATATATAAATCAATAAAAAACAGGCGTCCTGCCTTTTGGAAAATTACTCAAATGTCTATTTTAAAATATCTAATCTCTTTTTCGGCTTTAATTCTTTTACAAGCTTGCTCCTACTCAAAACCTTTAGAGATCGAAGGATTTGATTCCGAACTCTTCAAAGGCGACCGCGGGGGTTGCGAAGGCAAACGAATACAACAACTGGCATTGTTGAAAAAAAACAAAGACCGTATTCTGAGTATCTCAGAGAACGAAATCGTGAAAACCATTGGTCGATATGATTACCAACTTTTAGATAAAAAATCAGAAAAATATGTAGTTTATTATTTCGAACGTGGCCCCCAATGCCAAAACATCCGCAACATTACCAACTCCGAAGCCATGATTCTACATTTCAACTCCATTGGGCTAGTTAAAGAAGTAGTTTTTCAAAAGGGCGGAGCGGATAGTATGTGAGTGGGCGTTTTTTATAAACACATAGAAGCATAGATATCATAGGTTTCTCTATGTGTACTTTGTGCCTATGTGTTTATATTTTTAACCACATAGATATCATAGGTTTCTCTATGTGTACTTTGTGCCTATGTGTTTATATTTATAACCACATAGATTTCATAGGTTGTTTTTAGGTGGCCCGATGGTCTTTGTGTTTATCTTTTTTAACACATAGCCACTAGATAACCTAGCTTGTTTTTATGTGTCCTATGAGCCTATGTGTTTAATATTATACCGAATAATAAATTTTTGTCTGTAACCAGCCTTTTTATAGAAAAAATCATTTATTTGTGAAATTGTTAGGATTTTCTAAGTTCATCCAGCAGTTTTACTATTATTTTGAGCCTTTATGAGATATATTTTCTTTTTATGGATAATGCTATCTTGCCCAACTTTGCTGCTTGCTCAAAAAATATTACATGGTCATACTTACGCTTTTAGAACAGGCTTGTTGGCGGCAAGCAAGCAAAGTACCCCTTTCTTTTTACATACCAATCAGTTTGGCCTGATGCCTACCCAACCGGGGATTGCCTATTTATCGGCAGGAATCTCCAAAGATTACGATAGTTTATTAACCCTCAAGAGAAAATTAAAGCCTTTTAATTATGGCTATGGCATAAATGTGCACGCCAATATGGGAAAAACCAACCAAATTCTTTTGCCAGAGGCCTATCTAAAACTACGGTTCAAACATTTGGAGTTTTATGGTGGCAGACGAAAAGAGATACAAGGCCTTACCGACTCTACCCTCAGCTCTGGTGCTTATGTGTGGTCAGGCAATGCACTTCCTGTGCCAAAGCTTCAAATATCCACGCCCAATTGGGTGGGATGGGGACCATACAAAAGGCTAAGCTACAAAGCGGGTCTATCACATGGTTGGTTTGGCACACAAGGCATTATCGAAAACTATTACTTGCACCAAAAATGGCTCTATCTCAAAATCAGTGATAAAAAACAAAAGTTACAACTGATGGGCGGTATCAACCACCAAACCCAATGGGGCGGATACTCTGAAGAATTGAAAAAAGTAGGTGGCCCATTTCCTCCTACTCTTAATGGTTATTTAGCTCCCAATCCCTTGTATAGTTACCAGTTTATCCTATTACCATTCTTACAAAAATTAATAGGTATTGACCCTACTAAAGTACCTGGATTTGATGGAGGCTTGGCCATAGGGAATCAATTAGGAAGTATTGATTTATCAGCAATCATTAATCAAAACTGGCAATTTTACCACCAAAAACCGTTTGATTTCGCACGTTCTTTGGTGAATTTTAATAACATCGAGGATGGTATTTATGGCATAGCTTGGAAGAGCAAACAGCCTAAAACTATCCTCCAACACGTGGTAGGCGAATTTATTTATACCAAAAGCCAAGGGCTCTATAGATTTGGCAAGTACAGAATGAGCAATTCAGGAGAATATGATGACTATTTTTCGCATGGACAATATCAATCTTGGACTTATAAAAATCGCATAATGGGTACCCCTTTTATTTTAACAGATGATACCCGTCGGGTTGTCAACAATAGGGTAAAGGCATTTTATATAGCTATTGATGGTCAATACAATTCTTTAAACTTTATGATTAAAGCTCTTCATAGTTCTAATTATGGGAGGTATAGCTCCCCTGTAGATGTTGCTTCTTCTTCTTTTCTTTTGGCTGTTCAATATCCATTACCTTATCAGCTTAACCTAAGCCTGCAAATTTCTCAAGACATCGGTGGATTGTTTAAAAACGCTACTGGCTTCCACATTTCCTTTACCAAGAGCCTAATTTTGTAATATGCTGTTTTCCATAATTTATTTGTCGTTATATTCTAGCACTCACATATGGCTAGCTTTCTCCATTAAATAAATTTTAAAATGATTTTTAAGGAGGATTGATTAAATTCACGTAATTTTTTGGGCTTCATGATTCCATCCAAGCATTTAAATAGAATTTTAAGCTTTGTGTATTTTACCATTTTTTGGTTGAGTACCCACATATCCTATGCCCAAGGACTTTGTGACAAAAATAATTGGCCTCCAAATGCTGTGGAAGGCGGTTTTAAAATTGATGGAGATATAAGTGCGGGTTGTACCCCTATGGCAGTCAGGCTGAAAGACATGTCTGGAGGATCTGATATTCGCTACGATTTTTATTATGATGGTAAAGCTGCAAATCTACTTGATAAAGTAGGTAACAAAGACTCCACCAACCTTGCTTTGTTTTCTAACCCCAACTCTATACGATATTATACCATACTTCAATATGGCAAAAAAAACGGGAAAGATATGTTTGCCTGCAAAACTGTGAGTGTAAGACCCAACAACCAACCTGTTTTTAGTTATAGCACTTGTAATAATAACTTCTTAAATCTCATTATTCCTCAAGACCCTGCCAATAATTTTGATTATTATACCATCGAATGGGGTGATAATTCAGCAATTCAAACTGTTACAAGTTTACCATTTACAGCTAACAAAAGTTATGGGACTACTACTCCAACGCGTTCCATAAGGGTTAAAGGCGAAAACAACACGCCAACAGGTTGTCAGCCACCCCCTTTTCAAACTATCAATATGGATAGCGATGGAAATGTCCCTAAAATCACAGAATTAGAGGTTCTTCCAGGAGGTACTAAAGCAAAACTATCTTTTTCCGGAACTTTTGATACACACCAAATTTATCAAAGGACACCTTCTCAAAACTATTCCTTTCCTAACTTTAAATATCAAGCAAATCCAGGAACCATTACAGTTGATTTGATAAATAATCAACAAACATGTTTTATGATATACAAATATACTGCTTGTGCTCAACTGAGTGGTGAAGTATGCACAATTCAACTGGATTCTATCCAGATTTTTGGCCCAAATATCAATACCCTTTCATGGCAAACCATTGCCCAAAACCAGACTTCTAGTATATTAAATACTTCCACTATTAAAAACATAAATTATGATATTGATTGGCAAGAGATAGAAAACAACAATATTCTTATTCAAAAAATATACAATGTTAATCCGACATATGGACATACCATTGCCAAGTGTAGTGCCAACTACTGTTACCAAATAATTGCCAAAGTGGAAGGAGAATGGAGTGTTAACCCTGCTGTGCCTTATTCTTCAATTTCCAAATCTGAGATCAAATGTATTGACCGTAAAAGTGTAATCACACCTCCTATCACCGACGTAAATGTTAATGTCCTTGCAGATGATAAAATTGAGCTTTCATTTACAGACAATTCAAATTGGTCAGTCAACAAAGCATTTTATTTCCTCTATGAAGCTTCCCCCAATGGTTTCATAAAAAGAGATAGTCTTACTCCCGCCTCACAAAAAAAATTTAATGTCAATGCTGATGCCACAAAGGCAAGTCTATGCTATCAACTGGGCTATAGTGATGTATGTGGTAGTAACTCAAAACTATCAGGCGAAATATGTACCATACACTTACTGGTTAATAATAAGGAAGAACTCATTTGGACTGATGTATCCCCATTTGGAGCTTCTGGTATCAACAATTTTGAACTTATTAGTATTGATGAAAATACTGGTATTGAATCCTTACAAAATACAGTACCTAGTTCACAACTGATGACCCAAGTAGATTTGAGTAATTATGAAATAGAAGCCCAATTTAAAATTAAAGCCTTGAATGCCAATGGCATGGGTAGTTACTCCAATACAGTTAGTATACCCATTGAGGCGTTGTTTTTTGTACCGGATGCCTTTAGTCCAGATGACAACCAACTCAATGATACTTTTGAAATAAAGGGGCGACTTGGAAGGGTAAAAACCTATGACTTGAAAATCTTTGACCGATGGGGAGCGAATATCATTCAAATCAAAGACAAAAATCAAAATTGGGATGGCAACATTACGCTCAAGCCTCTCAGTGGTGGTATATATACTTTTCAATTAAAAATTGAACTCAATAATGGGGAAAATATATACAAAATTGGTAAATTTGAAGTCCTTAAGTAAAAAGCCTGCAAATCATAAATAGATATTAAACCCATTTACACATTTTGAATAGAATACTATTTATCCTTCTTTTACTGCTTTTTCAAACTGGTTTTGCCCAACCGATTTTCAAAAAAACACAAATTCATGCCACACTTGGCAGCATTGTTTCTAGCGATTCTACTACACCATTTCTATTAAGAAGCAAACAATATGGCTTAGTTCCTGTTAAATCTGGAATTGGTTATTTTAATCTAAGCTTAAAAAAAGAATATGATTCCCTTTATACCACCACAAGCAGAAAGCTCAAAAAATTCAGCTATGGATATGGCCTAGAAACGCATGTAAATTTCGGAAAAACAAATCAAATCCTTTTACCCGTCGTACATATTAAGGCAAGATATGGAGCATTTGAACTTTATGGAGGGAGAAGAAGAGAAATTCAAGGTTTGGTAGATACTCTTGGCACCATAGGAAGCTATATTTGGTCTGGGAATGCTTTGCCTATGCCCAAAATTGAAATATCCATACCCAACTTTACCCCAATCAGTAAAAACGGATTAATTGCCATCAAAGGCAATTTTGCCCATGGCTGGTTTGGTAAAGGAGACTCTGTACAAAATGTTTGGTTGCACCAAAAAAGTTTCTATGCCCGCATAGGGAAGCCTGCATGGAAATTCCATTTACTAGGAGGGTTTAATCATCAAGTTCAATGGGGAGGGCACCCAACTAAACCATTTTATGATGAGTTAAGTAAGCAGATTATAAACCGTTTCAGCACAGACTTCTCTACTTTTATAAAAGTAGCAACAGGTATTAGTCTAAATAGCAAAGGACAGGGAGCGTCCAGTGGAGCCCCTGCGAACGAGGCACTTAATAGAGCTGGAAATCATTTGGGTTCAGTAGATATTGGTCTAAACTTTACAATGGGGAAATACAATATCTTTTTTTATAGACAAAGTTTTTATGAAGATGGCTCATTGTTTTATCTCAACAATATTGCTGATGGGTTGTATGGCTTGTCTATATCTCAAAAAAATAGTTTTCTGAGTAAGATATGTCTAGAATACTTAGATACGAGAAATCAAGGGGGGACTTTGTTTGAGTGGACGCCAGAACTTAGGGGAAGAGACGATTATTTTAATAATTCATTGTACAAAGATGCTTGGACGTATAAAGGAAATACTTTAGGTACGCCTTTATTTGTTTCTAACCAAACTTTGTTAGGTAGACCTTCCTACGCCAAAAACTTGGGACAAAGCAATTTTATTATAAACAATAGGTTATCAGCCATACAAATGAATCTATACTACCATTATAAGAGTTTTTACGGTAATACGCAAATCATCCAATCAAAAAACTTGGGTAATTATGAATATCCATTTAAGTACGCCCAAGTTTCTTTTATGCAGCAAATCAACACTTTTTATAAAAGCTACAAGCTTTCTGGAAAAATAGCCAGTGACTTTGGAGAATTGTGGAAAGATAATTTTGGGATTAATCTATCTATAGCTAAACAAATCAGATAAGTTCTAATTCGCCTAAATTATCCAATTTCTCGAAGGGCGAATTGTTACTGATATATTCTGGAACCAAGACTTTTAAGTAGCTAACAATTTCTACATTCGTCCAGTCATTGAGTTTTAGTTCAACCATCTCGAGCTTTTTACTAATTTGCTCATAATCTTCAGGAATTATCTTGGCGATCATCAATTTTGGATTATAAGTAGCCAGATTATCCTCCGCACTGCCTATCAGCTCTTCATACAATTTCTCACCAGGTCGTAAGCCCGTAAACTTAATTTCGATCTGTTTATCCACCTCAAAACCCGAAAGCTTTATCATCCTTTTGGCCAATTCTACAATCTTTACGGGCTCTCCCATGTCAAATACAAATACCTCTCCCCCTTTGCCCATCGTACCTGCCTCCAATACCAATTGGCAAGCTTCAGGGATGGTCATAAAATATCTAATAATATCAGGATGCGTAACTGTTACCGGCCCCCCCGCCGCTATCTGTCTTTTAAATAGTGGAATTACGGAGCCGTTTGAACCCAATACATTACCAAACCTAGTGACTATAAAACGGGTATCGTTCTTAAAATGCGAATTTAAAGATTGTACGTAAATCTCTGCCAAACGTTTACTAGCCCCCATAACGTTTGTAGGGTTTACCGCCTTGTCGGTAGATACCATTACAAATTTTTGAACTTTATACTTTGATGATAAATCTGCCATGAGCCTTGTACCCAGCACATTGACTTCTACCGCTTTGTAAGGATTATTCTCCATCAAGGGTACATGTTTATAGGCAGCAGCATGAAAAACTACATCAGGCTGGTGTTTAAGAAACAACCGTTCCATTTGTATTTTATTGCAGATATTTCTGGTTTCCAAAATCAACTCCGTAGAGCTGTCAGCTTTTTGCTTCAACCTGGTCAGTTCTGTTTCCAAGTCATATAAAGGTGATTCAGCTTGGTCTATCAAAACCAACTTGCTCGGACCAAAAGGTAATATTTGACGCACCAATTCACTTCCAATTGAACCAGCTGCCCCTGAAATAAAAACCACTTTATTAAATAAAGTTTCCATCACAAACTTATTGTTGAGTTTAATAGGTTCCCGCTCTAACAAATCGTCTATATTAATCTCTTTTATTTGATTAACACTTAGCTCTCCATTGATCCAAGTTTTTACGGGAGGGAGGCTTTTTACTGTAATCCCCAACTCCAAAAACTTATCTACTATCTCGTTCTTTCTATTTGGAGTTATGGATTGAATGGCCAAAATGACCTCTAGACTCACATTTTTAAAATCTGCACTGTTTATATATAGTTTCAAAGCATCTTCCAAAGAAACCACCTTTGTTCCTTCCATGGACTTACCAATCTTACTGTTGTTATCATCTATAAAACACAGTATCTGATTCTTCTTCTTTTTGTCCTTCAAAATCGTATTCTTGGTAATCAAACCCAACTGACCCGCTCCGTAAATAATCACCATTTGTTGTGATTTAAAAGAATTGAGCAGATTATCAAAAATGGCTTTGATGATAAATCTACTGGCTATCAAGCCAAACAAGGCGATGAAGAAGTCTATAGCCAGTAAGGAATAGGGAATTTGAACAAATTTCGTAAAAGTGCTCAAATCCAATAAGGACAGTAGTACCAACTCTAAGCTAGAGAGTACGACAGACTTAAACAACAATTTTGCGTCTTCTATACTGGTATGCCGAATGATACCTGAAAAAGTATTGAGGTATAGGAAAGATGATAACCGCACCAAAATCACCAACAACAAATGATACTTGAAGAGCTGGGGGTCGATATAAGTTAACTCAAAGTTGAAACGAATAGTTGTAGAGAACACAAAAGATATACTGATAATGAATATATCCATTATCAAAATCAACCATTTCGAAACAAACCTTTCGGTGTATTTAGATAAAATTTTAGACATAAGCGTCTGTTTATGATTTAGTATCAAAACTAATAAAAAAATAAGCTTTTGTAAGAATTATAAACTCAGAATCTTACTTTTTTATTATTCGGCAAAAAAAATCCCAAGCAGTATGTAACTACTTGGGATTTCAAAAATAAAATAATTAAATTATTTTTTTTTCAACAATTCGTTTTCAGCTTTCAATGCTTTCACTTCTTTGTTTAATTCTATCATATATAGCGTAAGCTCTTCAATCTTTTCCATAAACATTTTAGAAGTCTGACCTACTTCCATTCCCTTATCTACCATATCTTGAGCAGATGGAACATTTGGTAAGTGTTTGTTTGAAATTGTAAACTTTTCAACTTCCTCTAAAGTCATCATTTTTTCCTTATATGATTTTTCAAAGACATAATCTGCCCAATCAGTAGTAGAAACAAGGGCAACTTTAACTTTCTCGGTAAGAATTCCACCTTTTACCAACAAATTATATCCTCCAGCAGTAACGGCATCAATTCTCTTTAAATTACTTGCAGGTACATCACCAATTGTAACAAATTTTGCTGAAAAATCTCCATAAACCAAAGGAGTAGCAGTATTAGAATTGGCAATATATAACTTATCAGAATTTAATTCATTGTAACCCGCTTGGTAGCCAAGAAATACATTTCTACTACCTGTCGCGTTAAAACCTGATTCAGAACCCACAGATGTATTAAGATAACCGCCTGTCCCTGCATACAAGGCGTGTCCACCAATTGCAACATTTGAACCTCCCGCTATGTTACCTCTTAGAGCATTTAATCCTATAGCCATATTATCCGTTCCAGTTGTATTATCTTGAAGGGCTTGAGCACCTAATGCTACGTTATTTGAACCGCCTAAATTAGAAACCAAAGTTCTATAACCGATAGCAGTGTTATAATTACCTCCTGTACTCACAGCCAAATTATTAAATCCAAATGCAGTATTTCCCACTGCAACACCAACATTTAATACACCACCCGAATTAAAACCAAATAATGTGTTAGAGTTTTGAGCTAAATATCCAGATTGGGTACTTGCAATTTTGAATATTAAAGGCTGATTGTCGGTAGTTCCAAGAAAATTTGTAGCCGGATTGGTTCCAGCATCACCAGTTTTAGACCAATTAGCGGCGTCTAATGCTACAGCTTTTGCATCACCTTCTGACAATGGTTTCCAAGTTGAACCATTATAAAAATAAAATCCAGTTTTTTCGTTAGTCTGATAAATCATCAAACCAGTTGCAGGGGAAAGTATATTATTTCTTTTCTCAATTGTTAATCGAGGTATCAAAAGACCCTTGTCAGCAGACTCTAAATCTAAAATAGCTGAATTATTTGGTGTCTTTGTACCAATTCCAACATTTTCTTGAGCAATAGAAGAATAAACCCCTAGGAACAAAAACAGAAAAAGTAGTTTGTAAAATGTTTTCATCTTAATTATTAATTATTGTTTTTTCGGATTGAGATTATAAAGGTAAAAAAGATACAATGCGAATTCAAGTTTTGAATCTCTTTTTTATTAAGTGGCTCGACGATATCTAACATATATATAAAATAAATTAAGTACTACTAGAATAACTAATGTACTAAATAGTGAATTAATACCATTAACTATTGACAAAATAACACACAAGTTAATTCCTAATTGAATAAAAGAATATAAAGCACTAACATAAAGGTGAGAAAGTTTTTTCTCATTAACCAAAATCTGAAATAAATGCCTCTTATGTGCTTGAAAAATATTCTCTCTCTTTAATAATCTAAAAATAATTGTTTGAATGGTATCAATTCCATAAACAGAAAGAAAAAGGATATAAATATAATTACCTTCAACTTTTATCAATTTAAACAATAAAAATAAAATTATAGCTGCCATCGAAATACTCCCAATATCTCCAGCAAAACATTTGGCTTTGGTTCTGAAATTAAATAAATTAAACACTTGAAGTGAAATGAAAACGTAATATAAAATTTCCCCTTCTATAAATTCTTTATGAAAAGTATTGATTATCCAAAATGTAAATATCAAAATCGAACTGTAAGACCCCGTCATGCCATTGATACCGTCCATAAAGTTATAGGCATTGATAATACCCACTGAAAAAATAAAAAATGGGAAAATTAACCAATAGCTAACTTGATTAAACAACTGGATTTCGTAAAAAAATAAGCCTACTGAAATAACTTGGACAGCTAACCTAATCCAATTTGGTAGTGTCTTTAAGTCATCTATAAAACTTATTATAGAAATCAAAGTTAATCCCAAAAAAAAATATGGGAAAGACGCTTTTGAAACAATAAAAAATATACAAATTGAAATCCAAAAAATAATTCCACCCCCTCTAATTGTACTGACAGAATGAGAGCTTCTTTCGTTTGGATTATCGACTATGCCGTAAAAGCTCGCTATTTTAAAATATAAAAGCATTGAAATGAAAAGCAAAGTAAAAATAAGAAGATACCACATTTTTATTACGAATATAAATTTGAATACTTTTCTAAAATCTTATCAACACTATATTTAGACTCTGCAATTGCCCTTGATTTCAATCCTTTATCTCCCACCATGGAAATATCAAATTGATTAAAAAAATTGACCAAGCTTGCTTTTTGAGAAAATTCGAATTGCCAACCTATATTATTTTCTTTAATCAACAATCCAATTTCACCGTTCTTGTTACCTATGTATAAAATAGGCTTTCCAGCAGCCATAATATTATAAGATTTAGACGGCACCCCTAATCCGAACATTTGTTCATTGATAGCTACGATGGCCACATCACAAGCATTTAAATATAAATTTTGCTTGCTTCTATTAAATGATGAACAGAAACTAACATTAGATAAACCCAAAGCATTGGCTTTTAATATTAATTTATCTTTAAAGGCACCCTCTCCTAAAAACATAAAATGTAATTCAGTATTGGAGATTTCACTAATTATATCTAAAAGTTCTGACAGACCTTGGAGTCGCCCAATATTACCAGCATACTGAAAGATAACCTTGTCCTTTAAATCGACATTTTCATAGATAATAGCTGAATCTACTTTAATAGGAAAAACAGTGTGGATGTCTGACCAATTCTCTATTACTGAAATCTTATTATTTTCATTTCCAATTTTTTTCTGAAAAAGCTCCTGCATATCTCTACCTAAAACAATTATCCTATCTGAAGATTTATATGCCCAAGTAAATAAAGAATTTAACACATAATAAATGGTTGATCTAGGTTTTAATATTTGAGCTGGTATCAAATTTTCTGGGAAGACATCATGAACTAAAATGCTTAGTTCAAAAGCTTTTATTTTTGACAAAAAAGAAGCTAATGGTACAATAAAAGCAGGATTTGTTACTAACAATACTCTATCATTCCTTTTAATCTTTATCATCATTTGGAATGCCAGTGTTATCGTCAAATACATAAAGCGAAAAATCCTAGATAGAATTCGGTTTTTATCAAGTGAGAGTGCTTTTATCCGATGAATTTTTACGTTTTCAGAAAAGTATTGATCGGCAGCAATTAGCTTAGTTCCTTTTTCATATATGTCTGAACCACAAATAATATTTACTATTTGATCTTTTGCCAAATGTTTTGCGATATTGGTCATGTAAAACCCTGTAGCAGTTTCATCAGGATAAAAAAGCTCAGATACAATCCAAAGTTCACCTCTTAATTTCATTTTACTTCGCTCCAAACTACTCTTTTAATATAGTCAACATAGGATATTATTATTCTGACTATCTTTTCCGAAACATTGGGCATCGAATAGTCGCTAACTTCTCTAAATCTTCTTTCACCCAAATACTGCCCTTCTAAGGATCTGAGTCCTTGAATAACTCTTTCGGGATTTAGACCAACCATCATCACCGAAGTTTCTTCCATAGCTTCAGGACGTTCGTGTGCTTCTCTGAGATTTAAAGCAGCAAAGTTAAGAATAGAAGACTCCTCCGAAATGGTACCGCTATCAGACAATACAGCTTTAGCGTTCATTTGAAGGCATATATAATCGCTTAAACCAAAAGGTTTTTCAAGTCTTACCAATTTATGGAACACAATGCCTTTTTGCTCAATCATTTTCCTAGTTCTTGGATGAGTACTAACGATTACTGGCAAATTATAGGTTTCAGCCAATTGATTTAGAATTTGAACCAAATTGGCAAAGCCTTTCTCAGAGGATATATTTTCTTCTCGATGAGCAGATACCACAAAATAATGTCCTTTTTGCAAATTTTCAGCTTCCAAAATCTTCGAAGCCTTAATTTGGGGTAGATAGTGATGTAGAACTTCAAACATAGGACTGCCAGTTTTGATAATTCTATCAGGGCTTAATCCTTCTCTAAGAAGATATTCACGAGCAATACTGCTATAGGTCAAGTTTATATCTGCAATATGATCTACTATCTTTCGGTTGGTCTCTTCAGGCACTCTTAAATCAAAACACCTATTGCCTGCTTCCATATGAAATATAGGAATATGCCTTTTCTTAGCAGGAATGGCACACAAACAACTATTTGTATCGCCCAAAACTAAAAATGCATCTGGATTTTCTTTTTCTAATACTGGATCAATATTTATGATTATCTGGCCAATGGTCTCTGTTGCGTTCTTGCCAGCAGCATTCAAAAAATAATCTGGTTTTTTCAATCCCAAATCTTCAAAGAAGATTTGATTTAATTCATAATCATAATTTTGACCTGTATGCACCAAAATATGCTCTATGGCTTCGGATTCATCAAGTTTTGAAATAACTCTTGAAAGACGAATTATTTCTGGTCTTGTTCCAACGACTGTTACAACTTTTAATTTTTTATTCATTTCTAGACTTCTTCAAAATAAGTATCTGGGTCCTCAGGATTATAAAATTCATTTATCCAGAAAATAGTAATTAATTCTTCTTGACCAATATTCTTGATATTATGGGTAAACCAAATGGGCATATCTACAAATGATGGTTCCTCGCCATCAAGTTCAAAATTATAAACTTCTTCGGTTCCAATTCTGCGTAATTGTATGAGTGCTTTTCCTTTAATTACTGCAAATCGTTCTATCTTTCTTGTATGAAAATGGTTACCTCGAGTAATACCTGGAACAGTAGTGGAGAAAGACACTTGTCCACCAATATTTAGCTTGATTAACTCTACAAATACGCCTCTTGGGTCTGTATTTTTTTTGAATTTCTTTGGATAGAGGCTTCTGAATTCAAAATAAGTCCTAAAAGTATTAAACAAGTCTAATTCAAACTTTGAGCCAAATGAAGGTATTTCGGCGTTTTGATGATACTGGCTTTCAAATCCTTGTAATATGTTAAGAATTTCAGAGACCTTTATCTCTTGGGTATGGGCAATGGTAAGCTTAGAGGCCGAATATCTTTCCTTTACTAACCTTATAATCTCTCCTACCAAATCTCCTACATATATTAGCTTTATATCTCCATCAATATCTATTTTGGGATGAATACCTCTTGAAATTTGATGACAAAAAGTAGCTACTACTGAATTATAATTAGGCAAACCAAACGGACCAAAAACATTGGGTATTAAGAGACCGGTAAATTTGCTCCCAGCTTCCTTAGCCCACATTTCTAGCAACTTCCTTCCTTCCTTTTTTGACTTACCATACATATTATCCCTCTCTTCTTGAATCGAAGAGGACATCAATACATGTGGTTTGGCGTTGGTCCGATTTAATGCATCAATTAATTTCTGAACAAGAGCGATATTGGTATCAAATATAACTTGGGCATCTGCATGGCGATTCATCGCAGCTAAGTGAACAATGATGTCACAGTTTGACACAAAAGTATCTAAACCAACTTCATCTGTAAAATAACACTTCTCAAAATTTACGAGCTCGAAATCAGTACAATACTTTATAGTTTGGGTTAAATGATACCCCACAAATCCATTTTGACCTGTTACACCTATTCTGAGCATATGCTATTCTGGATATTGTTCAATTTCATAATTGCCATATATATCTTTTTGAATTATTGGTAATTTTGACAACAAAGTTTTCATCCCTTCCACATCCAATCTGCCTGTATTGTGAGAGTGATATTCTTCATGTTTGGCCAATTCTGGTGTTCCCTCTGAAAAGTATTGGTTATAATTTAAGTCACGGTTGTCAGCAGGAATCCTGAAATAATCCTTCATATCTTCTGCCTTAACCATATCCTCTTTATTAACCAAAGTCTCGTATAATTTTTCACCGTGGCGTGTTCCTATAACCTGAATTGGATTATCAGCCTCATACATTTCTAGTAAAGCTTTTGCCAATACCTCAATGGTGGCAGCAGGAGATTTTTGAACGAATAAATCGCCTTGGTTGCCATGCTCGAAAGCAAATAACACCAAATCAACTGCATCTTCCAAGGTCATCATAAATCTTGTCATATTGGCATCGGTAATGGATAGGGGTTTACCTGCCTTTATTTGATCTATAAAAAGAGGAATCACAGAACCCCTAGAAGCCATTACATTGCCGTACCTGGTGACACAAAATATGGTTTTAGAATCGTCCAAATTCCTTGATTTTGCTATAGCTACCTTTTCCATCATAGCTTTAGAAATTCCCATGGCGTTTATAGGGTAGGCAGCCTTATCGGTACTCAGCACTATTACCTTTTTTACCCCATGCTTTTCAGCAGCAGACAATACATTGTCTGTACCAATGACATTGGTCTTGACCGCTTCCATTGGGAAAAATTCACAAGATGGTACCTGTTTTAAAGCCGCAGCATGAAAAACAAAATCGACTCCTTTAACAGCAGACTCCACACTTGCTATATCGCGAACATCTCCAATATAAAATTTAACCTTCGGATTATTTAGTCGTTTCCGCAAATCGTCTTGTTTTTTTTCATCTCTACTGAAGATTCTAATTTCTTTAAAATGCTGGGTATTTAAAAACCTTTTTAAAACAGCATTACCAAATGAACCTGTACCACCGGTTATAAGTAAAATTTTACCTTTCAACATTATCTTTCAATTTTTAAAAATCCTATTACGAAAACAAAGGGAAATAATGCAATAATTGCTGTAGTCAAAGTTTTAAAATTTCAAAGAATTACTTGGACAAGATTACTTTTTTTAGAATGAAGTTTTCGTCTTTTGAAATTATTTCTGCAAAAAACTTTGCTCCGTTTTGTGTTAGATGCCTACAATCCTGACTTATAAATTTACAGTTTGATGTAAAAACTGGTAAAGTACCTTTTGCATCCATAATCATAGAAACTAAATCAATATACCTCGGACCCCATTGTTTCTTCAATAAATTATTCTTATGATAATATTCATCTTCCATTAAAACTCGTTGAAAACAATAATCTTTATTATTCAATTTATTATTGTAAAAAAAACCATTATTTGAACCAAAGTTTTTTGTGCCTATATTCCAAATAATTGATGAATTAAGTTTATATTTATTTTTCAAAATCAAATAATCATCAAAATCGAGTTCAGAAAAGAAAATATAGTTTGCATTATTTGCTTTGTCTTTAAAATATGGAGTAAATTCCATTTTTTCAGTGTAGGAAATTTCAATAAATTTATTATAAACAGATTCTATTAAAACATTAGCCCAATCCCGGGCAAAACTATTTCCAATAATCAAAATTTTAATCTTTTTAGAAGTAAATTTTTTATCTAGACTATAAATTCTGGAATTATACTTTATGTGTGGATTTTCCTTAATATTAAGACTCAAATTAAATATATTTGTTTCCTTCTTGTAAATATCCAACTCAGGAACATCTCTTAATATACCACCTTTTGCGTAGATATATAAAGACAATATGGTTGAAAAGGTAAATAATACGGTACATATATATATAACAGTCCTATTTCTGATTAAATCTTTGTTTCTAAATATTTGTTCTATGTAATAGTAAGAAAATGTGGAAAGTATCAAAATTAATAATGTTATATAAAACACATCTAAATAGTTCATCTTAACAAGAACGAAATATCTTGCATATGAAAGAACTATTTGATGCCACATATACAAACTAAAACTTATTTTACCAATCCACACAATTAATTTATTTGTCAGGACAAATTTTAAATGTTGACTTCTATTATCTGTAAAAACTAAAATACCCAATGAACTAAAACAGACTAAAACAATCTTTATGGAAGGTAGAACTGAAAGATCAGCAGATAAAATAACAATTAGTAAAATCAAACAGAAAAATTTTATTTTATCAAACATTTTTCCATTTGGCATCGTGATAGCACCGATTCCTCCTAAGGATAATTCAAAAAAGCGAGTATGGACAAGATAAAATCTATTTGCTTCGTTAGATGTTAAATAAAAAAAGAATGATAAAATAGTACTAAGAACTAAAAAAGGTAAAATATACTTTTTGAGATTTCCTTTAAACAAAATAAAAATCAATGGGTAAAATAAATAAAACTGTTCTTCAACACCTAAACTCCAAGTATGCATTAATGGCTTATAATCATTAACTAAATCCCAATAGTCACCAGTGGTTATTAATAATAGTATATTATTACTAAAGAAATTTGTAGCAAAAACGGACTGAGCCAAGTTTTCCAAATCATCAGGTAACATAACAATAATTCCTACTATCAATGCAGTGATAGTCGAAAATAAAACTAGAGGGATAATCCTTCTTATTCTTCGTAAATAAAATTCTTTTATAGAAAACCTATTTTCTTTACTTTCCTTAAAAATTATTTTTGTAATTAAGTAACCACTGATTACAAAAAAAACATCCACACCCAAGTATCCATTAGGCATAAATCCCAAATGAAATAGAATTACTGCCGAGACAGCGATGGCCCTTAATCCATCAATATCTAATCTGTATGTGGCTTTTTTTGAGAGCATAATGAATATCTAAATTTTATATACTATAATTGTTTATAAAAAAAGTTAAAAAAACAAAGCATTTTTATCCTTATTGTTTGGATAATTAATTAATACTGCTTTGTATATGCCTTTAAAAACAAACAAACTACCTGCTGCAACTCCGATAACTCTGTGTTTTCTAATTACTCTAGCGATGTCATCTAAGGAGCCAGCTCCCCCTAATACTGTCATTGGAATAGTAATAGCCTGTCTAATTTTATCAATAATTTCAAAATCAAAACCTCTCATGACGCCATCATTGTCAATCGAGTTAATTACTAATTCCCCAGCACCTAATTCTTGCAGTTCCTTTGCAAATTTAACTGGGTCTTTTCCTGTTTTCTTTAATCCATTATAAATAACCACTTCGTACCCACCAAATACTTTCTTTTTTACATCAATTACAACAATCACACTTTGTACTCCTACAACTGCGGCTATTTTTTTTATAATTGTAATATCTTCAACAGCTGCAGAACTTAGAGCAATTTTCTCTACACCTAAACTAAATATTCGTTGGGCTTGCTCAACTGTTTTTACACCCCCTCCGTAGCAAAGAGGCATTCGACACTCGGTGGCCAAATTTTCAATCATTTTATAGTCAGGCTCTCTATTTTCAGCTGAAGCATCAATGTCTAATACCATTAGTTCATCTACCTCCTTCTCATTGAAAATCCGTACGGCATTTATTGGGTCACCTACATATTTCGGGTCTTTAAATTTAACGGTTTTTACCAATCCTTTGTCTTTTACCAATAAACATGGAATAATTCGAGGTCTTAACATTAGTTTATATTTGCGAAGTTCTTTAACAATTCAATGCCATTGCTATGGCTTTTCTCAGGATGAAACTGAACCCCATATATATTGTCATTTCTGACCGCACAGGTAAATTCACCTCCATAATCGGCAGTAGCCAAAATATTGCTTTGATTGTTTGCACTGAAATAATAAGAATGCAAAAAATAGAACAAGGGTTCTTCTACAATATTGTTAAAAATTGTATCATGACTTAAAGGCTTTACATCATTCCATCCCATATGCGGTAAGTGAGGTTTATGAATAATTTTTGATTCGTCAAATCTTTTAACTGAACCTTGAACCCATCCCAATCCTGGAATTTTCCCTTCCTCACTGGAGTTCGCTAAAATCTGCATCCCTACACAAATACCCAAAACAGGAATTTTTTCTTTCAAAACCAAATTATCTAAATCGTCCCGCATACCAGAGGCATTGAGTTGAGACATGGCATGATCAAAGGCTCCTACACCAGGCAAAATTATTTTGCTAACACCTGCTAAGTCTTTACTGACTTTAGCAATTTTTATTGATACATCAAGTTTCTTGTAAATGTTTACAAAAGCATTAATATTACCTAAACCATAATCAACTATTACTATCATCTAAATAAACGTTTTTCCAAGCCCAAAAATCTCATGACTTTGGCACCCATGTCAATTAGGAATTTCTTGTTTTTATACTCCTTATAGGTTTTGTTAGGAGCGTCAAAAATTGCTTGCAATTCATCTACTGTTAAATCCAACTTATTGGCCACATATTCAAATTCTTGTCTTAAAAATGCTTCATCCATTTCTGGTTTTGAAATACGCTCTAAGGCTTCATCTCTGGTCATCTGTCCAGTAAGTATTAAGCTTGAAAAATGAGCCCTCCTTTTTTCATATCCAAATTTCTTCGGGAGCCAATAATCTTCATAAAATCTGGTAAACCGAGACTCATGGTGTTTGTGTTGAAACTTCTCCCATCCGAATTTATCTTTCAGTAACTTTTCAGCATCGGCTTTCACATAGGGTAGCAAGTCCAAAGGCTTAAAAACTTGCATTCCTAGTACGTATCGATAATATATCTTGTATGATAAAATATCTACTAAGGGAAAGGTTTTAAGAGGCCTTTTTCCGAACTTATTGTGAATATCTTTTACAAGCAAAGTATCAATCCCTGCGTAACCTCCCCATTCCTCAGGTTCTCGACAACACTCTGTAGATATATTAGACCCTGTTAATACATACTTTATCTTGTTTTTCTTAGCAAACTTGTAAAGAGCAGAGAAAAATGCGTAATCTTGTGGTAAATCTTGGTCAGAAATTTGTGACTTAAGAAATGCTACTTGCAAGTCCTTCATCTCTTCCCAGTTTATTACTTCAGTGTATAAATCGAGGCTTAATCCATCTATAAGTTTCTCTATGTTTCCAACAGCCTGCTGAGTGTTCCAGCCAGCATCTACGTGAAAAACCAATGGCCTTAAACCCATTATTTCCTTCGCTACATAAATAGCATAAGAGCTATCAAGTCCACCACTCAAACCCAATATACAATCAAAATCTTTCCCAATGCCTTCATTCTTAATTTTATTGGCAACTTTCATTAACTCAATAAATCCCTTCTCATTTGGATGCCAATTGGGTAACATGACATTATGGAAATTATGATAATAATCGCTGACACCACTTTCATCAAAAATAATATTTGGATCACTAGTATCCATTATTGTTTTAGTACATATTTGATATTCTCTCATCATACACTTTATGTTTAGGACAAATATTCAATTATTGAATATTATTCCAAATAGTATTTAATTAATAGTTTTTTGAAGCTAATAATGAATCTATTTTCTTTGCCACTATTAGATTACCCTCATTTCCAACATGACAGAAATCGATATATATATATCTCTTATTATCAAATATTTTCGTAAAATCATATAAGTATGGAATTTCTCCTTGTTTTTCTTTCAAAATACTTTTAAATAATATTTTGAAATTCAGTTCCTCCTTTTTATTCACATTATTTAGGTAATTTCTTAAATGGCTTTTTTCTGGATTTCTAAAATATAATACTGGTTGCAAAATTGCATAAAATTGCCCCCCATTTTTTTCAACCAAATATTTCATAATTGATAAATTATTGGAAATTGAATTTATTATTTTTTCCAATTTTACCGAGTTACAATCGCATTCAAAATCATAATCATCAGAAGAGTTATTGTTTTTTTTAAAGAAAAAACTCCACAGCAACTCTATATTTCCAAAAAACAGGTATTTGGGATAGGAAATTTCTGTCCTGATTTTTTCATTAAATGTATTTTCGTAAATATGACTATTTATAGAGATCGCCTTCCTGCACAAATTTATTTCATTTACACCAAAATAAAATACAGCTATATCTATCTGAGTACCTGTATTTAATAAATTTATTAAAGCTTCCAATGTTTGCCTTGAGTCATAGCCAGATTCACCCAAATTATAAACATTATAAGAATTAAAATTAGTGGTTTTTTTAAATAATGTTGGAATCGTGTTAGCATCATCCACTCCGGTTCCCCACATAGTTGATCCTCCAAAAAAATACACTTGTTTTTGCCCTCTAATATTCAACCTTTTAGGATCGTATCTTTGACCATTCTCATCGATATGAACAGTTATCCCATTATAAGGTTTTCTTTGCCATTCTATATAGGACTTATATTGTGTCTGTAACCCATTGAACTCGTCAAAAATTAATTTTGCATATTTTGAGTCTTTATATACCGGCAATAAATGCCTAGTTTCCAAAGTAGGCCTTTTTAGCATTCTCAAACCGAACCACGATAAAAAATTTACAAAAATCATAAAAAAAGCAATAGTAAATAAGCTGAAAATTAGATTTCGCAATAAGTTTAAAACCCGCTTATTTATTTGAATTTTAATAATTTCAGCAAATCTCATTAAGTATTTCACTAAGTTTTTCAGAATGATATTTTCTTGAAAATATTTCAATGTTAGTTTCGCTTAATTTTGGGAAACCTTCGTCTAAAAATAGTTTAATTTTAGAAGCTATTTCTATAGGATTTGAAGGATTACATACACCATGAGAATGATTAATTGAATCTAATAATTTCGAACATGCTCCATTGGTTTCAACGCAAGCTATTATAGGCAGTCCAACGCCAATATATTCAAATATTTTTCCAGTCAAATTTATTTCATCTCCAATTTTTAGAAACATTAA
Source organism: Lacihabitans sp. CS3-21 (assembly GCF_024343675.1). Classification (GTDB taxonomy): domain Bacteria; phylum Bacteroidota; class Bacteroidia; order Cytophagales; family Spirosomataceae; genus Leadbetterella. The sequence continues at coordinate 47,390 of NZ_RJUD01000021.1, forward strand.
AGAAGCATCCGCACTAATTAAATACTCTAAAGCTTCTTTATGAGTCAAATATCCAGTGAAACTGATTATATTCTCAAGCTTTTCTGAAATAACTAAATCAGTTGCCCACTTCAATTTGTCGCCTACAAAAATTATCTCCAATCTTTCTTTATAAATAGTTTCCAAGGAGCTAATAGCTTTTATGAAATTGAGATAGGTTTCTCTTCTATCAACATACACCGCACCAGAATAAACAATTCTAATTTTGTTATTTAATCTTACTTTGGGAACCAAATTTATAAAATCCTCAGGATCAAATCCGTTCGTAATTACCGTAATTTTATCATTCAAAATTGGATACCTATCAGAAAGAATTTTCCTTAATGAGTCTGCATAAACAACTATTTTTTCAGCTCCGAGTATAATTTTTCTTTCAAAATATGAATGATATTTCTTATGAAAAATGGAAGGATAATGCGTATAGGGATCATCTGTCCATCCATCTCGAAAATCTAATACATATGGTATTCTATTCTTTTTAGCGAGTTTATATGTTACAAAAGCATTTGATGGCCCAGGAAATGAGCCAAATATTACATCTGGTCGGTTTTCTTTAACAATATTTTTGCCTAGTCTAGTAGCAAAAGGAATCCATCCATTATATCCATCAGGAAGTAAAATCCAATTCCTTAATGTCCTATAGAGACCGACATACCAAGCATCTTCACTAACCGAAATGGTTTCCTTTTTAAGGCTTTTATTACTTTTAAACTTGCCAAATAAAGCTCTGATTTTTGTGGAAACACTTAAAGGGTCAATGGAGTCTGCCCTATAGATCACGGTTTCATCACTCAATTCTGACAATAATGTGGAATCATAAACGTAATAATCTCTTTCTTTAACTGTCAATACATTAGTTCTCCACCCTAGTCTACTTAAATACTTTAGAAATTTGAGATTTCTTTGAATTCCTCCTCCACCTATAGGTGGAAAATCGTAGGTAATCATTAGAATATTCTTTCTACGCATATATTTCACTTAATAATATCAATAATTTTATTTGCAGTATTGCCATCTCCATATAGAGAAACGTAATTTTCCGGCATACTCATTAAAGTTGTTCCTATTTGAGAAAGATTATCATATAATAAGGTATTCCACCCAGAATTTAGTGTTTCTATCCATTCAGTATCCTTTCTAAGTGTAACACAAACTTTTTTCATCCAATAAGCCTCCTTTTGCATTCCTCCACTATCAGTTACTAAACCAGATGATTTTTCCAAATAAGACAAATTAACTAAATAACCTTGAGGTTTAATAAAGTTTATATTTTTATAATTCTCAATCTTTAGTTTGAATGAATTCATTAACTTTTCAGTACGAGGGTGAATTGGAAATATAACTTTTTTATCTAAGTCGTTTAAATTTTGTAAAACTCTTTTTAACCGATTCTCATCATCAGTATTAGAAGGTCTATGTATAGTAGCATAATAATATTCAAAATCGATATTTAATTCTTTAAGCCATTTATTACATGTAGCCATAGTAACAATATCTTTCATAATATCACCGCATTCAAAAATATTTCGAGTTATACCTTCTTTATTTAATTTAGAAATAGCATCCTTACTGGAAACAAAAAAGTACTCACTCAAATGGTCTGTTAGTACTCTATTAATTTCTTCAGGCATAGTACGATTATAACTTCTTAGTCCAGCCTCTACATGAATAATGGGAATCATGAGCTTTGCCGCAGCCATGGCACCTGCAATTGTTGAGTTTGTATCTCCATATACCAATAGAAATTGAGGTTTTTCTTTGATTAAAACATCCTCAATAGCAATCAGCATCTTTCCCGTTTGTTCACCATGCAATCCACTACCAACATTTAACATATAGTCTGGTTTAGACATACCTAATTCGTCAAAAAACACTTGACTCATTTCTGAATCATAATGTTGGCCAGTGTGTACAGTAACAAGTTCAATTTTATCTTTTGCCGCCTTTTCTAGAGGAAAGTGCTTAATAAATTGAGGTCTCGCACCGATAATTGCTACAATTTTTTTCATATTTTTTTTGAAATTAACCTCTCCTTGTCAAAAATAAAAAACTTGACAAAGATGTAAAAAAGTAAAAATCCATTACTAAATAAAATACCAATTAAGCCTGCATTAAATAAATTAAAAAAGAAAAGAGGGATTACTGAAACTAACGCTAAATCATTTAGTTTAATTAACGACCTTACAAACTTACCTATAAAAAATGAAAATAAAATAACACCAACAATTCCAAAGTTAATGTATGCTTCAACAACAAAAAACTGATTGGCATTCCCTGTTCCTTCTCCACCAAACTGACTTTGGTATAAATAACGTTCAAAATTCATTCTCTCGCTTCCTTTAAAGAATGCAATCAAAGAACTTGTGTTACCAAAAAAAAACTGACTATTAAAATCAGTAAGAAAAACTCTAATTCCATCAAGAGCAGTTATGACTGGAATAACTGCTGATCTCCAAAAAATACTTTCAATTATCCCTTGTGGTGAATATAATATTGAGAATAATTCAGCATCACTATCATAATCACGCCCTGTATTACCTGTCAGGAAAAACATGATTGCCAATAAAAGAATTATTGTTCCTAATCCTTTAATAAAAAATATTATCTTATTGGTCGATTTTAACAAAAAAAGAAAAAAAATTGGTATCCCTAATTTTAGAAAATATGCCTTTTCAAGAAATGATATTGAGAATAACAAAAATAAACCTGCAAATAAAAATTTATTTTTATGGTTTCTCTGAAAGGCTAAAGAAATAAAGTAAGGAAGAAAATAAGCATTTATTAAGCCTATAATATATCCTAATGATGCTTCCCAGCCAACCCTAGTTTTCAAAAACTCATCTCTATTTCTTGATAAATCATCACTCGAAGAACCTTTAAAAGATTCTATTATAGGTATATTAGGTGCTGTTGCAAAAACAATCAAAATAAAAAATAAAAAAATACTAAAAAGAAAAAAAATACTAAAATTAAAATTAATTTCAATTTTAGGTAAATTAAAGTCTAAACCAAAAGAAGTATTTAATGCAAATAAATATGTTAAGACAGAAATTATTGTTAGTTTAGATAACATTTGAACAAACTCAGGAAACAGTTCATAAACAAAAACATATGGAATCAAAACATATGGAATAATAAACATGAATATGTATAAAATCGAAAAAGTTAATTGAATTTTATTTAAACTCATTTACACATAAATTTAGCCAATTAAATACTACTCGTTTTTTTTTAAATTAGAATCAAAAACCTTAATCACCTTTAACATTAAAACAAAGTAAATTGAATATAAAATTACTTCATGAGCAACATAGAGCCAAAGTAAGCATTTAATACTAAAAAAAATACCACAAGAAAAAACTATTATTGAAACGATGAAATAACTTGTTTGCCAGCCTGCTAATGTTTTTAAGTTATTAGTTGCAAGGAAAATTGTACTTAATGGAGAGACAATAAATTTAATAAAAGCCCCAATTGATATGATCTCAACATATTCACCTGCAGAAACCCAATCCTTTCCAAAAATAACTGTAAAAATTTCAGCCCCAAAAAAAAATATTGGTGTAAATAAAGCAAATGAACAAAGTAAAAGAATCTTAGTTGTTTTTAAAAATGCTGGAAATAAGTTTAATGTTTCAGAATTAGATATCTCTGAAACATTACTAAAATAAATTTGCCCAATCGCTACGCTTATTACAGATGTAGGAGCTGTCAATGTTCTATTTGCAAAAGAATAACTCCCTACAATTTGAGAATTATAGTACTTTGAGATAAAAAAAACAGGTGCTTGACTTGCTAAGGTGTTCATTAAGCTTGTTGGCATAACAATCTTAGGATAATCAATATACTTTTTACCAACACTCAACATATTTTCCCAATTTAAATAGGATGAAAAACTGATGAAAGTATTTATTAAAGGCCAAACAGCAACAACATTTCCTATGACAAAGCCAATAACTAATCCATTTTTTTTAAATCCGAAACTTCCAAGTAAAATACTTATTGCTACCAAAGCAAGACTTTGAGAAACCTTCGAATAATTAATTACGTTGAATTGTTTTTTTCTTGTTAGCCAATAGCCAAGAGCTTGAAAAATGCCTGTAAAAAAAATACTTATTGGTAATAAAAAAATATTTTCAAACAATCTTAATCCTAAAAATGGAAAATAAGAATATAATAAAATAAATAAAAAAATTAAACTGGAAAAACAAAAACTACATAATATTAATAACGAATAGATATTGATAGCATTAGAATCCTCTTTCGGATTTAGTATTGCCATTTCGTAAAGCCCAGTCGAGAATATACAAAGTACTGCATTTATCGCTATAAATAACCCTAAGTTTCCAAATTCAGATGGGCTATAAATTCTGGTTAAAATAGGGCTAAATACTATTGGTATAAATTGAGCCATACTTGTCCCAGATATTAATAGTAAAGAGTTCCTTAAAAAATCACTCTTCATTTTATTTGTTTTGCCATTTTATTTCATAAAAAATTGAAATATTTATTACCCTCTCATTTTACTAACTATTTCAATTGCCTTTTTACAATCTTGAAGACCGAATCCGTTTCCATTTAATATTTCTTGGTAACTTAATGTATGTAATTCTGTAAAACCGTCAGAAAATTCAATCTCCTCTCCTTCCATCATAAGAGTCCTGAAAGTTCGCTTTCCCTGCAACTTTACCTCTAAAGGAATTTGGTCATAATCAATACTCAAAAACCAATTTATTCTTGCATTTTGTAATCTTAAATAACCAGAAATAGTGTCTTTCAAATTTAAATCAACAGAAACTTCTTCTACATCACCAAAAACCCAGGTTAGCATGTCAAAAAAATGAACTCCAATGTTAGTTGCAATTCCACCTGACTTTGAAAGATCTCCTTTCCAGCTTCGATGATACCATTTACCCCTTGAAGTAATGTACTTTAAATCAACATCGTAAATTTTATCTTTTGGCCCATTAAGCACCCTTTCTCGTAATTCTATGATACTTTTATGTAATCTTAATTGCAATATTGTATATACCTTATTACCTGTTTCCTGTTCAATTTCTTGCAAAGCGTCTAGATTCCAAGGATTTAATACCAATGGCTTCTCACATATTACATCACACCCAGATTTCAAACCAAATCTAATATGGGCATCGTGCAGATAGTTCGGAGAACAAATACTCACGAAATCAATTGGATTCTTTTCTCTTCTTAGTTTATCAATATGCCTATCAAAACGTTCAAATTCAGTGAAGAAATCAGCGTCCGGAAAATTACTATCCATTATTCCTACACCATCATATGGATCATATGCAGCAACTAACTCATTCTTTGTGTCCTTAATGGCTTTCATGTGTCGAGGTGCGATATAGCCAGCCGCACCAATTAATGCAAATTTTTTCATCCCTTTTTTAAATCCTTTATAAACTGAAATAATTCTATATCTCCTTTTTCTAAAACATAATCTAATACACTTTTCCCACTTAAGTCTTTAACCTCAATGTCAGCCCCATTATCATAAAGCTTTTTTAAAAAATTAAAATTTCTATTTATAAATACTTTTGTCTTAGCATACATAAAAACAGTAGTTCCTTTGTGATTTTTTGAATTAATATCTGCACCATAATTCAAAAGAATATCAAAACAATTATAACTATGATTGAATGCAGCTACAATAATCAAATTCCATCCAGTATTTACATCATATTTATTAATATCTTCAAAATTAACAATAGCCTCTTTGAGGGATTTATGGTTATCATTAATGCAATAGTCCAAGAGTAACAAAAATTGAAATTCATTTTCCATTAATACTAATGTATTTATCAATAATATTTAACGTTTCTACTTCAAATTCAGGAGACATTTTTTTATTATAAGGCCCATAATCCTCCAAATTTTGAAAAAAACAGTTCATGGCTTTTTCAATTGCATTTGGAATCATGTCTAGCTGCAAATCATAAAGCCTCTCAGACAAATCTAGTATCGTATCAGATTTGAAAATCGGAATATTCTTTACTTCAATAATTTTACCAGCATCAATTTTAGAGTCAATGATATGAGAGGTTACCCCCAAAGGTAGACCATTAAAGATGGACCAAAGCATTGCATCGAGACCTCTAGCCCCTGGAATAACGCCTGGATGAAAATTAATAATGCCTTTATTTAGGCATTCAATAATATTTCCTTTAATAATTCTTGCACCAGATACTATCCCAAGGTCATATTCATTATGTTTCAAATCATTCCTTAATTCTTCGCTATTATGTGGTAGAACTTTGTACTTTATACCAAATCTTTTAGCAATAAGTGAAGGATGGACTAATCCTTGATGACTAATTTTAGTTTTAACCGTAGTTGGTGAAATGTTTAGATTTACAGCATCAGCAGCATAAATAGCCGCAATCTCGTAACCTTCAGATAGTATTCTAAAAATAAAATCCTGTGTTTTCTTGTGAGGGAAATTATATGAAAACATTACTATTTTAGGCATGGCTATCAAAAAACATTCTAATTTTATCAACAATAAACTCTAATTGATTTTCTTGAAATTCTGTATGAATTGGTAATGAAAGTACTTCATCACATAATTGCTGAGAAATTTTTAAATCTCCAACTTTCTTTCCTAAATCTTTAAATGCACTTTGTTTGTGAAGTGGTTTGGGATAGTAAACCATTGAAGGTATACCATATGCTGCCAAATGTTTTTTTAAACCATCTCTTAGGCCATCTTTTACTTTTATAGTGTATTGATGAAATACATGTGTTGAATTAGGTTGTCGGAACGGAATTTGAAGATTTGATATCTTATTCAGGTACATGTCATAATAATCTGCAACTATATTTCTTCTTGCTTCAAAATCACTTAAATGTTTTAATTTAACTCTTAAAATAGCTGCTTGAAGCCCATCTAATCTAGAATTTATACCTATTACATCATGAACATATTGTTGAGACTGTCCGTGGTTGGCTATCATTCTGATTTTTTCAGCCAATTCCAAATCATTAGCAAACAAAGCTCCTCCATCGCCGTAGCACCCCAAGTTTTTGGAGGGGAAAAATGAGGTAGTGCCTATATCACCAATTGTTCCTGCATATTTTACAGTACCGTCTGAAAATGAATATTTTGAACCTATAGCTTGTGCAGTATCTTCAATTATCGAAATATCTTTTCTACGAGCAATTTCTAGGATAGGTTCCAAATCTGTACATTGTCCAAAAAGATGAACAGGCACAATTAATTTGGTCTTGTTTGAAATCGCTTCTTCAATTATATGGCTAGTAACATTAAATGAATCGGGATCAACATCAACCATTACTGGTTTTAAACCTAAAAGCCCAATTACCTCTGCTGTAGCCACATAGGTAAAGGCTGGCACTATTACTTCATCCCCTTTTTTTAAATTTAAAGCCATCATTGCAATTTGCAATGCATCTGTTCCATTTGCACAAGGAATTACTTTTGAAACATTTAAGTAATTAGCCAATTCTTCCTGAAAATTTATAAATGCATCCCCTTTTATAAATTGGCAAGAATCTAATATTGATTTAATAGCTATATCTATATCCTTCTTTAATCTCAAATATTGATTTTTTAGATCAACCATTTGAATAGAATCTATCTTTCTATTCATCCTATAATCTATTTTTAGTAATTGTATTAGGTAATACGGCCTTTATATCATAAATAACCCCATTATAAACTATCAATTTAGAATAGTCCAATTCTAGAAATGAATTATGAGCCACAGTTAAAACGACAGCTTGATAATTGGAGCAAGGCATATTTATTAAATCAATTTCATACTCATGTGCAACTTCTTCTTTATTTGCCCAAGGATCGTAAACATCCACTTCTAACCCAAAATCCTTCAACTCATTGTAGATATCTATTACTCTTGAATTTCTTATATCAGGACAGTTTTCTTTAAAAGTGATTCCTAAAAGTAAAATTTTACTTGAAGAAATATTTAATCCATTCTGAATCATCAATTTGATCAATTTATTAGCAACATAGATTCCCATATTGTCATTTATTCTCCTACCAGCTCCAATCAATGCTGGAAAATAACCCAAACTTTCTGCTTTGTGAATCATATAGTATGGATCTACCCCTATACAATGACCTCCTACTAAGCCGGGTTTAAACTTTAAAAAGTTCCATTTACTTCCCGCAGCTTCCAAAACATCATTGGTATCAATATTCATTCTTTCGAATATTAGGGCCAATTCGTTTACAAAAGAAATATTGACATCTCTTTGACAATTTTCAATTAACTTTGCTGCTTCTGCGACCTTTATAGAGTTGGCCTTAAAAGTACCATTTTGAAGAATGGAATTGTAAAGGTCATCGACAAAGTTGGCAATTTCAGGTGTACTTCCTGAAGTTATTTTTACAATGTTGGTAAGGGTTCTTTCCTTGTCTCCAGGATTTATCCTCTCCGGAGAGTATCCGCAGTAAAAATCTTGATTAAAGCTAAGTCCACTTACATTTTCTAAAATAGGAACACAGTCTTCTTCCGTACAACCTGGATATACGGTAGATTCATAAATTACGACATCCCCCTTCTTTAAAAACCCTCCTGTTAGTCGAGATGCAGATAAAATCGGTGTTAGGTCAGGTTTTTTAAAATTATCAATAGGGGTAGGAACCGTAATGATATAAACATTACATTCGTTCAAGGAATCTGCTTCTGAAGTAAATTTTAATAACTTAGAGTTGGTTAAATCTTCACTTTTCGCTTCCTTGGTTCTATCAAATCCATCCTTCAGTTCCTTTATTCTGTCAATATTAATATCAAAACCTACGGTAGAATATTTTTTCCCAAATTCTAGAGCTAATGGTAGTCCTACATATCCTAATCCAATTATTCCAATCTTTGTGTTCTCAATTTTCAAGCGAATATCAATTTATAGTTTTTACGAATTAATAATGATACTATAAGTGCTACAACAGCACCCATTACCATTGCCCCTAATATTATTATGCTCTTCTTTGGCTCACTTTTTAAATTAGGAACCAGAGGCATTTCTAAAATTTTTATCACTGGAGTCTCTTGCTGCATTTTAAGTTTTGCTTCCTCATATTTTTGCAAAAGTGTATTATAAAACGAAGAAGAAATTTTGTAGTCGGCTTCTATCCGTTCTCTTTGCAAATCGGCAGACTTCATTCTCAGTGCTGAGGAAGGCATCTGATCGGTGTAAGTAGCCTTTTTGCTTTGAATATTATAGTATTTTCCTTTTGCGGCAGCGAGTTGGTTTTCTAAAAAATCTAAATCACGCTTTTCCTTTTCAGTTCTATAAGCTATGATATAATCTGTCAAATAATTCATACTAAAGTGAGTAACATTTGCAGCTACTACTGGATCGGGCATCTTAACAGCAATACTGATAACACCACTTTTTTTATCATAAGTACAGATTATTCTTGTTTTTAGATTAATTATATTTCTTTCAGTCTGTCTATTTAAAGCTATATAATTTGAACTTATTGGAAACCTTAAAATTTGATCTTCCTTATTTAATTTCCCATTTAAGATTTCTTTAAAATAATAATCTTGAAAACTTAATTCGTTATTATTTTTATCTTTGATTTTTTCCTGAAACAATCTTAAAAAAAAAGAAGTAGACTTTAGGACATCTGGATACAAATCAGGCCTAATGGCATCTGCTCCAGAACTAACACTACTCAAATCAACACCAGCGAGTGCAGCTAAACCAGCAAACTGTCCGATTGATCCACTTTTACTCTGTATTTCAGGCAATAGTTTACCTTCAGTTTTAAATTCTTCCTTTAATGAAAATGAGTAGAAAAACCCAGCTATTGTAAAGAAAAAAATTATACCCATGATTATCCACTTTTCTCTTTTCAGTGTTAGCCAAAAAGCTATGAAGTTTATTTTTACTAACTTAGGTTCTTGTTCCATATGAAAAACTTGAATCTTTATATGAGAATTTATTTACAGGCTATTGATTAGGAATAACTCTTAGAACAATTGAAATGAGAACAGTAGCTATGGAAACTACGGCAGAACTCACAGCAATCCTTTCGGCAGAGGTCCATCTTTGCTTTTTATACAAAGGCACGTAAATTTCGGCACCATTCTCAATCTTGGGGAAAGTTTTGATTCCAGCAAAATATTTGGTTTTGCTTATTCTACCGTTACCATATTTTACATATATTTTTTTTACATAAGCAGAATCGTTTGTACCTCCAGCCAAACTTACATAATCCTGAAGCTTAAGTGAAGGCTCGTATGGCACAGTGATAGGATTGTATACATTACCTATGATGGTAACGGTTTCTTTCCTTCTCGGAATGTCTAAAATGTCCCCAGGGTTAAGCAATAAGTTCTGGTTGCTGCTTTTCTCCGAAAATGCTTTTTTGAGGTCAATGCCCATTTGGATGCCGTTTCGGGTAAACTTGGCACTCCCCAAATCTGCTTGGCCTTTGGTACCCCCTGCTTTTTCTATGAGGTCAGAAATGCGTTCTTTTTTATCGTTAAGCGTGTAAGGGCCTGGATAATTTACTTCTCCTGAGATGGTGACAGTTTTTTGTTGTTCATATTGCGACAATTTTCTCACATATATTCTATCAAAAGCTTGAAGCAGCATATTTTTGTCTTTTTCTAATATACCTAAGGTAGGGCTTACGTCTATTTTGATAATCTGTACGTTTTGATCGGCATCTCCTCCATCCGCTTTTACCCGTCGGGCAATTTCTATGCGTGAAGCATTGGCCCCATCTTTAAATCCTCCGGCCAACATGATGGCATCGGATACCGTTAGGTTATCTACAAAATTAATCACGGATGGTTTATTGATTTCACCGTCTAATTGTATGGTCCTCTTTTCTCTGAGTTCTTCAAAAGATTTTATCAAAAGGGAGTCGTTCTTTTGCAATAGAATATCCGTACCCGATCCATCTAAAATTTGGGTAAGATTTAAAGGTATAAGCTCAGGGTCTGCATTGGGTCTTTCTCTGTACAACAAAGCCCTTTCTTTAAATGCCTCTGGCTTTAAGCCTTCCGCTTGGGCTAAAAGCTTTTTGATGGTCATGTTGGTTTCTAGCTCATATTTGCCCGCTCTAAAAATGGCTCCTGATACACTTACTTTGTTTTCGTATCTTTCTAAAAGAGAGTCAACGACTATCATATCTCCCTTGTAAAGTACAAACTTAGCATATTCCTCTTTTGGTACTGTCAATATTTTCTTTTCGGTATCTGTGGCCCTGTCTATTCTGATAGCCTTGGCGTAAGCCATTTCGTTGAAACCACCCGCAAATGCAAGGACAGCACTTAAATTATCCCCATTTTTAAGTTCATAAATCTTGGGATTTCTCACTGCTCCATTGATAGTAACCCGTTTGTCTACATAAGGTATCAAAACCACATCTTGGTCTATCAAGCCAATGTCGTCGGTCAGATCGCCTCTCAATAGAAAATCGTACAAATCTAAAGTTTTGACTTTTTTGCCTTTTCTAAACACCTCAATGTTTCTCAATGAACCAATATCTGTAGGTCCACCTGCAGCATACAGTACATTAAAAGCAGTTGCCAAAGAAGGAACCGTATAGGTACCCGGAAAAACCGCCTCGCCAATCACCGTCACTTTTATGCTACGAATTTTGCTCAAGGTCACATCGGCACTGAGTCCTCCACTGCCCAATCCTCCAAAAAGGGTTTTGAGACGTTGGACAATCTTTATCTTGGCTTGCTCCAGCGTTTGCCCAGCCACAAATATGGGGTTGAGGTTTTCAATTTTTATGTTGCCATCGGCATTGACTTTGGCATCGTAATGGGCATAAGCATAGCCTGTGATATCAATACTCAACTCGTCGTTTGTACCCAACACATAATTTCTTGGCGTGGCAATATTGAGATTGGGTTCGAAATTTAAGGTTTGGTTATTGAAAATGTTCAAGCCAAATATTTTCATTCTTTTGGCTTCGGCAATTACATCTATAATTTGTTTTTTATTATCTCTGTTTGAAGTTTCAATTTCGGTAGAATCTACTGATCGTGCGAGGGTGGGCTTTACTACCGTGGTTTTTTTGTTGGCTTGCAAAGCCTTTTCCTTAAATTTGGCTATATCACTGGCGGTATAACCCTTCGCAGCGGCAGCCATCATCAATTGCTCCTCGGTCATGCCGCTCGCTTGTGCCTGCTGCATAAACTTTTTGACCTCCTCATCCGACAAATTATCCACAGATTGGGCAAATGAAACCCATGAAATCTGCAATAATAAGAGTACTAAAAAACTTTTGATAATATTTTGAAACATAGATTTGATTCTGCTTGGATTCACTAAAATATAATAAATTAATACAAAACTACTAAAAGACTTAAAATAAAGGGCTTATAAATTCAAAAAAATACGGCTTTTCCACAGCTTCGCCCTCTCAGTCACATTTTCGAGACTTGTTTTTTTGTTATTTGTTACTGGTTATTGGTTACTGGTTACTGGTAACTTATAAACCTTATTTATAACTCGCTAAAATCTTTCGATTTACAATTTCTTACTGCTCCGTTCGTTTGTCAGTTCGAGCGGTATTTGAGAACACATTTTCAAATATTTAGACTAACTAGTTCTTCAAAGCATCTCAGTGTGCATCTCGACTACGCTCGATGTGACACTTCTCGAAACCTGCGGTCGCAATTTCATACAGATTATCATCTGCATTTCATTGTGCTCGATGTGACACATCTCGAAACCTGCGGTCGCAATTTCATTCAGATTATCATCTGAATTTCAATGTGCTCGATGTGACAACCAGTGTGCTCGAAGTGCCATTGTTCTCAATACAACTCAACACTCACAACTCGTAACTCGTAAACTCCAATAACTAATAACTAATAACTAATAACTAATAACCAGTTTAACAATAACCAGTAAAAACAACCAATAACCTACTCCGCTCTTTCCAATATCATCTGATCTAGCTTTACTCTTAAAACCAGACCAAGTCCTTCTAAGGTCATGACCAAGTGTTTGCCTTGTTGCTTTACAATTTTGGCTTCTTGGTTGATAAAACTTCCTGAAAGTATCCTCACTTTCTGCTCTGCTTTATAATGATCTACCTCCAACACGTCATGATCAAAATCGTTGAGCCAGCGTTTAATTTCTGCTATTTCTTGATTTCTGACTATAGCTGGTGCACCACACCAATAGATATATCTTACCACACTAGACACCGCAAAAACGGCCGCCCTGTTGGCTTCAGTAATATTTACAAATAAATAAGAATTGAATAAAGGAACCTCCACAATTTTCTTCCTGTCAGACCATTGCTTGGTTTGTAATTTCAGGGGGCAATAGGCCTCAATACCCATCGATTGGAGCATTTCAGCTGCTTTTTTTTCATGCCTGGGTTTTGTGTAAATAACATACCAGCTGCGGGTAGAATTTTCACTGGTATGGCTAATGGTCAAATTATCTTTGTTATGGGTATCCATTTTTTCTCAAAATGCACTTACAAACGCAAAGGTATAAATTTTAGCTTAATTGTAATAACCAATCTTTCTAATTTTGATTATTCGGCAAAAAAAAAGCCCATGAAAATGAATGCATGGGCTTTCTGTGGTTAGGCATCTTCGTTGACTTTTTTACGCACTTTTCGCTTTATTTGCGATTTTTTAGTGCCTCCAGCCATCTGATACTGATTGGAGTCTTTGCCAAATTTGGCTGCCACTCCAGTGAGAATTCGTTCTGAGAAATCTCTTAGGGCTTTCTCTTTACTTTCCAAGTTGTTTTTGAGCTCATCAGCAACCGAAAGATGCGTATTGTAGGTGTTTAACACCGCTTCTACATCGTCAATAGCTGTTTGAAATTCAACAACTGTAAGACCGTTACCTAGGTCTAAATCTGTGGCAATGGATTTCAATCCTGAAATCCTTTGTACCGCTTGTGCCATAGCCACGCTGGCTTTCTTTCTGTAGCTCATTGTTTTAGCGTATAAAAAGTTAAAAAAAACCGGTACGCAGTATATGAATATCAAAAGAAATGACGTAGTATTGAAATTCGAACTTCAATGTACGCATTACAAAGGGTCTTTTTCCTCGCGAGAAAAAGGCCTTTTTTTGTGTTCAAAACACTTTTGTTACCGAGCTATACAAATACTTATAGCCTAAACTAAAAATGGAAAAATAACTTAGAAACATTGCGAACCTAGTTTAGAAATACATTTGGTATACAACCAAAGCTCAAAACCTGATTGGAAACAATATTTTGTTAATAAAAGAATTGCTCTATTAAGTTTGAAAGTTTTAATACATCA
>NZ_RJUD01000022.1 GCF_024343675.1 Lacihabitans sp. CS3-21
TTCGGTCCCTATCTGTGGTGGGCGTAGGAAGTTTGAGAGGCTCTGATTTTAGTACGAGAGGACCGAATTGGACTGACCGCTGGTGTATCTGTTGTCTTGCCAAGGGCACGGCAGAGTAGCTAAGTCGGGACGGGATAAACGCTGAAAGCATCTAAGTGTGAAACCCACCTCAAGATGAGACTTCCCTTGAGGAACGTTAGAGATTATGACGTAGATAGGCTACAGGTGGAAGTGCAGTAATGTATGCAGCCGAGTAGTACTAATGAACCGAGAGCTCTTAAATTTTAATTTTCAGTCTTTCTCAATCACAATGTTTCTTCGACTCCCTTCGACTACGCTCAGGGAGCAGCTCAGACACCGAAAGGTGGGAGTGAATAGAGAAGCATTAATGTCAAAAGAATTTAGATGTCCAAAAGACAACCAGAAGATATTCATGGTGTCAATAGGGCGGGTGATCACCTCTTCCCATTTCGAACAGAGCAGTTAAGCCCCGCACCGCCGATGGTACTTGGATCAAACCCGGGAGAGTAGGTAGATGCCAGTTTTTTATTATAATTAACCTCAACATGTAAATGTTGGGGTTTTTTTTGTTTTATACGTAATTGAACAGATCGTTTATATCTGAATGCCGTTCCTCTCGGAATTGATTCCTACCGCACCGGTCTGATTCCACCCCAGCATGGTACTTGGACTCGGCGTCCCCGTCCAAACGGGGATGCCGAGTCCCGGGAGAGTAGCGTTTCGACGTTTCGATAGATCACTAGGCGTGGCCGCCGGTTTTTTATTATAATTAAACCTCAACATGTAAATGTTGGGGTTTTTTTGTTTAAATGAATTTCAATAGAGTCGCTAAGCGAAGTGATTCTTACACCAATTATGCCGCATTTGCTATATTATTTAAATGGGGTCGGACATCTCTAGGCGAGTACCAAGCTGGTGTTACATTTTTTTAAGTATTCGATTTAGATGCCAGTTATTTATTACAATACCTCAACAGTATATTTGGTTTTTTTGTATAAGGTCTTGCCAAATTCCATATAGATCATGTTTTGAATGATATGATTGATATCTTTTTTTTTAAATTTTTCAGTAAAGTTTTTTCTTACTTTTTCTACTAATCCATTATGCCTAAATTAAGATTTTAATGAAGATTTTCTGACTATTAGTTTTCCCGTAATTTCTAAAGTTTTGGATTTAGAATGTTCATTGTTTATTATATTTTCAATTAAAACGTTTGCAGCGTTTTCACCCATTTTAAATGGAAAAAGGTGAAAAACAGTTAATGATGGCTCAAATAATTCTGCAATTAAATCATCTCCAAATCCTACATAAGCAATATCTTCTGGTATTTTAATATTTCTTTTTTTTGTTTCGACCATCATTTCAATAGCGTTTAAATAAAACACCGTGAAAATCGCATCTGGTGGGTTTTCTAATGATAACCAAATGTCTAATACTTTTGTGGTTTCATCTTTTTGAAAATTTGAATTATATATTAAATTATTGTCAATAGGAATTCCGTATTTATTCAATGCAGCTAGATAACCATCAAGTCTATCGTTACTTATTAATAATTCTTTAGGGCCAGCAAGGATTGCAATTCGCTTACATCCATTTTCAATTAAATGTTCTACCAATTGAAAACTTCCTTCTTTATTTTGGTGTGTAATTTTTGAACTATTTATTTCGTTACTAATTCTGTCAAAATGGACTATTGGCACACCTTTATTTAAATGGATTTTTAAATGTTCAAAAGTTGAAGTTTCTTTTGTATGACTAATCAAAAGGCCATCCACACGGCTAGCCATAAGTGTTTGTATATTCAGAATTTCAGTTTGATGAGTTTCGTCGCTTTGACAAATAATCACGCTATAACCAGCTTTGCTGGCTACAGATTGTATACCTGCCAATACTGCCGCAAAAAATGGTCTTTCAATATTGGGTATTATTACACCGATTGTATTTGAATTTCCACGACTAAGGCTTTTAGCAAAATGATTAGGTTTATAATTTAAATCATTGGCCAGTTTAACTATTAGGTTTTTAGTTTCAAAGTTTATATCTGATTTATTATTTAGGGCCTTTGATACTGTTGATGGAGCTATTCCTAAGTGTTTGGCTATATCCAAAATTGTTATCTGATGTGAATTTTTATTTTCAATTTTTACTTTTCTTTTTTCACTAAAATGGGTTTTACAGTGATTGCAATAATATCTTTGAGCCCCTCTTAATATTCCAGCTTTTACTACTTTTCGAGTAAATTCTAAATCTTCATTTAGTTTACAATTGGGACATTCCATTTTTGTACTATTTTAATATTTGTAGTTTAAACTTATGTTTATTTGAAAAGAATGTTTTCGAATAAATAATTTAGACGTAAGGAAATTTCATTCTTTTTTTTAAAATTATTTTATCTATCGCAAGTGATTTCGAAAACAATTTCGATACAAATTTAACATTAATTCTTAAAAAAATTTAATAAATTCTTTTAATTCTTAAAAAAAAGGGATTAGGTTGAGGCATATTGTTAGTTTAAACCCAACTTAAAAAAACAGGAGTATTTTATGTCATAATTTATAATTGCACTTAAATCATATTCTAATATTCAGAACTTAAATTAAAATGAAGAAAATTAAAATAATTATTTCAATATTATTGGTTATCATATTTGGGCCAAAAGGGACTGCTCAAATTAATATTTCAGCAACAAAACTAAATTCAAAAATTGATGTAAATATTGACAACAATTTTTTTACAAGTTATATTTTCTCTCAAGACGAAAAATATCCTTATTTTTTCCCTGTTAATGGCCCTTCCAATGGTAGTGTTACCTCAATGCGTAATGGTAATTTTCCTCATCATAGTTCCTTGTTTTTTGGTTGTGATAAGGTAAATGGCGGAAATTATTGGCAAGAAGGACTCGAAAGGGGACAAATAATTTCTTTGAGAGCTGATATAGTTGAATCTGGAAATAATAAAGTTGTAATTGAAACTGAAAACATTTGGCGTAGGCCCAATGCCGATTCCCCTATAAAAGATTTTCGTAAAATTACGATTTCAGCCCCTTCAAAAGAGCTTTTTCAAATTGATTTTGATGTTACTATGGAAATGCTCATGGATGTAACAATAGATAAAACGAACCATTCACTTTTTAGCGGTCGCATGGATGCTGACCTTGCTGTTACAAATGGTGGCACCATGATTAATGCCGATGGCGATAAATGGGAAAAAGGCACTTTTGGCAAAAAATCACCTTGGATTGATTTTTACGGCAAACGGGGCGATAAAATTGAAGGCATGGCAATAATGCAGCACCCCTCTAATGATTGGTATCCATCACCATGGTTTACAAGAGACTATGGATTCTTTTCACCAACACCTATGTATTGGCCAGAGAATGACAAGGAAACAACCTTAAAAAAAGGTCAAACCATCAAATTGAAATATCGTGTTTTGGTACATGCTGGGGATGTGACAACGGCAAAAATTGCAGAACAATTTGAACTATATAAATCAAAGTAAAACTGTACCAAATTTAAATCATTGAAAATAATATTATGAAAAGGAAGAATTTCACTTATATCACCTTGATTGTTTCATTCTTTTGGCTAATTACTTCAAGCATAGGTTGTTCTAGCTCAAATTTGAAAAATACAAGTGAGCTTGAAAAACTAACTATAAAATGGCGATTAATCAAAAATCCAAAGAGCGAAACAGAGACCAACAAATCAGCCTTCACTTTTATTAATAATGGAGCTGAAACCATTAAAACAGGGAACTGGGCTTTGTATTTTAACCAAAGTTTTTTAAAACCGATGCAATCAGGTGAATTGACTCAAGGGAAAATTGAACATCTCAATGGCGATTTATACCGCTATGTACCTGATAGTAGTTTTACCCTTCGTCAAGGCGACTCTCTTATTTTTGAATACGAAGCCGCAGGTATTCTATTTAATGAAAAATATGCCCCTCAAGGTGCTTACATTGTTTATGATGATTCAAAAATTATCGCCAAAGATTTAAATATTGCTTCCATAACAGATTATTCAGATATCTTCTCCGACTCTGCATTTGTTGCCACAATACCTACTGCGTCTAATCAATACCTGATAAATCAAAATATTCCTGATCTTCCTACTGACCATATTGGCAAAATCATACCGAGTCCTTATTCTATAAAATCAGGAAAAGGGTCTGTAATACTAGAAAAAACTTCAACCATTTATTATAGCAATTCACTTAAAAATGAGGCTTCTTATTTGGTGACTTTGATGGATAAATATTTAGGAGTGAAATTGAAGATGAAAGAAGGAGTTGGAACAGATGCAAACTCTATTAGCCTCAAAACAGCACCATTAATAGTCAATGAAATTTCAAACGAGGCCTACTCACTTGCTGTGCATGAATCGAAAGGGATAAATATTACTGGAAATGATGCGGCAGGCGTTTTCTATGGAATTCAAAGCCTATCAGCTCTTATACCAGCAAAATATGAGGAAAAAATTACTATCGAAAGTGTAGAGATTTTAGATGCACCCAGATTTAGTTTTCGGAGTTTTCTGCTAGATGTTTCTCGAAATTTTAGCAAAAAAGAAGACGTATTAAGACTTATTGATCTTTTGGCTATGTACAAGATTAATAAACTCAATCTCCATCTTTCTGAAGACGAAGGTTGGCGTTTAGAAATAAATGGTCTGCCTGAATTAACACAGATAGGAAGTAAACGTGGACATACCATTGATTCAAAAAACTGGCTTACTCCATCATATGGTTCTGGACCTCATCCTGATACTGAAAATAACTACGGAAAGGGTTACTACACAAGAGAAGAATTTAAAGAAATAATTAAATATGCTGACCAAAGGCATATCCAAGTTATTCCTGAAATTTCAATGCCAGGTCATGCCCGTGCTGCTATTAAGGCCATGGAAGCACGATACGATTATTATATGGCCAAGGGCGAAAAAGAGAAAGCTAAGGAATTTCGATTGATTGACCCGAACGACAAATCGGTTTACTTATCAGCACAGATGTACAAAGACAATATTGTATGCGTAGCACTACCATCTGTGTATCACTTCTACGATACAATCGTGAAAGATATTGTAGCTATGTATCAGGAGGCTGGTTTGAAATTAACGACTTTCAATACCGGAGGAGACGAAGTACCCAACGGAGCTTGGGCTAAATCACCTCTTTGTATGGAATTGATGAAAACGCTGCCTGAAATTAAAGATGCCCGTCAACTGCAAGGATATTTCCTTGAAAAAGCGTTGGCAATTTTTGAAAAATACGATCTGGAAGTAGCTGGTTGGGAAGAAATCGTATTGAATAAAGACAGTCAAAATAATATTCAGGTCAATCCAAAATTTAAAGATAAAAAGGTATTGCCATTGGTTTGGGACAATACTGGAAAAAACATTGACCTTGGTTATCGAATTGCCAATGCTGGTTACAAGGTGGTATTGTGCAACGCAACCAATCTATATTTCGATCTTTCTTATAATTCTGACCCTACTGAACCCGGATTAGTATGGGCGGGCTATCAAGACGCAATAGACCCTTATGTAATGACCCCATATGATGTTTTTAAATCCATAAATTTTGATAAATACAGCCGTCT
Organism: Lacihabitans sp. CS3-21; assembly: GCF_024343675.1. GTDB lineage: Bacteria > Bacteroidota > Bacteroidia > Cytophagales > Spirosomataceae > Leadbetterella. The sequence goes on from NZ_RJUD01000022.1 coordinate 5,624, forward strand.
GACAGAAAAAGATGAAATTTTCGGACGTAAATCTCAAAAAATTGATGCCAATTTGGTAAGAAATCACCTGAAGATTGACGCACAAAAAAACATTGTGGGCATGCAAGCCCAGTTGTGGTCTGAAACTATTAAAGGGTCGAAAATGCTTGAATATTACCTGGCTCCTAAATTATTTGCTTTTGCAGAAAAATCTTGGTCTATTGCTCCGGCTTGGGAAAGTGAAAGTAATATAGCTAAACGCGTAAAAGCAATATGGGCGGGTTGGGCAGATATTTCCAATCAAATAGGCCAGAGAGAATTTCCACGTTTAGACTTTTTATTTGGTGGGTATAATTATCGTATAGCTCCACCCGGAGCGGTAATAGAAGATGGTTTACTGAAAGCAAATCTAGCTTTTCCAGGCTTGACTGTACGCTACACGGAGGATGGTTCTGAACCGGGCATAAATTCTAAAGAATATACAAAGCCGATAAAAGTTAATGGCCTAATAAAAGTTAGGGCTTTCAATAAATTTGGTAGAGCTAGTAAAACATTCACGGTTAAATAAAATAAAATATGAAACGTAGAAAATTTATTGAACAAACTCTGACTGGAGTTGTAGCGACTATTGGTTTGCCAACCATTGTACCCTCTTCAGTATTTGGGAAAAATGCTCCTTCCAATAAGATAAACATAGGTCAAATTGGATGTGGCAGAATAGCTCGTGAACATGACTTGGCAGAAACATTTAAGCACGATGCAGCAAGAATCATAGCAGCTTGTGATGTAGATAGAAATAGGTTGGAAGATGCCAAAAGGCTCATTGATGGATATTATGGGCAAAAGACAGGGAATAACAAATACATGGATACCAAGATGTATGACGATTACCGTGAAATGCTCCTAAACAAAGATATAGATGCTGTAATGATAAGTACTCCAGACCATTGGCATGCTCAGCCTGCAATGGAAGCGGCATTAGCAGGCAAGCATATATATCTTCAAAAACCTACTTCTTTAACCATAACGGAAGGTAGACAGCTTTGTCAAATAGTTAAGAAAAAAGGAGTTGTTTTTCAAGTAGGAACTCAACAACGTTCTACATCTCAATTTAGAATAGGGGCTGAGTTAGTCCGAAACGGTAGAATAGGAAAGCTACACACCATAAAAGTAGGATTGCCAGGTGACCCATCTGGGCCATCTGCACCTGAAATGCCTATTCCTAAAAATTTGAACTATGATGCTTGGCTAGGCTCTACTCCTTATGTGCCTTACACTGAAATAGGGGTTCATCCGCAAGTAGGATATGGTCGTCCAGGATGGTTAAGACTTGAGCAGTTTGGATCTGGTATGATTACCGGATGGGGACAACATCATTATGATATAGCATCATGGGGAATGAATACCGAATATACGGGTCCTATTTCTGTTGAAGCCATAGCCGAGTTTCCAAAATCTGGCTTATGGAATGTCCATGGCGATTTTATGGTAAAGGCTGAATATGCAAACGGCGTCTCGATGTATACAAGTGGTGGCTATCCAAATGGAATTCGTTTTGAAGGCTCAGAGGGTTGGATTTTTGTTTCTAGAGGTAATTATGTTGCATCGGCATCTGACCCAGTTGCAGCAGCTAAAAGCTCTAAGGCTTTGGATGCAAGCGACCCAAAAATATTGAATTCAGTAATAAAAGATAATGAAATAAAACTCCAGGTAAGCGAAGAACACCATTTAAACTGGCTTGAAGGAATTCAAAACAAGACTCCGGTATTATCTCCAGTTGAAATTGCTCATCGTATTTGCTCAATTTGTTTGATTAGTCATATCGCAATGAAACTGCCAGGTAAATTGAAATGGGATCCAAAGACTGAAAGATTTACCAATAGCGAAAAAGCAAATGCTATGTTGGGGCGGCCACAAAGGGTACCGTATGGAACTAATCAGTTTAAAATTAAGTAGTTGTCGAATTTATTTTTTAAAATCTCTAAAAATGTATTCTATTCAAAAATTATAATTTTTATCAATTTCTAATCAATTCTTAAATTATGAAGAAAATTTATCTTTTGTTATCTGCATTGTTTCTGTGCATGCAGATAGTAACGGCTCAAACCGGGCAATTGACAGGTAAAGTGTCAGACCCATCGGGCGACGGCTTGCCAGGAGTTAGTGTGAAAGTAAAAGGTACCTCACAAGGTACAGTTACTGATGGGAGTGGAAATTATTCCATAAATATATCCTCAAAAAATGCAGTTTTGGTTTTCTCATCTATCGGCTATATTAACAAAGAAGAGATAATCGGAACCAGAAACCAAATCAATATTAGCTTAGTTGAAGACAGTCAGAATCTCAATGAAGTAGTGGTTGTGGGCTATGGTACTATGAAAAAAAGTGATTTAACGGGTGCCGTAGGTCAAATAAAAGCCACTAAAATGGAAAACGAAAACCCACGGACAGTACAAGATATGTTACGTGGTAACACTCCTGGTTTAGATGTATCAAATAATGCATCTCCAAGAGGTGGTGGAAGTTTTCTAATTAGAGGCCGTGCTTCATTAACAGCTTCTACTTCGCCTTTGATAGTGGTAGATGGAGTTATATATCCGGGTTCTTTAAACGACATCAATCCCAATGATATCGAAACGGTGGACGTTCTAAAAGATGCAAGTTCTGCCGCGGTGTTTGGTGCAAGATCTGCAAATGGAGTAATTTTGGTAACCACCAAAAAAGGAAAATCAGGGAAACCTCAAATCACGCTTAATTCAAATTTTGCTATGAATAAGGTTGGAAAATTCAACCATATTTTAAATGCAGATGATTTTTTGAAATGGCGTGGAGATGTACTTTGGAGCATGAATGGGCATGATCCTGCTAAAAAACATACTTTTTATGACCCTCGTAACCTTCCTTCAGATGTAAATTTGACACAATGGTTAGGAAGTGACAAAGGGGATCCAGTGGATGTTTGGCTTAATAGAATAAAGCTTCTCCCTGTCGAAATAGCTAACTACAAAGCGGGTAGAGTAACTGACTGGGAGGATATTTTGGTAAATGACAATGCGATACAACAAGATCATACCGTTGGTATCTCAGGCAGTACGCCAAGTACAAATTATTATATGTCTTTGGGTTATTTGACTAACGAGGGACTTTCGGTTGGAGATGTATTTAAAACCTTCAGGGCAAGGGTAAACTTAGAGAATAAAATTACCAAATTTCTTTCTGTAGGCCTAAACCTACAATTTGCAAATCGTGACGAAAGTAGTATTCCTATTGATTTGGGCAATGCTATTCGTACCACACCTTTTGGTCAGTTATATCAAGATGATGGTGTTACATTACGTCAAAGTACCAATGATGACGTTGGTAATAACACCAATCCATTTCTTGACCAAGTTTTTAATTCGAGAGATAGAAGAGTTAATAACCTATTTAGTTCTATTTTTATAAAAGGAGATTTAGGTTATGGTTTTTCATACCAGATTAATTACACTCCAAGGTTCGAGTTTCTGAATTATTTAGATCATGTTTCGGCAAATAAGCCAGGAATAACTAATCGCCGTGGTATATCAAGGAGAGAAAATAGCACCTCGTTTCAATGGCAACTTGATAATATTTTAAGATGGAATAAATCATTTGGAAAACACAATTTTGATGCTACATTTTTGGTGAATGCTGAAAAAGCCCAAATTTGGCAAAATGTAATCAATGCTGAGAATTATTCACCAAGTGATAACTTACTTTACCATAATGTGGGTGCAGCAACTTTGTTTCCATCTATAACAAGCAACGATACTTATTATACAGGAGACGCTTTAATGGGAAGAATTAATTACAATTTCAGTTCAAAGTATTTTCTAACAGCTACAATGCGTAGAGATGGATACTCGGGCTTTGGAGCTTCCAATCAACGAGCAATGTTCCCCTCATTGGCCGTTGGATGGCAATTTACTGACGAGAAATTCTTTAAAGGGCTTCAAAAATACTTAGATTATGGAAAACTTCGAATTTCTTATGGGGTAAATGGAAACCGCGAGATATTAAATGGCGATGGCTCTGCCAATAGGTTTGCATCTCTTTCTGCCCTTTCCACAGGAGTTTATAGCTACACTACACCAGGTGGGGCAACTTATAATACTGGAACTGTAAGAACTACAAATATGCCCAACCCCAACTTGAAATGGGAGAAAAATAGTTCGTACAATTTTGGTTTAGATTTTGGAATTTTAAATAGCAAGATATCTGGCTCGGTGGATTACTACATAAGAGAAACAAATGATTTGTTATTGTTCCGTTCACTCCCTAATGTTACAGGATTTGCTAGTGTAATTTCAAATTTAGGCTCTGTTGGAAACAACGGACTCGAAGTAGCGATAAATACTGAAAACTACAAAAAGAAAAATTTTGTATGGCGTTCGAATGTTAGTTTCTGGACCAACAATAACAAAATCTTGAAACTGTACGGTGCTGTGCCAGTTAAAGATGCAAGTGGAAATGTCACTATGGTAGATCAAGACGATAGAGCAAACGGATGGTTTATTGGTAAACCAATTAATCAAATATGGGACTACAAAGTTTTGGGTGTTTGGCAGGAATCTGAGAGAGATTTAGCTAAAACCTATGGTTTTACTCCTGGCGACTTCAAACTTGAAGATTTAAATAAAGATGGTAAGTATACCATAGATGATAGACAATTTTTGGGTCATCAAAATCCTTTGTTTTCATTTAACCTAAGAAATGAATTTAATTTATACAAAAATTTCGATTTTTCATTCTCTTTATATGGCCGTATTGGCCAATATACAGCCTACAATGAGGCTAAAAACGTGGATTTGTTCTACGACCGCTCTCAGTTTTATAATAGGCCCTACTGGACTCCTGAAAACCCAATAAATGACTATGCAAAGATGATGTCAGCGGCAGGGGGAGCTGTTGCGTATACGGTTTGGAGAAAGTCTTCCTTTGTTAGATTAAATAATATTAGTTTGGCATACACACTCCCTAAGGCTATCGCCAATAAGGTCAAATTTGAAAGTATGAAATTCTATGTGAATGTATCCAACTTAGCAGTATTTACGCCATGGGATTATTTCGATCCTGAATCAAGAGCAAATACCGAAACTAATAACGCATTTTATCAAAATTTAATGCCACGTACTTCAACACTTGGTCTAAACATCACATTCTAAATTGATTTTTTATGAAAAATATATTTAAAAATAAAAAAATAACCTTAGCAGCTGCTTTAATTCTGGCAGTAAGCACAAGTTGTAAAGACAGTTGGCTTACTCCTCAGCCGCTATCTTTATTTACACCAGAAAACACTTTTATAGATGAAGCTGGTTTTAAATCAGCCTTGGCTGCCTGTTCAGCTAATTTAAAAGAGGAATGGTATGGAGACGGTTCACCAATCATTACAGAGTTGCTGTTTTCAGAAATGGCAGTGGAAGGAACCACCGATAAATTTGGACCTGCGGTTGATTTGAACGTGTTGATTACACCAGATGCCAATCTTAATAGTGCAGATTTTAACAGAATTGGGTGGTACTGGGAAAGACATTGGTTGGGTATTCGATTAGCGAATACTATAATTGATAAAATTCCGACGGTTGCTTCCATGAAAGACGAGGTTAAAAATCAATTACTTGGAAAGGCATACTTCTATCGTTCTTATCACTATTATAGATTGGTTAATCAATTTGGGGATGTGCCAACTTCTTTTAAAGAAATTACAAGTCCTAAACTCGATTTTCAAACTGTAAAGAGAGAGGCAATATTAGCTAAAATTAAAGGAGACCTTGATTTTGCTTTTAAAAATGTGCCATTTGCTGGTGACAAAGGAGATGTAAATAAAGCTTCAATTGGCCATTTGCTAACAAAAGTCAACTTGTCTTTAGGACTTTATGATGAAGCCATAGCTATTGCAGACCAGGTAATAAACAGTGGCACTTATAAATTAGTAACAGGAAGGTTTGGAGTTGATGCCAGTAATTCTACAAAAAATGTTACATGGGATTTGCATCGTCCTGCTAATAAATTCTCTTCGGCGAATACCGAAGTTTTGTTTTCGGTGACAGATCGTTTTGGTTTAACAAGTGCTTCTACTACTGGAACTACCTCAATGCGTCAGGCCGTACCATTCTTTTCAAATAGTGCAATCCTAACTCCTGATGGAAGGTCGGGGTTGGTACCTGGTCAAGTGGAATTTGATTTAAGTACAAGATTCGGCCGTGGTATAGGAAGGTGTAGAGCCACTAATTATTCTCAATATGGGGTTTGGGATGATGAAAAAGATTTTCGTCATGATACTAAATCCGGTAATTGGATGAGGATGGAAGATTTGGTTTATAATAATACGGCTATCAAAGGGGTATCTCCTTTTTATGGAAAATCTCTACAGCTAAAAGATGCAACTGGCAAATTATTGATAAGTAATGGGGATACAATTAGGAATTGGTTTAACTGGCCTCATTACAAACTATATGTAGAAGACCAGATCAGAATACCGTTTCAAGGTGGAAATTCAGACTGGTACGTATATCGCTTAGCAGAGACCTATCTTTTAAGAGCAGAGGCTCATTGGTTTAAAGGAAATAATGCCTTGGCCATTGCTGACCTTAACGCTGTAAGAACTAGGGCAAACTGTAGCCCATATTCTGAGAATAAAATAATAGACATCGGTACCATACTCGATGAGAGGGGAAGAGAGTTGTATTATGAAGAACCTCGTAAAACAGAATTAACCCGTATAGCCTATCAAATGGCTAAGTCAGGTAAAAGTTATAATGGCAAAACTTATTCTTTGCAAAACTTTTCAACCGCTAATTTCTTTTTTGACAGAGTTGTAGAGAAAAACAACTTTTATAACAAAGTAAAAAACATTAGAGGAGATAGCTACACAATAAGTCCATACCATGTATTATGGCCGATTCCTAGAGCGGCAATTTTGGCAAATAGCTTGGGCCAAATAAATCAAAACTTGGGGTATGCTGGCAGTGAATCAAATAAACCAGCATTAGACAAGATAATGGAATAGAATATTGGTTAAAAAGTAAACACAAAAACCCTGAGGATTCTTCAGGGTTTTTTGTTTTTTTATATTTCAGGATTAAATTTAGGCTCATTTATTTTTCGCCTTAATTCTCTTTTGGCAATTTGGATTAATACGGAATTACAATTGGTTGTACTGTGCCGAATAATTTTAAATTTATGATATTTTCACTATACGGAACAGAGTTAGAATATATGATAAAGCAACAGATAATTTCGGAAAATGGAGTTGATTGACCTTTCCCATAATATTAGGCTCTATTAAAAGAATGAATGATTCCAATTAAGTTTTATCTCCTGTTACTTCGGCTACGTAAATGCTAAAGCAATGGCAAATTGGCATTTTTGTCTTTGATGGACTTAAACGCAATAATTTATAAGCCACCTCATTATAATTCTTCATCTCGGTTTAAAATGGCTTTATTAGAATTATATTTTCGACACGCAATTTTTATTCACGATATTTACTTTCTTTATTTATCAAAGAATTTAAAAATTAGATGATCTCCGAATTTTCCATCATAAGGTGTTTACTCTGCTTCTTTCTTATAGCTAACTACGCTTTCGCAAGCGAAATTAGACTTGTTTTAGAAAATGAAACATCCTTAAATCTATATTCAAAATTAATTAAAGATGGTGTAGTTCTGGATTCAGGAAAATTCGAAGCCCATAATGGGAAAGTTCTGGTTCTAGAATCTTCGCTTAAAGGTATCCATCAAGTATCTTTTGACAAAAAAAAGAGTTTCTATATCTATATGAAGGATAAAGCAGATTTGGAGGTAAAAGTTGATTTAGAAAAAGGAAAATTTGAAGTCATTAATTCTTTTGAATCTCAGCAATTAAACACAATCTTGGGAAATTGGGAGCGTGAAGTTGCTATATTAAAAACATTGAATGAGCCAACTTTTGAGCATTTTGATAGGGCTTTTGATTCTTTGGCTTCAGAAATAATGGCAATACAGAATCCCGAAATTATCGATTGGGCAAGTGTCTTTCTAGTCGATTTGGAGAAAGAACCCAAAAATTATATGCTGTCTTTAGAGAAGTTTATTGATTTTGAACAACTTGTTCGGGAAAAATATCCGAGCTACAAGTTCAATAAAATGAAAGTCAATTTTGGTTTAAGAAAGGATAATCAAAGCGGATATTATTGGAAATATTAGTTCATAATTGGATTAGTTTCTTAGCAAATTTTGAAAAGTAATTTTGAAAAGCTTAATTTTCGAACTTTAAAAACGAAAATTTATTTATAATGAAAGATTGGAATAAGATTCTTAAGCCTTTGTTAGCTTTATATCGCAACAAAAGGCACCCTTTAGAATACCAGAATCTCTATCAACTGTTGGTAATGGTGGTATTGTCCGCTCAGGATTCCGATGCTAATATCAACAAGATTTCTCTTGCTTTATTTGAGGCTTTTCCTGATATGGAGAGTCTTTCAAAAGCGGATATGGACTCCCTTATTCCATTTATTTCTAAGATAAGAAAGTTCCATACCAAGGCTTCATGGCTTTTGGAAATAGCACAAATTATAAAGGACGATGATAATATCCCCAAGACGTTGGCTGAGTTGGTTGCTCTTAAGGGTATTGGACGCAAGTCTGCGAATGTTATATTACGTGAATCTGGTGGCAAATCGGAAGGGGTAATTGTGGATTTACATGTGATTAGAGTTGCACCGAGATTGGGTTTAGCAACTGAATTAAAGGATGGAATCAAAATTGAGAAACAAATAATGACTCAACTCAAAGAGGATATGTGGGCGGTTGGAATGCCAATTTCATTTCTAGGGCGTGAGATTTGTCGTCCTACAAATCCCAAATGTGACGAATGTATTTTAAATGCCGATTGTAATTTTTATCAAACCTCAATTTGATTTTTAGTTTGGCCTTATATTCAAAAAGCCACCTCAAAGTAATTTGAAGTGGCTTTTTGGTGTTTCAGAAAGAATATTAAATTCTGTCTAATATTTCTTTTCCAATTGCATCCGTACCTAATATTTTATCGGCAGGGGTGGTTTTATCCGCGATATCACGTGTTCTCCATCCAGCTTTCAAAACACCATCAATGGCATTAATAAGGGCTTCTGATTCTGCCTTTAGGCCAAAGGAAATGTCTAACAACAAGGCTGCGGATAGAACAGAGGCCATTGGATTGGCAACTCCTTTACCTGCGATGTCATGGCCAGAGCCATGAATAGGCTCATAAACGCCCGTGCTTTCACCAACAGAAGCTGAGGCAAGCATTCCCATAGAGCCAGCTATTTGAGAGGCCTCATCGGTCAATATATCACCGAAGATATTTCCTGTCACCACTACATCAAAGCGTTTTGGATCTTTGATTAAAAGCATCGCGGCAGCATCAATAAATTGGTGCTCTAGCTCAACTTCAGGATAATCTTGGGCCACTTCAAGTACGGTTTCTCTCCAAAGTCGACTAGACTCTAATACGTTTGCTTTGTCAACCGACATTAGTTTTTTACCACGTGTCATGGCAGCATCAAAGGCCTTACGAGCGATTCTTTCCACCTCATATTTGCTATAAATCATGGTGTCGTAGGCGGTAGTACCTTCGTTTAGTCTTCCTCTTTCTCCAAAGTAAACATCTCCTGTAAGCTCTCTAAAGAAAAGAATATCTGCTCCTTTCAAAATTTCGGGTTTAATACTTGAGGCACCTAAAAGTTCATCAAATAATTTGATTGGGCGTAAATTAGCGAATAAGCCTAATTCTTTACGCATTTTTAAAAGTCCTTGCTCAGGACGAACCTTTGCATGAGGATCATTGTCATATTTGGCATGGCCAACCGCACCAAATAAAATGGCATCAGATGCACGCATCTTTTCTAAGGACTCTGCTGGTAATGGATCTCCAGTAGCTTCGATAGCTACATGGCCCATAAGAGCCTCATCATAAGTGAAATCATGGCCAAATTTGGCAGCGATTTTTTCTAATGCTTTTTTACCAACTACGGTAACTTCTTGTCCGATGCCATCTCCTGGCACTACTAAAATGTGTTTTTTCATCTTGCTTTGTTTTGTATCACAGGGGTACACTAAGTTTTACCCAGAGTACCTCAGAGTTTTTATTTTTATAGAATTAACCTTTTTATGCCATCTTTGAGGCTTTTTACCTTAAAATTTATTAATAATCCCAAATCGAATCCGCCTAATCTCATGTAAGTAAGAGTTTGTGCAATATGTACATCAGTGAAGCAGTCCACAGTTTTAAGTTCAACTACAATTTTATTGTTTAAGAGCAAATCTAACCTGTAACCTTGATCAAGTTTGATTTCTTCAAAAATCTAAGGCATTGGTTTTTCCTTTTCAACAAATAAACCATCTTTATTAAGTCTATATGCTAAACATTCTTTGTATGCACTTTCTAAAAGCCCAGGCCCAAGTGCTGTATGAATGTCAAAAGCATGTTTCAATATTTGCCCAGAAAGTTCATTAATTTCTGTGTAACGCTGTGTCATACTCCGTGAAACTTTGTGACCTCAACTTATATAATATTCAGCATCTTCCTAGTCGCTTCAATTGCTGACACCGTTTGGTCGGAGTCAAGCCCTCTTGTTTTTACGTCTTTTCCGTTGATGCTCCAAGTAATTATGGTTTCGCACAAAGCGTCAGTTTTTCCACCGGGTGGTATCCTTACAGAATAATCTGTCAGCAAGGGTAACTCTTTGCCTTTTTTGATATAGATTTTCTTCAAGGCATTCATAAAAGCATCGTATTGACCGTCTCCTTGAGCATTTTCTTGGAAAATTTCATCGCCAATTTGTACTTGTAAAGTAGAAGAAGGCTGAAGGTTTTTAGAATGTGTAAGTACGTAATTAAGGATTTTTACATTCTCATTAACTGCACTTGTGTCTAATACATCAGAAATGATGTAGGGTAGGTCCTCCTTGGTTACGTTCTCCTTTCTATCACCAAGTTCAATGATCCTTTGGGTTACTTTTTTGAGGTCTGCATCATTAAGTTTTATACCCAATTCTTGAAGGTTCTTTTCAATATTTGCTTTACCAGAAGTCTTTCCAAGGGCATATTTAGTTTTTCTACCGAACCGCTCAGGACTCAAAGTACTCACATAAAGATTGTTCTTCTTGTCGCCATCGGCATGAATTCCAGCAGTTTGTGTAAATACATTTTCTCCTACTATCGGCTTATTGGCTGGAATTCTTAGACCTGAAAACGATTCAACAATTTTGCTTATGGAATATAATGATTTCTCCACCACAGATGTCTTAAACTCTGGCATAAAATCGTTAATAACAGCTACCGCACTTGAAAGAGCCGCATTGCCTGTTCTCTCTCCCATGCCGTTTACCGTAAGATGTAATCCATGAACACCTGCACGAAGGGCTTCCATTACATTGGCAGTAGAAAGGTCATAGTCATTATGGGCATGAAAATCAAAATGTGTATTTGGATATTCATTGATTATTGACTTCAAGTAAGTGTATGTTTCAGAAGGAGTTAAAACACCCAAAGTATCCGGAAAAAGTATACGTTTTACAGGTTGTTTGGTCAGAAATGCCAAAAACAGAAAAACATAATCTGGTGAATTTCTCATACCGTTGCTCCAGTCTTCGAGATATACATTTACAGTAATATCGTTTTCTATTGCCAAGGTTATTACTTCTTCGATCTCTTTAAAATGCTGTTCAGGTGTTTTTTGGAGCTGATGCGTGAGGTGATTCATAGAGCCTTTGGTAAGGAGATTCATCACTTTAGCACCAGAATTCAACATCCAGTCTATTGAAGCACGACCATCTACAAATGTCAGGACTTCTACTTTTTCAAGAAAACCATTTTCTGCGGCCCAACTGGTTATGAGCTTTACTGCTTGAAGTTCACCGTCTGAGACTCTGGCAGAAGCCACTTCTATCCTGTCTACTTTTACTTCTTGTAGCAAAAGTTGGGCTATGGTAAGTTTTTCAGAAACAGAAAACGATACTCCACTGGTTTGCTCACCATCGCGGAGTGTGGTGTCCATTATTTCGATATGTCTCATTACGTAAAAATTATGCTGTTGGCTATTATACCAACAGCATGGATTATTTTATTGTACTCTTTTGAATAAATTCAAAAATTGGGTTTTATCAAATACGAGTTTTTTCAAATTCAGCGATTTCTGCCTTCATTGATTGTAGGTAATCTATATCATCGAAACCGTTGGTCATGTTATGCTTTTTGTAACCGTTGATGTCGAATGATTCTGATTCACCCGTGGCCGCAATCGTTACTTTTTGATTTGGTAAATCAACTATTACTTCTGTTTTTGGGTCGCTTTCGATGGATCTAAATATTTTGTCAAGAAATTCAGGACTAACCGTTACTGGTAAGATGCCAATGTTTAGTGAATTCCCTTTAAAAATATCAGCAAAGAAGCTTGAAATCACACAACGGAAGCCATAATCATAAATAGCCCAAGCAGCATGCTCACGACTTGAACCCGAGCCGAAGTTGCGACCAGCTACAAGAATTTTTCCTGAATAAGTTGGGTTATTCAAAACGAAATCGGCCTTTGGAGTGTCATCTCCATTATATCTCCAATCTCTAAAAAGGTTATCCCCAAAGCCTTCTCTTTTGGTCGCTTTCAAAAAGCGAGCAGGAATGATCTGGTCTGTATCCACGTTTTCTAATGGAAGTGGAACACAACTAGATGTTAAGATATTAAAACTATCGTATGCCATATTATTATTTATTTAACCGATTGACCGGCAAATTTCTTTTACTATTAATTACAAAAATACCCTTGGATCAGTCACTTTGCCAGTCACTGCTGCTGCGGCTGCTACTAATGGAGAAGCCAAAAGGGTTTTTGAGTTTGGTCCTTGACGACCTTCAAAGTTTCTATTTGAAGTAGAAACTGCAAGTTTTCCTGCTGGAACTTTATCGTCATTCATAGCCAAACATGCTGAACATCCTGGTTGACGAAGAGCAAAACCAGCTTCAGTCAGAATATCCAAAATTCCTTCTTCTTTGATTTGAGCTTCTACAATATGTGAGCCAGGGACTAACCAAGCTGTGATATTATCCGCTTTTTTACGTCCTTTTACAATCGAAGCAAATGCTCTGAAGTCTTCTATACGACCATTTGTACAGCTTCCTAAAAATACGTAGTCAACTTCTTTGCCTATCATGCTTTCTCCTTCGGCAAATCCCATATAAGCCAATGATTTTTTATAGCTGGCTTCGCCATCTTTTACGTCACTTGCTTTCGGAATATTTCTTGAAATTCCTGTTCCCAAACCAGGATTAGTACCATAAGTAATTTGAGGCTCTATATCTGCGGCATCGTAAGTTAGCTCTAGATCAAACTCAGCACCTTCGTCTGTTTTCAGGGTTTTCCAGTAAGCTACTTGCTTTGTCCATTCGTCGCCTTTAGGGCTTTGTTCACGGCCTTCAAGGAATGCAAAAGTAGTTTCGTCTGGTGCAATCATGCCACCACGAGCACCCATTTCGATCGACATATTACAAACCGTCATACGTCCCTCCATGGTCATGTTTTCAAAAACATCTCCAGCGTATTCAGCAAAGTATCCTGTGGCTCCAGAAGCAGAAATTTGAGAAATAATATAAAGTGTTACGTCTTTAGGGGTTACTGCTTTTCCAAGTTTACCATTGACGTTAATTCTCATTCTCTTAGGCTTGGGTTGCATAATACATTGCGATGCTAACACCATTTCCACCTCAGAAGTACCAATTCCAAACGCAATGGCACCAAATGCACCGTGCGTAGAAGTATGTGAGTCACCACAAACGATAGTCATGCCCGGTTGTGTAATACCATTTTCTGGTCCTACTACGTGTACAATGCCGTTTTTTGGATTTCCTAAACCCCAATGTGAAATTCCATATTTACCAGAATTGGTTTCTAAAGCTTTAAGTTGATTAGCCGAAAGTGGATCTTTAACAGGCAAGTGCTGATTGATAGTAGGCGTGTTGTGGTCAGCAGTTGCAAAAGTTCTTTCAGGAAACAACACTCCTATTCCGCGAGACTCCAGCCCTAAAAACGCCACGGGACTAGTAACTTCATGGATAAAATGACGGTCGATAAACAATACATCTGGGCCATCCTCTATGTGTTTTACCATGTGAGCATCCCAAACTTTGTCAAAAAGAGTTTTCTTAGACATATTTTTCTTTTGATAAATTTTCGAGTACAAAATTGCAGCAAATAAAGGAAAGCGTAATTATTCAATTCGACCAAATAATAGCGTTTTTGGTTCAAATAGCAAAATGGTCTAAATAAACAATAAAAAAGCGAGAGAAGAATCTTCCCTCGCTTTGTGTATATTGTATAACCTATGATTGAATAAAAGAAGCACAAATGTAAAATAAACACATCTTCTATTCAAAGCAATTGCGGTAATTTTTCAATACTAAAATGCTTTATTTTGAAATAAGGCATTGTTTCAAACAAAAATAATGTTGAATTTAAAATCCAGAGGGTCAAAGGTTTGTGAAATTTTTGAAATAAACTGTGGGTCATTTAGGTAAAAATTCAGGAAGTTTTCTGAACGTTCCTGAAGACCGCCACCAGGAAATAATTTCTCTTTTAATCCTTGCAATTGAGCCAATGAAGTCTCGAACTTTTTCTCTTCAGCTTTCTTAATTCTTTTCTCCAAATGCTCAAGGGAAGTTGCATTCTTCACTTTTTCAGATTCCATTGCAGGTTTGAGTGTGGGATCTACCTCGGCTGCTTTTTTTATAATTTGGTCAAAAGCCGCAGCTATTTGGTTAATTTCAACAGCCAGTGAAAGTGAATTTACGGAGTTTTTCTCTACAAAATTTCTTTTCAAAGTCACATCGTCTTGAAACAGTTCTTCGGCTTCTACACCTAATTTTTCCATCCTTTTTTTTGTGCCTTCGTTTATGGCTAATCCAAGGTTTCTTGGCAAAAGAATTGGAAATTGTACCTGATGATGTTCAAAGATATCTTTCAATTGTAACCAATAACAGACTTCGGATGGCCCACCAAGATAGGCAAGATTAGGCAAAATGGTTTCTTGGTAAATTGGTCTTAAAACTACGTTAGGGCTTATTTTTTCAGGAGTTTTTTCTAAAATTTTTAGAATTTCAGCTTCAGAAAAACTCAAATCTGTGTTTATAACCGTATATTTTTCGCCTTGTTTTTCTAATCTATCACGCAGGTTTTCGTCCAAATAGAAGAAATTAATGTTGCGGGCATGTATCTGAGTTTTGTATCCAAGGTTTTCAAGACGAGCGGAGGTTTTGGCCACAATCTTTTCAGCTGCGTTCTCAGTGATGTCTTTTTTCATGATAGGAGCAAAGATACTCTTCAAAATTCTATCGTCACCATCGATACAAATCAAGCCTTCGGCACCAAATAATTCGTGCATATACTGTCTAACGGCTCCCGCTAAGGTACTATTATCTCCATAAGCTCTCAAAAAGACTTCAGGTTTATCTCTCAAACCTTCAATAATTTGCAATAATTCGGATGGATTCATTTTTCCTACTCCGCCTTTTTGCTCTGTTTCCCATTTGTGTTTTTGTCCGAAAAGATTAAAGTAAGAAATCTCTTCGAAATCATGGTCCTCCGTAGCCATCCAATATATAGGCACAAAATTGTAATTTGGATAAGCCTCTTTTAGTTTTTTAGCCAAATTGATGGTACTTACTATTTTGTAAATCACGTATAGCGGCCCAGTAAAAATGTTGAGTTGGTGTCCTGTAGTTACAGTAAACGTATTTTCGTCGAGCAGAATATTGATATTCGGCTGATTTTCAATTCCTTGATATTGATTTTTCAAAGCATCGACCAACTCTTTTCTGTAGTTAAATTTACGTTTGGAAATTGCTTCTTTGAAACCTTCAAGATCAGGAAAGGAATCATAAAAATCACTCAACTGAGGATTTCTGTCTATGTAATCTATGAAAAGTTTAGGAAAATGAGAGGCTTGCGAAAAGGGTATCTGCTTATGAGTAATTTCCAAAATAGTTTGATTTTAAAAATGAAAACAAAGAAAACCACGATTGGGTTTCAAAACTTATATTTGTTCCAAATTTAACAGAAATGATTGTCAGAACTACAGAAGATGGCTCCAAAACTGTTTATTCGGAGCAATTTAAACAATATTACCATTCGGTTTTTGGTGCGAAAACAGAATCGGAGTGGGTTTATATAAACCTTGGATATTTGGATGCAATCAAGAAATTCAATGCAATTAGAATTTTAGAAGTCGGATTCGGTACTGGCCTGAATGCTTTTTTGAGTCAGAAAATGGCCGATGAGCATCAAATTTCAACTTCTTATGTGGGATTAGAGCCTTATCCAATTCGGTCAGGTTTATTTCAAGGACTGAATGAGGATTTGCAAATCTATCATACTTGTGAGTGGGAGAGGCCCAAGCAGCTTTCAAAATATTTTAGTTTTGAGAAAAAAGAAATTGAAGTAGAAAATTATGAAGCTAATCAAACTTTCCATTTGATTTATTTTGATGCTTTTGCTCCCGATGCCCAGCCAGAGCTTTGGACTGCTGAAATTTTCAAAAAACTAAGAAAATTGCTTGTTCAAGATGGGATTTTGACCACTTATTGTTCAAAGGTAATGGTACAGAAAAACCTTAAGCAAGCTGGCTATAAAATAGAAAAACACCAAGGCCCACCACATAAAAGGGAGATTTTGAGGGCAATAAACTTGTGTTGATGGTTCTTTAAAAAGTTAAATTAATGCCAAAAATTTTCATAGTTTTGTGGAAAATACATTCCAAAACCTATGAACAAAAACACGATCATTTATTTCATTGCTGCAGTTGCAGCTACTGGGGGCCTACTCTTCGGATTCGATACTGGAGTTATCAATGTTGCACTTCCTTCGCTTCGAGAGCAACTACAACTTACGCCTTCACAAGAAAGCATGGTGGTAGGAGCCGTTCTTTTTGGGGCCATGTTTGGACCCTTTATTTCTGGATTTTTAACCGACAAATTGGGTCGAAAAAAGATCAACATTATTGCTTCCTTGGTTTTTGTTGTGGGTTCTATATTGGCTGCCATTGCTCCAGATACCAACTCGCTTATTGCAGGTAGGTTGCTTTTGGGCTTGGCCATTGGTATAGTGGCTGCCACGGTTCCATTATATTTGGCGGAGCTGTCGCCGAAAGATAAACGGGGTAGAATGGTGACCTTCTTTCAGTTAGCTATTACTTTGGGTATTTTACTCTCTTATGTAGTGGGCTATATCTTTGGCGAGGCAGAAAATGCTTGGCGAATGATGTTTTGGGCTGGATTTGTCCCTGCCATTATATTGTTTGTGGGAATGTTATTGGTACCCGAAAGCCCAAGATGGTTACTCACAAAAGGAAGAAATGAAGAAGCCCTGAAAGTCCTAAATCAGCTTAGAACGCCTGATGAAGCCGTAGCAGAATACAATGAAACCTTGAAATTGCTAGAAGAAGAAAAGCAAAATAAGTCGAGCTGGATGGAGTTATTCATGCCAAAATTGAGAATTCCGCTTTTCATCGGAATTGGGATATTTGCCATTCAACAGTTTTCGGGTATCAATGCCATCATTTATTATTCAACAGATATTTTTAAGTCACTTTTTAGTGATTCACAGGCTACATTGGCCACTGTTGGTGTAGGAATTGTAAACTCGCTGGCCACCATTTTAGGAATGCAGTTTCTCGACAAATGGGGCCGTAAACCCTTGCTTTTTACAGGTTTGATAGGTACAGCCGTTTGTTTGGGTACTGTTGGCTTGGCATTTTTGTTTGAGAGCAGCTTGCCGGCAGGTTTACGCCAAATGATGTTGGTAGGCGGAATTTATACCTATATTATTTTCTTCGCCATTAGTTTAGGGCCATTGGGATGGTTATTGATATCCGAGGTTTATCCATTAAAAATCAGAGGATTTGCTTCAAGCATGGGGAGTTTTAATCACTGGTTTTTCGATTTGATGGTGGCCATTTCGTTTCCATTAATGCGTGCTACTTCCTTAGGAAAGAACGGCGGCATATTCTTCATTTACATGATTGTCGTACTTTTAGGTCTATTTTTCGCCAAATTCGTAGTGTTCGAAACCAAAGGACTAAGTTTGGAAGATATTGAGAAAAAATATAATTGATATTTTGAGGTTTTTTTGAAGTAAAAGTACAGGTCCAGTGGGCTTGCATTTTTTAGATTCTAAGGCGAGATGTTGATTTCCAAACCAAAAAGACTTGCTGATATCGGCAAGTTTTCTTACTTTTACCTAGCTTTTTTCAAAAAATCTTGCCGATAAGGGCAAATATGCATGAGTTATATATCAGTAGGTGAGTTTGCAAAGAAATGGAATATTCCAGAAAGGACAGTTAGGTATAATTGTGCTTCTGGGAAGATAAGTGGTTGTTTCTTGACAGGCAAAACTTGGAATATTCCTGAAGATGCGGTGTTACCACTAAAATCTAAAACTGAAATTTCTCATTTTAATAAGCTCCTTAAAACCTTAAAAGAGCAAAAAGCCATGAAACTGAAAGGTGGTATTTATCACCGCACTCAGATTGACCTTACTTATTCTTCAAACCGAATTGAAGGAGGTAAGCTTACACAAGACCAAACAAGGTATATTTTTGAAACTAACACCATTGGGGTTTCTACTGCATCAATAAATGTAGACGACATCATAGAGACGACTAACCACTTCCGATGTATAGATTCTATCATAGACAATGCAGACTTAAAATTGACAGAAAGCTATATTAAGGAGCTACATTTTATGCTGAAATCTGGAACTTCGGACAGTCGAAAAGATTGGTTTAAAGTAGGCGATTACAAAAAACTGCCGAACGAAGTAGGTGGTAATGAAACGTGTTTACCCAAAGATGTTTCTGTCAAAATGAAAGAACTGCTGTCTAACTACAACAGTTTGAAGCAAAAATCCATTATTGATATTATCGATTTTCATCAGAAGTTTGAGCTTATTCACCCGTTTCAAGATGGCAATGGTCGAGTAGGAAGGCTAGTCATGTTTAAAGAATGTTTAGCAAATAATGTCGTACCTTTTATCATTGACGAGGAATTAAAACTCTTTTACTACCGTGGCTTAAAGGAATGGGACAACATAAAGGAATATTTGTTGGATACCTGCTTAACAGCACAAGACAATTTTAAAATGCTATTGAATTATTTTGAGATTGAGTTTGATCATAATTGAAAGAGGGAAATTTTCTCGTGCTTTCTCTTTAAAATCTCCCACTTTTTCACAAACTTACTCTCCCAAACCCATCAATAAACCAATGCTAAACAGACGTTCGTTCTCATCGAAGCTTATTTCTTCTGCTTTTTTGCCATTTCTTAAGATTCCAGATGCAGGATTTTTGAAAGAAATAAGTGATTATGTTAGTTCAGCCAACCCAAGTGTGGATGACGAGGACTTTTGGGCTCAGATTAGGATGGCCTATACGACATCTCAACAAATCGTGAACCTCAACAATGGCGGAGTAAGTCCGTCTCCTAAAGTGGTACAAGATGCGGTTGAGCATTACAACAAACTCGCCAACGACGGTCCTTCCTACTACATGTGGCGAATAATGGACCAGGGAAGAGAGCCATTAAGGGAAAATCTGGCAAAATTTGCTGGAGTTTCGGCTGAAGAAATTGCCATCAATCGCAATGCAACAGAAGCCATCGACACGGTTATTTTGGGTTTGCCACTTCAAAAAGGAGACCAAGTGGTGCTTTCAAAGTATGACTACCCCAATATGCTGCATGCATGGAGACAAAGAGAAGTAAGAGACGGCATAGAGTTGGTTTATGTTGACATTGACTTGCCTTTGGCTGATAATGAATTAATTATAAAAAAATATACAGAAAAATTCACTTCAAGAACCAAAGTCGTACATCTTACGCATGTGGTAAACTGGAATGGCCAGATTTTACCTGTCAGGAAAATTGCCGATGATGCCAAAAAGAAAGGCATAAAAGTGTTGGTGGATGGAGCACACTCTTTTGCCTTATTAGATTTCAAAATTCCTGACCTCAACTGCGATTTTTACGGCACTAGCCTTCACAAATGGCTTTCTGCTCCGATAGGTTCTGGGATGCTTTGGATCAAGAAACAGGAAATAAAAAACGTTTTTCCGCTCATTCCAAACGGAGACCCATTTAGCGAAAACGTCAGAAAATATGAAAATTTGGGCACGCGTTCTTTCATGATTGAGCAGGGAATCGGCACCGCCCTGAACTTTCAACACACCATCGGAAACAAACGTAAGGAAGACCGCATTCGCTACCTAAAAGAATATTGGACCAAAGAAGCCGTAAAAATTCCGAGAGTGAAAATGTTTACGCCACTAGATGCCCAATACTCCTGTGCCATAGCCAACGTGGGCATGGAAGGCATGGAGGCGGGCGTAATAGAATCCAAACTTTTTGAGAAATTCAAAGTACACACTTCGCCCACCAAATGGGAAAAAATAAACGGAGCCAGAGTTACACCCCATGTTTACACTTCTCTCCGTGATTTGGATAGACTTTTGGAGGGGTTAATGTATGTTTCTAAACTTTAGATTTGTAAATACGGCATTCATGATTTTTTTCCAATGAAATCGAAGTATATACGATTTCATAATTTTCTTTCTCAGAGAGGGAAAGTTTTTCATTAGCATGAAAATTCACCACAAACAAATAATTCCCAATGCTCCACTCCGCCACAAAATTGGTTTTTGAAGGTTTAGAAATCCATTCAAAATCGGTGAATTGCGTTTCTTTTTGTATGGTTTCGAATAGAAGCTTCATTTTTTCTATTTCAGCAAAAAGTCCATAGTTTTTACCCCAAACAAAAGGCCCGTGGGTCACTTTATCTGTCTCGGCGTCGTCATTTATTTGAAAAACGTAGAGTTTACTGTACTCCTCGTTTGGCCCACGTTCTAGATGTGGATTACGGCATTCAAAGCCCAAAGACATATACGAAGGCAAAACAGGTAAGAAAATACCCACAAAATATCTCAAATGATTGCCTTTTTTATAAAACCCATCAAAACGAGGATCGTCTTTATCGGCCGTAATCATCGTAAAATTCGGTGCAAATTCTCTGGTCTCGGCTATGTTTATGTATTCTTCCAATATAGTCATAAATACCTCAGAACCAACGGGTGTAGCTTGTAAATCCCCAAGCGTACTATCGGCTTCTATGGCTTCTAGGTGATCTATTTCGTTACCATATCCCATAGTGTCGGGCGGTGCTATGAAGGTTTCTGCAAAAAAACCGAAGTGCTTTACGCCTTGTTTCACCACATAATTTTTGATTGCTTTCAAGGGGTCATAAAAGGCATCAATTTGCTCAGGAACGCCATTGGACCTTGGTTGCACGTGGGCCATATCGCCACGCATAAAATCAAAATTGTAAGCTTGTTGGCACTCATAATATTTTTGGCAAACATATTCCCAAGCAGGAATATTGGGGTTGTCAAATTCTAATTGCTGATTGCTTTCGGCATGATAGAATTTATATCTGGTCAGAGGTCCAAAGACTCTTGACATAGCCTCGGGTTTATCAAATTGGTAATTGTACCATTTGTTACCCATTTTATCATAAATAAAATCGTTCTCTACCAAATGCAGCCCTCTGTAAGGAGGAGCCATGGTTACGGGCAAGGTTTCCAATCCATGGTAGAGCAATTGCTGCATCATTTCTAGTCGCCTATGCAATCTATTTTCCCGATCGGCAACATGTCCAAACAAAACTTCAAGCCTTTGTTTCTCACTTAAAATTGGATTTTTAAAGTCAAAAAACACAGTTTTACTATACGATATTAGGCTACCATCAGCAGTACCTTTTTGAACAAGATACTCCCAAATAATGTCTTCTACTTCACAACCGTTTTGAGTATTTACTGCTAATATGTGATGCTCTTTTCGTTTTACCCACTCAAACATTTGCGGGTGCAAAAACACCAACTCCGAGAATCTATCGGTGTGCGGAATTACATCCAAACCCACCGATTTTCCCATCATGTGAATCAAATTTGTAACCACCTTGAGCTGTTTTTCAACAGTATCCAGGTTCGGAATGGCATTTTTTAATTCTTCACTAAAAAACTCAGGATTGATATTCCAACTTATTTTCCCATACAAACTCGACACCACCCCAGGCTCCCAAATAGGCAAAATATGGATAGAATCGTGGCAATTGCCAGTAGTAAGTAAGTATTTTATAAGATTTAAGAAATTGCCAATCGTCCGTATATTTACGCCTACCATATTGGTAGTTTTTAGCCAATCACCGTTTATTTTTCCTTCTAGCGGACTCGGGAATGTATAGCCTGGATTGATAGCTTGTCCAAGTTTATCCGTCCCAAAACGGGATTGGAGAATCTGAAATATCTCGAACACATTTAGACCCACCGAAATCTCAGGAATCAACTGTTTTATAAAACTTGCTTCATGATTAAAATAGGCACTCTTGTATTCAGAATGGCCGTTTCTCCACACATCAAAGGGACTTTGAATGGGGTTGTTTTCCATCGTATCTTTAATTATCATAGGTATTTGATAACAAAACTATTAATAATTGGTCAAAATATAGACGTTTTAAATCTTTTTGAATCAAAAAGTTACTCAAGAAAACTAATCTTCTGTCTAAAATAACGAATTTTTGAAGCTATTTTTCTGCAATTATTTTTTTAAATAGGAAGAATACTCTCTATATGAATATTATTTTGAGAGCCAATTTCGTTTATGTACAAAACTTATTAAACCTATACATGAAAGCTTCGATTGTTGTTTTGCTTTTTACCCTAATTAATTTCGTCTCTTTTGCCCAAAACAATACTGGAATAATCGTTGGGAAAAACTATTATGGACAGGCTATCAATGAGCGTGAAATATGCAATTGGGTTGCTTTTTCTACTCGGCCTGAGGTGAGTAAAGCCATAGAAAACATCGTTAGAAGATCAGGTTTAAAGCAGAATTTTTATGTGATGGAATGTCCAAACACCGACAATTGCTTTGCCGCCACTCGCAATGGCGAAAGGTTGATAGTTTACGACCCTAAGTTTATCAATAAATTAAGCAACGTAACCAAAACAGATTGGGGTGCTTTGAGTATTTTGGCACATGAAATAGGCCACCATTTGCAAGGTCATACCATAAAACAAGGTGGTTCTGAACACGAAAAAGAGTTAGAAGCAGACGAGTTTTCGGGTTTTGTAATGTATCAAATGGGGGCCAAACTCAAAGAAGCACAATCTGCTATAGCAAGTTTAACGACCGAATATACCACTACTACGCACCCTGCTAGAAGTTTGAGGCTCAAATCAATTGAGAAAGGCTACATGAATGCCCGAGAATTATATCCTGATATCCAGGCAACTAAATTGGAAAGGGGAATAGAAGTGCCAGCCGAAAAGGTACTTGATGAAATGATAATAGAAACCACTGTTTCGAGTAACACCGAAATGACTCCATTACGTAAAAAAGGTTGTGTGGATGGCAATTGTTTAGAAGGATATGGTGTGGCCATAAATTCAAAAACCTCTGAGAAATTTGAAGGAGACTGGCACATGGGCAAACGCCATGGTCAAGGTACAGAGTATTACAAAGATGGAAAAAAGAAGTACGAAGGGTCATTTTCTAATAGCATGTATAACGGCAAAGGAACACTTTATCTCAAAAATGGAGATAAATACATTGGAGGTTTTTACCAGGGTAAAATGCACGGTTTCCAAAGTACATACATTTACAGAAACGGCGATAGGATTATAGTTGACTTCATAGCTGGGCAAAAGCAGGGTAAGGCAAGGGTAATATATTATGGAGGCGTAGAGGGTACGAAATACTTCAAAAACGACGAAGAGATTTTCTGAAGACATTTCTAAATCAACGCTTTTGAGAAATTAGTAAATTGAAATAATTGATTAACAACGGTGGGTTTTTCAAATAAAAAACCCGCTTTCTGCATTTCGGGCATGAAAATTCTTTTATATTTGCCCCTCCAAAATCTTACCATTTTATGTCTTGGTTTAGAAGAACTGAAAAAGGGATTAATACTCCCACTGAGCTCAAACGCGAAACTCCTGACGGACTTTGGTATCAATGTCCTGAGTGTAAAAACGTGATGCATACCCGTGAACACAAGCAAAATGCATTTACTTGTATTCATTGCAATTATCACGACAAAATAGGTTCAGAGGCTTATTTCAATTTGCTATTTGACGAAGGGGCTTTCACAGAGTTAGATAAAGACATGATATCTGGCGATCCGCTCAAATTTGTAGATACAAAAGCTTATCCCGATCGTATAAAAACCACTGTTGAGAAATCCGGGCTAAAAGATGCTTGCCGTACTGCTTATGGTAAAATGCATGGTCAGGAAATAACTATTTCATGTATGGACTTTGGTTTTATTGGAGGCTCCATGGGTTCTGTAGTAGGTGAAAAAATTGCCCGAGGAATCAGTCATGCTATTAAAACCAAAACGCCATTTTTGATGATTTCAAAGTCAGGCGGAGCTAGAATGATGGAAGCAGGATTTTCGTTAATGCAAATGGCCAAAACTTCCGCCAAATTAGCCTTGCTTGAAGAAGCTAAATTGCCATATATATCACTTTTAACTGACCCAACCACTGGAGGGGTAACAGCTTCTTTTGCTATGTTAGGAGATTTCAATGTGGCCGAACCAGGTTCATTGATCGGTTTTGCTGGACCAAGAATTATCAAAGAAACTATTGGAAAAGATCTTCCGAAGGGATTCCAAACTGCAGAGTTTATTTTGGAACACGGTTTTCTGGACTTCATTGTTGATCGTAAAGACCTCAAAGACAAATTAGCGAGTCTTTTAGCTTTATTGGCTAAAAAATAAGTTTCTACTGTTTCGGCTTAGCCTTACTTTTTTCTATTGTGGTCTCAAAAGTGCTAACTTTTGAGACAAAAAACGCCCCTAAAGCTTTTTTTGTAGACTTGCTATTCAGGTTAATAATGTTTGTAGGAATATTACTCAATGGCGTAGCAAATATTCCTCCGTTAGAGGATTCTTGCCTTAGTTGTAGCAAATAGTAATAAGCCTCGGTAGGAATAGAAAAAAGTTCGACTTTCAATTTGTCTTTATCCAAAAACAAAGTTTGATTCAATGATTGTCTTATAGGCAAAATAAACATCAAACCATCAGACTTAGAGCCCGGTGAAAAGCCAGCGTCGTAAGCCAAAGTTATGTCAGCTGGCTTAAATCTTAAAGTGTCATTTTTGTAAGACCTTATTAAGTAAGTGTCTCCAGCTCCAGCGATGTCATTGGCATAAAACTGGGCAAGAAATCCATCTTTTGGACCTCCATCTTGCGGAGTTATTGGAAACGAGAACACTTCATATCCAACAGAGTCTATTTTTGGTACTCTTTTGAGTTGTGACAACGAATAAAACTCTTCGTTTTCGTATTTTACATATAGGGCCGCCTGCTCATTGTCTTTTAGAAACTTACCCGCTTCAGGTTTATAGGTATAAACACCATCATTGTCTTTATCAGTAAAAACATGAGCGGTGCTGTCTTGGTTAAACACAATTACCTCGGCTCCAAGTGCTGGCTTTGGATCAGATTCTTCAAAATATGGCTGAGAAACAGTAAGTTTAACACGCTGTTCTTTGACTTCATCTGTGAGCCAAGCATCCACAACTAGCTGATTTACCCCGTCTTTTACTTCTAAATCTATTACTTGTTCACATGAAAATAAACCGATTGCAAGGCCTATAATTGATATAACTTTCTTCATTGTTTTTAGAATTTGAAATTGTATGTTACCGCAGGAATAATAGCGGCAAAAACCGAATACTTAACAGCCTCGGTTTTCGAAGGATCATCTGGATTTTGACGAACATACACCGAAAACGGATTTTTTCTATTGTAAACATTATATACCGAGAATACCCACTCACTTTCGCCTTTTCCAAACAAGGCATGTTTGTTTTTACGTGTTGCTGAGTAGTCTAGTCTATGGCTGTTCGGAATTCGGTAGGTGTTTCTATCATCGGTATAGTTGTGTGGAAGGGCAATTCCTTGCCATACAAACTTGTTGGTTGGAAAACTTGCTGGTGTTCCACTTGAAAAAGACAAAGTTGTACCCATAGACCATTTCTTGGATAAATCTAAGATGCCAACCACAGAGATATTATGAGCCTTGTCAATTCTACTTGCATACCAATCGTTATTATTTAGGCCATCCACTTTTCTCTCCGTTCTTGCGAGTGTATAGCTAATCCAACCGTTAAATTTGCCTTTATTCTTTTTTACAAAAAATTCGGCTCCATAAGCTCTTCCTATGCCATACATGAGGTCGCCCTCCACTGCTGGGTTTAACAAAAGGTCTGCATTTCTGATATAATCTATTTGGTTTTTAAGCGTTTTGTAATAAACTTCTACGGAAGTCTCATACAGATTTTCAGAGAAATTCTTGAATAAACCCAATGCTACTTGATCAGAAAGTTGTGGCTTGATATTGTTGCTACTCGGTGTCCAAACGTCTAAAGGAGAAGACGCCACAGTGTTTGAAAGTAAGTGAATATATTGTGCTAATCGGTTATACCCTAATTTTATGGAAGTACTGTTGTTAATTCCTAAATTAAATGCTATTCTGGGCTCCAAATTGCCATAATTTTTTATTGCCTCGCCTTTTTCTGATGTCCTTGTAGAAGTTATCGGTTTTCTTTCCCCTGGAGTGGTGTTTTCATTGAAAGTATAAACTGTTCCAGGGCCCATATAGCTGTAGAAAGAATACCTCAGTCCATAGTTTATCGTTAGTTTATCGCTCAGTTTTTGTTCATTTCCAACGTATAGGGCCGATTCGATGGCATATTTACTATCCAGTCCAATAGACCGAGATTCTCCACCAGAAACAGCTGTGGCTTGGCCAGGATTAAAAGTGTAATAAATGGCTTGGCCACCAAATGATATCGTATTTTTAGAATTTAGGTAATAATTAAAATCAGGTTTTATGCTATAATTCAATATGTTAGATTTCCATTCGAAAGAATCTTGGGCATTTTCATTAGATAAATCCGAATCTAAAGAATAGTCATAGTTGGAGTAAAAAACTGTGGTATTCAGGAATAATTTATTGTTGAAAACGTGATTCCAGCGAAAAGAAGTCGTAGAATTTCCCCAATTGAAACCAAAATCAGCACCAAATACATCTCTACCAAAATATCCAGAAAGGAAAATGGTATTTTTGTCGTTTATTTTGTAATTGGTTTTGGCCGTAAAATCATAAAAATAAAACCTCGAACCTTTTAGGTCAGCATTTAAAAATGGCTTAGCTAAAATATCGATATAAGATCTCCTTAGGGCGACAATAAAACTTCCTTTTTCTTTTAAAAAAGGTCTTTCGTAAGCAAACCTCGAAAAAATAGTGCCCAAGCCACCAGAGAATTCAGGTTTTTTTGAGTTTCCTTCTTTCATTCTTACGTCTAATATGGATGAAACCCTTCCACCATAGGTAGCTGGTATCCCACCTTTTATCAGTTTTACGTCTTTCACCACATCAGGGTTAAATACTGAGAAAAATCCAAACAAGTGAGAAGAATTATAAACAGGAGCTTCATCAAGTAATACCAAGTTTTGGTCGATTCCACCACCTCTGACGTTAAAACCTGATGAACCTTCGCCCACAGAACTTACCCCTGGAAGAAACTGAATGCTTCGTATCACGTCTACCTCTCCTAAAAAGGCTGGCATTTTTTTGATGGTTTTCATTTCTACCTTATTTACTGACATTTCAATGTTTTTTACATTATCGTCTTCTCGTTTTCCGGTTATTACCACTTCCTCCAGCAGTTTACCTTCCTCTATAAGCTCGATGTTCAGTGTTTGATTTAGCTCCAAAACGTATTCTTTGGATACGCTATTGTAGCCAATGTAGCTAGTTGTTAATGTGTACTTACCTTTTGGAGCAGTGATGGAATAAAAGCCGTAAACATTGGTACTTGTACCAATTTTCAGTTCTTTTAAATATACGTTCACGCCTATCATGCCTTCACCATTCTTTGCATCGCTTATTTTGCCACTAATGGTATAATTATTTTGGCTAATTGCAATATTTGAAATTCCGATTGCGTAAATTAGTAGGAAATAAAAAAGCTTAACGGGAAAATGTTCTTTATAAATGTTTGACATTATTTGATATTCAGTCTCTTGTATTATTTGGATGTCTTATTTTAACGTTTCACTTAGTTAAATAGTTTTTAATTGTTTATTTTATGATTTAGTCACAAGAATATCTATAAATTATACAATTTATGATATTTAGTTTTTAAAATATTTTAATAAGTATAATCCGAAAGAGAAAATTTGTATTATTTTTGTTAAAAAAACATCTAATTGATTCATTATGGGTAATCCTCTTTTCAAAGAACCGATAGCATACGAAAAAATACCAACGAGAATTTTTAATGATCCAAGAGAAGCATCGAAATCGGTGGCACATGAAATTGCGGATTTGATTAAATTAAAGCAACAAGAAGGAAAAAGGTGTGTTTTGGGTCTTGCAACAGGCTCTTCTCCTAAAACAGTTTATGCTGAACTGGTAAGAATGCATAGAGAAGAAGGTTTGAGCTTCAAAAATGTAGTTTCATTCAATCTTGATGAATACTATCCGATGGAGCCAGACGCTATTCAAAGTTACTGGAGATTTATGAAGGAACAATTGTTTGATTTAGTGGATATTCCAAAGGAGAATTATTTTTTACCTATTGGAGATATTCCTCAGAATCAAATAGAAGATTTTTGCAGAAGCTATGAAGCAAAAATAGATGATTTAGGAGGATTAGATTTTCAGCTTTTGGGAATTGGTGGAAACGGACACATAGGATTTAATGAGCCTGGGTCTTTAATTAACTCCAAAACTCGTTTGATGATGTTAGATCATTCCACTAGGGCCGCAGCCGTTATGGATTTTGGAGGAGAACTCATTAAAGTTCCAAAGAAAGCCATCACAATGGGTGTCTCTAAAATACTACAAGCAAAGCGGGTAGTACTTTTAGCCTGGGGAGAGAGAAAGGCAACTATGATAGCTGATGCTGTTGAGGGTTCTGTATCAGAGCATAATCCGTCATCTTATTTACAGAATCACAATAATGTGTTGTTTGTAGTAGATAGTGCTGCTGCTTCCGAGCTTAAGAGGATGAAGTCTCCGTGGTTAGTGGAAGATGTTATTTGGGACAGCAAATTGACTAAAAAAGCGGTTTGTAGTTTAGCTTTAGATTTGAAAAAGCCAGTACTCAAACTTACCAACAAAGATTATAACGACAATGGCTTGTCAGATTTACTGGCAGGGTATGGTCAAGCATACGAAATAAACATTGAAGTATTTAATCAACTTCAGCATTCTATCACAGGATGGCCAGGAGGAAAGCCTAATGCGGATGATACAAATCGACCTGAAAGAGCTCTTCCAGAAAGAAAAAGAGTTATAATTTTCAGTCCGCACCCCGACGATGATATTATTTCAATGGGTGGTACTTTTCAAAGATTAGTGGATCAAGGTCATGAAGTCCATGTAGCTTATCAAACATCTGGAAATATTGCAGTTTCAGACGATGAAGCAATAAGATTTATTGATTTTGTGGTTGACTTCAATAGGCAGTTTGGAATTAACAATGATGAAACTTCCACGATATTTGAAAATGCAAAATCGTTTCTTCAAAACAAAAAAGACAGTGAACTTGACACCTCGGAAGTGAGACATGTAAAAGGTCTAATACGTAAAGGAGAGGCTAAAAATACTTGTAGATTTGTGGGAATTCCTGTAGAAAACGCTCACTTTCTAAATATGCCATTTTATGAAACAGGGCAGGTGCAAAAAGCTCCACTGGGTAAAATAGATATAGAAATTACCAAAGACTTGATTGAGAAAATAAAACCTCATCAAATATACGCCGCTGGTGATTTGGCTGACCCACACGGAACACATAAAGTTTGTCTTGATGCTATTATGGAGGCTGTTTCAGACTTGAAGCATAAAAACTTCATGAAGGATTGCTGGGTTTGGTTATACCGTGGAGCATGGGCTGAGTGGGAAATACATGAGATTGAGATGGCCGTACCAATGAGTCCTGATCAAGTAATTCAGAAAAGGCTGGGTATATTCAAGCATCAATCACAAAAAGATGGTGTTGTGTTTCAAGGATCAGATGCTCGAGAATTTTGGCAAAGAGCGGAGGAAAGAAATGGTACAACAGCCGAACTTTATAATAAACTTGGATTAGCAGAATACGAAGCTATGGAAGCATTTGTAAGATGGAAATATTGATGATTTTTGATTAAGGTATTTTTTAAAATACTTTAATCAAAAATTTGTATTATTCAAATATTTTATTTTACTTTATGGTCAAATGGTACGTTTCTTGCGACGAAATTTATATCTTTTCGAAGGGTCACGTACTTAACCAACCATTATGAAGAAAATAAATTTTTTTATGACTGTTCAGTGGCTAATTTTCATGCCGCTGATACTCCCTTTAGGAATAATCACTGGTGCTTTTGAAGGCGTGAAGAAAATATTTGAACAAGCCTCGTCGGATATACTCGAAAAGCAAGAAGTTATTTCTTAATGTATAAAGCCGAGATTTTCTAATTTGATATCCTCATCATCGAGGCTTAGAAACTCTTCCCAAAATGGCTGCTCTGGTACAGCTGCCCTACATATAATGGGCTCGTTTTTTACTGGATGCATGAAATAAATTCGTCTTGCGTGGAGATTTATCGATCCATCCTGATTACCCCTTGGCGATCCGTATTTTACATCACCTTTTATTGGGCAACCCAATGATGCCAGCTGTACCCTAATTTGATGTGGTCTGCCAGTGATTGGGCTTACTTCTATCAAATGATATTTATTGATGTTACCCATGTATCGGTAAGTAAGCTCGGCTTTTTGTGAGTCGGGAACTTCTGTATCATAGGCAGTCACTGTATTTGATGCACTGTCTTTTTTTAGCCAATGTACTAGTCTGCCTGCCTTCTTTTCTGGTTTTTTGTAGGTTATTGCCCAATATGTTTTCTGTACCAGTCTTTTTCTGAAGATCTCGTTCATTCTTGTGAGTGCTTTGGAGGTCTTTGCAAACACCACTATTCCACTTACAGGTCTATCTAGTCTATGAATAGTACCCAAGAAAACATCCCCAGGTTTATTGTGAGTTACTTTAATGTATTCTTTTACGTAATCCTCAAGAGTTTTATCTTTAGTAATATCTTCATGCACCAGCACTCCTGCTGCTTTGTTTACAATTATCAGGTGATTGTCCTCATATATTACGTGAAATGGCTCTTTTTGCTTCATGATTTTGATATTTTTGTTAAAGCTGCTTGTCTTGTTGATTTATCTGTTTCTATATAATCGTCTATAGTTGGTTTTTCTACAAAAGGAATGGTCTGCATGCAGTATGATATGATGTCAGACATTTCTAAAAATCCGATTTTATCCTTCAAAAACGCATCCACTGCAATTTCATTGGCAGCGTTTAGTATGCAAGGCATATTTCCGCCTTTTTTTAATGCTTCAAAAGCCAAACCCAGGTTTCTAAATGTCTCCAAATCGGGTTTTTCGAAAGTCAGATTTGGGTAATTTATAAAATCAAATCTTGGAAAATCAGACTTTAGTCTTTTAGGGAAACCCAAAGCGTACTGAATTGGCAATTTCATGTCTGGCAAACCTAGTTGGGCTTTTATGCTGCCGTCCTCAAACTGCACCAACGAATGCACGATACTTTGAGGATGAACGACCACATCTATTTGGTCTGGTTTAAGGTCAAACAACCACTTGGCTTCAATAACCTCCAACCCTTTGTTCATCATACTAGCGGAGTCGATGGTTATTTTGGCTCCCATGTCCCAGTTAGGGTGTTTTAAGGCTTGTTCTTTTTTTACATTTTCAAGAAAAACCTTATTTTTTCCTCTAAAAGGGCCACCCGAGGCAGTCAATATAATCTTTTCGATAGGATTAACATATTCGCCTACCAAACATTGAAATATGGCCGAATGCTCAGAATCAACAGGAAGGATATCAACTTTGTTTTCTATTGCTAGCTTTGTAATTATCTCACCAGCAACTACTAATGTTTCTTTATTTGCTAAAGCTATATGTTTACCTGCTTTTATGGCATTGATTGTAGGAATCAGACCAGAATACCCAACAAGAGCTGTTAAAACCGTATGAACATTTTCGTTTTCTACTACTGATGCTAGAGATTTTTGACCACAGTAAACTTTGATATCCAATGGATCAAGGGCGGCATTTACTTTGTCATAGAGTGTTTCTTCACCTATAACGACCACATTTGGTTTGAATTTAACCGCCTGTTCTATTAGCAAATCAGCATTGGATTGAGCAGTTAACACCTCCACCTCGAAAAGGTCACTGTTGGCAGCAATTACGTCCAAGGCTTGTGTTCCGATCGAACCTGTAGAACCTAATATGGCTATTTTTTTCTTCATCAAAAATCCTTAAAAACTAAAATGGTTTGCAAAAGTAGTGGTTTTAGAGCTAAAAGTGGCTATTCGCAAGGAATATGTGTGTTATATATATTTAATAATAGGGATAATGGCACACAGATAAAACAGAAGCAAGCAATTACGAATATCGCTGGTTCTTTTTCTACGGTTTGTTTATGGCATCAATTTCTATTGATCTGCAAAATCCATCACCACAATATTCCAGTTACTTTCTGTAAAACTGTCGAAAAACGAATGTATTATTTCAAATCCACTTTTTTGGTGGGCTTTTAGTGAACGCGGGTTATACTCACTGATGTCTGTTACAGCGAAATCGTAATTGGACTTTAGTTCTTCTTTGTAAAAAGCATAGAGTTTTTCTACCAAACCCTGCCCTCTGTAGTTTTTGTCGATGCAGAGTTGGCCTACAAAAATGTATTTGTAGCTAATCATAGGACGATTTTTGTGAGTCAAACTAGCCACGGTTGAAAACAGTTCGTCGAAAACTGGCATGTCTTTGGCGGCACTTTCAAGCATGGCTATGGCATATGCTACAACTATACCATTTTCGGTAATTACAACAGAAGGCTCGGCATCATTTATTTTTTTCAATTGCTCAAAAGTATGTTCAGCTGTCACAAACCCTTGAGATTCTTTTTCGGCATCTGACAAATGTTTCTTGAGATTTCGTTTTTGCAGATTTAAAATCTGCCTTATACTTTCGTCCGAATACGCCCTTTCAAATTTCATAATAAACAAAAAACCATCCTCACCAAAGGTAAGAATGGTTGTCTTAAGAAACAATAATGTATATCAATATCTGTACATTTCTGCTTTAAATGGGCCATCTACACTAACACCGATGTAGTCGGCTTGCTCTTTGCTCAAGATGTCTAATTTAGCACCTACATGAGCCAAGTGGAAAGCTGCAACTTTCTCGTCTAATGCTTTTGGCAATACGTAAACTTTTTTCTCATAGGCAGCTGTATTGTTCCAAAGTTCCAATTGTGCCAATGTTTGGTTGGAGAACGAGCAAGACATCACGAATGATGGGTGACCCATAGCACAACCTAAGTTCACCAATCTACCCTCAGCCAAAATTATAATATCTTTACCTTCTACATTGTACATATCTACTTGTGGCTTGATGACGTTTTTAGTGCTACCATAGTTTTGATTTAACCAAGCCATATCAATCTCATTGTCGAAGTGACCGATGTTACATACGATTGCTTTGTCACGCATTTTTAAGAAATGCTCGCTTCTGATGATTTTGTAGTTACCAGTAGCAGTCACAAAGATTTGAGCTCTTGTACAAGCCTCGTCCATAGTTACTACTTCAAAACCGTCCATAGCTGCTTGCAAAGCACATATTGGGTCAATTTCGGTTACCAACACTCTACATCCAGCTCCTTTCAATGATTCAGCAGAACCTTTACCTACGTCGCCATAACCAGCTACTACTGCAACTTTTCCAGCCAACATCAAGTCAGTAGCACGACGGATAGCGTCAACTAACGACTCTTTACAGCCATATTTGTTATCAAACTTAGATTTTGTTACTGAGTCATTTACATTGATTGCAGGCAACAACAATGTGCCGTTTTTCATTCTTTCGTAAAGACGGTGAACACCTGTAGTAGTTTCTTCAGAAAGTCCTTTGATACCACTTGCGAGTTCTGGATAAACATCAAAAACCATGTTGGTTAAATCACCACCATCATCAAGAATCATGTTTAGCGGTTGTTTTTCTTCTCCGAAAAACAATGTTTGTTCAATACACCAGTCAAACTCTTCGGCTGTTTGGCCTTTCCAAGCATAAACCTGAATACCTGCAGCGGCAATAGCAGCGGCAGCATGGTCTTGCGTAGAGAAGATATTACATGATGACCAAGTTACTTCAGCTCCAAGTTCTACCAAAGTTTCGATCAAAACGGCAGTTTGGATAGTCATGTGAAGACAACCAGCTACTCTTGCACCTGCTAAAGGCTTAGATGGACCATATTCTTTTCTGATTTCCATCAAACCTGGCATTTCTGCTTCGGCCAATTGTATTTCTTTACGACCCCATTCGGCCAAAGAGATGTCCTTAACTTTGTAAGGAACGTATGCATTTTCTGATTTCATAAAAGGTATTTTATCTATAAATACTTGATAATATGTTGCTATTGTCTAATAACATTGCAAAAATAATATAAAATATCTACAAACTAAAAGAAATTTAGTAAAAATATCTATTTTGACTTATCGAAAGTTGTTTTTGTTCAAAAAGCATCACTTTTTGGGTGTCTGAAAACAAAAAAGACTTGGCCTTACCAAGTCTTTTTTTAAGAATTATATTGAATACTTTTACTATAAACCATTTACGGTAAGAATCTCTATATCAAATATCAATGGAGTATATGGCGGAATAGAACCACTGCCGTTGGTACCATACCCAATTGAAGAAGGGAATATGATTCTAGCCTTTTCGCCCTTTCTGAGTTTTGAAATCCCCTCCGAAAATCCGGCGATGGCCGAAGAAGAACCGATTACTAAACCAAAAGTTCCACTGTCAAAGCTGGTTTCGTTTAAGAACATGCCGTTATATTTTACAGAAACATTATCTCCAGTTTTCAGCGAATCATTGGTGGTTTTTGCACTTGTTCTAATAAATCGCAAGCCAGAGGTTGTTTTTTCTGTAAGTGTCAAACCTTTCTTTTTAACATAATTATTGATTTTGTCATCTTCTGACAACAAATCTACTAATTCTATTTCAGCAATTATTACAGCATATTTCTCTACACCAGTGGGCGGATTTTCATAATATGCTTGATAGGATGGAATTAAGAATGTTCCTTTTTCTCCTTCTTTGAGCAA
Organism: Lacihabitans sp. CS3-21; assembly: GCF_024343675.1. Taxonomy (GTDB): domain Bacteria; phylum Bacteroidota; class Bacteroidia; order Cytophagales; family Spirosomataceae; genus Leadbetterella. Next base: position 40,925 of record NZ_RJUD01000022.1, read on the forward strand.
CAACAAGGCAAATTTGAATCCGTCGAATGCCTGTGTTGTATAAAAATTGAACATAGCTGAATCGGCAGTTGTTTTCTTTACAATTTCTTTACCGTCAATTGTTTTCAAAGTGTAGGCAACATGCAAATCATAGGCGGAAGAAACTGCAAGACCAGCACTGTTGGTTTTTGAAATATTATAGTATATGCCCGTTGCAGCATTTTTAGTGAGTGTTAAAGAATTGGTTTGTCCATATTCTATTATCTTCAACTCTTCATTTTTTGCTAAAAGGTCTAGGTCAGTTTCCACATATTTTCCTAAACAAGAAGACAATAAAATACTCGACACTATTAAAACTGCGAACCTCTTCAATAAAAACATTTCAACTACTATTTAATAAATATAAAACGATAAACTCAAGCTATTATTTCTTGATATCATTTAAGGTAATATCAAAAACTAAAGGAGTATTAGGGGGTATTGGACCACCACCTTGCTCTCCGTATGCCAATGCCGAAGGGATAATAAATGTACTTTTTCCACCCTTTTTCATTGTTTTTAAAGCAAATTCCCAACCAGGAATTACTTTGCTTTGACCTAGTGGCACTTCGAAAGGCTGACCATTTGATTGGTCAAATATTTTGCCGTCCATAAACTTGCCAACATATTCTACTACTACGGTCTCACCATCCACTGGCGTTGCCCCGGTGCCCACACTATTTTCAGTGTAGTATATACCTTCGGCAGTTTTTAGTGCGTTTTTCATGCTTTTCGCAGCATAATCAGCAACGGTTTTTGGCTCAAGAGATTTTTTATCGGCCAACTCTTTGTCAAATTCAGCTCTTGTTTGCACTTTGTGCATTTTCACGATGAATTTCAAATCGCTTCCTTTAGCAATTCCTGGCGAAAGCGGCTGTCCCATTAACTTAAATAGCGAGTCAGCGTTTACAAGTACAGTTGTACTATCTCCCTCTCCTATATGATAAAGAGCGTTTTCAAAAGAACCTTTAAACGCACCTTTTTGGATAGGAACTATAAAAGCTTGTCCTTCTTTGTAACTGTCCTTAATAACCGAATCAGCGGCCGTTTTAATAATTAAATCAAAAGAAATAATATCGCCGTCTTTACCGACTTTGCCTGATTTTCCTTTTTCATGGATTTGCAATCTGTCACCGTCTTTTGTGGTGGTTACTTTGAACTTATCACAAGAAACCAAGCCCAAAACAGCAAGGATTGTCAAAACGCTAAATGTAAATTTCATCTGTTTGTATTTTATGATTATAAAAATGTTAATTTGGTTGTAATTCTATTTGAGATTTTAAATAAGGCAGCAAAGTTAAGAATTTTTGGACAGTTTGTTCTAGTGAAAGACTTGACCTTCCACCGGCAGCATTTTTATGTCCTCCACCTTCGAAGTAATCTCGTGCTAAATCAGCAACTGAAAAGTCATGAACTGAACGAAATGAAATCTTGATAAGTCCTTCTTTTTCGATAAAAATGGCCGACATTACCGAGCCAGCAATGGATAAGCCGTAGTTTACAATTCCTTCTGTGTCGCCGTTTTTTGAGTTAAATTTTTTTAATTCTTTTTCTGATATATAAGTGTAGCAAACTCGGTATTCGGGCAAATAGGTCATTTTTTTGCTCAATACATAGCCAAGAAACTGAAGTTTCTCAAAATCATTTTGGTCAAATAGGCTCCTATGAATGGATGAAGGGACTACGCCTTTTGCCAGTAATTTGCCAGCAATACTGTGTACTTCAGGCGTAGTGGCTGGATATTTAAATGAACCAGTATCGGTCAAAAGACCTGTATATAAACAAGTGGCAACCTCAAGGTCTATCATAGACTCATGACCTAGTTTAACAATCATTTGATAAATAAGCTCACATGTGGATGAAGCGTGTTCGTTCCAGTATATTAAATCTCCGAAATCTTCGGGCTGTTCGTGGTGGTCAATGATTATTTTTTTGGCAGAAGAATTCAGTACGACATCTTTCATGTCTTTCATCCTTGAACCAGATGAAAAGTCCGTACAATAAATCAAGTCGGCTTCGGCTATTAGCCCATTAGCTAGTGCTTTGTTTTTATTATCGTAAACCACAATAGAAGGAACGCCGGGCATCCATGCTATAAATTCTGCGTAGTCAGTAGGGCTGATAAAAGTGACTTTTTCAAAATCAAACTTCTTGATATAATTCCAAAGTCCCAAAGCTGAGCCAAAGGCATCGCCGTCGGGGTTTTGATGACTTGTGATTACAATATTTCTTGCTTTTTTTGTCCAATCTAAATATAAATCCAGCTTGTGTTTGTCGTCTGTAAAGTACTCTACCATATTATTTTTCAATTCGTTCGCAATTTACGAAGCTATTTTCTTAAAATCTCTACTTGCTACAAATAATAGAACTTATTGAAACGAGGCCAAAATGTATTATTTTTGCAAAAAAATAAATTAACATGCTAAATAATAGAACATACTCTATGGTAAAACCACATGCTGTTGCTGATAATCATGTGGGAGGAATTTTGAAAATGATAGAAGAAGGCGGATTCAGAATTGTTGCCTTAAAAAAGACTCAATTGACCGCTGCTCAGGCCGGAAAATTTTATGAAGTTCATGCTGAACGTCCTTTTTATGGCGAATTGTGTGAAATGATGTCAGAAGGACCAATTGTAGCCATGATATTAGAAAAAGAAAATGCAGTGGCAGATTTCAGAACATTGATAGGATCTACTGATCCAGCTGAGGCGGCAGATGGTACAGTTAGAAAAGCTTATGCTAAATCAAAAGCTGAAAATGCTGTGCATGGCTCGGATTCTGATGAAAATGCTGCAATAGAAAGTGCGTTTTTCTTCAGTGGTACAGAGAGATATTAATTTTTAGAAAATATTAGAAAATGGCATCTACGGATATTCGAGATGCCATTTTTTATGAATAAATTGTTCAAAATGAGGGTTTTGTTGTATTTTGGTTTGTTTTTTTTACTTATTTCTTGTGGAGAGACGGTTACTAAAAAAGAGTATCAGTCACCCGATAAGAAATGGGGCGAACTTTTCTTAGAGGTACAAAACCAGAGAATTTTCAATGATTCCAAGGTGTTTGCCGATGCCGTCCCAAAGTTTAAAGTAGACTCTATTCTTCTAAGTTTTGAAAAGGCAAAATCAGTAAAAGGGTTTGATTTAAAGAGATTTATATATGAAAACTTCAATTTGCCGAATTATACAGTGAGTGAAGAAAAATCAAGTTTGGCCTTTGAAAAATATATAGAAACCACTTTGTTAGCTTTAATGCGAGAACCCAAAGACGATGGTGGCTCATTGATTCCAACTCGAAAAAGCTACTTTGCAGGTGGAGGCAAATTTGAGGAATTAAATTATTTCAGAAGTTATTTGACACTTTTAGCTCTCCAAACCTTAAATCAAGACACATTGGCTCTGAATCAAGCTATCAATAGTGCACAGTTTATTCAAGATTTTGGACATGTACCTGCAGGAAATCGTACCTATTGTATGTCAAGAAGTAATCCGCCAGTATTTGCATTAATGATAAATAAACTTGCGGAAAAAGATCCGAAGCAGCTGGAGATTTTTGGTACTCAGCTTATGCGAGAATACCAATATTGGATGTCTTCAGAGTCAAAAGAGGAGGTTTTGAAGCAAAAACAAGCTCAAGGACGAGGAGAAAAAGCTTATCAAAAAGTGGTTTTTTTGCCTAACAATAATCTACTGAATCGGTATTTAGATAATGAAAATACGTCTATGGTAGAAAAACCTTTCAATGGAAAGACCACAAAAGATTTCTATAAAAACCTTAGAGCATCACATGAATCTGAATGGGTAGAAGGTAAAAGATGGTCTTCTGATTCTGATGTCAATAGAGCCATAGATATTTTACCTGTTGATTTGAATGCCCTTTTATATTTCATGGAAGTTACATTGAGTGAGGTCTATAAAGCAAAAGGAAAGGAAGATTACGCTAAAAGTTTTGGTAAGTTAGCTCAGAAAAGAAAAGCTATTTTTAATCAATATTTTTGGAATGATAAACAAGGATTTTATTACGATTTCGATTTTGTAAATCAAAAACAGAGAGAGCTGTCCACACTTGCAGCCGTTTTTCCACTTTTGGTAGGTTTGGCAGATCAGAAACAAGCGGATAGAGTTGCAGAAAAATTAGAGAGAGAATTCTTGAAAAATGGTGGTTTATTGAATGAGTTAAATGGTTCTGGAATAGGAGCTGCCGAGTTTCAGTTTTTTGCAATAGAATCACTTAAAAAGAATGAAAAATTAGATTTAGCTAAAAAAATTAAAGAAAGGTGGGTAAACACCAATTGGGAATATTTTGCAAAATTTGGGAAGATTGAAGAAAGTTATAATGTTGCTCAGCCATTGATTTTACAAAAAAACTCCCATCAACAGAGAATTGACGGGAGCCTAAGTGTTTTATTGGTTCTTCTGAAAAAGTGATTATCTTAAATCCACAACTTCAACACCAGGATATTTGGCTTTGTCAAAAGTAAAAAGTGCATCAGCAGCTGGCACATTTGGAACAAATTTATCGATTCTGAAAACCGTCTTTTTGCCAGATTTATCCCAAACTTTCCAAGTTTTTATACTCTTATCGCTCTTATTTACAGATATTTGTATTTTTGCTACGTTAGATTTTCCTGAGGTAGGAGAGAGTTCAACCACTTCGTATGAGGCCGCTCCTTCTTTTTTCTCTTCTTTAAAAATATACTTATAGCCTTTTTTGTAGATGCTATAAATTTTGGTAGGAGAAAAATCACTATCATCATTCGGGTTAAAGTCAGAAATATTAACTTCATTGGTTTCTTTCACATAAGTATATATGTCTTTGCCATTGTTAAATATCTCTTGACCAGCGGTTTTTAATTTAAATTTATTTCCCTTTACAGTCACATTTCCAGTAAAAACATTTGTCAATTTCATGTTAGAACCCTCTACGCCGTAAGTAAAATTTGCATTGAAAGTTTTCAGGGCTTTATATTTTGCACTCATGGCATCAAGTATTGCTTCGGCTTTTTTGTCTTGTGCACTAGCAGTCCATCCAAAGAACAAAACGGCTATTATCAAAAATCCTTTATTCATCATTGTTAGTTTGTTTATAGGTTAGACTTCATCTTGAGCTAATAGTTTACCTAAACCTACGTAAATCATTTTAGCTCCGCTGCAAATTTCGTAAAATTTCTTCTAAATGTTCTAAATCTTTAATCAAAACTTCTCTTGCTTTGCTCCCTTCAAAAGGTCCCACAATTCCTGCACCCTCAAGTTGATCAATAATTCGGCCAGCACGGTTATAACCGAGCTTCATTTTTCTTTGTATGAGTGAAGTACTTCCTTGTTGATGAATAACCAAAAGCCGTGCGGCATCGTCGAAGAGTGGGTCTAATTCTTTTGGATCAAAATCCAGTGTATCAGGTTCGTCATCCCCATAGAATTCTGGCAAAAGATAGGCCGACTCAAATGCTCGTTGTTCTCCAATATATTCACAGATGCTTTCGACTTCAGGCGTATCCACAAACGGACATTGAATACGTATAATTTCAGAACCTGTGGATAGCAACATGTCTCCATTTCCCACCAATTGCTCCGCTCCACCAGTATCCATAATAGTTCTAGAGTCTACTTTGGCAGTAACTTTGAAAGAAAGCCTTGCAGGGAAGTTGGCTTTTATCAAACCAGTGATAACGTTTACCGAAGGTCTTTGTGTAGCAACAATCAAGTGGATGCCAATAGCCCTAGCAAGCTGAGCCAAACGTGCAATCGGCTGTTCGACTTCTTTGCCTGCAGTCATCATTAAGTCAGCCAATTCGTCTATAACTAAAACAATATAGGGCAAAAACTTGTGACCTTTCTCAGGATTCAACCGACGTTTGATAAATTTCGCGTTGTATTCTTTTATATTTCTTACCCCAGCATCTTTTAGCAGATTGTATCGGTTGTCCATCTCAATACAAAGCGAATTAAGTGTATTTATTACTTTTTTAGTGTCGGTAATTATAGCTTCTTCGGCATTGGGCAACATGGCCAAAAAATGTCTTTCTATTTTGTTAAATAGGGTAAGTTCTACTTTTTTGGGGTCTACCAAAATAAATTTTACCTCAGATGGATGTTTTTTGTAGAGCAAGGAGGTCAAAATTACATTCAATCCTACAGATTTTCCTTGTCCAGTAGCACCTGCCATCAGCAAGTGAGGCATTTTGGCTAAATCGGCTATGAAAATTTCGTTTGAAATTGTTTTTCCTAAAATTATGGGCAATTCATAGCCCGATTTTTGGAATTTGTCAGAAGCCAAAACCGATTTAATGGAAACCATTTCACGGTTTTTATTGGGTACCTCTATACCAATTGTACCTTTGCCTGGCATTGGAGCTATTATACGAATGCCCAATGCTGCGAGATTCAAAGCAATATCATCCTCGAGATTTTTAATTTTAGATATTCTTACACCAGCTTCGGGTACAATTTCATAAAGCGTTACCGTAGGCCCGATGGTGGCTTTTATTGAGGCAATACCAATAGCAAAATTGTTTATGGTTTCTACAATCTTGTTTTTGTTGGCTTCTAGTTCTTCGTTGCTTACTTTTGGGCCATTATTGCCATATTCTTGCAAAAGAGATAGCGGTGGATACTGATAGTTTGAAAGGTCGAGCTTGGGGTCATATTCTCCAAATTCCTTCAACAATTCATCAGAATCTTCCTCTATTTGTATTTTGGACAAAGCACTCACTTTAGTATCTGCATCAGAAGGTTTTTCTTCTTCTGGAGCTTCTACAGTGAAAGCTATATTGCCACCTTTAAAAGGTTCTTTTGCTAAAGAAGATGGCTGAAAAACAACTTCTTTTTCAGTAATAGTTGAGCTAGATTCAACTTTTTGATGTGGTTTTATTTTATCCAAAATCATATCTGCTAGCGAGGTGGATTTGGTTTCATCTAGGTCATCTTCAACTTCCACAGCGTCGTCTTCTTCTTCCTCATTTCCGAACGTAAATTTTCGTTTTTTAGGGAAATATCTGCTCAAGACATAATCGTCGATTTTGGTAAAACCATGAAAAAAAACTAACCAAATAAATAGAGCCAATAGGATAACAAGGATACCCCCATAGCCAAACATGGCAAAAAGGAATTCGTTGGTATGAAAGCCCAAGTTGCCCGTAAGTGTAAGTGTTTTTATTTCAAAAACATAAACAAAATAGCCTAGGAAAATAGAGATGAAAAACAAGTAAAATACAGACCCAATTGTGTATCTGTTTAGGTTAAAAGGAAATAGGTCTTCTTTGAAAACAAGTCGAAAACCAGAAAAAAACAGTATTGGAATTAACAAAAAGGCAGAAATGCCAAACCAAATATAAATAAACCAATGAGCTATATTTGCCCCAAACCAACCAAGCGTATTATTGGTCTTTTTGTCAAGTTTTGATAGGACATTTTGCATACTTTCTTGCAGTACATCTTGGTCCGAAGAACCTGTGAAAACATAGGAAAAGAAAGCAATCAATAGAAAAACCGACAACATAATAAGGAATACCCCAGCAATAAAAGGCAATTGGCCATTTTGCGGAATAATGGGTCCCGAACTCAGGGAAGACGGACGCTTTTCAGAGGGCTTGGAAGCCTTCTTTTTTGCTCTGAAAGAATTGGACATCGTAGTATTTTTATGGGAAAGCGAATGTTCAACAAATTTAAAACATTTTAAACGAACATCAGCTAAACTTCATTTTCTTTTTGGATAAAAATTGTCTAAATCTAATGCTAATTTTCAAATTCCCATAGTTTAATAGGAACTAATTAATTAAATATCAATGATTTATTGTTTTCATATTTTAATATTGTCCTATAGACGGTATGAACCTTTTCGATGAAATATTTAATGTAAGAAAGTTATTAATTTTTTTTATTAAAACCAAATGACTAAATTTATTCGACAATATTCAACCATAAGAAATGCATAAATTAATCGTACTTTTAGGACTTGTCCTTGTTCTATCTTTTAGCGAAAAATCTTTGGCTCAGAAAAGACCTCTCGTGGTGTTTGTATGTGGCGATCATGAGTACAGCGGAGAAGAAACATTGCCAATTTTGGCAGCCGAATTAGAAAAAAACTACGGTTTTAGCGTAAAAGTGCTTAAATCCTATCCCAATCAAAACGCTGAAAAAAACATTCCAGGTTTAGAAATTCTAAAGGATGCCGATTTAGCCGTATTTTATTTGAGGTGGAGGCAGTTGGCTCCTGAACAACTCGCAATGATAGATGATTATTTGAAATCTGGAAAGCCCATCATAGGTTTCAGAACTACAACCCATGCATTCAACTTTCCTAAAGGTCATGAATCCGAAAAATGGAATGCCTTCGGTGAGTTTGCCCTCAATGCTCCTCCAGGCTGGGGCGGTAAGGCTGCTCACACGCATTATGGGCACAATAGCACCACCGATGTTTCTGTAATTCAGGCCGCAAAAAAGCACCCTATTCTCAAAGGCGTATCTCCAAATTTTCATGTCAGTTCGTGGTTGTATAGAGTTTTACCAGACTATCCGACCAAAGGGTCTGAGTGGCTTTTGATGGGCAAATCGGTTAACCCTGACAAAGCCGCCATAGATAATCCTGTAGCTTGGGTTGGAACAAATTCTTTCGGAGCCAAAGTTTTCACTACTACACTTGGACATCCAGAGGATTTTTCAGTAGAGGCTTTCCAGCGACTACTCATTAATGCCATTCATTGGGAACTTGGACAAAAAGTGCCTAAGAAATGGAAAGGAAAAATAGAAATCAATGTGCCTTACAGAGGCATGGTCAATTAATTATTAAAACATTATTCCATAAAAGTCATGGCCTTTAGTATAAAATTTATTCTCCTATTCTTTGTTTTTACTTTTTCAAATTTTGACTCATTCCTTTGGTATAAACCAAGCATCATAGAACTGAAAAACGAGAATCATATTTCAATGGTTGGTGGAAATTTGGGTTCTAGAATGATGAATTATGGTCATTTCGAGACAGAAATATATGTTCGAAATCCAGATAAAAACCTTATTATCAGAAACATGTGCGATGGAGGTGATACACCCGGTTTCAGGCCTCATGCAAGCAGAAATTTACCTTGGGCTTTTCCAGGTGCCGAGAAATTCCAGACCGAATATGCTAAGAATTCGGAGAGCGAAGGTCATTTTGAAACTCCTGATCAATGGCTAAGCCGTTTGAAAACTGACGTAATCATTGGCTTTTTTGGATACAGTGAGTCTTTTCAAGGACCAACGGGCTTACAAAACTTCAAGAATGAACTAGATGCATTTGTAAAACATACTAAAAGCCAAAAATATAATGGGCAAGAAGCCCCAAAACTGGCCATTGTTTCTCCAATAGCTTTTGAGAATTTATCAGCTCAATTTGATTTACCAAATGGCGTTAAGGAAAACGCAAATTTATGGTTGTACACCCAAGGAATGCAAGAAATATGTGCAAAAAATGATGTCCTATTTGTAGACGCCTTTACCCCTTCAAAAAAATGGTATGCCACCACAAAGGAGGCACTAACCATAGATGGTTCGCAATTAAATGAGGAAGGATATAAAAAATTCTCACTTCTTATTACGGATTCTATTTTTGGCCACGCTGAAGCAATGAAGGATCAAAATAGAAGCCTAATCCATGCCGCAGTAATGGAAAAAAATTGGATGTGGCACAACGACTACAAAATACCGAATGGTGTGCATACTTATGGCCGGAGATACAATCCTTTTGGACCGGACAACTATCCTGATGAAATAGCCAAAATCAGAGAAATGACTGATATCAGAGATAGAGCCATTTGGCTAGCGGCATCAAAAGGCGAAAAACTCGATGTGGCAGCAGAGGATAAAAAAACGAGGGTTTTACCACCAGTAAAAACCAATTTTAATCCGGAGAAAAACGGTAGTCTTGAATATTTATATGGACAAGATGCCTTGGATAAGCTCAAAGTGCCGGCTGGTTATAAAATTGAACTATTTGCTTCAGAAAAAGAATTTACCGATTTGGCCAACCCCGTACAAATGTCTTTTGATGGGAAAGGGCGTCTTTGGGTAGCTACCATGCCGAGCTACCCGCATTACAAACCAGGTGATAGCAAGCCAAATGATAAAATATTGATTTTGGAAGACACCAACAACGACGGTAAAGCTGACAAACAAACGATTTTTGTGGAGGGTTTACATCTTCCATTGGGCTTTGAAATTGCCCCTGAGGGCGTTTATGTTTCTCAAGGCACAAATCTTAAGCTTTTTACAGATACCAATGGTGATGACAAAGCAGACAAAGTGGAAATTTTGCTAAGTGGATTTGACGACCACGATACACACCATAATAGCAGTGCATTTTGTGCGGATCCTTCTGGGGCTATTTATATGGGTGAAGGAGTTTTTTTACACACCAATGTTGAAACTTCTTATGGAACGGTAAGAGCCACAAATGGCGGCTTTTACAGATATAGTCCACAATTAAAAAAACTAGAAAGAACAGCTCAGCTTGCCATTCCAAACCCTTGGGGTATAGCTTTTGATCATTGGGGACAGCCTTTTTTTGCAGAAACATCTAGTCCAGACGTTAGGTGGATGATGCCAGGAACTGTTTTGCCTAGATATGGAGAGGCTACCCATAAAGGATTTCAATTGATAGAAAAAGATCATATGGTGCGTCCAACTTCTGGTTTAGAATTTCTTTGGAGCAGACATTTTCCTGACGAAGTACAGGGAGACATGCTGATAAACAATACGATTGGTTTTTTAGGAACAAAACAGCACAGTATCGTAGATGACGGCACAGGTTATAAAACCAAGCACCGTCAAGATTTGATTGTTAGCGAAGACCGAAATTTCAGACCTGTAGATATGGAAATAGCTCCTGACGGCTCATTGTATGTTATTGATTGGCACAATATTCTCATTGGCCACATGCAGCACAACGCCCGTGACCCGTTACGAGACCATGTGCATGGGAGAGTTTACAGAGTCACCTACCCTTCAAGGCCATTCGTTATCCCAGCCAAAATAGATGGAGCAAGTATAGAAACATTGTTAGATAATCTCAAACTACCTGAATATCGTACCAGATACCGCACGCGTAGAGAGCTGAGAGGAAGAAACCCTAAAGAAGTTTTACCAAAAGTGACTGTTTGGGTGGCTGCTTTGGACAAAAATGATTCTAAGTATGAACATCATGTTTTAGAGGCACTTTGGGTTACTTGGGGTTTAGGCAAAGTAGATCAAAAACTCTTAAAACAAATGCTGAAAGCAAAAGATTATCATGCACGAGCAGCAGCGGTGGAGGTTTTAAGATTTACAACACATCAAGTGCCAGATCATGTTCTGTTGTTGACACAAGCAGCTCAAGATGAAAATAGTAGGGTCAGATTGGATGCTATTGTTGCCGCTTCATGGATAGGAAAAACGAAGGGTTTACCTGTTTTGGCAGCAGCCGAGAAAAAACCTTTAGACGAATGGATGATTCATGCCCACAAAACTTCAGTGGCACATCTCAGTGGAAAAGCTGTAGTAAAAGAAAAGGTTGCTGTGGTCGCTAGTACTTTGAAAGGAAAAGACTTAGAAATGTTTAACCTGGGAAGAGAAATCTATAACAAAGAAGGATACTGCGGAACCTGTCACCAACTAGATGGTAAAGGACTTCCTGCATCTGGTTTTCCTCCATTGGCAGGGACAAACTGGGTAAAGGGAAGTGAAGAAAGACTCATAAAGATAGTTTTGAATGGTTTGATGGGAGAAATAGAAGTAAATGGTAAAAAATTCCCAGGACAAGTACCTATGACCCCCTACAGCGGTTTATTAAATGACAAAGATATAGCAGCTGTAGCCACTTATGTCAGAAATTCGTTCGGAAACCAAGCATCGCCTGTTCAAGAAGAAAAAGTGAAGCAGGTAAGGGCGGCTACAGCAAAAAAGAAAGATTTTTATAGTCCTAGGCAGCTTTTAGAAATGCATCCAATGGAAAAATAGCGTAAATTTGTGAATGAATAAATTTAAATTATTTACCTTATTTGGAATTGTGGCAATATCAATGGCCTGCGGAACGAAGAAAGTTAAAGAAAATATAATGCAAGAATCAGAAGAAGTACAGATAGAAAATTATATAAAGAAGAAGGAAATAAAGGTGGATTTCAAGTCTAATAGTGGCTTGAGGTTCATACTTAACCAGGAAGCAAAAGATGGAATGTCTTTAAAACAAGGACAATCGGTAAAAGTAAAATATTCGGGAAGGTTGCTCAATGATAAGCAGTTTGATGCAGGTTCTTTTAATTTTATTTTGGGTGTTGGGCAAGTAATTACTGGATTCGATGAAGGCATCGCTAAACTAAAAGTAGGCGAAAAAGGTACTTTGATTTTTCCTTCTTCTATAGGATATGGAGCGGCTGGAGCAGGAAGTGACATTCCACCAAACGCACCGTTGATTTTCGAAATTGAAGTTTTAGCAGCAAGGTAGAACGATTTCCCTAAATTGTTCTACATAGCGGTTTTTGAATATTCTAGAAGATCGTAGAGCAATTTAGGAAAATTATTATAATTGCTCTTTTTTGAGCCACTTTTCGGCATATTTAGGTGTGTAGTTCTCCATTTTTACTAAAAGGTGGTCGATATTCTCATCTACTACCAAAAGATCTCTGTTTTCCTTTTTCAAGAAACCCTCTCCTACCATCACATCCATTTGTTTGAGAAGAGGATCATAAAACCCGTTTACATTCAAAATCCCCACCGGTTTTTGATGAAGGCCCAATTGTCCCCAAGTGAGAATCTCAAAAAGTTCGTCCATACTGCCAAACCCGCCAGGCATAGTGATGATTCCATCAGAGATTTCCTCCATTTTGGCTTTCCTCTGGTGCATGGTTTCTACTACAATCATTTCAGTTAAGTTGGGATTCGCTACTTCCATTTTTACCAGAAAATCTGGAATTATACCGATTGCTTTTCCGCCGTTTTCCATGACAGTTCTTGAAATAACGCCCATAAGTCCTACATTTCCAGCACCGTATACTAGCGTTATGTTTCTTTTATTGAGTGCCAATCCTAGGTTTTTGGCAGTTTCTACATAAATTTCTTTATTGCCAGTGTTGGCCCCACAATACACTAAAATTGATTTCATTTTTAGGTCTAAATATTTTTAATAAATAAAAAATTGGTTTCTCAAAATTACAGCAATTTTTTGCAAGGTGGTTGTTATTTGAAATTTCCATTTAATCAATATTTGGCGTGTTATTTGCTATGAAGTATTTATTGAACTAGTTTATTCTAAAAGTAATGAAATCTAAAGTTTTCAATTTCTTGAATCTTAAAAGAATTTTTACTTACTTTTAGATATAATAGTAGCCGATTTAACTAAATTTTAAATATGAAATTTTCGAAACTAAAATCATTCGCCATCGTATCTGTATTAATTATAGGTTTGATAGGCTGTAAAAAAGAGGATGTTGGTCCTAACGCAAAAATTGTAGGAACTTGGAAAATTTCCAGCGGTGTTTTTAAAGATTCTTCAGGACCATTAGATTTTTGGGCTCTTTATAATGCGTTTTATCCATGTACAAAGGAGATTACAATGTCTTTCACTGAAGATGGGAAGTATTCAGTAACGGAGCCTAATGGCTGCGTTGATGAAGATGGACTATCTTTATTCCTTTTTTCTAAAACTGGAACATTTACTTTGACAGATAACATTTCTCTTGATATTATTGAAGATGACATGACGCCTTACAAAGGTAAAGTTGTGTTTGCAGATGGTAAATTTACTTGGACGTACGATGAAGTATTTCAAGGAGAAGCCACTACGCTTACTGTAATATTTACTCAGGTCAAATAAAATAATTGTTATTTAAGAAAAAGTGGATTTCATTTATCTAATGGAATCCACTTTTCTTTGTGTTTTCTATTTTTTGCTTTTGTATGTTATTTTGAAGATTGTTCCTCCAAGGTCATCACTTACATACAATGCTCCATCGGGGCCTTGTGCTAATCCACATGGGCGATGTTGAATTGGCCCAGTAGGTTTCACCAAATCCGTTCCTGCAAAATTGTCAGCAAAAATCTCCCATTTGCCTGTCGGTTTTCCATTTATGAAAGGTACAAATGCTACAAAATATCCCTTTTTTAGTTCTGGAGATTGGCCATGAAAAGCAACAAAGGCTCCGTTTCTGTATTTTGCAGGAAACATTTTTCCAGTATAAAATAGCAAATCATTTGGTCCCAAATGTGCTGGAAAAGCAACTAAAGGGTCAATAGCTTTTTCACCTCCAGTCATTTTGCCATCACCGCCATATTCTGGTGCAATGATTTTCTTTTTCTGAAATTGGTCATAATAGATATATGGCCAGCCAGCATCGTCTCCTTCTTTCAGCTCATATAAAGTTTCAGCAGGAAGTTCCTGACTTTGTTTAGGCGTGTAATATTGCGGATAAAAGTCATGAAACTGCCCGCGACCATGAATTGTCGCAAACAAAGTATTCGTTTTGTTATTCCATGCTGTTCCAACAGCATTTTTAACACCAGTAGCATATCTTTGACCATCTGCGAATGTTTGGCCGAGTTTATCGGCATGAAATTTCCAGATACCACCTGCAGAATCCAAAATTGTACAAGGCATCATACCTTTTCCTGTGCCTTTTTCTCGGCAAGGATCATTAGGAGAACCTATGGTTACGTACATATTGTTGGCATTGTCTAACACAAACGGTTTGGCATTGTCACGACCTTTGTCTTGCAGGCCTTCCACAAGTTTTTCTGGGGCATTTGGATTGATAACTTCCTCTTTTTCATTGAGTTTATATCTAAAAACCCCGGTGTTGGATGATGCATATAGGTAGCCATTTTTTATGGTAATACCCGTTCCAGGATATTCGCCAAACATCTCTGTTTTGTCTATTTTACCATCTTTGTTCTCGTCTCTAAGAACTACAATGCCTTTTCCGTCTTTTAGTTTCGAAAGTTTGGCATAGATTACTCCATTTTTCGAAACTGTTAAATGACGAGTGGCTCCTAGTTCCGTTCCAAGAATTGTTGTTACAAAACCAGCTGGGACAGAGATTTCACTTTTGGGAAGATCGTTCGGTGTTTTCTTCTGGATTAGTTCAGAGGGTTTAAGAGCAAGAATACCGAACACAGCCATTGCGGCCAAAATCAAAGTTTTTTTCATGTTTTTAAGGAAGAATAAATGTTTTATAAAAGTAAATGGATTTTTTGAAAAACCCACAAATAATTCTTCCAAAACCAACTTTAGACTTTAAAAAAAGGAAACACCCTCCAAGTTTTCTTTTACAGATTTCGGGATTCCGATGTTTAAAAATTTACATACTGATGGAAAAACATCTACTATAGCCAAGCCATTTTTGAATCTTGTATTTTTTGGCTTTTTATTAATGGCTATCCAGGTTTCACGTTCTCTATCAGACTGTCCACCATGATTTTTGCCCGTTTGAGCGTCTCGGCCATGGTCGGTAGTGATAATTACCAGCCAGTCTTCTTTAAAATTCTTCTCTCGATATTGGACCGCCTCATACATTTTTCCAACTAGTCTGTCCATATTTTCAACAGATTGGTAGAATTCAGGACTGTCTCCAAACCTGTGGCCCATATCATCGGTGTATTCCAAATATACCCACGAAATATCAGGTGCATTTTCTCTGATAGTTTCCACCGCCATGCTCGTTACATGTTCGTCTATATTTTTAATGTAAAGGGCGTTTTTGTCATGAGGAAAAGCAACGGTATCTTTTTCATAACCATCAAATTTATAGTCGATATGTAGATTATTTGTGGCCACTAATCCTTCACCCAAAAGTTTTGTGCGGTTGTCAAGCCAAGTTGAAAATATACCCAGTTTGAGATTTGGTTTTGCCTCTCGGAACACCCTAAAAAATGTAGGATAATTGTAGTTAGGAGCCTCTATTCCATTACCCCAAACATTGTGTTTGTTGGCCCAAGTTCCTGTCAGCATGGAGTTATAACCTACCGCCGAAATCGTTGGAGACTCAGTTTTTCCACCTTTTTCTCCTCCAACATAGGCTTTGTCCAAAGCACCTTTTTGGGCAATTTTGGTTATATTAGGAGTTTTTACCTTCTTAATTACATCGTATGGGATTCCATCAACCAGTATGACTAGTACTTTTTTTTGCTGGGCAAAGGAGAAACTAATCAAACAAAAGTAGAAAACCAAAGTGCTTATATATTTCATGGGGGATGAATTGTTAAAGGGTTCGAAACTAATAGATTTTATTTTCAATATGAAAGGTAATACGTTGTGAAACAAAGATTTTATAATTTGATGTCTTTAAATTATTGAATATTTAACAAAATGCTTGATTTTTAAGAAAATTGTATTACCTTTGCAGTCCAATATCGCGGGATGGAGCAGTTGGCAGCTCGTCGGGCTCATAACCCGAAGGTCACAGGTTCGAGTCCTGTTCCCGCTACTAAGGAGGTCATTCGGCCTCCTTTTTTCTTTTCTTCAAATAGCTATTTTTGGTTTTTAGATCGTGTAGATTAGTTGAAAACAAGCCAATTATGAATTCAAAATCCAACTTATTTCTGCCTATTTCTGTTCTTGTTTTCAGAATCTTAGCCATTCTCGTTTTGTTTTCCCTGTCTCGCGTACACTTCTATTTTTCCAATCTCGATTTTTTTGATAATATAAGCTTTCAAGAGTTCACAAAGATTTTACAGGGCGGCATTAGGTTCGATATAGTTAGTATTCTTTACCTAAATCTGCCATTTATTTTAATTTATATATTCCCAGGAAATCATCTAAATGGCAAAAAATTTAGGCTTTTCACCGATATTTTGTTTTTCACAACAAACGCCATTGGGCTTTTGGCCAATTGTATCGATGGTGTGTATTACCAGTTTAATCTTCGGCGGTCTATATTTTCTAGTCTCGTTGAACTTCAGGATATCAATAATTTGAGTGGGCTTTTGCTTAGTTTTTTAACTCGTTATTGGACTGTTTGGGCAGTTTGGATATTTTTTTTAGTTGGTATTTGGTTGATTATCATATTTTTAAA
>NZ_RJUD01000023.1 GCF_024343675.1 Lacihabitans sp. CS3-21
GTTTGATCAAACAATCGATGAAGTTCAGCCACAGGTCTATCATTATAACTTCCCAAAATAATTACTTTGGTTTCTATTGCCGCAAAAAACTCTACATCCATGTCTGTGAGCATGGTGGATTCGGTGGTAATGGCATCGCCTCTTTCTAAATCAATTTTTACAATTTTAATTTTCCGACTATCGGTCTCCTGTAAAAGACAAAATAGATAATCTTCGGCCTTAAAATACTTAACTAATTGAAAAGTTACGCCCGGATCTATGGTATTTGTCCATTGACTTTTCAAATCTTTATCATATTTGACAAAATTCAATCTACCTTTTTTACCAAAAACTGAAACCTGAAAATTCATTAACAAAACACCATTGGTATCTAAAGAAACCACGCTGAAGTCATCCTCTAGATTATTATCCAAAGGAATCTCAACATCCACTGATTCAACCAATTGGCCGATTGAATGATGCGAAAATGTAATAAAAACCAAAAATAAAGCGAAAAATATTTTCATCGTTTTCCTAGTTCTATCACTTCTAAATTCGTGATTTTAGATTGTTCTATTTGCATTCTAATCAATGTTCTTATCTGATGAAAACCATGCTTGCCTGCTGCCCCAGGGTTTAAATATACCATGCCGTTGTTGGCTGGATCTTTAATTACTCTCAAAATATGGGAATGGCCACAAATAAACAAGTTTGGTTGATGAAATTTAATGATTTTTTTTATTCTAGCCGAATATTTACCAGGCAAGCTACCAATATGCGTCATAAAAACTTTAAGGCCTTCAATTTCAAAAATTAAATCTTCGGGGATTTCGTGTCTGAGTTCTTGGGTTTCAATGTTGCCAAATACAGCTTTAACTGGTTTAAAAGAAGTCAATTGATCTAATACCGATCTATCACCAATATCTCCCATATGCCATATCTCGTCACAGTTCTTGAAATGCTCAAATACGGCAGTATCTAAGTAGGAATGCGTGTCAGAAATGAGGCCAATGAGAGCCATTTTAGTATTTCACTTTTATACCGTGGTAGGCCTCTTGCTCTTCATAATCTTTTCTCATGGGATATCCGTGCCAATCGGCAGGAAGAAGAATTCTACGTAAATCAGGATGATTATTGAATTTAACTCCAAAGAAATCATAGACTTCTCTTTCGTGCCAATTGGCTGTCTTCCAGACGCCTGAGACTGAATCAACAAGACCTTCGGCGTCTAAGTCCCTATCTATTTGCACTTTAAGAACGACAGATTTTTCGAAGGGAATTGAACTCAAATGATAAATCAAGTCAATTTTACCCGACTCAACTCCATTGTCAATGGCCGTAATACAGTTTAAAAAATCAAAATAGAATAAAGGACTAGCATGTAGAAATTCACAAACAGGCAATAAATTTTCGGCCGACAGCAGTATAAAAGGCTGCTGAACATTCTCAATAAACTTGTTGTCTATTTTCAATTCAGAATTGATTTTCAAAGACACTTCACCACTTATTGAAAAATCCATTTTGTTAATTTTTTTGAGCCAAAAGAAACATAACCGCCATTCTAACTGCCACTCCGTTCTCCACCTGATCCAATATAATGGAATGATTTGAATCCGCAGCATCTGAGCTCAGTTCTACTCCCCTATTTATTGGTCCTGGATGCATTAGGACAATTTCTCTATTTAACTCGTCTAGGATATTTTTGTTTATCCCAAAATACAGAGAATATTCTCTTAAAGATGGAAAATATTTCAGTTGCTGTCTTTCCAATTGAATTCTCAACACATTGGCCACATCGCACCAAGCCAAGGCTTCACGAACATTTTCAAAAACTTGAACGCCTAGAGAAGTCAAATATTTAGGTATTAAAGTCTTTGGACCGCATACTCTAACATCTGCACCCATCTTTTGTAAACAAAATATATTAGAAAGGGCTACTCTTGAATGAAGAATATCTCCGATAATTGCAATTTTTTTCCCACTCAAATCACCGATTTTTTCTTGCATCGAGAAAGCATCCAATAGTGCCTGAGTAGGATGCTCATGGGTACCATCACCTGCATTTACAATATTGGCTTTTATTTTATTTGAAAGAAAATGTGGAGCACCTGGACTGCTATGCCTCATAACCACCATATCCACTTTCATAGCCAATATGTTGTTAACAGTATCCAGTAAGGTCTCCCCTTTTTTCACAGAACTACCTGCTGAAGTAAAATTTATGGTATCTGCTGAAAGCCTTTTTTCTGCTAATTCGAAGGATAATCTAGTACGGGTAGAGTTTTCAAAAAAGAGATTGGCTATTGTTATGTCTCTGAGAGAAGGAACTTTTTTGATCGGCCTATTGATGACTTCTTTAAATTCTTTCGCCGTTTCAAGTATTAAATTAATATCGTTTTCTGTGATATTTTTTATTCCTAATAAATGTCGCGTACTTAGAGAATCCATCTATGATTAATAATTTTACAAAAGTAACAATTATTAAATATTTAGGAGAAAAAACACTCATTAAAATCAATAATTCTTCAAATCTAGCATTTTGGCGAATACCAAAGATTTAGCTCCAAAAATTTTGGCTTTCTCACCCATAGGCGAAATGAGCACTTTGAGATTTTTCTTAAAGTCTGTTAAACAGTACTTATTTATAGCCTGATTTAGTGTAGAAACGATAAGTTCACCTGCTTTGGTCATGATACCGTCGATTATTATAACCTCCGGATTAAACATATGAATGGCAATAGATAAGCCTTTACCCAATTCCCGGCCAATGTCAAAAATCAAGTCAATACAAAACTCATCACCTCTTAATGCCGCTTCTATGACATCTTCAAGGGATATTTCACCTTTTTTCAAGGAAAGCGTAGAAGTTTTTCCTTCTGCCAATCCTTGTTTGGCTTTATTTATCAATGCTAAAGCAGAAGCAACTGTTTCTAGGCAACCTTTTTTTCCACAATGACACAATGCACCGTCAGGTTTGATTTGTATATGACCCAATTCTCCAGCAAATCCATCAGCCCCTCGTATTATTTGCCCATTACACATAATGCCGAGTCCAATACCCCAATCTAGATTAATCAACAATACATTTTCCTTATTTTTAGCCAATCCAAAATGATGCTCTCCCAACATCGAGGCTTGTGTATCATGCGTAATAAAGGTAGGAATATTCAAATAATCTTCTAAAACAGCATCAAGAGACAGGTTATTTTGGTTGTGGTGGGGATAGGTATAATTAAGTCCTTTTTCAATACTCAATAAACCTGGTGAAGATATTCCCACAGCCCAAACTTCACTTTTACCGATAAAAATTTCTGTTTCTAATTTTAATTTCTCCACAATATCAACAGCATTGATGTCTGTAGGGGATGAGCTTTGTCTTAGAATTTCGTTTCTAAGATTCAATAAATAAAAATTTGTTTCATAAATATTGATGTCAACAATTACACAAAGATTTTTATTCGGATTTAAATCGAACAAGCTAGGCCTGCGTCCAGATTTAGTTTTTGAAGCTCCTACTTCAAGAATCCACTCTTCTTTAATCAATTCATTGATGTATACAGTAATAGAAGGTACACTCGTATGAAGTTTCTTGGCCAATTGGGCTATGGTAATTGCACCTGAAGCATAGATTTCACGAAGAATCTCAACGATGTATTGATTTTTCTTTATTTCTACAACAGAAGAGAACGGTTCAGCTAATGGCTCCATAATTTACACTTAAGCGGCTAATTAAATATTAATAGTAAACTTATTAAAAATCTTCAATAACTTTCAAAAAATGAATGCCTTTTGAAGTATTTATCCTTGAAGCCTGTTTTTCTACCTTTGGGTTTAGACCAGCTGAAAATTTGTAAAAATCAATACCAGCACTAGGTTTTCCAAAATCTAAATACTGAAAAAAACTAATGGCAAAATTCTTCCCTGTTTTGTCAAAACTCAAACCAGAAGGCAATATGCCGTTTAATAGTAAATTATTTTTATTCGTTAAAGTACCATCTGGAGACAGATCTAGAACCGACAACGAGGACTTACCAGTGGTTCTTTCATTAATCGGATACTCGAATGACTTTTTAGCGTTGGTTACCAATACACTATTCCCTTCAGGATTAATAGTCATTGCTGTGGGGTTTTCTTCAACAAAAGCTTTGGAAATGAGTGAATGGCTCCCTTGATCCTCTAAATTAAACTTAATCACAAATACTTGACCATTTGCGGCCTCAGGACTTATTGGATTATGCGTATCTAACACCAAAAAATACTTACCATTGTTGGTAAAAAGACCAGTTTTGGGTAATCCATCCAATTTTATAGTACTACCAGATTGTTCCAGTCTGATAATCTTTTGAGAAGGTCCGTCTTTGATAATTTTCACAAGACCAATTTCTTTGGTATCCTGTTTTATATAGACCAAATAATCCTCTTTTGGGTGCCAAATAACATCCGATACAGCTCCATTTGCCATTTGAGAAGGCTTTGCAATTACTCTGATAGGTTTTCCGAATTCATTCAATTCAAATATCTGCAATTCTTGATTATAACCTTCAGCAGCTACGGCCAAATACTCATTGTTTTTACTAAGAGCAATGGCTTTGGGATTTAATGCAACGGGGAATCTGTAATCGGGTTTGAGATTTCTTAGATTGGAAATATCTATTACACTAACATAACCACCATCTGGTAAGCCTGCAAAAGAGGCTGCCTTCTCATCTTTTTTTAGTGGCCCTTTTGATTCAAGAACATAACACAGTCGATTATCTGACTTGAGAGCAATCGACTTAAAATTGTCCATTACCGAGTTTGAAACAATTTGCTCTGAGTTATTATATGAATCCTCATATTGGAGTGGAAACATAAAAGACCCCATTTTGTCTAGTCCAGCTTTATCAATTTTTTTTGTAGTGTAGCTGAATGAACCAAAATCAGAATCCTGAAGATAAATAAGACCTTTAGCGTCAAAATTGATCGTTTGGGCAGAAACTGAACAACAGGAAATCAATATAAATAAAAAATTCTTCAAAATCTTTAAATTAAAACTTATCAAAATTAACAAGCGTCATATACTTTCACCCTATCCCAGAGCGAGGAACATTTTGCGATAAAAGCGTGATGGTCAGGATGGTCTTGGTATATATCTTGATTGGCAGCGGTATCAAAAACGAAAGTAATACTAAAATCATAAGTGTTATCAATAACCTCGCGGTCTGTTGGTGCAGCCTGTCCTACGTAAGCATCGCCAATTTCAGCGATTTTTGATAATTCTAATAAACCCTCATGTAACTGCTTTCTGTGGGCTTCGTTTTCTTTTTCTTTTAGCCAAAAAAATACAGTATGAACAAATCCTGTTTTTAAATTTCCCATGGTTAATTTTTATAAGTATTAAATAAATCTAATGTTCCTAAAAGAAAAAACTGTATTGACGAACCGTGTGTACCTCCCCCTACTTTCTCCAACGTCACCTGACTTGAACCTTTCGCCGTCATACCCTTTTGAGCTGATTCAGAGTTAAAAAACGGCACAAAAGTGTCAGCATCTCCATGATATAACCTAGTCGGAACTTTTGATTTCCATTCCGTTATATCATTATCTTTGATGGCTTCGAGCCATTTAGTTTCGGTTTTGTTTTTAAGTCCAGCCACAAAGGTCGGGTTTAAAATTTCATTAAAACTTTTAGAAATGGTCACGTTTTGCTTGTTGATTTTGATATCAGAAGCATAGGGCTCTGCAAAATAATCTGTAACGGGCCTATTGAACCCATAAAGTCTATCATATGTCAACAAAACCCAAATATAAGAACGATTATTCGTAGATTCTCCACTTGTTTTAGAATTTATAAACGACTCCAAAGTTTTGGTTTTATCATAGGCTCCTGCACCGCAGCTAGAAGCTTTCAAAGTGAATTGAGAACTATATTTTTCTTCAATCAATTTTTGAGTAGCCAATGTGGCATAACCACCTTCTGAATAGCCAGCCATCAAGAGATTGTTGTTCCAATTTATACCTTCTTTTTTGATAAATTCTTTTACTGCCAAAAGAAAATCTACATTCGCCTGGGCCAACCCTGTTTTGTGTTCGTAAGGGTGCGGATAATTCTGGGAATCACCATAACCTAGGTAATCAGGCATGGCGATAATCAAACCTGTAGAAGCAAAAAACTGACCTAATGCACTCTCTGACTGCTGATTAAAGTAAGAGGGAGCTTGGCTATTATCAGAAATTGTCCCATGCTGAACGCTTCCTAGAGCCAAAGGCTCTGTTAAGTCTGTAGGTATAATAATTGCTCCAGAGGCTGTAATTTGAGTGCCCTCAGGAGTTTTGGTCAAATAGGAAATTTTATGAAGACTAATTCCTGACCTCACTAAAAAGGACACTTGAGCACTTTGTGCACCAAAAACCGAAGAAAGTGTGGTTAAGAATTCTGCTTTCGAATATTTTTTTACTTCTGAGGAAGAAACCAAATAATTATCATACTCAAGAACATCGTCTTTTTCGCAAGAAACAAAAAACACCAAAACAAAAAATAGCCACTTCAAATCAAATTTCATTTCCAATCTCATTTTTATTAATATTTTTAATTCTTCAACGCTCTATACAAACGTGGATTGTATTTAGTTTCTCAATTTGTCCAATAAGCTATTCAATTCCTCAAATTCAGCGTCATTCAGCTTATTCATGTCTTTTTCAATACCATTGATTGATTTGGTTACTTCTTCTAAAAAGCTTTTACCTTTTGGTGTTATTTTCACATCACATGCTCTGCGATTTCCTACTTTTTGATCACGACTTACATATCCTTTGGCAAAAAGTTTATCTACAAGTCTTGATGCATTGGACATTTTATCGAGCATTCTGTCAATAATCTCATTTATGGTAATCGGCTGGTCTTTTTGACCATTCAGAATCCGCAAAACATTGTATTGCTGAATGCTTATATCAAACTTCTTAAGATATTTATTTTGCTTAAAATGAATCCAATTATTCGTAAACATGATATTGACCAATGTTTTCTCGTAATTGCTTTTAAAAGGCTTGGTTTGTTTTATTTCCTGTTCTAAACTCATACTTTTGCATTTTGACAAAGGCTAAATAAATGTATTTACATATATTACAAATGTAAAATATTTTTTCAAGCCAAGAAAATATATTCGATGAAACTTACTAAAAAGCTGATATTAGGGTCAAATTCGCCAAGGAGGAAGGAAATACTTAGCTCAGCAGGCTTTGATTTTGAAGTGATTGTAAGGCCAACTTCAGAGGAATTTGACCCGATTACCCACTTTGAAAAAGTGCCTGAATTATTGGCGAGAAAGAAAGCTGAATGTTTTGAAGATTTTGATGAAAACTATCTAATTTTAACGGCTGATACAGTGGTAGTTTTAGAAAACAGAATCATCAATAAGCCTCAAAACGAAAATGAAGCTTTTGAAATGCTATCAAGTTTAAGTGGCAAAAAGCATGAAGTTGTGTCTGGTGTTTGTATAAAAAACGGGATTGACTATCAAAGCTTTATTGATATCACAAGTGTAACTTTTGAGGAACTTACCGAAGCCGAAATTTGGTTTTACATAAAAAACTTTCATCCTTTAGACAAAGCGGGGGCTTATGGTGTCCAAGATTTTATAGGGATGATTGGAATTCCTAAAATTGAAGGTTCATTTTATACAGTAATGGGATTACCTATACACCTCATTTACAAAGCTTTACAGCCTTACATTATTTTTGAATGAAAGACGACATTACGATATTTTTGAACGAACAAGACGACAAAGTTTATGTTCGTGTGCCTGATGACAAAGAGACACATTTTGAACTTCAAAATCTCTCAGGCCGCATTTTGCAAGAGGCTACCCATGACAAAAGCCTTCATGATTTTGATTTAACTGGACTTGACGATGGAATTTATTTTGTCCTAGTAAATCAAGGAAGTTTAATAAGGTCTAAAAAAATAGTTAAAGGCTATCACCCATAAGAAAATGAAAACAATAATAATAGACATGGACGATGTTCTTGCGGATGCAAGTGCAAGGATATTAGAAATCTTTAATGAATTAAACGAAACTTCTGTCGACAAAAATTTCTTTAACGAAAGAGACTTCTACGAATTCATAAACTCAAATGGACATAAACCTTACAGACCACAGCTTTTTGAGCCTGGATTTTTTGGTAATTTAAAAGTGATGCCCGATGCCCAGGAAGTGGTAAAGGAATTATCAGAAAAACACAAAGTTTACGTAGTTTCAGCAGCCACAGAATTCCCAAATTCTCTCAGAGAAAAATATGATTGGATGGCTGAACATTTCCCATTCATTTCATGGAAAAATTTCATGCTTTGTGGAGATAAATCCATAGTAAAAGGTGACGTAATGATAGATGACCACGAGAAAAACCTCAAGACCTTCCAAGGTGAAACTTTGCTCTTTGACGCCATGCACAACAAACTATTGACTGGCTACCACAGAGTATACAATTGGCAGGAAATTCATAAATACTTTTTCAACTGAGAAGATTATGTTAGTTAGAATTGCTTTTTTCATCTTACTGGCGATCGAGATTTACTTTAGTACCTCGCATCAAAATTCATTGGTTAAAATCACCAAACCACTATTGATGCCCATGCTGATGCTGATGGCATATCAGCTAAATATCAAAGAGAAATACTTATACATTGCCTTGTTTTTTAGTCTTTTAGGTGATGTATTTTTAATGTTTGGCGGAGAACTTTATTTTATGCTTGGCTTGGGTGCTTTTTTAATGGCCCATGTTTTTTACATTCTTCTTTTCAAAGGCCAATTCAAATTTAACCTAATGAGCATATTTCCTTTTGTTGGTGCAACATTAAGTTATTTTATGTTTATAAAAAGCGGAATTGACCCGAATCTATTGATTCCTGTAAGTGTTTATTGTCTCGTTATTACATTGATGGGAATTTTCGCAGCTGGAAGAAAAACAAACAATTCATCATACAATTTGGTACTGATGGGTTCTGTACTTTTCATCATATCTGATTCATTAATAGCCTATAACAAATTCTACGCTCCACTGCCCGCTAGTTCTTTTTGGGTAATGAGCACTTATGGTTTAGCACAATTTTTAATAGTTTTGGGCTGGTCAAAAAAGTAGAATTAAACAATATTGGCTTTTATTAATTTGATGGCTATAGCCAACAGAATTAGCCCAAAAACTTTTTGTAGCACTTCCACTGTTCCAGGTTCCATTTTTCTCTCTAACCAGGCGGAAGATTTTAAGACAATGAATATCAAAACGAGATTTACCAAAATCCCCACAACGATATTAACATCTTGATAGGCAGCCTTTAAAGAAATAAGTGAGGTCATTGTACCGGCTCCGGCAATAATAGGAAAGGCAAGCGGCACTATCGAACTACCCTTGCCTTCATTCGTGGTATTGTGTTTAAAAATCTCCCTTCCTAGTATCATTTCGAAGCCAATAATCAATAAAATCAATGCTCCTGCCATTGCAAAAGACTTCACATCAACACCAAATAATTGAAGGATTTTGGTACCCAAAAACAAATAGCCAAACATTAAACTTCCAGAGATAATTGTAATCCTCTCAGCATGAATATGCCCCAGCTTTTTCCTCAAATTCAAAATAATGGGAATGGAACCCAAAATATCAATAATCGAAAAAAGTATGAGTGAGACGGATAGTATTTCTTTGAAATCGAAATTCATGGTTTATTTTTTTTCGAAATTAAACATAATTCTCCAAAAGCCTAAAAAGCTCTTCAAAATCTTCATCTGGAATGGCCGGAAAGTTGGCAATTCGGAGTGTATTATTTTTCCATTCACCGTAACCTTTACCGATGATTACCTCATTTTCTTTAAAAAACTTGATAGCTATTTCCATATCTCTTGGCACTATGGCCACTACAGTTTTGGACCTAGTATCAGGGTTTTCTACAAGCAAATCAAAATACTCACTATTTTCAAAAAAATCAATAATCCTATCGGATCGTTTGTATAATTTTTCAGAAACATAATTGATATTGGGTAATGTTTCCAAAAGTCGCTTAAACAGATAAATACCCAGAATATTTGGCGTATAATGTGTTTGAAATTTTTTAAAATTTTCCTCTATAAAAATCAGGCTATTGTAATGATTTCGTTCATTAATTTCAATGGCCCGTTCCAAAGCCAATGGAGAAACGACCATTATCCCTAATCCGGAAGGCATTCCAAAGCACTTTTGGCTAGACGAAAACCAAACATCTGCATCAGCAACATCATAATTCTCTCCACCTAAAGATGAAGTAGCATCTACTACCAAAAGGGCTTTTGGTGATTTTTCTTTCAGTTTCTTTATGGATTCAAACGAGGTATGTGTGCCATTTGAGGTTTCGCTTGAAACCCAACAAACCACATCATTTTCATGATCAATTTCAACTTCCTCAACTTTCTGGTTTATAAAAAAACGGGTACCTCGAATGGTCGGCAGTTCATAATTAGTCGTTGCATTTATCTGGGGATTAGTAACCGTATATTTAAACCATTTTTTACCAAACGCTCCGTTATACAAAAACTGCACTTTACCCCTAATTAATGACTGTGCACATATCTCCCAACATTCCGTAGCTGAAGAAGTAAAGTAAACTTTGTAATTCTCGGGTATATTTAGATGTTTCTTTAACAAACTAATGGTTTCCTGCAACAAATCCATAAAAGGTTGACTTCTATGATTTTGCTCCAAAATACCGGATTCAAAGGCTTCTTTAGAAAAGTCTTTTAATCTGTCATAAACCTTGGATGGCCCTGGATAGAAATTAATCATAAATAATCAATACTGACTTAATGGAATCCTAATTCTTGGTTTTTCGGCAATAGCCTCAGGCTTAAACATTTGAAACCAATTGATGGTCTCGTCCAGTGCGGGCAAGTTGATAGAATATATTACAAATTGTCCTTTTTTCTTTGAATTCACTAAGTCTGCCTGCCTCAACAAGTCCAAATGATGTGAAATACTGGGTTTTGACATATTAAATCTATCTGAAATTTCGCCTGCCGTGGCATCCCCCAATCGAAGAATTTCCAAAATTTCCCTTCGAGAAGCATCATTTAAAGCCCTGAAAATATTATTCATAATAAATTAACTATTTAATTGTACAAATAACTAATTAAAGATTTAGAAAACAAACAAAACCTCGTTTTTTTTAGGTTTTTTGTCAGAATTCCAAATGGATATTTCGGTAAGGGCATAATAATTGGTATATTTGCCACATATATAACGTAAGTGGCTTCAAGCCTTTTTCTGACAAAATTCTTTGATATGAAAGTCCTCAAATTTGGTGGCACCTCTGTTGGTACAGTAGATAGTATAAATCAAGTAATCCGTATAATCTCTGAAAATAAACAACCAATTGCTGTAGTTTATTCTGCAATGGGTGGCGTTACGAATAAATTAATAGAAATTGGCACCTTAGCATCAAAAGGAGATTTAAAGTATTTAGATGTTCTTCAAAGTATCGAAGAAAGACACTTTTCTGCCATCCGAGCTTTGGTTGACGTAAAATCTCAAAGCTCTATTATTGCTAAAATCAAAGGTAATTTTAATGAAATAGAAGACCTTTTGAAAGGAATCACCTTTATCAGAGAATTGAGCATTAGAACCATGGACCTTTTGCTTAGCTTTGGAGAAAGACTTTCAACCCAAATTATCACTTTTGTGTTAAACGAAAAAGGCATAAATGCCAAATACATAGATGCCCGAGATATCATAAAAACCAATAGCAACTTTGGTTTTGCAGAAGTTGATTTTGAAAAAACCAATGCCTTAATTAATAGCTCCCTAGCTGAAAAAAACCAAGTTTATTGCATAACTGGATTCATAGCATCTAATAAAGACAACATAACAACTACCTTAGGTAGAGGCGGCTCCGATTACACTGCTTCTATAATTGGTGCTGCTTTGGGCTCTGAAGTTATAGAAATCTGGACGGACGTGAACGGCATGATGACCGCAGACCCCAGAAAAGTAAAAAACGCTTTTACAATTCCTGATATATCATATTCAGAGGCCATGGAGCTTTCGCACTTTGGTGCCAAAGTAATTTATCCACCGAGTTTAGTTCCTGCTTTTATAAAAAACATACCTATAAAAGTCCTGAATACTTTTGAAAGTTCGCATTCAGGAACAACCATTTCTAAAGAAATAAATCAAAAAGGATATTCTATAACAGGTATTTCTTCCATTGACGAGATTTCACTCGTAAACCTCCAAGGAAACGGCATGATAGGTGTCGCTGGAGTTTCGGCCAAATTATTTGGTCTTTTAGCAGATAATAAAATCTCTGTAATTCTTATTTCGCAAGCATCATCTGAGCATTCAATATGTTTTGCAGTGGATCCGAAATCGGCTGAAAACGTAAGAGAAATACTGGAAGATGGTTTTAAAGCTGAAATACTGAATGGCGATATTGAAAACATAAGCATTCAGAACAATCTCTCAATTATAGCAGTCGTGGGCGAAGGCATGAAGTCAAGCTCTGGTACTTCTGGAAAGCTTTTCTCTGTTTTGGGTAAAAACGGTATTAATGTTATAGCCACTGCCCAAGGTTCTTCAGAGTTGAATATCTCTGTGGTTATCAAGAAAAAAGACATTTCAAAGGCTCTGAATGCCATTCATGAAACATTTTTCGAAATTGATGGATTTACGCTCAATCTTTATTTGGTTGGTCCAAGTGGACAAATCGGCAAAACACTTTTAAAACAAATAGCTCAACAATCTGGCTATTTAAAGAAAGAAAAAAACCTGAATATCAAAATAACAGGTTTGGCTAATACTAAAAAAATGCTGTTAGATTCTAATGGAATTGCTTTAGAAAATTGGAAGGAAAACCTGGAAACAGCTGGTGAAAAAATTAATCTGAGCGAATTCATCACTGATATTCAGACGCTGAATTTAGCGAATAGTATTTTTGTAGACTGCTCGGCTGACAAGGATATAGTTCAATATTATTATCCGCTATTAGACAGCAACATATCCATTGTTACACCCAACAAAGTGGCCAATTCTGGTACTTATGAAGAATATTTGGCTCTTAGAAACATTGCTAAAAAACGCAATGTGAAGTTTCTTTACGAAACCAATGTGGGAGCTGGATTACCACTTATAAACACACTGCAAGGTTTGATAAATAGTGGAGATAGAATTCATAAAATTGAGGCTGTTTTGAGCGGAACGCTTTCTTTTATTTTCAATACTTTTGCAGCAGGATTAAAGTTTGTTGATGTAGTGAAAGAGGCAAAAGCCAAAGGATTCACCGAACCAGACCCAAGAGACGACCTCAGCGGAACAGATGTGGCGAGAAAAATATTGATTTTGGCCAGAGAATGTGGTATAAAATTAGAATTTAATGAAGTTGAAAATATCCCACTTTTAAGTGCAGATGCCATGGCTGCAAAATCAGTTGATGATTTTTATGCAGTTTTGGAAAATGAAAACAGTCAGTATGAAAACCTTTTAAACGAAGCTCTCGAAAAAGGAAAAGTTTTGAGGTTTATAGCAAGTTTAGAAAACGGAAAAGCTAAATTGGGCTTAACTTCAGTTGGAAAATCTCCTCCTTTTTATAATTTGGCTGGTTCAGAAAACATCGTTTCCTTTACAACAGAAAGGTATTTCAATAACCCTTTAGTGATAAAAGGACCAGGAGCAGGTGCAGAAGTAACTGCCATGGGCGTATTTGCCGACATCATCAGTTTAAGTAGTTTTTTAGCGTAAACCCTATATCAATTGGATTCTATCAGCGTATTTGCACCAGCCACCGTGGCCAATGTAGCTTGCGGTTTTGACATTTTCGGCCTTGCAGTTGACAATCCTGGCGACGAAGTAATTGTAAAAAAAAGAAATGATGATAAAATAGTGATTGAGAAAATCACAGGAGATGAAGGCAAACTTACATTAGATCCAGCTAAGAATACTGTCTCAGTTCCGATTATAAAGTATCTTTCTCAAATAGATTCCAAACAGGGATTTGATATCATTCTTAATAAAAAAATGCCTCTCGGAAGCGGACTTGGAAGCAGTTCGGCCTCTTCAGTGGCTGGGGTTTTTGCAGTAAATAAACTTTTGAATTCACCGCTAGAAACCAAAGAATTGTTGCCTTTTGCCATGGAAGGTGAAAGAATCGCTTGTGGCTCAGCTCATGCAGACAATGTAGCACCTGCCCTTCTAGGTGGTTTTGTTGTAATTAGGTCTTACGCTCCTCTAGATTTTTTTCAAATACCAACGCCAGAAAATCTTTTTGTAACCATCGTACACCCTGATATTGAGGTAAATACCAAAGACGCACGTCATATCCTCAAAAACGAGGTCTCAATGAAAAAGGCAATATCTCAAATGGGAAATGTGGGAGGTATGATAGCAGGTTTAATGAGTTCAAATTACGCTTTAATTGGTCGCTCGATGGTTGACTTTATCATAGAACCCATCCGTTCTATTCTAATTCCACAATTTTTTGAAGTAAAAATGGCAGCAATTGATGCAGGAGCTTTGGGTTGTAGTATTTCTGGTGCTGGTCCCTCAATTTTTGCTTTTTCCGAGGGGAAAGAAATTGCTCTGAAAGTAGAAAAAGCCATGAAATATGAGTTTGAAAAAGTGGGGATACACACAAATTCTTATGTATCAGCCATAAACAATGTTGGCCCGAAAATTTTAGACTAATAATGTTGGAAAAAATTTACAATAACATTTCCAACAATTTAAAAATCAGAACTTAGGTCATCCTTCTAAATTTCTTTTATATTTTTATGGAAAGTTTATTCAAACCATAAAATGAAAAGAAAAATAATTTGTAAAGCGATACTTTGTATTGCCATAATCGGCTGTGTTTACCAT
Source organism: Lacihabitans sp. CS3-21 (assembly GCF_024343675.1). Taxonomy (GTDB): domain Bacteria; phylum Bacteroidota; class Bacteroidia; order Cytophagales; family Spirosomataceae; genus Leadbetterella. Next base: position 14,830 of record NZ_RJUD01000023.1, read on the forward strand.
TCGACTGTTGGCCAAGTCTCTTCAAATAAGGTACTTGTTTTTTCTAAAACCAAAGGATTCAAACACTCTTGTATTCCATTTAGTATAAAAGCTATTCAAAAGTTAGGAATAGAAAACAGTTTTTCTGTTGATACCACCACAAACTCCAGCTTTTTTCAAGATCAAAATCTGAAAAATTATCAGGCTATAATTTTCAATAACACCACTGGCGATGTTTTAAACAATGCCCAACAAGCTGCTATGGAGAGGTACATTCAAGCTGGCGGCGGTTTTGTCGGAATTCACTCTGCAGCAGATACGGAATACGAATGGCCATGGTATAATGAACTACTCGGAGCTTATTTCGAAAGCCATCCGAGCAATTCTAATATCAGAAATGCCAATGTGGAAGTCACAGACAGAACGCATATTTCCACAAAACACCTTCCAGAAATTTGGAACAGAACAGATGAATGGTATAATTACAAAAAAATATACCATTACATAAAACCCCTCGCTTACCTCGACGAGTCGACCTATGAAGGTGGAACAAACGGTAATAATCACCCCATATCTTGGTATCATGAATATGACGGTGGCCGTGCTTTTTACTCAGGTGGCGGCCATACAGACGAAAGTTATTCCGAGGCAAACTTCCTCCAGCATTTGTTGGGTGGAATAAATTATGCAATGGGTACAAATGCGAAATTGGATTATTCGAAATCTTACGCAAAAGAACTTCCTGAAGAAAACAGATTTGAAAAAACTGTTTTAGTGAACGACTTAAATAACCCTATGGAATTGGCGGTAGCACCGGATGGAAGAGTGTTTTTTACAGAATTAGCCGGAAATCTAACTGTTTTTGATACCAAAACAAATAAAAGCAAACTCATTCATAGATTTCCTTTAACTATGAAAGGTGGAACAGGGCTAATAGGAATCACACTTGACCCTGATTTTGAAAACAATGGTTGGGTTTATCTTTATTACTCGCCACCCATTGAGGGCGAACCAATTATCTTTAATTTATCAAGGTTTACCATCTCAAAAACCAATGTGATAGACCTAAATTCAGAGAAAATATTATTAAAAGTACCTGTTCAAATCAATAGTGGCTCACATCACGGCGGTTCCTTGGCATTTGATAAAGATAAAAACCTTGTTCTTTCTACTGGAGATGGTACAACGCCCTTTCCTTCTGATGGTTACGCACCTATTGACGAGCGAAGTGGCGAAAAATATTATCCGATGGATGCCCAAAGATCAGCTGCAAACACCAACGATTATAAGGGTAAAATACTGAAAATTCATCCTGAAAAAGACGGCACTTATACTATTCCTGAAGGAAATATGTTTAGCCGAGGCATTGATAAAACTCTTCCTGAAATCTTTGCAATGGGTTGTAGAAATCCATACAGAATAGCCATAAATCCAAAAACATCCACCATTTATTGGGGCGAAATTGGCCCAGATGCTGGCGTTGACATCAAAAGAGGACCGAAAGGTTATGATGAGTTTAATCAGGCAAAAAAACCCGGTTTTTATGGCTGGCCGTATTTCGTTGGTAATAACTATGCTTATTCTGAGTGGAATTTTGCCGATTCCACCGCCGGTCCAAATTTTGACCCAAATAACCCAATAAACAACTCACCCAACAACACAGGACTTAAAAACCTACCAAAAGCAACTCCTCCTATGATTTGGTACCCTTACGGAATTTCCGATGAGTTTCCAGAACTCGGACTAGGTGGTAGAAGTGCGATGGCAGGTGAATTTTATACTTTTAATAAATCAAAAGCTTCTCCAAAAGCTATACCAGCTCATTATGATGGTTCATTGTTTGTTTTTGACTGGATGCGAAACTGGGTATTGGCATTGCGTTTTGATGAAAATGAAAACTACCTGAGAAATGAAAAATTCATGCCCAATGCTGGAGATTTTAGAAGACCAATAGACTTAGCATTTTCGGTAGACGGAATAATGTATATGTTAGAGTATGGCTCAGTCTATGGAGCTGACAATGAGGATGCTAGATTGGTAAAAATAGAATACAATTCTGGCAATCGATCACCGAAAATCGATGCCTATTTTGCTAATAATGACGAAATTAAGAAAATAAACGCCCAATCTTTCTTGACTTCTGAAAACAGGTCTTTCCCTAAATACAAAGAAATAGCTGGCAAATCACCGCTTAGTTTTAGTGCATTTGCAAGGGCCACAGATCCAGATTTCGATGAAAGACCTGAAATATCCTGGTTATTGAATGGCAAAGAAGTTGGAAAAGGAGGAAAATACGAATCCACTCTTTCTGTGAATGGAACATATACATTAACTGGCATAGCAAAAGATAAGTCTGGCAAAACTTCCGTAGAATCACTTAAAATAATAGTTGGAAATGAAAAGCCTGAAATAGAATTAGTTTCAAACAACAATTCGACTTTTTATTTTGAAGACAAACCTTTTGAATATGAATTAAAATTCAAAAATGGAGACAACAAGGTTTTGAACAAAGAAAAGATAATTACCAAGCTAAATTACATACCTCAACCCTACCGACCGATGGTAGAAACACAAAATACGGCTTTGACCACTGTGGAATCAGGCTCTATTGGCAAAACGCTTTACGATGGTAGCGACTGTAAAGCTTGCCATACCAAAAACCTAAAATCAGTGGGGCCATCGCTTACCCAAATTGCTCAAAAGTATAATGGTAAGGCAGGAAGTGTGGATATGTTGGCAAAGAAAATTATAGATGGCGGCGGTGGAAATTGGGGACAGACACATGTGATGAGTGCCCATCCACAACTAAACATAGCTGATGCTAGAGAAATTGTTCACTATATTTTCGGTTTATCTGATCCCAAAAAAGAATTCAAAGCAATCCCAGTTGCTGGAAAACTGCCTTTGGACAAACATTTGGAAGATAAACCTCGTGGTCATTATAATATTTTGGCAGAATATACAGAGACTGGAAACAAAGGAACTAATATGCAGAAAAACGCTATAACTTTTCCATTGAGACACCATGTACTTCGGGCTATGGATGCCGATATGCATCCTGGATTTGTTTTTGACTGGGGTCAGCTCAGAGAGGGCGGGTCAAAGTCCTATTTGGTTTTCAAAAATATTGACCTAAAGAATATCAAAAACATCAGTTTTGAATATGCATCCAAAGCGTTAGATGGCGAAATCCAAATCAGGAAAAACTCAGCTGCTGGCCCAATAGTAGCAAAAGTGAATTATTCGTCCACTGGCAGTTGGGATAAAATGAACTGGGTAAAAACTAACATTGATTTACCTGAAATTTGCGATTTGTATTTCGTGGCTGTCAAAAAATCAAACCCAACGGATAAAATCATCAAATTTAAATCGATAAAGTTTGAATAAACAGTTATTTCTTAAAACATTAAAAGCCCAAATACATTTGTTTGGGCTTTTTTTGATGCCTACAGAAATCGATTCTAAAAAATGAAACTGGTATATTTGCGTTAGGAAAAATACAAAAATGCTAGCAAAAGAAATAAATGCGATATTCAGGGAATCTATTTTAGATTATCATACGACTGATGATGTGGATGCCGAAATGCCTAAAAAATACCAAGATTCACCGTTTGGCAAGTTACTATATTTAAAAAACTGGATTGATACGGTACAATGGCACCTCGAAGATATCATACGTGACCCAAAGAACGAACCGTCTTTTTTGGTTGCCATTAAACGCAGAATTGATGCTTCAAATCAACACCGAACGGATACAGTGGAACAAATAGATGAGTTATTATCAGAAAATTTCAAAAATGTAAACTCAGAACCTAATGCCAAAATGAATTCTGAAACTCCGGCCTGGCTTTTGGACAGAATGTCGATTTTACAACTAAAAATTTATCATTTCAAGGAGCAATTAGAAAGAAATGATGCCGATGAAACACATATTAACTCAGTAAAATACAAACTCATGATATTAGAAATTCAGGAAAAAGATCTTGAAAAATGCTATGATGAGCTAATTGAAGATTTGGGTGCTGGCCTAAAGTACATGAAGCTTTACAAACAGATGAAAATGTACAACGATCCCAATTTGAACCCCGTATTTTATTCAAAAAAATGAAGAAAGTAATTATTTTTAGGTTTTCAGCGATGGGCGACGTGGCCTTGATACTGCCAGTGGTTTTGAATGCAATAGAACAAAACCCTGACCTAAAAATTACCATTGTTACCCGAGAAAAATTCAAACCTTTTTTTGAAGGATACAGCAATATTGAAGTTTTTACTGCAGATTTAGATAATAAACACAAAGGTCTTTTAGGCCTGTTCAGATTATTTCTTGAATTAAAGAGGCTTTCACCAGAATATGTTTTTGATTTACACCAAAACATCAGAACTCAGGTTTTAAAATTCTTCTTTTTCTTTACAAGAGCAAAAGTATTTGGGTTCGACAAAGGTAGAAATGAGAAGAAAAGGTTAATTAAAAATCAAGAATTTAAGCTGCTCCCCCACGTTACAGAAAGATATTACACAGTTTTTAAAGAAGCTGGGTTAATCGACCAAAATTCAAGAATTGAAAACTTTCCTGAATTCTTTCATATTCCTTTTGAAACGGAAAATAAAATCGAAAATTGGCTAGAGAAATTTAAAAGCCAAAAACTGATTGGAATTGCTCCATTTGCCCAACATAAAGGAAAAATGTGGCCAATTGAAAAATATGAAGCTTTAATACAGCTTATTTTTGAACAATTTCCAACAACTCAAATAATGACGTTCGGAGGCGGAAAACAAGAAAAAGAAATTGTAGATTCACTCAAAAACAGATTTCCACAAATCGAAAACCTTGTAGGCTTATTTTCTATAAAAGAAGAGCTTGCACTTATCAAAAGACTTGATTTGATGATCTGTGGAGATAGCTCAAATATGCACTTTGCAACCCTCTCTAATATACCAGTAATTTCCATTTGGGGAAGTACACACAGCCATGCAGGTTTCGGAGCTTTATTTCAACCTAAAAGTTACACCATTGAGATTAGTAAAGAAGAACTAGCTTGCAGGCCCTGTTCAGTTTACGGAAACAAACCATGCATTAGAAAAGACTACGCTTGTCTAAATTGGATTAGCCCTGAAACGGTCTTCAAAAAAGTAAAAACTATTTTTTGAATTTATCTTTGATAGTTCCTAATATTCCGTTCCATTTTTTCTCCTTTTCGGGTTTTAATTCTGGAAAAACCTCCGTAACAGGCAAATCCAAAATTTCATTAGAAAACTTTGCGAAGTCCATGCCTCCAAAAGTTCCTGAAGACATTAACAATAGATTTGCCTGAAACCAATTTTGAGACTTCAAGAAATCCTCTAATTCTTTGGCATCAGTAAATACCAGCAAATCTTCTCTACCAAAAAATGCCTTGATTTCTTCTTTATCCAAGGACGGCATTTTCTTCATTTCCAAAGTATGCGGTGAGAAGAAAACTATGGCCAAATCTGCATCCGCCAACTTTTGGTCATAATGCGGCAAAAACTCTTTGTTCAAGCTGGAAAACGTATGTAACTCATAACAAGCCACCAATTTTCTTTTTGGATATAATTCTTTTGTGGCATTGGTAGTAGCACCAACCTTCGAAGGTGCATGAGCGAAATCTCTATAAATATGCGTATTGGAATTACTTCCAAGCGTTTCAAGCCTCTTAGACGCCCCTTTGAAAGTTTGAATGGCTTCGTAAAACATTTCTTCTGTGATGCCCAATTTCTCCAAAATCAACTTTGCACCTTGAAGATTTTTCATGTTGTGTTCGCCAAATAACTCTATCTGAAGATCCCCATTTGGAGTTTTCAAGAATACCTTCCCATTTTTAACTTCGTAAGGATGCTTTTTGTAAGGCATTTTCTGAACGTCAGCCCTATCTTTTTCACCTATAACTTTTACTATATCATCGGTCTCGTCAAACAATAGCGTTCCTGCTTTGTCTATTCCATCGGCCAATTCTTCAAAGGCCTTTACGTAACTATCAAAAGTTGGAAAAACATTAAAGTGATCCCAAGCAACGCCACTAATCAACACAATATGAGGGTGGTAAAACAAAAATTTCGATTTCATCTCTATTGCAGATGACAAATACTCGTCCCCTTCAATAATAATTATAGGAGCATCTTCTGTCAATTTCACCATTAAGTCAAAGCCTTCAATTTGAGCTCCCACCAAATAGTCAAAATTCCTTTTGTGAAAAGCCAAAACATGAAGAATAATACTGGTAATTGACGTCTTTCCATGGCTACCTGCAATCACAATTCGTTGTTTTTGAACAGATTGCTCATATACATACTCAGGAAATGAATATACTTTCAATCCTAATTCTGTCGCCCTGAGCAATTCAGGGTTATCCTTTCTTGCATGCATCCCCAATATAATGGCATCCAATTCAGCATTTATTTTATCTGGAAACCAGCCAAATTCTTTGGGCAAAATTCCCACTTTTTCTAGTCTCGATTTAGCGGGTTCGTATATTTCGTCATCCGAACCTGAAACTTGGTATCCTTTTTGGTGTAGAGCTAATGCTAAATTGTGCATAACCGCACCACCAACAGCAATAAAATGTACCTTTTTTGTAGAATTAATCATCTTTTATATAAAAAAACCGAGCGTATGTCGATAAACACTTGAATATGGGCTTTATAAGTAAACCTTATTTGCAAAGTTCTAAAAATTATGTCAATTTTGCACCATATTTTTTTCCTAGTTCAAATATTCAACAATTTTCGTTAGTACAATAAATGAAGAGATACATAGATTTAATTCAGCAGACGTTCGAGTTTCCAACCCGTGAATTTGGCGTAGATGCTAGAAATAATCTCCAGTTCAATAATGTCCCTTTGATGGATGTTATTAAAAAATACGGTACTCCACTCAGGCTATCCTACTTACCTAAAATCAGCGAACATATAGAACATTCCAAGTTGCTTTTTAAAAATGCAATGAAAAAATACAATTACAAAGGAAGTTACACTTATTGTTATTGTACAAAATCTTCTCATTTCAAATTTATAATAGAAACAGCACTTAAGAACAATATTCATCTAGAAACATCATCTGCATTTGATATGCCTTTGGTAAAAACCCTTTTTGATGAAGGAAAAATCACCAAAGAAACCTATATAATATGTAACGGGCACAAAAGGCCAAATTACCTGGAGTATATTTCAGATATGCTAAATGAGGGCTTTGTCAATTGTATACCTGTATTAGACAATTTGGGAGAAATAGACCATTACATTGAGCATGTTACCGCTGAAAATGTTAATATCGGGATAAGGATTGCCACTGATGAGGAACCCACTTTTTCATTTTATACTTCTAGATTAGGGGTTAGATATAAAGATGTGGATGATTTGTACAATGATAAAATTAAACCTAATCCGCATTTTAAGCTAAAAATGCTCCATTTCTTTATCAATTCTGGCATAAAAGATACGGCATACTATTGGTCAGAGTTGACTAGATTCATGTTTAAATATTGTGAGCTAAAGAAACTTTGTCCTGAACTTGATTCTATTGATATTGGTGGTGGAATGCCTATCCAGACTTCCATTGTTTATAATTTTGACTATCAAGCTATGGTGGACGAAATCATAGAAAACGTACAATGGATTTGTCACAAAAACAATGTTCCTGTACCCAATATCTTCACTGAGTTTGGAAGTTATACAGTAGGTGAAAGTGGTGCCATTTTGTACAAAATCATTGACCAAAAACAACAAAACGACAGAGAACTTTGGTACATGATTGACGGCTCTTTCATTACGCAATTGCCTGATTCGTGGGGAATTGGACAAAAATACATTATGCTCCCAATCAACAACTGGGATGCACCATATACAAAAGTAAACTTAGGTGGTTTGACTTGTGATTCTGCTGATTATTATAATACGGAGTCGCACTCAGAAGATCTATACATGCCCATGCTGGACGACAACAATCCTTCCGAGGAACAATACATTGGATTCTTTCATACAGGTGCTTACCAAGAATCTTTGGGCGGCTACGGTGGTATTCAACACTGTTTAATTCCAGCTCCGAAACATGTTCTGATAGACTTGGATGAAAATGGAAACTTGACCACCGAACTTTTTGCCAAAGAGCAAGGGGCAGAATCTATGATGAAAATTCTGGGCTACAGAAGTGAACGCAAAAAAGCGGAGCCTTTAATCGTTCAAGATGAGAATATTAATTTCCAGAAAGAGAAAAAAGATTGAAATTAAAATAAGACCGTAAAAATATCGTTAGACCACTAAAAAAAATCATTGAATGAAATCAAAATTGGCTCTTTTATCCCTTTTTGTACTGATAATGTTTAGTTCTTGCAGGAAAACACCTTGCCCTGCATATGGAAAAGTTAATAAAACGCTTAATAAAACAGAGGTTAAAGCGTAACTTTTCGACAATTGATTTTTAAAAACACCAACAAGGTTTTGTTTATTTTTCAATTCCATTGTTATTTTTTTGGCTTTTTTTTATATTTTTGGGAGCTCTACCAAATTATAAAATGGCGAACATCATCAAACTTAAATCAATTGAGAACCAGGACGGTATTCTTTCTGTTTTCGAACACCTCATGCCTGGACACATAGAAAGGGTGTATTTTATATATGGAGTCCCTGAAAACAAAATTCGTGGGGGACATAGACACCACGAAACCTGGCAAGGACTTATTTGCTTAAACGGATCCTGCAAAGTTTATGTGCAAGACAACTATGATTCTGACCATATCTACGAATTAGATAGTCTTGGAAAATGTTTGCTTCTAAAACCTACAGATTGGCATCAAATGTTTGACTTCTCAGAAGATAGTATTCTACTTGTTTTGGCCAATCAAAATTATGACCCAAGTGACTATATTGATTTAGCCTATAACCCTGAAAATGTGTTCTCTCAAATTATTAGTTCTCAATTCCAATAATAAATGGAGATTCCTTTTTTATCTATAAAAAGCATCAATGAAAAATATGAGAACTCGCTAAAGGCTACTTTTCAAGACTTTCTAAATTCAGGTAATTATATCCTTGGGGAAAGTGTAAAATCCTTTGAAACAAATTTTGCTAAATATTGTGAAGCTAAATACTGTGTGGGAGTTGCAAATGGACTAGATGCTCTAGTTTTGATTTTGAATAGCTTCAATTTCCCAAAGGATGCTGAGATAATTGTACCGGCCAATACATATTTTGCAAGTATTTTGGCAATAAAAATAGCAGGTTTACAACCTATATTGGTAGATCCTAACCTCAATGATTATCTGATTAATTGCGAAAATACTAAAAAAGCAATTAATAAAAATACTGCTGCAATTTTGGCAGTTAACCTGTATGGTCGTATGTGTGATTTCCGAAAAATTACAGACATATGCCAAGAGAATAATCTAAAATTAATAGTAGATGCTGCTCAAAGCCATGGAGCAGAATTTGAAAACAGCAAAGATTGCTTTGGAGCGGATGCAATAGCTTACAGTTTTTATCCCACCAAAAACCTTGGGGCATTATCTGATGCGGGGGCGGTTATAACCAATAATGAAGCTATAGCTACCAATGTTAAAAGAAACAGAAATTACGGATCAGAACTAAAGTATCAATTTGATTCATTGGGCACTAACAGTAGACTTAGTGAACTTCAGGCAGCATTTTTAGATATTAAATTAAAACATTTGGATCTAGAAATTAGAAGAAGACGTGAAATTGCTGGAAGATATTTATCAGAAATAAAAAATAAGAAGTTGATTTTGCCTCCTTCCGACAAAACAAACCAAGATGCGTGGCATTTATTTGTAGTTCGAACAGACAAAAGAGATTCCTTCAAAAAGTTTCTTTCGGATAAGCAAATTGGTTTTGACATACACTATCCCATTCCACCGCATAAACAAAAAGCTCTTGCAGAGTTTGAGAAATTAGAATTACCGATTACTGAGACTATTCATCAAACCATATTAAGCTTACCTTTGAATTCTACCTTAAAAGAAGAAGAGGTTGATTATATAATTAAATCATTAAATTCATATTAAAATGAGAGATTTTTCAGTAGTTATTCCAGTTTACAACGGTGCCAAAACGATTGAACGATTGGTAATAGACATTGAAAGAGAACTCAATTCATATAACTATGAAATAATTTTAGTGAATGATGGATCTAAAGACGAATCCGCTAAGATTTGTTTAAGTCTAAGTCAAGAGAAAGATAATCTCAAGTTTATTAATCTTAGAAAGAATTTCGGAGAATTCAATGCCGTAATTTGTGGTTTAAGTTTTGTGGAAGGAAAATATGGAATCATTATCGATGATGATTTTCAAAATCCTCCATCAGAGATTTTAAAATTGTTTAAGAAAGCAGAAGCAGAAAAATTGGATGTAGTTTACAGTTATTACGACGCTAAAAAACATCACTGGTTTCGAAATTATGGAAGTAGGGCTGTAAATTTCCTTACCACTTATCTACTAAAAAAACCAAAGGATTTGTACTTAAGTAGCTTTAAACTAATCCATAAGGATATTATTGCCGAAATTGTAAAAAGTCGTAGCCCACATCCATATATTGATGGATTAATATTCCAAGTGACCAACAATGTGGGTCGACAAAAAGTATTACACAATAGCAGAGACGAAGGACAATCCAATTATTCTATAAAAAAGCTTATAAGCCTCACTTTGACCATCATTTTTGGTTATTCATTATTGCCCTTGAGACTTACTTTTTTTGCAGGAATACTATCCATTATTTTTGCATTGATTTATATGCTTTTATATGCTTTTTCAGTTATTCCAGAATGGGGTTCTCCAATCGTAATCTTTATGTGTGGCGTACTTATGTGTTCCGTTTCACTTGTTGGAGAATACATTGGCAATACTTTTTTGATGATGAGCGGAAAGCCACCATATATTATAGAATCAGTCAACAAAAAGAATACTAAGCCAGATTAAGGGATTCTCTAATTCTCTTAATAGCCTTTTCTAAATTCGCCTTTTGTGTTGCAAAGTTGAGTCGAAAATATCCTTTCCCACCAAATATGGAGGCATCTTGAACTCCAACACCATATTTTTCTAGATGCGTAACAAAATCTGTAATCCCAGTACCTTCATAACTTATCCAAGCCAAATAGGTAGCTTCAAGGGGCTCCATTTTTAGGCCTTCAATTGCGTTTATTTCTTTTAGTAAATAGGCCTGGTTTGCCCTTAAATATTTTAATAGCTCTAATCTCCAAGGTTCTGAATCCTTATAAGCTGCTAAAGCAGCATCCATTGCAAAAGACGATAGCATAGGCATCATGCCGTATTTGGTCTTTTCAAACTTATCTCTAAGAGTTTTGTCAGGGATTATAGCCAATGAGCAGCCCAATCCAGCAATGTTAAAAGTCTTACTAGGAGCCAACAAAGTTATGCTTCTGGCTTCTATTTCTTTGTTGAGTGAGGCGATAGAAATATGCTGTTTGGACTCATCTAAAATCAAATCACAATGTATCTCATCTGAACACAATACCAAATCATTTTCCACACAGAAATTGGCCAATTGTTCTAATTCTTGCTTAGAAAAAACTCTCCCATTTGGATTATGCGGATTACATAACATATACAATTTGGTACTTGGATTAACCGATTTCCTCATTTCCACAAAATCCATTTCCCATCTATCATTTTGCCAAATGAATGGAATATCCTGTAATCGCCGATTACCTATCTCAGCAGATTCCAAAAACGGCCTATAAACTGGTGATGAAGTCATTACAGAAAAATAATCATCAGAAATACACCTAGCGGAAGTGTGCAACCCAGGCACTAAACCTGGAAGCCAAACAATCCAATCCTTCTGAATTTCCCAATTGTGCTTTTCTTTCATTCTTTGCAAAACCACTTCTACTAATTCGTCTGGCGTGCGGCTATAGCCTATTACACCATGTTCAACAATTTTGTTCAGAGCCCTTTTTATTGGTTCAGCAACTTCAAAATCCATATCTGCCACCCATAATGGCAGCACCCCTTCAGGATATTTATCCCATTTATAACTATTGGTATTTTTTCTATCTACTATTTTATCGAAATCCATCTTTATATTATATCGTTGTTCCACCATCCACTTGAAAATTAACCCCCGTTGTGTAAGCCGAAGCGTCTGAAGCCAAGTATAATACCAAGGCCGCAATTTCATCCACACTACCCATTCTAGCAATTGGCAATCGCATAGTAAAATGTTCTAGCATTTTGGGATTCTCCCAAAGTGCCTGACTAAACTTGGTTTTTATTAATCCCGGACTCAAAGCATTTACCCGAATCCCATCTCCCCCCCATTCTTTAGCTAGAACCTTGGTTAGCATATTCAAGGCGGCTTTACTGACACTATACATTCCTAAACCTGGATCGGGAGAACTACCAGCTATACTGCTAATATTGACAATACTTCCAGATCCGTTTTGTTTCATAAAAGGATGTACCAACTTCGCAAATTCAAAAGGAGACTTCACATTGACTTGCATAATCTTATCAAAAGCGTCGCCACTGCAATCCAATGACGGCCCAAAAACTGGGTTTGTTGCTGCATTATTTACCAAAATATCTACTTTTCCAAAAGTCTTTATCGTTTTTGAAAGCAGTTCATTAAGCTGATTAATATCTGCTGCATGTGCAGCAATTGGCAAAACTTCCACGCCATGTTCTTTCTTAATTTCTTCTGCCAAAATGTCTAAGTCGGCTTGTTTTCTACTGCTAATGACCACTTTGGCCCCATATTGAGCAAAAACCCTGGCTATGGCCTCTCCTATTCCTTTGCTGGCACCAGTTATGATCGCCACTTTGTCTTCGAGTGAAAATATATCTTTTTTCATAACTTATTGAGCTGTCAGACCTCCGTCTATGGTTAAACATTGACCCGTAATAAAGCTGGCATTTGAAGAAGCCAAGTAAAAAATGCCTGCTGCTATTTCTTCAGCCTCTCCAAACCGTTTCATGGGCGTAGAATATTTCAAACCATTTATATAGTCTATTTCAAGATGAGCATTCTCTACCATCGAAGTATCTGTGAAACCAGGGCAAACGGCATTTACCCGAATCCCCACTTTGGCATATTCAAGAGCAAGGGTTTTGGTCATTCCGACAACTGCGTGCTTACTTGCTGAATAAGCTATATGGTTAGACATGCCTACTAATCCGGCTACCGAGGCTACGTTAACTATCGAACTACCTCCTTGCTTTTTTAAATGGGGTAATCCATGTTTGGTCATATAAAAGACACCTTTTACGTTTACATCAATTATAGAATCAAATGCATCTTTGGGATATTCTTCTGTTTTGATTCTTGGGCCTAATATGCCCGCATTATTCACCAGAACATTTATTTCAATATTTAATCTATCAAAATATGAAGCAACTTGTTCGTTATCAGATACATCACAAGAAGCATAATTCAAGACTGAACCCAAGGTTTTAATTTTAAGAGCCAAAGACGGATTAACTTCTGAAGACAAATCGACACCATACACTACATAGCCTTCTTTGGCAAAAACCAATGCCGTCGCATAACCTATTCCTGAGTTTACTCCAGAGATTACAACTTTTTTCTTACTCATTTTTATTTGTTGATTTTATTTCGGCAAATTAACAATTAATATTTTCGAAATATTGGTTTATAAAGCAATTTTAAACAAAAAGCTATATTTTTGTAAAACCAATATGATTCTTAAACATTACAAAAAATGATTGTTACAGAGAAAAAGGCCCCTGGTCAAAAAATTATAAAAAAGATGTCGTTGAGAACCAAGTGGATTCTTACCTCTATACTTAGTTTCAGTATAATTGGTTTAGGACTGAGTTTCTTTGTTTTTTCTTGGAACAGACTCCAAGTTGGATATGATAAGGCAACATGGGGTTTTATGATTCTACTAAGTTTGGCTGTTTTTTACCTAGGTCTAGCATTTTATGGTGATGCAATCATGTATCGAACAGAAATTAGATCAAGGAAAATATGGAAACAAAAACAGAAGGAATTGAAGAAGAAGAGATTCGTAAATAAAGGAACTGATAAATTAAATATACAAAAAAGCCCTCAATCATGAGGGCTTTTCTTATTTTGACGATTCTGCTTTTAGAACCTCGATATCAACTTTCTTGATGTTAGGTCTAAGGGTAAGTCTTTTTACAGATGCAACTTTATTATTAGATATAGCTCTATTTTTACGACTTTTTCTTTTTAACTGAGTAACTCCCATTGCTAAAATATGTTTAATGATTCTTTATTGCTTTAAACGAGGTGCAAAGGTAAGAAATTTATCATTTAAATTAATACTTTCTCAAAAAATAAATTATCAAAACTTTTATTTCACCTTTCGTACCATTTTCAGGATAATTCCGAAATAGAGAAGGTATTTTCGTGCTTAATCTTTATTTTTGCAAAAATATTAATCGTCAAAAATACAATATGTCGAAACCGAGCTTAGCTAGAGGAACAAGAGACTTCGGCCCGGAAATAATGGTTAAAAGAACCTTCATTTTTGACCAAATCAAAAAAGTATATCAGAAATACGGGTTTCTACCTTTAGAAACCCCAGCCATAGAGAATCTTTCAGTTTTGATGGGTAAATATGGAGATGAAGGCGATCAGTTATTATTCAAAATTCTCAATTCAGGAGATTTTGCTGGCGGGCTTACACAAGATGACCTAGAAAAAGGCTCAAAAGAAATGCTCAAAAAAGTATCTGAAAAAGGCCTCAAATATGATTTGACAGTGCCTTTTGCAAGATACGTGGTAATGAATCGTCACCAATTGGCCATGCCATTTAAGCGTTTTCAGATACAACCCGTATGGAGAGCCGACAGGCCACAAAAAGGAAGGTATAGAGAATTTTATCAGTGTGATGCCGATGTTGTAGGTACAGAATCCCTCATTTGTGAAGCCGAAATCGTAACTATGTTGCATGAAATCTTCGAAAACTTAGGCGTTTCTGAATTTGTCATAAAAATAAATAACAGAAAAATCCTGAGTGGAATAACGGAAATCATTGGTGCAAAAGGCAAAGAGGTTGACCTTTGTGTAGCCATAGACAAGTTAGACAAAATAGGAAAAGAAAAAGTAGAGGAAGAACTACTTCAAAGAGGTTTCAACGAAGAAAATATCTCCAAACTTCAGACACTTTTTAGTTTGCCAATCAGTCAAACTGAAATGTTTACCACCCTCAAAAACTGGCTTCAAAAGTCCGAAATTGGAATTTTGGGTGTACAAGAATTAGAGGAGATTTGGATTTTGGTGGATAAAATGCAATTGATGAATCCAAAAATAGCCTTTGACCCTTCATTGGCAAGGGGGTTAAGTTATTATACTGGAGCTATTTTCGAAGTAAAAGCTCTTAATGTCAGTATAGGAAGTATTTCAGGAGGTGGTAGATACGATAACCTTACGGGCACTTTTGGCATGCCGGGTCTTTCCGGTGTCGGTATATCGTTAGGCGTGGACAGAATATATGATGTAATGGAAGAGCTTGGAATATTTCCTGAGCAATTGCAACTTTCATCCACCAAAGTTATGGTCACAAATTTTGGTGAAGAAACCTTAGCTAAAAGTTTAGAAACGGTTGCCGTGCTTAGGCAGAAGGGAATAAATTCTGAGATTTTCCCTGAAGACGCTAAGATAAAAAAGCAGTTTGAATACGCAGATAAAAAGAAAATCCCTTTTGTAGTTATTCTCGGAACCGACGAAATTGTGAAAGAAATATATTTAGTAAAAAACATGAAAACAGGTGAGCAAAAAGCACTCACTTTGAACCAATTAATTGAATCTCTCAATGTTTAAGAACAAAAAAGTATTAGCCTACCTATTAGTAATAGTATCTACCTTAGCAGCCACCATGGCATTCTATTTTTGGCAAGTAGCCTACAGTCCGAACCTCAATGTAGAAGGAAAGGAAAAATTCGTTTTGTATGTGCCTAAAAACGCTACTTATGAGAGTTTGATGGATACCTTGCACAAACACAAAATCATTAATGACGAAGTTTCTTTTGGTTTTATGACCAAGAGAATGGGTTTGAAAGAGAGCATAAAGCCAGGAAGATACGAAATCAAGCCAAATGCTGCCAATAAAGAGATCATTTCGAAAATCAGAAGTGGAAATCAAGATCCTGTCAAGCTTACTTTTAACAATGTTAGAACCAAAGAGGATTTGATAAAAAAAATCGGCACTAAACTAGATTTTGATTCTAATGTGCTTTTGGAAAAAATGAAAAATGAAGAAGCTTGTGCAAAATATGGATTTACAAGCGAAACCATCATGTGTATGTTTTTGCCTGACACATACTTTATCTATTGGAATAGTAGCGTGGAGGACTTCATGGATAGAATGAAAACCGAATACGAGAAATTTTGGAACGATAAAAGATTGGCACAAGCAAAGGTTATAAATATGACACCGATACAAGTTGGAGTTATGGCATCGATTGTTCAAAGTGAAACCAACAAACCTGACGAAATGCCAAGGGTAGCGGGTGTTTATGTAAACAGAATTGCCACCGACATGCCCCTTCAAGCCGATCCAACAGTGAAATTTGCGGTAGGTGATTTCAGCCTTAAGAGGATTTTGACTAAACATTTAATGACCCCTTCTCCATACAATACTTACATCAATACAGGATTGCCTCCAGGACCCATCGCTTTGCCTGAGCGAGTGGCTCTTGATGCAGTTTTGGGTTATGAAAAGCATAATTATACCTATTTCTGTGCCAAAGAAGATTTCTCAGGCTATCATAATTTTGCTGCCACTTACACTGAACACTTAAAAAATGCCGATATTTACCAAGCAGCACTAGATGCAAGAGGTATTAAATAAACAATTATGTACAGTTTTGAGTCTAACTATAGAGTAAGATATGCTGACGTTGATCAAATGGGTTATATGTACTATGGCAATTATGCCAAGCTATTTGAAATTGGTCGTGTAGAAGCTTTGAGAAATTTGGGTGTAAGGTACAAGGACTTAGAGGAAAGTGGAATTTGGATGCCAGTTTATGAAAACAACTCCAAGTATTTGGAGCCAGCCAAATATGATGAGTTGCTTATTATCAGATGTATACTCAAAGAAATGCCAAAAGTAAGGATAGTTTTTAACACAGAAATCATAAACGAAAGTAACAAAATTATACATACAGGATTAACTACCCTAGTATTCATTAAAGCCGATACTCAAAAGATAACTGTCTGTCCACAAGTTATTTTAGACAAACTAAGTCCTTTTTATCAGTAAAATGAATAAGCTAATTGAGAACATAGGAAACTTAATTGCATTGAAACTCAAAAATGTTTACATTTTAAATACCAATGTATCACTTTATGTTTTCCTAAATGTACTTTACAAGAAAATATTAAACGTCGACATTGACCAAAGAGCCGCCGCAGTATCTTTTAGCTTTATGCTGGCCGTTTTTCCAGGCACAATATTTTTATTCACGCTTATACCATATATTCCGATTCAAGATTTAGAGATTTTGATAATGGATTTCCTAAGAAATGTAATGCCCGCGGGATTGTATGAAAGTGTGAGAAATACCATTCAAGAAATCATCAGTCAACCTCGTTTAGATATCCTTTCGTTTGGTTTTCTTTTTGCAATTTTTGCCGCCACCAATGGCATGTCGTCGCTTATGAGGGCATTTAACATGGCATTAAAACAAAGAGATAAACGTAGTTATTTTAAGTCTCGATGGATTGCTTTTTTATTGACTAGCTTACTTATTGTGGTTTTGTTGGCTGCAATTGTGGTGCTTATTGTTGGAAAAATTACCCTAAATTACATCACCAGCAAGAACTTTATAAACCAAAACGTTGACATTTGGGGTATAAATATTTTTGGTTATGCTTTTATATTTGTCATATTCTTTATTGGAATATCTTGTATCTATTATTTCGCTCCAGCAATCCACAAAAAGCTCAAATTCTTTAACTTTGGTGCATTATTCGCATCTATTTTAAGCATTTTGGCAACTAATTTATTCTCTTTTTACTTAGAAAATTTTGGCTCCTATAATAGGCTTTATGGCTCGATTGGTACGCTTATAGCCATCATGGTGTGGATATATCTCATTGCACTTATCCTGATTTTAGGATTTGAACTTAATATAAGTTTTCAAAGTGCAACGTACCGATCAAAAGAAAAAACACCGTAGCAATCTCGTGCCGACGGTGTTTACAATAAACCTTAACCCATAAAAAAATCTTTGTTGTGTAATAGTTGTTTTTCAAGTTTTATGCCACAAAATTCTGTAAAATTGAAATCTTATTTTACGGATACAGTGTCGCTAACCAAACTGCTTGATATGCTCACTGCCAGCATTTTTAGATATTTGTTTTTAGAATCTTAGTATAAAGCCTTAAATTAGATTTTATTTCAATAATCAAACCCTTATAATGAAACATTCTAGAAGAGATTTCTTTAAAAACTATGGAATAGCCGCAGTTTCTGCTCCAATTTTGCTCCAAACTTTAGGGGGCTGTAAGTCTAAATCTGATCAAACAACCACTTCAGAAACAACTGCAAATGCTCCTGCTATAGAAAAATATGGACTGCAACTTTGGACAGTAAAAGAAGATATGGCCAAAGATGCAAAGGCAACACTCAAGGCCATTGCTGACTGTGGATACACCCAGCTAGAAAGTTTTACAGGAGATAAAGGTGTTTTTTGGGGCATGAAACCTGCCGAATTCAAAACTTATGTGGGTGACTTGGGTATGCAATTGGTTAGCAGTCACATAAATCCAGACTTTACTATCAAGAAAGAAACGGAAGAAGAATTCAAAAAATTGGTGGATGATTGTGCTTCGATTGGCATGAGCTACGTTTTAAATCCTTTCCCAGGAGAAAT
Source organism: Lacihabitans sp. CS3-21 (assembly GCF_024343675.1). Classification (GTDB taxonomy): domain Bacteria; phylum Bacteroidota; class Bacteroidia; order Cytophagales; family Spirosomataceae; genus Leadbetterella. Next base: position 33,664 of record NZ_RJUD01000023.1, read on the forward strand.
TAAAACTGCTGACGAATGGAAAAAGATAACTGAAGGATTAAACAGACAAGGTGAAATAACCAAAGCCTCTGGCATAAAAATGGGCTACCACAACCACCACATAGAGTTTTTGCCAACTTCGGATGGGAGTTTACCTGAAGAAATCATGCTAAAAGGAACAGATGCTGATTTGGTTAGTTTTGAACTGGATTTGTATTGGGTAGTAAAAGCTGGCCAAGATCCTGAAAAATGGTTAAAAGATTACGCTAACCGTTTTAAATTGGTACATATTAAAGACCTTTACAAGGAAGAAAGACTTAAAGAAATTGAAGCTACTGAGAAAAAAGAAGATCCTTTCTGGCCATTAGGAGCCTCCACTACTTTGGGAAATGGAAGAATAGATTTTAGCAAAGTTTTAAAAACTTGTAAAGAAAAAGGCGTAGAATATTACATTGTTGAGCAAGAAAGATTTGATAATTCTTCACCATTGGAAGACATCAAAAAAGATGCTGAATTTATGAAAAACTTGCAGTTTGCTTAAATAACAGACAATAAACTTAGACATAAAATCCATAAAGTTTAAATTGAACATTATCTAAAGGAAATGGATTTAAAGTTTAATCTTTATAGGATTCAATTTCGGAATCTCCGGCAAAAACACCTTACGCTTTTTCTCAAAATATGACCCTAAAATGAAAAAAATCTTAACCAATCTAACTTTCTGGGTGCTGACTGCAATTACCGCAGGGGCATTTTTAGGGCATTTTGCACCTGACCGGGCCGTAGAGTTCAAATGGCTAGGCACAAGATTTATAGATATTGTAAAACTCTTTATTAACCCAATCATTTTCCTGACCATATCATTGGGAATAAGCGGTATGGGCGACCTCAAAAAAGTTGGAAAGGTTGGTTTAAAGGCACTTATCTATTTTGAGATTGTAACCACCTTCGCGTTATTGGTCGGTATAATTGTAGCCAACATCATACAACCAGGAGCGGGAGTAACTACTGGAAATTTGGATGGAGCCGATTTATCCGAATACACCAAAAAGTCAGCGGAATTCAGTTGGTTAAAATTCCTAAAAGATAATCTTACCATTCAAGTTTTGATTTTCTCTATCGTATTTGGGGTTGTTTTGAGCAAACTGAAGCAAAAAGTTATAGTCACAACATTTTTGAATAAAATTTCTAAATATGTATTCAAAGCATTGCATTGGGTAATGTTTTTTGCTCCATTGGGTGCGTTTGGCGGAATGGCCTTCACCATAGGCAAATATGGCATAAAAACCTTGTTTCCATTGGGCAAACTTATGCTATCCGTTTATGCAACCATGGCTATATTTGTATTCGTAGTACTTTATTTTATCCTTAAATATTACAAAATAAGTATATGGAAATTCTTGAAATATATCCGTGAAGAATTGCTGATCGTTTTAGGCACTTCCTCTTCTGAGGCGGCATTGCCGTCTTTAATGGAAAAACTCGAAAGAATGGGTTGCTCTAAATCAGTTGTAGGTTTGGTCGTGCCTGCTGGTTACTCGTTTAATTTGGACGGCACCACCATATATTTGTCCATGGCTACCATATTTCTCGCCCAGGTATTTGGTGTTCATCTTACATTTGAACAGATTTTAACCATCATAGGCATTTTAATGATCACTTCAAAAGGTGCCGCTGGCGTTACCGGAAGCGGATTTGTCGTATTAGCCTCCACATTATCTGCGGTGGAAGTTATACCCATAGAAGGCTTAGCTTTGTTACTTGGTGTAGACAGATTTATGTCAGAAGCAAGAGCTATAACAAATTTTATTGGTAATGGCGTGGCTACGATATGGATTTCGAGAAACGAAAATGAATTGGACATGAAAAAACTTCATTATGCACTTAATCATGTGGAGGATACCGAAGACATATTAAAAGATAATTTTAGCTAAAAACATGAAACGTTCACAGAAATTTCTTCTCTCCCTTATTATACTTGGAGGCATCATTTATTTTATTGTCCAAACTACCATCAAAGCAGGTGTTTTTAATAGCATTACGGATATTGGTGATTACCGTTTAAATTCGCTTCCAAGCATGCCTGGAGTGGAAGATATCACCATTGACCAGCAAACCAATATAGCTTATTTGAGTGCTCATGACCGTAGAAACCCAAAAAGCACAGGTGCCATATTTACTCTAAATTTGAATGATTCTTCTAAAACCTTAATTAATCTGACTGATCGTTTTAAAATTCGGGAATTTCGCCCACATGGAATTTCTTTGTTGAGCATAAAAGACAAGAAATTCTTATTTGTTATTTCTCACAAAGACAACAAAAATGATATTCTGAAATTCCAGATTTTGGGTGATAGTTTAAGCTATTTGAGCAAGTACTCCAGCACTGACTTCGTGTCTCCAAATGACATTTTGGCGGTAGCCGAAAACCAGTTTTTTGTAACCAACGACCACAGCAATCGCTCCAAATGGAAAGTAATGTTTTCCGATTTTTTGAGAATACCAACTGGCAATGTTGTTTTTTATGATGGGAAAATTTCTAAGATTGTTAGCGAAAAAATCACCTATCCCAACGGAATTGCACTATCGGATGATGGTAGCAAAATTTACGTGGCTACTACATTAGAAAAAGCCATTCATGTTTTTGAACCTCAAACGCAAACCAATTTACTTAAATCAGTAGATTATTTTTCAACAACTTATGCTCCGGACAATATAGAAATAAATAAAAATGGAAACATGATCGTAGGTTGTCATCCAAAGCTTTTTGCTTTTATGGCCCATAAAAAAGACGCTAAGAAAATTTCTCCATCAGCAATTATAGAAATCAATAAAGACAATTTTGAAATACAAAACACACTTTATCTCAATGACGGTCAGCAAATTTCTGGCTCCAGTGTCGGAGCACCATTTTATTCAAAGAATGGCAAGCAAAATCTTTTAATTGGAGGTGTATTTGACCCAAAAGTAATTTTGTTAGAAAAAAAATAAACAAGAATAATATTTGGCAAAAACTAACTGTTCAAAACATATCCAGATAAATATTACCAGAACACAAACTATCCATAGTAATTAAATCACAAAACCAAATATTATTCTGCTCAATTCCACTTTTCGTCCTATATTTTTAATCAAAACATAGATACATTTCGCTATTTGATGCTTAGTTTAGCATTCGAAAACTGAATTTATTTTTATATGAACAACGACAAAACGCTTAACGAAGAAGCTCTTGAATATCATGCCAAAGGCAGGCCTGGCAAAATAGAAGTAGTGCCTACAAAAGAATACGCCAACCAAAGAGATTTATCTTTGGCTTACTCTCCTGGTGTGGCAGAGCCATGTTTGGCCATTCAAGCCAATCCCGAGGATGCATACAAATATACCGCCAAAGGGAATCTTGTTGCTGTAATCAGTAATGGAACAGCCGTTTTAGGCCTAGGTGACATAGGTGCAATGGCTGGTAAACCAGTTATGGAAGGCAAGGGTTTGCTATTTAAAATTTATGCCGACATTGATGTTTTTGATATAGAACTCAACACGAAAGACGTCGACGAATTCGTTCGAACAGTCAAAATAATGGAACCTACTTTTGGTGGGGTAAATTTAGAGGACATTTCAGCACCTGAATGTTTTGAAATAGAAGAAAGACTCAAAAAAGAGTTGAATATTCCTGTAATGCACGACGACCAACACGGAACAGCCATTATTTCGTCGGCTTCCTTACTCAATGCCCTCGAATTGGTAGAAAAAGACATCGCCAAAGCCAAAATTATCATCAATGGTGCGGGTGCTTCAGCCATTTCTTGCACAAGGCTTTATAATGCTTTGGGTGCCAAAAAAGAAAATATCTTCATGTTTGATTCTAAAGGACTTATACATCCCGACAGAACAAACCTAGACGGCAAAAAGATTGAATTCGCCAACAATAACATGCCGATCGAAACCACACTCACACAAGCAATCAATGGAGCCGATGTGTTTGTTGGACTTTCAAAAGGCAATATATTATCTAAAGAAATGGTGAAAACCATGGCAAAAGATTGTATAGTTTTTGCATTGGCCAATCCAACACCAGAAATTTCTTATGATGACGCCATGGATGCTCGTGAAGATATTATTGTAGCCACGGGCCGTTCGGACTATCCCAACCAAGTGAATAACGTTTTGGGCTTCCCATACATTTTTAGAGGAGCCTTAGACGTAAGAGCAAGCGAAATAAATGAGGAAATGAAGTTGGCCGCAGTAAGAGCTTTGGCCGCTTTGGCAAAAAAACCTGTGCCCGATATCGTAAATATGGCGTATAGTGAAGCTAACTTAAGTTTTGGCAGAAACTACATTATTCCAAAACCAGTTGACCCGCGATTGCTAACCTCTGTGGCTCCCGCTGTGGCCAAAGCCGCCATGGAAACAGGAGTGGCCAAATTTGCTATTACCGATTGGGATGCCTACGAAAACCAACTTTCTAAAAGACTTGGATTGGACAATACCCTCACGAAGGCCATCATGACCAAAGCCAAAAAGAACCCGAAAAGAGTAGTATATGCTGATGCAGAAAACCTTACTGTACTCAAGGCCATTCAGCAGGTGATTCAAGAAAAGATAGCCTATCCGATACTTTTGGGCAATAGAAAGCTGATAATGAGTATTTTAGAAGAAAATAACATTTCTCTTCCAGAAGACATCGATATCATAGATCCTAAAGAGAGCAAAAACGAGTCAGAGAAAATTAGATTGGCAGAATTTGCAGACTTGTTTTTTGATAAACGAAAAAGAAAAGGGTTGACCAAACCTGACGCCATGAATTTTGTTACCCGTAGAAGTTATTATGCCTCACTGATGGTGGAAACTGGCCTGGCAGATACTATGATAGGTGGTCTTACTAGAAACTATCCAGATACCATTCGTCCTGCTCTTCAGATTATAGGACCAGAAAAAGGTGTGAAGAAGATATCTAGTATGTATATTTTGATGACGAAAAAAGGGCCATTATTCTTAGCAGATGCTACCATCAATTTTGACCCGACTACTGACGAATTGGTAGAAATTACTGAACTTGCTGCAAAAGAAGTAGAGAAATTCAATATTAAGCCAAGAATTGCTTTGGTTACGTATTCCAATTTTGGCTCTGTGCCAGAAGGCCCCGCTCCTATCAAGATGCGTAAGGCAGTTGAGATTTTGAAGCAGAAACACCCAGGAATGGTAGTAGATGGCGAAATGCAAGCTCACTTGGCGTTTGACACAGAACTGCTAAAAGAAAACCATCCATTCTCAGACTTGGCAGATGGCCCAGCCAATACCTTGATATTCCCAAATCTTTCTTCGGCCAACATTGCCTACAACCTACTAAAAGAAGTAGCAGGAATAGAGAAAATTGGACCACTCTTGATGGGACTCAAAAAGCCTGTGCAAGTATTACAATTAGGTGCTTCAGTTAGGGAAATTGTGAACCAAACGGCCATTTCGGTGGTTGATGCTGTGAAAAAATAAATTTCTTTTTGATTTATATTTAATGACAGTTTCCATTTGGGAGGCTGTCATTTTTTTTGTTTTTTGGTACTTGTTAACAAGTGGACTTTATGGATTTGATACAGATAAACATTTTTAAAATCCGCAAAAATTACTTTTGCGATAGTATTGGTTTTGGCAAAGTACTAAAATCTAATTAATTTGAATTATTCTAAAAAATCAACCTTATAAATTTAGATTTTTAATTGTGAATCTCTTGATAAAACTAGAACACTTTTTTTTTAATTTTCTAAAAAACTAACAAAGTCAGCGAAAACTTTAAAAGAAAAAAGTCTGGCTGAACACCACTAAAATCAAAAATATTAGAACCCTTACTCTTTTTTTGAGAACTTTGTGGCACTAAGGCATTGTTACACCTCTATAGCTAAACATTCCAAAAACACTTTGACAAACAAACGCAAAATATTCAACGACCCTATTTATGGATTTATAACCATACCGTCAGATTTTATATTTGAAATCGTACAACACCCTTATTTTCAGCGTCTCAGAAGAATAAAACAGTTAGGAATGGCCGAATTGGTATATCCTGGAGCTTTTCATTCACGTTTTCAGCATGCTTTAGGAGCAATGCATTTGATGAATGAAGCCCTAAACACCCTTCAATCTAAAGGCCTGATGATAATGGAAGTGGAACGAGAAGCTGCTTTGGTGGCCATTTTGTTGCACGATATTGGTCATGGGCCATTTTCGCATGTCTTGGAATACGCCATTCTTAAAAATGTGAACCACGAAGCCATCTCAGAATTGCTCATGGAAGATCTCAATCGCCAGTTTGAAGGCAAACTTACATTGGCCATTGAGATGTTTAAAGGTACTTATGACCGCAGTTTTTTCCATCAACTTATTTCAAGCCAACTCGATATGGACAGGATGGATTATCTCAATCGTGACAGTTTTTACACGGGCGTGGCCGAAGGAAACATTGGAGCCGAACGAATCATCAAAATGCTACATGTGGTTGATAACCAATTGGTAGTAGAAGAAAAAGGACTATTGAGTGTAGAAAATTTCTTGGTGGCAAGGCGATTAATGTATTGGCAAGTTTATCTTCACAAGACGTCTGTTTGCTCCGAAACCATGGTCTTGAAAATATTTGAAAGGGTAAAACACCTTTTGAATGAAAACATTTTCGTAGATATTCCAAAACACCTACAAGTATTTTTTAATCGAAATATAAGAAGAGAAGATTTCCAAAACGATAGTACGCTGCTTCAAAACTTTGTAGCCCTCGACGATGTAGACATTTGGTACGCCATCAAAACTTGGCAGAACCACAATGACACTGTTTTGGCAAATTTGAGTCAAAATATAATCAATAGAAATTTGTTCAAAATAAAACTAGAAGTTGGTCTAAAAACTGAAGGATTGGAAGCCAATATTCTTCAAAATTTTGAGGATAAAAAGATACCGAAAAATCTACAAAAGTACTTTTACAAAAAAGGCCAAATAAGCAACAATGGTTATGCTTCGCAAAATGCTAATATAAAGATTCTAATGAAAAATGGGAATATATTGGATGTTTCTGAAGCTTCTGACTTACCGACCATCAAGGCTATGAGTAATATTGTCAAAAAAAATTATATTTGTTATGCCAATGACGTATATTTACCATCGTTTTAAAGGCCATTTACATCATCTCATTTATCATTAATGGAGTTTTCGATAACACAAATAGCTCATCTTTTAGGAGGTGAAGTAAAGGGATCCGGAGATACACTAATACATAACTTTGCCAAAATAGAAGAAGGAAAGCCGGGCTGTATTTCTTTCTTGGCCAATCCAAAATATGAAAATTATATTTACCAAACAGCCTCCAGTGCCGTTTTGGTCTCTAAAGATTTCGAACCCAGAGAGCCAATACAAACAAATCTTATACGCGTAGAGGATCCATATTTGGCTATCAGCTTGCTCATGGCCGAATACAAAAAACTTTCTCAAAATTCAGCTAAAGGAATTGACACCATGACTTCGATAGCCAAAGATGCGGAAATTGGCAAAAATATATACATCGGTCCATTCAGTTTTGTATCTTCTGGTGTTTTTATTGGTGAAAATAGCCAAATTTTCCCACAGGTATTTTTAGGTAAAAATGTAAAAATCGGAAAGAACAGCATTGTTCACCCTGGAGTAAAAATATATCAAGACTGTGAGGTAGGTGATAATTGTGTAATTCATGCGGGAGCAGTAATTGGGGCTGATGGATTTGGATTTGTGCCAGATGCCAATGGCGTTTATCAAGACGTGCCGCAACTGGGCAACGTAGTCATAGAAAACAACGTAAGCATAGGAGCCAATGCCACCATAGACAGAGCGACTATGGGTTCTACAAAAATATGCAATGGTGTAAAAATCGACAATATGGTGCAGATTGGCCATAATGTAGAGGTCGGAGCAAATACTGTAATTGCAGCCCAAACAGGCGTAGCTGGCTCCACAAAAATAGGGAAATCTTGTGTTATAGGTGGACAAGTAGGTTTTGCTGGACACCTAAAAATAGCCGATGGTACACAGATTGGTGCTCAAAGTGGAGTAGGAAAAAACATTACTGAACCCCAAGGAGCCTATTCTGGAAGACCTCTCTTACCCATAAAAGACCACCTAAAACTTTTGGTCAATTTGAGGAGATTAAATGATAATTTGAAAAAATAAATATCGATATGAATTTAAAACAACACACCATAGCCGAATCAGTAAGTATTACTGGCAAAGGACTTCACACAGGTGAGTTAGTAAATATTACGCTTAAGCCAGCTGCCATAAATCACGGAATTGTTTTCCAGCGTGTGGATTTGGAAAACAAACCCTTAATACCAGCTTTGGTAGACTATGTGGTGGATACCAGCAGAAGTACGGTTATTGAAAAAGACGGAGGGCGTGTTGGCACCATAGAACATCTAATGTCAGCACTTGCGGGTTTACAGATTGACAATGTTTTGGTAGAAATTGACGGTCCTGAACTTCCCATATTAGATGGATCAGCCCTACCTTTTTTAGAATTGGTGGAAGCGGCAATTCCAACGGAACAGAATGCCTTAAGAAATTACTTTTCTGTTCCAGAAGCTGTGCATTTCAAAAACGAAGATAAAAGTATAGAATTGGCGGCATTGCCTTTAGATGATTACCGTCTAACAGTTATGGTTGATTTTAACTCTCAAATTCTCCATAGCCAACATGCTCAACTGCATGAAATCAGTCTTTTCAAAGAACAAATTGCTCCTTGCAGGACTTTTGTTTTTGTACACGAGCTTGAGTTTTTGGCCAAACAAGGACTTATAAAAGGCGGGGACTTGAGCAATGCAGTGGTAATTGCTGAAACAGACCTAAGCAAAGGCCAAATTGAGGAGCTTTCCACTTTATTAGACAAAAAATTAGAAAGTGATGGAAAAGCTGGAATATTGAACGACGAAAAGTTGAAGTTTCATAACGAACCAGCTCGTCACAAATTACTCGATTTAATCGGGGATCTGGCTTTGATTGGACGCCCGTTGAAAGCACATATATTGGCTGCAAGACCGGGTCATGCCTCCAATGTGGAGTTGGCAAAACTTATCAAAAAGCAAATCGCTGCAAAAAGTAGTGCTGCTCCGTATTTCGATGCCAACGCCGAGCCAGTTTTCAACGTATTAGATATAGCGAAACTTTTACCACACCGTTATCCGTTTCAGTTGGTAGACAAGATTATGTCATTGGATGGAACAACCGTGGTAGGCATCAAAAATATAACCATGAATGAACCTCAGTTTACGGGTCATTTTCCAGACAATCCGGTAATGCCAGGCGTTTTGCAGGTTGAGGCCATTGCACAAACAGGCGGAGTTTTGGTGCTCACTTCGACTGGAGAACCTGAAAAATACTGGCCATATTTGGTAGGAATCGAAAATTGTAGGTTTTATAAAAATGTTTTACCGGGCGATTCGTTAGTCATAAGATGCTCTCTTTTGGCCCCTATTAGAATGGGAGTAGCCAAAATGCATGGAGAGGCTTGGGTCGGCAAAAACATGGTTTGTTCTGTTGACATGACCGCAAGATTAGTTAAGAAATCCAATTAATAATATATGAATCAGCCGTTGGCTTACGTACATCCAGGTGCTAAAGTTGCTCAAAACGTTGTAATTGAGCCTTTTGTAACCATTCAAAATGATGTAGAAATAGGAGAAGGAACGTGGATAGGTCCTAATGTAACAATATTTTCTGGTGCAAGAATCGGGAAAAATTGCAAGATTTATCCTGGAGCAGTGATAGCTGCAGAACCACAAGACTTAAAATTTAAAGGCGAATATACCACAGTAGAAATCGGAGATAACACCGTTATTCGTGAATGTGTAACCATCAATAGAGGTACTACTGACAAAAACAAAACGGTTGTTGGTAGCAATTGCTTGATCATGGCATATGTCCACATTGCCCATGACTGTATGGTTGGCAACTATGTAATTTTAGCCAATGGAGTTCAATTGGCTGGTCATATTATTTTAGGAGATTATGTATTTGTAGGAGGCACAAGTGCAGTGCATCAATTTGTAAATATTGGCTCACATGCAATGGTAGCAGGCGGATCATTGGTAAGAAAGGATGTTCCTCCATTCGTAAAAGCAGCCAGAGAGCCTTTATCCTATGCCGGTGTAAACTCTATTGGGCTAAGAAGAAGAGGTTTCACAAGCGATAAAATTGAAGAAATTCAAGACATTTACAGAATCCTATATTTATCTGGGCTTAACAATACCTCCGCCATAGACAAAGTTGAGCTTGAATATGCCGCAACAGCAGAAAGAGATGAGATTATCAATTTCATTAGAAATTCTGAAAGAGGTATCATTAAGTCTGGAACATCAAAAAATATTGACTGATTTGTTGAAAATTTCCCTAGAAAATATTGGCAAGAAGTTCAAAAACGAATGGATTTTTCGAAATTTAAGTTTTGAATTTTACAAAAACGATCCAGTTGCTATTATAGGACCAAATGGTTCAGGGAAATCAACTTTAATGCAATCTCTGGCTGGTGCTATTCCCATAAATGAAGGAAAAGTTACTTTTGAAAACAACGAGCAAGTAATTCCTGAAGAAAAATGGCATGAATTACTTTCGTTTTCTGCACCTTATCTTGAGCTGATTGAGGAGTTTACACTTGCCGAATCTGTTAATTTTCATACTAAGTTTAAGCCATTTCAAGATCATATCAATACCTCTGAATTCTTGGAAATACTTGAATTGGAAAAACATAAAGACAAATCTGTAAAGAATTTTTCATCTGGCATGCGTCAAAAACTGAAGCTGGGATTGGCTTTTTACAGTTTAAATGACATAATATTATTGGACGAACCGACCGCTAACCTTGACCAAAAAGGCTTCGAATGGTATTTGGAAAACGTAGAGAAAGTTCTAGAAAACAAAATCGTAATCGTTTCTTCAAACGAACCTAAGGAATATACTTTTTGTAAAAACCACCTAAATATACTAAATTTCAAAAAATAAAGCTTTTGAAATGGCTCTCGAGAGACGCTTCCTATTATTTTTTGTATTTTGGCTTGCTGGTCAATCGCCGGCATTTTCTTATATTTTTATAAAAAACCAAGGGCAATGGCCATCAGAAGTACTCTATCGTACATCTATTCCTTCGGGCCAACTTTGGGTAACTCAGAAAGGGCTGGTTTACCAACTTTATGAGGAAGAAAATTCACCCCATTACTCTTCCAGCAGACAAGGCAGAAAATCGTTTTCGTCGCAGAATATTAGTTTGGAATTTAAAAATAATTGTCGTTTCTCAAAAAAAGAAGCGAATGCAAAACAAACTTTCAATTTTTTTATAGGTCAAAATCAAACAACATGGAAAACAAATGTCCCAGCATTTGAAGAAATTTACTTAGAAAATGTATTTGATGGTATTGACTTCAGAATGTACAGCACTGACCAATCGCTTAAATATGAATACATTGTAAAACCAGGGGCGGATGCCAGCCAAATCAAATTCAAATACGATGGAGCCAATGAAACCTTTTTAAAAAAAAATGAACTGGTACTAAAAACCAACTTCGGCCTAATTAAAGAATTTCAGCCATTTACCTATCAAAACCTCGACCAGCAAAAAAAGCCTATCAAGTCAGCATTCAAAATCTCAGATGACTATATCTCATTCCAAATAGCCGATTACAACCACAATCAAGAACTAATCATAGATCCCGAACTGGTTTTTAGTACATATTCCGGTTCATTATCAGACAATTGGTCGCACACAGCCACATTTGATTCCAAAGGAAATACCTATGCCGCAGGAACGGTTTTTGGGGTAAACTTCCCCGTATCAATAAACGCATATCAGCCAAAATCAGGTGGAACGACCACCCAAAACGATGTGGGCTACAGGACCGACGTTGTAATTGTAAAATATTCAGAAGACGGAAGCAAAATTTTATACTCTACTTTTTTAGGTGGAAATGAATCTGAAGTTCCGCATAGTTTGATTGTTAATTCAAAAGATGAATTGGTTATTTTTGGAACAACATCCTCTGAAACATTTCCAACCACCAATAATTCTTTCGATCACACCTTCAATGGTGGTACATTTTTGAACGGACCACCCGTCACATCCAACATTGCTTTTTTCTCAGGAACGGATATTTTTGTAACTGTACTTTCTGAAAATGGCGATCGGCTGTTAGGTTCCACATTCGTTGGAGGAAGTGAAAATGACGGTATTCATGATTTTAGAGCCTTAGAAATTCAAAACTATGGTGATGAGTTTAGGGGAGAGGTGTATATAGATGCCTTAGACAACATCTACGTTGCAAGCGTAAGTACTTCTGCAAACTTTCCAGTCCAAGCGGCCATTCAAACTAAAAAATCGGCTTATGATGCCGTGGTTTTCAAACTCAATAAATATTGTAATCAACTGTTGTTCAGCACTTTTATTGGTGGCAACAATTACGATGCTGCCTACGGCATCAGAGTAGACAAATCCAACGCAATCTATGTTTGTGGAGTAACTTTGAGCAAAGATTTCCCAATTTCTAATCAGGCATTTAGGAAAACTATGGGTGGCGATACCGAAGGATTCATCCTAAAAATAGAAAATCAAAAACTTGTTTCCTCAACTTATATTGGCACTTCAAAAGGCGACTTAACGCACCTCATTGACCTCGACCTTGAAGGTAATGTCTACGTATTGGGTTCTACACTTGGGGAATATTCTGTGAGCAATGGAGTATATCAAAATACTAAAAGTGGGCAGTTTGTACAAGTTTTATCCAACAACCTAAGTAGTTCAAAGTTCTCGTCTATCTTTGGAACGGGTCGTGGATTCGGAACTGTGGATTTAGTACCAACTGCCTTTATGGTCAATGATTGTGGCAATATTTATGTGGCTGGCTGGGGTGGTAGAGTAAACTCCGAAAACGGTTACAATAAAAATAGCACCACCAAAGGACTTCCCATAACAGAAAATGCCTTTAAAAAAACGACTTCAGGAAGTAATTATTACTTCGCAATCTTTGAAAAAGGCTTTAAATCATTGCTTTATGGAACCTTTTTTGGCTCAAATCCTCCAGCAAACGCCGATGAAGAACGCGGTGACCACCTAGATGGTGGAACCTGCCGTTTTGACAAAAACGGAACAATTTACCATTCGGCCTGCGTTTGCAAGGCCTTTGGATTTGTAGAATTTCCTCTTAAGAATGCCGTTGAATCCAATCACCGAAATGGCAACTGTAACATGGCTGCCTTTAAGTTTAATTTGGATGCTCTCTCTGCAAGGTTTGATCTGAAAGATGGTACTAAAATCAATCCAACAGAAATATGTGCACCTACAAAAATAGATTTTGATAATAATACCATCGGTGGAGAAACTTTTGAATGGTTTGTCAATAACGCCAAAGTATCTACAGGAGAAAATATAAATTATACTTTTACGGATGCTGGACAATACAAAATAAAGCTAGTTGCCTATAATAAAGTTACTTGCAAATCCGTAGATTCTACTTTTAGGACATTAAATGTAAAAGCTTTTCAATATAAGACCTCTAACGACACCACAGTGTGTCCTGGTGCTAGCGTATTAATGAAAGCCAGTGGTGGAAAATCTTATAAATGGAGTCCAAGTTTGTATTTTGAAAATTCAGCAAGCCCTGAAGTGACTACCAAAGTGCAAAATACCCAGGTATTCACCGTTGAGATAAGCAATGAAGAATGCACCATAAAAAAAGACATAAAAGTAAATGTAGAAAACACCAAGACCGATTTTGGGGCAACCAGCAATACCACTATTTGTAAGGGCAATAGTCTGAGCCTCAATGCGTCTGGCTTGGCGGACAAATTTGTTTGGTCGGGCGATGGGATTTCAGATTCAACAAAAGCTAGCGTTAATATAATTCCCAACAAAACAGGAAATTACACTGTAAAAGCTTTTTATTCAGATGGTTGCACTCCCATAAAGACAATAAAAGTGACCGTAGACGAAAGTGTAAAACTTGCCTTTGATTTTGAATATAAATTTGCTTGCCATAAACCTTCAGAGGTAGTTTTTAACAACAAAAGTACAGGAGCCCAAAGTTATGTTTGGCGAATTGGAGAAAATCTAGAGACCAACGACATTTCAACTTTCGGCTTAAGAAGTAATTCAAATACCCAATTAACACTAAAAGGCTTAAGTGCTGCCGGATGTGCTTTTGAAACCTCCAGAAACTTAGATTTAAAATTCTATGATGGAATAATTCCGAACGTAATAACACCAAACAATGACAAAAAAAATGATACTTTTGTAGTTGGATATCCTTCAAGTTCCTTACAAATTTTCAATGCGTGGGGAAAAAAGATATTCGAGGATTTCAACTATCAGAACGATTGGGGAAATAAAATAAATTCTGGAACGTATTATTATTTATTAACCATACCCGACGGTCAAGTCTGCAAAGGTTGGCTGGAGGTTTTAAATTAATCAACAAAATGAAAAATTTATTTATCACCGTACTTTTTTTAAGTTTAAGCACTATCGCATTTGGACAGAAATATGATGCTTTTGGAAAGAAAATTAAGCCCAATGGATCAGCCTTGGCTGCATCTTTGAATGGAAAAAAAGATTTTGAAGCCAAAACAGTGAAAATTGAAGGAGAAGTGGAATCTGTTTGTCAAGCCGCTGGATGCTGGATGAAAATTAAAACTGCCGAAGGCCAAACTATGAGAGTGACTTTTAAAGATTATGGTTTTTTTGTTCCAAAAGATATTGCGGGTAAAAAAGTAATATTTGAAGGAATTCCTGCTGTAAAAACTACCAGTGTGGCTGAATTACAACATTATGCTGAAGATGCTGGAAAATCGAAAGAAGAAATTGCCAAGATTAACAGTCCAAAAACAGAGTTAACTTTTGTGGCGGATGGTGTTTTGGTACCTAAAAATTAAGTTAAATAAGAACTCAAATAACCCATTCAGTGAACACTGAGTGGGTTATTTTTTTGTTTTAACCCTAAAATAAACAATACTTTTGTAGATTTGTTAAAGAATCAAACCTTCTGTAAAAAACCTTAAATGAAAAAACAATACACTTTGCTTAATCTGGCAGTTGCTCTGCTTATTGCCTTTACCTCTTTTTCCCAAAATTCCGAATTTATCTATGGCGATGCCTTGCCTGATGCCCCAGTTTTGTCGGCTCGAGGTACATATAAAGTTGGTGTAAAAACGCTAGAATTTACCAATAAAAATCAACTGGATATCTTAAAATCTAAGGGATCAGAATTGGCTTATTATGACAGAAAACTTAAGCTTGAAGTTTGGTACCCAGCAAATATAAACCCAAATGAGAAAGAAATGGTCGTATACGACGAAGTGATGGGTTCATCAAATGACCCTAAAAGGCCAATTATTCCATTTTCATTTAATGGAAGAGCTTCAAAAGATGCAAAAGCCATTACTTCTGAGGGAAAATTCCCACTCATAATCGTATCACACGGCTACTTAGGTTCGAGATTACTATTAACTTACTTAACCGAAAACTTGGCGTCTAAAGGCTATATTGTTGTGGCTATTGACCACATGGAATCAACTTTTAGAGATGCTGCTGGTTTCCCCAGTACATTGCTAAATCGCTCAAAAGATATTCTTTTTGTGCTAAATCAAATGGCAGAAGTTGGTAAATCCAACGAGTTTCTCAAAGGGATAATCGATTCCGACAATACCGCTTTGATAGGATATTCTATGGGTGGATACGGCGTTCTGAATGTCGCCGGGGCTGGTTACAGTGACAATTCTTTAAAATTATTTGGTGCTCTGACTGGTGGAAGTACCGCATTAGAGACAAGATTGGGTTCAAATGCAGCATATAATTCAAGTCTAGATCCTAGAATAAAAGCAGTGGTGGCTTTTGCTCCATGGGGAATGGAACGCGGTGTTTGGGATGCTGAAAGTTTAAAAGGTCTGAAAATCCCCACCTTCTTTATTGCTGGAAGTCAGGACGATATTTCTGGATATGAAAAAGGCATTAAAGCCATATATAATGGTGTAGTAAATACCGACAGATATATGCTTACCTACATGAATGCTCGTCACAATGTAGCACCAAATCCACCGCCAGCAGAGTCTCTTAAACCTGGTTTACATATTGATGAGTATTATAGATATGCCGAACCTTCTTGGAACGAAAAACGCATCAATAACATCAACCAACATTTTGTAACGGCATTTTTGGGTATTCATTTGAAGCAAAAAGATTTTGGTAAATACTTGAATTTACCCCAAGATTCCAACACGAAAACTTGGGAAGGATTTAAACCTCGTTCGTCAGTTGGTTTGGAACTTTTGCATGCTTTGCCGGAAGGGAAGTAAGCATCCCAGATCTTGATGAATATCTAAGTTTAGCTAACTCAGGCAGTCTTTTTTTTATAGTACTTTCTCAAATTTCCTATTTTGTCAAATTGCGATAAGTTGGGTTACCTTTGGAAATATGAAATACCAACGCTTTGTGTCTAAGGAAAACTTCTTGAATCTGTAAGTAACAGTGGCCTTTTAAAATTAGAAGTTCTTTATAGATCAAGGAAGAGCCCCAACAGAAGGATGTCTAAAGTTTTTCAGAATAAGGTATTTATGTTTGGGTTACTCAATAAGCAGTATAGTGAATTTGCTTTTGAAATCATACATTTGTCTTGAGTTAATTATGAAATTAAAAGTTTATCATTTAATATTTTTTGCTCTTTTTGTAGTACCGGGGTTTAGCCAGACTCCTACCCAAAATCTTCGTGGAAAAATAATTGATAGGGAAACCCAGGTAGGTTTACCTGGTGTAAATGTCCATATTTTTCCTCTAAATCTCATTGTAAGTTCAAATCCAGACGGTTCATTTTCATTCCCTAAATTACCTATTGGACGATATTCGCTTCTTTTTTCTTTGGTAGGTTACGATAAATCTACCTTGGCCAACATTGAACTTGGAAGTGGAAAAGAAACTGTTTTGTCTGTAGAATTAACGGAGAGTGTGACGGCCTTAAACGACCTTGTGGTACACAAAGAAAATCTAAAAGACCAAACCATCAATGAAATGACCCTCGTCAGCGGAAGGCAATTTAGCATTCAAGAAAGCAATAGATATGCAGGTGGCTATGCTGATGCTTCCAGAATGGTTATGTCTTTCGCTGGTGTAACCTCCTCTGGCAACGATCAAAACAATGAAATTGTAATACGTGGAAACTCACCCAAAGGCTTACTTTGGAGAATTGAAGGAGTGGAAATACCGAATCCGAATCATTTCGGGGATGGCCAAGGTTCGACAAGCGGGATAATTAGCATGTTGAATAGTGCCAGTTTAGCAAATTCCGATTTTTTAACTGGAGCTTTTCCCTCAGAATATGGAAATGCTTTGTCTGGGGTTTTTGACTTGAAATTTAGACGAGGAAATAATCAAAAACATGAGTTCATGGCTCAACTGAGTGTAATAGGAATTGAAACTTCAGCCGAAGGCCCAATCAGTAAAAAAGGGGCTTCTTATCGATTTAACTTTAGATATTCAACCTTAGAATTGTTATTAAAATCTGGATTACTTAAGATAGAAACTGGTGGGTTCAGCCCTGCGTACAGAGACATGAATTTTACGCTTAATTTTCCTACAAAAAAATTAGGCACATTTGCCTTGTGGGGTTTTGGTGGTTTAAATCTCTCAGATGATAAAGACCTAAACTCGGTACAAAACAATCAAGGAAAAACAGGTGTAATAGGCCTGAGTAATACTTATTCGTTGGGCAAAAAAGGATATTTATATTCGGTTTTGATGGCTTCAAGGGAAAGAGCCAAGGAATTTGAGGAAATTTTACTTTCCAACAAAAATTGGGTGGTGAACAAACAAAAATTGTTTCAATATGACAACCTCCGTTTTTCATCTTTTTACAATTACAAAATCAGTTCTAAAGCCAGTCTCCGAACGGGACTTGTCTTTAGCAATTTAGGTTACGAATTTGACGATAATCGCAGAGATAATTCACGGAATAGATTAGTGAATTTTCTGTTTGAAAATGATAATACGTTTTTTTTCCAAGCCTATTCCCAATTAAAATTTAACATTAATAGAAAAATCAGCTTTTCAGGAGGAATTCATTATAATAAGTTTTTGCTAAACAATAATCAAACTTTTGAACCTAGACTTGCTGCAAAATATCAAACAAATAGGAAAAATGCTTTTTCTGCTGGTTTTGGTTTGCACAGCCGCCTTGAGCCGATATCGGTCTATCTTCTGAAAAGGCGAAAAACAGGAGAAATTTTCGAAAAACCAAATAAAAACCTAGGACTAACACGTGCTGCACATTATGTCGTGGGATATCATAGGGTATTAAATCCGAATTGGAATCTAAAAATTGAAGCTTATTACCAAAAGTTGTTTCAAATACCTATTGATACCAGCCAGAGGAGTTTGTTTTCCATACTCAATGCATCGGCTGGACTTATTGGTAACGTAATGACCAACGAAGGTGAAGGTGAAAATAAAGGAATAGAGCTAACGTTAGAACGTTACTTTTACAATAACTATTATTTTATGTTCACAGGATCTTTATTCGATTCTAAGTTTTTAGCAAGGGACGGCAAATGGCGAAATACAGTTTTTAATAATACCTATGCGGGAAATATTCTCGGTGGGAAAGAATTTTCGGTCAGCAAACAAAAAAATAAATTCTTAGTTATAAATAGCCGTCTGATATGGAGGGGTGGAAATAGGTATATTCCAATAAATTTGGCTGAATCAATAAAAAGAAATACCACAGTGAATGATGTTACAAAAGCATTTGAACCTAGGCTGCCCGATTATTGGAGAATAGATATGGGATTGGCATTAAAGATTAATCTAAAAAAAGCAACTTGGGCTTTGAGTGCTGATATACAAAACTTAACAAACCGAAAAAATATAATCCAAGAACGATACAATTCCATCACCAATAACATACTTTACAATTATGCATTGCCTTTGCTACCAATTTTTAGTTTTAAAGTAGATTTTTAAAGTAGTTTATTTTACAGGGCAGTCAGATACCGAAAGTCATTAATAACTCGTAAGAGAAACGTTCAAAGTGTTAATTATTCGAGGATTTAAATCTTTAACCAACCTTCTCCAACTCCCCTAGCCTTTCTTTCAGCTGGTTCATTTCGTCTCTAAATCTGGCAGCTTGTAAGAAATCTAACTCTGAGGCCGCCTTTTCCATTTTTGTTTTCGCTTCTTTTAACAGTGTTTCCAACTGAGGCTTACCCATATAGGCCATTATTGGGTCTGCCGCCAAGTTGATCCTTTCTGGTTCTACATAATATCCTTTGGTAGATGGCTTAAAGTCCGCAATAGAGGTTTGTTCCATGATGGCCTCCTTGCTTTTTAGTATGGTAGTTGGCGTAATTCCGTTGGCTTCGTTGTATTCTATTTGTATAATTCTACGCCTATTGGTTTCATCTATAGCCTTTTGCATTGAGCCTGTCATACGGTCGGCATACATAATTACTTTACCATTGGAGTTACGTGCTGCCCTACCAATGGTTTGAATCAATGAACGAATATCTCTCAAAAAACCTTCTTTATCGGCATCCATAATGGCCACCAAGGACACTTCTGGCAAATCCAATCCTTCTCTCAAAAGGTTTACACCCACCAAGACATCGATAACCCCCAAACGCAATTCACGCAAAATCTCTACCCTTTCCATGGTCTTGATTTCGGAGTGAATGTAGCGTCCTTTTATTCCGACTCTTTCCAAATATTTGCTCAATTCCTCGGCCATGCGTTTGGTCAGTGTAGTCACCAACACACGCTCATCTTTTTTGATTCTGCCGTTTATTTCATCTAAAAGGTCATCGATTTGGTTCAAACTTGGTCTTACGTCAATTTCTGGATCCAAAAGTCCAGTAGGCCTAATGATTTGCTCTACCACTACCCCACCCGCAAGATTGAGTTCGTAGTCTGATGGTGTGGCACTTACAAAAATAGTTTGTGGCGTCAGACTTTCAAATTCTTGAAAAGTCAGCGGTCGGTTATCCATAGCCGAAGGTAACCTAAATCCGTATTCTACCAATGCGGTTTTTCTCGACCGGTCTCCGCCATACATTGCTCTTATTTGCGGCATACTTACATGGCTTTCGTCCACCACCAACAGAAAATCCTCTGGGAAATAATCTAAAAGACAGAAAGGACGTTCGCCTGCTTTTCGTTTGTCAAAATATCTTGAGTAGTTTTCTATGCCGCTGCAATAGCCCAACTCACGCATCATTTCCAAGTCAAATTCGGTCCTTTCTTGAATTCTTTGAGCTTCCAAAACCCTGCCTTCACTCTCAAAATACTTGATTTGAGCCACCATATCATCCTGAATCAGTTTTATGGATTCCTGCATGACTTCTTTTCCTGTCACAAATAAATTGGCGGGCGGAATCACAATTTTAGGCTCAGACCTTATTTTCTTCCCTGAATTAGCATCTATCATCTGGATTTCTTCGATGTCATCACCGAAAAAAATAATTCTGAAAGCAAAATCGGCATAGCCTGGATACACATCAACTGTATCTCCTTTTACTCTAAATGTGCCTCTATTGAACTCTACTTCCGTTCTTGAATAAAGTATTTCAACCAATTTATACAAAAACTTGTTGCGGCTAATTACATCACCAACAGCAACTTTTATGATACTTTGCTTAAATTCATTGGGATTTCCAGCACCATAAATACAGGATACAGAGGCAATAACCACAATATCTCTCCTACCTGACATCAATGACGAAACCGTTGACAATCGTAGCCTATCAATTTCCTGATTGATCATCAGGTCTTTTTCTATATAGGTATTGGTGGAAGCAATAAAAGCCTCAGGCTGGTAATAATCGTAGTAAGAAATAAAATACTCGACGGCATTATCAGGAAAAAATTGCTTAAATTCACCATATAGCTGAGCCGCCAATGTTTTATTATGACTCAAAATTAAAATCGGCCTGTTAATTTGCTGAATGACGTTGGCAATCGTGAAAGTTTTACCGCTACCAGTTACACCCAAAAGAACATTAGATCTTTCGCCCGCTTCAATGGCTTTTACCAATTGCTCAATGGCTTGAGGTTGATCGCCAGTAGGTTTGAAATCAGAAATTAACGAAAAACTCATAGCTAGAAATATTTACTTCAAAGATAATTCAATAAAGACTAAACAAAAAATTAGCGAAAAAAGGCTAAAAAAATTGGCATTTATTTTCTCTTCAATGTGAGTTTGTGAGAAACACCATAACTATTCCAACGTTATTAGGCTAAATTTGCTCTTAAATAAAAACTACAACAATATGAAAAATTTACTCATCGCAATTTTTACTTTCGGCTCAATAGCCACCATTGCTCAACAAAACGTAGATAAATCTCTAAAAATATTCAAATTTCAGCCTTTTAGCCTCATAACTGGTTCAATGAATTTTGGTGAGGAGATTTTCAATAAATCTAAGACTCGAAGTACGGTTATTGGATTGGGAATACGTTATATCAATAGAAAAAACGATATTTATGACAATTATGGTTCAGTTTCAGCTTATAAACAGAGTTCAAAATGGCAAGGAGCTACCGCTAGTATAGAAAGAAGATTCTATGTTCCTGGATTTTTCTCAGGAGATAAATACAGTTTTATTAACGACAAATCGCAGTTTGGCATTTATTTATCTCCTGGTGTAAAAGTTGAATACAACCAAAACGACTATGACAAAAGTAGTTTTTATCAATTACCAGACCCCTCAAAACCTAGTAATTACAATTCAACTTTTTACCAAAACTCTGGAAGAATTTCATATTTGGGCTTAATGCCAAACATGAATATCGGCCTACAGTTTACACTTTTTCAAAATCTCTACATTGACACTTACATAGGCGGTGGAATCAGATTTATATCACAAAAAATTACCAATCAAAAAGTCGACACAATTCCTGCAAACGCCACGAATTACGGATACTACGGAGTTAATGATAACGGGGCTTTAACCACATTTGTCATCAAAGAAGGTGTTCAACCAAACTTTGGCTTTTCATTGGGTTTGAATTTTTAAAAAAATATTGTCAATAAATGTCAAATTTTATAAATTGCTGTTAGTTACCCTAATGATTGAATGTTAAAAAATCTGAGAAGATTTTCATCCTATTTACATGCCTCAGCCAGTTTAAAGATGATTTTGCTGGCTTTTTTTTCACAAGTGATTTTTGCGGTTTTCATTATTCCCAAAATGGAAGCCCTCATTAATCCATTGCAAAATCAAGTACTTTTGGAGTTGAGGTTCGGCTATACATCAAACCAGTTTTATGACTTGATGAGTTCGATTGGAGGTATTGGAATCATGTATTATAAAATATATGTCCTATTTATTGATATTCTTTATCCTATCATCTATTGTATTTCCTACAGTTTATTGCTCAGTTTATTTTTCAGAAATTCGTTTTCGAGCAATCATTATTTTCAATTGTTTAATGTATTTCCTTTTCTGATTGGTTTTGCAGATGTTTTCGAAAATATTTCGATAGCGTATTTATTGTTTGCTTTTCCTACTCAAAACCTATTTATAGTAAAATTAGCATCATCCTTTAGCCTCCTAAAATGGGGATTTACGATGTACAATATTTTGCTCATGCTTACGGGTTTGTTTGCTTGGGGATTTAGGACACTATTGAAAGCTAAAAAGTGACTTATTTCATGGTAAACTTTTTCCCAGGGCTTTGTTTTACCAAATCAGCAAATTCAAGGTTGAGCAATATTGAAGCCAGTTTATTCAAATGAATCTGAGAATGCCAACTCAGGTCATCAATCAGCATTTCACCATTATGCATCAATAAACTCAGTACTTTACTTTCCTCTTGGGTATATTTGGTCAGGTCCAAAACTTCTTTTTCTATAATTCTTGATTTACCATTTTCCGAATTCCACTTCATCCATTCCACAAAATCCTCCGTATTTGTAAAAATCTGTGCTTTGTTGTTCGCTATCAAATAGTTAGGCCCTTCAGAGTACTTTTGAAAAATGCCGCCTGGTATGGCAAATACTTCCTTATTGTAATTGTTGGCATATTCTGCGGTTACCATTGAACCACCTTTTCTCGCAGATTCTACCACAATTGTTGCATCTGCTAAAGCAGCAATAATTCTGTTTCGAGCCACAAAAAATGATGGCTTAGTAATCGTACCAAAAGGCTGTTCGGATATGAGCAAGCCAGTTTCTTCTATTTCCTTTGCCACTTTTTTGTGTGAACTCGGATAAACAGTCTCCAAACTATTGGCCAA
>NZ_RJUD01000024.1 GCF_024343675.1 Lacihabitans sp. CS3-21
CTGCCTTAATTTTTGATTTCAGAATAAATTAACGAAATTTGATTTTCATCATTAAATAAAAAATCAAATGTTTGACACGCTCCTCTATGAAGTGAAGGACGGTAAGTGCTATATTACCCTCAATCGCCCCGAAGTTTTTAATGCACTCAATAACAAGCTATTAACAGAGCTAAATAAGGCTATAACCCATTGTCAAAACGATGAATCCATTAGAGTAGTCATCCTTTCTGGTGGAAGTGGCAAAGCTTTTTGTTCTGGGGCAGATTTAAAATCTGGAATAACAGACTCGAACCTTGGCAATGTTCTAAAGGCTACTTATAACCCACTAATTACGGGTATGAAGGCTTTGAAAAAGCCCATAATATGTAAACTAAACGGAATGGCTGCTGGTGCTGGAATGTCACTTGCTTTGGCATGTGATGTGATAATTGCAGACAAAGACACCTATTTGACAGAACTTTTCGTTGGAATAGGCTTACTACCTGATGCGGGTTCTATGTATTTTTTACCTAGATTAATAGGAACCTTGAAGACCTTTGAACTTTGTAGTACTGGTAGGAAAGTATTTATGGAAGAGGCTCTTCAGCTTGGCTTGGTAAACAAAATTGTTGATTCAGCGTTTTTAACTGAGGAAGTGGAAAAAATGGCAGATTTTTATGCCAAATCAGCCACAAAAAGTATTGGCTTGATGAAAAATATCTTAAATAAATCGTTTGAAAATGACCTTGAAGGTGTCCTTAACCTTGAAGCAGAAGGCCAAACCCAATGTGGTTATAGCCATGATTTTGCAGAGGGTGTAATGGCCTTTTTACAAAAAAGAGAAGCCAGTTTTCAGGGGAAATGATACAAATGTATGTATTAGAAAATTATTAATTTATTTTAGAGATATTCAGATTAATTATAAAATCAATATATTTTTTAGGATTAAATCAAGTTGCCTTTGCAAAACACCAAACTCAAAATACAATATTAGAAGTGCTTTTTATAAATTAGCTTTTTGGTACAACAAACATCGAGTATGTCAGAAACAATTAAAGAACGTAGTTTGAATTTCGTTGAAGAAATCGTCGAAGCTGATCTAAAATCAGGAAAACATAATGGCAGGTTGCTTACACGTTTCCCACC
Organism: Lacihabitans sp. CS3-21; assembly: GCF_024343675.1. Classification (GTDB taxonomy): domain Bacteria; phylum Bacteroidota; class Bacteroidia; order Cytophagales; family Spirosomataceae; genus Leadbetterella. The sequence goes on from NZ_RJUD01000024.1 coordinate 1,126, forward strand.
TGAACCTAATGGCTATTTACACATTGGCCATGCTAAATCCATTTGTTTAAATTTCGGACTAGCTCAAAAATATGGTGGTGGCACTAATCTTCGTTTTGACGACACCAATCCAGTAACCGAAGACACAGAATATGTAGATTCTATCAAAAATGATTTGAGGTGGTTAGGTTTTAACTGGACCAACGAAATGTATGCTTCTGACTATTTTGACCAACTCTTTAAATATGCAAAAAAACTCATTACCAAAGGCTTAGCCTATGTAGATGACAGCTCTGCTGAGGAAATGGCCACTCAAAAAGGATCCCCGAACGCTCCGGGAGATGAAAGTCCATACAGAAACAGAACGGTAGAAGAAAATTTGAGCCTGTTTGATGGAATGGCCAATGGCGATTTTGCTGAAGGAAGTAGAGTATTAAGAGCAAAAATAGACATGACATCTAGCAATATGCTCATGCGTGACCCTATTATTTATAGAATTAAGTTTGCGGAACACCACCGTACTGGCAACAAATGGTGTATTTATCCCATGTATGACTTTGCTCACGGGCAGTCAGATTCAATAGAAGGAATTACGCATTCAATTTGTACACTCGAATTTGTTTCTCACAGAGAATTGTACGATTGGTTTTTGGAACAATTAGAGATTTTCCCTTCTAAACAATATGAATTTGCTCGCTTGAACCTCACCTACACGGTTATGAGTAAGCGAAAGCTGCTTCAACTGGTCAACGAAGGTCATGTAACCAGCTGGGACGACCCACGAATGCCAACCATTTCTGGTATGCGAAGACGTGGTTACACACCTAAATCTATCGTGGATTTTTGTGATAGAATAGGCGTTCAAAAAAGAGACAACCTAATAGATGTCAGCTTATTAGAGTTTTTTGTTAGAGAAGACCTCAACAAAACCTCCACAAGAGTTATGGCGGTTTTTGAACCTTTAAAAGTGGTCATAACCAATTTGCCTGATGGAGTTGTGGAACCTTGTAGCCTCGAAAACAACCCTGAAGATCTAGAATCTGGACATAGAACGGTGAATTTCACAAAAGAGATTTATATAGAACAAGGGGATTTCATGAAAGAACCTCCTGCTAAATACTTCAGACTTTCTCCAGGCAAAATGGTAAGGTTAAAAGGTGCTTACATCATTCAGTGCGACGAAGTCATTGAAAATGAAGACGGTAGTATAAAAGAACTTCATTGCAGCTATATTCCTTCCTCAAAAAGTGGTGCTGACGAAAGCGGCATAAAGGTAAAAGGTGTGATTCAATGGGTAAGTGCAACGGAAGGTATAGCATCTGAAATCAGAATTTATGATAGGCTTTTTAAAGTAGAAGACCCCAGTTCAGAAGAAGGCGATTTCAAAGAATACATCAATGAGAATTCACTTGAGGTTTTAACTGCTTATGTAGAACCCTCACTAAAAGATGCCAAACCTGGTGACAGATACCAATTTATGAGGAATGGATATTTTGTACCAGACACTGACTTTTCTTCACAAAAATTAGTCTTCAACAAAACTGTAGGTCTGAAAGAGGGTTTTAAAGTGGGTTAATTCTAATACAACAAAATTGACAATATAATGGGAGGTGGTCCTCGCTCAGAAATTGAATTCTTAGACGGTCCAAAATCAAGGTGGACAGAGTTAAAGTTTACTTTTAGTGTTTTCAAAGAGTTTATCAATGGCTTTAGAACACTTCACTTCGTTGGCCCTTGTGTTACCGTATTTGGTTCAGCCAGATTTACCGAAGAAAATAAATATTATCAGGACGCCCGAAAACTTGGAGCAGGCTTGGCACAACTTGGCTTTACCATATTGACTGGTGGTGGCCCAGGTATTATGGAAGCTGCCAACCGTGGGGCAAAAGATGTTGGCGGAAAATCCGTGGGATGCAATATTGTGCTGCCATTTGAGCAAAAACCAAATCCATACCTCGACAAATGGATGGATTTTGAATACTTCTTTGTTAGAAAAACACTTCTTATTAAGTATTCATACGCTTTTGTTATTTGTCCGGGCGGATTTGGAACTTTAGATGAGTTTTTTGAGGCACTCACACTCATTCAGACTGGGAAAATAGAGAAGTTTCCGGTGGTTATTTTTGATGATGGATTTCATTCAAATATCATTGACCATATAAAATATATGATAGAAAAGAAAACCATATCTAAAGATGATGAGCATTTGTTCCTGATTACAAATGATGTGGAAGAAGCTATTTCTTACATAAAAAGAAAGACTGAAACTGGTTTTGGGTTAAAATATAAACCTATTAAGTGGCTGGGTGAAAGTAAGGGCTAAGTCAAGGTATTTTCTGAAACTAAATCTAAACAAATCAATCAAAAATAGTATTTTTGGGAAACACTAAGTGCCAAACTAGAAGTAAAACCAAATTTATGAAAATACTATTTTTCGTCTTTTGTTTCCAAGTTATTTCATTTGCCCAAAACGGCACAGAAATTTATTTGCTCGAAATCCAGAAAACATCAGATGGGTTCAATATTCAAAACCCAGTAAATATCTCTAATAGAACCGGTTACGACAATCAACCTAGTTTTCATCCCACCAAATCATTGATTTATTTTAGTTCTCAAACAAACAGTCAAACCGACATATATGCTTATAACTATAACTCAAAAAAACTTACTCAAATCACTAACACCGAGGACTCTGAATACTCCCCTACTGTAACTCCAGACAAAGATTTTTTTTCCTGTATAGTTCAAAGAAAATCAAATGGAGACCAAGATTTGGTGAAATTCTCGATAAAAAATCCAGAAAAATCAGAGATAATATTAGAATCGCAAAAAACAGGAAAGGTTGGATACCACGCCTGGAGTCCTGATAACAAGTTGATTACTTTTGTTTTAGGTGAACCAAATACACTGCAACTGTTTGAAAATAAATCAAAATCTGGAAATATTCTTGGAAAAAACATAGGTAGATCTTTACATTATCTACCTCATAAAAAAGCATTTAGTTTCGTTGAAAAGGAGGGTGAAACCTGGAAAGTAAAACTATTGGATCCAGAAAATCAGACGATTTCAGTTTATACTGCTGCTTTACCAACCTCCGAACAATACAATGCTTGGGATAAAAATGGGATTTTGTTTGGTACTAAAAACGAGGGACTTTACTTTTTTGAAGAAAAAACCAACTCTTGGAAAGAACTAACTTTACCACCAAACTTACCAAAAAATAAAATTAGCCGATTAGCTATAAAAAATCAATATTTGGTTTTGGTCATCAACGAATAATTATCATTAAAAACAATATTTAACGAATGAAAAAACTAGTTATAAGCTTACTATTTGGTCATACAGTTTTGTTTTCTTGTCAAACAGAGGAAGGAAACGAAAAACTTGCTGATGCAGGACAAACTGTTGGAAAGTCTGCTGCAACCATTGCTAAAAGCGTAAAATCGGGCATTGAACAAGCTACTAAAATAAAAATTGACCTATCAGAAAACCTTAAAAACAGAGGTTTATCGACAGGCAAGATAACTTTGGGTAGCAAAGGAGGCAGACACAACCTGCTGAATGTTTATATGATTTTTGACAAAAAAATCAATAGAAATGTTACCATGAAAGTATTGGACGCTGAAGGACTAGAACTTGGTAGAACAAAAGTACTTGTAAAAGGAGAGCCAGGAGATGCCAAATTCATAGACTTCGTTTTTGACACCCGAACCAACATCGACAGAGACAACAAAATTATTATGGAATAAAAGTAAGCGTCAATCAAAAAATCATTCGGCTATTTTTTATGACCAATGAAGCATTTTTTAATGATTTGCTATATTAATTACGTTCAATTTCGAGGTTAATTTTGCACCAAACCAAAGAAAAAATGACAAAAGGAATTTATATAGCTTCCATAGAAGACCACAGCGGCAAATCACTTGTTTCACTGGGGTTGATGCAGAATTTATTAGGAAAAATGCCCAAAGTTGGATATTTCAGGCCAATGGTTGAAGGTGGTGAAAAAGATAATCATACCCAGATTATGCTTTCACATTTCAATCTCAAACTTACCTATGACCAAGTAGTTGGTATCACGAGAATAGATGCTGTTAACCTAATAAATAGCGGAGAAACTGGCGAATTGATTGACTTAATTATATCAAAATATAAACAGATAGAAGAACAATACGACTTTGTGTTGGTTGAAGGTACTGACTTTACGGGAGATGGAAATCTGGTAGAACTCGACATCAACGTACTGATAGCCAAAAACTTAGGTCTTCCTGTGATTTTAATAGGAAATGGTATAGGAAAGTCAAAAGAGGAATTGACCGCAAGTATGAAGCTTGCTTACAACTCCTATCACCAAAAGGAGGTTCAGATTATAGCCATTATCAACAATAAAATCTTGCCTGAAAACCTTGAAGTGGCCAATGCTGCGATGAGAAGCTTTCTCCCAAAAGATATTGAAGCTTATGCTATCCCACGAATTGGTTCATTGTTAAACCCAACCATGAAAGAGGTGGCGAATGCATTGAACGCCAAAATTCTGTTTGGTGAAGAATTTATGGAAAACCAAATTGGCTCAATAGGTGTGGGTGCAATGCAACTCCGAAATTATCTTCCTCAAATAAAAGAAGACAATTTAGTAATAACACCTGGAGACAGAGCAGATATTATTTTAGGAGTTTTGCAGGCCAATATTTCGAAAAGTTATCCTAGAATAGCTGGAATTATATTGACCGGCGGCCTTTTGCCTGAGGAACCTATCATTAAACTGATAGAGGGTTCGCCCCAAATTGTACCCATTTTGACCGTTGAAGAGGGAACATTTCAAGTTGCCAATCTTGTAGGTGATTTAAAATCAAATATTTATGCCTCCAACAATAAAAAAATCCAGACTTCTATCGAAACTTTTGAACATAATGTACCCATTGGAGCTCTACTAGAAAAACTCATGCAGTTTGAAAATAAAGGGCTTACTCCACGGATGTTTCAGTACAGTTTAATTAGAAAAGCTCAAAAAAATAGAAAGCATATTGTATTGCCTGAAGGTACTGATGAGAGAATTATACAGGCCGCTGCAAGGCTTATCAAATCTGATTTAGTGGAGATCACGCTTTTAGGAAATCCTGAACAAATCAAAGAAAAAGCGATTCAGCATGGCATTTCTCTGGATTTTAGCAAATTGCACGTAGTTGATCCAGTAAAATCTCCAAATTTTGAAGATTATGTGGAAACCATTTACCAGCTACGCAAACACAAAAATGTAAACATGGATATAGCCAGAGACCTTATGTCCGACGTTTCGTATTTTGGCACGATGATGATTCACAAAGGTCATGCAGATGGCATGGTGTCGGGTGCCGTACATACCACACAGCATACGATAAGGCCAGCTTTGCAGTTTATAAAGACCCGCCCTGGCGTAAATATCGTTTCTTCTGTATTCTTTATGTGTTTGGAAGACAGGGTTTCTGTCTTCGGCGACTGTGCTATCAACCCCAACCCTACTGCACTAGAACTGGCCGAAATTGCCATTTCATCTGCGGAAAGTAGTTTGGCATTTGGCATTGAACCCAAAATAGCCATGCTCTCCTACTCTTCTGGCACTTCAGGTAAAGGTGAAGATGTAGAAAAAGTAAGAGAAGCCACCGAAATTGTAAAAAAAATGCGGCCAGACTTGAAAATCGAAGGACCGATTCAATATGATGCTGCGGTAGACATGGAAGTTGGGAAAAGTAAACTACCCAATTCTGAAGTAGCCGGGCAAGCGAGTGTTTTAATTTTTCCTGATCTCAACACAGGAAACAACACTTACAAAGCCGTTCAAAGAGAAACGGGAGCGTTGGCCATAGGACCTATGCTTCAAGGACTTAACAAGCCAGTAAACGACCTCAGCCGTGGCTGTACGGTAGACGATGTGTACAATACGGTCATCATTACGGCAATTCAAGCACAAGATTTATGAAAAAAATATTAGTTATTAACTCGGGAAGTTCATCGCTAAAATTTCAGTTAATTGCTATGCCCGAGGAAACTGTCATCGCTTCCGGATTGGTCGAGCGAATCGGAATGGATGACGCCATTTATAGTTTTGAGTCCATCAAAAACAAGGATACCAAAATATTAAAAATCCTTGACCACCATCAAGCTCTGGAGTTGGTTGCTATTTTTTTGTTAGCTATCGATTTAGGCGTAATTGCTAGTCCAAAAGAAATTGACGCTATTGGTCATCGGGTGGTGCATGGAGGTAAACATTTTTCGGATACAACGCTCATTACCAATGAAATAAAACAAAAAATTCATCAACTATCCAGTTTGGCACCCTTGCATAATCCACCCAATTTGGTAGGAATAGAGGTAGCAGAAAAAATATTCCCGGATGCCAAACAAGTGGCGGTTTTTGACACGGCTTTTCACCAAAGTATTCCAGAAAAAGCTAATCGATATGCCATTCCGAAGGAACTTTACGAAAAAGAACACATTAGATTATATGGTTTCCACGGCACAAGCCACAAATATGTCAGTGAAAAAGCTACGGCGTATTTAAATAACCCAAAATCTAAAATCATTGTGCTGCATTTAGGAAACGGATGTAGTGCCACCGCCATAAGTGCTGGAAAAAGTGTGGATCATTCTTTGGGTTTTGGCCCACTTACTGGTTTGGTAATGGGAACTCGAAGTGGAGATATTGACCCTGCTATTATTCTGTATTTGATGGAAACCAAAGGCTACAGCTATCAAGAAATCAGCAACTTACTCAATAAAAAAAGTGGCATGCTTGGTCTAACGGGTTTTAGTGATATGCGGGAAATTCAAAAAGGATATACCAATGGTGATCCTGATTGTATAATCGCTTTGGAAATAACCGTCCACCGCATCAAAAAATACATTGGAGCTTACGCAGCGGCCATGAATGGGCTCGACGCATTGGTTTTTACGGCTGGAATTGGTGAAAACAGCTCCATGTTGCGTGAAATGGTATGCTCTGAGATGGACTTTTTAGGAATTGAGCTTAGTCAAGAAAAAAATAACTCGAAAGAAAAAGGAATCAGAGAAATACAGTCTGACAACAGTAAAGCCAAGGTGTTGATTGTCCCTACCAACGAAGAGCTGGAGATTGCGAAACAATCTTTTCAATTGATAAATTAAAATTCAACGTCAAGCGGATAAATAAAATCAAATTTGACCTTTTTTCAGCCTGCACTGTTTGAACACAATCAAAATTCTCAATACGAGAAAGTTAAATTGCATAAATAAATGATTTTGAGAATTTTGAGTGTGTGAGTTTGCAGGCGGTCGGCCGCTGCCGTGCAGTTTTTTTTGGGGTCCGACCCCTCGGTTCGTTTTTTTTCGAAAAAAAAGGAAGGCGGACGGCTAGTTGCCCAGGCGGCAGCCGACTCAATGAATGTGATAGTTTTTTTTCTATTTTTAACAAAAATGCAATCTAAAACTAGATTAAAGGCCTATTTCTTTATAAAAAATATTAAACCGTTTGACAGAAATAAAACTCAAGAATTGGTTTTGGATTAAAAAGCAAGATTTATAAAGAATATACTAAATTTGCACCCTAAAACTTCAACAAATGTCAGAAAACCTCTTTGAATGGATTGGCTATGCAGCTTCATTGATTGTAGCAATTTCGCTGGTGATGTCTTCGATTGTCAAATTTCGTTGGATAAACCTTTTGGGCTCAGCACTTTTTGCTGCTTACGGGTTCTTGATTCAAGCTTGGCCGGTTTGTTTTTTCAACAGTGCCATCGTATTTATAAACCTCTACTTTTTGTATAAAATATATTCAAAAAAAGACGAATTCAAGATTATCAAAACTTCTGAGAATGAGTCGCTTCTGAACGAATTTGTAAACTTCAACAAAAAAGAAATAGAGAAAATAAGTCCGGATTTTGACTTTAAGCTGAGTGACAAAGAATATAATTATTTCATTACCAGAAATATGGTATTGGTTGGTTTGTTTTTGGCACATAAAGAATCCAGTAGAATTTTATGCATCGATTTGGATTTTGTAACACCACAATACCGTGATTTCAAAAACGGGGCATTTTTGTATAATTCCCTTCAATCAAGCTTTGAAAAATCAGGAATTGACACCATAAAGGAAATAGCAAAAACCAATGCTCACGCAAATTATTTAAAGGAAATGGGCTTTAAAAGTGAGGACAATCATCAGTTTACAAAACATATTTAAAAAATTCATCTAATTTTACGTCGAAATAAAGCGTGAAAAAGGAGACCAAAGAGAATGATTGAAACCGAAAGACTCATATTAAGACCCTTAAACCACAGACAACTCGAAAAATACATAAAACTTGACAATTCCTTAGAGGAAGAGCTCAAAGTTAGACCCACCAAACGAGAAATTTCGCCCGACTTGATGGAAGCTCTTGAATATTTTATCATGCCCAATGTGGCAAATCCACTAAAAAATCACCTTTTCTTTACACTTTGGACGATGATTTGGAAAGAAAAAAACTGTTTGGTGGGTGATTTGTGCTTTGTAGGAGAACCCAACGAACTCGGGGAAGTTGAAATAGGCTACGGCACTTATGAGAACTTTAGAAACATGGGCTTTATGTCAGAGGCGGTATCCGGCATCATCAATTGGTTTAAACCTTATTTAAACGGCGTTTTGGCCTCCACCGAAAAAGACAATCCTGCCTCCGCAAAAGTTTTATTGAAAAACAATTTTGTGACCTACTCCAACGATGAGCAACTGGTGCATTGGAGGATGGATATTGCGAGGTGAAGATTACATTATAAAGTGGATTACAAATACTTCTTTATCTAGCTTCGATCTGTTTTTCAGATCATGTCGAAGAGCTGGCAAAAACCTTTATACGAGCTATTGATATAGTTTTCATTTTTTTTATGACATTTATCTTAAAATTACAATATCCTCGTTTCTTACCCAAAGCTTTTCAATATAATCAAAAAAATGTCATCTAAGATGAATTCTCACTTCCCAACTAAGGGCAATGACATCTGTGAATCTAAGATACAATTTTAATGAAAACCATTGCAAGATTTATGAAATATTCACCAGCAAATTCAACTCTACTTAAATTTTCGTTTACACTTCTATTCTCCATATCAGTAATTTTCTGTGTCGGGCAAAACCAATACGAGAATTTGATAAAACAAAATTTCAAAGTCCTTTCTTCCGACTCAAATAATGTAAAACTTGAGAATTTTGACTTTGAAAAAATTATTGATTTTCCGACAAACCATATAAAAGTTTTGTCAATAGGCGAAGCCGTCCATGGTTCTGACGAAATATGGCAGTTACAGTCAAATCTGGCAATTTATCTAGCCACAAAAGAAGACTTTAAAACTATCGTTCTGGCTGAGTTTGGATTTATTAACGCTCTGAAATTAAACTCCTACATACATTCTAAAATTGACTCAATCGACAAAAAACTCATGATCCCAAAGACTTTTTTTGATAGACTACGAGTTCTCAATCAATCAGCTCATAAAGATAACCAAATCTCTATATTTGGTACAGATAGAGATGAATATAAAGATATCATAGAATATTTAAATTCGATTGGAGGAAACATGCAGGATTCCATTTGGAAATACACAATTATTCAATTAGAAAAGTGTCTTCTCGAAAAAAAAACAAACTATGCGATAAGTAATGCCTTGGTACTTACAAACCAGCTTAGACTCATGGCATTTAACGAGGGAAAATCTTTAAATGTAAGTCGTTATGACGCAAAGATTCTATTACAAGTCTTGGGTAACTTAAAACTAAACTTGGAATGGGAATTCAGCGAAAAAGAGGCTATGTTGAACCGAGACAATATCATTTTTGAAAATATTAATTGGATTTATCAGGAATTAGGGTTGTCAAAAATTGGGATTATATATTCCCATAACTTCCATGGTAATAAAATTACTTTGTTCGAAGGGCATAAAAACAATGGCATAAAGGCCTACGGTGAACTGCTTAAAAATACTTTTGGGGAACAATATTATTCAATTGGAACTGAAGTTCATTCAGGCAAGTACCGCTATGGTGATATAAAAGAAGTTGTGACACCCAGTAATAAACTCGGTACCACAATAGCTAATCAATTTCCATTATGTCAAATTGGAATTTTTTCTGATTCTAACGAAACTTGTGATAACTATGATTTAGAATCTTTGACAATTACCTATGGTACAAGTGTTAGTTCTGCCGAATTTATTGGCTCCAATATTTGTAAAGCGTTCAACAAAATTATATATCTCAAAACAATTGCTCCCGTCCAAGTATATTCTTCAAAGATTGCAACTTTCCATCTTCTACTATCTTCAAAAAAAGAGAGGGAAATATTATCCAAAAGCAAACTAACTATATCAGCATCAGCTACATACATCAAAGAAAGCAAAAAAGGCAGTAATTTTATTTCGATATACTTTCACGACAAGAACTCAAATCAACTTTCGGCAAGTAAACTCAATGATTTGACCAAAAACAACGAAATAATCATTCCTAAAAATGCGGAAAAGATATCAATCGGATGGAATTTAGTAGACATTCATGCTTTACAACTGAATTCCATGACCCTCAATAACAAGCAAGTGGATTTAGATACACTCTCTTTTTATGATTGGAATGAGAATTATAACCTTAAAAAAGAGCAAAACAGATACATTGTCGAATTGAAAAGTGATTAACAAAAAAATGAACCTAAAATAACTTTTAACACTTGATTGTATTTTTAAACCCCCAGTTGCAAGGAATTAAAAATGAATGCTGAAATACAAGAAATTGAACGGTAAAGAAATGAACTTCCACCCAACAATATTCCAAAGCCCACTTGCATTGCTCACAGATTGTGCTTTAATTTACTTTTTGGATTACATCAAAACTTCAGAAAACGTAAAAATAATCTTTCAGCGATGACCAAAACCTTAGCAGCTTCCGAACTCATACTCAATCCCGACGGCAGTTTGTACCATTGCAATCTTCTGCCTGAAAACTTGGGAGACATTGTTTTTTTGGTGGGCGACCCCGACAGGGTGCCTACGGTTTCTGCTTTTTTTGATACCATAGATTTCAAGACTCAAAAAAGGGAAATCGTGACCCATACCGGTACCAAAAATGGCAAAAAAGTTACGGTTATTTCTACGGGCATGGGTACTGACAATATTGACATTGTACTGACAGAATTGGACGCTGTGGTGAATATAGATTTGCAAAAAAGACAAATAAAAGATAGGCATAAACAACTTACTTTCATACGTTTAGGCACTTCTGGTTCTTTACAAAAAGACATTCCAGTAGATAGTTTTTTGGCAAGCACGCATGGCTTAGGAATGGACGGCTTATTGCATTTTTACAAAAACTCAGAGGCTTTTACTTATAATCCTTTTATAGAGAAATTTATAGAAGAAACCGAATGGAGCTCTAAGCTTTCGAGACCGTATTTGGTTGAAGGTGATGCAGATTTAATTCAAAAAGCCAAGAATTTAGGTTTTTATACGGGTGTTACAGCCACCGCCTGTGGATTTTTTGGCCCTCAAGGGCGAGTTTTAAGATTGGATGTGCAAGATAACAGCCTGAATGAAAAACTTTCAAGTTTTGAATACAATGGCCTAAAAATCACCAATTTCGAGATGGAAACCTCAGCCATTTTTGGTCTTTCAAAACTTTTGGGACACAAGGCCATTTCGATAAATTGTATTATAGCCAACCGCTTTTCGGGCGAATATTCCAAAGATTATAAAAAATCGGTAGAAATAATGATTGAAAAAGTCCTTAATAACTTCATTTAATTTTTTAGAAAAACAAAATCCTAATATGGTAAAAAAGACAATAAATATAGAATACACTGCCTTTACCAACACCGAAGAAATGGCAGAAAAAGACAGAATCCTCATAAACAGAGCCATAGAAATAGCCAAATTGAGTTATTCTCCCTACTCAAAATTCCCAGTTGGAGCAGCTGTAATGTTAGATTCTGGTGAAATTTTCGCCGGAAATAATCAAGAAAACATAGCATTTCCGTCTGGAACCTGTGCAGAAAGAACTGTTTTAAACTATGTCAATGCCAATTTTCCTGACAAAAAAATAAAGACCATCGCCATAACGGCCACCAATACCACCACTGCAGAACCCGTAACGCCATGCGGTTTTTGCCGTCAAGTAATTGTAGAAATGGAAATGAAGCAAAAGTCTCCCCTACGCATCATTTTGCACAAAATTGGTGGCGAAACCTACGTTTTCGAAACTTCCAAAGCTATTTTGCCTTTGGCTTTTGATGACAATGTTTTGAAAAACTGAGTCTTTCTACATGATTATTGCTACTTTTGGCACTGTCATAATTGTCCATATTTTTTCTTCAAAATTTACTTTTGGCAGACAAACATGAAAAAATGTCAGTAAAAATATAGCTACTTGGGCTTTGGCTTAGTAATTGTTGATAGGCATTGCAGATAAAATTAAATAATCTTTAAACTTTAAATAGTATTATGTCAGTAAACGTGAAACCTTTAGCAGACAGAGTTTTGATAGAGGCAGCTCCAGCGGAGGAGAAAACAGCCTTCGGAATTATTATTCCTGATACAGCAAAAGAAAAACCTCAAAAAGGAACAGTAGTAGCTGTAGGACCAGGCAAAAAAGACGAGCCAATGTCAGTAAAAGTAGGTGATGCAGTATTGTATGGTAAATATTCTGGTACTGAGCTAACAGTAGACGGTAAAGAGTATTTGATCATGAGAGAATCAGACATCTACGCAATCGTTTAATTTCATTTTTAATAGACAGATTACAACCATAAAAATACGAAAATGGCAAAACAAATTCTTTTCGATACAGACGCAAGAGATAAACTAAAAAGAGGTGTTGATACATTGGCCAACGCCGTGAAAGTTACTTTAGGACCAAAAGGTCGTAACGTAATCATTGACAAAAAATTCGGTTCACCAGCAATTACAAAAGACGGTGTAACTGTAGCCAAAGAAATCGAATTGGCAGATGCCATCGAAAACATGGGGGCACAGTTGGTTAAAGAAGTTGCTTCTAAAACTGCTGACCAAGCAGGTGACGGTACTACTACTGCAACTGTTTTGGCTCAGGCTATCTACACTATCGGTGCTAAAAACGTAGCCGCTGGTGCCAACCCAATGGAATTGAAAAGAGGTATTGAGAAAGCTGTAACTGCAATCGTTAAAGAATTGCATGCTCAGTCAAAATCAATCACTACTTCTAAAGAAATCACTCAAGTAGCAACTATCTCAGCAAACAACGACCACGAAATCGGTCAAATGATAGCTGACGCTATGGATAAAGTAGGCAAAGAAGGTGTAATCACTGTAGAAGAAGCTCGTGGTACTGAAACTGAAGTAAAAACAGTAGAAGGTATGCAGTTTGACAGAGGATATCTTTCTCCTTACTTCGTAACCAACACTGAGAAAATGGAAGCCGAAATGGATCGTCCGTTTATCTTGATTTCTGAGAAGAAAGTTTCTTCAATGAAAGAATTACTTCCAGTATTGGAGGCAGTTGCTCAAACTGGACGTCCTTTGATGATCATCGCTGAAGATGTTGACGGAGAAGCTTTGGCTACTTTGGTTGTTAACAAAATCAGAGGTGCATTGAAAGTATGTGCTGTAAAAGCTCCAGGATTCGGCGACCGTCGTAAGGCTATGTTGGAAGACATCGCTATCTTGACAGGTGGTACTGTAATCTCTGAGGAAAGAGGATTTAAATTGGAGAACGTAGAAATCACGATGTTGGGTCAGTGTGAAAAGGCTTTGGTTGACAAAGACAACACAACGATCATCAACGGTGGTGGCGAAGATGCTGAAATCAAAGGAAGAGTGGGTCAAATAAAGGCTCAAATCGAAAGCACTACTTCTGACTACGACAAAGAGAAATTGCAAGAGCGTTTGGCGAAATTGTCAGGCGGAGTTGCGATTATCTACATCGGTGCTGCTACAGAGGTAGAAATGAAAGAGAAAAAAGACAGAGTAGACGATGCATTGCATGCAACACGTGCCGCTGTTGAAGAAGGTATTGTAGCGGGTGGTGGTGTGGCTCTTATCAGAGCTCAGTCTGCCCTTGATGCTATCGAAATAGCAAGCCCAGACGAAAAAACAGGTATCAATATCATCAGAAATGCTGTAGAGGCTCCTTTGAGAACTATCGTAGCCAACGCTGGTGGCGAGGGTTCAGTAGTAGTTCAAGAAGTAAAAACTGGCAAAGGAGCTTATGGCTACAATGCTCGTGACGACAGATACGAAGACATGATCACTGCAGGTATCATTGACCCTACGAAAGTAACTCGTTTGGCACTAGAAAATGCGGCTTCAATCGCAGGTCTATTGTTAACTACTGAGGCTGTAGTTTGTGACATCCAAGAAGACAAACCAGAAGCTCCACACATGCACGGTGGCGGCGGAATGGGCGGAATGATGTAATTCGTTCTGAAATATTTCATAAAAAAACCTGCAAAATCTCTTTGCAGGTTTTTTTTAGCACAATTTTTGCTAGGTATTTAGTAATAACTGTACCATAAATGCTAAAAAAATATTTTCACTTAACTATTCTTCTTTTTTCACTCATGGGTTGTGAAAAAGATGCAACAAAAAATCTCGGAATCGAGAAGCCTATTGAAGTAAACAAAAACTGTAAAATCCTATCCAACTATAGATCTGATGGTCAACAATATCAATATATCTTTAAGGATGAAAAACTACAAAATATCCTAGGTTTTAACGACTTTGATACATTTATATACACTGCTGGAAAACTTTCAAAAGCAGTACACTCAAAAAACAAGGGGGCCTATGCCTTGTTTGATATCGATGATAAAGGACTTCTTAACAAAATCACCTTTGAAGGCACTGATAGTCAGGGTAAAGTATTTAGCTTTCCGACAACAATAAAGTATAATAACATTGGAAAAATAGATCAATTGGTCTTGAATTGGCCTACATTTCCAGACAAAGTGGATACCCGATTCACCTATGATGCCAACGGAAATGTAAAATATATAAGTGCTTTTTTGGATGGCGAATGGATGACCATTTTGGAAAATACGGAGTTCGACGACAAACCTTCTCCCTACAAGAATCAGCAACTGGGTAACCTTTTAAGTTATTATATGGTATACTCATTATTGAGTGGTGGACTCAATTTTACTCATTATATCAATACCAATAATGTAAAAAGTTCTGTAGTGACCAAAGGTTTTGAAAAAATAAATTACAGTTACGAATACCAATACAATAACCTCGGATTCCCAACCAAAGTTGATTATACAAGAACTATCAACAACAGACCTATGCCACAATCAGAAAATTTCTCTTACGATTGCGAATTATAATGTTGTAGTTTATAAGGTATTAAGATTTTTGTTTATTTTTATTCCAAAAAGTATGCTCGGCTTAGCCAAATATTCCTAACTTTGTATCCCGTAATCAATCATTTAATACGATGCCATTGAGCGGAAAGCAAAAGAAAACTAAGTATATATTCGTAACAGGCGGAGTAGCCTCATCATTGGGCAAAGGCATCATTGCTTCTTCATTAGCTAAACTACTACAAGCTAGAGGCTTATCTGTAACCATTCAAAAACTCGACCCATATTTAAACGTAGATCCAGGCACACTCAATCCTTATGAGCATGGTGAATGTTATGTAACCGACGATGGTGCTGAAACCGACTTGGATTTAGGACATTATGAGCGTTTTTTGAACGTTCAAACTTCACAAGCTAACAACGTTACCACGGGTAGAATATACTACAATGTGTTGAACAAAGAGCGTAAAGGCGATTTTCTAGGAAAAACCGTTCAAGTAATTCCGCACATTACAGATGAGATAAAAAGAAATATCAGGATACTTGGCGAAACAGGTAAATATGATATTGTCATTACGGAAATTGGTGGTTGTGTGGGTGATATTGAATCCCTGCCATTTATTGAGGCTGTAAGGCAACTGAAGTGGGAATTGGGAGAAAAAAACATGCTTACCATTCACCTTACGCTTGTTCCTTACCTAAAATCAGCAGAAGAACTTAAAACCAAACCGACTCAACACTCTGTAAAACAACTGCAAGAGTCTGGTATTCAGCCAGATATAATAGTTTGTAGAACTGAACATCACTTGCCTTCAGAAATTAGAAGAAAGATTGCCTTGTTTTGTAACGTAGAAATAAACTCAGTAATAGAAGCCATGGATGCCAAAACCATCTACGAAGTGCCTATGCTGATGAAAAAAGAAAAGCTGGATCAACGCGTACTTTATATGCTAGATGTATATAACGACCACGATGCAGATATGAAAAAGTGGGAGGAATTTCTCCAAAGGTTAAAAAAACCTGAGCATGAAGTAAACATTGGCCTCATTGGTAAATATGTAGAGCTAAAGGATGCCTATAAATCTATCATTGAGTCATTTATACATGCCGGTGCTGAAAACAATTGTAAGGTAAAAATATCTTGGATTCACTCAGAATCATTGGTAGTTGGTACTGCCGAAGAAAAACTAAAAAACCTTGATGCTGTTTTGGTGGCTCCGGGTTTTGGAGAAAGAGGAATTGAAGGGAAAATAGAGGCTGTAAAATATGTTAGAGAAAACGACATACCGTTTTTAGGAATTTGTTTAGGTATGCAAATGGCCGTTATAGAATATGCCAGAAATGTATTAGGTTGGTCGGGAGCCCATTCTACAGAAATGGAAAAAAATACCGAATACCCTGTCATAGACCTAATGGAAGATCAGCAGAATGTGGAGAACAAAGGAGGCACCATGAGGTTGGGCTCTTACAACTGTAAATTGACCGATAAGTCGCTTGCCAAAAAGATATATGGTAAATCTAAAATTTCAGAGAGACACCGCCACCGTTGGGAGTTTAACAACAAGTACCGCAAGGATTTTGAAGCCAATGGTTTATTTATCGGTGGAACCAACCCAGAAAATGATTTGGTGGAAATAATTGAAATTCCTACAAAGAAATTCTTCATTGGTGTGCAATATCACCCTGAATTGAAAAGTACCGTATTGCAGCCGCATCCATTGTTTATAAGCTTTGTAAAGGCTGCATTAGACTACCACAAATGGAAAGCTTCAAAAAAATAATTGTTAAAGAACTTGAAGATGGCTCGTTTTCTCAAACCATTGAGAAAGCGGGCCTTGATTCTTTAATTCCCAATGACCTTTTGGTCAAAGTAAAATATTCCTCCATAAATTTCAAAGACGCACTTTCTGCATCTGGCAATAAAGGCGTGACAAAAAAATACCCCCATACACCTGGCATAGATGCGGCTGGTGTTGTAATGAAAAGCAACACTGAAAAATTTAAAATTGGAGATGAAGTAATTGTAACAGGATTTGACCTTGGCATGAATACCTCTGGTGGATTTTCTGAATACATATCCATTCCCTCTAATTGGGCAATTCACAAGGTTGGAGGACTTTCTTTAAAAGAAAGCATGATATTTGGCACAGCGGGTCTCACCGCGGCCATGTGTATTGATAAACTCCTTAAAAATGGCCTATTGAATGGCCCAGTGATTGTAAGTGGAGCAACAGGCGGTGTAGGGTCATTGGCGATCATGATACTGAATAAACTCGGAATAGATACGGTTGCTTTTTCCAGAAAAGAATCTGCTAAAGAGTTTTTGCACCAAATTGGTGCTAAAGATATCATTCATAGTTTCGAAATCTCCGACAGGCCATTACTTAAGCCACTTTTTTCTAGTGGAATAGATACTGTTGGTGGAACTGTTTTAGAAAACATACTAAAACTTGTAAAACCTAATGGAGGAGTATCAATTTGCGGTATGGCATTATCACCCAATCTTCATATCACTGTATTTCCTTTTATTTTAAGAGGTTTGGCACTTTTTGGCATTGATTCTGCAGAAGCAGAAATTACTTGGAGAGCATATCTTTGGAAAAAACTCTCAAATGAATGGAAGCCAATAAACCTTGAAAGTATTTGCCAAGTAGTTAGGCTCGAAGATATTGGGGCGGAGATTGAAAAAATGTTAAAAGGAAATCAAGTCGGAAGAGTTGTAGTGGAAATCTAAACAATTGTCAAATAGTAAGATAAATTTCTTCCCCTTTACAATTTTGGTGATTTAAAGTCCATTGACTGGTAAAAGTAGTTTCTACAGTGGACGTACCCATTTTTCGAAAAATTGCTACTTTTAAACCTAGGTTTAAGAAAAAAAGTTGTTCAATTTCACTCACTTTCAGTTCGCCATGTATCGTAAAATCTTTAGGTTCTTTGATACCCGCAATTTCAAAAAGCCTAAAATCTCTGTGATCTAAGGTAATTACCTCCCCCTTTTTATAAATTTCAATTCTTAAAAAAGGGAAAGCAGCATTAAAACCATTCAAAATCTGCGAGATTCTGGTTTCGGAATTAATAAATATTTTCTCTTTGCTCTTCATTCTTTCTATTTCAAATACTGAATCAAAATTGGTGAAAACTTTTATCACTAATTATGACCCTAATCAGCCACAAATAAAAATAGAAAAAGAATTATTGGAGCTTCATAATACTAATTATGACAAATGTCATAATTTTGGTCAAACATTAAGGATAGTTTGCGAATGGAACCAAAAAATGATCAGTTTTACAATCCGTACTTTGTGGAAATCGATATATTAAATCAATTCGAAGCTATTTTTAAATACGCCAATGAGGGTATTGTCATTGCTGACAGTCAAAGTCGAATATTAAAAATTAATCCATCCGTATTAAAAACTTTTGGCTATGATACTGAAAGTGAAATCCTTGGCCAAAATATTGAAGTTTTAATTCCTAAAAGATTTCAGCATAATCATGTTGGTCATCGTGAAAAATACATGGAAAACCCACATGCGAGAAGCATGGGTCTTCAGTTTGACTTGTTTGCCGTAAAAAAAGACGGCGTTGAATTTCCAGTAGAAGTGAGTCTTAGTCCATTCAAAAACTCTTTGGGAAGTTTTGTAATTTGCTTTATCATCGATATCACCAATAGAAAAAAAGCGGAAGAAAATGAAAAAAACTATCGGAAAGAACTTGAAAAAGAAGTAGAGGAAAGGACGCTAATTTTAAAAGAAGCCATTCAAAAGCTAGAAAAAACTAAAAATGAGCTTGATAATTCATTGAAAAGAGAACAAGAACTCAACTCCATGAAAACAAAGTTCATATCCATCGCTTCCCACGAGTTTAGAACTCCATTATCGACGATTTTGTCATCGCTCTCTTTGATGGAAAAATACAATGAATTGAACGATGTTGAAAAGCGAAATAAGCATAATGAAAGAATAAAGAAATCTATCAAAAATCTGACAGAAATCTTGAATGATATCCTTTCAGTCAACAAAATAGAGGAAGGTAAAGTCATCATAAACCCAGAAACTTTCAACCTAAATAGTTTTGTAAATGATTTGATTTTGGATTTACATGGACTTTTAAAACCAGGGCAAAAACTCAACCTCATAGCTTCAGATATTGATGAAATAACCGTATATCAAGACCCCAAACTAATTAGACATATTTTGATTAATCTTTTAACCAATGCCATAAAATTTTCAGGCGAAGATAGTCCAATAGATATAATTATAAATATGGATGACTCTGATGTTCTTTTCTCAGTCAAAGATTACGGATTAGGCATTCCAAAAGTCGACCACAAAAAACTGTTTACAAGATTTTTTAGATCAAGCAATGTAGAAAATATTCAAGGAACAGGGTTGGGTTTGAGTATCGTTTTGCAATATGTAAACTACCTAAAAGGAACCATTAAATTTTCAAGTGAAGTAGGCAAAGGAAGCATTTTTAATGTAAATTTACCTAGGAATCTAAAAACCCCATAAAAATAATAACTTCTTGCTCCCATGAAAAAAATATTACTCATAGAAGACAACAACGAAATCAGAGAAAATACTTCCGAAATATTAGAACTGGATGGATATGAGGTAATTACAGCTGAAAATGGAAAATTAGGGGTCGAATTAGCCTCTAACTCAAAGCCTGATTTAATCATTTGCGATATCATGATGCCTGTTTTGGATGGATATAGCGTGCTTCATTTACTTTCAAAAAATCCAGAAACAGAAAATATCCCTTTCATATTCCTGACCGCAAAAGCAGATCGTCAAGACTTTAGAAAAGGCATGGAAATGGGTGCTGATGACTACATTACCAAACCTTTTGATGACGTAGATTTGTTGAATGCCATAGAAAGTAGATTCAAAAAAATTGAACTTCTCGAGAAAAAATATTCGAGAAATATTGATGGACTAAACAACCTTGTGCGTGATGTGGGTGGCGAACAAGAACTTCGCAACTTGACCAACAACCGAGAAAAAAGAAAATACAAAAAAAAATCTGAAATATTTAGAGAAGGGGATTTTCCACTTTATTTGTTCTACATTGAAAAAGGGAAAATCAAAACCTACAAAACTAATGAGGATGGCAAAGAGTTAATAATAAACCTCCACAACGAAGGTGATTTCTTTGGCTACGTAAATCTGATGCGAGAAAATAGCTATATGGAATCTGCTGCAGCTCTAGAAGATTGTGAGGTAATCCTAATACCAAAATCTGAATTTTTCAAACTTATTCATCAAAACAGGCAGGTTTCTCAGAAATTCATTAAAATGCTTTCTGACAACATCAAAGAAAACGAAGATCAACTCTTGAAACTGGCCTATAATTCTGTAAGAAAAAGAGTTTCAGAATGCCTCATTAAGTTTTTTGACCAAAACGAGGACAAGAAACCTGCGAATGGACTGAAAATAAGTAGGGAAGATTTATCAAATATGGCTGGAACATCCATAGAAACAGCCATTCGGACACTTTCTGATTTTAAAGATGAGAAATTGATTGAAATTTCTTCTGGAAAAATAAAAATCCTTAACCTGGAAAAACTACGCCACCTCAAAAATTAACTTTGTAAGCTCTACAAATTGCAGATAATCAAGGTTCTCCGCTCTCTTGTTGGCATAAGGTAGCTCTTTAGTAGTAATTGGTTTTAGGGCATTTGAAAGCATCTTTCTTCTTTGATTAAAGGCTGTTTTAACCACCAGTTTAAATTTTTTAAAGTCACAGTCTAGCACTTTATCATAATTTCTTACTAACCTAATAACGCCAGAATCTACTTTGGGAGGAGGATTAAAAGCACCTGGAAGGACCGTAAAACAGTATTCAATATCATAAAAAGCCTGAAGTAGCACGCTTAAAATACCATAGTCTTTATTTCCAGGCTTAGAAGCTATCCGTTGTCCCACTTCTTTTTGGACCATTCCAACGACTTCCTCAATTTGGTCTTTGTGATCCAATACAGTGAAAAATATTTGGGAAGAAATGTTGTAAGGAAAGTTTCCAATTATTCCAAATTTTTGATTATCAACCAATTGTAATTTTTCTTGAAAATTCATTTTTAAGAAATCACCTTCTATTATTTTATTCTCAGCAATGGCAAAGTTCTTTTTTAAATAAGCTACCGACTCTGTGTCAATTTCCACCAATACCAAATCCAATTCATCTCTCTTCAATAAATATTGAGTTAAAACCCCCATTCCTGGGCCGATTTCAAGCACCAACTTATTGCTATTTTTGTCTTGGAATAAATCTACAATTCTTTTAGCGGCTTCGAGGTCTTTCAAAAAATGTTGACCTAAGTGTTTTTTTGCCCTTACGTTTTCCAAATGAAATTCTTTTTTATTGAAATAATACCCAAAATTAAGCATTAATTATTTAGATTTAGGCAGAAAAAGACCCTAAAGCTAAATGGCAGAAATAATTTCAAACAAAGCAGAAACCCAAACTAAAGACAATTTTGATCTCCTTCAAGATTTTGTGGACAATACCTCCGACATCATCCTTATGTTGTCGCTAGTGGGTGAGTTTATGTTTGTAAACAATGCTTTTCTAGAAATTATAGGATATTCTAGAAACGAAATTAAGGAAATGTCCATAGATGACATATTGCATCCTGAATTTATAGATACCATAAAGACCAATTTTGAAAAAATAAAAAATGGTGAACCCATAAGCGATTTTCTGTTGGTAATTAGAAACAAACAGAAAAAAAGAATTTATCTCTCAGGTGACATCAATTGTAGATATATAAAAGGCGAGCCGGTTTCATTCCGCTGTATCCTCAAAGACATCACCCAAAGACGGCGAGCTGAAGCCGCTCAAAATTTGTATTATGCCATTGCCCAGAGTAATCTCAACACAAAAAGCCTAGAGGGGTTTCTTTCGCAAGTTCACCAAAACCTTCAGAAAAATATTTATGCCAACAATTTCTTTGTAGCGGTTTATGAACCCGAGAACAACAGCATTTATTTCCCATATCATGTGGATGAATACTACGAAACCGGTCAGAATTACTTAAAACGTAAGCTTGGAAACGGACTCATAGAATATTCAATTTTGCAAAACAAACCACTGATATTTAACAAAGAAGAACTGAGTTTATTAATTGAAAAGGAAAAACTCTTTATCTATGAATCCAACCTTCCAGCTGTTCAGATTTTAGTCCCACTCAAAATAAATGAGAAAACCATCGGTGTAATTGGCATTAAATCTTATTCTGATGAAAACAAGTTTTCTAGCCGCGACCTCGAACTTTTAGAGTTCGTATCGGGACAAATAGCCATTGCGATGGAAAGGAAAAAATCGGAAGAAGAACTAATGATTCAAACCTCCCGTTTAAACGCCATTTTTGATAGCAGCACACATTATATTTGGACAGTAAATCAAAAGCGTCAACTGAGTTCTTTCAATAAAAATTATCATAACCTCATATTCGAGCAACTTGGAATTTCTCCAACCATCAATAGCAGTATTGAAAAACTTGGCTGGAAGCTTATTTCATCGGACGACAGACCCACACTAAGAGAGAAATACAATCTTGCTTTCCAAGGTTTACCTCAATATTTTGAAATGCATTGGGGAGAAAAAGATGGAGGAAACAATTGGTTTGAATTCTATTTAAACCCTATTTTGTCTGAAGATGATGGACAAATAGAAGAAGTATCTGGGATTGCAAGAAATATCACTGAGAAGAAAAATGCCTTGATAAATCTTCAGAAAAGTGAAAATAAGTTTAGAAATACAATAGAGTCTTTCATTGACATTTACTACAGGACAGATTTGGCGGGAAACGTTATTATGATTTCACCTTCTGTTTTTGCTCATACTGGTTATACGGTTGAAGAAGTAATTCATCAAAAAGTGGACAAATTTTTTGAAAACGCAAAGAATTCATCCCAAGACATTAAAGCTCTTCTTAAAACTGGAAGCATTACAAATTTTGAAGTAATTGTAAAACGTAAAGACCAGACATTGAGGCAGTTTATGCTCAATATCAGAATGATAAAAGACTCAAAAGGCATACCTATAGAAGTAGAAGGCGTAGCAAGGGACATAACAGAGCTGATGAAAAGTGCCGAAGAACTCAAAAAAGCTAAAAATGAAGCAGAGCACTCGCTAAAAATAAAAGAGCAGTTTTTGGCTAATATGAGCCATGAAATCAGAACACCGATGAATGGAATCATTGGGATGATAGATGTTTTGAACGAAACTCCTTTAGAAAAAAATCAAAAAGATTATGTTCAAACTATAAAAAAATCATCAGAAACCCTACTGACTATCCTAAACGATATCCTTGATTTGTCGAAAATCGAGGCTGGCAAAATGGAACTCGTTTATAAGCCTTTTGAAATAAGTGAAACATTAAGCAATCTCGTGGCACTTTTTAACCAAAAAGCCCTGGAGAAAAATAATCAATTGATATTCGATATTGATACAAAAACCCCGTCTTGCATAGAAGGTGACCAGATTCGATTATTGCAAATCCTATCTAATTTAACTTCTAATGCTATTAAATTCACTCGAGATGGAGTGATTAGGGTTAAGGTAACCAGTTTACCATTAGTTTCTAATGAACATTTGGTAAAATTCGAAATCATCGACTCAGGAATCGGGATCTCTGAAGAAAACCAGAAAAAATTATTTAGCTCATTCCAACAGTTGGACATTTCAACGAAAAAGTCATTTGGAGGAACGGGGCTGGGATTGGTCATATCCAAAGAACTTTGCAGACAAATGGGCGGAGAGATAGGGCTAATTTCTAATCCCAATGAAGGAAGTAATTTTTGGTTCACAATTAAAGCCAAACAAGCCATAAAAGCTGATGTAACAGCTAGCGAATACGCAGAAAATGAAATATCATTCAATAATTATTTCAAAAACTATTCGCCTAAAATACTCTTGGTAGACGATAATGCGGTAAATAGAAAAGTGGCCTCTGAGATACTAAAAAAAGCCAATTGTATTGTTGAAAGTGCAGATTCAGGACAAAAAGCGATTGATATTTTCACTCAAAATCAAGCTTTTGATGTTATATTGATGGATATTCAGATGCCTGAAATGGATGGAATAGAAACCACACAAATATTAAAAGAAAAATTTGGGAGTCAACTGCCCAAAGTTGTAGCCATGACCGCATATTCAATGCAACATGACCGGGAAAACTTTATTTCAAAGGGAATGGACGATTATATATCTAAACCAATCCGTGCCAATTTGCTCATCAAAAAGGTGGAAGAATATATTTCAGGTCAGAAAAAATCAGGACCTATTGCAGAAAAAGTTGATACTGAAGAAAAAACACAGTCTGGCGTTTACCAAATCTCAAGCGAAATCCCAGAATTTGATCCTGAAGTCATATCAAGCCTTCGAGATATGGTGGGTCAAGAAATGCTTATATCTGTTTTTGAGGATTTTGAGAAAGAGGCAGAAGAACAAATAGCCCATTCGATTGAAGCATTTAAAAATAATGATGTAGTAACTATCCAAAAAGAATTACATACTTTAAAAGGCAACTCAGGCACCATAGGTTTGATGCGAATTCATGAAATAACCAAAGATATTGAAGTACCCGCAAAAACAGGTAATCTGGAAGGTTTTGAAAAAAGAGTCGATCTATTAATGCATGAGTTTGAGCAATTTAAGTTGAAATACAAAAATATTTAATCAAAAAAAACTAATTTTGCTTTTTGAAATTTGTCAGTAAAAAAAAACATGCCTCTCCAGAGAATAATCATATTTTTGGGCCTTATATTCTATTGGCATTCAGCTAAAAGTCAAGTATGGTGTGGTGCAACAGATTTTTCTGAAAGCGACAAAAAACTATATGCTGAAATACTTAAAAAAAGCCTTAATATAAAAAATGGCAGGAAAGGTGCCACATACGAGTTATATATAAAACCAAATGTTATACATAGCAGCTTATCTCCAATTTCGATCACTACAGAACAAGTTTTAGAATTGATAAACAAACTAAATCTGGTGTTTTCTGAAATAAACATACGATTTTTAGTCGAGAACAACGTCGTTCAACACATTTATGACAATGAATTCTATGATTTAAAAACCGAAAGTGATGCCAATTTAAGAGCCAAATATGACAGTGATAATGCTATAAATTTATATTTTACGCATACCATTACCCGGCCAGATTTAAGCCTGCTGAATGGATACAGCAGTTTACCAAACTTTAGCAAAAGATCTAACGCAGTGATTTTAAGCTATCGAGATAATGACCCTGTTAGTTTTTCACTACTAAAAGAAAAAATAGTTCCGCATGAATTTGGCCATTATTTTGGTTTACTCCATACTTACCAAGACAGCAACAACAATGATATCAAAAAAAGAGAATTGGTGACGAGAGGAATAGGAGCAAATTGCACCACTGCAGGTGATGAACTTTGCGATACACCCGCAGATCCATTTGAGAGAAACCCAGCACTCATTTCTTTGGATTGTGCAGAAAAAATCCCTTCTGATATTTTAGATTTTAATGGTGAAAATTACAGCCCTCCGATAGACAACTATATGTCTTATCACCACAAATGTGGACAACAATTTACTCCAATGCAGTTTCAGAGAATGGAATCTGGTCTTAATATTAGATTATCTTCTTTTGCTGAATACAAAATCACAAAAAACATATCCAACTTTTTGAGCATCACGGATTTAAATAAAAAAATTTATTGCAAAGGTGATAGTATTACAGCTACTTTTCAAAAAACAGGCTCTTTTGAATCGAAAAATGAATTCAAAGTGGAGATATCAGACAAAAATGGAAGCAACTTTAGAGAGATTTTTGGATATAAAATTTTAAGCGATAAACAAATAAAAATACCCATCGACCAGTCCTGGGAGAATGGCAGTAATTATAGATTGATTATAACTTCTACGCTGCCTTATACCGAAAGCCCTATCAGTGAAAGCTTTGAGATTAAATCTTTGCCTTCCGCTGAGATTTCAAGCTCTCAAAATGCGATTCAAAAAGGCGAAGAGCTACAATTAAACCTCAAATTTGGGGGGTCGGGTCCATGGAGTTTTAAAGATTGGGAGGGTTTCACTTACGAAAAAATCAACTCTGAAACCATCAATTTTGGTTTTTTGGCTGATTCCAGCAAATTATTCTTTATTTCTGAAATCAGCAATGTATGCGGACAAATTGACCAAATACCAAGTTTATATGTAGAGGTGTTGCAGCCTAATTTACAAATCCTAGGCTCCGAAACTTATTGTAATGAAAGTTTGATAGATTTACCTATTATTGGCTTGAGGCAAAATGAAGACCCAGATTATTATAGCGTACAAGTAAAAAACAGTAACCAGATTTTCAATATTTTACCAAAAATAAACTCTAACTCTTTACAATTTTATCTGCCTCAAGAAATTCAGAAGAATAAGCTTTACAGCCTGAAAGTTATGGGGAAAAAAGCAACAGACTTTAGTAATGCTTTCCAATTTATGGCAAAAAACCACCCCACACCACCTAATGTGATCAGTCCAGTTAATATCTGCTTTGGAACTCAAGATTATTTGCTCCAAGCCAGTGGGATGAATTTAAAATGGTATGAAAACGAAAGTTCGAAAGAGTTCACATACAGCACTTTAGTAAACGGAAAAACTGCAAATAAACAAATATTCTATGTTTCTCAGAGTGACTCCAACAATTGTGAAAGTAAAAAAAGCAAGATTGAAATCATAATTGATGAGCCAGTTGAGGCCGAAATAAGTGGTACCTCAAACATTAAATTAGGAGACTCCACCAGCCTAAATA
Source organism: Lacihabitans sp. CS3-21 (assembly GCF_024343675.1). Lineage (GTDB taxonomy): Bacteria > Bacteroidota > Bacteroidia > Cytophagales > Spirosomataceae > Leadbetterella. Next base: position 28,198 of record NZ_RJUD01000024.1, read on the forward strand.
TTTCACTCAAAGGATCTGCCCCTTGGGTTTTGACTTTAGACCCACTCGGCGAAATAAAAGTAAACTCTGCCGAAACTAAAGTTTCTGTGAGTCCACTTTTTTCGACAGAATATAAATTATTGAAAGTATCTAATTATTGTGGAGTAGGAACCTCAAAAGGGTCGGCGGTGGTAAATGTGATATCAATTCTTGGAAACACAGCATCTGATAATGATGCACTAAAAGTATTTCCAAATCCAGTTTACGACCAGAAAGTAAATTTCGAGATATTGGGTGATGAAATTTCTGAAGTCATTTTATTTTCTAACGAAGGAAAACGTTTAAAATCCTATAAGCTTATTGAAAAGTCAAAAGGTGAAATTATTTTACCTGATCTTAGTTTTGGAAAGTATAATCTTAAATTTTTCAGCAAAAAAAAGAGCTACACCTTCACAGTCATAAAATAAAAAAAGAGCCTCGAAAGGCTCTTTTTTTTATAATTCAGGAATTCTTAAAACTTGACCTGGATAAATCAAATCTGGATCTTTTAGCATTGGCTTGTTAGCTTCGAATATAACAGGGTATTTCATTGGATCACCATACATTTCTTTGGCTATTTTAGAAAGAGAATCTCCCTTCTCTACAGTATGGTATCTAGCTTCTGGAGCTGGACTAGAAACTACCATTTGGTTATCTACTGCCTCAACGCCTTCTACGTTTCCTACTGCCAATGCAATCTTTTCTGCTTGCTCTTGCGTTTCTACTTCACCTGAAATGGTCACAGTGTCTCCATTAACTTTTACAGTAAGTGCTTTAAATTCTAAACCTAAACCTTGCACGTGTGCTAATAGGGCAGATGCTTTGAGTTCTGGAGTTTTGTCTGCAACTTCAGCCTCTGATTTTCCAAAAAGCTTCTCGCCTACTCCCTTAAAAAACGACATTAATCCCATTTTTGTTGAAATTTTAATTTTAAAAATTTATTTAAGACAAATTTAATTTTTTTGTCTGGTATTTAGACCGAAAAGAAAAAAAAATGTCACAAAAAATATTGATTAAAAAAATACGTTTAAATTGCAGAAAAATAATTTTAAATATGCGAAATATACTTTTATCGTTGACATTGATTTTGTCGCTTTTCTCAGCCAGTGCTCAGTCAGACGAAGAATTGATAAATCAAACTCTTAATGACTATTTAGAAGGAGGTACTAATGGAGAAGTTGAGAGGTTTAAGAAGGCTTTTTTTAGTGATGCCATTCAAAAATCAGTTGGAAAAACCGGCGTAACGGGCATGACAGTGGAGTCTTTGGCTTCTAAAATTAAGCCGAATCAAAAGATGGAGCGAACTACTAAGGTAGTTTCTTGGTCTTATGCAGGTACAGCTGCAACAGCAATTACCGAAACCGAATACCCTACCTCAAAAATTATAGATTTACTGAATCTTCTAAAAGTAAATAACGAATGGAAGATTGTGAGTAGAGTTTACTCAAGAATAGAGAAAGGTGAAAGCGTGGTATCTTCTGCACCACTCATTGCAGCCAAAGCAGATCCTAAGGCAAAAGGAAAAACAACAGCCGCCACCACACCAGTTAAAAAGAAACCTGTTGCTGATGACGGCTGGTGATATTAATATGTCATTTCAATATATTCAATAGATACTGACCATAGCCCGACTTTACCAAAGGTTGGGCTATTTTAATAAGTTGGTCTTTGGTAATAAAGCCCATTCTATAGGCCACTTCTTCAATACACCCAACTTTTAATCCTTGTCTTTCTTCGATAACTTGAACAAATTGGCCAGCTTGCATCAAAGAATTAAATGTACCCGTGTCTAACCAGGCAGTTCCTCGGTTCATTACACCTACTTTCAACTTACCTCTTTCTAGATAAACTCTATTTACATCGGTTATTTCATACTCACCTCTTGGAGATGGCTCAATGTTTTTAGCAATTTCTACCACCTCATTATCATAAAAATACAAACCTGGCACAGCATAATTGCTCTTCGGTTTTTCTGGCTTTTCTTCAATACTTAAAGCATTAAAATCAGCATCAAATTCCACAACACCGTATCTTTCAGGATCATGCACTGGATATGCAAACACCATTCCACCATCTGGATCAGCACATGACTGAAGCAATTTACTCAATCCACTTCCGTAAAATATATTATCTCCAAGTACCAAAGCTACTTTATCATCACCAATGAATTCCTCACCAATGACAAAAGCCTGGGCAAGTCCATTTGGCAATGCTTGTTCAGCATATTCAAATTTACATCCGACTTGAGAGCCATCCCCCAACAATTTTTTAAAATGTGGTAAATCGTGGGGTGTTGAAATTATCAAAACCTCGTTTATTCCAGCCAACATTAAAATTGACAATGGATAATAAATCATGGGTTTGTCGTAAACGGGCATCAACTGCTTGCTTACAGCTAAAGTAAGGGGGTGCAAACGAGTTCCGCTACCACCTGCTAAAATGATTCCTTTCATATTTTATTAATTAGCACTTGTTTCGTACATCGAGGTATAATATTTCTGGTAATCACCAGAAGTGATGTTTTCTATCCAATCCCAGTTATTCAAATACCAGTCCACTGTTCTTGACAATCCTTCTTCAAAAGTTACGGAAGGTTCCCAACCCAACTCCGACATCAATTTGCTGGCATCAATGGCATACCTCAAATCATGACCTGCTCGGTCTGTTACGTAAGTGATTAATTCCCTACTTTTTCCGACTGGATTTCCTTGTTTTTCATCCATCAAATCGCACAATAGGTGAACCAAATCTAAATTTTTCCACTCGTTGTTTCCACCTATGTTGTAAGTATCCCCATTTTTACCATTGTGAAAAATATTATCTATGGCTCTGGCGTGATCTATTACAAATAACCAGTCTCTTACATTCTCTCCTTTTCCATAAACTGGAAGAGGTTTCCAATTTTTGATATTATTTATCATCAATGGAATGAGTTTTTCAGGAAAATGATTAGGCCCATAATTGTTAGAACAGTTAGATACTACTATCGGAAGGCCATAAGTATTGTGATATGCCCTCACAAAGTGATCAGAACTCGCTTTAGACGCTGAATATGGCGATCGAGGGTCATAACTGGTAGTCTCTACAAAAAACTCACTTGGGTCATGCAATTCTCCATATACCTCATCTGTAGACACATGGTAAAACCTTTTGCCTTCCATTTGGCCTTTCCAGAGGTTTTTAGCAGAATTTAACAAATTGCAAGTTCCTATTACATTGGTTTTTACAAATGCCATAGGGTCAGTTATTGACCGGTCTACATGAGATTCCGCAGCCAAATGAATTACACCATCAAACTGATACTTTGCAAAAAGACTATCTATATAATTTTCGTCAACTATATCACCATGTTCAAATGTATAATTGGGGAGTTTATCTATGTCTTTTAGATTCTCCAAATTACCTGCATAAGTCAATTTGTCTAGGTTAACTATTTGATATTGTGGATATTTAGTAACAAATAGTCTTACCACATGTGAGCCAATAAACCCTGCTCCACCTGTTATTAGAATGCACTTTTCAAACTTCATTAATTATTGTTGTTTTTTAGTTTTAATTCCCATGTCCAAGCATCTTTGAGGCTTTCTTCTAAAGACTTTTCAGTTTTCCAATTTAGAATCTTAGAGGCTTTTTCAACGTCTCCATAGATTTTTTCAACATCTCCAGATCTACGCGGACCAATCTCGTAATTCAGTTTTAAATTATTCACCTCCTCAAAGGTTTTAATTATTTCTAAAACGGAGTTGCCTGTTCCTGTCCCTAAATTGAAAACATCATAAAATGCTGTCTCCTTACCCTTTAGCAAATTCAATGCCGAAACATGGGCTTTGGCCAAATCAACCACATGGATAAAATCTCTAACATTGGAACCATCAACAGTATTATAGTCGCTTCCAAAAACCACCAATTTGTTTCTTTTACCTATGGCAGTTTGGGTAACAAAAGGAATTAAGTTGCTAGGAACGCCATTGGGCAATTCACCAATTTCAGCACTTGGATGTGCACCAATTGGATTAAAATACCTCAGCGATATGATACTCATCTGTTCCCCAGATTTTATTACGTCCTCCAAAATATCCTCCGCTATGGCTTTAGTATTTCCATATGGCGACTCTGCTTTTTTCTTCGGAGTATCCTCAGTTACTGGAATATGATCAGGCTGACCATACACTGTGCAAGACGAACTAAATACAAGATTTTTTACTTTGGTGACTTGCATCACTTCCAAAATATTTACTAGTGACCCAATATTATTTTTGTAATATTTGATCGGTTTCTCTACCGATTCTCCCACAGCCTTGTATGCAGCAAAATGGATAATACCCTCTATTTTGTGTTTGACTATAATATCTTTAACTACCTCAAAATCATTACAATCAGCTTTGTAAAAAGGCACATCAAAACCTATTATATTTTTCAAACCAGTCAAAACTGATTCGGATGAATTATTCAAGTTGTCAATAATTACTGGAGAAAAACCAGCATTTACCAATTCTACAACTGTGTGGGAGCCAATAAAACCAGCACCTCCGGTAACGAGTACGTTCATAATTAGATATTTTAGCAAAAATAGTGAGATAAAAAATGTTTTAAAAATAATGTTTGGTTTTAAATTTAATACTTAAGATATTGACCAAAAAAATAACCAAAATCATGAATAGGGAGGATTTAAAGGCAATGATTTCACTTCTTGATGATTCTGACATGGAGGTGGTAAATATTGTTGAGAATAATATCAAAAATTTAGGTCATGAAGTTATTCCAATTTTAGAAAAAGAATGGGAGAGAAATGGACTTAACCCCGTTCTTCAAAAAAAAATAGAAGATCTAGTTCACGATTTACACCTCTCCAATCTTTCTGCAGATTTGGAGTCATGGAAAAACAATAACCATACAGATTTGATGACAGGCCTTTGGTTGATTGCGAAATACCAATATCCTGACCTGAAAGTGGAAACTTTAAATCAGGAAATAAAAAATATTCAAATGAAAGTTTGGGTAAATACGCATGAAAAAATGCACCCCAACGACATGGTAAAAATCCTCAATGATGTGATTTTTGAGCAATTGAAGTTTGAGCCAAACATTAAAAACTTTCATTCTCCCTCCAACTCGATGTTCAATTTAGTGCTCAGCCAAAAAAAAGGTAATCCAGTAGCTTTGAGTTGCTTATTTATATTATTGGCCCAACGTCTAGACTTACCTATCTATGGCGTTAATCTTCCCAATCTTTTTGTTTTAATCTTCGATTACCCAGGGTACAGATTTTATTTAAACCCATTTAATAGAGGCCAAGTTTTTTTGGAGAAAGACATCGACGACTACCTCAAACAGATGAACATTGAGCCAAATGAGAAATATTACAAGTCTTGCTCAAATATTGAGATTATCAAACGCGTACTCACCAATCTATCTTTTGCCTACCAAAAAATAGGCGAAGAAGATAAACAAAATGAAGTCAACCAGTTTTTAAAGATTTTTGACTAAAAATCAATTGGGTTTCCAACTGTTGTTTTTGGTATTAAAATCTACCAAAATACCCTTAGGATTAAGTTTAATTGACTCTATTTCTCCGGTAGATGGATAATTGAACGTCCATTCCTTGGTTTTTGCCCAAATATCTACTGGAAGATTAATATACTTGGTTTCCTTACCTTTCTCTTTAATTTCCATTTCCACTGGCATAGGCATTTGCTCTAAATTCTCTAGGGTAATACTTATTCCATTTGAAGCATTGTTGTTTATATACTTGGCGTTTTTTATAGATTGATCTATTTTGTAGTTTTCAAAATACCAAGATTTCCAAAACCAACCCAAATCTTCACCAACCACATCCTCTACCGTATGGAAAAAGTCAAAAGGCGTTGGATGCTTAAAAGCCCATCTACGAATATATTCTTTTAGAGCAAGATTCATTCTTTCTTCGCCCACAACTGCTTCAGCCAACATTTTTAGCCCCATGGCTGGTTTATAATAAGCTAAAGAGCCAATTTCTGCTTCAGGCATAGCATCCGGCTGTGTTAAAATTGCCTTGCTTACTCGTGCAAAAAATGCCATGTCTTGTGTTTTTTGTTCTTTGTAGTATTCTCCTTTGTTAAAAGCTTTCAATGAAAGCATATTGATGTACGTATTAAAACCTTCATCCATCCAAGCAAATTTCCGCTCATTTGTACCCACAATCATTGGAAACCAGGTGTGGCCGAACTCATGGTCTGTAACGCCAAACAAACCTGCTCTTTTGCTCCTAGCACTACAAAATACAATGCCTGGGTATTCCATTCCACTCACAATTCCAGCAACATTGGTGGCTACTGGGTAGGGATATTCGTATAATAATTCTGAATAATATTCCATGCTGTGTTTTGTATATTCGGTGGATCTACCCCACTCAGCTTTTGCGTCAACTTCTGCTGGATAAACCGACTGCACTAAAATGTTTTTACCAGATGGCAAAACCGCACGTGCTGCGTCCCAGACAAATACTGAAGAGCTGGCCCAAGCTACATCTCTGGTGTTTTTACATGAAAACTTCCAGGTTTGTGTTCCAGAATTCTTTGGTCGAGAGCCATTTTTGCCAATCTCCGATTTATCAAAAATCACCACAGTTTCATCAGAATTTTGAGCTTTTTTGAGTCTATCTATTTGTTTTCCCGTTAAAACTTCTCGGGTATTCAATAATTCACCAGAGGCCACCACGGTGTGGTTGTAGGGAACCGTAATTTCAAAATCATAATCGCCATATTCAAGATAAAACTCTCCAGCTCCCAAATACGGCGTGGTGTTCCAGCCTTCAATATCATCATATACACAAACTCTTGGAAACCACTGAGCTATGGTGTATATCATCCCATCTTTGGCTTCATACATACCCATTCTATCTGACCCATTACTGGGTATCAAAAAATCAAAATCCATAGAAATCTCAATTTTTTGTTTGGTTCTTAAGGGTTCCGATAAGAATATCTGCATCCTCGTGTCATCAATCAAAGATTTAACAGACTGATTTCTCGCACTCATTTTGGGTGTTTCCAATTTAAGGTTAGATATCTTATAGCCACCCTCAAAGTCTTTTAAACCATACCTACCCAAATTCGGCGGTGTAGTTTTGCTCCCCCTCGAATCTGAATTAAATTTATTCTGATCCAATTGCAGCCAAATGAAAGTAATTTCATCAGGTGAATTGTTGATATATTCGATTTTGACGGATCCAGAGATGCTATTCTTTTGATCATCGAGTGCTGCAGTTATCTTATAATTGGCTTGATTTTGCCAGTAGGATGGCCCAGGATTTCCGGACGCACTTCTAAACACCGTAGAAGGTTGATAGTTGATCATTGGATTAAACACCGCCACCGGATCATACTTCGACTTTTCCGTAGATTCCTGCCCAAAACCTTGAACAGCAAAAGATAATGCGAGAACAAATAATCTGATTTTCATAATTTAAGCTTTTGGATGAGCCTTTTTATAGACTTCCTTTAATTGACTAATTGAATTGTGTGTATAAATTTGCGTAGCGGCTAGGTTAGCATGACCCAATAATTCCTTGATGGCATTCAAATCTGCTCCCCTGTTTAGTAAATGGGTAGCAAATGAATGCCTTAAAACATGAGGAGACTTTTTGGATATAGTAGTCACCAACTCTAAATAATGTTTAACTTTTCTTTGAACGAAAACCCTGTAAAGTTGGTCGTGTTTATCTGTTAGAATTAAATAATCATGCTCAGAATCAAAGTAATCTCTCTTAGCTTTTAAATATTTCTGAATCAAATCTAGTAATGTCTGATGGAGGGGAATTACTCTGTATTTGTTTCTTTTGCCCAAAACCGTTATTTTTCTTCCGAAAATATCCACATCCGAAACTTTAATATTTATCAGTTCAGACAGCCTTATACCTGTTCCGTAGAGCATTTCTAACAATAATTTATCCCGCAATCCTTCAAAATCTTCTACAAATTCTATATCAGCAAAAAGGTTCTCCATGGGTTTTTCTTCTACATAAACAGGCAGTCTTTTGGCTGTTTTGAGCGATTTCACCAAAGTCACTGGATTAACTTCAATCTTCTTTTTGATTTGTAAAAATTTAAAAAAAGCTCTTAAACTCGCTATTTTCCGATTTATGCTTCTGTTATCAATCTCATTTTCAGACAATTGAACAATCCATCTTCGAATATCTTGGTATTGGGCTTGTATTATGTCAAACTCAGTATTTGGAGATTTAAGAAAGGTCTGAAATTGAAGCAAATCTATTTTGTAGGCTAACACCGTGTGCTGGCTTAGTCGTTTCTCGTTTTGAAGGTAGGATAAAAAAAAATCGACCAATTCTGTAAGATTATTATTCATTACAAAATTAGTCGAAATATATGGTTCTACAAAAACGATTAATCGTCGATGTGTCCGTATGTTTTTTGCTTGTATGACGCTCTGATCACTTCGAATCTTCGCGATACTGAGGTTTTTTCAAACGCTTGACGGCGTCTTAGTTCTTTCAAAACTTTAGTTTTTTCAAACTTCTTCTTGAAACGTTTCAGAGCCTTATCGATTGACTCGTTATCCTTAATTTGAATATGTAGCATAATTTACACCCCCTTCTTTTTTAAATCGGACTGCAAAGGTAGAAAAAAAGATAATAAAACCAATGCCTTTTATTTGAAATAAACCAAAAAACTAAATCTTTGAAGGCAAAGCCACCTCACTTTCGAATAATTATAATTATTTTTAAGAATCAAACCTTAATTAATAAATGAAACTTCAATCAAAAAATGATGAAAAGCTTACTTATGATGCCATTGTAATTGGCTCGGGTATTTCTGGCGGCTGGGCAGCTAAAGAACTGTGCGAGAAAGGATTGAAGGTACTTATGCTAGACAGAGGTAGGAATATTGAACATATAAAAGACTACAAAACGGCACTTAAAAATCCTTGGGATTTTGAACACAGAAATGTAAAAGTTTCTTTGGAAGAAATGAAAAACTATCCCATACATGAGCGAACTGGTTTTACCATCACTGAAGCCTCCAAAGAAATGTTTGTAAAAGATGTTGACTATCCATATCTCGAAGAAAAACGTTTTGATTGGATAAGAAGCTGGCAGGTGGGCGGCAAAAGCCTAACTTGGGGACGGGTGGCATTGCGATTCAGTGATTTAGATTTTGAAGCCAATATAAAAGAGGGGGTTGGTGCCGACTGGCCCATCAGATACAAAGACATTGCTCCGTGGTACGATTATGTAGAACGTTTTGCAGGTATTTCTGGTAGTTTAGAGAATATTCCACATTTGCCAGACGGTGTTTTTCAAAAACCATTCGACCTTACGTGTGTTGAAAATCATTTGAAAGCTGTGATAAATCAGAAATTTGATGGCCGACATGTGATTCCTCCAAGACAAGCCCACATAACCGAACCCACCGAAGAGCAACTTTCGCTCGGGAGAGCCAAATGCCAAGCCAGAGACATGTGCTGGCGTGGTTGTCCGTTTGGGGCATATTTCAGTACGCAATCCGCCACATTACCTGCAGCTAATCGTACTGGCAATCTCACCGTCAGACCACATAGCATAGTGAGCGAAATACTTTACGATGAGAAAAAAGGAAAAGCTTCGGGCGTAAGAGTTATCGACCAAAACACGAAAGAAGTTTTGGAATTTAATGCCAAAATTATCTTCGTAAATGCCTCTGCCATGGCTTCTACCTATATTTTACTCAACTCCAAATCGGCAAGATTTCCGAACGGAATGGGCAATGATAGTGGTGTTTTGGGGCATTATTTGATGGATCACCACTTCTCTGCGGGAGCTTATGCCAGTGTGGAAGGTTTCGACGACCAATATTATTTTGGCCGAAGACCTAACGGATTCTATGTGCCTCGCTACAGGAATATTGGCAATGACAAAAGAGATTATTTGAGAGGATTTGGTTATGAAGGTGGTAGCGGCCGCGGTTGGAATATGCCGAAAGAGGATTTTGGAGTGGATTTCAAAAATAGTGCATCAAAACCAGGGCCTTGGAATATAAGTTTGAGTGCTTTTGCAGAAACTTTGCCATATTTTGAAAACAAAATGTGGATAGATGAATCTCAGAATGATCAATGGGGAATGCCTTTGGCCAATTTTTCAGCAGAAATTGGTGACAACGAAAAACGCATGCGAAAAGACATGGTAAATGATGCAGCAGAAATGCTAGAAGCCGCTGGATACAAAGACATTGGCACCTACGATGATTTCGAAGGCTTTGGCCGTTGTATACACGAAATGGGTACAGCTCGAATGGGTCACACACCAAAAGAATCAGTTCTCAATAAAAACAACCAAGTTTGGGGAGCTGAAAATGTTTTCGTAACAGACGGTGCTTGTATGGTTTCAAATAGCTGTGCAAATCCGTCGCTGACCTACATGGCTCTCACAGCTCGGGCAGCTGATTTTGCGGTGAATGAGTTGAAGAAAGGAAATTTATAAGTAGAGCACTTTTCCTAAAGTGCAAACAACAAAAAAAGAGCGATTTACACAAATCGCTCTTTTTTTTAATAATCTCCACTGGCACCGCCGCCACCACCACTTCCGCCGCCGAAGCCACCAAAACCTCCACCGCCGCCGGACCAGCCGCCACCGCCTCCTCCGCCACTTGACCAACCACCGCCCCAGCTTCCTGTTTGACGGCCCCAGCCTGTATAAGTGGTGTAAGGTGCAGCACTGTCGCTGAGCAATCCGCCGCCACCTTTGTTATTTTTACCTATTTTGTAGAATATCCAAATTATGAATATGATAACAAGTAAAATTATAATGAAACCTAAAAAGGCATCACCTTCTTCTTCTGGTTCGGCTTTGTACTCGCCAGCAGCATATTTGAATATCTCTGTAGTACCTTCGTCTAGTCCTTCGTAGTATTTTAGTTCCTTAAATTTCGGTCCGATAACATTGGTAATGATTCTTTTGGCATACATATCCGGCAAAACACCTTCCATTCCATATCCTGTCTGTATGGCTATTTTTCTGTCTCCTGGAGACCAAAGCAATACTATGCCATTATTTTTGTCTTTTTGACCAACACCCCAATCTCTTAAGATTTTTAGAGCCACATCCCCAGATTCATAAGGCTGAACGGTCTTCACAATCACAATAGTGAGCTGCGAAGATGTAGAGTCGTTGTAAGCTACCAGTTTCTGCTCCAAGGCCTGAATTTGAGCCGCACTCAATAATCCGCCCACAAAGTCATTGACTAATCTAGGTGGGTTTGGCTTCTCTGGTATGTCTTGCCCAAAGCCAATTTGTAAGGAAAAAAGTAAAAATATTACAGCGAGAAATCGTATTATTGTTTTTTTATTATCCACGGCTTATTTCATCTGAAATTTCATTTTTATCGTCTGTATTGTATGGAAAATAGTACTTCAGCTGTTCCCCAGCTTCTTTTATGCCCAAACACAAGCCAGTTTCGAAATCACCTTTTTTAAAATTCTCTTTAAGAATTTCTTTGGTAGAATCCCAAAAAGTCTGACCGACTTTTTCATTGATTCCTTTGTCGCCAAAAACCGCAAACTTGTGGTCTTCGTATGCCAAATAAAACAACACTCCGTTTCGTTGAGCTGTTTTTTGCAAAGACAAATATTTGAAAACTTCTTTGGCTCTGGCCATTGCATCGCCACCAGGGCAGTTTTCTTCAATATGTACTTTTATTTCACCAGAAGTATTGGTTTCTGCCAATTTAATGACTTCCGTAATGTTTTTTTGCTGAACTTCAGAAAGGATAAACATAAAAAAAGCCCGCCTCACGACGGGCTATTTAATTATTTCTTAAAATCGAAATTTACGTCGGGAGCATCTTGTGCTTTTGAAGAAGCTTCAAAGAATCCTTTAGGAGCAAATCCAAAAATACCAGCCAAGATGTTCATTGGAAATGATCTAACAGATAAGTTATACTCACCCACACCTCCATTAAAGTCCCTACGAGCTACCGCTATACGGTTTTCAGTACCAGCAAGTTCCGCTTGCAAGTCAAGGAAATTTTGGTTGGCCTTTAGGTTCGGATACTGCTCTACAGACACCATCAATCTACTCAATGATCCACTTAATTGATCTTGGGCAGCTTGGAATTTTGCCATGTTTTCTGGCGTAAGGTCTTTGGCCTCAAACTTAACTTGTGTGGCAGAAGCTCTTGCTTGAATCACTTCTGTAAGCGTACTTTTTTCGAAATCAGCGGCACCTTGAACAGTTTTCACCAATGTACTGATCAAATCTGCTCTTCTTTGATATTGGGTTTGTACATCTGCCCAAAGCTTTTGAACGTTGTTGTCTTTACCAACCAATCCATTGTATGAGCTACATCCGTACATTCCAAACAACAAAAGAATTGCCACAATTGCGAGAGTTCCTTTTTTCATTTTCAGTTTATTTTTTATTAAAATTTATCAAATTTAAATAAAGAATCCAATATCAAAAAAAATATTATTTATGAATTCTTCAAATGCTGTGTTAAACGGTAGCTTTTACCATTTTTTATTTTTCGGTATTATTTGACTGGTATATATTATAGAATCATTCAAAACTGATTTGAGCTCATTTATCTCCAAAATCACCTCATTATCAATACTTTGCAGTTCAGGGATCCAATATTTTATAAATTCAGCATTGGGATCATACTTTTTTGCTTGGCTTACAGGGCTAAAATACCTATCTTCTCTTGGGTCTGTTCCTATCCCAGCCAAATAATTCCAATTCCCCCAATTACTACAAACCTCATAATCAACTAATTGACTCTCAAAATACATGGCTCCCCACCACCATTCTAAGCCAAGGTCTTTTGTAAAAAAGCTGGCCACATTTTGTCTTCCCCGGTTGGACAAATAACCTGTGAGTTTTAGCTCTCTCATGTTGGCATCAATAAATGGCACGCCTGTTTCTCCATCCATCCACTTTTTAAAATGCTCACGGTTTCGCTTCCATCTTTTAGTAAAATCATGTTTGATACCTGCTCTTTTGAAAAGCCTAATACCGAATTTGAGGGCAATAAAATAATAGTAATCTCTCCAAAGTAGTTCGAAAATCAACCAATAAGTAGATTCATTGGCTCCTCTGATGGCTTCAGCTTTTTTTATTTCCTCATAAATCATTCGTGGAGAAAGACAGCCTAAGCTTAAATAAACTGAAAACTTGGAGGAATAATCCTTGCCTAAAAGACCGTTTCTTGTTTGTTTGTAAGTATGTATGAGTTCCTTATCCCAAATATATTCTTGAAGACGCTTTAAAGCTGCAGTTTCGCCGCCATCTAAACCCATAATATCTTTGGGATGTTTTTCAAAATGCTCATATCCCAAATCCAAGAGTTTTGGAATCAAGCTTTCCTCCAAATCATCTGGAGAATCAAGTTTTGTTATGGTTTCAAATGTTCTTCTTACTTTCCAAAAGTTTTCTACCTTTTTCCTGAAATCGGTAAAAATATCCGGAACAAAATGTATCTGAAAAGGAAGATCTCTAACATGAATGAGTGTGTTGCCCCAATACATCTCAATATCAATGTTTTTTGTCTTGAGTTTTTGAGAAAATGCTGCTTCTACACTGGTTTCTTCTTGGGTAACCTCTTTGGATGTAACCACAAACTCCACATTATACTTAACAGCGATTTCAAAAAGTTCATTTTCGGGAATCCCTACCTTCACAATAAGATCTGAGCCCAAAGATTGTAGTTGGGTTTTTAAATCTGCTAGAGACTCCAGTAAGAATTTCAAACGAAACTTGCCCGTTCGCTTAAAACCTAAAAAAGTATTTTTAAGTAATCGCGTGTCGATAACATAGACAGGAACTACTGCACCCATTTGAGCAGCTTTACAAAAAGCCTCATTGTCGTGTAGCCTCAAATCATTTCTGAACCAAAAAAGAACATTACTCATCTATGTATTTAAAAAGAAGCAAATTTCTTCAATAGGTTTGGTAAAAGAAACAAAATAGAGATTTATTTAAAAAGAACCGTTAAGCGACCAATCATAAGTGGCGTAAGAAATCTTGGCTTTTGAATCCAGTTTCGTTTTTGAATATTTGTTTAGGATATCTATAATGGAGGTAGGTTTAAAATCCATGCCGTACCAATCAAATATTTTTGAAATGCTTGCACTTGATTTTGAGATTTTATTTTTAGATGTATCGTTTATGAATTTTTCAGCTTGATTGTTCAATTGCTCGTTTAACCTCTCAGCCGTAAAAGCCTCGTTTCTTAGTGGCGGACATGATTTAGCGGCACAAACTAAAGCGAAATGAATACGAGGCTCTTTAAACTGCTTTCTTATGATACCATGCTCTATATTATTCAAATCCATTTTTTTGCCACCAATGTTTATAAACTTTACATCCCAAGGCGTATTCACAAATGGTATTTTAATTTTGTCTCCAATATCTTTTATGCTTTTGAGGTCATTCTCTGAGTTGTCAAGAATCAATTGAATCGTAAAAGCATTGTAGGCATTTATCCAATAAGCCAGCTT
>NZ_RJUD01000025.1 GCF_024343675.1 Lacihabitans sp. CS3-21
ATCCAACTGAAGTTGAGGCTCTGCGGCTGGGTAGGCCCCAGCTGGGCATTGTTTGTGGGTTGGTTGAGCAAGGGTGGGTAATTGAGTGCCAGGTTCATTCTGAAACTGGCCGTGTTGGATACCTGCCTGTCGCGGTACAGCTCAAAGGCTCGTACTTCCCACTCGTAAGGTCCTGGCGGCAAGCCTACTCCAGTAAACAAGTCGGCCAGCTCTATGCCTTGTGTTTCGAGGTTGGCAGGGCTAAAATTGTCGCTCAGCTCGAGGCCAGAAAGCGTCTGGGGCCGTCCCGGGCTAAGCGTAATGGGTTGGGCCGTAAAAAAATCTCCAGGATTTTCAATGACAAGGCCCGGCCCTTTGAGGCGTATCTGTAGCACCACATCGAGGGTGGGTTTGGTGTTGTCTCTCAACAACAACGTCACCTTAAAACGCTGTGGACTATTCTGGTAGTCGTAGAAACGGTTGGCATAAGGTGGAATAATGCTTATGCGGCAGTCTACAGGGTATTGTTGTGCGGTAGCGGTAAGGCTGGTGAAGAAAAGGGAAAAGCATAGCCGAATCATCGAACTGCTCCAGACCATTCTCCTTTGAAAGGACGGAATTTTTAGAATTTCTTTTTTAAGAAAATCAAAAAGTGGTTTTAGCATTTTCATTTTTTAGTGGGTAAAGTGGTGGTGAAAACTGCTGAAATCTGCGAACGGCTGTTGTCTTCAAACAATGCCATTATGCGGTATTTATATGGTGTATTTTGGCTCAAGTTTTGGTCGAGATATGACCCATGTTGACCTGAAAAAACCTGGTAGGGAGTCACGCTGCCGTCTGCGGGTCCTTGGCGATAAAGCGTGTATTTCTTAACTTTTCTATTGGGTATTGGCCAGGTTATTTTTATGGTGTTGGCATCGGGGTCAGGCTCAAATTTCAGATCACTAATGGCTTTGCGAATGCCAGAAAAAGTGCTTGCAAGTCTGATGTGGCTACTGTCGGCTTTTAGACCAGCCAAATCAACGGGTACAAGTGAATAGACATATTCTGTATTTTCGGCGGCTGTGGAATCTAAAAATGATTTCATACTGTGCTCTGGGTCAAATTTCGCCAAAATCAGACGGGTGGTATCCTTAACTGACCTTCGCAAGAGCAAAGTATAGGCCAAGTCTATGCTAGGGCTATTGGCCCATTCGAGATAAACGGCGGTATCGCTGAGTTCAAAGTGGGTAAAATTTGCAGCTGCTGGAGCCAGAGTGTCTGGTCTTATCAATACCAGGGTATCGGCAGGCTTCGATACATTGAGCCTTAAATCCACCGCCACGAGGGTATAATATAGTTTTTTGTTGAGCAAATTGAGGGCAACAGAAGTGCTAAAAGTGCTGTCTTTGCTGAGGGTAGGAGTAAGCACACTAAACTCGGCCTCAGGACTATCCGCATAATAAATTCTGTAGCCTGCCAAATCCTTCTCTTTGTTGGCTTTCCAGGATAGATGCAC
This sequence comes from Lacihabitans sp. CS3-21, assembly GCF_024343675.1. Taxonomy (GTDB): domain Bacteria; phylum Bacteroidota; class Bacteroidia; order Cytophagales; family Spirosomataceae; genus Leadbetterella. Next base: position 1,478 of record NZ_RJUD01000025.1, read on the forward strand.
ACCACCATCAGGAGCAATTTCTGAGGTTTTCCATAAGGGTTGGTTTGGTGGTATAGAATCTTCAAGCTGAACAAATTGGGCCAAGGAAAAGTGGTTATTGCCTTCCCAATCGGCAATGGCCAGTTTATAGTAGCCTTCAGTTAGCGGCTTTTTATCGGCGTAGGTCCGAAGTTCTCTTTTTACCCTTGTATATTCTACAAAGTTGGTATCTGGCTTGTCAGATCTAAAAATGCCAAAACCGCGAATATCAAAATTTAAAGAATCGGGAAATACCCAGCTTAGCTCAACTTGGCCATCGGTATTTATGGTGTGCTTCAATTGTGCTTGGGGTAGTCTATCTCTGAAGGCGTAAAGGTAAGTCGTATCAGAAGGCTCTGAAAGCTGACCAAATGGAGTAATGGCCCTTATTCTAAAATAGTACGGGTGGTAAAATTTTGGTGCTTTTAATGCATAAGTTATCAATATATTACCTGCATCATCAGTTTCGTCTCCAGCTACTATGGGTGCATCGGTGGTGGGTCTCCAAGTTCTTTGACTGTTGTCTGACATTTCTACCACAAAAGCACTTTGAAGCAATGGGTCTGTCATTCTCCATTTAAAATTAAAAGTGGAGTCTTTGTAGGTACTTTCCAAAAGTTTTGGTGCTTGTAAGATTGTGTATTCACTTGGAATAACTTTTTGCGTAAAAGCTATTTTTCCTCCTTCCATAATTACTAAATAGGCATAAGTACGGTTGCTTGCAATTGTGCTATCAATAAAATATTGCCCCATGGCTTGAGCAATATCTGCTTCCATATGGCTCATCTGGAGTGCCAATGCCAAATAGAGGTTTTGTTGGGTAGTGTCTGCCGTATAAGGTTTTTCCTGTATTTTTTTTACTACTTGAGCATACGAAGAATGGGTATTCCAAGCTGCATTAGGTAATGGCCTGATCGTTTGTTTATTCAGACGTTTAACAGTTCCTAAACTATCCTGAGCCTCGTATCTGTATATATCATAGCCTTTTTGGGCTCCTTGCTGCCAGGTTTTATAATCGAGCGGCATCCAACGCAATATCACGCGGTGAGGCTCCACTTTGGCAACCAAACCCAAAGATTTCTCTTGAGATTGAACTTTCAGGGTCAGGAGCATCAAAGTAATAAATAGGTATCTTTTCATAGTTGTATTATTTATTTTGTATTTGCCCATTTACCTTCCTCCTAAAGTTGGTCGAGATGCCGACCAACCAATAGAAATGGGGTTATTTTAATGAACAGTTTATAATCTATTTGATGGATTTTTGCATGTTTCAATAATATCCGTTGGTGTAAAAATTTGCATTATAATTACTAAAATTTATAAAGCTGTTATAGCTGTTGTAGCTATTATAGTCGTTATAATTATTATTCGAGTTGGTATTGTTGCTTACAGGTACCAAACCATTGATGGTGATTGAACCAGACTTGGTTTCACAGCCTTCTCTGGTGCATCGGGCAGTGGCAACATAATTTCCATTGATGGTAATAGTTCTATCAGCGGAGCTTGAACCGGTATCCCAGCTTAAAGTTGATCCACCAGGACAGCTCGCATGTAATACGGTCGATTGACCATAATATACATCGTAGTTGTCAGCATAAACATTGGGCTGATGATGGCCTTCACATGGATCTGTAACGTTTATATAAATACTAGCCGATTGGTTTTCACAATGTGATTTTATGCAAGTCACCGTGTAATATCTAGAAGAATTAGGGCTCACCGTCAGGTTTTGACCTTCATCTCCAGTATCCCATGAATAAGAACTTCCAGCAATACAACCATATGCACCCAAACTTACTTGTTGTCCTGTATTGATTTGCGAATTTCCACTTATTGAAGGCGAGGCCAAATGGGAGCAAGGGTCAGCTGGTGGAGGAATGGCTTCTACATATACGCCGCCCAACCTATCTTCGCAACCAGTCTTCACACATTTAATGTTGTAGTACGTTGATTTTTCTACCGTTGTTGAGGTACTCTGTGCGTTCAAGCCAAGATCTGTCCAACTGTATTGGCTTCCATCAGCACAGCCGTTGGCTGATAAATCTACCCTTGTTCCTACATAAACGTTGCTGTTACTAACCCAAGCATTAGGATTAGAAATGCCCTCACATGGATGGTGGTTATTCTTATTTTCGTCGGTATTTTCAGGATTAGGGTTGGTTTCAGTATTTCCATTTGAACTTCCAGAACTAGAATTATTTTCATTGTTATTCTGGGTACTGCCATTGTTTCCAGACGAGGCAATTGAATTGTTTTGTCCACTGATATCAGCAGGAGGGACATCCGCTGTTACGTTTATGGTTACAAAAGTTTTTTTGGCTTCACAGTTTAGGAGTTTGCATGCAAGTGTATATTGCTGTGTTTCGTTTGGCGTAACCGACCAATTCGCTCCAATATAGGTATCATTCCAGAGATAAGAGGTGTTAATGGCACATCCAGACCCAGTTAAATTTACCGATTGCCCTTTTATGATGTTTTTGTTCGAAACAATTATTTGTGGGTTAGAGGGGTCAATACAATTGTTTATGACAGTTTTTCCAGGGTCAGTAACAACGCTGAAATCAATTTTATTGAAAAGATTATGGATGTATTCATCTATATTAATTTTTTCAGAGTAGCCTTGGATTTTCTTACATTTTTCGCTGGCGGCTTGCATTATGGATTCGCATTGTTTTTTTAATTCATCAATTACGGTTTGACATTCTTTTTCAGCTGCTTTCATTATTACATCGCAGTCTGCTTGTGCTTTTGCCATTATTTGATCCGATGTATTTATTGCGAAGTCAACTTCATCTTGCTTTAGTTTACCATAAAAAATGCTTAAATCTTCTTTTTTGTCTTTTATCTTAGATTCTGCCTCTTTTCTAAAATTTAAGCAAGCAATTTGGCTATCTCTAAATCCTTCTGGAGTGCCTTGCCATGAGAAGGTGGACGAACAATAGCCTTTGTATATATTCAGAATATCTTCCGTGTATTGCTCAAGTTCATCTTTGGCTTTTTGTTGTAATTCTTCAATGTTTTTCCCTCCTTTTTCGAGGACTTCTATTGCCTCTTTTTCAGCTTTGTCCACAACATCATCCACTTCTTTTAAAGCTTTTTTTAGAATTTTTCCAATAGTTGAATCTGCATTGGCAGTTGCATTATTTACTCCTGTAGTCATTTCTCCACCAATTTTCTTCAGTGAGTCTAAACCTGCCTGAGAGCAGTCTGAACAATTTGCTATAAATGCCGCGGCTACAGAGTCGGCAGTATTATTAAGAGCATTTACAATATTGTCGGTTTTTTCCTGTATCTGTTTTGCCGCTTCCGCTGCTCTATCTTTTATGGCTTGGGCATCAGCTGCTATTTTGGCTTTGTGGCCTTCCAGTTCTTCTTTCATTTCTGCATCAGTCTTGGTTGCAATAAACATTAAAGTAACAGGCTCTTCTACATAGCCACCCTCTATTTGAGCAGGCGTAAGTGATCCATTTTGATTTAAAAACACTTGGGCTTTGGATTTCATGTACACTTTCTGAAAAGCAGGAAATGGCTTTTCAGGGGTAAAAGTCAGCACATCTTCTTTGATAGAGGTAGTTCCGGCTAGAATTTCCCCCTTTTCAGTTTTAACCTCTACAGGGTTTAATTTTAATTGATATTTCCCCTCAAAAGAAGGGTCCTCAATGTCTTTATCAAAAGCCTCTGTACCTGTAATTTTAGGAATTGTATTTGGACTAACCTGTGCTCCAAATTCAGGGAATTTGGTTTTTATTAAGCTTAAATTTTCCAAAAATTGATCGCTCTTTGCTACTTCACAATCTTCTCCTAGGGTAAAACCAACATTGAATCTGAATTTTTTCATCAAAGCTCTGAAAGATACGGCTACTTGTCCGGTGGCATAGGTGGGATTTGGGGAAGCAGCCCTGAGCAACGCACCTGCATCAAGCGACAGTACATTAAAACCGAAGGCCTTGGCAGCAAATGATGCCATGGCATAAAGCTGGCCCATGGCCCGCCAATTGTTTACACCTAATGGTTGACCAGGTCTATTGGAACAATAGAAGCCATCGTCATATTTAATCAACATAAAATCAAATCCTGCTTGGGCATAAACACTGAAATCAAGTATTCCTAAAATATTTAAACGTGGCGGTTGAAAAAAGACTGCTCCACCTAAGGCAATACCTCTTCCCGTGGCTACTGTAGATGGCTCTATGTTGGCATTTCTTTCGCCTTTTTTTGAAGGGTATTTTACAAAAATATTGGGCTGAGGATCAGGTAAAGCAGCAATGCCATCGCCAATCATAAAATATCCATTTATAGGCGGAAGTGAAGGAGAGATAATAATAATCCTTGAGCTCAAAGGGGGCTCTCCGATATGTACAAACCATTTGTTTGGGGAGGATAAAAATGCCCCTACTGCCTGAATACCAAATGCTGGTGCAGTAAATGACACGCCCAGTTTGCCGTAATAAGAATCATTTTCAAAATCAAATTTTACAATAATTGATGCCTTTGTTCCATTTATACCACCCTCGCCAGAAGGTGCAAATCTGTCAGAAATAATTTGAATTGTAGCTGGGTCATTGTCCAGTTTGCCTGCAATTCCACCCGATCTGCTCAAATCACTATCTTTACACATCATTAGGTATTGTTGTATAATAATTTCTTTGTTCACACCAGAATTATCATTACCTGCAAAAGCTGCTCTGCCTATAAATCCAATTTTACTGATTGCCCCATCGGCTCTCGTTTGTATTTCTAATCCGGCAGCAACTGCCATGCTGCTTCCTTTGCTAAAGGCAACAGCAAATCTGCCGCCCCATCCTGCAGAAAAGTTAGGCTCATAAGTTACTCCTGATAGGGTCTGAATAAATGGGTCAGATTTTGAGCTTGGAGCCATGTTTTTATACATTGAGCCTGCTAGAAAGTCTATTTTGAGACCCTTTGAGCTGTTTCCAGTTAGGAGTTGGGCATCTACCATCCAGTAGGGTTTTTGCTCAATGGATTTTCCAAACATGGCCACAGCGTCTAGTCCCATATTCCCGTTTGTAGAGAGATGTGCACTTAGGCGACCATAAAATCCATCTCCATAAACGGGATTTTTTCGCATAAACTTTAAGGTTCCATCAAACGAAAACTTGGACAAATCGGCATGAACGTGGATAGCATCTACTCCAAAGCTATTTAATCGCCAAAAGTGTCTGCCGCCTATGTCATGAAGTTTGGACTTAATAAAGAAACCGCCTTTGGCCTCAATTCCAGCTTTGTCGAGGTTGACATTAATGGCCATGCTCATTTTTGCATTTCCATCCATTACCTCAAACACTGGAAGGGTTATATTAATATCAAAATTTGCCAGTTTTGAAGATTCTGAACTTTTTCTTCCGATATAACCCGCTGATAAATAAGGCATTCTTGTAGAAACAAAAAGTTTTTCAAAAACTACTTCAGAGATTTTTACTACGGTAGTGTCGTTGTCATTTTTTTGGCCGAGATTCATGGTGCCATTTAAAAAGGCATTGGCATCAAAATCCCCTTCATTATAGATTAAACTTATTTTAGAAGATGGATCAAGATGAACTTTTGAAGCTTTTATGAAATCAAATTCGATGTCGTCTATATTGCTAACTGAAAAATTATAATAAGCTCGGCTTGGGTCAATTATTGCTTTGTAGGCAATTGCATTTTTTTCTTCATTTATTGAAAGCCGAATTTTACCTTCCAAACCTCCTCCTTTTACTTTATTTTTTAAAATATGCAGCATGGCTGATTCTATAGAATAGTCCCAACCTTTCAGTTCTCCTGACTTCAAATCCAATACATTTTCAGCAGAAATGAACCCCGAGAATCCCAAATTGTCGATTATGATATTTTGTCCTCTAATGGTTAATGATTCACTTGAATTTCGCTTTTTGAAAGATTTAGGAAACCTAATTTTTACCTCATCGGCATATACGCCTTTCCAAAGTTCATGGTCAAGTTCGGAGCTATAGTTTTTTGGAAAAGATAAACCTGGTGTATTTTTTTGATCACTATAGTCAATGATTGCATTTTTTACCGAAAATCCGTAATCAGGGATATTGGGTAGTTGAAAATCCTGAATTGAAATTTTAAAAACCATCTCATTCCAATCAAGTAAATTATCCGCAATAAATCTGGATTCAACATTACCACCTATTGGTTTACCACTAGCGGGATTTTCTGGTACGATTAAAGTCCTGTCAAATATTACTTTTCCTTCTATGCTAAAACTTTCAAAACCATTACAACCAAAGTTTAATTTTCCAGCGATAAGGGAGAGTTTAATTTTTTCAAGATTTAAAATTTCTAAATCGTTATTATCTCCTAAAACCAAGTCAAGCGAACCGCTTGTAATTCCTCCTTGTCCTGTAAATTTTAAATCTAAAGCTTCAAAACATAAATATTCTTCATTTGGCATTGAAATCATGGCTTGCACAGTGATATAGTTGCCCTGAGGTGTGAAGACCAATTTATCTAATAGTATATCATAATTAACTCCTCCTTTGGTTTTGTTAATCACAATGGGCATAGCACTTACATATTGAAATGAGCCTAAATCATTTATTATTTTGCCAGCACGTTTGGTTGCCAAAATGGCTTGTCTAATGCCTTCTGTTGAAAGTGAAGTACTTGCTAAATATTCTTCTGCATTTTCAAAAACAAAAAAGTGCTTACCATCATTTTGTGGGTAAATGGTTTCTCCATTTTCCAAAGAAATGGGTTTGAGTCCAAGTTTTTTACAGTCTTGCTCTGAATAAACCCTGATGTTTTTTTCAGTTGCAAATAAATTGATTGTCACAAAAATCATGAATAGTAAAATCAATACTGATTTCATCTGTTTGTTGTCTTTCAAAATTGTATTCATTTTTTTAAGGATTTATTGATTTGTAGCCTGAGACCCAAAATGAAAAAAGATTCTAAAGTGTTGCTATTATCTTCCTCAATATTGTATTTATATGCCTTATTTATAATGGTATTATATTTAAAATAAGCCTGATTACTTTTAGAGAAATTGCACTGTATGTTTAAATAATTCATCATCAAAGATTTTCTTTGAAGCTGGTTTTCTCTGTTTAAATTCCAACTGAAATTTTCGGATATTAATATTTTTGGTTTTTTTATTTTTTTCATTATCAGCACATTAGGGCCATAAAGGGTCTGGTCAAAATCCGCATTTTGTGTATGGGTATATGTAAATCCCAAACCATAATTCAAATTGTATTTAGCAGCTTCTATATTAAGGTTAATGCTGCCAAAGTTTACATAAGATTGTTCTTGCGGGCTGTTGTTTGATTGCCTCATAAGTTCGGTGCTTAGATTTTTCTTTACTCTGGCATCACTTCTTGTATTGATTTGAAATCCAAGTCCAATATTGCCATTGATTTGATGGTAATTAATGGTATCTAAACTCGCATAACCATCATAAGATTTGATAAACTGATAAGTTGAATTGAAATTGGAATAGTTGCTAAAATTGGAATAGTTAATGTGATAATTAAATTGTTCATTTAGGTTATGTACCAAACCAAGGTCTGCAACCCAGTTTCCATTTTTTTGATAGCTTTGGTTGTTTAAGTTGTTGTGTTGAAACCCAAACTTATCTATTAGCGTTAATTTATCATCCAATAATCTGAGTGAATTTGAGAAAGCAAAAGTCTCTAGATCGTTGTTAAAAAAGTAGCTTCCAAAGGTTTTAAAATTTGGATCCACTCGACTATATTCAATGCCATAATCTGCATTTTTACCTTTATATGTAATGTCTGCAGAATAGGCATTGCTATTTATAACTGGTGATTTTGACGAAAACTCACTTTTGCTGTTATCGTAAATGAGGGATTTACCATATGTTATTTTTCCGCCAATTTTATTGGCAATAGGTATTTCTGCTGATACATCAAAGGCTATATTTCTATAAGGTGTTAAGTCTAAATCTTTTGAAATATTTTTTAAGTCTTTTGCTATTAGCATCGAAAATTGATAAACAGCTTTGTTTTTTTTATACCCAATTTTGAAGGCCTCGCCCCTTCTTTCTAAAGAAGGTTTATTTTTTAATATTTCATATTCATAAATGGGATCTACTTTTCGCAAAAAACGACCCCAAGCAATAGACCCGAATATGCCATTGTTTTTTGGTTTATACTCATATCCTAAGCCATCAAATCTATGTCCAGCCAAAGAATAATTTGAAAAATTCAAGGCATTTGTCCCTAAATAAAGTGTGTGGTTTTTAAATGTAGGTTTTAGACTAATTCGATTAAATCTTTGTGCAATATCTTTACCATAAAATTGGTGAAAAAGACTTATTCCTTGATTGGTAAGGCTAAAACTTACAGGTACTTTAAAAGCCTTTCCAAGTGTAATACTTGAAAAACCATTTGCAAAATATTGAAACTTTGATTGCCTAGGATCTATCCCGATTGGCAAATAGTATTTTCCCTCTATGTTAAAGCCACTTTTTATGCTTATGGGGCTGCTTTTCAAAAATTCCTTTAATGATTTCAAATTCAATTTTTGAATATCTTGAGCCAGACCTTGAAAAGCAAAAAACTTAAAAATGAACAGTATTAGATATTTTTTCATCAGGTTTATAGTATTAATATGCGTTTACTTAAAACCTCTGTTCCTGTTTTTACATATAAAATATAGATACCCGGTACCAACTTCAAATCGACCTCCTGAGATATTTTATTTAGCTGTTCAAAAGTTTTTGAATATACATTTTTACCATTGGCAGTATTTATCATATCGACTTCAAAATTGTCATTTATCATCGAAGTAATTTCAAATCTAAATTTCCCATTATTTGGATTAGGGAAAATTTCGAAACTTGTAATTTTGTCATAGAAAATATTTTCTGGTTTTTCAGTCGATTCCTTTATTTCAATTTTATGTTTAACCTTATTCGAACATGAATTTGAATAAGCGGTCATTTGTATCTCATAAAATCCACTTGAAGCAGCAGCTAACGAAAGTTTCGAATAATTTTTTGTAATCATCTTGAATTCATTTGGATATTCCCATACTACTCTATCGGGTATTGGCTTTGTAATGTCTAAGCACACTACAGTATCTCCAACAAATGCTTGTGTTGGGAATAAGAAATCTGTTTTTAATGCAAATTGATTAAATTTGAAATGGAAGTTATCTTGACTTGAACAACCCGATGAGTTTTTTACAAGTACAGCGTATATACCTTGTTCATCAATTTCGATTCTATTTTCATCTCCGAACGTTTCAAGAATTTTCCCATCCTTATACCATTCAATTAATTGTCCTGGATTCTTAGCATCTAGGGTAATAACTTGTCCTTTACAAACCACCACTGAATCCGCCGTCCTTAATTCACCACCAAGATTTATGTCGTTGTTTAACTTCACCGCATCCACAATCTCATCCACCAAATTGAGCTGACAACCATTTTTGTCTTTTACGGCAAATTCGTAAATCCCTGCAGGTAGTTTTTGGAAAGTAAAGCTGCTTTCTGCATGCTGAAGTTTTTCATAAAATGTTTGGTCTTTGTTAAGCATTTCTACTGTAAATCCTCCTACGCCGCCATTGGTTTCTATGAATATTTGGCCATTGGCATCGCCAAAGCACACAGGCTGTTTTTGGCTCATTGAGGCGGATAGTGCCTTTGGCCATTTGAGTTTGACCAGCGTAACGGTATCAAAACAAGCCTTGCGGTCCTCTACCTTGAAAGTAAAATCTCCTTCAGAAAGATTTTTAAAGAGGCCGTTGTTAAATTGTTTCAGGCTATTGTCCATAGTGTAGGTATAGCCGCCATTGTTTCCTCCCTTTGCCTGAAGCGTAATGGTGCCGTTTTTTTCACCGATACAGAGTGGGTCAGTTTGAGAGGTCAAGTTCAAATCCAATCTCTCTGGCTCAGTGATAAGCAATTCGGTCTGTTTTAGGCATTGATTGCCGTCTCTGACAAAAAACGAATACCTACCTACGCCCAAGTTTTTAAAAGTGTCGTTGACATCATAAACGTTTTCATTGCCCATTGCAAAGGTGTAGCCCACTGTTCCGCCATTGGCTTCTATTTTTATACTGCCGTTAGTTTCTCCGAAACAAGCGATGGTGTCTTTATATACAGGATTGATTTTAAGCTCAGTAGGCTGTATCACTTCCACTTCTTTTTCAAACAGACAACCTTTGCTGTCTCTGATAGCCGGTTTGTATTTGCCTGCTAAAAGCTGAGTGAAGTGGTTATTATCTAAAAACGAATTGGAGATTGTAAATTGGTAAGGTGGCGTTCCACCGTTTCCGTTTATGGCGATAGCTCCCATTTGATCTCCAAAACAGTCGTTATTTTTGATATTTACGTCCCATTGGATTTTGGTAGGTTGATGGAGTTTAACTTGTATGGAATCCAAACAACCGATGCTGTTTTTGGCATAAATCCTATAGGTGCCTATTGGTAAACCACTGAAATTGTTGTTGTTACTAAAACTTGAGAGGCTGTTGAAAGAATAGGTGAATGGACTGAGGTTGTTGTCGCCAATGGCTTGTATAAATCCGTCTCTTCCTTCAAAACATGAAATATCTTGAACTTTTGAGGTTTTGAGGTCAGCTCGATTTTGTTCCTTAATTTCAAAACTTAAGGTAGTTTGACAAGTCAGAGGACTATCTTTAATTACTATTCCATAGGTATTTGGAGAAAGATTGCTAAAACTTTTGTTATCCGAAAATGATCCTCCATTTAAGGCCAATTGATAATTGCCTGAACCTCCTGATATGGGATCAACCAAAATGTTGGCATTGGGCGAAGTGCAGCTGATAGGGCTAATGGAATAATTTGCATTTAGGCTACTCGCTAACCTAAGCGATACCTCTTGATTGTATGAGCAAAGTTCATCGGCTACCGTGATAATATAATTGCCATTGATAAGGTTGTTAAAAGTAGTTTGCGAGCCAAAAACATTTTGACCACTCAATTGGATGCTGTAGGTTGGGTTGGGTCTACCGCCTCTGATGTTGGTCACTGAGATTCCTCCGTCTGTTGCTAAACAAGAGCTTGGGAGTGTTGTATTTAAATCAAATCTTATTCCGCTGTTTTTTGGAACTATAGCTGCATCATAGGTTTTGGAGCAAGCAAATTGGTCAGTGGCGGTCAGTATGTAGTTGCCCGCTTTTAGATTGTTAAATTGCCCATTGGCCGAACTAAGGGTGCCTATATCATTTAACCTGAAATCTCTTCCTGAGAGGGTGTAATTAAAGCCTCCGTTACTACCTGACGCTATGAAGCCTAATACACCATTCGCATAAGTCTCGCAGTTTATGTCGGTTTTTAGAATATGGCTGATTTGGATAGGTGTGGGCTCGCTGAGCGTAATCGAGGATAAAACCACTTCACAATTTTTTGCGTCTTTGGCAGAAAAAACATAGGAACCAGCAGGCAAACCAGTAAATGCAGAAGTGCTTTGCCCAAATGAGTTGTCTTTGAAATAGGTATAAGGGGTGGTGCCTCCCGAACTCAATAAGGTGACCATGCCCGTATTGTCGCTATTGCAGACCAAGTTTTTAGACTGGCTAATGGACAATTGCAAGGCTGTAGGTTGTAAAAGTGTTGTACTTGTGGTTTTTGTACAACCATTTTGGTCTTTGATACCAAATGTCTTCAGGCCGTAGTTAAGGCCACTAAAGATATTTGAAGACTGATAATTAGCATTGTCAATGGTATATTCATAAGATGTAATACCACCATTTGCGTCCAAAGTTACTACGCCATCGTTTCCACCAAAACAGCTGATGTCTGTTTTTGAACTCACTGAAAATATTATATCGGTAGGCTGAGTAATTGTAAAAATAGACGTGCTGGCCTTACAGCCATTTTGGTCTTTTACCCAATATTTATAGTTGCCAATGGGTAGATTATCAAACACATTTGAATTTGTGTAATTGGTATCATCACTTGAAAATGTGTAAGAACTTGTTCCGCCATTTTGAGTGACAGTTATTTTGGCATTACTCCCACCAAAACAGCTTACTTGGTTGTCGATATTTCCTACTAGACTTAGAAGGGAAGGCTCTGAGATATTATCAGAAACCGTAACTGTACAAAGATTATCCTTTAAGGTAAAGGTATAATTTCCGGCTGCTAAGCCACCAAAAACTGGGGTATTTTGGAAAGCCAATCCATCTTTTGAATAAGTTATTGGTCCGGAGTTACTACCGGTATTGGATAAAGTTACACTACCTGTATGGTCATTAAAACAAAGTAAGTTTTGTTTTGTAGCGATCGTAGCATTCAAGCTACTATTTAGCCCTATTTGGTCGGCAATAGATATTTTGCAACCTATCGCATCTTTAACCCAAAAAACATAGGACCCACTTACTAGATTCGAAATGGTACTGTTGTTTTGATAATTAGCATCCGAATAACCATATTCATAAAAACCAGCTCCGCCATTGGCATTTAACGAAACAGAGCCATTGGCCTGTCCTTGACAGTTTGCGTTGGTTTTGGAGCTTACAGAAATATTCAATGGGGCATTTTCTGAAACAGAAATACTTTTCGAGGTTTGACACCCAGAGGCATCTCTTACATAAAAAGTGTAATTGTTGGCCAATAGGCCACTAAAATTCGGGTCTCCACTAAATGAAATGTTATCTTTGGAATATTGAAGGCCGGGTTGCCCTCCAGAAACTTGTAAATTTACATGGCCTGTGGCTTGTCCATTACAAGCCACATGGGTTATAGTTTGATTGATAACCAAATCTTCTTGTACGTAAAATCGCTGACGTACAACTCTGATGCCGTCCATAATGGCTTGCACCCACTGCTCTCCCGAGGCTCCAGGTGTCCAGGTAACTCCGGTTGTATAAGCCAAAATACCTCCGTTGGATATAGTTCCACTAGAAGAAGAATAAACTACTGTCCTTAGTATGGCTTTTCTTTCTACATCGTCAATAAAAAGTTTGAATACGCCATTATTAAATGTGAATAAAAGTTTACTATTACTAAAGTTCCCTGAAATATTTTCTTGAATTTCAGAACCATCATATCTAAACTCTTTTATGATAATAGAAAAATTATCTAAAAATTGGACAGCTAATGGGCCAACGAAAAACTCATGTTTAGGACTTTGTCCGTTATGTTTGTATTCCAGACTTACTGGTACCTGGCCAGAAAAATTTTGTATTGAATAAAAGTCGGCTGATCCATTAGATGTAATACTTCCGTTGGAATTAAAAGTAAAGGTTGAAGAACTGTTGCCGAAGTTATCAATATTGAAGTTTCCAGCGTTTATGGGTGTTCCGTTTAGCTTATAAGTACCACTGGTAAATGGGCTTCCATCGGAGTTTAATAACAGCTTAATTTCATGTAAGGTGTGTGAATTAATATTTATCGGTTCACACTTTCCAATACTGAGGCTATTATTTAATCTTGAAAATGGCAAACTTTCGTCATTAGGGCTTATACCATTGCCACTATACGACTCCCCGGCAGCTACTTCTACATATGCATAATCGTCCACAACTGTTGAAGGAGTACTTGTGTTGCCACATGCATCTTTGACTGTAATTACATCTCCAACATTCAGATTGCCAAATGGGAATCGGAATTGGCAAATTCCAAAACCACAAAAGCCGTAGGTGAAGTTTGTGAACTCCACATTATTAATATACATTTTTAATCCAGAACCATAACATGCACTATTTATATTAAAAACCGTAAAAGCAGTGCTGGTGTATTTTTGAGGATAAACATGCATTGGAGCTTGGCCAAAACCCCCTCTTGACCAAAACAGGGAAATAGCAATAGTAGCAATAATAAAATTACGCATAGAAAAATTGTTAAAATGTTAGACAATTAAAGCTTTATTACCAAGTCTGTTTCAAAAGAATAGGTATAAGCAATTTGTGGGTCAAATAAGATAAATGCTATCCCATAAGTCCCTTTTTCTATGTTTTCAGGCAGATTGATGGACAGTTTTCCATTGGAGAAAAGTCCATTTTGTGTGTATTTTTTTTGGCTATTTTTTAGGATTACTTGATAAAATCTGGCTGGGGCTTTATCGAAATTTTGTGTGTCAAAAAGAAGATTGTCTCCATTTCTATATACATCTTTAGGCGAAATTATTTTGGATATGTAAGGCTTGTTTTGGTCAAATACATGGATGATGAAAGAAGGCAACTTGCTTATTTTTCTTTCAGATACATTACTAATAAATACTTCAAAAAGACCAACCAAATCATTAGGGATAACAGCCAATTGATTATTTTTATATGAAACAATGGGCTTTTCAAAAGTTGTATTCATTTTTTTGAATAGAACAGAATAAGCATAGGTCGGATCAAAATACTTCCCAGTGATCCAAAGCGTGTCATTACTCAATATATTTTTATGACTTAAAGACGCTATTTGAGGTGATGGATAACCAACATAAAGTGTGTTTGTGGATACGGCTTCAAGCGTATTTACTTTTACTTTAATTCCATAATTCCCAACTTTGGTTGAAATCGGAACCAAGATCTCAATTTTAGTGGAGTCCAATAATTTAAAGGGAAGTTCTGTCAATTCACCTTGGCTATTCATTAACTTGGGATAGACTCCATAAGCATAGTTTCCAAAGTTTTTTCCATGGATGATGTTCTTAAGGCCTGCCTCAGTTGTATCCTTTTCTATATGCGAAATAATGGGGATCGGCTGCGGCTCAAGAATAACTTTTACTTTGTAAATAATTTTTGTGCCATTTTCTCCAACCAAGGTATAGTAGACAGGTTTTGAAAAATCTTGTGGGATGCCTGATCTAGGGATTATTTCAACTGTATTTTGGGTTTCAATTTTTGTATTTAGGCTTTTTGTCAAAGCACCATACGGCAATGTAACGGTTATCTGATTGCCCTTAATTTCAACGATTCTTCCCTGAAACTCTTGTAAAGTGAAAGATGATATACTGGGGACAATAATTAAGTCTGTTTCTTGGGAACAAGAAAATAGAAGAAGAGTTATTAAAAATTTTAAAGTGTGTTTCAAAATTGAAAATGCAGTTATGGGATTCTAATTGCCTTCGTTTCTGCAAATATAATTTTTTTTTGGAAATTTATAATATATTTTAAAATTTTTGGATTTTTTTTTTAATCTTCTCTAAAAGTTTCTTGTAAAGTATTTATTGCTGTACATATTGACTCCTTTTCTAAAGATTAAGAATACTTACAAATTTAACTGGTAAATTGAATTAAAGCGGTAAAGAATTTGAGGAGAAGATATTATTAAGATTATTAAATGGATAACGCTGGTTGTTACAGAACATCTATTGCTTGAACAAGACTTTGTTTTTGAAATCATCCATCCAATAATTATTTACAAAAAAAAACCTTCGAGGGTACAATGCTCGAAGGTTTTTATAATAAGCCATGGCCTAATGATGAGCCTAGATTTTCATCACAAAATTTCTTCTTGCAGAATTCAAGAATATCATCTCATGAAAACTACGTGAGGTGGTAGGTGCTGGCCACTTACTTTTTGTGGCCATTGATCCTGTGTTGATATCAAAACCTCTTCTTTTCTTAAGAATTCTTGCCTTAATATCCGATACGCCATGGTGGATTAATCCCAATTTGCTGGCAGCCTCTCTGGAAAGATCGATGACTCTTTCTCCACAATAGGGCCCGCGGTCATTTACTTTTACTATTACTTTTTTCCCATTTTTAGGATTTTCTATTTCTATCAATGTACCAAAAGGCAATGTGCGATGTGCACAAGTATAATAGCGATTGCTGAAAACGTCTCCATTTGCAGTTGTTTTGCCATTAAATTCTTTGCCATAAAACGATGCTAAGCCTTCAAACGATTTTTTGTATTCCAATCCTTGTGAAAATGAAGGCACAAAACCTAAAGCAGAAAAAAGTATTATAAAAAGTGTTTTTGTAAAATTCATACGCACTTAATTTTTATGCAAAACAAACGGATAGCGGTTTTAGGAAGTGTTAACAATAGCAAAAAAAACATGGATTTCTTGTAATAGTACAACGTTTACTTCTAAAATCATAAAAATATAAAATAAAATTGTGCTGATTTTGAGGTAGTTGACTATTTTTTCTTCTAAATTTTCGGAAGGTTTATATCGGAAATGTCGCTTTAGGTGTTGTTATTACACTTTAAAAACATCCTTAAAATCTGAATATCTATTGACTCATTTAATGGCCAAAATTGGATATAATTTTAACCTTATTTTGAGAAAAGCGGTGTAAGTTTTTTTTTTCTGAAATTTCAGCTATGAATTTGTGGAAACCGAAGTATGCTGGTTTTTTCTGAAGGCTTTGGGGTTTTGTTTGGTAAGCTTCAAAAACTGCCGATTAAAATTCGATAAGTTATTAAATCCCGACTCATAGCAAATTTCCAGAACACTCAGGTCAGTTTCTTTCAAAAGCTTACATGCGTGGTTGATTCGGACTTGCATAAGATACTCCACAAACGTCTTTTGTGTTCGGGCTTTAAAATACCTGCAAAAGGCGGCTTTGGTTAAATTTACTTTTTGGGCCAAGTCCTCCACCGACACCGGTTCTTTGAAGTTTTTCAAAATTTGGTCAAATATAATGCTCATTCTATCTGAATCTTTCTTGCTAATGCCTTCCATTCCTATCTCTGAAAGCGTCTGGTGCTCTTTACTTTCAGCCATCAATTGCAATATTTCAAAAAGGCTCAGGAACTTTTCTAAACTACTTTTATGTATATTTTCTTTAATTATTTTATTTATGAGCTCCTTGGCATAGCCCTTAAATTCCAGCCCAAATTTTGCTTTCTCCAATAAGGACCGCACTGGGGTCATTTCTACTAAGTCAAAGAAAGACTCCCCAAAACTATCTGAGCGAAACTGTATAACGATAGAAGCCGGACGCGGAAAAGCCGCATGAGTATAAAACGTTTCATCTGCACGAAACCAATGTGGAAGTTTGCTACCTATCAATATTAAATCGCCCTCCTTATATTCAGAAGTATGGTTGCCAATTACTTTTTTTCCAAAACCACCATCACAAAGGACGATTTCGAACTCGTCATGATAATGCCAGGGAGTTTCGAAAAAGGGAGATTCATAACGCTCATAGATATAGGAGAGGTCTTTGCTGAGTGGTAATCTTTGGAGAATAGGTTCCATTAAATATCAATATAGTATTGGTTGAACAATAAATATAGGTGGAAATTTAAATTTTAGTTATATATTTTTGTATATTATTGATATGTTTTCAATAATTGGTATAAATATTTACTTTATGCTTGAAGGTAAAAATATCGTTATCATAGGAGGAACCACTGGCTTGGGATTTTCGGCAGCAAAAGCATTTGTAAAAAATGGGGCAAATGTGGTGGTGGTCGGAAGAAATCCTGAAAATTGCATTTCTGCTGAATTAGCACTAGGTGAAAATGCCCGAGCTGTAAAAGGTGATGCTTCAGATCCCCAAACGGCTTTTAAAGCCATCGAAATCTGTATGTCTGAATTTGGAAATTTTGATGGTTTGTATCATGTGGCTGGCGGAAGTGGAAGGAAATTTGGCGATGGGCCGTTGCATGAGCTCAGCCTAGAAGGCTGGAATAAAACGTTTGACTTGAATCTTACAAGTTTGATGCTTTCTAACCAAGCCGCTGTAAGAAAATTTTTAGAACTCGGAAAATCAGGAAATATTTTGAATATGAGTTCTGTTTTGGGGTTTTCGCCTTCTCCGCAATTTTTTGTGACACATGCCTATGCTGCAGCCAAATCTGCAGTAATTGGTTTTACAAAAGCTTTGGCGGCTTATTATGCCAAAGACAATATTCGTATCAACATTCTTGCTCCAGCTTTGGTTGAAACGCCTATGTCTGCCAGAGCAAGTACGGATGAAACTATTATGAATTTCGTGAAAACCAAACAACCGCTCGACGGTGGAAGAAACGGAAAACCCGAAGATTTAGACGGTGCGGCGGTATATTTTATGTCAGATGGCTCAAAGTTTACAACTGGCCAAACGCTATATGTAGATGGCGGATGGGAGGTTTCTGAAGGACAATACTAATGTGTTAATTAGTTAATAGGTTAATTAGCAAAGGTTGATTTGTTGAAATAGGAATGGGTTTAATAATGAATTGAAATAAAAGCTAATAGCTATTTGCTAAAAGCCAACAGCTAAGAAATGAAAGTAGCAATCGGAATAGACTTAGGCGGAACAAATGTGAAAGGGATTTTGCTCAATGAAATGGGTGAGGTCCTTGAGAAACATTATATCCCTACCAGTGATGAGGGAGATGAAAGGTGGAAGGTGAATGTTTTGGAAATGGTAAACTATCTTAAATCGAAAAGCCAAAATCAAGTTGAAATCATTGGTATGTCTGCTCCAGGGTTAGCAAATGCAGAGAATTCTTGCATCGCTCATTTGCCCAATAGACTTTTTGGATTAGAGAATTTTGTGTGGGCAGATTATTTCGGAACTCCAACTTTGGTACTAAACGACGCACATGCCGCATTGATGGCCGAAGCTAAGTTTGGGGCTGTAAAAGGGTATAAAAATGCGATTTTGCTTACTTTAGGAACAGGTGTTGGTGGTGGAATTTTGATAAATGGAGAATTGTACCAAGGCTTAAGTCAGATGGCCGGGCATTTGGGACATATAGCTATCAATATATCAGACGATGAGCGAAGTATTTTGGGAATTCCTGGTAGTCTAGAATATGCCTTGGGTAATTATTCTATCGAAAAACGTTCTATGGGGAAATTTAAATCTACCCATGAGCTTTTAAATGCCTATAGTGAAAACGATAGTTTTGGAACCTGGCTTTGGTTGGATGCTGTCCGTAAATTGGCCATTTCGATGGCCTCCTTAATTAATGTTTTTTCACCTGAAATCATCGTATTGAGTGGAGGTATCACATTGGCTGGCAATTTACTTTTTGAGCCTTTACAAACTTTTATTGACCTTTATGAATTTAGACCGAAAGGCAAAAAAACAAAAATAGAAAAGGCCCATTTCGATGATCTATCGGGAGCAATTGGAGCGGCAGCTTTTGCATTGGTGAAAATTTAATGAACACATGGAGCACAATAGAAAATTTTAAAAAAAACTATGCTAACTATGTGCCTATGTGTTTAAAGAAAAAATACGAGTCAATACAAAAAACTATGCTAACTATGAGCCTATGTGTTTAAAGAAAAAATACGAGTCAATACAAAAAACTATGCTAACTATGAGCCTATGTGATTTTAAAAAAATACAAGTCAAGAGAAAAAACTATGCTAACTATGTGCCTATGTGTTTTAAAAAAAAATAAAATATGACCTATACAAAACAATATTTAGAAAAGTGCCAGCAGATGATCGAAACCGTAGCCTCTCAAGAAAAACAGATTCTTGAAGTGGCTAGCATATTTGCAGATTCTATTTTGGCTGGAAGAATGGTGCATGTTTTTGGAAGCGGGCACAGTCGCATAATGGTGGAAGAAATGTGGCCAAGATATGGTTCATTCCCTGGTTTCAATCCCATTGTGGAGCTTTCGCTAACTTTTCATAATTTGGTTGTAGGGGCCAATGGCCAACGGCAAGCTATGTTTTTGGAAAATGTTACGGGTCTAGCGGAACAAATCATTCGAAATTTTGATGTTTCAGATCAAGACAGTGCTTTGATTATTTCATCTTCAGGCTGCAATGTGGTGCCAATCGAAATGGCAGAAATATTTAAGTCAAAAGGATTGAAAGTAGTGGGATTGAATACCAAACTGCATTCTGAAGCCAGTACTTCGAAAAGAAAAGACGGAAAGAAATTACAGGATTTTTGTGATATCGTTTTGGATTCAGGTGCACCACTGGGCGACGCCATGATAAAAATTGAGAACTTAGAAACGCCAGTTGCACCAGGTTCTACCGTGGGTTCTTGTATGCTCATCAATTCTATCAAAGCGGAAGTTGCCAATCTTTTAACACAGGCTGGCCGCCCACCAAAAGTATTGACAGCCGGAGCCGTAGTGGGAGCGGAAAAAGCGGCGGACTTATTTCAAAGTGCTTATGATGAGCATGCCCACCGTATCTCAAAGATGTACAAATCTGTGGGTATAGAGAGTTATGTTTCGAAAGAATAGAATAAAAAAATCTTTGAGCTTTGCCTAAAAGATAAATTAATAGTCATAATCAAATTGAAATTACAATGCAACCAATACCCATAAAAACCACAGTAGTAGGCTCTTGGCCATTCCCAAGTTGGCTAGAATTTGCCTCTCAAAATCTCGATAAATTTGGCCCAGCCGATGTCAATGAAATGATAGAAGATGCCGTGATCAATGCTATTCACGATCAAGTTTCGGGCGGACTAGATGTTATTACTGATGGTGAGCAAACAAGGCTAGATTTCAACCTTTCGTTTTATGGTTTCATAAAAGGCATACAGGCCAACCATGAAGAAACACGAAAGTATGGCCCGCCTGCTCACGACCAAAGGGGAAAACATACAGTAGTCGAAAAACTAACTGCTCCAAAGGGTTTGGGCGTGGTCGAAGAATACAACCGTTTGAAAAGATTAGCCCCCGAAGGGAAAATCCTGAAAGCTTCTATCCCAGGCCCATATACCTTATCAGGAAGGATGTTGCCGGGCGAAATCTACAAGGACCGCTGGGAAATCACAGAAGCATTGATGCCTTTGGTAGCTTTGGAGTTAGAAAAATTGGTAGAAGCCGGTGCTCAGGAAATTTGTATTGACGAGCCATCCATGTCTTGCTATGCTTACAAAGAGGATACAAAACGATTTGTTGATATTTTCAATAGAACGGTTAAGGGAATAGTTGGTAAAACCCGAATCGGCACCCATTTGTGTTTTGGAAATTTTAAAGGCCGCTCGATTGGAAAGAAAACGATTGCTCCCATGTTGCCTGATTTCTTGGATATGACTGTAGATGAGCTACACACCGAAATGTGCGTTCTTAATTTCGCTGAGGTGCATCTTTTAGAACGTTTTGCTGAAAAAATGGATGTAGCCGTAGGTGTTATTGATGTCAAAAGTTATTATATTGAAACGGTAGAAGACGTAAAGGAGCGGATCCAAAAATGTCTGAAATATGTGCCGGCAGAGAAATTGGCTGTGGCTCCTGATTGTGGATTATCACAAACTGCCAGATGGGCATCAAAACTTAAAATTGAAAGTATGTGCAAAGCAGCGGCTGAATTACGTTGAAAATAAAAATGATAAAACCTAAACAGAAAAACGAGCAACTCATTGAGGATATTAATTCCTTTTCTTCCGAAACCACCTTCAAAGTTTGGTGGCTTGGGCAAAGTGGTTTTTTGTTGAAGTATCGAAATGAAACCTTGTTATTTGACCCTTATTTATCAGATTCGCTTTCTGTAAAATATCAAAACACCAACAAACCACACGTAAGAATGAGCGAATTGGTAGTTTTTCCATCGCTCCTGAAAAACATAGATATGGTTACCTCTAGCCACAAACACACCGATCATTTAGATGCTGAAACCTTGGGTACCATTTTTGAAAATAATCCTTATGCAAAATTCATCATTCCGGAGGCTAACCGAGCTTTTGTAGTAGATAGACTAAAATGTAAAATTGATTTCCCACTCGGCTTAAATGAAAATGAAAGTCTAACAATTGGCTATTTTGAAATAATTGGCCTTCCTGCGGCACATAATACTATAGAACGAGACGAAAAAGGTCAGTGCAAGTTTATGAGCTACATTGTAAAATTTGGAGATTTTGTGGTTTACCATTCCGGTGATACGCTATGGTATGAAGGTTTGGAGGAAACCCTCAAAAGTTACCATTTGGATTTGGCGTTTTTACCCATAAATGGAAACAAGCCTGAAAGAAAAGTAGCCGGAAATTTAAGTTTTCAAGAAGCAGCCGATTTAAGTAAAATAGCTGATATCAAATGTGTTATACCCCATCATTACTACTTATTTGAGTTTAACACCGAAGACCCAGAAAACTTTAAAATTGCCTGTGAAAAAATTGGAACTCCCTATAAAATTCTAGAACTTGGAGAAGGATTTGAAATTATAAAGACTTCTTAGAAAATAGTTTATTTTAGAATTTCAATCGAAAAGACATAACCAAAAGGATAATATGAAAACGGGTAGGGTCTCAATGAATAAGTATTTTAAAACCAGTGTTCAATCTGTGTTCAAATAATAGACCATGAAACGAAGAAATTTCATAGCCGCTGTGCCTGTTTTAGGCTTGCTTCAAAAGTTCGAAGTAGCCAAAGAATCATTTCCGATTAGTAGCAATTCCTACAACTGGGGTACTTTTTACGGAAGAGAAAACAAGAATTGGGGAGAAAACCTAGATGCTGATTTTGCAGAATATGCCAAAACAGGTCTTCAAGCTTATGAACCAAGTCTTGGTAGTGCTAAGGAAGCTACCAAACTAATTGCGGTTTTGAAAAAAAACAATATCAAAATGCCCTCAATTTACATTGGTAGCGTTTTGCATGAAAAAGACCAAATTGAGGCGTCTATCAAAAAGATTCTTGAGATAGCAGAAGTGGTGAAAAACTATGGTACCAAAATTATCGTGACCAATCCAAACCCAATAGGCTGGGGAAGCGATAAACCCAAATCAGATGAGCAATTGGTTTTGCAAGCAAATGCTTTGGAAAAGATCGGTAAATCCTTAAAAGCAATTGGATTGAAGCTCGCCTATCATACCCATGATGTAGAATTGAAGGCTGGAGCAAGAGAGTTTCATCATATGCTACAAAACACCTCACCCGAGAATTTGTATTTTTGTATGGATGTGCATTGGGTTTTTAGAGGTTCTCAAAATTCACAACTAGCAGTTTTTGATATACTTAAAATGTACGGCAATCGCATTATTGAATTACACGTTCGTCAATCAAAAAATGGAATTTGGCAGGAAGTTTTTTCGGGCGATGGAGATATTGATTACAAACAATTTTCAGCAGAATTGATAAAGAAAAAAGTGAAACCACATATTGTAATTGAACAATGTTTGGAAAAAGATTCGCCCAATACTATGAACGCCGTTCAAGCTCATACCATTGATTTGAAAGAAATAAAAGATACATTTAAACTTGTTTTACAGCCTTAAATTATGATAAAATTATGTATTCTAGGAGGTGGCTTCATTGGCCGTTTCTATGCCGAATCGCTCATTGGTCGCCGCGGAAAAGATGAGGTCAAAGTGATTTATGCTCGAAGAGAAGAGACGGCCGTTCGTTTTGCCAAAGATTATAATGTTCCACATTATTTTACAGACATGGAGGCCGCCATTGCCCATCCTGAGACCGAAATGGTGATCATTGCACTTCCAAATTATGTGCATGAGGAGGCCGTCCACCTTTGTGTAAAGCACAAAAAAGCTGTATTGTGTACAAAGCCATTGGGAAGAACAGCAGAGGAGGCACTTCGGATGACGCAAGCTTGCGAAGAAGCGGGAATTTTTGCTGGGTATCTAGAAGATCTTTGTTATACACCAAAATTCTCAAAATCACTGGCAAGTGTAAAAGCAGGGGCCATTGGAAGAGTGCTGTGGGCAAAATCTCGAGAAACGCACCCCGGACCTCATTCTGACTGGTTTTGGGATATGGAAAAAGCAGGTGGCGGGGCCATAGTGGACATGGGCTGTCATTGCATCGAAATCTCCCGAAATTTTATAGGAAAAGACATTTTACCTGTAGAAGTAATGTGTTGGGCAGATACACAAGTAAAACCCATTGATGCAGAAGATCACGCGATAGGTCTAGTAAAATATGAAAACGGAGCCATTGGTCAATTTGAAGTTTCGTGGACTTTTCGTGGAGGCATGGATTTGCGAGACGAAGTAATGGGCACCGAGGGAACAATTTGGGTGAATTCTTGGCTAAGGACTGGTTTTGAGATGTTTACAAGTGGAAATACAGATGGGTATTTGGTAGAAAAAGCAGAAAGCTCTTCAGGATGGCAGTTTCCCGTTGGTGACGAGGCACACGAGTTGGGCTATACGAGTATGTTTATTGACATGTTTGAGGCTTATGAAAAAGGTATTCAACCGCAAGAGACATTTTATGATGGTTATGTGGTAAATGCCATTATTGATGCAGCTTATAAATCAGCAAAAACCAAACTTTGGGAACCCGTAAGCCTACCAGAATGGCGAGGACAAACAGGAATTACTAAGCCTTCGGTTTTCACTGAGTATGATGCAGAACATTGGTTTATAAAAGAAGAACTTTTGCCCAATGGAGACAAAAAAGTGATTTTAAAAAATAAGCTAAGTAATGAGATTTTAGAGAAAGTTACCCTAAAATAAAGGATATGAACAACCGCAGGAATTTCATAAAAAAACTAGGTGGAACTGCAGCTGGATTAGCAATTGGCCATGCTTCAGAAGCATCCTCAATCGAAGGTTTGGAGAAAAAAGTTCTTCATTCCCAGATAAAAACAACCGCCAATGACAAAATCAGGATTGGCCTAATTGGCAGTGGAATAATTGGTCATTACGATACCGACACAGCTTTGAAAGTAGAGGGTGTTGAGTTGGTTGCTGTTTGTGATTTGTATGATGGCCGCTTGGAAAGAGCCAAAGAAAAATGGGGAAAGCAAATATTTACTACCAGAGATTACCGTGAACTTTTAGCCAAAAAAGATATCGACGCTGTATTGATATGTACACCAGATCATTGGCATCAAAAAATAGCTATTGATGCCATGAATGCTGGAAAGCACGTTTATTGCGAAAAACCCATGGTTCAGAAAATTTCTGAAGGCATGGCTATTGTCAATACCCAAAAAGCCACTGGAAAAGTTTTCCAAGTTGGAAGTCAAAGGGCGAGTAGTGTAGCCATTTGGGAAGCCAAAAAGGTATTGGATAGCGGTGCTATTGGTGAATTGACTTACGTTGATGCATTTTGCGACCGCTCTGACGCTCGAGGTGCTTGGAACTATTCTATACCTTTAGATGCCTCACCAGCCACTATTGATTTCGATAAATTTTTAGGTCATGCACCAAAAGTGCCATTTAGTGCTGAACGTTTTTTTCGTTGGCGTAATTTTAAAGATTATGGTACAGGTGCCGCAGGCGATTTAATTGTGCATTTGTTGACGGGTATTCACACCATTACCGAGTCAAAAGGACCAAACAGAATATTTTCATTAGCAGAACTGAACCTCTGGAAAGATGGTCGTGACGCGTATGATTTGATAAATGCCGTAATGGATTACCCCAAAGCCCAAACGCATCCTGCTTTTCAAGTAATTACCCGTGTAAACTTGGCTGATGGTTCAGGGAAAGGTGGTTTTGGAATAAAGCTAATAGGCACTGAAGGTGTAATAGACATAGGTTGGAATGAATTTAAAGTAAAAACCTTAAAAAGACATTCCGCACCTGGATTTGGAGGGTATGACTCATTTGATAGTTTTTCGGAAAAACAAAAAGTGGAATTTAAAAAATGGTATGAGGCAAAATATGGAAATGCAGAGGTAGGCTATACCATGAACAAAGAGACCACTTATGAACCTCCGAAAGGTTATGATGATAGGTTAGACCACATGATCGTATTTTTTAATGGAATCAGAACAGGCTCCAAAATTATTGAAGACGCAAGTTTTGGCTTAAGAGCCGCCGCTCCGTCAATTGCTTGTAATTTGAGTACTGAAAGAAAAACACCCATAATATGGGATCCAGAGAAGATGGTTTTGAAAAGCTAAATACCCCGAACGCAGGATTTACCTAAGACTCATATTTTATAAATATCACTTTGGACAAGAGATTTTTTTGTCGAAATAATATCGAATTTGGGGTGAAGTTGTTAAAAAAGCATCATTTCCATTTTCTCCTCTTTTTGGTGATTCATTTGGATAGCCAATTATCGGAAAATATTTGTCTCCAGTTCCTGTAAAAACAGGAAATCCCTGCCGTAATGCCACTAGATTAAAAAATGCGTTTCGGTCTTTACCGTTTAAGGCCGAAAATCTCTCTTGGCTGCGGTTACTATAGGGATCAGCAGAGTTGGGATATGATTCGGATATGATATCATCGAGATGGTCAGTAAATGTTAATCGGTAGCAAATTTCTGCTGAAACATCCATTTTGGCACTAATTTTTTTTCTAATACCAAAACCTATCGGAATACTCAAGTTTAAAGTTTTACTGTCATTGGTGGTATTTATGGGCTCCCAGGGGGCTAGTTTATTATTGACTGCATCATATACCCCACGTGCTTGAGGAGCATGATGGTAAAGGCCGAAACCAGTCATAAAATAAGGCATCACAGCAGTTCTATTTTCATTTTTGACGCTGTAGAATCCGTTTTTTAGATTAATTAAAGATACAAAAGATATTTCCTTTAGGTCGTTTCTGAAATGAGAATTTCTAAGAAATTGATGGTCGAATTTATTAGATAACCCATTCAATTTATTTTGGGTGCTTAGAAAATCGTCGGCCATTATTCTGGCATAAGTGGCTAAAACCCTAAGCGAGTAATATGGATTTAAATGTCTCGTGAATGATATATTGGTATTCCATCTTGTTGAAGACGTGTAGGCAAAACGATTGTTAAATG
The DNA here is from genome assembly GCF_024343675.1 of Lacihabitans sp. CS3-21. GTDB lineage: Bacteria > Bacteroidota > Bacteroidia > Cytophagales > Spirosomataceae > Leadbetterella. The sequence continues at coordinate 27,978 of NZ_RJUD01000025.1, forward strand.
TATGAATATCTCCAAAATATTGACTACTTCCTACACCAAGTCCGATATCGCTTGTTTTAAAATACCTTTCATAGGGTGGTCGTTTAATTCTTTGTGCATAATTGGTCGAAAAAGTAAAAAAAACTACAGAAAAAATAATGCTTTTTTTTAGATGGTTCATACCCGTGGAATTAGATATTGAAAAAAATAATAGAACCAACGCTGAAGTTAAAATTTCACTATTTCAGCTTATCTACCAGTAAGTAGAATGGTTAAAGTTCAACAAATATAATAATCATTAATGTTTAAATATATTATGGCTTATAATTAATGGTACTTTATATAAGATTTTAGTTTATGCAGGTTACAAATAGATTGTTTTATAAGAACAGGTTTTTGAAAGTATGATTATTGGTTAATTACTTCATTTCAGCAGAGTGTTTTTAATTTTAAATTGGTTAGACTAAAAACCGATTTCATTTTATTTAATTTGATGTTTATTCAATACCAGTTAAATGTGCTTTTTTTTTATCTAGACTGCAATTAGTTTTGTTCTGTAGTTACGAATTTATATAACCTTTTTTATTAAGTTATTTCTAGGAAAAAGTAAAAATTGGCGTCACAATAATATTAAACTTATAAACGATTCACTCGTATAAATTTTAGATAGCATCTTATAAATAGGTGCTTTTCTTTTTTACACTGATTGACCTGTTACCTTAATAATTTAACCCGTTGAACGGTTTAAATAAATAGAAAAAGGTAGTACATGTAACTGAAAATCAGTAATATAAAAAAATAAAGACAAATCTTTAATATGTACAACCTGAAAACAAATTACGACAAAATTTCACCATTAGTCAAGTCAGTATTGATTGATTTTTTATTTCCCGAATGTATTTTTAAAGCCAATAAGAAATATTCAGAATGGTCTGATATAGAAGCAGTTAAGTTGTTCAATTTGATTGATGCCAATAGTTTGGATTCTGAGAATTGGATGTTTTCAGAATTCAAAGATGATTTATTGTTGATTTTTCCAGAATGGATAGATTGTCCGAATTATAATCGTAGGAAAAGGCGGTTGAATGGGTGTAGAAATTCTATTTCTGAATGGGTAGCTCATCAGATTGATGAGGAAAATAAAAAAGTAATTTCAGACCCAAATCAACTACAAAATTGGATACATCCTAGGTTTCTTAGAAGTAAAATTTGCAAAGAAGTTAGCCAAATACAACCTTCAACGAGTTTTAATCCGTCCTTAAATATCCATTATTATGGATTTAAAATGCAGTTGATGATTTCACAAAAATGTGAACCATTTTCTGCTAGATCAAATCAGCCAATGTTCATGATGTAAATTATCTTGGTATGTTAGATACAATAGATAAACTTTCTGATTATGAGATAATTGCAGGTAATGATTGTCGCTCGCTGGGGTATCTGACATCTCAATTTGAGGAAGACATAATCAAACTAATAACACCTATTGGAGGCAGTATGAAAGATAGAGTAGATGTTTCGAATAGATCTTACAGATTTATACGAAAAAAAATTGAAACCCTTTTTTCGCAGCTCTGTGGTCGAATGATTTTTAAAAGAAACTATCTAAAATCATTGGATGACCTACATCCAAGAGTTTTTGAAAAGGTAAATACCAGGGCTGTTTTTCAATTCTTAAATGTGACAAATAGCAGACCAATCAATCAGCTAAAGCAGGGTATGTTTTTGTAAACCAGAAAATGGGTTAATAAAATGTATCATTTTCCATAAAAGTGAGTCTTATATAATAGCTAAAGAAAATATCGCCAACATTATTATCTCAATTAATATCATTATTTAAGTTTTTTACTAATAATATTTCACATGAATTATTTGTAAAATATTGAAAAACAACAAATTGATGATCTTCTGGATAATTTGATGGTGTTAAATATCCTATGTTTAAAGCTTCATGAAAAACCAAAAATATTGGATGGGATTATTATTTATAGCCCACCAAAAATTATGTCTTAAGACAGCTTGTTATTGTTCGTCTCAGCTAATTAACAAGACAATTAGTAACAGAATAATTTTAAAAATTAGAGTTACAGATTTATGCTTTATTGGATTACCAAATAAATATTAAAAAAGTCTCAGCCATTTTAATTATAAAAAATTAATCTAAAAAGGGAAACTGTGATTCATATCCATTAATAAAACTAAAAATTATTTTATACATCTATAAACACTCGGAGAGTGCATTTAAAATTTTAAATTAATGATGGCAAGTCCACCGTGCGTATTAAATAAAATTGGAAAATTAATACGCAAACAGAGCAAGTTTTTACTAAGCCAATATCTTATTTTTGGTATTGTGATGATCTTAGGTTTATTATCTCCAAATAAATTGAATGCCCAATGTTCCACGGGAAGTACCCCTTTTTCCGCTAACTGTAATGGTTGTCCAACGTCCGTTTCTTATACATTAGGGCCAACTACAACAGGGTTTATGTTAGATGTATTGTCATTAGATAACTCCTTTAATATATCTGTAAATGGGACTAAGATAAACACTAGAGAATTAGAATTTGAATACTATACAAGCCAAGGTACCACTGTTACACTACCTGAGTTTGTTTCTGATGGAGCTATTTATAATTCTGCGGGTACAGTAAGTATACCAGAGACTGCCAACGCTATTTGGCAAATGAATGGCACCACTGCCAATCCATTGATAAGAATAATTATAGATGGAAATGGAAATACAACGCTTTATGGTAGTAGAGTTTCAGGCGGGCCATTATTCCCTATGAGAATCAGGGGCGGATATCAAGCTTTTAATGCCGTTACGTGGAATACAAGCTCTAATAATACAGTTTCAATAACCCAAGCTGGAAGAGGGCCAACAAACATGACAGGTTTATTTATACCTATTGGAATAAACACGCCTATTTTATCAACAAACAATATTAATAATGCTTGCAATGCTAGCACCACTACACTTAGTTTATCAGGCTTAGTAACTAATACTTGTACACCAGGATCTGTTTTACAATGGCATACTGTTTCTACTAATTTTTCTAACAGTACTTTGGTTTCAAATTCTACAGCAATTGGTAACGGAACTTACTTTCCTGTATGTTTTAGTAGTGGTAGTAATTGTTATGGTTTAGCGGCTAATCCTGGAGTTACTGCTACAATTATATTACCACCAGCAGCTCCTAGCTATACGTATTGCCAAGGAGCAACGGCGTCTCCACTTACAGCCACCGCTACAAGTGGGTCTGCCCTTAGGTGGTATACTGTGGCCACTGGTGGAACTTTTACAACAACTGCTCCTACACCATCAACCGCAACGGCTGGTTCTATCACTTATTATGTTTCACAGAGATGGGGGACCACCTGTGAAACCAGTCGTACACCTATAGCGGTAACAGTTAATGCAAAGCCAAGTGCTCCTGTTGCAGCTGGCGTTACCTATTGTCAAAGAGCCACGGCATCTCCGCTTTCGGCTTCGGGTACCAATTTGTTGTGGTACACCGCTGCCACTGGAGGTACAGGATCCACAACTGCTCCTACACCATCAACACTTTCGGCTGGCACCACTAATTATTATGTTTCACAGTCATCAAATGGATGTGAAAGTAACCGCACCACTATTGCTGTATTGGTGAAACCAACACCAGATGCTCCAGTTGCCAATTCTGTTGAATATTGTCAAGGAGCAACCGCTTCGCCACTTACGGCCACTGCGACAGGTGGAGCCACCTTGCAATGGTACACTGTTGCAACAAATGGAACGGCCTCTGGTTCAGCTCCAACCCCCTCAACGACATCGGTAGGAAGTACAACTTATTATGTTTCTCAAATTTTAAATGGTTGTGAGAGTATCCGAACAGCCATAGGAGTTGTGGTAAATCCTAGTCCTAGTTTAAGTTTGAGTACGAATACGACTATTTGTCCTGGATCAAAAACTACGATTACGGCTATTACTTCAGGGGGGACTCCTTCATATACTTATGCCATAGGGAATGGGTCTTTTCAATCTGGAAATGTTTTTTCTGGAATTGGGCAGGGAACCTATGTCATTTCGGTTAAGGACAATAAAAGTTGTACAAATTCTCAGAGTATTACAATAACTGAAAATAATAACTTGTCGCTTGTAACGGAGGTTTCTTATGCTTGTACTCTAATAAATAATGGGGTAGTAACAGCCTACGGAGCAAGTACGACAGGAGGAGGAGCTGTGACCTATAATATAAACGGAGGGACTTTTGGCTCAAATGGTGTTTTTTCTAACCTTGCACCAGGTACTTATACCATAGGTGTTAAAGATAACAACTGTACCCTCACAAATAGTGTAACTGTGAACACAGTGATGGATCTTGCCTTAAGTTTAACAAGTCAAAATAATTGTATTATAGGTAGCACTGGAACGATAACCGTTTCAGCAAGTGGAGGGTTATCCCCTTATTTGTATAATATTGATGGTGGAGCATTTGGAGCTGCAGCTACTTTTAATGGTTTAGCGACAGGACCACATACTATTAATGTAAAGGATGCTAGAGATTGCTTACAAAGCCTAATAGTAACTATTGTAGAAAAACCATCTGCCCCAACAGTTACTTCTCCGACTATATGTTTAGGAAGTAATACTGTTTTGTCGGCTACTTGTGTAAGTGGATCTCCCATTTGGTATAGTAATAGTGGACTAACAGCAGTATTGCCTTCTACCTCAGTTAGTCCCACCTCTACGACAACTTACTATTCAACGTGTGAAATCACGTCATTAAATTGTAAAAGTTCACCCACTAGCTCTCTTGTAACGGTAAATCCCGTGCCAACAGTAAATGCCCTATCCAACCAGCTTTTATGTAAAGGCTCAAATACAAGTTCGGTTACATTTACAGGTGCAGTAGCTGGAACAGTTTATAATTGGACAAATTCAAATGCGGGAATTGGTTTAACAAGTACTGGCAGTGGAGACATACCTTCCTTTTCAGTAGAAAATGATGGCAATAGTCCAATTGTCAGTACAATAACCGTTACACCTTCTTTTACAAACAATGGTGTAGTTTGTAATGGAACACCTATAAGTTTTACAATAACAGTAAATCCAACACCATTTATAGATAATATCGATAACCAGATTGTTTGTAATGGGCAAAACACTACGCTTGCTATTACAGGAGCTTCTACATCATACAATTGGAGTTATAATTCAACAAATATTGGATTACCTGTTACAGGAACACTTATATCAAACGGATCAAATAGCTCTGCGAGTACTTCTTTTACTGCTATCAATAACGGTAGCGATCCTATAAATGCAACGGTTATGGTTACTCCTAATTTCACGAGTGGTGGGTTAACTTGCATTGGAACACCGAAAATATTTACAATTACAGTTAATCATACACCCACAGTTGATAATGTAACTAGTCAAGTAAAGTGTAATAATACCTCTAATGATGCTATAAATTTTACGGGCAATAATGCTTCAAATATTTATGATTGGTCGCATACCAATACTACCATCGGACTACCTGGTTCTGGTAATGGAAATATTCCTTTTTTTTCAGCCACAAATACTGGGACTAGTCCTAATTTGTCAATTTTTACGGTTACACCAAAATATGTTAATGGTGGCACTACCTGTATTGGAACTGAGAAAAACTTTAATTTTACAGTAAATCATACGCCAACTGTCGATTTTGTAGGCGATCAATTAAATTGTAATAATACCTTCACGGAAGCTATTAATTTTTCTGGCAACAATCCTTCAAATATATTTACTTGGTCGCACTCAAATGCAAATATTGGTTTAGGTAGTTTTGGTTTGGGCAATATTGGTGCATTTTCGGCGACCAATTCAGGGTCAAATCCTATTACTTCTACCTTTACTGTTACGCCAAGTTATTCAAATGGTGGAATAACTTGTAATGGTCCTAACAAATCATTTAGAATTACTGTTAATCAAACTCCTACTATAAATTCAATTAGTGATCAAGCGAAATGTAATACCAATGCTATAAATGCTATTAATTTTTCTGGAAATAATTCTTCAAACGTATATTCTTGGTCGCAGACAAATACTTCTATTGGTTTAGGTGCAAGTACTGGTTCTGGAAATATTTCTTCTTTTGCCGCAGCCAATACCGGTGCAACTCCTATTGTTTCTACTTTTACGGTTACACCTAGTTTTACAAACGCTGGACTCACTTGCTTTGGGTCAGCCAAAAATTTTGCAATTACAGTTCACCCAACACCTCAAGCTACTATTACTCCCCCATCTTTAAATATTTGCAGTGGTGATAATATCAGTATGCTCATTAGCGATGCTAAATCTGTCCCTGGTACAACATCATTTGCGTGGAATAGAAATAATACTTCGAATATTACTGGGCTAATTAGTGGTACCAACAATACTATTAATGGGGTTTTAAATAATATCACAACCAGTTCCCAGACGTCTATATTTACTGGTATTGTAACCTCCCAATTTGGGTGTGAAAATAGCACGACAGCCTCTGTTAAGGTTACACCGCCCTTGAGTGTAACTATTTCTGGAAATGAGTATTTTTGTGGAACAGGTGCCTTGAACAATACTACCTTATTGACAGCGGTGCCACTAGGTGGCATAGGAACCTATAATTATCAATGGAATTTGAATGGTTTGCCAATCAGTGGAGCCACAAATTCTACCTATTTAGCAGGAGTTGTTGGAGAATATAGTATAATTGTTACTTCCGAATACTGTACAAAAACTTCAAATAAAAAAAACGTACAGTCTTATAATTTGAATGCTGCTCCTACTATAACACCAAATCCTGTGACTCTTTGCGGTGGTGGAACAGTTACTTTTACAGCTAGCAGTTCATCGACTTTAGGTACATTTAGTTGGTATGCCAATGCAACGAGTACTTCAGCTTTGGGTACTGGCTCCACATTTACAACACCAACAATTAGTAGTTCAACTACATTTTACGCATCAAGGTCTTTTGTTATTGTAGGGTCAAGCCCTTTGGTAACTTGTGAAACATCAAGAACACCTGCGGAAGTAATAATCAATTCATCGATACCCATTCCAATAATTAGTGCTAGTTCTAACATTATTTGTTCGGGTTCGAGCTCAATATTGACCAATTCGTCCAGTTGCACAGGTACAGTTACATGGAGAAATAGTAGTTCCGCATCGGTTGGTACAGGTAACTCAATAACTGTAAGTCCGCTTTCAACAACTACTTATACAGCTTCATGCACCGAAGGCTTGTGTTCAAGTACTTCAACTCCTCTGCAGATAACTGTTAATACTATTTCAGCAGGAACTATTCAAAAAGGACTCACAAATCCTACCGGGTGCTCCCCATTAGATCCAAACATTACTGGCGTTTCAACTGCGGTTGTAGGAGCTGGTACTTTAAGTTATGTATGGCAACAAAGTATAGACGGAGGAGTTAATTGGTCTGCCGCGATTGGACAATTAAACCCAGACGGTAGTCAATTCAATCCAAATCCATTTACCACAACTACTCTTTTCAGAAGAATAGTTACGTCAACCTTAAATGGCGTTTCATGTTCAGCCATCTCAAATGTATTGGATTATGTAGTCGATCCTAACCCTGTTTTAAGTACTATTTCAACTAGTCCTTCAGCATCTGTTTGTGTTGGAACAAGCATTACATTAAGTGCTACTGCTTCTGGAGGTACACCTAATTATACTTATAAATGGGAGAAAGAAACTTCAAGTATCGGAGGAAATACCAATTCATTTATGATTGCAAGCACATCTGTTTCCGATAATGGTACTTATTTTTTGACAGTTACAGATAGTAAAGGGTGCAAAGATACTGCACAAAGAACGATTAATATTATTTCTTCCGTTGGTGGTGTTGTCTCATCAAATACAACAGTACTTTGTAATGGTTTAAATAGTGGGTCTGTAACCTTATCGGGCCACACAGGAAGTGTAGTTAATTGGCAATATTCAATAAATAATGGTGCATCGTGGATAGATATTGTTAATACTAGTATGACTCAGTCCTATACTAATTTGACAAGCACAACTCAATTTAGAGCTGTAGTGAAAAATGGCTCTTGTAGTTCTGCTACCTCATCAGAAGCCACAATTACAGTACCTGCCTCTTTAAGCTTGACCGCGGCTTCATCAAATCTAAGTTGTTACAACAATGTCTCAGGAAGTGTAAGTTTAACAGCTTCGGGTGGAGTTCCTTCTTACCAATTTGCTTTAAATGGAGGGGTTAAACAAGCATCAAATACCTTCTCTGGATTATCAGCAGGGACATTTTCATTTTCTGTTACAGATGCCAATGGCTGTGTAAATTCAATTAATAATGTGGTTGTAGCACAACCAGCTGATTTGGTGGCAACCTTTTCATCCATTAAACCTTCATGTCCGGGTGGAAATAATGGATCAATTAGGTTAGAAACTTTAGTAGGCGGAACAAGTACTTATCAATTCAATATTAATGGAGGAAGTAATCAATCAATAAGCTCAATCCCAGGTGTGCTTTCAGGTTCGTTAACTTCAGGAAATTATACCGTTAATATTGTTGATAGCAAATCTTGTGTGAAGTCGTATAATATAATTATTCCAAATGGTGCCGACGTAACACCACCAATAATTGTCTGCCCAGCTAATTCAACAGTGAGTTGTTTAAGTATTCCTCTTACAAACCCAACAGTTAGTGACGATTGCGACAATAATCCTTCGATATCGATGGTAGAGGTCAGAACAGACGGAACCTGTGCAAACACTTATACCTTAACGAGAACTTGGACCGCAATAGACATTTCTGGTAATAAAAGTACCTGTATCCAAGTCATCACGGTAGAAGACAAAACAGCACCAGAATTAAGCACTGCACCAGCAAACATCACAGTAAGTTGCGAAGCTGTACCGACAGCAGCAATCTTAACAGCATTTCTGGTAATAAAAGTACCTGTATCCAAGTCATCACGGTAGAAGACAAAACAGCACCAGAATTAAGCACTGCACCAGCAAACATCACAGTAAGTTGCGAAGCTGTACCGACAGCAGCAATCTTAACAGCGACAGACAATTGTGACTCGGCTCCAGTAGTAACTTATGTAGAAGTCAGAACCAACGGAACATGTGCAAACAGCTACACCTTAACCAGAACCTGGACCGCAATAGACATTTCTGGTAATAAAAGTACCTGTATCCAAGTCATCACGGTAGAAGACAAAACAGCACCAGAATTAAGCACTGCACCAGCAAACATCACAGTAAGTTGCGAAGCTGTACCGACAGCAGCAAT
>NZ_RJUD01000026.1 GCF_024343675.1 Lacihabitans sp. CS3-21
AAAAAATAGGTTTGGTCAATTAGTAGTAGGTTAGAAACTCTTTGAAAGGAAGTTTAGAATGGTTTCAGAGGAGATATGTTTTGTACATTGTTTTGCACTTGGCAATAAAAAAGGAGTTACATTTTACTGTAACTCCTTAATAATCAAGAGCCTCTTATCGGGATCGAACCAATGACCTACTGATTACAAATCAGTTGCTCTACCAGCTGAGCTAAAGAGGCCTATATTTTAATTAATTTTTGCATCTATTTTGAATGCCGTTCCTTAATTGTGGTGCAAAACTATATCCAAAAAGTACACCACGCAAATATTTTTTATCTTTTTTTTGAAAAAAAACCTAATTGTTTGATAATCAAAACTTTCGTTTTTTCTTAAACAATTAGGTTTTCTAATATTAGTTGGCTGCGTTGATAAGTTTGATTTTATCTTGCAAATCCTTCAATTCTTTTTCTGCCTTCACTACCTTCTGCATGTACTCAGCTTTGAGTTTTTCAGCATTTTTAGAATGACCAAAGAATTCAATATTGTTTCTTGTTAGCGTAATTTCTTCCTCAAGGGTCTTCATTTTACGTCTAATTTCGTTTTCTTGTTTATCAAGGTTCTTGGTGCTTCCGCCTGTTTTTAGAACCACCTCGGCCTCGTTTTGGAGCATGAGCTTATCTTTTTCAGATTTGTCTAAGCCCGAAGACGTCTTCACGAAATTGTTGATGGCCTTTATAAACCTTGCCTGAATGTTTTGCATATCTTTCCGAGGCACAAAACCTATTGCAGCAAACGATTTCTTGTAATCGCTTAATTTCGACAAGTCTGAAGTACCTGCTTCAGCCATTTTTTCAATTTCTTCACAAATAGCAATTTTCTTAGCTAAATTCGCATCAAACTCTGCATCTTGCGACTTAGTTTCGGTACGCTTTAGATCAAAATATTGATCACAGGTAGCTTTGAATTTATTGTAAAGCGTATCCTTGTATTTTTCAGGAACATGCCCAATTGTTTTCCACTTTTTCTGTAAATCAATAATTTTGTTGGTATTAGGAGCAGAGTGGTCACCAGAGGCGAGTATCTCTTCTGCGGCTATACAAAGCTCTTCCTTTGCCTTGTAATTGGCCTCACGTTTGGCTTCTAATTTGGCAAAGAAATCGCTTTTGTTTTTGAAGAACTGCTTTAAAGCATGCCAAAATTCTTTACTTACTTCCTTGCCTTTATCGCGGGGCATAGAGCCTTTTATTGCGTTCCACTGGTCTTGGATTTCCATTACCTCCTTAGACTTGGCATTCCATTCATTGATGCTATCACTTTGGAATTCCAAATAAGGTTTTAGATTTAGGAATAACTGGTTTTTGGCGTTGAAAATGTCCTCATTTAAAGCACTATTCTCTTTGGCCAATTCACGTTTTTTCTCATAAATAACATCAAAAGCAGCTTTAAGTCGTGCCCAAAGAGCTTCTTGTTCTTCTCTTGGTCCAGGACCTATTTGTTTGTATTCTAATAGTAATTCGTTGGCTTTTTTGAGAACGATGTTGGTCAGTGGACTTTCCTTCAGCGTATCTGCAATGGCCTCTATTTTTATAACTACCCCTTCTTTGTTGATTACATTCTTCTTTCTGTCGAGGTCTTTTAGTTCGTTTTGAATGCTTCTGATATCAAAATACCTATCAACCAAAGCATTATATGCAGACCATAGCGTACCGTTATGTACCGAATTGATGTTTCCTGCATTTTTCCACTCGGTTTGAAGTTTTTTAAATGCTTCCCAATTGTTTTTTGATTCGCCCTTTTCTTCTGTCTCAACAATTTCTCTTAGGCTTTGCAATAAACGGGTTTTAACCTCAAAATAGTCCTCTCTTTCTCTTTCAAGTTTTTGATAGAAATTAAGTCTTTTTTCACGAATTTGAACCAGGATTCCTTCAAACCTTATAGAATAGTTATCGTTTTTGAATTCAAAACCTTCATCTGTCCCGTTCTGCTCTTTGAAAGCTTGGCGTGCTTCAGATTTTTCTTTTTGAGCTAAATCATCAAAAACTCCTCTGATAACTTTAAGCACATTGTCGATGTTTTTTACATCGGCAGCACTCAAGCTTCTAGATTTCATGGCATCTAGCATTTTGTCTGCCAAATCCACGTATTCTTTTTTGGTGTAATTTGTGAAGTCGTTATCAAAACTGGGCATAGATGATGGCTCATCTAGTTCCTCAATTTCCTCAATATCAGTGCTTTTTGCAAGCACATCTGTGTTTGTGACTTCAATCATTTTTTCTTCTGCCAGAATTTCAGAACTTTGAGGTGTTTCTGAGTTATCAACGGCTTCTGTTTTTTCCACGGGAGTTTCATCTGAAATTAATTCAGTGTTTTCCGAAACTAAATTTTCGGCATTGATGTCATCAATGTTGTTGGTCGGTTCGATACTTGGTTCAATCATCAAAATTCGTTGGTAATCTTAAATAGGTCACAAATTTAATAAATATACGTAACAAACATAAAAAAGGTTAATAAATCATGGATAAAACTACTTTAGCCAATCTTAGAAACAACTACACATTAAACGAACTTTTAGAAAATAATGTTTCCAAAAATCCTATTATTCAATTTTCAGTTTGGTTTAAGGATGCCATAAATGCCGAATTGGTTGAAGCGAATGCAATGGTTTTGTCCACCATTAAAGATTCAAAACCTTCGGCAAGAGTGGTGCTTTTGAAAGGGTTTGATGAAAACGGTTTTGTGTTTTTTACGAATTATACCAGCCACAAGGGTCAGGAATTGTCAGGAAATAACGCAGCTTGTTTAACGTTTTTTTGGGATAAATTGGAAAGGCAAGTGCGTTTAGAAGGTCTGATGGAAAAGGTATCCTCCGAAGACTCTGATGCGTATTTTTGGTCAAGGCCGAGAGAAAGTCAAATTGGTGCATGGGTGAGTGATCAAAGCACAGTAATAAAAGGAAGAGAAATATTAGATGAAAAGCTGGCGTTTTATCAGCAGAAATTTGAGAATGAGGTGGTTATCCCACGTCCGCAACATTGGGGTGGTTATGTATTAAAGCCACAAACTATGGAGTTTTGGCAAGGAAGACCTAACAGACTTCATGACAGATTGTTATACACACACGAAAATGATAACTGGAAAATTGAAAGACTAAGTCCTTGATAAATAGTATATTGAAGTGAAAATGTATATCAAATTGGTAATTTTACATAATAACCAGTTTTGAGTTTCTTAGTAAGTTTCCAAATTTCTTGGCGTTAATAGATTCTTTAGTAGGCTTTTTGTTGGTTTTCCATTCAAATCTGTCCAGTTTCATGTCTTCTGTAGCTATTTCTTTGGGTGGAATCAAAGTAGACTCTGGTTTGCCTCTAAAAACAATACTTTTAATTTTTTTGGTCTTAAAGTAAAACTGCATGCTTGAGCATTGAACCGTATTAAGACCAATTATTTTGTTTTTTTCGTCTAAGGCAAAATATTTAGATTCACCGTTGCCTTCCACTTTGATGGTTTGCAATACAGATTGGTTGTCAAAAACAGCATCTATTTTTCGACCTTTTATTTGGTTGAAATTTCTAATGGTATCTACTTGCACCACAAAGCTATTTTGGAGTAGCTCCATCAGTTTCAATCGGTTATTTTTCAGTGTAATTACTATGGTGTCTGCTTCTAGCTGATTTTCTTGATTCCAAATGACGGGTTTTGTATAAAAATGTATGATTGAGTCTTTGAGGTTATAGACCAAAGAATCGCTAAGGCTTTGAAAGTCAGTTCTGTAAACTTCCACTTTTCCGTCGGCTATTATTTTTTCAATATCTTTACTGGTGGGAGTTTTGTTTATAGTGCTATCAGTTTGAGAAGATTCACGCTCAGTTTTTTGTAATTCTTTCAACTTTGCTTGTTTCTCAATCAATACTTGGCTTTTTGCATTGGTACTATCACTTCCAGCAATATTTTTCAATATTTTACTGCTATCTATCGGTGTGTTTTTGGGTTTTTCGAAAACCCAAAGTGTATCCGAAGCTATCAATAGTGTATCTTTTATGGAAACCCTTTGACTTATGGTATTGCCGATAATTTTGGTAAGACCTTTGTCTCCAAATCGCAGCCCTTTTTCCCCAACCACTACCAAGCTGTCTTTGAATGAAACAAAGACCACATTTCCGTCCGCATTACCTGAGCCTTTGGTGTTGTCAAATTGCAAAGTATCGCCTTCTAAGGAATAATCTGTATTGGTCACTTTGGCCCTTCCTTGAAAAGCCGAAACTTTGGTTTTTATGTTGTATCTACCCTTATAGGCCGAAATGTCCCCATTTTTACTTTTTATAGTAGTGAAGGTTTTAAATATGGCTTGCTTGGTGTTGGTATCGTAATCGAGTGAATCAGTGCATAGAGTATAACTCGGATTAAGGATTTCTACGTCGCCATTGAATCTAAAATACTTGGTTTTGGTATTGTAATATCCTTCTTTGCTGCTCAGTTTACTAGAGTCTTGATTCAGAACGCCTGGAACAGGATAATAGGCTTGGTCGCGGTTAAGGTCATAAAACATCTTGGTGGTGCGAAGCGTAACCTTTTTGTCTCTTAAAATTACCTGTTTGCCATACACTTTCGCAAACCTCAGGTTACCATCATACAAAAGCGTATCACCCACAATAGTAAGTGTATCTCCTTGATTGATAACAATTTTACCGTAGGCTTCAATGAAATTGGAAGACTGATTATGAATTGCTTTTTGGCAGCCTAGCTTAACACCTCTGTGGATAAAAATAACATTTCCCAAAAAGGTTTGCGTTCTGCTCAGGCTATTGTCTCCCACCAAACTATCGGCTCTCACCAATTCTATCATACTTTTTGGGCCGTTATCTATGATAGGATTCAATGGTTTTTGCCCCCAGGCACATATAGAATTCAGAAAAATCAAAGCCCAAAAAACGGAAATTAAATTGGTCCTACTTTTCAAAGAATAAAAGGTTTTGCGATTCATAAAGCAAAATTAACGTATTTTTGTTAATGATTATTCGCAATAATTGATGCTGAAGGACTTTTTAGAGTTTATTAACACAAATCAGCTTTGTAAGGCCACAGATAAAGTCTTGGTTGCTGCTAGTGGTGGAAAAGATTCCATGGCACTTTTAAATCTTTTTGTTGAAGGCCAATTCAATATTTCTGTTGCACATTATAATTTCGGATTACGAGGCTTAGATTCTGATGAAGACGAAAATTTTGTAAAAGAGTTTTGTGAGAAAAATCGGATTCCTTTTTACATTACCAAATCAGATACCAAAAAAATAGCGAAAGAATGGGGAGTTTCTACGCAAATGGCGGCTAGACAACTTAGGTATACTTGGTTTAATGAATTAATAGTATCGGAAGATTTTGACTGGTTAGCTACTGCTCATAATTTGGATGATAAAATCGAAACCCTTTATCTGAACCTCACGAAAGGAACTGGCCCAAGGGGATTGAAGTCCATTCCACTAAAAAAAGATAAAATCATTAGGCCTTTGATGTTTGCTGAAGTCGCTGAAATTTTGTCTTATCTGGCAGCAAAAAATATTTCGTGGAGAGAAGACGTATCAAACCAAACTGTTGATTATCAAAGGAATAAAATCAGGCATCAGGTCATTCCTAAGCTAAAAGAAATCAATCCAGGCCTTGCAAATACCGCTCAGGTAAATTTTAGCAGGATAAATGATCTAAATGCGATTTTTGATGAAAAATTAGAACTTTTTAAGCAATCCATTGATTTTGGGGAAATTATTAAAATTCCGTTTTTAGAATGGCAAAGTACCCCTGGGTTTACTTTGATGATTGAAGAATTTTTAAAGCCTTATGGGTTTAATTATCAAGAGGTTACTGATTTGTTGAATGTTACAATTTCGGGTAAAATAATAAAATCTAACACCCATGAGATTGTGACAGGAAGAACTGACTGGTTTTTAAAGAAGAAATGGGAATATACTGAAGAAACCAATTTTCATTTTAAAGAACCCGGACTGTATGAAATTGGTACACAATCCATCGTATTAAAGGTCACCACCGATTTTCCAAGCATCATGGATATTCGAAAAAGTGAGCATGCTTTTTTTGATTTTGATGCCATAAAATGGCCTTTGACGTTAAGGAATTGGAAACACGGAGATAAGTTTCAACCATTTGGAATGAAAGGCAACAAGATGGTTTCTGACTTTTTGATAGATAGCAAAATCGATAGCCCACAAAAGAATATTCAAAAAGTACTCTGCGATAGTCAGGATATCCTATGGTTGGTAGGTTTGCGTACCGACGACCGATTTAAACTCCATTCTGCTACAACCAAAATCTTGAAGGTGAGTTTTTTCAAATAATTAATCTTTTGATTTTCAGTATTTTACTATTGAAGCCAGCCAAAGGGTTTGTTTTTGGCATGCCGTTTGATAAATCTATAGGAAACGAAAGTTTTTTAAGCATTTCCTATAAAAATTAAACGATCAATTAGATGTTTCCTATAAAAAAAGTACAAATACTGTTAGGTTTTGTATGGTGCCTTACCAGCTTTCTTACACAAGCTCAATCTAATAAACTTAGAGCCGCAAATTCTGAGTTCGACAAAATGTCGTATGCACAAGCAGTAAGAAACTACGAGTCCTTTTTGGGAAATGGAAGGCATGAAAAAGAGCAACTTAAAGAGGCCTTAACAAAATTAGCTTTTAGCTACAGAAAACTTCAAGACAGTAAAAACGCTGAAAGAGTTTACCGAGATTTATTCAATAATTTTGATGCATCATTAGACAGTGATCAAATCTTGTATTACGCCCAAGCTCTTGCCAACAATGGGAAATACCGTGAATCTCAGAAAATGTATAGCAGATATGGGGAACAACAAAAGGAGGATTTGAGAGGCCGAAAATTTACGGTGGCTTATATGGACAACGCTACCTTTTACAAAGATTCATCGCTATATGATGTTGATTTTGTGTATCCACTCAATACAAGATATTCAGATTTTAGCCCGATGTTTTATGAAAATGGATTGGTGTTTGTATCTGCCAGAAACGAAGGCTCAGGAATAAAGAGAGTTTTTAACCAAAACGAAACCCCTTTTCTCGACTTATTTTTATTTTCAGACACCATGTCGCTCAGAAAAGAAACCCACAAGACGTTTGAAACAATTCAAGCGAGTTTGGGCTCAAGTGGAAAATCAGCAAAACCAAATAAAACGCAAGAGAACGACAGTTTTGATGATATTGAAGAACCTGAAATTGATGAATTTAGCAAATCCATTAATTCTAAATATCACGAAGGTCCAGTTACATTTTTCAAAGATTACAAGAAAATAGTCTTTACGAGAAACAACTATAACAAAGGAAAAGCAAAGAAAAGTGAGAAAGGGATAAATATGCTAAAACTTTTTATTGCTACTAAAAAAGGTAACAAATGGACAGATATAAAAGAGTTACCCTTCAACTCTAACGAATACTCAACTGGCCATCCTGCACTATCTCCAGACAACCGCAAAATGTATTTTGTTTCGGATATGCCCGGTGGCTTTGGAGGAACAGATATTTATGTAGTGGATTATCGCGAAGGAAACTGGGGTGCACCCATAAACTTGGGAAGAGAGGTCAATACCGAGGGCAATGAGATGTTTCCTTTTGTGGACGAAATCGGCAATTTCTATTTTGCTTCGGATGGTCATGCGGGTTTGGGCGGTTTAGATTTGTTTTATTTAGAATTTCGTAACGGCGTTCCTTTCGGTGAGGTTGAAAATTTAGGAGCTCCTATTAATTCTACAAAAGACGATTTCGGATTTATTACTGACGGGAATCGCTCTAGGGGATATTTTAGTTCAAACCGAAGAAAAGGATATGCGGACGACAACATATATGCTTTCACCAAAGGTTGCAATGCATTAAATATCCTGGTTTATGACAGTCAAACCAACCTTCCATTGGCCAATACTGAACTCAGAATGGTGAAAAACGGAGTGAACAAACAAGGATATATTACAAATTCACTCGGGGAGGCCTCACTCTGCCTCGAAAGCGGAGCTGATTTCGAATTTAAAGCATTTAAAGAAGGATATGATGTGGGCACAATTACCTATGGCACTATGTCGCAGTCTCTTTCTAAACAACAGCACCTTAAAATCTATTTGGAGCCAGCCAGACGTCCTTTGGTGAAAGGCAGAATAGTTTCAGAGGTAGACCAAATGCCGATAGCAGGAGCCACTGTAACACTTGAAAACGAACGAGATGGGAGTGTGGCGATGGTAATTACAGGCGTGGATGGCAGATATGCATTTCAACCTGATCGAGATGGCAGATATTCTGTGTCGGCAGTTAAAGATAATTATGCGACAAACACTGAAAATATTGGGAAAATTAAAAATTCTAAGAAAAATTATTCAGTAGAAAGAAACTTTGGCATGATTGGTGAAGGTGATATATTTAGATTAGATAATATCTATTATGATTTAGATAAATCTGAGATAAGGGCTGACGCCAAAAAGGAATTAGAAAGCAAAGTGATTCCAGTTTTGAAAAAGTATCCTGACTTACAGATTGAATTGAGATCACATACAGATAGCAGAGCAAGTGAAGAGTACAATCAGAGACTCTCAGCAGCAAGAGCAAGGTCAGTAGCTGATTATCTAGTTTCAAGAGGCATAAGTTCTGATAGATTGGTGGCGAGTGGATATGGAGAAAGTGAATTGGTAAACGAATGTGATGATTCGGCCAAATGTGAGGAGAATGCTCACCAAGCCAACAGAAGAACGGAGTTTAAAATATTAGCAGTCAAAGAGTATTTGGGTGCTAGAAAATAGGAAAGATATAGATATTTTTTTTCATAGTTTAGGGTTAAGGTTTATTGCGAAAAGCATTGCCGAATTGAGCAATGCTTTTTTTTCCAAACGCTAAAAAGATAAAAAAAATAAAAATATAAAAATTGGCTATTGAGCTTCGGTACTCACTACCCAGAACTCAGTACTAATTAAAGATATACCGAGAGGTAGTTTTTTTTCATAGTTTAAGGTTAAGGTTTATTGCAAAAAGCATCGTCATATTGAGCGATGCTTTTTTTGTTTTTATCCTAATTGAAAGATTATTTATTTGATTTGGCTGATCATTTTATTTCTTTATGGTTTGCTCTTTGCTTCCTACCGTTTCTATCTTTAATTTTGCTAAAATCATTTTATCTTAATGCTTACAAGTCTTCTCATAAAGAATTATGCTCTCATCAAGCATTTGGAAATCCAGCCTCAATCTGGCCTGAATATTATTACAGGTGAAACAGGAGCTGGAAAATCCATCATGTTGGGAGCCATGGGTCTTTTGATGGGAAACAGAGCCGACACTAAAGCATTGTTTGATGAAAACGAGAAATGTGTCGTGGAAGGTAATTTTGATATCTCAAAACTTGATCTGCAAGCTTTTTTTGAGGACTTGGAACTTGATTACGAGCCTGCATGCCTTATCCGCCGTGAAATTTCTCCCAATGGCAAGTCGCGAGCTTTTGTCAATGATACCCCCGTTACCTTAGATGTTTTGAAGACTTTAGGTGTGTATCTGATGGATATTCACTCACAGCACGATACCCTTTTACTCAATACCAATGCTTATCAGCTGGCCTTGGTCGATGCTTTTGCTGGAAATCAAGCTCTTTCAGAAAATTATCTAGTTTCTTACAAGGCCTTCAAGTCTGCCGAAAAGGCTTTGACAGCATTACAAAGCGATGCGGATAGTCTTAAAAAGGAATTTGATTATAACAAATTTCTTCTGGATGAATTGATTGTGGCCAAGTTGATAGGAGAGGAGCAAGCCGAGTTGGAGGATGAATTGATGATTTTGGAAAACGCAGAAGAGGTAAAACGAAAACTCGGTTTTGCCTATGAATATCTCAACAATGCGGACCTTTCGGTGCTGGGTTTACTTAAAGACGCTAATGTGGCCTTGGGAAGTATCAGCGGAATTTCTGAGAAATATGCGGCTTTAAAAGAGCGTGTAAACAGCAGTTTGATAGAACTTCAAGACATTTCCAACGAAATAGAGTCAGAGGATTCTAAGGTTGAAACCGACGATGAAAAAGTCGTTTTTTTGAGAGATAGACTGAATGCTATTTTTCGTTTGCAACAAAAACATGCGGTGAAAAGTATCACTGAACTCATCGAAATCAGAGAAGATTTGCAGCAAAAGGTGAGCAAAGTAGTCAATCTTGGAGAAGAACTGGAGGTTTTACAAAAAAACAAAGAAAAGCTTTTTGCTGAAACCCAAAAACACGCTGCGGCCCTTTCCGAAAGGAGAAAGAAAGTGATTCAGCCATTGGTGGACAAAATCCAAGGCTTATTGGCTGAGCTCGGAATGCCTGATGCGAGATTGCTGATTGGTACAAAAGAAAAGGCTTTTGCATCCGATGGTATTGACGATTTGCTCTTTGAATTCTCGGCCAACAAAGGCTCAACTCCAAAACCGCTTAAAGATGTGGCCTCAGGAGGAGAGTTTTCGAGGGTGATGTTGAGTCTGAAGTATGTCCTTGCAGAGAAGAAATCCTTGCCAACCATCATTTTTGATGAAATTGATACGGGTATATCAGGTGAAGTGGCGATAAAAGTGGGTAAAATGCTCACTGAAATGTCATCTAAACTTCAAGTAATTGCCATTACCCACTTGCACCAAATTGCTGGAAAAGGACAAACGCACTTTTATGTGTACAAAGACAATTCCGATACCAAAACGGTGAGTTTGATGCGAAAACTTGAGGCCGATGAGCGAATAATAGAGGTGGCCAAAATGATTGGCGGGCAGAATCCTTCTGAAAGTGCCATCAGAAGTGCTATAGAAATGTTAGAAAACAATAACTAAAAACAATATGAAATTCTCAAATTTGATTTTTACTCTTTTGCTCGGCTTCACAATGGCCTGCAACAACAAAATAGATGGCGAAATAGAAAAACTCAATACGGTTTTGATGAAAGGCCACGATGAAGTTATGCCCAAAACCATGGCCATAGCTGACGTCAAAAAAGATTTGATGGCCGCTTCTGAAAAAGCATCTGAGGCCGATAAAGCTGTGGCACTTAAACTTTCAACCGACCTACAAAAAGCCGAAGACGATATGTATGAATGGATGAAAAACTTCGGAGTAGCCATGAACGATGTGAAAGATAAGAACGAAAAACTTAAACTTTACACCGAGCTGGAGGTTGAAGTTAATAAGCTCACCACCGACACTGAATCTGCCATAGCAGCTGCCAAAAAGTTCACAGAAGAACACAAATAAGACCATGAAAGCTCTTTCAAGTATTTTTATACTAACATTTATTTCATTCGCCATATGGAGTTGTGGAGACGCTAACCGTAAGTTACCCTTCATTGGTCAACACGATGTCAATGAAAAAGGTGACTCGGTTTATCACGCCATTCCTGATTTCAAATTTGTCAATCAAGATGGAGATACCCTCACCCAAGAGGCTTTTAAAGGCAAAATATATATTGCAGATTTCTTTTTTACGTCATGCCCGACCATTTGTCCGGTAATGAAAACCCAAATGCTCAGAATCTACGAGAAATTTAAGGACAATCCTGAATTGGGTATTTTGTCACACACCATTGACCCGCGTCACGACTCAGTGGCGGTATTGAAGGCCTACAAAGAGAAACTAGGCGTAAACACCAACCAATGGCAGTTTGTAACGGGAGAGCAGGAGAAAATCTACGAAATAGCCCAGAAATCGTACATGGTATCGGCCATGGAAGACAAAGAGGCCGTAGATGAAGGCGGATTTGTACACAGCGGAGCATTTGTGTTGGTCGATAAAAACAGAAACATAAGAGGAGTTTATGATGGTACCAAAGAAAAAGAGGTCAATAGACTCATCAAAGATATTGAGCTTTTGCTTCAGAAATAGTTTAATCTTGTTTTGCCTTTTCGCTACGGCTTGTTCCAGCGACGAGGAGGTAAAATACGAACAGTATGTAATATCAGGAGCAGAAATCTACAAGAAAAACTGCTCCAACTGCCACGGCCTAGACGGCTCGGGCCTCAGAAATCTTTATCCACCCATTAAAGGCTCCAATTATCTACAAGACAAAAACAAGCTGGTCTGCATCATCAAAAATGGACTCGAAGGCCCCATAAACGTTGCTGGAAAAACCTACAACCAAAAAATGCCCGCCGCCAAAGGCCTTTATGACCTCGACATTGCCCAATTGATTACTTTTCTAAATAATAAGTGGGGGAGTAGTCCCAAATCGATTGTGGAGGCGGATTTAGTTGCTAGGGTGGGGTGTGAGTGATTTTTTATGTCTATTGGAACAGTAAGCATATTGTGAATCCAAGAAAAAGCATCAATCATAATGAAATCTACATTTTAATATATGGATTTCACCCTCTTCATATTTGTAAATTAATCGATGTTCGTCATCAATTCTGCGAGACCAAAATCCAGCATATTTGTGTTTTAACGGCTCAGGTTTACCGATTCCATCAAAGGGATTTCTTGCAATATCTTTCAGCAGTTCATTGATT
Organism: Lacihabitans sp. CS3-21; assembly: GCF_024343675.1. Classification (GTDB taxonomy): domain Bacteria; phylum Bacteroidota; class Bacteroidia; order Cytophagales; family Spirosomataceae; genus Leadbetterella. The sequence goes on from NZ_RJUD01000026.1 coordinate 12,487, forward strand.
CTTTTGAATTTCTTTTTGTCTATATTTTGCCAATAGACATAATCTTCCCAAGATTCATCCACGAAAATATATTTCATACCTCCACCAAGTCTTTTGAAAATGATTGGCCTTTTCTGAATTTCTCTATGGCAGAGTCTAATCTCCTTTCATTTTTTCGGGAAGATAATTCATGATTGGTAGCCATCAACGAATTGTATTCATCTAAAGACATCACCACGATGCCTTCGTCTTTACCACGGTTAATGATTAAAGTTTCAAAATTCTGAACTACTTTGTCCAGATATGACTTAATATCTTTTCTAAAGTCAGAAATATTTGTTGTTATCATCTTTTTGTACCAATATTTGTACGAATTTATGTACAAATATTGAAAAACCCAAGTATTGTTATTAGAGAAACTAAAAGATTCTCAACGATACTTCCCAATTTAGTTTCTGGATGATGAAATTCTTATTAACTCAATAATTTTTCTTTTTTCGGATGCTTAATTCAATCCAATTTTGAATTGCACTCTTCTATAAGCTAATAACCTTATAACCATTCTCTTGTAAACCAAACATATAAACAAAACCGCTTGAGGTGGTTTCGATATACGGATGAAGATCAGATTTGGTTACGTTCAATGCTTTCATGGCATTCTGACAAATTACTATTTGGACACCAGCAGTTTTGCAATCTTCTACCAAGGCTAACAATTGTGCATCAGTCGTGATTTCCTTTACTACCATGCCTATCAATACAATTTGAAACTGAAGATCAGGATTTCCTTTTCGCATTCGGAGGCCGGTTCTAACTGACCCTTCAAAGTGTTTATAATTGCCAGCTAAAATGGCATATTTCCCATTGGCTTTTATAGAATTTTCAATTTGCTTTATTGCTTCGGTAGTCTGAGCAGCAGCTTTTTGACTTCCTAAAAATAAAATTATAAAAACCAAAGGGAGTACTATCTGCTTTTTTTTCATCTTCTTTTACTAATTTTTGATTTCTATATTTAATTGATTCAGAATCCAAAATAGGAAAACTAATTTACAATGCATAGAAATTTTCCTTTTGAAAAAATAACTTTTGTAACTATTGTTAGGTTGAATTCTCCCAAAACGTTTTGAAAAAAGGCATTTTGGTTGATTTTTTATTATTGATTTACAACTCAAACAGGAACTTATTTCTTTGTCAATCAAAATTTTAGCTTGAGATTATCCTGAGAAAAACTATTGTGTGTATAGAAATTCCAATAGATGATCAATTTACCTTAGTTCCCAGTAGTATCCACAATAGTCCTGAGCGAATCCACCATAAAGATGCCTTTTGGACGGCGGAGGGAGTATTTAGAGAAGTCTTCTGTGGCGTCCATGCCGCCTGATGCGGTTATAGATTCTCTTGGGGTTTTTATGGTTACTTTTTTGTCGGTGTAGATTTTCTTGTTTACTGGGCTCCAAAACAATTCTTCGGTAGAGAGACTTTGCTGAAGCAAACGGTTGTTAAAAAACACATTACCTTGAATGATATACAGGTTTTTTTCTTTGACATATCTTCCAGAATCTCCTCTGAGCATTGAATATTCTACGCCGTTTTTGTCCAAAAAGTTTACGTAAACGGCCTTAGGATAAACTTCGTTTTCGTTTTGAAACTTCAGCTGCTTGGCGGTTGAAATTTTTACTTTTACCCTGCCCGAATCGCTGTGGCTAATAGACAGATTGTCAATATTAAGAATTGGCCCGAGGTATTCTATAAATTCTTTTTTAGACTTTTCCTCTTCACAACTCCACAAGATGGGAGATGAAATAACTATAACGCAACATAAAAAGTATAACCTTTTCATGGTTAGTCGATACGAGGTTTGTTGAACCAACTGCTGAGTAATGAGAAGTTAACCGATACTTTCGTATAGTTTTCTTGAATCAAGCTATTGGTGTTTACACCTCTTCTTCCCACTGCCAAGGCGATGTCTATATAACTAGGATTGCCGAAGCCCATAGGCACCGAAAGTCCAAGACTGAAGCTTTGATCTTTTATTTTGGTGTTATTGATCATGTAGGGCGTGTCGATGTGTTTATATCCCAAACGGTAAAATACTTGGTTGAAATACTTGCTAGAAGAAGCATTGGGTAACCATTCCATACCGAAGTTGAGTTCTTTAGAATCGACCAATATCTTGTTGGCGGTTGGGTCAAATTGCTTGTTGCCCGACCATTTTGTGTAGCCATATTCCGCAGCAAATACCCAATGATAATTGCTTTCTAAACTAACACCAATTTTGTATTTGCTTGGTATTTGGCTCGTAATGTTGGTCAATGATAAGGTATCAGGGTTTTGGATATACACAGGGCCGTTGCCAGCTTCGCCCAACACACTGAATACTTTAAGTGCCTCGCCTTTTAGGTTAGAGCCTAGCTGATAGACACCCCCTACGTTCAAATTCCATTTTTTGTTTAATTTCAATTGATAAGTCAAACCAGTTTTGGCCGAAGCACCTTTCAGACTATATCTTCCAGAATTTCTAAAATATTCTGATGAGCCAGTAATAGACGATGTCGTATCTCTTTGTATGTTTCCGAAATTGTACTGTCCTTCAATTCCCCAATACAAACCTTTGGCTAAATTAAATGAATTCGTGAATGCCACTCTTGATATTCCCCCGGCGTTTCTATACTCTACCTCATTGGTCTCGTTTGAGCCCAAAAAGTCTTTTTCTATTTTCGAAATATTGTCGGCTATAGAGTAAGGTCTCATGCTTATTCCCATGGCCCATTTAGGTTTTACGGGAAACACCAAAGTAAGGTTACTCATGTTCATGCCAAAGTCATCTTGTACTTTATTTCCTTGGTTCATTACCTTGTAAGCCCCTTTCAAGCCAATATTAAAAGCAACGTATTTGTTCAAACCAATCGTTCGGTTTTTAACCAACATGGCAGGGTTGATGTGGTTGATATAAAAACTGTTGGCAAAAGATACGCCTGTGCCGCCCATCATGTCTTGGGCAGCCACTGATTCTTCAGTTATTTCGCCAATTCCTATGGTATTGTAAGGGCTATTTCCTTGGCCTTGAGACCATGCAAACTGTGTAAAACTTATGAATGTAAGAAGAAGTAAGTATCTAAATTTCAGTAACATTATATTGTAAAATTCTGTTTAGGCCTTCCAAGACCAAATTTGGAGCTGCAAAGGTCGGGTATTTTATCTTAGTTTCAAAGTAAGGAGCATCGCCACCACAAATTAAAACGGTTAATTTAAGTTTTTTTATATATTCATCAATGATTCCGTTGATTTCAGCAGTTATTCCGTTCATCACCCCGCTGGTCATGCAAGATTCAGTAGAATTTCCAACCAGTTCGGGTATCTCAACTGTGTCTAATAACGGTAGTTTTTTTGTAAAAGTGTGCAAAGCACTAAATCTCATTTTTCTTCCGGGCGAAATTATGCCTCCTTCAAAAGCATTCTCGGCTGAAATAAGGTCATACTTTATGGCTGTACCGATATCAATTATTAGGCAATTTTGGTTGGGATATCGGAGATTTGCTCCGACGGCCGCAGCTATTCTGTCATAACCTAGGGTCGTTGGTGTAACGTAATTATTTTCAATAGGTAAAGGTGTCTTAAAATCTAAGAAAAGAAGTGAATTTAGGAATTTCAATTCTTTCGAAATTTCTGTATTTGAGATAGTTACCGAAGAAACTATGGCATTATCAACAGAATTAGCTCTTAACAATTCGGCGGTTTCGGAAAGTGTGCCCACTCTGAAAATATCCAATAGCTCTTGGTTTTTGAATAAGCCAATTTTTACTCTGGTGTTGCCGAAGTCTATACTTGCGTTTTTCATAAAAAATAAAGCCGTTCTGTTTATTAGAACGGCTTTACAAATATAGTTAAAATCCTAAATTATGCTGCTTTTGAATTTTTTTGCCAGAAAAATAAAACCAAGAATGCAACAATTAAGATTACTGGAAAAGTAACCATCGTACCTAAAGTGGCTTGTCCTGCAGCTAGTTCAAGTGCATCACCCGTTAAGCCTTCAGCAGCTTTTGCTGCATTGTTTGAATCAATCCATTTTCCAATGATTGGCTGAAATATAGCAGTTGAGAACATACCAATACCACCAATCACTGACATGCCCAATGCACCACTCAAAGGCACTTTTTCTGCAATGAAACCAACCATATTTGGCCAAAATAAAGCCACACCCAATGCAAAGAAAATTGCGGCTACATAAGCCATGTTGCCAGTTTGAGTGCTGAATAAGTATATACCAATCGCTGCAAATACTGCAGAACCTAATAATACACCTGTTTGGTCGAATTTCTCAACAATTGGTCCTGCGAAAAATCTTATAACGGCCATTAGACCAGTTACCAAAGCCAATATTAACATAGGACTCGCACCGCTTTTGCTCATGATTAAGCCTGTCCATTGTTGCGGACCAAACTCTGTGATAGCTGTGATAGCCATACATGCAAACATAAATAAGAACAAGGGTGTGAACATCGCTTTGATGTTCTCACCTATTGAAGTAACGCCCTCTACTTTTGGCTTAGGGAATTCTTGACCCCAGAATAAATAGGCATAGATAATAGTTGGAATTAATATAACCCAGATTTGTGCTTGCCACCCTAAATTGGCATCAGTCATAAATTTTGAAACCAAACTACCAATTACGATTCCACCAGGAAACCACATGTGAAAACGATTAAGCATTTTGCTCATTTTTGCACCTTGGTAAGTGTCTGCTATCATTGGGTTACAGGCAGCTTCGGTACATCCATTGCCGATTCCTATCAAAAATGTTGAAACTAATAGGCCAGTGTATCCACCTAAAGTTTGAGGATAGATGGTCAACAAAATACCAGCAGCATGACATGCAAAAGCAATTAACATGATTTTTTTAGGTCCTACAGTGTGATAAACCAATCCGCCGATAATCATCGCAACTGGAAAACCAACAAACCACATGGAGTTAATAAAGCCAAGTTGTTCGGCTGTTAAGTTAAATTCTGTACCTAGTTGTGGTAAAATCCCAGCTCTGATACTGAATGAAAATGCAGTTGTAATAAGAGCAAAACAACTACCAAGAAAAAGTCTCTTGTCGTTTACCATATTTTTTAATATTTAAGGGTTAAATTTTTTAAATTTTGTAAATCTACATTTTTTTTGAATCTCTGTAAAGGAAAAATTAATAATTGTATCAAAAACACTTGCTAACTTTTTTATGTGATCATTTTTTAATTCATATAATTATATTGAGAATAGATTTTATTTTACCATGTATTGGTGGCCTTTTTACAGTTAATCAATTGATATGTTGAACGCTAGCTGATTAAGATTTTTTCGATATTTAGATATTTAAATTAAAAATCTATTTACTGGATTTTTTCTTAGACCAATAACATGAATTTTATCAATTAATACTTTTACCAATGCTTTATTTTTCATAAAATTGCAATTTCAACCTAAAAAATAGTAATGGCAAGGAAGATAAGAATGGGTATGATTGGCGGAAGCCTTGAAGCATTTATAGGAGCTGTACATCGTCGTGGTGCAGCCTTAGACGGAGAAATTGAATTGGTTTGTGGTGCATTCAGCTCCAATCCCGAAAAATCAAAAGCAACTGGTGAAGCACTTTACTTGGATCCAAGTAGGGTTTATGGATCATTTCAAGAAATGATATTGGCTGAAAAAGCCCTACCAGAAGGTGAAAGGATGGATTTCGTTTCTATCGTTACGCCCAATCATGTGCATTTTGAAGCTGCAAAGTTTGCTTTAGAAAATGGCTTCCATGTGGTGATGGACAAGCCTTTGACGCTCAATATGGAAGAAGCAAAAGCCCTAAAACCCATTGTTGAAAACTCAGGATTGCTTTTCGCCCTAACGCACAATTATACCGCCTACCCGATGGTAAAGGAGGCCAGAGCTATCGTGAAGTCTGGTGCCATTGGCAAAATCAGAAAGGTTATAGTAGAATATCCGCAAGGTTGGCTTTCACAACTGGTTGAGGCCACAGGACAAAAACAAGCTGCTTGGCGGACCGATCCAGCACGCTGTGGTGCAGCGGGTGGAGTAGGAGATATCGGTACACACGCCGAAAACCTTGCTGAGTATATCACTGGTCTCAAAATCACTGAACTGTGTGCAGATCTCACAATTTTTGTAGAAGGCCGTCAATTAGACGATGATGCCAATATTTTGTTGCGTTTTGACAATGGAGCCAAAGGTATTCTGCACAATAGCCAAATTTGTAACGGTGAAGAAAATGACCTCAATATTCGAGTTTATGGTGAGTTTGGTGGCCTTAAATGGAAACAAATGGAGCCCAATACTTTGGAATTGACTAACCAAGAAAATGGTTCAAAAATCATCAGAACGGGCGTTGGCAATCTTTCAAAACATGCACAAGCACATACACGTCAGCCTGCAGGACACCCCGAGGGTTATATTGAGACATTTGCAAATATTTACAGGAATTTTGCTTTTGCTTTGAGAGCGAGATGGGGCACAGAAAACCGTTCAGTAGCTGTAGGTAATTTGGGTGGAACACAAGATGACGCAGCCGCTTACATTCCAGAAATTCACGATTTCCCAGGCATAGACGATGGATTGCGTGGAATGGGCTTTATTAATACTGTTGTGAAGTCCAACGAAACTGAAAATAAATGGACAAAGTTTGAGATTTAGTAATTGTTGATAAAAAATATAAATTAGAAATGAGTAAAATCAAAGTTGGAGTTGTAGGTACAGGTTTTATCGGGCCAGCCCACATTGAAGCCTTGCGTCGTTTGCCAAACATCGAAGTCGTGGCTCTATGCGAGGTAAATATTGAATTGGCTACTGCAAAAGCAGCTCAGTTAGGCATTGAAAGACCTTGTACTTTCGACCAATTGTTGGCCATGGAAGACATTGAATGTGTACACATTTGTACACCTAACTTCCTGCATTATTCGCAGTCTAAAGCCGTATTGTTGGCAGGAAAACACTGCGTTTGTGAAAAACCTTTAGCGACCAATCTGGAAGAGGCCGCTGAATTGGTAGAATTGGCAGCAAAATCTGGCTTAGTAAATGCTGTTCATTTCAATTTAAGATATTATCCTTTGGTTCGTCAGATGAAAATGATGAAAGAAAAAGGTGAATTGGGTGAAATATACTCTGTAATCGGTTCATACTTACAAGATTGGTTGTTCTATGCAACAGATTATAACTGGCGTTTAGAGCCTGATAAATCGGGCGATTCGCGGGCTATTGCGGATATTGGTTCGCATTTATTGGATTTGATTGAGTATGTAACAGGTTTGAAAACAGTTCAGGTTATGGCTGATTTTAATACTGTTCACAAAAACCGTAAGAAACCATTGAAGCCTTTGGAAACTTACTCGGGTAAGATGCTGGCTCCAGAAGATTATGCCGATGTGCCGATAAACACCGAAGACCACGCCAATGTATTATTGCGTTTTGACAATGGAAATAGGGGTAGCATTACCGTGTCTCAAGTATCAGCGGGTAGAAAAAATCAGTTGAAAGTAGAGATTTCAGGCTCTGTAAAAACCTTGGCATGGAACTCAGAAGCTCCCAACGAAGTGTGGATTGGTGCGAGAGATGGTGCTAACTCGGTGTTGATGAGAGACCCTTCTTTGGTTCATGAAGAAGTTCGTTCACTAATTACTTATCCTGGCGGACACAATGAAGGTTTTGGAGATACTTCGAAACAATTGTTTAAAGAAGTTTACCAAGCTGTGGCCGAAGGAAAACAACCTGAAAATCCCAAATTCCCAACATTTGCGGATGGATACAGAGAGCTGTTGATTTGTGAAAGAATACTCGAGAGTAGCAGAAGCGATCAGTGGGTGAACGTGTAATTTACAATTGATTCGATTTACCTGATTAACGATTTAAGATTAATTCGATTTTAGATAATTTGAAATACTTATAAGGCTAAAAGCTATCAGCTAATAGCCAAAAGCTAAAAAAACAATGAAAACAATAAAAGGACCTGGAATATTTTTGGCTCAGTTTATGGGCGATGAAGCTCCGTTTAATTCTTTGGATACCATAGCCGACTACATGGCAGATTTGGAATACAAAGGTATTCAATTGCCAACTTGGGATCCAAGAGTGATAGATTTGAAAAAAGCGGCAGAATCGCAAACTTATTGCGACGAATTGAAAGGTAAATTGGCTGATAAAGGTTTGGAAATAACTGAATTGTCAACGCACTTGCAAGGGCAATTAATTGCTTCACATCCAGCTTACAATACCATGTATGATGCTTTTGCTCCTGCTGAAGTTCATGGAAATGAGCCAGCACGAAGAGCTTGGGCTGAACAACAGTTGAAGTATGCTGCTGTTGCATCTAAAAACTTGGGTTTGAAATCGCATGTGGGATTCTCGGGAGCATTGGCTTGGCCGTTTTTGTATCCTTGGCCGCAGCGACCTTCTGGTTTGATTGAAACAGCATTCAAAGAATTGGCCAACAGATGGAAGCCGATTTTGGATATTTACGACGAAAACGGTGTAGATTATTGCTATGAACTTCATCCAGGCGAAGATCTTTTCGATGGTTCCACCTTCGAGATGTTTGTTGATTATTTGGGTGGACATAAAAGAGCGAACATCAATTACGATCCAAGTCATTTTGTATTGCAATGTCTTGATTATGTTCAATTTATAGATTTGTACCACGATCGTATTAAAGCATTCCATGTAAAAGATGCTGAGTTTAATCCTTCTGGTCGTCAGGGTGTTTATTCTGGATATTCTGGTTGGGCAGATAGAGCTGGTCGTTTCCGTTCTTTGGGCGATGGACAGGTTGATTTTGGAACAATCTTCTCAAAACTTTCTCAATATGACTATGATGGTTGGGCGGTTTTAGAGTGGGAATGTTGCATAAAATCTTCAGAACAGGGTGCAGCTGAAGGTGCTCCATTTATCGAGAGCCATATCATTGAAGTAGCCACGCGTGCATTTGACGATTTCGCTGCTACAGGAGCTGATGAGGCGGTAAATAAGAAGGTTTTAGGAATTTGATATTCTTTCTTTTAATATTGAAAAAGAGCCGAAAGGCTCTTTTTTTATGAAATAAATTTAATGTGGATAGTTATTCTCGAAATTGAATAAGTAAATTTTTACTTTTTTATTACAGCATTTTTATTGTCTTATTTAGAAATTGTCATTACATAACAAACCAAATCACAAATATTTCAGTTTGAAAATTAGATTCAATCGTCTTGAAATTAATACTCAAATTTGGATCAATTAAAATTTATGAAAATCAATATTAAGGATACTTTCAATAAAGAATTGGACGCTGACAAAGACTTGTCTAATTCACCCCGCCAGGTTTATAATTCATTTTTTTCTTTTGTAAGACCTAAAACTCCAAGTAATCCTAAGCTCATTCATTTTTCAGGGGAATTTGCAAATGAAATTGGGCTAAAAGAATACGCGGATTCTGAAGAGTTTTTAAAAATAGTTTCCGGTGCAGGTGTTTATGAAGGTACTAATCCTTATGCAATGTGTTATGCAGGACATCAGTTTGGAAATTGGGCAGGACAATTAGGCGATGGGAGAGCCATTAATTTGTTTGAATTGGAAAATGAAAGCAAACATTGGACTTTGCAATTAAAAGGAGCTGGTCCAACGCCTTATTCAAGAAACGCCGATGGTTTTGCTGTTTTGCGTTCATCTATTCGAGAGCATTTGTGCAGCGAGGCAATGCACTATTTGGGTGTTCCCACTACAAGGTCATTGTCATTGGTCCTGACAGGCGATCAAGTATTAAGAGATGTGCTTTATAATGGAAATCCAGCTTATGAAAAAGGTGCCATTGTTTGCCGGGTAGCTCCTTCTTTTATACGTTTCGGCAATTTCGAACTATTTGCGGCAAGGAAAGACCATGGAAATCTTAAAAAATTGACTGATTATACCATAAAACACTTCTTTCCAGAAATAAGCTCAGAAGGGAAAGAAAAGTACCTTCAATTTTACAAAAAAGTAGGAGAGCGTACACTCGACATGGTAATTGAGTGGCAGCGAGTAGGTTTTGTGCATGGCGTAATGAACACCGACAACATGTCTATCTTAGGTTTGACGATAGATTTTGGCCCCTATGGTTGGTTGGAGAATTTTGACAACAACTGGACTCCAAATACTACTGATGCAAATGGAAGAAGGTATAGGTTTGGAAATCAGCCAGATATAGTTTTTTGGAATTTGGTTCAATTGGCAAATGCATTATATACTTTAATTGATGATTTGCCGGCTCTACAAGGTATTTTGGATAATTTTTCTGAATATTTTACAAGCAAATACCAAAAAATGCTGCAATCTAAATTGGGAATTGAGGCAGAATATGATGCTGATTTTCAAGATACGCTGATGAGGAATTTAGAAAGTGTGGAAACCGACATGACCATATTTTACAGAGAATTGGCAAATTTAGAAAAAATAGATTCTCCAGAAAAAGCATTGGAAAAAGTAGAATATGCATTTTACAATTTAGAGGAAATCACTGAGCCTATTAAAAATAATTGGCTAATATGGTTCGAAAAATATTTAGCATTATTAAGAAATGAAACCAAAACAGATAATGAAAGAAAAGTTTGGATGAATTCGTTAAACCCGAAATATGTTTTGAGAAATTATATGGCTCAATTGGCCATAGATGAGGCCGATAGTGGAAATTATGGACTTATTGAAGAGTTTTATTTACTCTTACAAAAACCTTATGATGAGCAAGAACAATATCAGAAATGGTATGCTAAAAGACCAGATTGGGCTAGAGAAAAAATAGGCTGCTCCATGCTTTCTTGCAGTTCTTAATGGCCATTGCTTTGAAAAACTATTTATAAAACTTTTGTATTAACTAAATTTTTGATTACAAAAAGCAAAAATTAGTTCAAAAATATTCGATTCAGCCTAATGAAAATGCCTTTGCAAATATTTGCCTACCTTTGTATTTCAATTTAAAAGAAATTAGCTTTGGAAAACTTCAATCAACTAGGCGTAAACGAAAATCTTGTAAAGGCACTAGAAGAAAACAAAATCATAAAACCCTCTGAAATACAGCAACTTGTAATTCCCTATTTATTAAAAAACAATACCGACTTTATTGGCCAAGCTCAGACCGGTACTGGTAAAACCGTGGCATTTGGTATTCCACTTTTGCAAAGACTCAATCCCAAAATTAAAGAGATACAGGTATTGGTTTTGTCTCCCACAAGAGAACTCTGTCAGCAAATTGCCAAGCAGATTTTTAAAATGACCAAGTACTCTGAAAAAGTATTTGCAGAGGCGGTTTATGGAGGTGAAAAGATTGATATTCAGATAGCTAGGTTGCAGCGTCCAACGCAAGTTGTAGTAGCTACACCAGGTAGATTAATAGATTTATTGGAGCGTAAGGCATTGGATATCAGTAAAGTAAAAACCATAGTTTTGGACGAAGCGGACGAGATGCTCAGCATGGGATTCAAGGAAGCCATCGACGGAATTATCAGTCAGATTCATCCTGAGAATATTAAGTGGCTGTTTACGGCTACAATTCCTGAATCGCTGAAAAAACTTACAGAAAAGTATATGGCTCCCGATGTGCATAAAGTAACCGTGAGCAAACTTGAAGTGGTCAATCGCAAAATAGAGCATCAGTTTTTCATATGTGAAGCCAAGGAAAAGTTCGACTTCGTTTTGAAATTTTTAGAATCACAAGGTGCGGCTAGAGGAATAGTTTTTTGTAGAACCAGAGACGACGCCCAAATGGTAGCCAAGCGACTAAAAGCAAAGGAAATTCTTGCTGATGCCATCCACGGAGATTTGGAACAAAGAGACCGTGATAAAGTAATGAGGGCCTTTAAAAATAAGAAAATACAAGTGTTGGTAGCTACAGACATTTCAGCCAGAGGTATTGATATTGAAGGACTTAGTTATGTAGTCCACTATCAATTACCTGACCAAATAGAATACTACACGCACCGAAGCGGCCGTACTGCCAGAGCTGGTAAAAGAGGGATTTCTATCGCTTTTGTGAATTCAGAGGAACTGAAAATCATCAGAGTTATTGAGAAAAACTTGAATATTAAGTTTTTAAAAATAAAATAAAACTATTGAAATTGGGCAAATTGAGCCAATCTTTTTGCCCTTAATTTCATTTAAACACCCGCACATAATCCACGATCATTTTTTGTGGAAGTTTGGTAAATCCGTCAGGATTTCCAGATAAATTCCCTCCTACAGCAACGTTGAAAATCAAGAAAAACTCTTCTCGTAGTTCACTTAGACCAGAGGGAGTTACATCGATTACATGAAATTGAACATTATCTACATACCAAGTAATTTTTTTCTCGTCCCAAACTATCGAATAAACATGAAAGGCTTCTTTTAACGTAAACCCGTTAACAGCCAACTTCCCGCCATATTCGGCGTGTGTATTGTTGTTGTCCCAATGTACCGTTCCGAGCACGGTATTGTCGGTTTCAAAACCACCCACTACCTCCATAATGTCTATCTCACCACATTTTGGCCAACCTACAGTTGGAAAGTTCTTTCCGAGCATCCAAAGTGCTGACCACAAGCCTTTAGTATTAGGGATGGCAGCTCTGATATCCACTCTTCCATATTTAAAATTAAACTTATTTTGCGTGTTAATTCTTGAAGAAGAATAAGATTTTGAACCTGCAATTTCACTTTTGGCTTCAATCATTAAATAGCCGTCTTTCACAGTTGTATTTTCCTTTTTGTAGTATTGAAGTTCGTTATTTCCCCAACCACAGAGTGTCGGGCAGCCATCACCGATTTCATAATTCCAGTTTTTTTCGTCCAAGCTATTTCCATCAAATTCATCTGCCCATACCAACTGCATTCCTGGATAGGAATTTGGGGAAGAAACCCCTTTGGTTGGGATTTCGCTGATTTGAGTAGTTTTTGGTACATCATCAGTATCATTTGAATTGCTTACATAACCTGTAGGTTGATCGCATATTGAAATACTTTCAGATTTATTCCCAAGGCCATCTCCATCAGCATCTTTGTAAAATGTTATTTTTTGACACTCAGCTTCTTCTTTTTCACAAGCCAAAATGAAGATAAAAGTACTTAGGATTAGAAATGAAAAAATGTGTTTCATATGATTGTCGAATTGTATTATTTAAGGAGGTTTTATTATTTAACATATTTTAAACCTTGGTTTTAGTAAGATTGTTTAAATTTTTTAACGTGGTTTAATACCTGTCACTTCTACTTTTTAACTAAAATATCTTGGAAAAAGTACATTGATTGTGTTTAAAATGCCTACAAGTTCATATTAGCAAAAAGCATTGTGTGTTGTTTTTTGAATATTTTAATCATAATCCACTTTATTGGGAAAATACTTTTGAAAAGGATAGTTTCTGTAACCTTTGTGGAATGTCCCTCAGATTTTAAGACGAAAACCATTTTAATTTTAGTGAATTTCATTACAGTAGCATTCATTTCTACGGTCTTTTCCAATAGATTCATATTTAAAAAAAACTGATATCTGAATGAAACTGGAATAAATCCAAATTTGAGCGTTTCATGTACCAAAAAATTGTTATTGGAAAGAGGCTCAATTTTATCAATCACTGGATGAATAGAAACAAATTTGTCCATATCCGTCAAATACTCAAAAATCGTGTCCAAAGGCTTCTTTACCTTAAAAGCTAAATTTAAACTCATTTTGCTTTTATGCTCAAAGCTCCACTAGGGCATTTTTTTACTGCATCTACGATTTCTTGACTGCTTGCACCCTCCATTTTTACCCAAGGGGAGGTCTTAGGCTGAAATACTTTAGGTAGATTTTTGACACATACAGCTGAATGTATGCACAAAGAAGATTGCCAAACTACGGTTATATCGCCGTTCGAATATTCTTTTTTAATATTTTTCGGATCCATTAAATTGACTTTTATAAAAGCAATTTACACATTTTTTCATGGAAAACAAACTACCAAGTTTCCTGTTTTTTTACCGGAATCCGCATAATCAAAGGCATCTCTTATTTGGAATATTGAATAGGTTTTGTCTATAAATGGCTCAAATTCATTATTTTCCAAGAGTTTGGAAATGAGTTGAATAGAAGCATTGATGTCAAAAGGAATGGGGAATTTGACTTTTTTGTCAGAGAAAATGGTGAGCACTGGTAAGAAAATATTTTGGGCCATATAGCCCAATTCCGATGAGATATAAACGCCATTTGGTTTTAATAAATGTTTTGTTTTGAAAAAGGAAGATTTGCCAACTGTATCAAAAACAAAATCAAACTTCTCTTCCAATTTTCTGAAGTCTTCTTTCTCGTAATCCAGGACTTTTTCGAAGCCCATTTCCTGTAATTTCTTTGTGCTTCTAGCATTTCCAACAGCCGTAATTTTTACGCTCAATGATTTCAAAATTTGCACCATGGCTGAACCAATGGCTCCTGATGCTCCAAAAACCAAGACTTCTTGGTCAGGTCGTATTTTTACCTTATTTATGAAATTGATGGCATAATGAGCTCCTTCCAGACTTGCAGCAGCATGTTCAAAAGCCACATTTTTAGGTATTTTTGCCCATTCTTTTTTCTTTGAAATACATAAATATTCGGCGTGAGAACTTACGCCCAAATCGTTGAATCCAAAGACGCGGTCGCCAATTTTGTGGTCTTTGATTTCTTTTCCGATTTCTTCGATTACTCCAGCAAAATCTGTCCCCAATATAGGATTATTAGGTTTAAAGATGCCAGTAAACAACCGCATAATATAAGGTTTGGATTTTAACATGGCACAATCTGTCCGGTTTACGGTTGTAGCCCGCACTTTTACCAATATCTCATCTGCTTTTGGTTGAGGTTTTTCTATTTCCCTTATTTCGAGTACTTCAGAATTACCATATTTATAGTAAACGCATGCTTTCATACGCTATTGACTTAATTATTAGGCAAATATCACGAAAAAATCAAGGGTTAATTTTTGATTTTTTTAAAAGGAGTTTTATGAGGTTTTTTGGTTACAATATTAGTTGAGAAGTAATTTTGGGTCTTTTTTGAGAAAAATTGGTTGTTTTTTTGTTACACAAAGTTCCACAAAGACAAGGCACAAAGTTTCACAAAGGCATCTTTTGTCTTCAGAAAAGGTTCTTCATTTGATTATAACGTCTAAAAATTTGTGTGCCTTTGTGAAACCTTTGTGAACCTTTGTGGAATAATTCGTTATTCATAAGTTGTTGATAATTTACAAGATAAAGTATTGCTTAAACTTTCTCCTTCCAACCCGGCCCTTTGACAAATCTACCTGGCTTTTTGTTGGTGTGTTGGCCATTCTTTACCACCTGTGTTCCATTGACAAAAACATGCATCATGCCATCTGAAAGTTGGTGCGGCTTTTCGAAAGTGGCTTTGTCTTGTATTTTCATCGGGTCAAAGATGACGACATCTGCGTAATTTCCGACCTCCAAACGACCTCTTTTCTTGATTTTGAGATTATCGCATGGGAGCGAAGTAAGCTTTCTGATAGCTTCTTCCAAGCTAATTACTTTTTCATCTCGCACATATTTTCCGAGTAATCGAGCAAAGTTTCCGTAAGCTCTTGGATGTTGACTGGCTTTCAGAAATACACCTTCTGGGGCCATCGAACCGGCATCCGAACAAAAACTCATGTAGGGCAGCTTGATTTGCTTTTTTACATTTTCTTCGCTCATCAAGAAATACACTACATCTACCCTCGAGCCATCCGAAACCACCAGTTCCATGGCTGCTTCTTGCCAAGTTTTCTTTTTTACAGCTGCCACTTCGGCCAGTGTTTTGCCAATATATTTTCTTAGAGAATCGGTTTTGAAGCCAATCAAAAGTGTTTTGTCGGGTCCTGCGGCTAGGCAGAGATTCTCCCAATTTCCTTGAGGCGTACTCATTTCTTTGGCCACTTTTTGCCTTGCGGCCGGCGATTGCAGTCGCTTTCTCCATTGGTCAAAACCACCCTCTTGCACCCATGGCGGCATGGCAGCATCGAGTCCTGTGGCTCCAGCTACATAATTATACATGTCGGTGGTGATGTTTAATCCTGCTTTTCTCGCACTGTCTATCTTGGCGATTACCTTGTCTATTTTATGCCAATTGGTCTTTCCCCCAGCTTTTAGATGATATATTTCGGCATGGATATTGGCCGCTTTGGCTATGCCAATGAGTTCATCAACAGCTTTTTCGAGTTGATTTCCCTCACTTCTCAAATGCGAAATGTACATGCCCTCATATTGAGCCACCACTTTAGAAAGTTCAATCAATTCTGGTGTTTCTGCATAAGTTCCGGGCGTATAAATCAATGCCGATGCCAAACCCATGGCACCTTCTTGCATCGCAGTTTCCACATGTTTTTTCATGCGTTGTAATTCCTCAGCGTTCGGTTTTCGGTTGGCATAGCCCAATTCCATGGCCCTAACGGTGGAGGCACCTACAAACGAGGCCACATTGGTGGAGACACCTCTTTTTTGCAGATAATCGAGATATCCTCCCAATGTCTTCCATTCAATTTTGTATTTGATGTCTCCTTGAGATTTTTCGGCATAAATCCTCATGGAATCCGTCAACGGACCCATGGAATCGCCCTCGCCCATGACTTCGAGCGTAATGCCTTGCATAATGTCACTCATGGAGCGACCGTCGTGTATCAAACTCTCGGTAGCCCAACTTAGCATATTTACAAAACCTGGAGCCACCGCCAAGCCTTTGGCATCAATCGTTTCCAAGCTTGCCGTTTCGCTGGACAAATCCCCAATAAACGCTATCGTATCGTTTTTGATACCAATATCGGCCATAAAAGGGGCTTTTCCATTGCCGTCATACACCATACCATTTTTGATAATCGTATCGTATTTTGGGCTTTTTTGGCAGGAGATAGTGGTTAAAAGTGAGAAAAGGGCAAGCAGGGTTAATCTCATGGGTGATTTTTTTGTTGAAATTAATAAAAAAATGGTTTCTAGCTTAGATTTAAACCTTAAGGTAAGGGGAATTTGATTTTTTATCGCAAAGACTAAATAGAAAGCCGCAGCAGGTTTAAAAGCTGATAATTAAGTCGCTGTGATACTCCGTGGTAAATAAGTGATTGAAATTTTGAAAATGAAAAGTGTAAACTATATCTTTACAGCAAGTATTAAATTTATGATTAAATCCATTCAGCATAAAGGCTTAAAGCATTATTGGACAAAAGGTGATAAAAGTAAATTACCTTCTAAAATGATGGCCAAAATAGAAAGAGTGCTCAATTTAATCGATTATTTAGAAAAAGTACCTGGCGATTTAGAGAATTTAACTTTTTTAAAACCACATCCATTGAAGGGTAATTTGAAAGGATTCTGGGCAATGCAAATTACTGGGAATTGGAGAATAATTTTCAAATTTGACAATAATACTCGGGAAGCAACTGAGGTAGATTTGGTTGACTATCATTAATAATTTACAAAATGGAACGACATAAAAAAACAAACATTCATCCAGGAATAATTTTGAGGGAGGACATTCTCCAACCAGCAGAATTATCGGTAAGCGAAGCTGCAAATTTGTTACAAGTTTCAAGAGTTACACTTTCAAAAATATTAAATGGCTCAGGATCGATTACTCCAAATATAGCTTTGAGAATCGAAGCTGTTTTTGGTGGAAATGCCGATTTTTGGCTTAGAATGCAACGTGGCTACGACTTATTAGAAGAGAAAAGCCGTTTTGAACTAAATCCTCCAAATTTGAAGCCTTTTTTGAGGGTGGGGTAGGATTGTGACTAAACTTCTTATATAAGTGCTATCGTGTCGTTTTTGATACCAATATCGGCCTTAAAAGGGGCTTTTCCATTGCCATCATACACCAATCTATTTTTGATAATGGTATCATATTTCGGGCTTTTTTGGCGGGAGATAGTGGTTAAAAGTGAGAAAAGGGCAAGCAGGGTTAATCTCATGGGTGATTTTTTTGTTGAAAT
>NZ_RJUD01000027.1 GCF_024343675.1 Lacihabitans sp. CS3-21
AACTTTGTGGAATAATTGAGTAACAATTTGCTAATTAGCACATTGCCACATTATCACATTGCCTTTTTTACCACAGAGGACACGGAGTTTTGCACAGAGGCCACAGCGTTCTTTGTGAACTTTTGTGTCTCCTTAGTGAAACTTTGTGGAATAATTGAGTAACAATTTGCTAATTAGCACATTGCCACATTATCACATTGCCTTTTTTACCACAGAGGACACGGAGTTTTGCACAGAGGCCACAGCGTTCTTTGTGAACTTTTGTGTCTCCTTAGTGAAACTTTGTGGAATAATTGAGTAACAATTTGCTAATTAGCACATTGCCACATTATCACATTGCCTTTTTTACCACAGAGGACACGGAGTTTTGCACAGAGGCCACAGCGTTCTT
The DNA here is from genome assembly GCF_024343675.1 of Lacihabitans sp. CS3-21. GTDB lineage: Bacteria > Bacteroidota > Bacteroidia > Cytophagales > Spirosomataceae > Leadbetterella. The sequence continues at coordinate 392 of NZ_RJUD01000027.1, forward strand.
TGTGAACTTTTGTGTCTCCTTAGTGAAACTTTGTGGAATAATTGAGTAACAATTTGCTAATTAGCACATTGCCACATTATCACATTGCCTTTTTTACCACAGAGGACACGGAGTTTTGCACAGAGGCCACAGCGTTCTTTGTGAACTTTTGTGTCTCCTTAGTGAAACTTTGTGGAATAATTGAGTAACAATTTGCTAATTAGCACATTGCCACATTATCACATTGCCTTTTTTACCACAGAGGACACGGAGTTTTGCACAGAGGCCACAGCGTTCTTTGTGAACTTTTGTGTCTCCTTAGTGAAACTTTGTGGAATAATTGAGTAACAATTTGCTAATTAGCACATTGCCACATTATCACATTGCCTTTTTTACCACAGAGGACACGGAGTTTTGCACAGAGGCCACAGCGTTCTTTGTGAACTTTTGTGTCTCCTTAGTGAAACTTTGTGGAATAATTGAGTAACAATTTGCTAATTAGCACATTGCCACATTATCACATTGCCTTTTTTACCACAGAGGACACGGAGTTTTGCACAGAGGCCACAGCGTTCTTTGTGAACTTTTGTGTCTCCTTAGTGAAACTTTGTGGAATAATTGAGTAACAATTTGCTAATTAGCACATTGCCACATTATCACATTGCCTTTTTTACCACAGAGGACACGGAGTTTTGCACAGAGGCCACAGCGTTCTTTGTGAACTTTTGTGTCTCCTTAGTGAAACTTTGTGGAATAATTGAGTAACAATTTGCTAATTAGCACATTGCCACATTATCACATTGCCTTTTTTACCACAGAGGACACGGAGTTTTGCACAGAGGCCACAGCGTTCTTTGTGAACTTTTGTGTCTCCTTAGTGAAACTTTGTGGAATAATTGAGTAACAATTTGCTAATTAGCACATTGCCACATTATCACATTGCCTTTTTTACCACAGAGGACACGGAGTTTTGCACAGAGGCCACAGCGTTCTTTGTGAACTTTTGTGTCTCCTTAGTGAAACTTTGTGGAATAATTGAGTAACAATTTGCTAATTAGCACATTGCCACATTATCACATTGCCTTTTTTAACCACAGAGGGCACGGAGTTTTGCACAGAGGCCACAGCGTTCTTTGTGAACCTTTGTGTCACCTTAGTGAAACTTCGTGGTATAATTGACAAGCAATTAGCACATTAACGAATTAACAAATTAACCATCTGTGTTTTGTTTCTCAAAGACCTGTTACACTTTGGGCAAATGGTTCTGGTCATGCAAGTTTTTGATATTTTTTCCAATCCAAGAGATACAGCACCGCCAAAGACTTTTGATTGCTCCACTTTTCGGAGATTTTTATCATGCTGGCTTTTAGCTTTACCTTAGGGTCGAGCCCATATAGGCTGGTCATGATTTGCTTTAAATGAAAATCGTCATAAGGAAAAACATCTGGGCGTTGCAAAGTATAGAGCAGAATCATGTCCACGGTCCATTTGCCTATGCCTTTTATTTGCGACAGGTGGTTTCTTACCTCATTGTCGTGCATGGCAAACCAATCCATGTGGTGTCTTTCCCAAAAATCCAGTATACTTAGCAGGGTTTCGTATTTGCCCATAGAAAGCTTGGCATCTGCCTTTAAGGCCTTTTCCTCTAATATCGGAAAGTTTGAAGGGCTTAGCCTTTCGATACCTGCCGTATTCAGCATTTTCTGAAATATTTTCTTGGTGCTGCGATAATGGATTTGCTGCTCCAAGACACAACTCATCAAGTCATGAAAAACATCTTGGGTGGAGATTATCTCCGGCTGCGGAATTTCCTGAACAATCTTATCCAAAACAGCATCAAACTTTGGAACTGACATATTATAAGGTGTTTGAGATATATGCTTTCAGAAAAAAATGACCTTAATCAAAGCCATCGGCGTTTGTTTTAAAATACATAAACCAAAAAAACGGGAAATTGTTGAGAATTAGAGGTTTATTCGATTGGTTATTGGTTGATTGGTTATTGGTTATTAGTGTATTAGTTACTGGTTTATTGGTTACTTGTGGAATAGTTACTGGTTGATTAGTTACTGGTTGATTGATTACTGGTATATTGGTTATTGGTTTATTGGTTACTGGTGGTCCCGATAACTATCGAGAGGTTACTAGGCTTATAAAAATTTTAACTATTAAAGCTATTTCACAAAGGTTCACAAAGAATGCACAGATTTTCACAAAGACAAATTTTTAATTATGTCTTAGTGCCTTTATGCCTTAGTGCCTTTATTCCTTTTTTACCACTGAGGACACGGAGTTTTGCACAGAGGTACACAGCGTTCTTTGTGAACCTTTGTGTCTCCTTAGTGAAACTTCATGGAATAATTGAGTAACAATTTGCTAATTAGTACATTGCCTTTTTTAACCACAGTGGGCACGGAGTTTTGCACAGAGGTCCACAGCGTTCTTTGTGAACCTTTGTGTCTCCTTAGTGAAACTTTGTGGTATAATTGAGTAACAATTTGCTAATTAGCACACTGCCTCATTATCACATTGCCTTTTTTAACCACAGAGGACACGGAGTTTTTCACAGAGGTACACAGAGATTTTGTGGAATAAACCATCAGATAATTGAATAAAAAAAAAGGCCTGCAAATACATGATGATTTGCAGGCCATATTTTTTTTAAAAAGGTGCTTTACTTCACTCTTGTTGCTTCCACGTCAAACATGTCCATGAGCTTGCCTGATCCATGGTCATCATCTTTCTTGGTGATCACCAAATTGATGTCATAGCCTGAAATGGTAAAAGCCAAAATCAATTCGTCGCCTTTTGCTTCGGCAGAGGTCATTTCGGTTTCGGTTTGCTCTCCCTTGGCTGTGAAATAGCCTTTAAGTTTCCCTTCTTTGGTTTCAAAACGCATCGGTATGGCAGCATCTCCTTCAGGAGTTCCTTTTACCAAAACCGTCCATTTGCCTTCAAAGAAGTTGCTAGAGGTCTGTGAAAAACCTTTGGTAGCCAATCCCAAAATCAATGCGAATAAAATTACACTTATTTTTTTCATTTGTTAATGCGTTAAGTCGCCACTTTTGTTTATTAAAATTAAATCCAAAAATCGTAAATCTAAAACAAAACCCCACCCAATCAATAATCCAAATTCGTAATTCAAACTTCGTATTTCGAACCTCGTAATTCGAACCTCGTAATTCGTAATTAAAACCTCGCAATTCGTAATTCGTAATTCGTAATTAAAACCTCGCAATTCCCAATTCGAACTTCGCAATTCGTAATTCGTATTTCGTAATTCGTAATTCGTAATTCCTAATTCCCAATTCCTAATTCCTAATTCCTAATTCCTAATTCCTAACTCACTTCACCCTCGCTCCTTTCACTTCAAACATGCCCATCAGCTTACCTTTGAAATTGTCAGCATCTTCTTTTTGTATACCTACGTTGATGGACATTCCGTTGGCTTGGAAAAATACTTTGATGTTTTCGGGGTCTGTTTCCTCCACTTTGTCAAAAGCTTGCGTGCCTTGTGGCGAAACTATTTTCCCTATAAGTACACCATTGTTTCGTTCGAGTATGAAATCCATCGCCGCATCGCCACCTGGCGTACCGATAAACTTGGTAGCCCATTTACCCACAAAGTAATCCGCATTGGATGAAACCGATTTTGGAGCTTCTACTGCCGGCGTACCTTCGTTGGCCAATGTAAATTCCAAGCCCATCACCACCATGAGTGAACCCTCCGCTTTTGGGTTTACAAATACGGCATATACGTCTTGTAGTTTATCTGTAGAAATACCAGACAAGTTCATCGGAACCTTAAGCACTTTTGGCGTAAAGTCCATTTTCTCGCTAGGCTCTAAGAACGTAGATTCGCCAATAAGCTGCCCTTTTGGACTACCCAAACGCAACTCCACTTTGCCACCTACCGCATTCAACTGTGGCTTTGGAGCCGTGGCCAATACAATGAGTTCTTTCAAACCACTCAAATCAATTTGTTTAATGGCCATATATCCGCCTGACTTGGCTGGTATAGCCAGGTTGTTTCCTCCGAAAGCCATTTTGTTGATATCCACATATTCATCGAATCCGTGGGCATCGATTTTAGAATTCCTCAAAACAAAGGTCTGCTCAGATTTCAAAGAAGGTAGGCCATTAGAACCTTGGTCTTCATAAGCCGCACGCACTATAAATACGCCTTTGTTTTTATCGCTTGCAGGAGCTTTGGTAGTAAACGAACCTTTTACTGGCAGAGAAGATTTCGGTTTTTCGTTGGATATGTTCAAAATATACTTCACCATTTCTGAAGCATCGGCTGTGGACAATTGCGGGTGACCCGCCATGGCCGTTTCTCCCCATACCCCACTTCCGCCAGAGATTATTTTCTTGGTAAGTTTCTCTAAAGCCGTGGCATCGCCCTTGTATTTGTTAGAAACATCGCGGTAGCTAGGCCCGATAGATTTTTTCTCTTTGCTGTGGCAGGCCATACAGTCGCTGGCCTCAATCAGTTTTTTGCCTGTTGCAAAAGCCGCACTTGCATCTGCCGAACGGTGTCCCATGGCGATCATGTTCTTGTCGAAGCCTTCAGCCAAATAATCAATATTCACAGCTACTTGATCAGGCTCTATACCGTTTTCTAAAGTGCCGTCTTCTTTGTCTTTTACCTTTATTTCGTAAGGAAACGATTTATTGGCCACATAAAAAGTCTTGTTGCTCATGGGCATTTCAAGGCTTAACATCGGAGGCTCGTTACCTGCGGTTATTTCCATGGCTTGGCTATTGATACCGCCTTTGCCGTCGTTTACGGTCAATACCACTTTGTATGAACCCATTTTGCTGAGCGTCAAATTGGCATCAGGTGTAGTGATTACTTTTACAAAACCCTCTTTAGAGGTAATCTTCCAAGTATATTTCAGGAGGTCATTGTCTGCATCGAAAGTACCTTTTGAGGTCAACTTAAGGTTAAAAGGTACCGCTCCACCCATTTGATTAGCAGCCATTTGTATTTGCGGCTTGCGATTGAAACCATTGTATTCTATACGTATCAAACGTGCATCATCATTGGCCGTAAACCATCCCGATCCGTATTCCAGCATATACAAGTCGCCATTTTCTGCAAACTCCATATCCATGGGGTTACTGAATTTGTAGCTGGGCATAAATCGCTCCATCGAAGCGTAGTTGCCGTCTTTGTCAAAACTCACGGCCATTACCCAACCACGCATCCATTCGTAGGCAAAAAACTTACCGTCATAATATTTCGGGAAAGCCCTAGAAGCTGTATTAAACATATCTTTGTAGTAAACAGGCCCTGCCATGGGATTGCATCCACCTGCACCCACCTGAGGAAACTCTTGGCTGTTGCCATAAGTGTACCAAATCATAGCACCTTTTGCAGGCGGTAACTGGGTCAAACCGGTATTATTCGGCGATGTGTTGATAGGCTTGAGATAGTCCCATTTGTCGCCAGAAGTATTGGTGGCAAAATCAAATTTGGTATAAGGACTGTTGTCACCCACAAAATGCGGCCAACCGTAATTCCCAGCGGATGGAGCTTGGCCAAACTCACAAGTACCTGCAGCACCACGGCTTGGATCTGCTTTAGAAGCATCAGGGCCAACATCACCCCAATACAGTTTACTGTTTTTAGGATCTACAGATATTCTGTAAGGATTGCGGTGTCCCATGGTGTAGATCTCAGGACGTGTTTTTTCTGCACCTTTCGCAAACAAGTTTCCTTCAGGTATGGTGTAGGTACCGTCAGCATTTGGCTTGATTCTGAGTATTTTACCACGCAAATCATTCGTATTGGCCGAAGATTTCTGAGCATCCCACGGACTTCTGCCCGGGCGTTCGTCACTAGGACTATAGCCGTTAGATGCATGTGGATTGGTATTGTCGCCTGTAGAAAGGTATAAATTTCCTTGCTTGTCCCAATCTATCGATCCACCAGTGTGGCAACATTCCTCACGTTGGGTTTCTACTTTTAATAGTTCTTTTTCTGAATCTAAAAGCAGCTTATCGCCTTTCATGGTAAATCTTGAAAGTACATTGTAAGAACCTTTGGTAGAAGAATAATACAGGTAAATCCACTGATTTTGGGCAAATTTTGGGTCTTTATTTAATCCCAAAAGTCCATCTTCCGCCACAGCTTCTTTTCCGTCTTTGCTCACATATTTCAGACTAACTGGAAGTTTAGTGATGGTTTTTAGGGTCTTGGTTTTGCCATTGTAAAGTCTTACCTCACCTTTTCTTTGGATGAAAAGGACACGGTCTTTGTCCAATACACTCAGTTCAACGGGTTCGTCTAATTTTTCTTCGAGTACTACTTTTGTAAAGCGGTTTTCCTCTGGACGAGCTTTAGAAAAATCGAGCGGCTTAGGAGCATCTCCGCCACTGGTATATTTGATACCTGCGTATAAATGGTTCAAAAATAGTGGTTCGGCAAAGGTTTCTTCGGTATGACCCATGGCCGTATAAAATGAGCGTCCGCCTTGAAATTCTTGGTACCAGCTCATGGGGTGATTGTCGCCATTTTTACCGCCGGTATAGCTTTTTTCATCTATTTTAAGGACCACATTGATTTTTGGAGAGATATCTTTGAAGGCATAAAATTCGTCAGAACGCTCAAAAGAGTCTGGCATACCCGCAGTGAATTCGTTCTTTTGGGTGACATAAAACCTTCCTTTTTGAACATTATTAGGCATGGGGTGATCTAGAAACCAAGCACCTGCCAGTTGATTGTACCACGGCCATTCGTATTCGGTATCAGTAGCGGCGTGAATACCCACATAACCTCCACCTGCTTGAATATAGCGTTCAAAAGCACTCTGTTGTTCATTATTAAGAATATCACCGGTGGTATTCAAGAAAATTACTGTATTGAATTTCTTTAGATTCAATTCAGTAAACTGAGCTGCATCTTCGGTAAAACTTACTCCAAAGCCTTTTTCTTTGGCCATTTTAGCCAAAGCAGTTTTTCCGGCTTCAATAGATTGATGTCTGAACGCTGCTGTTTTGCTAAATACCAAAACATTGATTTTGGTTTGTGCAAGCAGCGTGTTGACAGTAAACAACATAAAAACAGTCATGAAGATCTGCTTTACTATGTTTAAACCTTGTTTTTTCATATATGTAAAATTGATTAATTGATTTTCTATTTAAACTCCCACATGGAGAAATGTCGCACCATACGAACTGAATAATTCGTTATTGGATATTGGTTATTAGTTATTCGTTATTGGTTATTCGTTATTCGTTATTCGTTATTCGTTATTGGTAATTCGTTATTGGTAATTCGTTATTCGTTATTCGTTATTGGTAATTCGTTATTCGTTATTCGTAATTCGTTATTGGTTATTGGTAATTCGTTATTGGTTATTCGTTATTGGATATTCGTTATTCGTACCTCCCAATTCCCAATTCGTACCTCTTAATTCCCAATTCCCAATTCCCAATTCCCAATTCCTAATTCCCAGTTCCCAATTCGTACCTCACAACTCCTCCATATAATTCAGATCCTTATGAAAAGTTTCTTCTAAATTTCTTAATCCCCAGAAAGCCAATACAATAGCCACAACGCCCACCACCATGGCCGAGTTTACTGTTCCTATGTAGGGGTTCAAAAAACCAAACAATAAGGTCTGAGGAATTACGGTAGCTCTAAGAATATTCAGTGAAGAAGTCGTAACGGTGGCTCTGATGTTGGTTCCATACTGTTCTGCTGCTAAGGTCAATAGCACGATAGAATACCCCACACAGAAGCCTAAGAAAAGTAGCAATCCATAATACAAGGTCAAAGATTTGTTGCCCACTGCAAAGAAAACAACCGCCCCGACTGCATACATAGATAAATACAGTAGAATGGCTTTCTTACGACTTTTTAGGAGCTGACTCACAAATCCGCCTGTCAAATCTCCGAAAGTAAGGCCAATAAAATAATAGGTAAATACAGCGGAAACCGAAGGCATGGGATTCATTCCCCAAGCTTTGGCAATTTCAGGCGTAAAGGTCATCACCACGCCATTGACATACCAAACAGGAAAACCCAAGACACAGATACTGATGTATTTAATGATGCAATCTTTGTTTTTAAACAATAGCCGTAAATCTCCTTTATTGGAAGTCTTGTCTTTCATTTGGTTAAAAAGCCCTGATTCCAAAACGCCTAATCGTAAAATCAGCAGCAGAAAACCAAGTCCTCCACCAAGTTGGTATGTAAACTGCCAAGAGTATTTTCCACCAATATAAGCACCAACAATGGCCCCCAACATACCACAACCGCCTATGATGGCAGGCCCAATACCTCTGTATTTTTGAGGCATTTGTTCGGTCACCAAGGTTATGGCTGCTCCAAGTTCTCCGGCTAAACCTACACCAGCCAGAAACCGTAGTAATAAATAAATTTCAAAATTTGGGGCGTAGGCATTGGCAAAAGTCGCCGACGAGTACAAAATAATAGATCCAAAAAGTACAGACAACCTACCCAGTTTATCACCAATAATTCCCCATACAAAGCCGCCTATCAACATGCCCACCATTTGGACATTGATCAGAGAAACGCCTTTAGAAAGTAGCTCTGATTCGGGAATTCCCAATTCCAAGAGACTTTTGGAACGGACAATACTGAGAATGATGATGTCGTACAAATCAACAAAAAAGCCCAAGGCTGAGGCGATAATGGCGAGCCAAATGTGTTTTTTCATATTTTAGCTTTTAGCCATTAGCCATAGCTTCTGGCATTATGATTCGTTTTTTGAGGCTAATAGCTTACAGCTAAAGGCCAATGAAAAAAATTATACTCTCAAACTAGGTAAACCGACTCCTGCGGCATCAAATCCGCCATCTGCTGCAATGATTTGTCCATTGATATAACTGGCAGCTGGACTACACAAGAAATAAACCATGTTGGAAATCTCGTCTGTACTGCCATAACGTGCCAATGGAATCGCATCTGCATAGGAGGTTCGAATATCGGCACTGTGTACCAATTTGGCCATTTCGGTTTCGACTGGTCCAGGGGCTACGGCGTTGGCTCTCACGCCCATGTTTCCATATTCCACGGCTTGTTGTTTGGTAAGGTGCATAATGGCTGCCTTACTTGTTCCATAAGCTATTCTCAAAGTGCTGGCTCTTAGGCCGGATATGCTGGCGATGTTAACTATACTGCCTTTTGCAGCTATTAAAGCAGGCAAACATGCTTGGCTACAAAGAAAGGTACCATTGAGATTGGTATTCATTACCGCAGTCCAATCTTCAAAAGTTACTTCTTGAGCGGGTTTGAAAATTGCTATGCCTGCATTGTTTATCAAAGCATCAATGGTAGGAAACTCATTTATAATTAATTCAAAAGTGCTTTTTACCTGCTTTGGATCAGAAACATCACACAGAAAAAAAGCGTATCTTTCTTGATCCTTTAGGCTTGCTTCACAGGATTGCAGAGTAGTTTCGTCATTGTCAATAATAATGCTATGATAACCTTCAGCATGGAATCTTTGTGCAATGGTTAGCCCAATACCACGTGCTGCACCCGTAATTACTGCTACTTTTAATTTTTTTTCATTCATCGATTCCAAAAATATATGTTAACAAAAACGTTGTTCAATTCCAAATAAACCATCTACTAAAATTCCAAACCAAAATCAAAAAACATTGCCCTCTGCACTTAACTCACAACTCCTTACTCGCTACTCAAAACTTATTACTCCTTAATGGCCCATTTAATCCCATTTTCAATGAGTTTTACAAAGTTTTCATCTTTCCAAGCGGTCTCATCATGACCCATAGAAGTATAGAATGTCTTACCTTTTCCTGTGTTTTTATGCCAAGCCACCGGATGGTCTTTGCCCATTCCGAAGTTTTTGTTTGGGGCAATGAGCGGTATATTGGCCGTAGGGTCAATGGACTCCCCATTGATAGTATACAAAATATCAAAACCCTTTTGGCGGGGATTTTCTAGAAAAACATACCATTCATCGGCACGTTTCCAGTCTTTATTTATACCTAAAACCAAAGTACTATCTGCTTGATTATCTGTCAAAATTGCTGTAGTTTCGAAAGGCATTTTGAGAGAATGATGCGAAAACTCTGCACCAGTCAGGTTTTGAACATACCAAGGCCAGTGGTGAGAATTATCGCCCGCACCATGAATCCCTATTAAACTTCCACCATTTTCTACATAATTTTCAAGTGCTTTCTTTTGTTCATCGTTGATCACTTCGCCTGTGGAGTTGTTGAAAATGACTGTTTGTAATTTAGCCAATTGTTCGGCATTAAACACGCCTCCGTCTTCGGTCTCATACAAAAACCAATTGTTTTTCTTGGCCATCTCTGCGAACACTTTCTTCGAGGCTTCGATAGAACCACCGTGACGAAAGCCCGAAGTTTTAGAGAATAACAAAATAGCAGATTGATTGGCAGGAAAATCTATTTTGGGAATATCTGTTTCATAAAAAACAGGAAATCCATTTTTGACTTTATAAACGAATCCTGCGAAAAGGCCTCCAAGAATCAGGGCTATACCAAGGATTACCCAAAGTATAATTTTTATAGCTTTTTTCATTAAAATATATAAAATTCAATAATTGAATATACTAATTTTGAACAAATGTAGAAAAAGATTTATTTATTGTCTATTTTTCAGACAATAAATTTTAATTTTATTATATATTTGAATAATTATATTTTAAGAGCGGTAAATAAATATTTTCAAGGACACACCAAAGAAAAAAGAACATGAAACTTTTTGATGAAAAAAATCTAATTCAACAACTTTCTATCGACAGCGTCATATTTGGATATAAAAACAAGGAATTAAAAGTGTTGGTACCTAAACTGGGTTTTAATAAGCCACTCTATTCACTTCCTGGTGGATTTATTTTTCAAAATGAAAGCATAGATTCGGCGGCAAAAAGGATTTTAGAAGAAAGAACCAGCATCAACGACATATATTTAGAGCAATTTAGGGTATTTGGAGAAATCAATCGAACAAATTTTGACTTCATCGAACATATCAATGAAATAGGGAGAGAAAAATTTCTAAATGTAGGAATAGATGAAGCAGACATTTCCTGGCTGACAAAAAGATTTGTTTCAATTGGATATTATGCCTTGGTGGACATCAACAAAGTAAGTCCAAAAACCACTGGCTTTGATGATTCCATAGCTTGGTACAATATCAAAGATTTGCCCAAAATGATTATGGACCACAACGAAATGGTAAACCATGCATTGGAGGCTCTTCGTCAAAACCTTGATCAAAAACTCATTGGATTCAATCTATTGCCTGAAACTTTTACTATGAAGGAGGTTCAAGAACTTTACGAAGCAGTGTTTGACAAAGCATTTGCTAGAAACAATTTCCAAAAGAAAATATTGGATTTGGATGTATTGGAACGTCTTGAAAAGAAATTTACCGGTGCGGCCAACAAAGCTCCGTATTTGTATAGGTTTAAGAAGTAATCAGCCTAAGCAATTCTTAACGAATCCTGGATAGCATCTTTTCGTCTTCTACTCACTTTTATAAAATGCCCATTAATTTTCAAAGAATCTATACCGAAATCCTCCAAATGGTTGGTATTAATGATGGTATTTCTATTAGGACGAATAAACGAAGGATAATTTACCAAACGTTCATGCAGTTTTCCTAAATGGTAGGACACCAAAAGCTTCTTGCCATTGGACAAAAATAACGTTGTGTAGTTAATCTCGGCTACCATCATTACGATGTCGTTTGCATTGAGATAGGTTCTGCTACCTACATTCACAATACTTTCAAAATTATTTTGCATGCGAAATTTTAGATGTTAATAATCTTCAGAAGGCAATACCCCTAAGATCATTAATTGAATTATTAAGAAAAGCTATTAATTCATCTTTAAATATCGTGCCAAACTATTATGAATCACCTGCTTAGCTAATCATTATTAATAAAAAGTAAAATTTATAAGAAAGAAATAATTTATAAACTGAGGGAATAAATCTATATATATCGGCAATCTAAACTGTTTGGGCTTCATTTTTAAGCTGGCAGATTCCAGTATTTCGTTTAACCGCTTTTGGCGGGTACTGGCTTGTTTAGCAAATATCAGCCAGGAAAGCAACAATTTCCTGACGGACTTACTAAGTCCCATAAAGTATTCCTCTGCGTCAGGTTTTAATTTTAGAGCGTCAACTAAATCAGCAGGAATTATCAGGTCTTCCACTTCGTCTAAAATCGTCCAAGAACCATTTTGTTCAGCTCTCTCTATAACTTTCAGACCTGCTTCTGTCATTAATCCGTCGGCGATGAACTGAGTAATTTTTTCCTTATTCACTTTCGACCAAGGACCTTTCAGTTTTCTCGGACTTAGGAACTGCATGAATTTTTCGTTGTCAATGGGTCGCCTTACACTGTCTATCCAACCGAAACAAAGGGCTTCGTCAACCAATTCGCTCCGAGAAATGTTCGTTCCGCTTGCCTTCTTTTTATACAAAAAAAGCCAAACAGTTGCTTTAAGTGGTGATTTTCTTCTAACCACAATCTCAAATCCTGTCGGCTTGTTGGACAAAGCAGTTCTATTTCTTTTTTTGGCTTCGCGATCATTTCATACCAACTAAAATAATACAAACCATCTATATTCCCACTAACTGATAAGCTCCACTGAGAGTTCCATATAGAATAGGTCGTGGAATGTTGGGATTAATGGCAATATTGACGGTATTGGCTACCAAAAAACCAAAACCTATTATACAGGCAAATTCTATCACTTCAGGAATAGAGCCAATATTTAGGCTGCAAATCAAGATGGCAGTAGTGACAGTAATTACAAACATACAAAGTGTGGGTCCAACAATAAAAATAGGTTTAATGGGCAATGTTTCCTCAGCTTTTCCTAAAGAAAGTTTATAGAATTTACCAAATAAAACTGTAAACCATAAAGCTCCTAGCATAGAATAGGCAACAAGTGCAATAAAAATGCTGAGCCAGTTGAGGTTGGCAAATTGATTGATCATAATTTTGTTATTTCTTGATAAGGACACAAAATTAGATGCACCCCATGACAGCCCTATGCCATTAGAGGTTAGAAAAAGAATATATCCCTCTTGAGATTGATTTCTGCGTGGAAAAAGTTTTAATAAAAACTTAAGTAATCCATGGAAGGAACCCTATTAAAAACTTAAATCGCAAAATAAACAAATACTTATCTACAAAAATTAACCTAATGCAATGCTTCATAGGTATTTATGCGACCCATCACAGCCTGGCATTTTCTTGGACATTCCACAAACGCAATCATTAAAGCCTTTTCCATTCATTATTCTTTGGATGTAGTTTTCTATGCGAGATTCCCGAGCTTTAGATTGCTTGGCTCCAGTAAAATAAATATTGTAAGCACGCTGACGACCAGGTGTAAGAGCCTCGAAGGCTGCTTTAAATGCCTTATCTTTTTCAAATTTTAACAATAACTCTTCCGGAAAATCAAGCTCTTTGTTTTTCTCTGCAACAGGTTTTATTCCTGCTTTGTGTGCTTCGATCATTTCATACATATAGGCCAACAAAGTGGGTTTAAGTTTTTTAATCTCTTCCACATTCTTGAATCTCATCAATCTCGAAAACTGTGAGTTCTCTCCGGGTTTTACCAGAATATTCTCAGTGTCGGCTAGTAATGAGCCGTTTAAAAAACTCACAAATGCAAAATCTTTAAAGCTACTCACCATCAGAAGATTGGTATTGTCCATGGTGTAGCAAGGTTGCTTCCATTTTAGCTCTTCGATGAGACCCGTTTCTAACACAATCTTTCTGAGTTCATTGAGTTCGTCGTGCCATTTGCTTGGTTTTTCAAAAAAGTCATCAAGTAGTTCGTTCTTCATTTTCTGAGTTTTATAAGGTTTTTCTTTCGGTTGGTCTAAAATACCATGAAACTATGGTCAAAACAAGTAATAACAAGGATGGGAAAATTTCACTCACTGGGTGAGCAATGTACAAATGTGAAATTGCGGCTCCAGACATAGTAAAGAAAAAACCTGCATAGGCCCACTCTTTTATTAAAGGATATTTTGGAATTAGAATGGCGATAACGCCCAATATTTTCCAAACACTCAGAATGGTCAGAAAGTAAACTGGATATCCCAATTGCATCATTTTTGCCACTTCTTCCTTCATTTTAATCAATTGAACTACGCCCGTGGAAGTCATTCCTAAAGCCAGCCAAAGGGTGGCCACCCAATAAATGATTTTGTTTCTCTTTGTCATTATTTCAATTTTTTTACAATTTCTTGTAATCTATTATGAGCCATATTAATTCCTTGGGCAAATGGCAAGGCCAACATCTGATCTCTCAAAGCCACTGATCTAAATACAATATGCATCGTCAGTTTACTTTGTTTCTCTCCAACTGATTCAAAATCTAGAAATTCCAGTTGGGCTTCAAAAGGAGTATTCTCCATTTGAAATGTCCTTGTGATCTTCTTTTTGGGCAAAATATCATGGATAACTCCACTGAAAATGTGCACATTAGCCATAGGATCGGTGGTTTCAAAACGCCAAGCACCATGTTTCTGGTTTTCAAGCTTAATTACTTTCGTTCCCATCCATTGCTCCACAATTTCAGGTTCGGTGTAAGCTCGAAAAAGTAATTCCAAGGGTAAATCGAAATCTCTGGTGACTATTAACTCTTGTTTACCTGCCTCCGCATGAATTTTAGTTTTCTGTTCCATTCTATTGGTATTTTTTCATAATTGTCTCCAACTTATTGAATCTTTCGTCCCAAAGCTGGCGGAATTGCTCAGCCCACTCGGCCACTTCTTTCACCTTTTCTGGATTTACACTGTAAAATATTTCACGCCCATTCTGCACTTGTTTCAATAATTCGCACGCTGTCAGAATTTGCAAATGTTTAGAAACCGTTGGCCTAGCTGAATCAAAATTGGCGGCAATGGCTCCGGCCGTCATAGCCTGAGAGGCTAATAATAAAAGAATGGCCCTTCTTGTAGGATCCGCTATGGCCTGAAATACGTCTCTTCTTAAATTCATCTGTAGCTATTTGACTACAAATATATATGAAGCTATTTGGCTACGCAAATATTTTTCAAGAAAAATAAATTCTCAAAAACTTAAAAAAAAACAAATCGCAGCAGTTCAACAAATTTAGATTTGAAATAAAAGTCATAAAAAAAGCCACGAATGAACACCATAATCATTCGTGGCAAAAAAATAATTTCTAAAAAACTCACTTTTTGGCTTGAGCGGCCAACCATTCCATCACTGTGGTGGGTTTTCCGTTCAACAATACTTCTGAACCGTCAAATTCTGTATGTGCCTGATTGGCATGCGAATATATCCAAGACCAGTGACCATTGAAGTGGTAGTTTTCTCCACCAAACATACCTGATAGGTCAGTAACATGGTCATAAAAGCTAAAATGCACGTTTTTGGCACCTGCTTTTTTCAATCTTTCATAAACAGGTATAGCGGTTTTTACTGGGTCAGTTACTTTGTCGTCCTTGGATTGTATAAACCAAATCGGGATATTCTTTATGCTATTGATTTGTGCATCTGTAATATACTGCGATTGATACGCCAATGCACTGATGTAAGCCGCTGCAAAATACGAAGGTTCTTTGAGCAGAAGTTTCAATGACATATAGCCTCCATTTGAGCATCCTCCAATGTAAATACGTTTTTTGTCAATGCCAGGATGTGTATTTACATAGTGCTTTATCAATGCCATCAAACCGACATTGTACGCATCTTCCCCATTACCTGACTGCATTTTACCATCTTTATCCTGCATCCAAGCACCTGGGGTTTGGGGTACCAATACATAGGCCCCGCCAAAATATTTCTGAATATCTGAACTTGCATAATTAAAGGCCTTGTTTCCCATCAAAGCAATGCTTGGGTCGGTTCCACCCTCACCTCCACCATGCAACCAAATAATAAGTGGAGCTTTGGCAGCAGACTTTTTAGGAACAAATTCGGCATAAGTTAAGCTCTTTCCCGACTCATATTCGAATTTTCCTGAAAGGTCAAAATCGTCACCAATGGGCATAATTCTATCCTTCTTTTTATTCCAAATTTGATTGGTTTTTGTATTTAATACCGTCAGTTTATAATCTACCCACTGATTGCCACGGCACTCAGCTTTTTGGGAATACTGTAAGGCGGAGCCAATCTGAGAATTAGGGGCGACGTACAAAACAAGTGTAATAAATGTACCCGATTCTACTTTTTTCCCCTTATTGTCAGACACATAGGCGTAAACTACGGTTCGAGGACCTTTTGCAAACTCCAATGGAATAACCGCACAAGGGTGACTTCTTTCTGCCACTACTGTATAATCGGCCATGTTCACATTCTTGGTTGGGGAGTCCAGACCAATAATAACTTTGTTTACCATTGGCCCCCAATCGAAGCCTTCCACTACCATGGTATAGTCAGGATTTTGACCCGCTTGAGCGGTGGTATTTTGACTTAATACCAATGCCAAAAAAAATAACAATAGGGTTTTGACGAACTTTAATTCTTTCATATTTACACAAGTTTTAAAACAAATAATTGATACTAAAAATCATTACAAAATCACCAACTTAGCATTATTTCCATTAGACTAAATTATAGTTCTTTCTTTTTCAGGGATTTTACTGCAAAATCAGCAGCACGGGCCGTCAATGCCATATAGGTAATTGAAGGATTTACACAAGAGGCTGATGTCATGGCAGCACCATCGGTCACAAAGACATTTTTACAATCATGAACTTGATTGAAGGCATTCAGAACCGAAGTCTTTGGATCACGACCCATACGTGCCGTTCCCATATCGTGTATTCCTAAACCCATGTGCGTTGGTCGGTCGTAGGAAGTAACATTTTTAAAACCTGCGGTTTCTAACATTTCAACGGCACTGGCTACGATGTCTTTACGCATGGCCCAATCGTTTTCTACAAAAGCAGCATCTGTTACGATCATAGGTATTCCCCATTTGTCTTTTTTGTTAGGGTCAAGATAAATTCTATTGTTGGGGTCAGGTAAAATTTCACCGAAACCACCAATTCTAATATTCCAAGGGCCGGGTTTAGTCAGATTTTGTTTAAAATCATCACCAAATCCGTCGGCACTAATTCCCCTCTCCCATCCTTCACGACTAGCACCACCTTGGTATCCGAAACCTCTAAGGTAGGAAGTTTGTTTATCGTCGCCCCAGTTTCGGAAACGAGGAATATACATGGCATTTGGACGTTGCCCAAAAACATAATCATCCTCAAATCCATCTACAGTAGCCGACGCACCTGAACCCAATTGATGGTCCATGAGGTTTCTACCTACTTGGTCGCTGTCGTTACCAAATCCATTTTGGAAACGATTTGATTTCGAGTTCAACATCAAAGCAGCCGTATTGATAGAACCAGCATTTAGGAAGATTATTTTGGCAAAATATTCTTCAGTTTGCATGTTATTTTGGTTGATAATTCGAACGCCCGTGGCACGTTTCTTCTGCTCATCGTAAATGATTTCAGAAACGATGGAATCGTGCAAGATACTCAAACGGTTGGTTCGCATAGCTGCTGGAATTGATCCAGACAAGGAACTATAATAAGCTCCGTAGGGACAACCTCTTTGGCATTTGCTTCGGTATTGGCAAGATGCTCGACCTAAAGCTGTGTGAATGTCTTGCGGTTGTGTAAGATTTGCAACCCGACCCACCGTAACAGGTCGATTGAATCTTTCCATCATTTTATTTTTGAAATGAACTTCAGGAGCAAATAGCGGCATAGCTGGTAAAAAATGACCATCTGGCAAAACCTCTAAGCCTTCCTTCTGCCCACTAATGCCCACAAATTTCTCTACATGTGTGTACCACGGCTCTAAATCTTCATATCGGATTGGCCAGTCAATGCCAATACCTTCTTTAGCGTTTGCTTCAAAATCATGTTTTCCCCATCGGTACGACTGTCGCCCCCAGTGCATTGATTTACCGCCTGTATGATAAGCACGAATCCAATCAAAAGCACGCTTTTCAATGTATGGGTTTTCTTTATCATTGGTCAAATGATTTACCACTTCTTCACTACCAAGCCCTGGAAACCTACTATTTGCCCAACGCTCTTCCGCTGAAATATTGGTGGTTTTACCTCTGTGTTCAAACTCCCAAGGTTCTTTCATGGCGGTGTCATAGTCTTCTACATGCTTGATTTCATGACCACGTTCAATCATCAATACTTTTAGACCTCTTTCTGTAAGTTCTTTTGCAGCAAAACCTCCCGACATTCCTGAGCCTACCACAATGGCATCAAACGTATTATTTTTATTTGCTTTAATATTTAAATTCATGATTCGATTTACGATTGGTTCGATTTACGATTGGTTCGATTTAAGATTGGTTCGATTTATGATTAATTTGATTTGATTATTATAATTGACGACAGATTCGTTTTACAATTCGGTTTACCTCTAATAATAGCTACGAATATTCGTAAATCGTCATTCTAAAATCTTAAATCAATAAGCATAAGATTTTTGATTGGGTTTTAGTTTGATGAGTTCAAGTTTGCCTGGAATTTGGACATACTGAAATGAAGCCTTTAAACCTGCTTCAGAAGTGAAATAGCCTAAAAGTGTAAGTTCTTTTATCAATCGCCAAAAGGGAGTCGATTTACTCTTCATCTTCTTGGTTTCTTGTTCTAAAAACTTCAAAACGCCCTTCCTTTCATCCGAATTTAAACTTAAAAACTTCACTTTTTCCAATGAAGCCAAACCCTCCATAAAACTCTCTTGATCAGGCTCCTTGTAACAATCCTTCAGCATCATTTCTATGAATGCGGGCACACCCACATCCTTGGCTCCGGGAGTTTCAGTTTTGGGAATGATAATTTCAGCAATTTCGGCCACCATCTTTTGTTGTATGTCTGTCAAAATAAAAACTGCTCCTGCTTTATTTGGAGATGTAGATTGTTCCCAGTGGTTCATGGCCATCAGTGAGGATGCGGAGAAGGTGCCACCCAACATCAAGGCTACATTTTTAATGACCTCTCGTCTATTCATTTTTTGTTTTTAATAAGGTTGAATACCAATTAGCAAATATATTTATTGAATTTAGAAATTAACACACAAGTCTATATATTCTTTTCAATTGAAATATAAGAAACTACATGCATCATTAATTAAATAAGCTTTTCTTGAGAATATCTATTTTAGGAGGCAAATCTATAACTCCGCTTTTTTCTAGAAAATCTAGATTAAATGATTCTATTTTATCAAACCTATAGATTATAAATTTTAAAATAAGATTGGGGAAAAGAGAATTTTTAGAGCAAATTATAAATATGAAATTGTTTTAAATGCAAAAAGAAATGAGTCTTCAAGTTGTTAGAATAATGTACCTTTTTGTTTTTAAAGTTCAGAAAGCCAATCGATTGGTTAGTGAATAGATATATTGTTGTTTTGACATTAAAAATAAATAATTTCTTTATTTTTATATCCTAAAACATTAAACAAAAAATGAAAAAACTTAAACTTGTACTTTCTCTCATGGTGGCCTTTTTGGCTTTTCAATCTGCAAAAGCACAATCTATCGACGAAATGGTGAAGGAATGGGAAAGAGCCAAGGCTTACACCAAAGAGTATTTGGATGCGATGCCTGCTGACAAATATGACTTGAAACCAACGCCTGAAATGCGTTCTTTTGCAGAACAAATGCTACATTTTACAGACGCCAACTATGCTTTTGCAGCTGCAGCTACAGGAGAAAAAAGTCCAATTGGGCAAGGTGAATCAGAAAAATCTGCTGATAAATCAAAAGAAAATACGACAAAGTTGGTTATGGCAGGCTATGATTTTGTGATTAATGGAATCAAGAAAATGAACCCAGCTGTTTTGGGTGAAAATGTAAAAATGTTTGGTCGTTTTGAGATGACAAAAGGCATGGCCATAACCAAATGCTTTGAGCACCAAACCCACCATAGAGGACAAACCACAGTTTATATCCGCTTGGCAGGAGCAAAACCGCCACAGGAGAAGTTATTTTAAGAATTTTTTTAACAAAAGATAGGACTTTCTACAAAAGGAAGTCCTATCTTTTTATTCCAAGACTCCATTTAGGAGCTGATTGGATTTATTCTAAAGTTTTCTTATTTTCAAGAAACCCTTGGCATTTAATTCTAAAATTCACTTTTTGTCAAACTTGGGTTTCTTTAGTTTTGTGACAAATATTTCATAAATGAAAAACAAGAACCTACTCGTCAATAGAATTGCTGTATCCACTTTCTTTTTTGTAAACGGTTTTTTATATGCCAACTGGACTGCTCGTTTACCCGAACTTCAACGTTTTTTCGGACTTAACAATGCTCAACTAGGTACGGTTTTGTTCTGTATCGCTTTGGGTTCCATGGTTTCTATGCCCTTTGCAGGATGGTTGGGAAGCAGATTCGGTTCAGACAAAATCCTTAAAATTGTAGCTATTTTATTTTGTTTGTCTATACCGATGGTGGCCATTTCTCAAAACGAATGGATTATCCGTCTCTGTTTTTTCTTTCTTGGAGCCGCTTCCGGTTCCATGGATGTCACTATGAATGGTCAGGCGGTTTTGGTTGAAAGACTTTGGGGGAAAATCATTTTTTCTTCCTTTCATGCTATTTTTAGTATCGGCATGGCTTTGGGAGCAGCTGCGGGAGGTATTTTTTCTAGTTTCGAAGTTAGGCTTCAAGCCCATTTATTTGTCATAGGTCTTTTGGGCATTCTTCCAATATTGTGGGCTTCCACACAACTGATTAAAGACCAAAAACATGAACCCGAAATTTTAAAGTCAAATGTAAAAACAGACAATTTCTTGGCATTCAAAACAATTCTTCCTTTTGGAATCCTGGCATTTTGCTGCATGACTGGTGAAGGTGCTATGGTAGACTGGTCAGCTATTTTTATGAACACGGTGGTGGGGCAAAGCGAAGTAATTAGTGCCTGGGCATTTGGTATTTTCGGAGTATCCATGACCATTGGTCGAATATTTGGTGACTTTTTTACACTAAAATTGGGAAAACAAAAATTGATGTTGATTGACGCTATGTTGGCTATTGTGGGATTAGCTATGGCTCTAACTTTTGTTTCGGTATGGAGTACTTTTGTTGGCTTCTTTTTGGTGGGTTTAGGACTTTCTACTATTGTCCCAATTGTGTTTTCGTCCGCCGGAAACCTCAAAAACATTAGTCCATCTGCCGGTATTTCTATGGCTACTTCAATAGGCTACACAGGCTTTTTTATAGGACCTCCCGCCATTGGTTTTTTGGCAGAGACATTTGGACTAAGAGTTGGCCTTGGGTTTGTTTTGGGTTTGTTTTTAATAATGGCCATTGTGTTGTTGAAAATTTCTAATAAAAATAAAGTTTAAGAATTTGCAAGTATTGTTATTGAGTGTAAAAAACCAAATTTTGGGTAGTCTGCTAAAAGAATAAATCGAGTAACGTATTTTTCAAAAACCAACTTAACGCGTAGACCATCATTCAAAGTAAACCTAAACTCAGACAGAGAGCTGATTCTATTGCCACCATTGATGTTAAAAATAGCTGCTGATTTGCCCAATCAAAAAGTAGAAACAAACGAAAATCCATGGTTGATCAAGCTTGTAATTCCTCTAAAATTCATCGTACTGTCTATAGTTTGCCCAAACATTCTTTGAACGCTAAAAAGGAGTAAAAAATTAGGCTAACAAATAGAAATATAACGATAAGGAATCTTTAAAGACCTCAAATAAGAATAGTTTAATATTTCAAAATTATAGCTAAAAAAAGGGGGAAATCTACAGATTAAATAGAAAAACTGCGAAAATCAAACGATTGATCTTGTTAATTAGATGATATCATCGACTCCTTTATTAATAAGTGGATAAATCAAGAATAAGGCATTTAGTCAACATTAAGTGCTTCATTTAAGATCGAAAAAGATTTTAACTTTGCATCCATACCGAAAATATGTGACGCTACCATCAATTCATCTATCTCAGTTTCAGCTATGAATTGGGAGAGACTTTTCTTTAGGGTTTCCTTACTTCCGTAAAAAGTACAGGAAAGCATGTTGTTTACGGCATTTTTAACTTCTGGAATATTGTAACTCTCTGGAAAAGAACCTGCTGGCCTTAGAGGCTTGCGTGTGTTGGTTATAATTCCAACAAAAAGATTGAGCAAACTACTCAATAAAAAATTTGCTTCATCGTCGGTATCTGCACCAATGACATTCACGCAGGCCATTACATAAGGTCTTTGTAGAGCAGTTGATGGCTTGAAATTGCTACGATAAATTTGAATGGCCGCACGAAATTGTGCAGGTGCAAAATGTGACGCAAAAGCATAGGGAAGTCCCATTTCTGCAGCCAAATAGGCACTGTCGGTACTCGAACCCAATATCCACAGCGGTATATCTAAGCCTTCGCCCGGAAATGCCCGCACTTTGGCATCGGCATTGTCATCGCTAAAATATGTTTGCAGTTGACGTACATCTCTCGGGAACGAATGGGCTGTTTCTTGATTTCTCCTTAAAGCCATGGCTGTGACTTGGTCGGAACCCGGTGCACGACCCAATCCCAAGTCTATTCGACCAGGATAAATAGTTTCGAGCGTGCCAAACTGTTCCGCTATGACCAATGGGCTATGGTTAGGCAACATTATTCCGCCTGAACCTACTCGGATATTTTTGGTTTTTCCTGCCACATGGCCAATCAAAATCGAGGTAGCCGAGCTGGCAATGTATTCCATATTGTGGTGTTCGGCCATCCAAATACGCTGATAACCAATCGACTCCACGTATTGGGCTATTTTTACGGTATTGCTAATGGCAGTGCGGTGGTTTCCTCCTTCCACTACAGTGGCGAGTTCAAGGACAGATAAAGGTATTTTGGTCATTGGATGAGCGTGCTTTCATTAACAACCCGAAGTACATTTGGAAAGTTTGCCTAAGTGTTCAAATGTATGAAAAACTTTTATCCAGCATAAATTCAACAACCTTTCATTCACCAAAGCTTTAATCAGAAAAACTCTGCACGCAAAAATGTTCCAAAATTGTTTTCTCTGTGTTTGGTAGGTCCATAAAAATCAAAATTATTACCCAAACCAAATTGATAGTTTTTATAGCTGGTTCCAAACCTTAAATAGACATAGCTTCGATTATGAGAATTTGCTGAAGGTGTATAGTCTATAACCGTTTGGATGCGGGAGTAAAGTCCCCAATGATCTTTAAATTTTGGTTTAAATTCCAGTAGTGAGAAATTTTCGAAATGATGACTTTCTGTCAATCCCATTTGAGGCTGAATTACCACCAAAAGTTTGGGGTCTGAATGTACAAACTGCAAACCCGCCGTAGGCTTAAAACCTGCAAAATGATTGATAGAAAATCCAGTAACCCCTGAAAGTTTTTTCCAAACTTTTGCCGTAAAAAGTGATTGTGAAAATATTTCATTTTTGGATACCACATTTTTATAATCAGCAAAAAAAGTAGTGACATTAAAAAAACCAAACCTGCTAGTAGGCCTAAATTTCTTGGTAGTATTCAATTGAAAATTAAGTCCTCTATCGCCCAACATCAATTCTACAGGCATCGGCGGAGTTGGGTGGGATTTCACTTCGGTAGTTTGTGCCAAAATGGAAGTGGACACTAAAATAAAAATTAGAAACTTAATGGATTTTAAAGAGAAATTTTTCATCAAAGATATAAATATGCTTAAAATAGATTCGGTAATATTTTAAGTACAAAAATACGTACATCACATTTTACATCTTAATGATTTTTATTGTTTAAGTTAAAAAAAATTATACTATCAGAAGCACGATTACGAAAAATAAAGACCAATCGAAATTATTGGTCTATAGTAAAATTCTACTTGGCTTAAAGAAAAAAGCTCAGCAATATGTTTTTTTTCCAATTAATTGCAAACCCAAAGAATCGATTTATTCTAAGGTTTTTGTACCATTATTTGAGAAAAAGACATGACCGAATTAAAAACTAGAAAAATAGATTTTTCTTTCAAAAATTCTGCTTAAAATGAAACATCAAAATTTACCCATACTTTTACAGAATTGTAACAAAGATAAATAGTTGCAATATTAGCATTTTACATTTGCAAATGGGTCACGAATTATCCAATTGCCTTGTTTTGATTTTATCAAATCGGTCTCGAGAAATTCATTATACTTCGTAATGAGGTTTCCTAAAACATCCTCATAAACAAGTGAAAGAGACTCGGTTTTTTTCTTAACAAGCACCACTTCTATTAAATCACAAACCATGTTGAAATCTCTGATGGTTGGATTTTCGATATTGTAGCCATAAGTAGAGGAAAATGTATTCATATAGATTCTATTATATTTTTTTGTTTTTGGTTAGGGTCTCTTAAGGAGGTCAACACACTAAGCATTTCACCAAAAAAGACTTGCGAAATATAGGGCAAAAATCATTCCATTTTTTGTGCCAATTCGCACTATCAATGAGCAAGTTATGAGAAAATTTCATTATGGTACCGTTCAATAATTTTATTATTTACAATACTCCTTTTTTATTAATTTATTTTAACAAAAACTAGAAAAAAAACACAAATGCAAATAATTGGCAAGCAAGTAATAAACTAGAATACACCTTTTTTTAATCGAAATATTTTATTTAAATCCTATAATGTTTTTTGAATAGGAAATGCTGAAATATCTTTGCTTATTGAAGACGAGTATAGCCGTAGATAAACTACAAATAATAAAATTGAAAAATAACCTCATTTACGTGGTACTGATATGCCTATCGATATCATGTGAAATATTCGCAGCATGGAATGCTGAAACTGGCATAAGAGCCATAGAAACTTTTATTTTTCGACAAGCCGTGACTTTAATCTTGGCTATGTGGTACTATCAAAGTCAAGGGTCAAAACTAACGAATCTGCAAAGGAATTTCCTGATGACGCTTTTAATTCCATTGATATTTGGGTTTTCGAGATATTTCATACCTGACCCTTTGGCAATTAAAGTGAACGCTTTTTTTTATTTTAGTACCTATGTTTTGTGGATTCTCCAATTCAAATCACTTGGAGCAGAGTTTAAAATATCCAAATTTCCTTTTGCTTACTTTTTATTCATTCCACTCATTTTCGCCATTCCATTTTTGTATTATTTCTTTGTGTTATTTCCGATGTTAAATCATGGAAACAAGGTATTGGTATTTTTGTTTGCCCTATTTGCAGCCAGTACATGTGTATATGTCTTGTTTTTGCCTACCACCAAAGACTTTTCTGGCCGACATTTAATTATTTTCGGTATTTGGCTCACCGAATTTACACACATGATGCAGAGCTATTACCACTACAATAACGAAGGTCTATTTATTTATCCATTTGCAAGGATATTACAAACATCCTCTTTCATCTTCTTATTGGTTGGAATGACTAGCTATTGCAGACGAAACTCAAGGATAATTATAGAATATTGACGGTTTGAGTGAAATCTGAAAATAATATTTCTCTTGAAATTACTTCAACATTAAAAGTCTGATTCTAAAAGCTAATTTATTTAAAAATGAGGTGTTTTTTTTTAACAAAACTCAAATTTAAACCCAATCTCTAATTGCATTAATCCTTAATTAGTAAGACTACATATAGAAAACCAAGAAAATTTGGTCTAGAATCTAGATTTATTTTGCAAATTTTTGCAATTTATTGCATCTTTTTGCATATATGACTTGGTTTTAAATTATACTTTTTGTAAATTTATATAACGAATAGCCTTGGAGAAACTATAATTTAATAAATGAAAAACTACTACTTTTATGTGGTATTGATATTAATATTGATATCTTGTGAAATTTTTACGTTCCTAAAGTCGGGTCCTGCATTTAAATCCATCAATACTTTTATTTTCCGAGAATTAGTCTTTGTTGTTTTGGTAGTTTGGTATTATCGCCAGCAAGGGTCAAATCTAAACAGTGTCCAAAAGAGATTTCTAATAAGTTTACTAATCCCGCTACTGCTTGGAGTTTCCAGATTCATCGTTCCAAACCTTTATGTAATTATAATTAACTCCATTTTGTATTCAGTAATTTATGCCTTATGGATTTCCATATTAAATTCACTGGGTGCGGAAATCAAATTGTCTAAACTTCCTCCAATTTACTACTTGCTCATTCCAGTAATTTTTGTTGTACCTTTTCTTTATATTTTTTTGGTATTACTCCCAATGTTGGGTGGACAAAACATAGTTTTGACGATTATTTTTGCTTTATTTGCCTCTACAGCTTGCGTTTATGTATTATTTTTACCTTCCACTTCTAATTTCTCTAGTAGATATTTAATAATACTTGGTGTATGGCTTTTTGAGTTCATGAATATGATGCAGGGTTTTTTCATTTATAATTCTCAATCTTTCTTAATATATCCTTTTACCAGAATACTTCAGACCAGTGCTTATATTATATTGATATTGGGAATGACTAGCTATTACAAACCGCATTCAAGAATAATTATAGAGAATTAGTAGGCACCAATCAGATTTTAAATGGTATTACCATCAGAAAGTATTTGAAAGAAATTTAAGCAAAATGCTTTCCATAAAAAAAGAGCAACCTAAGCTGCTCTTTGATCGTTAAAAAATTAAACCTTATTTAACACCAATTACTTTTACCTCACCCAAAAGTCCTGCAGGCTCTAATGGAGAGTTTGCTCCATAGAAAGGCATGGTGGTGAATGTAGTTTTAATTGCATTCGGTTGAGCATCTCCAATTAATCGGTTCACCCAAGTGTTGGTCACGTCAATTTTTATTTTATTTTCACCTGCTTTCAAGGCACTACCAATATCAACTTTGAAAGGTTTTTTCCAAACAGTTCCCATGTTTTGGCCATTCACAAAAACCTCTGCTATGTTTTTAACTTCACCCAGGTCGAGCATGACACTTCGACTCCGGTCAATGTCCAACGCTTTAATATCAAAGTTAAATGAATTTTCATAAGTGGCTGTTCCAGAAAAATACTTGACGTTGGCATCGGAATTTTCATGCCAAGATGTCAACCTATCGAATATAGCTGATTGGTTACTGAAACTTACTTTCCAAGGTTTATTGATGGTGGTTAACAAAGTTTCTATAGTTTTTGGTTTTTCATAAGATTGGGCAGCGGCTATTTCCCTAAACACGACAAAATAGGCGTCCCAAGACTCAAACTTCAAAGGGACTATCGTACGGCCGTCCTTTATTTGATAACTCAGTTTCTCGGTTTTCCCTGTTTGGGCATTCCAAAGTTCGGGTATTTTGCCAGTAACTCTAAAACTAACTTCGGCGGTAGTTGGAGAGTCACTTCTGTTATTCAACCAATAGATATCAGTTGATTGGTTACTGGATGCCTGGTTTAATTGAGCAGAGTTGAAACCGGTGTTTCTATGTCTAAAAAGAACCTTATTAGTGGTTCCAGAAATTTTAAGGTCGGGTTGAAAATTCAACTTTTCAACTGAGGTGATATGGTTGCTTTTCCAAATTTCAGTAGCTAAATTCTGGAATTCTGCATCGTTATCGGCCAAACTAGGAGATTTTACGGGCTTTGCTCCTACTATTTTTACCCCAGCATCTACCAAAGTTTTTATTTTTTTTAAAACTGACAAGGTCATCATTTTGGTACTTTCGTCGAGCATCAGCACCTTGTAAGTGTTTCCACTTTGAGCGAGCAATTGTCCATTTTTTGGTTGAATAGCATTAATCAAAGCTGAGGAATTGACAAAATCGAATTCGAAACCCTTGGGAATATTTGGTAAACTTTTGCGACTTATCCACGTAATATTGGTATTCTCTCCATATAAATATAGAATATCTGCCACATTGCGACCTTGCTGTAACAAATGCGAACTGCGTCCTAAATAATCCATCCAAGCTTTGGCACCTGCCCCTGACCATGTTTCTAATCTTGAAAAATACTGACCAAAAGGTCCCAATGAAAACCCGGGAGATTTATCTAAAGGTTGATGCACAGAGGTATGTATCACGAAGCGATTGAGTCCAGAGGCCAATTCAATATCGGCCGTTCTTTTTAGTTTTTCGGGATATTCTTGAAAAGGCTTACCAACAGAAGTCATGGACTCCGCTGCAACGAAAGGTTTTCCATAAATATGGGCAACCGATGCGGCTTCCCTTATATCGGCCTCACTTCTAACTTCCTCGTCAGTTCCTGGCACCAAACTACCGGGTGTCCACATAGCAGCCATCGGAATATCAGCATTTCGCTTTACATCCATGCCGTCAGCCAAATAAATCCTGCCACCTTCGTGAGACTCCGTATATCTTTTCATTCCACGCTTGGCCAACTCCTCTCCTATCACATCATAATGGTTTTCGGCTATCATTTCACCGATGGTTTTTCTGAAATCCCATAGAAATTTCTCACTTTCATCCAAACCATTTACTACACGACCGGTCAGAACAGGAAGATATTTCAACAAACCATAACCACGTCTTTTTTGAAATTCCTGCGGCATATTTAGTGTCCAGTTCATATGGCCAGCCTCATAACTGTCTAAAGCCATGTACTCTAAACCCTTCGCTCCTAACTGTCCCCCTGTAGCATCTTTATACAAATCCAAATACGTATTTATGTATTTCTTTACAGCCTCTTTATCCAGCTTATCCACTTCAAGACCAGTAGCTTCTGGTGAAGCAGGGTGGTTTTGTCGGCCTGTAAGGCTATAACCCAAGCGTAGAATTATCCATTCACCACCTTTTGGCACTGTCCAATTCAAACTTCCATCGGCACCTACTTTGGATGTTAAATCAACTATATTTTGGCTGCCAATAATGTCGGGAATTTCAATTTTAAAACTCAAATCTCCGTATTCACTGTCTTCTTTCCATGGCGAAAAACCAGCTTTGTCTTCTGATTGGTTAATTCTTGAAGTGTTAAAAAGAACGAATTCTGCAACATTGACACCATCTGGTTTTGTAGGTGCTGGAGCACCCATCATGGCCAACATGGGGCTCACAGTAATTGGAAGAGTTTGAAAACACATACGCCAGTATTTGGCAGTAGTGGTAGGAATAGAAACGGTATTAAATGGGACTGTACTTCCTGATACCTTCCCTACAGTACGCCAATTGATTCCGTCATCGCTTACTTTTAAACTTCTATTTTCGGGTGCACCATTAAACTCGGCGAGGGGATCTTGACTAGCACCTGAAACGGCAAATGCTCTGAAAGTTTGTGGTTCATCGAATGAATATTGAACGTACATATCCTGCCCAACTTCCATTGGTGGAATGGCATAAAATGTTTTAATATCATGGTCTAAAAGGCCTTTAACATCAAAATCCCCTCCCGAAACCGTAATTTTGGGATTCATTTGAGGCAAGTGTTTTTCATTGTCAGACAGCTTATAAGCTATGACGAATGCGTCTGCAGCAAACTCCGGCTTTATACCAACAAACCCTCCTGAAATACCTCCACCACTTTCAGGAACTTCTTGATATTTACCAATGTTATTGGGCAATACTGGAAGTTTTCCGTTAAAGATCTCTCCTCCTTTTATCAATACCTCGGACCAAACTATTTTCTTCATGGCATCTTTGGGTTCAACCCACGGACCGCCTGTCACACTCCAACCTGGAGAACCAGCAATGGCCATTTCTAAGCCATTTTTGACGGCCATGTCAGTAGTAAACTTAAAGGCATCTTTCCAGTCTGGATCCATAAAAACCAATTTCTTAGGAACTACCAAAGGAGTAAACAAATTGGCATCAAAATTTTGAAAGCCTCCAATTCCGGTGTTTTTCATCCAATCGAGGTCTTTTTGTATGCCTTCTTTTGAGATGTTTCCGTTCATCCAATGCCACCATACACGAGGTTTAGCTGCATTGGGTGGTGTTTGAAAGTCTTCAAGTAAAGTACTTTGGGCCATTAATTGCGATTGAAGCAATAACAAGCCAATAAATATTTTTTTCATAAATTATAGTGGGTTGAAAAGAAATAAACTGTATCAATTTCGTTTGAAGAAATTCCAAGCTTCGAGATAAATATCGATATCGTTGGGATAATCATGTTTGCCACCGATTACTTTAAAAAGCGTTATTTCTGGCTTTCTTTTCGATTTGTAGGTATACTTTTCCACGATTTTACCATCTTTTGGATCTCTATCTGGCATGGATTCCATTTTCGGAGAGCCTTTATAACCAGCCAAGCTTGACCAATATTGAAGCGTTCTATCTGTTGAGCGAACAAAACCTAAATTTACTTTGGGTCCCAATTTAACTTCCCCTCCATTGTAAGGATTTATTTCATCAGCTGTTCCGTTGACAATCATTACAGGTTTTTTTACACGTTTTTCAGCACAATCCAAGTTGTTGGTGTCGGGCAGGTTGGCAATAAATGCCGTTATGGCCCTAAAACGCTCGGGCATAGTCAAAACCAATTTGTAGGCCATGTGTCCACCACCGGAAGTACCAATAGCAAATATTTTCTTTTCGTTTATATCATATTTCATTTTGAAATAATCTATCATTTGGCCGAAAAAAGCCTCCTCATTTATATTCTCCATATTTGCTGCTGAATTAGCAGTTTTACGGCATTCGTTCCAATATCTTTTGTAGCCGTTGGGATACACCAAAAAAATATTTTCAGTCTCGGCAATACCTTCTAGTTTTTTCTCAGCTTCACTTTTTCTAATAACTTGGCCATCGCCTTGTGAACCATGAATAACAAAGACGAGTGATGCTTTCGGTTTTGGAGCGGGAATAAAATAAAAACTTCGGTAATTGTCTTCAATAAGTAAAGAATCGGACAAAGTTTGTGCTTGTGTAGATATCCCCAATAACAATAAGAGAACAGTGATTATAGTAATTTTCATTTTTGAAATAAATTTAAAAGGACGAACTGTCAAGATTTTTTTAATCAAACAAAATAATTGAGGACATTCCTGGCCACGCAGAATATTACTGAAACAGGAAACTTACAAACAGCGGTATATTATTTAACCATGATCAGCGTTTCTACTTTAGAGGAGTCTAATTTTTCAGCCAGTTTGGTTACTTTCAGGAGAGACACCAAAACACTGTCAGATTTTATACGAGCATTGGCTTTGGTAAAAATATAATCAGGCGAATTTCCTGCTTTAGAACTATTGGCTATTTCATAGGTATTTTTGAGGCTATCATTTCTAAAGTAACTCAGAAATACATGTGAACCATAAAAATAAGGTGATGCATCTACACTTACATACTGCAGTTTCCAGAGTTCATATCTTTCTGTTTTACTTTTGTGCAAAGTTTTCACCTGATAGGCTCCAGCATCTGCCACTTCTCCATTCTTAATTGACTTTAAAAAAGAATCATAAGCTTTGTTTAACTTCAAAGAATCGAGTTTTTTTAAACCTGAAAAGTAAAATTCGAAATCGGTATTTTCATCTAAACTTTTGATATTAACCGACATTTGTCTTATTTTGAAATCGGTCAAAGCTCTATAAGAAGTAGAGTCTATTCTATCAATTTTCACTTCGTAATCAACTTTGTTTTTCAGGTTGGAGTTTCCACAAGCGAGAAACATACACGATATAATAGAAAGAAATAGTAATTTTTTCATTTATCAGTTATTGTAAAGGGTGTAATCAATTTCTAAAAAATCTTCCACATTTGGAATCCAAAAGTTTTGGATAAAATCAAGATGGGCAGGATGATTTGAATAAGTATCATATTGTTCTTGATTTTCAAACTCCATCGAAATACCATATTCAAATTTATTTTTGGGGCTTATCTGGTTCAAAACCTCAAATGTCTTGACGTCTGGTATTTCTTTTAGTTTGTCTACCGCATCAAAAAAAGCTTTCTTGGACTCATGGGAAATGGTCTCTTTTAGTTTGAGAATGACGGAATGGCGTATCATGTTTTGAGGCTTGAGTTTAATTTATTGGATAATTTAGAATTTCGTATGAGATTTTTTTCTTGACATCTTAAACGTCAAGGTCATTCAATTTTCTCTTATAATTTTAATATTTCACGGTAATAGTTGACGGTCTGTTTTACTGAACTTAAGTTATTGGGTTTCTCTTTGGTGTCTCTTTCTATATTGATATTCCCTCTAAAATCCTGTCTTTTCAGTTCATCAAAAATTGCTGGAAAATCAATCACACCCGTACCAACTGGTACGTCCTGAATTTTAGTATTGTTATACTCAGCGATGTCTTTTAGATGTATTCCTATTATTTTTCCTTCCAATTTCTTGATAGCGTCCAGCGGATTCAGGCCAGACTTTGGATAATGACCTAGGTCAGGACA
>NZ_RJUD01000028.1 GCF_024343675.1 Lacihabitans sp. CS3-21
TTACTCGATACAAACTTTCCGGCTTTGTTTTTCGGTTCATTTTCTATCAAAATAACCGCTTTGCCTTTTACGCTTTTGTTTAAGTAGTCATTTGAGGTTTCGGATTGAATGCCATAACCCACAAAAACAGTTTCAATTTCCTTTTCAACAGGGATATTAATCATTCCAACTGGAAAGTAATCATTGAAAAATACTTTCTTCTTACCATTGATTACTACATAGGATTCTTTCCATCCGTTTTTATACAATTCAATTTTTTGCTGGAAACTCATTTTGCCCATTTGATCTCGTACTATTGGAGTTATACCAAGAGCGGATAGGTGATTCGTTATGTATTCGGCGGCTTTTTTCTGGCCTTCTGAGCCTGTATCTCTACCACCGAGCTCATCTGAAGCAATATATGTGAGGTGTTTTCTGAGGTCTTCTTCGTTGATGGTTTCCTGGAAAGTTTGTCGAGGCGACTGGGCTAAACATAATGTATTAGCCAAAAGAGCTAAAAATAATAAGCTGATTTTGTTCATTGATAAATTTGTTTGTAAGGCAAAGAAACCAAAACATTTTGTTTTCTCAAGTAGTTTATTTTCTTAAATTTGCATTTTAATTTTCTCCCCAAAAAACTTCATGAAAGTCACTCTTACTAATCACGAAAAATTCGAAAAAAGACATCAAGGCAAAACTTCATCCGAATTAGAATCTATGTGCATTGAAATAGGTGTAGAAAACCTAGAGCAACTGATCGACGAAACTGTGCCTGCCAATATTAGATTGGACAAAATGTTGAATCTGCCAGCTGCACTATCAGAAACACAACTCTTGGAAAAATTGAAGTTTTTGGGATCAAAAAATAAAGTTTACAAATCGTTCATAGGAGGAGGATATTATGATACCGCCGTTCCGAAAGTTATTTTAAGAAATATTCTAGAAAATCCTTCTTGGTATACAGCTTACACGCCATATCAAGCTGAAATAGCCCAAGGAAGATTAGAAATGCTCTTAAATTTCCAAACGATCGTGACCGATTTGACTGGAATGGAGATTTCAAATGCATCCCTTTTGGACGAAGCTACTGCTGCTGCGGAAGCTATGTCAATGTTTTACAACATTAAAAAAGGGGCAAAGAAAAACGCCAACGATTTCTTTATTTCAGAAAGTTGTCATCCGCAAGTTATAGATGTAATTACAGGAAGAGCCACCCCAATTGGCGTAAATATAATAGTAGGTAATCAAGATACCTTTGATTTTGAAAAATCGAATGTCTTTGGTGTCATGTTTCAAAATCCAAATACATTTGGAGAGATTGCAGATTATACAGACTTAATTTCTCGTTTGCACACTTCTGATATTAAAGTGTGTGTTGGAATAGATTTACTATCATTAACTATATTTAAGAACCCAGGACAAATGGGTGCTGATGTGGTTATAGGGACATCGCAGCGTTTGGGTGTTCCAATGGGTTACGGTGGACCTCATGCTGCTTTTTTTGCCACGAAAGACGAATTTAAAAGACACATTCCGGGTAGAATTATTGGAAAATCAATAGATTCAGAAGGTAATCCTGCATTGAGAATGGCTCTTCAAACGCGTGAGCAACATATCAGAAGAGAAAAGGCGACCTCGAATATTTGTACAGCTCAGGTATTACTTTCGGTAATGTCTGCTGCATATTGTATTTATCATGGGCCAGATGGTTTGAAAGAAATAGCCTTAAAAATACATGGTTTGACCAAGTCATTTGCCAATGCCGTTCAAGGGTTGGATTACAGAGTGTTGAATCAAAACTATTTTGATACCATTACTTTGGATGTTTTGGATAATACCAAAATTCGTCAAATAGCCGAATCTAGAGGAGTTAATTTTAGATACCACGGCACAGAAGATATCAGCATATCATTTGACGAAACCAAAACGCTTGAAGATTTAGGTTTGCTACTTGAAATCTTTGCAGAAGCGAGAGGCGAGAGTTTAGTGATGAACCTTAAGCACGATGTGGAAATTAGTATTCCAGAAAATTTAGGCAGAGAGGATGATTACATGAAGCATCCGGTATTTAATTCATATCATACCGAACACGAAATGCTTCGTTATTTGAAATCTCTGGAAAGTAAAGACCTTTCATTGGTACATTCCATGATTTCGTTAGGAAGTTGCACCATGAAGCTAAACGCTACTTCTGAAATGATAGCCGTAACTTGGCCAGAATTTGGAAATATTCACCCATTTGCTCCTGTAGATCAGACAGTGGGTTATCAAATGATGTTTGATGAATTGTGTGATTGGCTTTCTGAAATTACTGGTTTTGCAAAAGTTTCGCTTCAACCCAATTCTGGAGCTCAAGGTGAGTTAGCAGGTTTAATGGTTATTAGAGCTTTTCACGAGCAAAATAACCATGGTGCTAGAAATATAGCCTTGATACCGTCTTCGGCACATGGAACCAACCCTGCATCTGCTGTTATGGCTGGAATGAAAGTGGTTGTGGTGAAATGCGATGAAAAAGGAAATATTGATGTAGAAGATTTGAAATTAAAAGCCGCAGAGCATGCCGAGGATTTGGCTTGCCTGATGGTTACTTATCCTTCTACCCATGGTGTTTTTGAAGAAACCATCATTGAAATATGTGAGATAATTCACAGTTATGGCGGGAAAGTGTACATGGATGGTGCCAATATGAATGCTCAAGTAGGTTTAACCTCTCCAGGCAAAATTGGAGCAGACGTTTGTCACTTGAATCTGCACAAAACTTTTGCTATTCCTCACGGTGGTGGAGGTCCTGGTGTTGGACCAATAGGGGTTACGGCTGAATTGGCAGCGTTTTTACCAGGCAATGCGGTAATAAAAACTGGTGGTGAAAAAGCCATCAATGGTATTTCGGCTGCTCCATGGGGAAGTGCTAGCGTTTTACCAATTTCTTACGCTTATATCGCTATGATGGGTCCTGATGGTTTAACCAACGCTACGAAATATGCCATTTTGAATGCCAACTATATAAAATCGAGACTAGAGAAGCATTTTGATATATTGTACACAGGCTCTAATGGACATTGTGCCCATGAGATGATAGTAGAATGTCGTCCTTTCAAAATGTCAGCTCATGTGGAGGTAGAAGACATCGCCAAGCGTTTGATGGATTATGGTTTCCATGCTCCAACGGTTTCGTTTCCTGTGGCAGGTACTTTGATGATAGAGCCAACTGAATCTGAATCTAAGGCCGAATTGGATAAATTCTGTGATGCTTTGATAGCTATTAGAGAGGAAATAGCCGAAATTGAGTCTGGCATTTATCCAGCTGACAATAACGTTTTGGTCAATGCACCTCACACCCAAAGGGTGGTGATGGCCGAAAATTGGGATAAATCGTATAGCAGAGAAAAAGCAGCCTTCCCGAACGAAAAGTTGAAATTTAATAAATTCTGGCCGGCTGTAAGCAGAATTGATTCTGCCTACGGAGATAGAAATTTGGTTTGTGCATGCGAGCCAATTGAAGCTTATGCATAAACTGTCTGAGAAAGATACTGTATTAGAAATGAATAAATTAGGGCAGTTAAATTGCCCTTTTTTGTTTATAATCGGTTTTGATAAAACTGAAAATCTCGTCATTCCTCTTGATGAAATTTCGCCCGAAGAAATCAAATATGCATTCAAGGATGAATTTTCGGTATATCAGAACTTTGTCGACAAAGATTTAATAAATGAACCAGAGATTTCTTCTGAAATGATCTCATTTGGGTTATATGAAAAGGCCTTTGATTTTGTTAAATATAACCTAGAGTTAGGTAATAGTTTTTTGACAAACTTGACGGTTTCTAATCCAATTAAAGTAAATATTTCTTTCGAAAAAATCATTAATTTTACCAAAGCCAAATATAAACTCTGTCTTAAGGATGAGTTTGTTTGTTTTTCCCCTGAGTCGTTTGTTTCGGTAAATAAAAATGGAAAGATTTCGTCGTTTCCAATGAAAGGAACGATAGATGCAAATGTTAAAGATGCTGAAAATGATATACTTAATGATCCGAAAGAGCTATATGAACATACCACCATTGTAGATTTGATTCGAAACGATTTGAGTAAAATTTGCGAAAAAGTGTGGGTGGAGCGATTTAGATATATCGACAAAATACGCAGAAACAGCGGTCAGGAATTGTTGCAGGTGAGCTCCGAAGTTTGCGGACAATTGCCGAAAGACTGGAAAAACAATATCGGGGATTGGTTCTTTGAACTTTTACCCGCTGGTTCTATCTCAGGAGCACCCAAGGAAAAAACTTTGGAAATAATTAGGGAAGCCGAAAATGATTTGCACCAAAAGAGCCAAAGGAATTATTATACGGGAGTTTTTGGTTTATTTGATGGCGAAATATTGACCTCTGCTGTAATGATACGCTTTATAGAAAAAAATGAAAACGGCTTGGTGTTCAAAAGCGGTGGAGGTATAACGAGTAGGAGCGATGCAAGAAAAGAATACGAGGAACTAAATCAAAAAATTTATGTACCAGTTTTTTGAAAGTATAAAGTTGCAAGACGGAAAAATGCATTTGCTTGATTTGCATTCTGAGCGATTAAATCGCACCCGAAATGCATTTTTTGAAAACATAAAGGATATAGACTTGGAGAAGGAATTGATGATTCCTTGTGAAAAAAAGAATGGGTTGTATAAAGTAAAAGTGGTGTATGCTAAATATTTGGAAAGCGTGACAATTGACAGCTATACCATTAAAGACCACCACAAAATTAAACTTTTGGAAAAACCCAATATCAAATATGATTTTAAGTTTTTAGATAGGAAAATTCTTGATGAGGACTTCAACCAGAATGCTGATTTTGACGATGTGATTTTTTTGAAAAATGGAATATTAACAGATGCAACGTACAGTAATTTGGTTTTTTTCGATGGTAATACCTGGTTTACTCCAGAAAACTATCTTTTGAATGGTATAAGGAGAAAGGCTTTGTTGGATTCTGGAATTATTACAGAAAAAAAGATTCTAAAGGATGACATTCAATGCTTTCAAAAAATAGCCTTTATAAATGCCATGCGAGATTTCGAGAAAATGTATACATTTGTTCATAAAGACGATTTTCTCCTTCTAAATCCTTCCTCATGAAAAAAATAGCCCTGTTTTTTGCTTTTCTAACTATATTCACCGCTTGTCAGAAAAAAAATCATCCTACCATAACTATGCCGACTGAAAAATATAGACTCTTACCAAAATCCACAGAAGATTTGGTAGAGCTTAAAAGTCAATGGGAAAAGTCGAAAATTGAGATTGAAATGGATTTCAAAACCGGAGAATTCAAAGGCTTTTACAAAAAATCTGCCTTCTCAGGCAAATATGACATTCAGAAAGTCACTTCGGGTTTTGTGAAGGGTTTTAATTATAAGGTAGAGCTGGCGTATTCGACCAAAGACGGCTCAGAAAATTCCAAACTCGACGAATTCGTAGAAAAACTTGCAAAATGTGAGCGAATTTTCGTCACACCTGATAAACTAATTGATAGCCAGTTTGTTACGGCTGAGTTTAAGTCGACTGAAGAAGGTGACAAATTGATGTTTGTGTTGTTAAAGTGAGTTGATTATTTGCCTTTAATGAATTTCTCCAAACTTCCCATGGCTGTTTTCTGTACTTTGGCTTTGAAATATGTTGTCCAGCCTATTAAAAGCCCAGTTAGCCCAAAAGCTTGCCTAGCCCATTTGTAAAAATCAAAACTATCAGTGTGTTGGCTTATTTTGCCTTCTTCTATTTTGAAAAAAGCTTGTATGTCATTTATTACCAACCTGCCAGTCTTAGAAAAGGTGTATTTGGCTATCCATCTGGCGTTTACATAATTTTCGTCGCTGCTGATAATCTCGAACTTTAATTCCAAATCTTTACCGTTTTTAATGAGCATTTCCCACATTTGGCCAGCTTCTACACCATTCAGGTTGGTGAATACTTCATCGTTGAAAATAGCATCAGATCTATAACTCTCTTGCATGGTTTTGAAATCTTTGGCTTTGAAAGCGTTATAGAAATGGGTAATTAGCTGGCTGTTTTCTATCATTATTTTTAGATTTTTCATAAAATTATCTGAAGTACACCGATAAAAAAAATGTTAATGATTTATTAATTTTCGTTAATGGGAAAGGTGAGTTTTTATATTGCAATAAGTTTCACTAAAAAACTACCATGCGAAACATCTTTACGATACTTTTTTTGTTAAATGCCATCGGATTATCTGCTCAACAAGATTTTCGCAAAACTTATTTTCCCTTAATCAATAAGGCCGAGCTTCATCTAGTAAAACAGGAATATTTGGAGGCCAGCCAAGCTTATTTTTCGGCATTCAGTCTCACTAAAACTCCGTTGATTCGTGATTTGTACAATGCCACTGTGTGTAAATTATACCAAAATGACTTCGAAGGTGGCAAATTATATCTCTTTAAAATGGCCCAGCGGGGTGTAAAAGCCGAAACTTTGGAACAACGAGAGATTTTTGAGGTGGGATACAACACCGAATCTTGGAAAAATTTCAAGCCCAGTTATGAGCAGTTTTTTGAGCCAAAAGAGTTAAACGATTTCTTGAAATATCACTTTACAAATTTAGATATTCTCAGAAAAATGATTTTTGAGTTTGGTGCAGAAAGCTTCGTAAATTTGCCAAATGGAGCAAATCCACCAACCCATGCGATCAAAAGGAAAGATTTTAACGCCTATTTTTCTAATGAAACAACTGCTGAGGATAGAGCTAAAATACTAAAATACTCCATGGAGGAGGTGGAGAAAGAGACCAAGGATTCTCAGGCCACCAAAGAGGATATTTATAATGAAGCCAAAGAAATTTTGTTGCTAATCATGGAAAATCCTATGGCCTTATACGAAGGCAATAGTCAAGTGGAGACTTTTCATACGCACGACCATGATCTCTTTTCGTTTTTGAGTTTTTTTACTTTTAATCGAGATAGAAGAGTTGGAAGAGCGGATAACATAAGCAGTTTTATGAACGAAACAGAGCAGAAATACATAGATGAAAAACTTCAAGATGCTGTATATCAGGGGTTTTTGAGCCCTCAAGTGGCTATTTCTCAATCTTCTGAAAAGGAAATTCCGGAAAAGATAAAGGTGACTTCATTTACACTTACCATAGAGAATAGTTCCGAATGTGGAAAAGAATTTGACGATATTGAGAACATCCGGTTCCTAAAAAAGAATGTTTTGACATCAGAGGAACAAAAAGAGTACAAGAAGATTAAAGATAAATACGGTCTGGAGAGTTTGGACGATAGATTCAAAAAGGAGGTATTTGGAATAGATAAAAACAAATATTTTATCCTCAATACGCGTTCTTCTGTGGAATCATCCGTGGTGCCCAATTGTGAAGTTGCACAAAAAATGCTTGCTGGTGCCACCATTATCCAAGACTAGAACCAATGAAAACCTTATTTATTTTTCTCACACTTTTATTAACCTCTCCGCTTTTCGCACAAGTAGATTTTAGAAAAGAATATTATCCAGCCATTAATCGGGCAGAAATGGCCATTACACAGGATGATTACCAAACTGCTTTTACAGCATATCAAACTGCATTTTCGGCTGTAAAAACACCACTGGCCAGAGATATTTTTAATGCTGTGGCCTGTAAATTTCTTCTAAATGATTTTGAAGGTGCTAAGCCTTTACTTATGAAATTGGCGAAGAAGGGAATTCCTGGTAGTTCTTTGGAACTAAAAGAGGTTTTCATGCTCGATAATATAAAAAGTCAATGGAATAGTTTTAAGTTTCTTTATGAGCAAATTCAAAGCATGCCGCAGGAGAAAATTATTGTTGGACTGTCTGATAAATTAACTTTGTATAATAGTGTCTATGATACTTTAAACGCAAATTCCGTGACTTTTTTCGTGGGTGAAGATGGGAAAGGCCAGCAAATATTGTCGAAGAATTTGAATTCTTCGAAAACAAACAAAGCTTTGACTAAAAAAGAATTAGACGCGAATTATCTATTAATGGCTGGAATAAGCAAGGAATTATTTAATAAAGCTCAGGAAACCTTAGTAGATTATGTTATTTCAGAGGGGTTTGTTGCTGAAGAAGTTATGTTTGTTGAGGACTCCGATTTTTTGAGGAATTCATTCGCTTGGAATATTGAAAAGTATAGAT
Source organism: Lacihabitans sp. CS3-21 (assembly GCF_024343675.1). Taxonomy (GTDB): domain Bacteria; phylum Bacteroidota; class Bacteroidia; order Cytophagales; family Spirosomataceae; genus Leadbetterella. The sequence goes on from NZ_RJUD01000028.1 coordinate 8,127, forward strand.
TTCGAATGTATTTTCGTTATGATGGGGGTTATTCAACGGAAGTAAAACCTTTTTCGGGTATTTCTGATGAAAAGAAAAAAGAATTTGACTATAAAATTCTAGAGTCAGTAAGTCAAGGTAAAATACATCGTGATCTGGCACTAAAACTTCTTTTTGGCTATAAATCAGACAATAAATTACTTTTTACCAAAATCAATGTAGAGAATATTGAAAACTGCTCTCTAGACTTGAAAGAAAAAACATACTCCTTATTATATTACAAAAGCCCAGGCCCGAATTTGGATGCTGAAAGTCAAAAAACACTTGAAGAGCTGGTTCTTGGTGATAACAACTTATTATTTGAAAAAGCCAAATACAAAGTATTGAAAAACAGCTATTTCGCCATGAGTTCAGACGCTCAAATGGAAGAAACCACCGTTCCAAATTGTGATATTGCCAAACAAATTATTGAAAAGGCCAATATTATTAAGGATTAATTCACACTTCTACCCCAGCTGCAAACGGGCTTCGGGTTTGCCATTCAGATTCAATATTGTTGTACATTTTTCTTAGGAAAAGCTGAAAACTCCAACTATAAATGTGCTTTTTGAAATAAACATAATTGTAATTTGGGGTAGGTTTAGCTCCTAAGCTAGCTTTTGCTACATGTGCAGTTCTGCCCAATTCCAAAGATTCTTGTTTGTCTATAATCGCTTGTTCTAAGCCAAATTGTAGAATATTGAAATACAAATTATACTTTTTGTTCCATTCATAGTTTAGTCCAATATAATGAATTTCCATCTGGCGTTTTTCATTATAAATATGCGTACTAAAAGCCAAAAGCTCTTCATTTTTAAAGAAACCGTATATTTTTAGTTTCTCGCCTAATACAGTCTTGAGGTTTATAAAATAAGACTCCGAAATATCCGTCAATTTAAATTCTTGGGTGCTATATACTTGATTATAAAGCTCAAACATTTGCTTCTGGAAATGCTGGAGCTCATCTGAACTTAGCTCTCTTTTATCTAGCTCAGCACCCGATTCGTGTATTTTCTGGAAACGTTTTCTGTATTTTTTGTCCAAATCTTCCACATAATCACCAATTGTCAACCAATCAGAATTAAGCGTCATCTCCATCGATACGTCTTGTTTGATTGGAGTAAATTTCCCCTCTCTTAGCAAAGGAGAATTGCATTCTTTGATAAGTATGCCTGCAAAACCTATCTCTTTTTCTAAATTTTCAATGTAGATTATGAATTCTTCAAAAACCGTTTCCTTGGTCAATCCATTGTTGAAAAAGTAACCTTCTTGGTTTGGTCTGAAAATGTTACCGCATACCAAGAAATCCAAACCACAACGCACACTTTTTATAGAATTAATGATACACTCTAATCTTTGAAAATTCTTGAGCGAGTAACCAATGTTATTGATGGGCACGTTTACTTTTTGCAAATATATATTTCCCGAGAAAATGCCATTTTTGAAAACCTTGATATAATGCCCCTGAATGCTCGTGTTTTGCTCAATAAAGTGAAGGTTTTTGCTCAAAAGGTGGTGATTGGCCGGTAAAAGTGAGTCCCAACTTTCTTCTATTTCAGAAAGTTTACGGTGATGTGTAAAAGTAAATGCTGTGTTTTTTGATTTTCTTTTGAATATGCCGAACATCCAGAAATCGTTTGGTTACGGATAAATACGAAAACAGTCTTGAAAAAGTTCCAAAGCCTTATTCTGACAAACACACAAAAAAACTTTTTTGTTATTTAAAAAACTTTCATAGTTTTGCATCATCAATTCATTCTTCACTGTTGCAGTAGCTGAATGATTGATTTATAAAGACGAGCGGAGAGAATAGGCTCTATGAAACTCGGGCAACCTGACGATACCCATCGAAAAGGTGCCAATACCTACCTAAGCGGCTCAAAGTGGCCATTAGGACTTATAAACCAATCAAGCGATTTTTCAAATTCCTGTTGGTTTTACGCTATCTCCGAAAATCGGAGCTGGAATTGCTTTCGAGCAATGCTTTGTTAAACTTTTTTTAATTTTTTACAAACATGTCTGATTTAAGATTTGAAACGCTGCAGCTACATGCAGGACAAGAGGTTGACCCTACTACCCAATCAAGAGCGGTGCCGATTTACCAAACTACGGCTTACCAGTTTAAAAACTCCGAACACGGAGCCAACCTTTTTGCTTTGAAAGAATTTGGGAATATTTATACCCGAATTATGAACCCAACGAACGATGTTTTTGAGAAACGTTTGGCGGCTTTGGAGGGAGGAGTTGCGGCCTTGGCCATCAGTTCCGGCCATGCAGCTCAGTTTATTGCTATCAACAATGTAACTACCGTTGGTGATAACTTCGTGACGAGTTCGTTTTTGTATGGTGGTACTTTCAATCAATTTAAGAATTCTTTCAAGAATATTGGTGTGGAGGCAAGGTTTGCCAAAGGCAATGATTTGGCTAGTTTTGAAGCCCTGATCGACGAAAAGACCAAATTGCTTTATGTAGAAACCATTGGAAATCCTGGGCTGAATATTCCAGATTTTGAAGGTTTTGTGGCTTTGGCGAAGAAATACGATTTGCCGCTATTTGTAGATAATACTTTTGGAGCAGGTGGTGCTATTTGTCAGCCGCTCAAGCACGGAGCCCATGTGATTGTAGAGTCAGCCACCAAATGGATTGGCGGGCATGGAACAACGATGGGCGGAGTAATTGTAGACGGCGGCACTTTTAATTGGGGAAATGGTAAATATCCTCAGTTTACGGCTCCATCGCCAAGTTATGGAGGTTTGGTGATGAATGATGTTTTTGGTATTGGTGGTCCGTTTGGGAACATACAGTTTATAATTCGTTGTAGGGTAGAAGGCCTTAGAGATTGGGGTCCTGCCCAATCACCTTTCAATTCATTTTTGCTTCTTCAAGGTTTAGAAACGCTAACTTTGAGAGTAGAACGAACTTGTGAAAACGCATTGGCTTTAGCTAAATGTCTGGATGCACACGAGGAGGTAGAATCTGTTACTTATCCAGGATTGGAAAGTCATTCTTCACACGATTTGGCCAAAAAATATCTCACCAGAGGTTTTGGCGGTGTCTTGTCTTTCAAGCTAAAAGGTGGACGAGAAAGAGCGGAGAAATTTGTGAATAGCTTGAAACTTATTTCACATTTGGCCAATGTTGGCGATGCCAAAACCTTAATCATTCATCCGGCATCTACGACGCATTCGCAGTTGTCTGAGTCGGAACAGTTGACCGCTGGCGTTGATCCAAATCTTTTGAGAATTTCGCTTGGTATAGAGCATATTGAAGATATAAAGGCTGATATTTCGGAGGCTCTAAGCTGTTGATATTGTTTGAATCCTCCTTTTATTGGAGGATTCTTTTTTAAAATATTTGTTTTGAATTTTTGCTAAATATGGTCAAAAATCATTTATTTAAGTTTGAGGCACCGTTTCATTTGGAAAGCGGAGAGTGGTTGCCAGAGTTAGAACTTGCTTATACGACTTATGGTGAGTTAAATGCCGATAAGTCGAATGTAGTGTGGGTTTGTCATGCGTTTACCGGAAATGCCAATCCATCTGATTGGTGGAGTGGCTTGATAGGAGAGAAGAGACTATTTAATCCCAAACATTATTTTGTTATTTGTGTAAATGTACTAGGATCGCATTATGGCTCTACCAACGCTTTGAGTGTAAATCCACTTTCTGGACAACAGTATTTTCATGATTTTCCGTTTGTCAGTATTAGGGATGTTGTAAATTCGCTCATACTGCTACGCAAGAACCTTGAAATTGATTCAATTGCTTATCTGCTCGGTGGTTCGCTCGGAGGCCAGCAGGCATTAGAATGGTCAGTTTTGGAGCCTGAGGTTATACAAAAACAAATACTTTTTTCTACAAATGCCCTCCATTCTCCTTGGGGAATTGCTTTCAATGAGAGCCAAAGGATGGCTATTTCTAACGACCCAACTTGGGAATCTAGCACACCAGACGCCGGTATGGAAGGGATGAAAGTCGCCAGAGCGATTGCTTTACTTTCCTATAGAAATTATGAAACTTATAACCGTACACAATCGAGAGATGCCGGTCAAGTGGATTTTTTCAGAGCCAATACTTATCAAAACTATCAGGGAGAGAAGCTTTTGAAGCGATTCAACGCTTATTCTTATTGGACACTTTCTAAAATGTTTGATTCGCACGATGTTGGTAGGGGAAGAGGAGGCATCCAAAAGGCACTTGAACTTGTTTTGGCCAAAACTTTGGTAATTGGTATTACTTCTGATATATTATTTCCCCCTATTGAGCAAGAGAAAATCGCCCAGTTTATTCCAAATGCCAAATATGTGGAAATTGATTCCACTTATGGACATGATGGTTTTTTGATAGAATTTGAAGCCATGACCAATGCTATAGTGGATTGGGAGAAGGAGCTTTGAGATTTATGGAACACGGATTTTAATGCGGAGACCGCACCGGCGGCCTTGACGGATTTATAATTTTCAAAAGTTATATACCCAATAAAATCCGTTGCAAATCAGTCTTAATTTGTGTTCAAAAATGTCAGTAAAGGTTACATTTCCCTTTCTGCTCTTTTTTTAGCATTTCTGATTTTCCAAGCAAACCACTTTTCTCCAAATAACTTATTTAGGAATTCATCGAGGTGCGTCATGATTCCTACTTGCCAAAAGCCAAGTAATCTGTCACTTATGTGAGGACTTAATGAGCGAATGGCAAATCCCAATCCAGCTGTGTTGTATTCAATGTGGTGCCACCAACCAGCAGGCATAAAAATAGTATCTCCTGGTCCTATGGTGCAATCTATACCTTTTACATCCTTAAGTGCTGGATATTTTACAAAATCAGGATGGTTGACATCGATTGATGTATGTGTTGAGAACGGATATTGATATAATTTTTGAGAATATTTTGGGTCAAAAAGTACAACTCTTTTGTAACCAGCGAGTTCTGTAAGGAAAACACAGCTGTTGTCCATGTCTCGGTGTATTCGGGTTATAGCACCTTGACCTCCAAAAAAAGCTAAAGGTAAGAAAGTCAATACTTTATCGGCAATATTCGGAAATTTAAAATGCTCGTGAAGCTCTTTTTTGTGCTTGAAGACATTGAAAAGAAATAGCCTCTTGGTGGTTGGTTTCTCTTGAATGAGTTCCAAATAGTCACCAAACTTCATGGTTTTTGGTGCTTTTTTGTAAGACCTGTCGTCTTGTTTCTTTTCAGACTCATCGTCAAATACACCTACGTCGATATGACCTAATTCTTTTGAAAAATATTCGAAGGTCCAGTCATAAACTTTGGCGTCTTTTCCATAAAGATGTTTGATGATTACTGGTCGTTGGGGAATCATGTAGTATTTCTGAAAATCTTCTCTGGAGATGTTTTCAACTACATCAATGTGATTATTTAAATCTAACGAAATTGATTTTTTAGTTACCATTTTAATTAGAATTTTGGATGAATTTATAACAAAAAACTAACGTCAATGTGTTCCTTAAATTGTGAATATTATTGAAATTTCTTTCTAAAAATTCCTCGAATAATCTCTGCTTCTCCTTGGTGATAATGACCTTCTGATAAAAGTGCATTTTTTTCTTCTAAGGCTTCTATTTCGCAATTTTCGAAATCTCCGCGAAGCATTTTTTCATCGAATAGCATTTCTAATAATTTTGGTCCACCTGAAGATTTACCCAGTTGTTTTTTGTTGAAACCTACAAGAATAATCACACCTCCGGGTTTTAACATATCTAAAAGTTTGTGATGAACTTTCCTGCGAATATTTTCTGGGAAATGAGCAAATACCAAGGCAATTGCGTCAAAACTATTGTTTGGTGCTTGATATTCTAATACATCACAAATATCATAGGATATACTTACTCTATTTTTATGTGCCAACCCCATCGCTTTTTCCTTACCCGATTCGCTAAAATCACATGCAAAAGTGTCCCAATGATTTGCCGCTGCAAAAACTGCATTTCTGCCTTCGCCTTCGCAAGGAAAGAGTATTTTTCCTACCGGAAGTTTTAGAAGCTGTTCCTTTAAAAATTCGTTAGGGTTTTCGCCATAAACATATTCTTTTTCAGAATAACGTTCGTTCCAAAATTCTTTCATGGGTATAAAATAAAAACAAAATGCCCTAAAATTAGAGCATCTTGTCATGAAAAAGCTATTTATCCAAATTTTAACATACCGTTTGAGCTTGGTAATAATTCACGTCTAACCATGATCCGCCATTGTGACAGTCTAGGCCTTGTGCTTTTAAATAAGCTGTTGCTTGGCCACTTCTGTTCCCAGATGCACAGCAAAGAATAAGCGGCATTTTTAGTGATTTTATTTCAGCTAATTTGGAGGGAATTTCGTTTAATGGAATGTTTATCGAACCTGCCACTTTTCCACCCATAAACTCGCCTGGAGTTCTTACATCAACAATAGTTCCTTCGTTGTTTTTGATTAATTCTTCTATGTTCATATCTTTATTTGTTTTGATTTCTGATGCAAAGTTCAGGTTAAACAAATAATAATATGGTGATGTATGTTACATTCTTGATTAATTCTTCCTCTCTATTTCTCTGAGGTTCTCTAGTTTTTTGTTTTTCAGGAACCCATTGATATCCTCAAAGTGCTCTCTGACACGTTTATTGCCAAATTCAAACACTTTTTCTGCCAAGCCGTCTAAGAAATCTCTGTCGTGAGAAATAAGAATAATTGTTCCCTCAAAGGCTTTCAGTGCGTCTTTTAGAATATCTTTTGTGCGTAAGTCCAAATGGTTGGTTGGTTCATCGAGAATCAAAAGGTTGACAGGTTGAAGTAAAAGTTTTATCATGGCCAATCTGGTTTTTTCACCACCTGAGAGCATTTTTACTTTTTTGTTCAAATCGTCTCCTCTGAACAAAAAAGCACCTAGAAGGTCTTTGATTTTGGTTCGAATATCTCCAACCGCTATTTGTTCTACCGTGTCAAAAATAGACAATTCCTCGTCTAAAAGCGATGCTTGATTTTGTGCAAAATAACCGATAAAGCCGTTGTGGCCCACTTTTAGGTCACCTTCAAAATCTATTTCGCCCATGATGGCTTTTACCATAGTAGATTTTCCCTCACCATTTTTTCCTACAAAAGCTACTTTTTGGCCTCTTTCAATGGTGATATTGGCATCTTTAAATACCAAATGGTCTCCATAACTTTTGCTTACTTGATCGGCTATAACGGGGTAGTTCCCTGACCGAGGTGCGGCAGGGAATTTTATACTTATGGCCGAGTTGTCCACTTCGTCCACTTCCACTATTTCCACTTTTTCTAACATTTTCACCCGCGACTGTACCTGAAGTGTTTTTGAATAAGTGCCTTTAAATCTATCAATGAATTCTTGTGTTTCGGCAATCATCTTGGCTTGGTCGTTGAACTGCTTCTGTTGCTGCTCCATACGTTCCTTGCGGAGTTGCAGGTAGTGGGTATAGTTTACCTTGTAGTCATAAATACGGCCCATGGTTACTTCAATGGTGCGGTTGGTAATGTTGTCTACGAATGCTCTATCATGAGAAATCACGATTACGGCCTTAGAACTATTTATCAGAAAATCCTCCAGCCACTGCACCGATTCAATGTCCAAGTGATTGGTGGGCTCATCTAAAAGTATAAGGTCTGGGTTTTTAAGTAATATTTTGGCGAGTTCTATTCTCATTCTCCAGCCTCCGCTAAACTCGCTTGTTGGTCGGGCGAAATCTTCTCTTTCAAAACCAAGGCCTTTTAGAATTTTTTCTATTTCTGCGTCGTAGTTTATTTCTTCTATCGAATAGTATTTTTCGCTCAGATCAGAAACTTGGGTGATGATGTCCATGTAAGCATCTGATTCGTAATCTGTTCTGGTTTCAAGTTGATGATTTAGCTCATCTATTTCGGCTTTCATTTTCAGAACCGTATCAAAAGCCTTGGCTGTTTCTTCAAAAACGGTGGAGTTGTCTTCTGTCAGCAAATGTTGAGGCAAATAAGCAATTACGGCATCACTTGGGGCAGATATTTTGCCTCTTGTAGGTTTGTCTACTCCTGCAATTATCTTCAAAAGAGTAGATTTTCCTGCTCCATTTTTACCCATAAGTGCTATTCTATCTTTCTCATTGATATTAAATGTAATATCCGAAAAAAGAGTTGTGCCACTAAATTCTACCGCTACGCTATCTACAGAAATCATGCTTTTTGATTTGTTAAAAATAAAGCCGCAAAGGTAGCTAAAATTACGAATTGACTAAGGAAATGTGAGGTATAAAACTTTTTTGAAGGTTTTGAGTTTACACACTTTAGTTATGTCCTAAAAATAGTTGCAACTAGAATTGCTGTTTCAACGTATTGTATGCTTTAGCATAGAATGATATTGATTTCTGAGATTGTATATTAACCTAAACTGTGAATAAAATCGATTGGTGGGGGGCTTGTTCCCCCATTTTTTTTGTTAAAAGGTTAAATTTAGCGTTTTGATATTTTATTGTGCGTAATACTTCTTTGGAGGGTGCATTTGAATTTAGACATATCGGTATCTCGCAGTTTGAGGTGTTTGGTGGTACGACCTTTCATTCGTTTACGCCACATTTCGAAGCTTTTACGCTTCATGTGCTTTCTCATAAATGCAATCACATCTTTTTCTTTTAGCCCAAACTGGCTCTCGATGGCTTCGAAAGGCGTGCGGTCTTCCCATGCCATTTGAATGATTCTGTCTTGTATTTCTGGTTCCAAATGATCAATATTTTAGTGATTAACTTAAATTATAAGTCATTTGTTTTATATGAATGAGTGATAATAAACGCTTTTAGTTTGTTTGGAAGCTATTTTACAAAAGTCACAAAGCATCCACAAAAGACACAAAGTTTAACAGCTAAATATGGAGGATTTGAAAATATATTCAGAAAATATTTGGTCATAATTCACTCCTTCTCATCATCTTCCACATGCAAAATGTGTAGAAGCCGATGGATAATAGGAGCAAAAAACACTGCGGTGATACTCAAGAAAGCTACGCCACTGTACAAGGCATAAAAAGAAGAAAACCATTTGGCGGCATCGTTGGTCATGTCTGACACTGGACCCATACCTGTAAGTATCATGGAGGCCATGTAGAAGCTGTCTAGCCATGAAATATGATCGAAATAATGATAGCCTATTGTGCCCATGCCCATTGAAAACCCAATTAACAGAAATGCAAAAAAAGTATATTTGCCCATTCTTTTGGCAAAATGACTCATCGAGGCTACTTTTTGTGTTTTATTTTCAAGCTTCATTTTCTATTACATTTATTTTATCTCCCAAAGTGATTTTTCCAACTTTTATCACCCTGCAGGTAATGCCACCGTGCCCACGCATGGCATTAAAACCTCCTTTACCTAAGTTTTCCTCCATTCTACTGCATGGGTAACAAAAGCCTGTCATTTCCAATATGGCGGTACCAATACTAAACTTTCGGCCCTTCAAAGCATTGAGGTTAATGCCTTTTACCACAATATTTCTTCGGGTAAGGTTGGGGTCAATGTTTTCTTTGCCCAAAAATGAAGCCGCCGCAGTCAAATGTTCGTGTTGAATGAGGGTGACCTGCCTTTTGTTACTTGGGCTGTTTTTGGTGGCTCGGTCGCCTTCTAGGCCAGTTTCGGTTACGTTTACTTCTGAAGTTTCCTTGATGGGTTTTCTCGAGGCAGGTCTCAGACCTATCCACATGACTTCACCCACCTGGCTGAAGTTTTCGAAAAGACTCAAGAACGGTTTTTCTTCGGCTGTTATCATGATGAGGTTATTTAATTTTTTTTGTTGTTTTTTTGGAACACTGATGACAAGGATTTTACAGATATTCACAGATTTTGTTTAAAATCTGTGAATATCTTCGTTGCCTTCATCCGTGTTATCTGCGTTCCATTTAAAGGTTTCTAATGTCTTAATTATTCAAATAACTTATTTCCGATTATCCATTTCTATTCAACTTACCATTCAAAATCTGACCAATTTCTAGGGCTTTTGATTTTACGAAGTCGGCGTTTTTGCCAACGAAAAGGGCATCGGTGCAGGTAATCCAGTAAGCCAACCAACGTTCAAAAAGCTCGGTAGTGAGCGGATGCGTGGCGTGTCGTTCCATGTGTACCCACATCATGCCACCTGTGTAGGAGCCAGTTTGGAATAGCCAATTTTCCCAAAAATTATACACCCGCACAATGTGCTGCTCCCAATGCTCAGCCGATGGACCAAAAACCGGTGCCAGTTTTTCGTCTTTCAGCACGTTGTCGTAAAAAGTGTCCACCAGTTTCACCACATCGTCGCGGTTTTCTATATCTTTCATAAAATTTAGTATATTGCATCAACATTTGATGCCCAGCTTGCGTTAATGTCTTATAAACCTTAGTTTTTAGATGAGATTTTCCTTATATTTTCTCTTTATTCTTCTTACTTCGATTGCTTGCAAAGTTCAACAAAAAAAGCCTGTTTCCAAAGAATCGGCCGTTTTAGATAGAGCCAAGGCCAGAGAATCCAAGCCGGTGGTTTCATCTATCAATGGCAAGTACAATTTTGTGGATTCTACCAATGCCAGGGTGTTTATGGTGGTAGAGCTGGCCAATGTCGCTGATGATATTACTTTTGAAAAGCTCAACAAGGTTTTCAGAATTCAGTGGTCTATTTTGCCAGAATATGGCACCAAAGATAAACTCAAATCAGGCAAATTAGAGTTTGCAGAGGAGTTTTTTAAGAAAGTAGGTAAAAACTATCAATTGACTTTTGATATACCGAAACTCAAAAACGTAGAATCGGCGGTAATGGTGCTGGATTTTATTGATATTGAGGCCGCTACAAAATATACTTTCGATTTACCATTGGATTTTTATGCCAAAAAAGTAGATACCAGATACTTGGTTTATGACAAAAAAGACGACGATTTTCCGAAATTTATACCCTATATATACGAAGGAGCCGAGTTTGTAGTGAAGGCCATAAATCCAAGCCAAGAGAAACTATTCCTCAAAAGATATTCAAACCTCAGTTTGCCCGCTCTGTCGCCGATGTCGGCCAGCAAGAGAGACCCCATGAGTGAATTTGCTTCTGAAGAAGTGATCGAAATTGTGGCCGGTGAGCCTGTTTCTTTGAAGCAAAAAGGTGTATATGTACTAACGCAAAGTCCTGATAGTCATCAAGATGGATATGGATTTTTGGTGGTGGGTGAACGTTTTCCGCGAGATACTGAACCTCAAAGTTTGAAAGAATCGTTGGTGTATATGAGTACCCCAAAGGAAATAGAAGAACTGAAGAACAATGAAAATGCCAAAGAGGCCTTGGACTTGTATTTTTTAAATGTAGCCAAAGGAAATCAAGCCTTGGCGAAGCAGTTGGTCAAAACTTATTACAAGCGTGTGGCTGATGCCAATAAGCTGTTTTCGACTTATAAAGAAGGATGGAAGACGGATAAAGGCATGGTTTTCGTGATTATGGGGCCACCATCGAGGGTTCAGCGAAATCGCCAAAGAGAGGTGTGGCTATATGCCCAAAACTCAAACAATTCAGAAATTATTTTTACATTTTATAGAAAAACGAACGCCTTTACTGACCAAAACTTTGAGTTGGTGAGGTACCCAGAATACAGTTCGTTTTGGTACCCTTTTGTTGAAGCATGGAGAACAGGAAACGTAGTGGAGTAAGTCGAGACGGTGAAGCCCCTCGCAAATTTTTTAAACCCGTAAACAGGCCCAACAAAGAGGATTTTGTTTTTGGAATGCAGTCGGTATTGGAGACACTCAAGTCTGACAAAGAAATAGATAAGTTGTTGCTTCAGAAAGAATTAAAACATTTTGAAGAAATAGAAATTCTGGCCAAACAGCGTGGTGTGCCTATTCAAAGGGTTCCTTTGGAAAAGCTCAACAGAGTAACGATGAAGAATCACCAAGGAGCTATTGCTTTTGTTTCTTCGGTAAATTTTGCTGTACTTTCTAATGTCGTTACGGCGGCTTTTGAGTCCGGTGAAGTTCCTCTGATATTGCTTTTGGACAGAATAACAGATGTGAGGAATTTCGGAGCTATTTGTCGTTCGGCTGAATGTAGTGGAGTACACGGTGTAGTTGTACCAACTAGAGGTGCCGCCCAAATCAATGGTGATGCGATGAAGACTTCTTCAGGAGCATTAAATTTTGTGCCAGTTTGTAGAGAAAACGATCTCTGGAATGCCATTAAATATCTTAAAAATTCAGGTTTTCAGGTAGTGGCATGTACAGAAAAATCCAAAGATTATGTTTATCAGGCTGATTATACGATACCAACGGTAATAGTTATGGGCTCTGAGGAAGACGGTATTTCAGAGAATTTACTTCAAGAAGCAGATGCCCGAGTTAAAATACCTTTAAAAGGCAGAGTGGAATCGCTAAATGTTTCAGTGGCTACAGGAATTATACTTTTTGAGGCCGTGCGTCAAAGAGAATTTGTTTAAAATTTGGATATTTATATTTCCGACATGAGAATTATTCTTATGTCGGTTTTTTTATGCCTCGTAAATTTTGTGATTGGTCTTACACCAAAGCCATCAACTCCTTCAAAGTAGGAAGTTCAAGGTCTTTTTCAGAAACCAATGGATTTTCTATTCCCCAATTGATATTTAATTCTGGATCGTTAAAAATTATACCCGCCTCAGAGGCTTTATCGTAGAAATTGGTACATTTATAAGTAAAAATGGCATCTTCCATTGTAGCAAATCCATGAGCAAATCCTTCTGGAACATACACCATATTTTGTTTTTCTGCCGAAAGAAGAAATGCTTCGTACTGTCCAAAAGTAGGCGAGTTTGGTCTGATGTCAACAGCCACGTCAATTACACTTCCCGAAATTACCCTTACGAGTTTACCCTGTGCAAAAGGCGGTTTTTGAAGGTGCAGTCCCCTTAAAACTCCTTTAGTTGAAAATGATTGATTGTCTTGAACGAAAGTAACATCGGCCACATTTGCTCTAAAAAGTTTGTCACTGAATGTTTCAAAAAAGTACCCCCTTTCATCATGAAAAACTCTTGGGATGATTTCAAACAGGCCTTTAATTTTGCTTTCCTTAAACTCCATTTTCTAGATTTTGAATAATTTCGATGTAAATTTAGATATTATTTGTTAAAAATATCATTTTTCATTCATTTGGAAATTATTTCCTATCATATTTTTATTCTATACTTTTCTGTAAAATGTTGGATACTTGTTTGTTAGCAGAAATTACAACCTATTGCTAATTTTTTTAGGGGATTGAAATTTAGGATTTTTTGAATAACAGAAGAAAAAGCGTTTATTTTATTGAAAAATTAAGATTTAGATGACCAAAGCGGAGCTGTTTGAGCAAATTAAAAGAAAGAAATCGTATTTGTGTGTTGGATTAGATACGGATATTAAAAAAATCCCCAAACACCTCTTAGATTCGGAAGATCCAGTCTTTGAATTTAACAAAGCCATCATAGACGCTACTGCAGAATTCTGTGTTTCTTATAAGCCCAACATCGCTTTTTATGAGGCCATGGGGCCTAAAGGTTGGGAGAGTTTGAGAAAAACCTTGGATTATATACCGAAGGATTGTTTCAGCATTGCTGATGCCAAACGCGGTGATATTGGCAATACTTCAAGTCTTTATGCCCGAGCTTTTTTTGATAAGGATTCATCTGGCTTATCTTTTGATTCTGTTACTGTGGCTCCTTACATGGGGGCGGATTCTGTGCAGCCTTTTCTAGCGTTTAAAGACAAATGGGTTATTTTGTTGGCTTTAACCTCCAATATCGGCAGTCAAGATTTTCAGTTTTCAGAGCTTAATTCTGGACAAAGATTATTCGAAAAGGTGCTGGAAAAGTCGCAAGATTGGGGCAATGCCCAAAATATGATGTATGTCGTCGGTGCTACTCAAACCGAAAGTTTAATTGAAATCAGAAAGATTGTACCAGATCATTTTTTACTAATTCCAGGTGTGGGTGCTCAGGGCGGAAGTCTAGAGGAAGTAAGTAAATATGGAATGAATAATCAATGTGGACTTTTGGTGAATTCATCCAGAGCCATAATTTATGCCTCCGATGGTGAGGATTTCGCTGAAAAGGCGAGTAATGAAGCAAAGAAAGTTCAACAAGAAATGGAAAAATACCTCAGCATGATATGAAAAACGAAGACTTTATCCACTACACTTGGCAATACCAACAATTCGATAAAAATAACTTAAAAACCACCAACCAACAGCCCCTAACAGTAATAAAAACTGGATATAGGAATTTTAATTCTGGTCCAGACTTCGAGAATGCTCGTATAAACATTGAAGGAATAGAATGGGCAGGTAAGGTAGAAATACATATAAAGTCCTCGGATTGGAACAGACATCAACACCAACACGACAAAGCATACGACAATGTGGTTCTGCATGTGGTTTGGGAGCATGATATCGAGGTGCTCAGAACAGATATGACACCAATTCCTACGTTGGAAATTAAAGATTTGGTTTATGCCGATACACTTCAGAAATACGAAAATCTGATTAAAAATGCTGCAGAAATTCCTTGTAAATATCAATTGTCGGAAGTCTCCGAATTATCCAAAATCAGTATGCTGGAAAAGGCCTTGGCTCATCGTTTACATCAAAAATCAGCTGGACTTCATAAGCTCGTCAAAGCTGTTAATGGCGATTTTGAAGAATTGGCTTATAGAGTTTTTGCAAGAAATATGGGATTTAAGCTCAATTCGGAAGCATTTCTGAGACTGGCGGAGAGTTTACCTTTAAAAATCATTCAAAAGCATAAAGGTAATTTGTTTCAAATAGAGGCCTTGATGTTGGGTCAAGCAGGTTTTTTGGAAAATCCACAAGATGAATATTCCGAAAACTTGGCAACTGAATATGAGTTTCTTGCTCAAAAATACAATCTGACACCTTTAAAAATGCAACGATTGGAATGGCGTTTTTTGAGGACACGCCTAGGCAATTTTCCAACTGTTAGAATATCCCAATTTGCGGCTATTCTTAACCAAAATCAGGGTTTGTTTGCCTTGTTTTTGGAAGATGCCAGTAAAGAAAATATAGAAAAAGTACTTCAGGTTTTACCTTCAACGTATTGGCAGAAACACTATGATATAGCCAAAGTATCTGAAACTAAACTCAATGGAATAGGGAAATCTTCTATAGAAAACCTCTTGATTAACACTTCGGTACAGCTTTTGGCATTTTATTCGGATGTTACTGATAATCACAGCTATTTTGAAAAAGCCATTGGAATTCTTGAAAACATAAAGTCTGAAAAGAATTTCATTACTAAAATTTGGCAAGATTTAGGTTTTAAGTGTACTTCTGCGTTTGATTCTCAAGCTCTTATTGAACAATACAATTTCTTTTGTGGGGCTAAAAAATGTACGCAATGTCCAATAGGAGTGGAGATATTAAAGAAAGTCTAAATTTCTTCTAGTTTTTTGAGAGGTACAAATCCGAGTTTTGTGCCCAATTCTATTAAATGACTGTATGAAGCTTCCAGGGTGTTTTCTATTTTGCAATCTAAAATAGCCTCCCTGATGTCATTTTTCAAAATGCCAACTTCTTTTGAAGGCTGTAAACCAAAAATCGACATGATGATTTCTCCCGTCATTACTGGTTGGAAACTTCTCAGCTTGTCTTTTTCCTCAATTTCTATTAATAACTCCTCAACTTTATCGAAGTTTTTAAGATATTTTTTTACCCTAGTTTGGTCTTTTGAGGTGATGTCTGCTCTACACAGTAACATCAAATTTTCAATATCTTCTCCAGCCTCTACCAGTAAACGTCTAACGGCTGAGTCTGTTATGCCTTCTTTGGCTAATGCAATTGGGCGTAGATGTAAACGTACCAAATTGGCCACCTTTCTCATTTTTTCGTCTAAAGGCAGTTTCATTTTTCTGAAAATCCCTTTGACCCACCTGGCACCGAGTTCTTCATGACCATGAAACGACCAACCGTTTTTTGGATGGTATTTTTTGGTGGCTGGTTTGGCTATATCATGTAAAATAGCTGCCCAACGGTTCCATAAGTCATCAGATTTGGTTGAAAGATTGTCGAGGACCTGTAAAGTATGGTAAAAATTATCTTTGTGGCCTTTGCCGTCCATGGTTTCTACACCCATGAGGTTGACCAATTCTGGAAATATCAAAGTCAAAAGTCCAGTTTGCTGTAAAAGTTTAAATCCGTAGGATGGGGTTTTAGAAAGAATGATTTTATTCAACTCATCGGTTATTCTTTCCTGAGAAATAATTTCTATTCGGCTGGCCATGGCTTTTATGGCCAAGAATGTCTCTGTTTCAATATCAAAGCCTAGCTGTGAAGCAAACCTGATGGCCCGCATCATGCGTAAGGGATCATCCGAAAATGTGGATTCAGGATTGAGCGGGGTTTTGATTATTTTTCGTTCGATATCACCCACGCCATCAAAAGGGTCTACTAATTCGCCAAAATTGTCGGGATTGAGCGAAATTCCCATGGCATTTATGGTAAAATCACGTCGGTGTTGATCTTCGGCAAGCGAACCATCTTCTACCAAAGGTTTTCTTGAATCTGAGCGATAAGATTCTTTTCTGGCACCTACAAATTCTATATCATATTCTCCGAAGTTGAACTGAGCTGTGCCAAAATTTTTGAAATAATTTACATGCAAATCTTCATTAATCAAAGCGGCAGTTGTTTTGGCGAGGTCAATTCCGCTACCTATGCAAACAAAATCAATGTCTTTGTTTGGTCTTTCTAAAATGAGATCTCTCACAAATCCGCCTACCACATAACTGTCTATACCCAAATTTTTTGAAGCATGGGCTACCAAACTAAAAATTGGATTATGACTAATATTCTCTTTGAAATTGTATTTTTTCATCGACACAAATTTAGGCTTTTATGGTGGTTTGATAAAAGAAAAATCGAATTATGACCTAGAATCAAAGTTTAGGTAATCTTTCCATGGTTTATTTCTAGGTATTTCACACGCTTTTCTAGGTTTATCCCAAAGTCCTATTAGTTCGTCACATGTGTTTTCTGAGGATGATAGCTTGATATAATTTTGAATCATCAAACAAAGGGAAACACCTTTTGAAAATAACAAAAACAAACATCATGAAAAAATTAAGCATCATCGCTGGATTAGTATTTACAACAATATTTTTTGCCTCATGTGAAAACAATGAAGTAATGCCTCAAGGCAATTACGCTAATGCCACTGCACAAACGGTAGATTTTCAAGAACCGGAATTTGCAACACAAAAAAGGCCTAGTGCAATAGCTTTGGAAAATACTATCATTCCGACTGCAACAGAAGTAATATCAGTAGTAGAAAACAAACAAGAACAATAAAATTCAATTCAAATTCTCCGTGAAACTTTGTGCCTCCATTTTGGAACTTAGTGTAATAGTTAGTTTCAAGAAAACACAATAAAAATCAAAATCATTTTTAAATCAAAAAATTATGAAAAAATTAAGCATCATCGCTGGATTCGTATTGACAACAGTATTTTTTACATCATGTGAAAGCAATGAAGTTATGCCTCAAAACACTTATTCTACTAGTGCTTCACAAATCAAAGATTTTATGGAACCAGAATTTGCAACACAAAAAAGGCCAAATGGAAAGGCTCAGGAAACTACCATAATTCCAGCTGCAAAAGAAGTAATATCGGTAGTAGATAATAAACTTGAGCAATAAAATTCAACTAAATTATTTGCGAAACTTTGTGTGATAACTCAGTTCGAGAATCCATTTAGAATCTCGTCAAAAATGATAATTCATTTGCTTCAAATAGAGAAAGGAATTTGTATCTAGATTTTATCCGTATATTAATATTATTTATGATTTCTCTTTTTAGTTTCTAATTTTGCAAAATCTCGATAAAAACCTAAAAACAAATGAATGATTTGGATTTACTAAAAAAGAAAACGGGCATGACCATTGGCACCGCTTGGGTTTTGATGTTTTCTTCTGTGGCATTGTTGTTTTTGTCGGGTTTTATTTACGGAATTATGCTTTCTCAGTCCAAGAAGACCATTACAATGACTGAATCCACCGACATGATAATGATTTTTATGGTTTTGAGTTTTTTGGTTTTTGCCACGATTGGTTTTTATGTAAACAAAAAAGAACTACCCTATTTCTCTAAAGTTTCTTCAAAAGTCATGATGATTTTGTTCGTGGTGGCGATTTGTTGGAGCGTGATATCCAGTATTTTTTTAGATTACTTCATGATGAGTGAAGAAATGGATAAGATGACAGGTTTTAGTAAATCATGGTGGTTTGCTACGATTCTAAACGCATCTATGATTATTTTCCAGATTGGTGTTTTGGGACATGGGCTTATAAGAAACTATACCCTCAAAAAATCCATGATAGCCATTTCTTTTATTTGCATTGTGTTTTATATGCCAGCTGCAGTGAGTTCTATGGTTATACAATCTATGATTTTGCTTTACATTTATTATCGTACTGCTTCTTTTTGGGTGGTTTTGCTGACTTCCACTTTGATGTATGTGCCTGAGTATATTTTCAGAGAAATATATACCATGCCCAAACTCAACTATAATTACTATAAAAATGTCATTATGCCTTCAACTAGTGTCTATTACACCGTTTGGGCTTTTGCAGTCTTGGGTTTGATAACCGCTTTGTGGTATCTCAAACAAAATACCCAGGTTATTAAATGGGAAAGAGATGACGAGCCATTGTTTTGATAGTCAGTCTTTTATGTTTTAGCCTCCAAGTTTACCTTTATCTCGATTCTTTTTTCTGTAAATCAACTCTTTACAATTTTGTAAGTGAATGTCCAAGTGTTTAAGATATTGGGCTAGTCAACTCAATTTCAACCTTGTTATTGGTGATTTTTCTTTGTTTATGGTTGTTTTCATCTATTTGGCCTTGTGTAGAATACACAAATTTATTCTATTTGATAATTTAAAAATCAAAACGACTTTCTGGTCGTTTTTTTTTGTTTTCACAGGATTCGACACTTTTATCCCAAGGT
>NZ_RJUD01000029.1 GCF_024343675.1 Lacihabitans sp. CS3-21
CCTCTGCACACAGGCTGTGTGCAATTGGTTAATTTAGAGTTTTTTGACCTATTTTAAAGGTGTGTGCAGAAAATTTAGTAAAAAAAAACACCCAAAAAATGAGTGTTTTACGGGTGATTTTACAAAAGGTTTTACAAAATGTTTTACCCTGGTATTTCAGGCCTATGGTATAGTTATTGGGGTCTCTTTTTGACTGAGACCCATATCCAAACTATAACTGCCAGTCCAACCGTTCCGATAAAAAAATATACAATACCTTTATCAATTTTTGTTTCTTCCTTATCCTGTTGAATTGGACGTGCTATTTTGTCAATCTTGGGCGGTTCATGATACTTTTCTATTATTTTGTTGAGGAGGTCTGACAAAGTCATTTTCTTTGACTCAGCTTCTTTTTGAAGTTTCAACTTTCGTTGCTCCGTAACTCGAAAATTGATGTTGGTGTCCTTGTTTGGTGTTGGTGTCATTTCTTTAAAATTTGAGTGTGAAAATTAATTAAATCAATATTCAGGTTGATAAAAAAGCTGTAATCCTTTGAGGAAAACTAATAGATGTTTCCATTACAGCCATTTTTTAAATTTTGTGTTTGTTTGTAAAAAGTAAACGATTCGGTTGAGCCTCTTTCTTTTTACTTTTTCGACCCGATTCTATCCACTCAATAAGGTCTTGTTTTTTGAAGTAGTTTTGACCGGATTTAGAAAAGTGGGGAATACTGTTTGAACTGCACAAAGCATATAAAGTTTGTTTAGCTTTTTTGAGGAAAACTGATGCCTGATCCATATCCATGAATTCATCATCGTGCTTGGCTTGGGTAATTCCCTTTTGTAACAGTTCTGAAATTTCCTCCCTGCAAATTTGTCTAACTCCATTAAGGAGTTCTGCAAGTTCTACTCCTAGAAAAATTGGCTTGTTCATAATTTTAAGTATTAAAGTTTATGCGGATTCCGTTTGGATTCCATAGGGCAAAACTAAGAGGCTAAAATGGTGGTGACAAGAAAAATTTTGTTAAAATAGTGCGTTTTGGTATTTAGATTTTATTTTCTTAGGAAGTATTTTAAAGAATGCCTTGACATAGTGGAAGTTAAGAAGGAACCTTTTTTAGCTGGGAATGGGTAAGGAGGGAGAAGTTGTGTTTTGCACATTGTTTTACATATTGCAATAAAAAAAGGAGTCACATTTAGGTAACTCCTTGATAAATAGGCTCTAAAACTTGTCTAATACTTTGTTGAGTGTCTTGATTTCTTAAAATAGTTGGTTTTCCTCCTTGAAAATGAACTTTGGTATTTTTATACCAAGTAAGTAATCAAATCCAACACCAAGCGGCTCACTTTCACCCGAAATTAGTGGCACATTTTGATCTGGAATTCAAGGATACAATTTATTTGAAAAAAAGTCGAAGGTTTAAATAACATCCGACATAATTATATGAAATCAATCTTGAATCGGTGGCGGTAAACTACCATCACCATAAACATATTTATAGTTTATAATTTTATTATAGTTTGTATCGAATAC
The DNA here is from genome assembly GCF_024343675.1 of Lacihabitans sp. CS3-21. Taxonomy (GTDB): domain Bacteria; phylum Bacteroidota; class Bacteroidia; order Cytophagales; family Spirosomataceae; genus Leadbetterella. The sequence goes on from NZ_RJUD01000029.1 coordinate 1,513, forward strand.
ATCTCGCAATCTGTTGAAATTATCATACTCAAAGTAATTGATTAAACCAGAAGGGTCAGTTGTTTTGGCCAAACCTATTAATGGTCGGTAAGTAAAGCTGGTTATCAATGAATTAGGCATGGCAGCCCTTAAAGAGTTCAATTTTGTTGTAAGTATGTTAGGATCCTCAAGATTAAATATTTCAAGAGCCGATGATCCAGCAGTAGTTAATCCAGTATTTAGTTGAGCCACTGTTGCATTTTTAATCTCGGCAACTATATACTGCCCTTTATATCCCCATAGGTACGTTATATTGTCAGAATTTAATAAAGTATAATCTCTCAAATTCATTCTCGCATCAAAAGTATTTAACCTAATCCTTTCTCTGTAATAGGTACTTACAAAGGAGTTTCCATTAAAAAGACTTGTATTTGCAACGCTTTCAGTTAGGGGCATGACACTCTTAAAAGTATAAACTTTGTCTAATGCAATTACATTACTTTTCGGAAAAGTAGGTGCCGTACTTAACTCATAACCTAACTGGCTTGAAATAGGTATAGTTTTATAGTAATTAAGTTTACTATTTACAAGAGTCCTGGTTCCACCTCTATTTACCCAAGTTTGTGACTCTACAACAGGTGTGACATAATTATTGTTAATCATTTCTGTGATAAATGATTGCTTTGGATTCACGGTCTCATAATCAAGAGGATATTTATTGATGGTTTCTTGAGTTGACAAATCACTTTTTTGGGATACCGTTTTTACAACTTGAAGGTGTTTCGGAGTAGTTTCATAAGTATAGTTTGTAACACTTGTCATTGGAGATAAACCGTCCATATCATAAATTTTATATGTTTCTTTGGTTTTTCTAAAGACGCCAGAAACTGTGTAATAAAATTTATTGAAGTAAATTTTACTTGGTAAACTTGTATTATTCGGCACGCTAGCCAGAAATTCATTATAAAATGATGGAACCTTATATTCAGTTAACTTATTGGTATATATAACGCCCTTTGCGGACGCAACCTCTCTGTTATACTCGTACTCTGTTTCCTCAACAGGTGTATTCGTTATACCCTTATAAACCCTTTTTGATAAGAGAAGTCCTCTTTCGAAATCATAATTCTCAGAAGGTCCAATAGGGTCATTAATCTCAACTATACAATTACTACTGTAATATGGAGGGGGTTGATTCTTTAAAACTGAATTTATATCGTGGTATGGAGGTTCGTAAGACGAAAATTGATACACTACTTTATTTGTATTATTGACTCTTTCTTCTACATTTTTGTAGATTACATTCGGAGCTCCCAGAGTCACAATAGAATTGTTTTGATACTTTACATAGCCAGCAAAGCCCATGTTTGGTGAACTTGTTGGGTATAATTGAAATTCTAAAACAGATGAGAATAATGGCTCTCTGTTAATTCCACCACTTGATTTTGTGGGAGTAACTAAATCATTGTAAGTAAAATCTCTTACTTGAGCAATTGGGTTTGAACCATTGTCAGAAGTTGTTATTCTTTTTACTCTGACACCAGGACCATATTTTTTATCATTACCAACGCTTTTAAAAATAGTCACTTTGGCACTTATTCTTAGGTCTTGGACACAGCCTTGATTTGTTAATTGAGTTGGAGTTAAAAAAGTATTTATATCATAATTTGTCCCTGGAGAAAGAGGTACAGATGAATAGGTAGTTACGTTATTCAATGAGCAAGGAGTATTCATTGCGGGACATCCCTGACTGGGTGGATTATACGGGCTATAAACACACCCATATTCTATTTTATAACTAGTAGGTTGTGTTACACTAATGGTTGGGTTTCCTAAACCTTGCCCCTCAACTACAAGAAAATTGAAGGTCTCTGTTACTATCTGTGGCCCAGTTACCAATCCGTCAGATGTAAAACTGTATTCGTTCTGATCATATTCAAAGCTAGTAGTTCCGCCTGTCGGATAAGTAATTCTGTTTAATGAACCCAATACAGCTTTTTCAAAGCTAGGAAGTCTTATCGCACCTTTTTCTGGTATTAAAGACATATTTGGAGCCCCATTATAATAGCCCCATGCGTCTAGACTTTTTGTCAAACCCGTACTTACATAATAAGGAATCCTCCCACCAATGTATTCAAATTTGTGAGGTTGCTTTTTTTCCCCTAAAGCTCCAACGTCACCAACGCTTAAAAGCATTAATTTATCATCAATGTCATATAAAAGCTCATTTCTTTGAATAAACTCATTGCTGCTTTTATTTCTTACCTCTATACTATTTAATCTTCTAGTCGTACTGGTTTCAGAATCAACAAACTCGCTAAGCACCTCAGAATTGAAAATAACTTTACTGTAACCCGTTTCGCTCTCAATAGTAGTAAGGAATCTTTCCTCTGAATAAGTTTTAATTAATCCATTAAGTCCCGTAGCAGTATACCCTCCTGAATAACAGTCTAAATTTCCGGGTGGACAATATGGAAACAAGCCCTTTTCTATCCAATCTAACTGGATTCTTCTAGTAGCGTTCGATGATACACCTGAATACAAGTCAGTATAGCTGAATTTTAATTTCCTACCATTGGGAGAGACAAATTCTGAAATATGCCAAGCCGTAGGATTGTCATCATTGGGGTTAGAACCATTGGATACCGACTCTGAATATTCCCTCTCAGAAAAAACATATTTGCCGCCATCTTCAGTAGTAAGGGTAAATTTCGTAATGATTCCGTTTACTTCATGTTGATTCTCAGAAAGATAATTTAAAATTTCCTTTTCAATTTTTATCTTTCTGGCTGACACAATATGTGCCTCACCATTTTTATCAAAGAAAAACTTGCCAGCATATCCACCAAAATTGAAATGAAATATATCTGGCTGGGTATCAGTATTATTGTTTAATGCGTCAGTATAAAAATTCACTAAATTTTGCTGGTTACAGGTAATGGCAGCAGTTAGACCGATATCGGCAGCTGCTCCACCATTGGTCAAGAAACCTTTTATTACTGTTTCATCTCTCAAGCCTTGGACGGTTCTTGTAATAACACCACCGCCGCTCAACGTCCACCCTCTCCCTACCCAACTCGATTTCTCCATTGGCTTAAAGCCATTGTAATTGTAATCAAGTGAAATAGGCCATTTGATGTCTCCTTCAGTAATTACATAAAGTGGGATAGAAATATTCGGAGTTCCAGCACTGTAATTCATATTTATTTCTCCATACTTGCCCAAGTGTGCTGCATTCGGAGAAGGCGGGACCTGATTGATGATATCCTCTTGTGCCACAGCAAATGTTGATAATAAAACAAGGAGAGATATAAGTTTCTTTTTCATATTCAATTGTGTTTATTTCGTTTTAAATTTCCATAAATCGTTTGAAACTCGGTTGGTCAGTTCACTATCCACATAGTTCCCGCCAAATATCCATAGGTTGCCATTTGAGTCAGAAAAACCATTACCTCCTTTCTGAATCGGGGGATTACCATTAGACTGTATATACATCCATTTATTGTTTGAAGGGCTGTATTTCCAAATATCATTATTGAGATACATAATGTTGTTTTGTGTCGTTCTTTGGCCTCCAAACAACCAAAAGTCACCGAGATCATCTGTCCAGTTGATAGCTTCGTGCCTGAAGCCTGGCGTAACATCATCGGAAGCAACCTCCGTAACGCCGGTATTGGACTTTTCAAAATGGCCTGATTTACCTTTTAATAATATCCATCTTTTTGCAATGATATCAAACTGCCAAAGATCTGATAAGCCCCCATCACCTAGTGCTTTGGGGTCTAAACCATATCCTCCATAAATGTAGAGACTATTGTTGTTTGAATTATACCAACTAGATGCTTGAGCTCTGGCAGATGGAATACGTCCAAAATCTTCTTTATCACTGGGCGATACCTTTGGGTCTTCTTCTATTGGGCCAGCTACTAATATCCAAGTTTTCTTATTAAAGTCAAATTGCCACAAATCGGCCAAATAGCTATCTTTTGCCTTATCATTAGAATAAACAGACCCTCCGAACATCCAAAAATTGCCATCTTTATCTGTCCAAAAGGCACTTCCGTATCTCGCTCCAGGTAAACTACCGGCTGAGTTCTCTTTCTTGATAGATACATTGTTTTTTTGGTTTGTCTTATCGGAGCCACCCATAAGAATCCATGTATTTTTTTTAGCAGAAAAATGCCACATTTGGTCATAATTGCTGACATTGTCAAAACCTCTACCACCAAACATCCACAAGTCACCGTTCTTATCCACCCAGGTGCTGGCACCTTTTCGCCCTTCAGGTTGAGTGTTGAAGGATTCAATAGATTTAGCATACCTTTCTACTTTCTGGTTTACCTTTCTGTTTCCTTTTTTTAATTCCCAAGATTGCGTTGTAAGATTAAATGACCACAGTTCATTGAATACGCCAACTTCACCAGTCTCTTCAACACCTTCACCACCAAACATGTAAATACTGCCCTTTTTATCATTCCACAACATTGCACCTTGCCTTGGTGAGGGATGATTGCCAGATCCCAAATCTAAGCTCACTTTAGTAACTTTTGGGGTATTACTTTTGAGACCTTCTAGATTTTTAGAATCAAAGCGTTCCAGTTTCTCCCATTGGTTGGGTAGAACTTGGGCTTCAATTCTGAAGTTAACGAATGTGAATAAAATTATACCCAAGGGGAAGTAAACATTAATATTTTTCATACGGTTTTAATATTTGTGTATTTGAAAGTGGAAATTAAAGAATTATACTAAAAACTTCAATGGTCGCTTTTTAAGATCCTTAATTATGTAAGCTTTTTGATTTTAAGGATTAGGTTTATCTTATCTGTAGACTGTTTTATTACATAATGTTAAAAGGTCATAATGTCTCTTTACCAACAATTTAATACATAGCTCAAAAGCAAAAAAAAATAGTTTTGATCTTTAGGATAATTTTATCAAACATAATATTATGTACGAAGAATAGATTAAACATATCTTTTTATAAAAAATATTTCTTTCATTTTCGGGTTTCTTAACAGTAAGTTCAGCAAGTGTTTTAAAATTTAATATAACAAATATTTAATTTAGTACTTTCCCTCTCTGGTTTAAAGGTATATCACTTATTAACGGGGTAATCATCATAGAAGGAATCCAATTGTTTACCCCATTAATAAGGGCAGCGTCATTTAATTTACTCAGTGACGGTTCATTTCGCATAACATTAAAAGCAATTTCCTTGAGTTGATTAATATTTAAATTTATTAAACCGATTTTTTCATTTCTTTTTAACAGTTCTATAACTACTCGAAGCCTTATGACCCAATCCCCATAAATCGAAATACTTTCTAAATGCTTTGCTTTTGAATATTCCGTTTCAATCGCACTAAGTATATGATAGTCTCCATTATTGGTGTAAAACCAATTTCCCTCGGGGCTGTCTCTAACTTTTGATGTGTACCTTAAGTGAGGTAGCTCGAATTTATCAATATTTACCCTTTGTTCAGAAATTAGATTACATTTATTTACACCTCTTCTTGGTAATCGCTCGGATAAAACTTTACCAAATAGTAAGTTTTCATCGTCAAGATACTCGATTTCAGGAGCTATATCGAATAAATTATAAACTGAAATTATACATTTTTCATCACTTTCATGTAATAATAACTCACTACAAATAATTGACTTATACGTGCATTTTTCTAAGGATGGAATGCTTGAAAAGGGAATGTTTTTCAATGGCAGTTCATAAAAACGTAGAGTAGTTTCCATAATAAAGGTATTCTCAATTTAATCAAATAGTTTAGTCCAATTGGGTACATTTTGCTCTAACCAATTGGAAGCTTTTTCCATATACTCTGGATAGTCCTTTCGTTTCGGGTCAAAAGCATTATATTTATTAGCTACTTCTCCAGATGCTTTTTTGTACTCTAATATTTTCTGTTCAATTGCTCTAAGTAATTTTTTATCGGGCACCCCTTTAATTACACTTTCTATTTGTAGTGTTAACCGTTCGGATTTAGTATACCTTTTGAGAATATTAAAAGATTTTCCAATATACGGAAGCCCTAATTTAATCCCTTTATATACTGTGAACGCACCAGTTGCTACACCACCTATTAAATCTGGTCCTCCAGTAATTGGAGAAATTCCGGTTGGTATACCATTTTTATCATAATCAATACCATCTACACTTCTACCATTCCAATAATAATCAACATGTTGCCAAAATCCCTCAATAGGAGGAAGTTTTTTGGCTGTAACAACAATGTCGTTTAGTACTATTGTTTTTTGAGTGCCAGATGTATCTGCTGTTAAACCATCTAAATCAATCAACAAGATTGGATTATTTAAGCAATAATTATAGGGATTATTTTCTTCAACAACTTCAGCCATCGGATCTACCCCGTTCCACCTACCAATCATGGGGTCATAATACCTAGCACCATAATCCATCCAGTTAACATTAAGCTCCTTGATTCGCTCTTTACCATTGTAAAGATATCTGTCTGTTTGGCCACTTGGTATTTGTGTTTCGGTGGTTTGGTTAAAACTCACGCCCCATGCATCATAATGGGTTTCTTGAACCATCATGGTTGGTTCAACTCCAGCCCCTACACCAGTAATAATGGCAAATGGAGTTGTTGTGGCTCTTTTGGGGTCTCCACAACGACAGGCTACACGTTGATTGCCCAAATGATCTTTTAAGTCATATTCGTACCGGTGAATTGGTGAACCCACTGGAGGAGCAACAGTTGTGTTGTTTTCATTAGTGTAAACTCTTGCAGTAAGTATTGCTCTACCCTCAGCAGTCCCTATAAAGTCAAGTGTTGCAGGTGTAGAAACTGCCCCGCCGACCCATATACTTCCTCCCAAATAATCATATGACCTTTGAACCGCCCCAGTAGAATTGGTATATTCAGTTCTAATTTTTTGACCGTTTGGCAGGTAATAGTTGTTAATTCTACCATTGTTTGTAGCAGTAGAATTGTTGGTGGTTATCATCTGAGAGGGCAAGTTTATACCATTGTATGTAATGGCTAAGCCTTGGTTTATGTTTGACGTTGTTAATATTACCTTATTCCTGTCTCTTGTAAGATTACCAGCAAGATCATACGAATATTCATCGACTGCTGGCATAACTGTAGCCTCAGCGTAAAAAGCAGTCTTTGAAGAGACATCAGTAGTATTTATCAGTCTATTAGAATTGGCTGCATAAGTATAAGTGATGTCATCGACCAAGGTATTGGTTGTCCCTACTAATTGCGAACGTTTTAGTTTTAATATATTCCCATTTTTATCATATGGGTTGGTTCCATAAACTTCTGTGCTTAATCCCCCTCTGCCACCAGTATAGTTAGCTGCTAGTGTCCTATTTAAATTATCATAGGTATAGGTGAAGGCCTCTTGTGCCGTGGGCGTATCATTACGTTTTTTTAATGTTCGCCATTGTTGACCTGTAATATTGCCGAGATACTGTCCAGTTGCATTATAATCTAAATGCATAGCAAACAAGTCAGGATTAGAGCCTGTTGCTTGTGTTGTAAATGTGGCTAGATCATTTATGTCTGTAAGCCACCCTCTAATGTTGTATTTATAGTTATTTCTTTGCACATAACATCCTTGAACTTTCTCGTTTAGCTCCCCTAAATCATTATAATAGTTTCTGGTTACAGGTTGCCACGGATCAGCATCTATTTTTTGGCAAACGGATTGAACTCTACTTGCTTCGTCGTAAGTAGTTTTCAGCTCAATGGTTTTGCTTTGGGTTGTAGAAGCTGTTAAACTTGTCCAATGTTTGTATTCTGTAGTTTGTTTTGTAGCAGTAATCCTGTCCACAAAATCATATTTGTTATGGGTATATTCAAAACCATCTTTGTGATTTTTAGTGCCGCTTTGAACTATCCTCCCTTTAGAGTCATAATAGATAGTATTAAGAATAGTAATTCTTCTTATCTCATTTGCTGATGTTGGAGCCGTTAATAAACCTGTTCCACCCGTTAAACTAAAAATAGAATTCACGGTACCGACTAACCTACCCTGTAAATTTGTGGCGTGCGAAGTAGCATAGCCATTGGTGCTAAATGCAACTTGGTTGGCTGCTGGATAATTGGTCGTAATTAAATTATCGTAATAATTTCTTTGAAACTCAGTGATAGTGGCAGTTGGCCAAGTATTGTTTGCTGCTGCATTTGTTCTTAAAGTATTTACTAATTCGGTTCCAGTGTAAAATCCAGAGCTTACAGGCCTATTAAGATTATCAAATTTGGTGTAAATTTTGGTACCTTTGGCGTCCCATGTTAGTACCAGTTGGTCGCGAATATTGTAAACGTACTGATTAATGGCTGTTTCGCCAGGCATTCTTTTTTCTATTAATAAGCCATTTGGGTCATAAAAGTAAGTAAATACCAAATCCCTAATAGAAGCGTCACCGTTTGGAGCAAGATTTATCAAATTGTTGGCAACTTTTGTTTTAAGATAGGCCTCTGCTTTGGGTTGAATTACATACCTGAGTTTGCCCATGTCATCATAAACATAATATGTTCTAGTGGTTATAGTGGTATTGTTAGCCGCTTCGTCTTTACACACTATCTGGCCTTCCCTATTTTTGTATTCTCTGGAAAGGTTTCCATTTTCATCGGTCATTTCCGTTACCCATAATTCTCCATTGGCATAGTTGGTAGAAACAACTTTTAATGTTACGCTTGTAAAGTCAAAATTCAAATTTATTACTTCATCTGTGGCAACATTAATTCTATAGTTAAAAGTTTTTAAATGCGGTATTGGATTGTTGAGCTTCCAATCAGCACCAACGTTGCCTTGACGCTTAATCCTCTGTAATGCAGAATTTTCATATTCCGTTTCGGCAAAAGCGTTTGCATCAGATTTTTCAGATTGGTAAAATCCATTAATGGTACTCCCGTTATCTGCCAAATTAATGTAATCATAGCTAATTGGATTAAACGGCAATGGTAAATATTTTTTGGCCTCTCTACCAAAATTATCATATTCATAATGCTGAACGATATTTTTACTATTACCTCCGGAGTTTTTATCAAAAGACTGCAGTGCCCTACCCAAGCCGTCTATGTAGGTAATTCTTTGTTTTATTTTGGTTTGATCAGTATTGTCTAAATAGGTGTTCTCTACAATATAATTTAGATGTCTGTAGTCACTTACAAAATTTTCATTCGCAGTTGGGTTTATAGTTTTTATTTGCTCACCATCCGCACCGCAAGTGGTACATTCACAATTTGAGTTAACTTCTATTTGTACTGTTGCGGTTTTAGCAGGACATCCGCCTGCAATACTCGCAGAGACGGTATAAATTCCTCCATTAGCCAATTGAATGTTGTTAATATTTGCGGTACTTCCAGTTGCGACAAAACCATTTGGCCCGGTCCAATTATAGGTTATACCCGTATTAGCGGGCGTAACTACAGCACTTACAGCTACATTCGTACTAATTGTAACTAAAGAATTTATGGGGTTTTGGGTAAAACTAATACTACCAACGGTGTTTGAGATATTAAACGTGATTGAGTTGGAATAAGAACTGGTACATTCATAAGTATAGCATGCTGCTTGTAAAGAGTAGGGTCCTTCATTAAATGTCATTTGTTCGTATATTGGACCCAGACGCCCGTCGCCCCAAATGACATTGTCGTTAGGGCATTGCCCGGTTAAATCAACATAAATAGGTTGTCCAAGACATATTGAAGTGTTCAGATTGGGCATGACTGGAGTTGGTAAATCCACTATTTCAATTGTCGATGGAGCCGAACTTTGACTGTTACCACATGAATTTTGACAATATGCAGTGTAACTTGTTGTGAAATTAGGTGTGACACTAATTGTAGGTCCTGTTTGGCCATTTGACCATATAACAGTACCAATACAATTATTGACACTTAATATTGAAGGGGACGAAGTATAATTAGTACATTTCAAAGGCCAGCCTGATTGTATTATGGGCACATCGGGTACCGCATTTACAGTAATGTTTATCAAATTAGACTCGGCTGTAATACATTCACTATTTACTACACATTTTACCCAATAGGATGTAGAAGACGTTGGATAAACAGCCAAAGTATTTGATGTGGTTTGTTGGCCTGTCGACCAAAGAAATTGACCTGCACAATTTGAAGCTGATAAGATTGCTCCATCGCTACCGTTTGTGTTAGTAATACAGACGGACGACTTATTAGAAGTCAGTACAGCAGGAGTTAATGGATTAACTAAAATTAAAACAAATCCACCAGTTGAATTGCTTGGACAGCCAGGCAAACCGCTATTATCACAGCTAATTTGATATGAAATTGATGTTGTGGGGTTCACAGTCTGATTTATTCCCAAATAACCATTGGAATTTGTCCAAGAAGGCAAACCACTGGAACAGCCAGTACTATATAGTTGAACGGTTTCTCCTGGGCAGATTAACAATTTATCTGCCTTTACGCCCGGGTTTATGCATACCAAATTAATTGAAATTTTTGAAAACAAATTGATTGAACTTTGAATATCATCAGATACTCCAATACTAAATGCGTTTTCATCATACAATTCCATCCACGTGTCTAAGCTATTCAAACTCGATATATAAGTTCCGCTAGGTTGATCTGTTGAAACTTCTAAATTATTGCCGTTTAGACTTACTTTTAAAATATAGGCTCCTAAATTATTTCCAGTACTATACAATCGAACCTTAATGTAATAGGTTTTACCACTATAATTGAATCGATAAAAATCATTATCACTACCACTATTAAAACAAAATATACTACTTGAGAATGGTAAAATAATATTGCCAAGATCCGTAGCCGCTTGTAAAGATTCATTTGGCTCGATTTCATTAATGGAGCATCTCCCGCTAATAAGAAAGGAAGAACGGTCACTTTCACATCCCGAAGTTGGTGTACATCCAGCTTCAATTGCGTAACTACTTGAATTAGGCTGTAGCGTAATAGAATTTCCAGAACTAATGAAAACATTATTTCTGTACCAATTTATAGTACCATTACAATAGTTAGCAGAAACAGAGAAACTCTGTCCATAAACGAAAGAAACATTTGTCTGAGATAGAACAGGCATTCCCGGTTTGTAACAGTTTAAATCAATAACTATTTTTGATAGGCCATTGCCATTCCCATCATCATTTTGAGCCAATTGAGCATATCCGCTTTCATCATACAAATGTAAATATGAATCAAAATATCCTGGAACACTTGCCGCTTCTGTTGTCAGAGTAAGAATTCCACTACTGACAGAAATGTTTAATTTATAGTTACCTGAAGAACTAGCCGAGTATCCTCTAACCTTTATTATGTAGTTGTGGCCATTATAATTCCAAATAAAAAAATCTTCATCACTAGGCTCTATACACAAGTCCCCACTAAGATAATTGGTCGAGGAACCAATGTTTGTGGTAGTTACAGGTGTATCATTTGGTTCATTTGGGTCGCATGTGCTTGTTAAACTTTTAGATTCACTTAGATCCGTTTTTTTATTACTAGGATTTATGTCTCCTTTTTTAACAAGCCTAATACTTTCTCCTGTTACATGGAGAAATAAGGATTGTTTTTTAACGTAAATAGCTGTTGGGTCAATATTTTTTGCAAAATCTTTTATTAATATAAATTCGGCATTTTTAATTTGTTCCTTAAAATAACCTTTCAAAATTATTTCTTTTTTTTCACCTGGCTTTGTTAAAGTCAAGTTCATAAAATCATAATACTCGCCTCCAGTTACCACGAATTCCTCTGGAACTACTAATTTAATATAGAAATTTCCACAATCTTTTTCTGCCCAGCTACCTTCTAAATTAAACTTGGTAAAAATCATTCTTATATTTACCAAATCTCCAGTGGTATAATGATTCTTGGTGGACTCAATTTTAAAACCTATACAGTCTGTTTTTTGGCCAGAATCGTTTTTAGTTGAGTCTGTTGTAGAGTTTGCTAATGAGAAGTGAGAACCATATATTGAAAATATCGTGGTGAAAAGTATAGGGAGAATTAGTTTCATTTTATATAGGGGTTTAAATAGCAGGTACTTGTGGAACAAATATTATATAGAGTTTTTTAAATTCCAAATACTTCTGATTTATATTTTGTTATTTTTATTTAATGAAAGGTTTCTACTTAAAAGCAATCTAAAGCCTGAGCGTCGAATTATCACTGCATTTTTTCATGACTTTTCTTTTACTAATTTACATCCAAAATTTATGAGTGAAGTTCCAGTCATTCTTTACACTCTTAATGCAAAAAAAATCACAATATAATTTGGAATTTACAAACCGAACGGTTTATATTTGTTCTATGTTTACAAAATCAGATATCACCAGGCAAACCATCATTGAAAAATCGGCACCGATTTTTAATACCAAAGGGTATAGTGCAACCTCTTTGAGTGATATTTTGGCGGCTACTGGCCTAACCAAGGGTGGTGTTTATGGCAATTTTGAAAGCAAAGATCAAATCGCCATTGAAGCGTTTGAACATTCCATTTCAAAACTTCAAGAGGCATTAAGGTTCAAAATTAAGAAGGAAAATACGGCCAAAGACAAACTCTTGGCTATTTTAACATTCTATAAAAACTACAGTATTAATCCTTTGACTGAAGGAGGTTGTCCGTTGCTTAACACGGCCATTGAATCAGACGATAATCTTCCTTTTCTTAAAATAAAGGCTCAAAAAGCCCTAAATGAGCTGTTAGCTGGCTTGGCATCTATAGTTCAAAAAGGCATAGATTCAAAAGAATTTAAACCAGAATTAGATCCTCAAAAGGAAGCTACTTTAATCTTTAGTATTATTCA
>NZ_RJUD01000030.1 GCF_024343675.1 Lacihabitans sp. CS3-21
GTAACTCTTCGAAATCAAGTTTTCTGGTGGTTGAAAATTGCTTAAAACTCAGATAAAAACTATTCAAATGTTCCCATATTTCTTTTGGTAGAGTCTCTTTTACTGTTCTCGCATTTTCTCTTGCATTGCCTAGGATATTGAAAATTGAATTCGGATTGTTCGGGTCGAACGTTATAAAGTAAATAATTTTGTCCTCAGTTTCTTCTGAATAAAGTTTATCATAGGTGGCTTTATCATGTGTCGCTTCTAGCAACAAGCCCCAATGCTCAGAAATCATTCCTGGTAAATCATAAGACAGATTGATGTTAACGCTTACAAAACGGGCGTAATTTTCAACTCGCTCGATGTAACGATTCATCCAATAGATGGAATTAGCAACTCTACTTAACATTTTCTTTGGTTTTTTTTATTCCAAATATACCCAAATATTAAATAGTTGCAAATGCTTAAGGAATTATTAGAATAAATTCATAAAAAAATCTTAAATCAGGATTTGTTCTTGTCTCAAAAATGGTTTTCGTTGTTTTGGGGAAGAGAAAGTACTTAGAGTCAGAATTTCAGACAAAAAAATCGAGTCTAATAAGACTCACTAAATACGGGGAGTGGGGCGGCATCCCGACTAATAGGGCAACTCGTGGACTATTTTTGTTAGCAGTTTTAAAAAAAAGCATAAAAAAAGCGAGCCTTAAAAAAGACTCGCTATATATGGGGAGTGGTGCGGCATCCCGTGGTGCGGCATCCCGACTAATGGGGCAACTCATGAACTATTTTTGTGAATAGTTTTAAAAAAAAGCATAAAAAAAGCGAGCCTTAAAAAAGACTCGCTATATACGGGGAGGCTAATGGGGCTCGAACCCACGACCCCCGGCACCACAAACCAGTGCTCTAACCAACTGAGCTATAACCTCCGTATTGAATTGGAGTGCAAAATTAGGTAAAAAAATGATTCAGTCAAATTTTGTGAGAGATTTTTTATTTACTTTTTTCTTAAAGAAAACTACCTTATTTTTGAATAAAATTGGATTTCCTAATTTAAATCATCAATCGGAATGTTTAAACTACATAAGAAAGTAGCAGTGGTCACTGGTGGTGCTAGTGGAATTGGCTTGGAGATTTCTCGAGCTTTTGCTAAGCAGGGAGCCATCGTGCATATTTTTGAACTAAATATTGACCTTGCAGAACGGGAGGCTGATTTAATAAATGCAAGTGGAGGCAAGGCTTATTGTCACAAAGTAGATGTTTCTAATCAAGAAGTGGTGATGAGGAAAATGGCTAAGATAAATGCCATTCAACCTATCAATATTTTGGTGAACAATGCTGGTATTGCCCACATTGGTACGGTAGAAACTACTGAGGAGGCCGATATGGACAAAATTTATAGCATCAATATCAAAGGACCTTACAACTGCATGCATGCTGTTATTCCTTATATGATAAAAAACGAGGGAGGGGTAATAATCAACATGGCCTCCATTGCAGCCACGGTTGGGATTCCAGATAGATTTGCTTACTCCATGAGTAAAGGGGCCATTTATAGTATGACTTTGCAGGTAGCAAGAGACTATGTGGCTGATAATATTCGTTGCAATAGTGTATCGCCAGCCAGAGTGCATACGCCTTTTGTGGATGGATTTATCAAGAAAAACTATCCAGGTAAAGAGAAAGAAATGTTTGAGAAACTCTCTCAAACACAACCAATCGGAAGGATGGCCAAGCCTGAGGAGATTGCCGCTATGGTCGTTTATTTGGCATCGGATGAAGCAGCCTTTGTGACTGGAAACGATTATGTGATCGACGGAGGATTTGTAAAATTGAACAATTAAAGCGTTAAAATACGCCTAACACTATACATTTATTCAAAATGAAATTAATAAGATTTGGAGCTTTTGAAAACGAAAAGCCGGGAGTACTATCATCCGATGGAAAAAAACTTAACGTGAGTGCTTTTGGAGAAGATTATAACGAGAAATTCTTTGCCACAAACGGCTTAGAAAGATTATCAGAATGGTTGAAAACCAACGAATGTCCTGAAGTTTCGGAAACCGAAAGATTGGGTTCATGCGTAGCAAGACCTTCTAAAATCATCTGTATAGGTCTTAATTATGCCAAACATGCAGCTGAGTCTGGTATGGATGTGCCAAAAGAACCGGTGGTTTTCTTTAAATCTACCACCGCACTTTGTGGGCCAAATGACAACGTAATTATTCCAAGAAACTCAGTAAAAACTGACTGGGAAGTGGAATTGGCTGTGATTATTGGAAAAAAGGCATCCTACATCACCGAAGAAACTGCAATGGATTATGTAGCAGGTTATGCTTTGCACAACGACTACTCTGAACGTGAGTTTCAGCTAGAACGTGGCGGACAATGGGTGAAGGGTAAATCAAACGATACTTTTGCACCACTTGGGCCGTTTATGGCTACGAAAGATGAAGTAGCTGACCCGCACAATCTTAACCTTTGGTTAGAATTGAACGGCAAAAAAATACAAGATTCAAACACCAACGACCTTATTTTCAATATTCCTCAGATTGTAAGTTACCTAAGTAATTTCATGACTTTATTACCTGGTGATGTGATTTCTACGGGTACTCCTGCCGGTGTGGGACTAGGCTTCAAACCACCGATGTATCTGAAAGCTGGAGATGTAGTGGAGCTTGGTATTGAAGGACTTGGAGAGCAGAAACAGACCGCTTTGGCTTGGGGGTGAGGTGATTCATGATTTACAATAGGTGATATTCTAAAAATTTGATCCCTTTATTATGGAAGAATATTATATGGCTTACAAACTAATTCCCAAAATGGGAATATCATGGCTGACACCTTCATTTTTTGCTTTGGTCGGTTTATGGCTACTCATGTACCAAGTTAAAGTTAAAGAAGAGATTTTTTCCTTGAATACCTTTATTGGAGTAATATTTACGTTTGCAGGTATTTGTTTTCCTTTTATACTTTATCAAAAAGAGTCATTTGATTACTACGATATAAAAAGTAAAATTTCGAAAAAACAGTACAAGTTAATAATGGGTGAGGTTGAAGAATTTAAGCCTCTTTATGGTAAAGGAAAAGAAAGTTTTATGGTCCGAGGAGTCAGGTTTGAATATGACGATTTTCATGATATCCAAGGCTTTCATCAAAGTTGTTCACAAGGTGGGCCAATTTGTAAAAATGGATTAAAAGTATATATTAAATATGTTGAATATCAGTATGGTAACAACATTATTGAACTGTGTATTAAAAAGGATTTAAAATGAATACTCGATTTGTTTTTGTTTGTCAAATTAATAATTACCCTATATTCTTGATTAAATTACCCTTAATCTATTTGCTAAATTACTTATCATTCCACCACTCGTTTTTTATTTTCATTACTTTTGTAAAATTAGGTTTTTCAAGAACTCATCACAATCAGAAGTGAAAAGTCTTAAGGCTCATTAGGAGTTGTGCTCCTAAGCGTCATAGCGACCTAGCTGAAAATAATAACCAATGAAACAAAACCTTACTACTTGTCCTAACTGCGGCCATCAGTTTGATGCGGGCGAAGCTTTGCAAAAACATTTAGAGATCGAACTCAAGAAAGGCATTGAAGCTCAAGAAAAGATAAATGCCTTAAAAATTGAAGAGTTAAAAGCCAAAATGGCGGAGGAAAAGCGGGTTTTTGAACAAGAAGAAAAGAAGAAAATGTGGGCAATTGCTCAAACCGAAGCACAAAAAAGATCTGATGAAAAAAATGCCGCCATGCTGGCCGCACTCAAAGAAGACAACGACCAAAAACAAAAACAAATAATACTTGGCCGAGAGAAGGAAATTGAGCTTTTGAAAAAGGAACAAGAACTGAAAAATCAACAAGAATTGATGAAGATTCAGCTCGAAAAAACCATGCTCGAAAAAACCAAAGACATAGAAGAAGCCGCCAAAAAACGCAAAGATGAAGAGTTTGAACTGGTAAAGAAAGATTTTGAACAAAAACTCAAAGCTCAAATGGACCTCGTAAATGAAATGAAGCGAAAAGCGGAGCAAGGTTCTATGCAGCTACAAGGTGAGGTGCAGGAATTGGCCATAGAGTCCATCCTAACTCAGGCATTTCCTTATGATCAAATAGAAGAAATAAAAAAAGGTCAGAGAGGAGCGGACGCGGTTCAGACCGTTATCAATGAGTTTGGGCAAATTTGTGGTAAAATAATTTTTGAAAGTAAACGTACGCAAAACTTCGGCGGTGATTGGATAGAAAAACTAAAAACTGATCAGCGAGAAACTGGTGCCGAAATCGCTGTATTGGTAACTCAAACCATGCCCAAAGAAATGGATAGGTTTGGTGAAAAAGATGGCGTTTGGGTCTGTGGTTTTTATGAAATCAAGAGCCTGGTGTTTGTTTTAAGAGAGATTTTGATACGCACGCAAATGGCTAAGTCAGTAAATGATAATAAAGCTGATAAGATGAGTGTTTTGTACAATTTTCTTACAAGTAGTCAGTTTAAACAGCAGATGGAAGCCATTGTAGATGGTTTTAGTAATCTTAAAAGTGAGCTAGACAAAGAAAAACGTGCAATGCAAAGAATCTGGAAAGAACGCGAAATGCAAATTGAAAAAGTGATAGGAAACACAATAGATATGTATGGTAGTATAAAAGGTATTGCAGGCAATGCAATTTCTCCAATTCAATATCTCGAGCTTGGAGGTGGGGATGAGTCAGAATTGACTGATTTATAGGTTTTTCCTAATAAATGGCTATTGAAACTACACATTTATAAAATTATTTAAGGTTTCAACCATTTTAGGCATGAATTTGGATTTCAAATTTTTAGCCAAATTACTATTTTTCTAATATGAAACGAATTACAATATTATTGCTTGTCCTATTTTCGGTGAAAGTCAATGCTCAAACCGAATGTAACTGCCAAAAAAACTTCGATGAGATCTCCCAGAAAGTTAGAGATAATTACTCTGCTTACAGTATGAAAGTAAATGCGACCACCAAGCCTGCTTTCGACGCCCTATCTAAAAAAGTTAAGGACAAATCGGCTGGAGTCACCGATCCCAAAGAATGCTTTGCTATTCTAAAAGAATGGACAGAGTTTTTTAAAGATGGTCATTTGTTTATAAATACCCAAACACCTTTTGTGGTAGAGGAACCCAAAGACGCAATCATTAAAAGAGCTACGGCTGTTCCAACTCAAAAGTTTGGTTCAGAGCAGATTTTCCAAGCTCATTTAACGGCAAATTTGGCCAAACTTTCTTATGTTGAAGGTATTTGGGAGAGCGATGATAAAGTCTATCGAATAGGTATTATAAAAGATGCCACCAATGCAAATAAGTTCTATGGTTTTCTATTGAACAAAAGAGATAATTTATGGGTAATTGGCAAAACGAAATTTGTTTTAGAGCAATTATCTGAGCTAAAATTCAAAACTACCTATTATTATGCCGATTTTACGCCAGAAATTACGATAACCAATGTGGTAAAGAATCTATTGGTAATGGAGAACATTTATAAATTCAATAAATTAAGTCCAATTCCAAAAGAGTTTGCTTCGCAAGACGATTTGATTCATAGAATTCCAGATTACAGAGTTGAAAAATTAGATTCTAACAATACTCTGCTAAAGTTGCCGCCATTTACAATGGCCAACGTTGAGCTGTATGTAAGTGAGTTGGTTAAGCAAAACGAAGGTCTAATAAGGTCAAGTAAAAACTTAATTATTGACTTAAGGAATAATCCTGGAGGAGATGAAAGTGTGTTTGATGCAATTTTCCCATACATAGCCAACGGGCCAATTGTTCGCCGCGGTTCAAAAATAAGAGCATCCATGGAAAACCAAATATTGCTCAATCATGAATTAAAGGCTATTCAGGATTACCCACAATATGCAAAAAACCTCGATCCAAAGCTTAGAGACATCATCAGAAAAATGCAGATGAATCCTGGAACTATCATTACAGGGGCAGACAAAACGTTTAGTTATCCCCCAAGTACCGCCAATCCTCAGAAAGTGGTGATATTGGTGGATAAAAACACGGCCAGTTCTGCCGAAAGTTTAAGTTTGGAAGCCAAACAAAGCTCTAAAACCATATTGATGGGAACCAACACCAAAGGGGCATTTGACTACACCGAAGTGCGAGACTGGGGCCTTCCTTGCTACGCTTGGAGACTGGCCTTGCCGCTGGGTTATAGCTATAGATTGCCACTTACCCCATTAGAAGGCATAGGTATAAAGCCCGATGTCAGAATTCCAGATACGGAAGTCGATTGGGTGGGTTTTGCAGTAAAATATCTCAATACACTGAAATAATGATTTGTTAATAGAAGCCTCCAATTTTGGAGGTTTTTTTTTATTTTTTATGTTTGGTTTTATCTTTTAGCGAAAAACGTATTTAATTAGTGTAAAATTTTCACCTGTCACAATGAAGCCATCCATTTTTTTCATTTTTCTTTTTCTCGCAATCCAAAGTTTTGCACAAAATTCCTTTTCGAACAAGCTAATAGGAAACTGGAAAAAGACTGAAATTCGAAGCAAAGACGGCAGTAAATTATACGACCAGACATATGTAAACGCCACTTTTGATATAGATGTGTTTTCAAAAGATTCGCTCCGATTGTTTACTAGTGGTAGAAGATTCACCTATCCTTATACGCTTAAAGACAGTATTCTAACATTTAATAAAATCGTATTTAAGGTAAAATCAATCAGTGAAAGTGAGTTGATTTTGGATCAAGCAGACTTTACGGATGAAACACAAGCACTTAGTTTGCGATTTATGCCTAAGAAATTATTTGATTTGACTTATACACCCACCTCTTACCTTTCCAAAAGCGGCGAAAGAGTATATCAGCAAGTAAACGGAAAATTGGAGCCATACTTTATAGATAAAAATATGGCTGTGATGGACTATGTTTTTGAAAAATTTGGTTTCCCTGAATATCGCAAAGGTGGATTTGTAGTGCGTTTTGTGGTTACCAAAACAGGAGCTCTTAAAGGCATCACTGTGGTGGCTTCTACCAATGACAAATACAATGAAAAACTCATATCCGCTGTAAATAAAACCAAAGGTAAGTGGCAGCCTGCTGAATATATGGGCGAAAAAGTGAATGTAGAGGTAGAATATGACTACAACTTGAGTTATTCGGAAAGGGAAACAAGCTCAATTGTAGACTCACTTGAGTATTCTAAAATGTATTACGATTACGGAAATGATTTCTTTGAGAGGGCGGCATATAAACAAGCTGAGACCTACTACCAGAAGTCAATAAACTACAACCCGCTCAATATCAATTCATATTATCAACATGCAGCATGTTTGATATTACTTCGCCGCAAAGACGAAGCCTGTAAAGATTACCAACAATTGGTGTTCTTGGAACAGAAAAAAGCCAAAATACTTCAGGATAAGTATTGTAAGTGACACTTAATTAGTTAATGCGATAATGAGTTAATGTGCTAATAATGAAACCTTTAATTATTAACAAGAGTTTTCATTAACCAATTAACCCCCTTCGACTTCGCTCAGGGCGAGAATTAACCAATTATCCTGGCATCGTTGGTCTTACCTCGATTTTACTTGGAAGAGTTCTGGCTGGCATTTTGATGAGATCAATTACCATTTGGCCGATATCTTCAGGTTGGATTTTCCAGGCGTCGGCGTCTGATGGCACATGACCGTTGAAATAAGAAGTTACCGAGCCTGGCATTATGGTCGTTACTTTCACTCCTTTGCTTCTTACATCGAGCATAAGTGCCTGTGTAAAACCTACCAAACCAAACTTGCTGGCATTATAAGCCGTGCCGTTTACAAAGAAATTTGTTCCAGCCAAACTCGCAATGGTAATAATATAACCTTTGCTCTCTATTACCTTTTCTAAACATGCTTTTACTGTATTAAAAACGCCCGTTAGGTTGATATCAATGGTTTCGTTCCATTGTTCGGCGGTAAGGGTTTCTATGTTTCCGAAATGCCCCACACCCGCATTGGCCAATACATAATCCAAACTTCCCCATTTAGCTATGATTTCTTTTACATTTTGCTCTAAATCTTCAGGTTTTCTTACGTCAGAAACAAAGCCAATAGCCGAATCTGGATTTATTTTGTTCAAAAGTTCCAAAGCTGAATTTACGGCCTCGGCATTTCTACCCGTTATGGCTACTTTTATATTTTCTTTCACCATGGCTTCGGCTATTCCTAAACCAATTCCTTTCGAACCACCTGTTATAAAACCTACTTTGTTTTTCATTTTGTTTTTGAAGATTATTCGCAAATTTAGTCGGATATTTGCCTAATATATCAATAAATCATGGATATTTCTATCATAGTGGCAGTGGCCGATAAAGGCGTAATTGGCAATGACAATCAGTTGTTGTGGAGACTTTCAGAAGATTTGAAACTGTTTAAAAAACGTACCACAGGCCATGCCATCATTATGGGTCGAAAAACGTTCGATTCTATCGGAAAGCCACTTCCCAATAGAGTAAATATCGTGATTTCTCGAAGTAAAGATTTAGAAATTGAAGGTTGCACTGTTGTGAATTCTTTGGAAAAAGCTATTGATGTAGCAAGCCAACAGACGGACAAAAACGAGATTTTTATAATCGGTGGTGAAAAAATTTACACTTTGGCGGAAACCTATGCCAACAAACTCTATCTAACTAAAGTAATCGCCACCCTTGAGGGTGATGCATTTTTTGACCTTAAACCTTACAAAAACTGGACTTTGGTTTCATCAGTTTCATACAAGAAAGATGAGAAAAATGAATATGATTTTGACGTTTTAGAGATGGTTAAACCTTGATTTAAACATGAAGTTATTAAGAAATGAAGTAAATGAAGATTTCGTTTGCCTTAATATCTCTTAAATTTTTCACTTTCTTAATGTTAGAAAAATCACACGTTTTGATTTAAACATGAAGTTATTAAGAAATGAAGTAAATGAAGATTTCGTTTGCCTTAATATCTCTTAAATTCTTCACTTTCTTAATGTTAGAAAAATCACACGTTTTGGTTTTTAACATGAAGTGATTAAGAAATGAAGTTAATGAAGATTTCGGTTTGCCTTAATATCTCTTAAATTCTTCACTT
>NZ_RJUD01000031.1 GCF_024343675.1 Lacihabitans sp. CS3-21
ATTGGTTTGGCTAGATGAAGTTACTGTCATTCCAGTTGGTTGGGTAATCGTAAAGGTCTGCGTAGCCGTACAACTGTTCGCATCCGTTACCGTGCAGGTCCATGAGCCGGCTGTTAAGCCTGTTACACTTACTGTCCCATCTCCAGTTGGATTGCCAGGCGTCCAGTTATAGGTATATCCACCTGCTCCTCCTGTTGGTGTATTGATACTGGCTGCTCCATTACTTCCTCCATTGCAGGATACATTGGTTTGGCTAGATGAAGTTACTGTCATTCCAGTTGGTTGGGTAATCGTAAAGGTCTGCGTAGCCGTACAACTGTTCGCATCCGTTACCGTGCAGGTCCATGAACCGGCTGTTAAGCCTGTTACACTTACTGTCCCATCTCCAGTTGGATTGCCAGGCGTCCAGTTATAGGTATATCCACCTGCTCCTCCAGTTGGCGTATTTATACTTGCCGCACCATTGCTTCCTCCATTACAACTTACATTAGTTTGTGAAAGAGCTGTTAATGATACATCTGAGCCAGAGCCCTCTACTGCAAAATCGTAGGTTGCTTCATCAGAATCGTTATTAGCCAAAGAAACCGTTGCACTTCTAAGTCCGGCTGCAGAAGGATTAAAGGTGATTTGAAAAGTGGTTGATCCAGAAGCCGAAACTGGACTTGTTGGATTTGATGAAACACTAAAATCAGAAGCGTTTGAACCACTTATGGTGGGATTACTAAAGGTTAAATTTGAAGTTCCTGTATTTTGGATGGTAAAAGTTCTAATAATAGTGCCCGAACAAACTGATTGACTCCCGAAACTTGTGTGATCCAACGTACTTGGCGTCAAATCTCCATCAGAAATGGAAACAGAATTCCCCTGAATATTTATCTCTGGAGACCCAGCTGAAGTCGTTGTAAATGAAAGTTCCGAACCATAGGCGGTACCCCCTAGATTTGTTGCATAAGCTCTATAATAAATAAGCGTACTTGAAGGTAATGAGCTTACTGTCCCCGAAAATATTCCATTACCTGATCCATTTGCAACCTTTGTATTATCAATTGTAGGATTTGTTGTAGTTGCCCAAACAATACCTCTTTCCGTTACAGTACTACCACCATTACCCGTTACCTCTCCACCAATCGTAGCACTTGTTGCACCTACACCACTCGCAGTTGTAGTTGTTACTGTAGGTGCTGTAGGTGCTGTAAACTTTGCATTAAACAAATCAGCAAAACCCGCAGAGGTAATTCCCGCTTGAGATCCAAAAGTAGTGGTTGTACAAAATGTACCAGTTACCCAAAAAGTGCCACTATTATTATTTGTGGTAATTCCTCTGCCAATACTTTGTAAAGCTGGCGAAGAGGTAGTTGCGTTATTAACCCATAACTCATTTCCATTTAAAGCATTATATCCTGCGATAAAAATTTGACCGAAACCGCTTGAATTAGATAAGCTTAATGACCCAAAATTAGTAGGACTAGAAAAATGGCTCCCTGAAATTGCAATAGTCCCTGTGCCATCACTTGTGATGGAGTATGCTTTTTCATCACTTGCAGTTCCACTAGTACCACCTGCCGATTTAGCCCAAACAAAACTATGTGCAGTTGGCGAGTAACTCCCAAGCCAAATATCATTCCCTCCTACACTCGTTAATGAGATTCCCGATCCACCATTAGGCAAAGTTAAAGTAGACTGGTATGAGCCTGAAACAAAAACATTACCAGTACTTTGATCATATACTCCAGAACTAACATCATCATTGGTGGATGTGCCAAATGTAATAGCGTTTGAAAATGCTCCAGTAGAGGCATTTAGCTCAAGAATAACAATATCTCTTTGTACTGAAGATGAATTTACATTATTTAATGTAAAAGAGCCAAAAGTAGCCGATGCTCCACTATAGCTAGTTGATACAACAATCTTATTACTTGAAGGAATAAAACAAATACCCGCCTCAGCTCCATCTCCGCTTGATGAACCGCCTGCACTAGCCCAAACACATGAACCATTAGCAGGATTTATTTTTTGTATAAATATATCTGAGGAGCCTTGCGTGGTAGGGGTAGTACATGTTCCTGTCCAAGGGTTTGTGTATGTTCCAGCCATATAAACATTGTTTGAGGCGTCGAAACATAAACCTAATGGTGAGTCACCACTCAAGGCTCCATAGCTTACAGCCCAGGATACAGCACCTGTTGATGCATTTAATTTTACTAAATAGATATCACCTGCACCAGTACTTGTTAGAGATGTAGAACCACCTATTGAGGCGGTTTGAGAATATGAGCCAGTAGCATAAACATCGGTTCCATTAGTAATGATAGAAATAGCAGTCTCAGGTCCAGCACTTCCTACAATTAATGACCATCTGTAGGCACCTGTTGATGTATAACTTGATATAAAAGCGTCGTTTGAACCTGCTGAAGTTGCACTTGCTGTTCCTGAACCATAGTCTAAATCTACGGTATTAGAAAAATTTCCAGTGACATAAATATTTCCTGCTGCATCCGTGCAAATTGCTCTTGATACCTCAGCCCCAGAAGAACCATTGCCTCCTGCATAAGTCCAATTGGATTGTGAATATCCTACTGAACAAACTAGTAGAAAAATAATTAATAGTAATTGCTTCATTTATAAATTATAGATTTGATTTAATGAAAAAAAAATAGCTCAAATGCCTCATTTAAGAAATGTTGTTAATAATTTGAGTGATCGAAAACCTAAGTCATTAATACTTTTAAAATTTCTCAGTAGTGAAAATCGTTCTTGAATTATACATTCGTTTGGAATGATGGATATAACGGTGGAGGATACACCATTAACTTTGGGAAAGTTAGTCTTACGATTTTTTGGGTATATTGTAGAAGATGAGGTAGAATATAATTCATAATTGAAGGATCATAAATTGAACAAAGCGTTGTTTTCAAATAAAAATGATTTGAATAACTTTTAGCAATGAGTGCATTAATGCGTCCTCAAATATCCAAATGACAATGTCCTAAAGAGAAAATCCAAAATATGTTAGTCTGTAAAAAAATAATTTAATATTTAAACAGATGTTGAATTTATAGAACATTATTCATTGAAAATGGCTAAATTGATACACTTCAATTAGAATATAATTAAAACAAATTTGCTTATTACATCAAAGTGAAACTGTATAGTGGCAAAAATAGAACGCCATGAGTGAAAGCTCTATACCATTTAAAACGTTTTTGGCACAACTCCAAGTAGTTTCGTTTTCAGGTACAAAAATCACTAAAACTGATAGCACTAAAAGGCTTTAAATTGTTGCCAAATCGGAGGAATATAATTGAATCCAATTGATATTACATACAAAGAATTACACTTTTGAATATTTAGTAATAATCAGATAATAATTACAAAAACAGCCTAGAAATAACTATTCATTCAATAAGGTTTTTAAGAAAAGCACTGAAAATTGAGTAGCGTGATTAATTTACAATTAAGCTAATATTTAAACTAAAGAGAAGAAGTTTTTAGATCCCCCCGACCAAATATCAAAACCTTTGGCAAAAATCATAAACTTCATTTATACAATTACCTTCTAGATATTTCAGTCAACTTTTGATGTACAATTACTCAAAAATTGAAATTCCTTTATTTTCCTTCTAGATATTTTAAAGACTTCTTGATTCTTCATTTTTAGGTATCCTCCTACCTCGTTATATTCTTTAAGATACATAGCGTTTAGTAAGACAGAACGATTAGGTCTAAGAAAATTGTAGGGCTCTAGACGTTTTGCTATTTGACCAAGATTGGTTGATGAAAGCCAAACATCTCCATTATTAAGGTAAATTTTTGTGTAATTTAGTTCGGCTTTTAGAAGCAAGATGGAATCAGGACTTGCTAACATTCTACTGCCGAGTGAAACGAATATATTTTTAATTTTCATAGTTAAATGCCTAAACCATATCAAGTTCAGAGAATTTGCAATACTGAGATAAATACAATTTTATACTTTCAAAAACAATAACTGAAGGTCTTCTCTCATAGTCATCTGCAAATATTTGCCTATAAAAAGAACACTTATAAATTCTTTTATTTCATAGTTTAAACTATAATTTGGCCTAAATCAATTATATTTTTTGAAACTTAAAATCAATTTGAAGAATTAAGGATTTCATCTATTTATTTAAGTTTAATACAAGGATTCAAATAAAAATAAGATTTCATTATTTGGAGGCTACCAATAAAAAATGATATTCTATTTTACAATGTTAGATAAATGTTCTTCGAAAATTAAAGAGGCATTAAAGTGCAAATTCTATTTTTTGAATTAACAATTTAAAGACCCAAAAGACTACTTCAATAGTGGGAAAAATAAATAAGCTTTATGAAAAACGCCAACCTAAATTGTTGTTCATTTTTAAATATTAATTGTCTAAAAGGCAAAATTAGAACACATTTATTGAAGAAAATTTACCACTTAAAACGTTTTTGGCACAACATGAATTACTCCAATCTTCATATATTTGAAGCATGAAAGCTAAGAGATTAAAACGATTTTATATTTATATAATTATTGTGTTTTGGATAAGTCCGCATTATTTGTATTCACAAGAACTTTATTTTTCAAGTATTAGTAATACTCAAAACCTACCATCACTAGAAACCTACAATATAATTCAAGATTCAAAAGGATATATTTGGATTTGTACCGAAAATGGACTCGTGAAATATAGCAGGGATTATAAGAAGATTTTTGATAAACGAAATGGTCTTAATGAAAACTCCATATATTACATCAATGAATATAATAAGGGGGAAATTGAACTTTTCACCTCTGACAATAGATTCCTGATAATTAAAAACGATTCAATTCAAGAACATAAATTTTCAAGAAGAATAAGAGATAATATTAATTTGCCTTACCGAGGGACTTTGTTTGATATTGGATACTCGATAAATAGAAATTTAGAGAATGACTTAATAGTAAATTCCAAGGTTAGGACATTTAAGGTTGGTGAAAACAATATTGAAATTCTGACTAACGATTTAAAGATAGATTCCAATGTTGCTTTTATTATTGAAAAAGGAGGCCAAAATGACTATTTTATAAAGAATAATCCTAATGAAAAAATTAATAGAGACATAAACTACATAATCATTAAAATAAATTCTGGTTCAAAAAACAGACATTATAAATTAAACCTAAGTAAAGACTCTAGAATCGACTGGAGGAATAGGATTGCCAACATGAATGGTTCCACTTATTTTACATTTCATGACAAATTGTTAAAAATTGACAACAATTTAAATATTGAAACTTACACCTTCCCAGCAGTAATTACTTCATTATATATTAATTCTAAACATGGGCTTTGGATTGGTGTTACTTCCAATGGGCTATTTCATTATCCTGATCCTAAAAATATGAAAGTGTTTTCCACTGGCCTTAAAGGACTAACCGTAAGTGGCACAATTGTAGATAACGAAGGAGGAACGTGGTGTACTACGACGGAAAAGGGCGTATTTTATTCAAGTAGTTACATGGTTAAACAGTTCAATGTTCTTAATGACCTAAATAAAAAAACTACATTACTTAAGACCATTGAAAACAGAACTTTCATTTCAACCCAAATTGATAATCTTCAAATTTTGAAGCAAAACAAAATAAGGAAAATCTCTTTGATTGGCACTGGAAATTCTGATGTTGTGGATATAATCCGTTTTAAAAACAAAATTTATCTGGCAACTAAGGGCTATGTGGGAGTCCTTGATGAAAATTTCAAACTGAACAATCAAATATATTATTTTACTAATGAGAAAAGAACAAGGAAAGTAAACATAACTGCATATCAGCTGGATAAAACCGATAATTTTCTGTACGTTTTAACACCAGCTATACTATTAAAAGTACAAAATAACAAGGGAGCGGTAGTTGGTAAAGCTTTCAATTCAAAGGCAAGATGCTTTAAAATGTTTAACGATGAAATAGCCTATTTAGGATGTTCTGATGGGCTTTACATGATGAATATTAAAAACAACAACCTTAATAAAATACAAGGAATTAATTCACCTGTCTCTAAAATAATAAGTATAAAAGATAGTTCTCTCCTTATAGCCACAAAAGGACAAGGTCTTTTCCAATTAACTAAGGGACATATTAAAAAGATTAATTTGGGTGAACACAATTATTTGTTAAATGATATTATCGATGACAAATATGGCAACATTTGGATTTCAACAAGTAATGGAATTTTAAAATTAACATTAAAAGAAAAACCAGGAATTAAAGTCATAAATCTTAATGAATCAAATGGTTTAATTTCTAAAAATATTGGAAATTTAACTGTTTCTGATAATCAATTAATTTTCTCTTCTTCTGATGGTTTGGGTGTATTCCCGATTACTATAGACTTAATTAATAAGCACCGACCTAATGTATATATTAATAGCATCCTAGTAAATGACAAACCCATTGACTTCAAGGAAGATGTAATCAATTTGACCAATAAAGAAAATTCGATTTTATTCAACCTTGATTTTTTATCTTATAAAAAAGGTAAAGATGAAAAAATACTCTACTCTTTGAAAGGATTGTTCAACGAATTTAGACAGACAAATAATAGCCAAATATATTTTGAAAATCTACCACCTGAGAATTATGAACTAGTCATTTACGGAGTCAATAATGATGGTATAAAAAGTGAAAAACCACTAATAGTTAGATTTACAATACAGCCAGCATTTTGGCAAATGAAAATTTTTTTATTTTTAATGCTGACTTTTGTACTATTGATAGCATATTTTTTAATTAGAAATATAATTCAAAACATTAAAGAAAAGGAAAGGGAAAAAACCAAGATTCAAAAATTAATTTCAGAATCTCAAATAAGGGCCTTGCAAGCTCAAATGAACCCACATTTTATTTTTAATGCAATCAACAGTATCCAAAATTATATATTAAATAAAAAAGAAGACGAAGCTTATGACTATTTGGCGAGATTTAGCAAGCTAATAAGAATGGTCTTAAATAATTCTAGAGAAAATTGGATTTCAATTAAAAACGAATTAGAAACTTTAGAAATTTATGTTCAGCTTGAGCAACTAAGGTTTCAGAATAGTTTTGAATACTTTATTAATATTGACGAATCTTTAGATACCTATAATACAGAAATTCCGGCTATGATTGTTCAGACATATGTAGAGAACGCTATATGGCATGGTATTATGAATTTAGAGACAAATAAAAAAGGGGTACTTCAAATTGATTTTTCGAAAAGTGGTAATACTTTGAAAATTGTAGTTGAAGATAATGGGGTTGGTAGAAAAAAATCAAATGAATTTAAAAACCACAACTACAAGAAGTCTCTAGGAATGCAGCTCGTTTCAGAAAGAATAAAATTGGCCAATGAACAAGATCCCTCAAATCATATAACACTTACTATAATTGACCTCTATGATGACTTGAATAATCCAATAGGAACAAGGGTTGAAATTTACATTATGAATTCTTGACAACATTATAATGAAAATTAGAGTACTAATAGTAGATGATGAAACAAATAGTAGAGAAGTATTATCAAATCTACTTTTGAAGCATACAATTGATATTGAAATTATTGGAGAGGCCTCAAATGTAGACGAAGCCTATGAGATGTGTTGCAAACTTCTCCCTGATTTGATTTTTTTAGATATACAAATGCCTAGATCAAACGGCTTTAATCTATTAAAAAAGTTTAAAGAAATTGCTTTTGAAGTTATCTTCGTAACTAGCTTTGACCACTTTGCAATTACAGCTATAAAATTCAATGCGTTGGATTATCTCCTTAAACCTGTAGAAATAATTGAACTCACCTCTGCTGTTGAGAAAGCTAAAGTCAATATTAGAAGAAAAAAAAACCAAAATTTACAATATATCAATTTGTTATATGATTTAGAAAATGATATTCAGGAAAAAAAATTTGCAATACATACTGGAGAAAAAGTTAGAATGATAAACTCATCTGAAGTAATATTTATTGAGGGTGATGGAAGATATTCAATAATATACATGGTTTCAAATGAGTTATTAACAACACCTAAAAACCTAAAAGAATTTGAAGATTTTTTCGGGTCGAAATCGAAATTCATTAGAATAAGTAAATCAATTCTAATCAACTCCACGCATATAAAAGAATATCAAAAAGGAGACCCTTTTATCATAAAAATGGTAAATGATAAAAACTTTGAAGCCTCCAGAAGGAGAAAAACAGATGTTTTGGAAAAATTATTACTTATTAAATAATATGAAGGCTTCTTTTTATAAATTATTATTAAATCATAAATTTTGAAATTGCGTCTTCTTGAATACTCCAGAAAAAGTATGCCACCTGATGCCAAATTGAAATTAAGACTATATATCTAAAAAAGTTTGTAATCTAACCAGCCTTATAAGACTATGAAAAATTAACATATTCATAGTGTTGAATGACGAGACAATAGGCTTATACAATCCTCGCAAAACAATATGTAAAACGTTTTGTAAAATCCTTTGTAAAACACTCAAAATCTTGGGTGTTTTTTTTATGCTCTTTAGTGTGTACACCATGTAAACATAGGAAATTAATAGAAATTTAACTATTGTATACACCCTGTGTACACCACTGTAAACGGCCTTCATTGCTAATTAATGGCCACTTTTGCTGTATACACCTCCCATTTTTGAAAAGGGCAAGCTCATAGTTTTAGTTAATGGCTGAAATGTGAAACATTTTGTTATGCTTATTCGGAATTTAGACCTAAAAATGGGCTCTATTTCTCATGATAAGATTGCTTTTTATTTCATCCTACTGAAGTGTGCTGAGAATTGAAGTTTATGTACCGGAATATCCTTTGATAATTCCTTTTATTTGTTGAATATGCCGCTGTGAATGATGTATTGTAAAATTGACCCAGTCTATTACAGTCATTTTTAAAAAAATAAGCCCTTTCTCATTTGGCAGCTGGTTGGGTGGATATTCCGGCTCAAAGTGAGCCACTGATTCCGGGTTAAAGTGAGCCACTAATTCCGGGCGAAAGTGAGCCACTTGGTTTTTGATTTGATTACTAACTTGGTATAAAAATACCAAGATGGCTAATCAAATTTTATCTATGAATAAGTTACATTTAGTTTTGCGATTGCTGATGGAGGGTAAATCCCGAAGGTACATTAGTCGAATCGTTGAGATTTCTCGCAACTCCGTCGATAAATATATTCATATTTTCAACTCTCATCCCTTAGGTCTTCATGAGTTGCATAAGCTTGATGATTATGATTTACAACTTATCGTAAAGCCTGAATATCAAAGTAAATCATCATTGGAAACGTTGTATGATGGTTTTGCCTCTGTTGTAAAAGAACTTAAAAAGGTAGGAGTTACGAAACAATTTTTGTGGAATATTTACAAAAACAAGCATCCTGACGGCGTAGGGTATTCTCAATATTGTGACCACCTGAATAAGTATTTAAAGAATAATGAACTCAGTTACGTTTTTGACCATAAAGCGGGGGATAAGCTAATGGTGGACTTTGCTGGAAAGAAGCTATGTCTTACTGATTATGAAACAGGAGAACAGCTTCCAGTAGAGTTTTTTGTGGGCATACTTCCATGTAGCGGCTTTACCTTTGCCAAGGCCAGCTTGAGTCAACAAAGCCCTGATTTTTTAGGTTGTTTAGGAGCATGTATGGCGGCAATAGGTGGTGTGCCAGATGCAATTGTGACAGATAATCTAAAGCCAGCTGTGA
>NZ_RJUD01000032.1 GCF_024343675.1 Lacihabitans sp. CS3-21
TTCTCCAGATGTTACCTACCGACGTGAACTGACCTTGTTCGGTATAAAAATTAATGGTTTCTAAACTCAAACTTTGAATCAATCTAACTTCTATGTCCTCAGAAGTTTTTGTTCCTTTATTTTGAATAATCGCTGTAAAAGTGACCAAATCACCTATTTTAGGCGTTGAGTTATCTATGCCTTGAACCAGCTCAACCGTAGCATAATCTCTGTCTGCCGCAAAATTGATATGTTCAAAGGTAACAGTTTCGTCTGTGTAGCAATTTTCGCCTTCATTGTATAGTCTAATTCTATATATCTTTTTACCTGTTGGGTTTGAAATATTTTTTATTTCTATTTCAAATTGTTGCGGCGGTAAAGGAACAGACTGAGCAAAGTCAAAAGGTGTATTGGTGCCTTCGATAATTTCGTAATGTGTGGCGTAGTCTATTGTTGTAATAAGCAATCTTCCATCGCTTGTAGTTGGAGAAGTTACATCATTATGTCTGGTTGTAAAGGTTGGACGTTTACAAATAAAACTTAGGGAATCGTTGTTTTCAGCTTTGCTTTCGAAAGAAAAAAAGAAAAAAATCCCAAAAAGAATTATATGTATTATTATGGATGGATAACGGAAATTCAAATTGAATTTTTCCATTTTAGGTTTTATTGTTTTAAACTTCTACTTTTTGTAATTCACCCAATTTTTTAATTTATTTTTTGGGTTTAAAAAGCAAATACCCGAAGGTTTAATTTCAGGTATTTGCATATTAATCTATCTGATTGAGTTCACGCTTTGAGTTCACTCAATGTTCAAACATTATTTTGTTTTTGTAACCGTTGCAGGCTCACAGTATCCACCAGGACAAGTACAATCTTTGGCTACTAATGGAACTGTTACATCAATAGTACATCCGAAAGTGTTAATTACCCTTACTGAATAATCTTGTGATGCAGACGCAGGATTAGGTAAACTCGATGCAATTATACCTGTTGAAGGTATGGCTGCAAAGGTTGGAGTAGCTGCCACAGTTGAACCTATATTCCATGCTGCTTGATCTGAATCTCTGTATCTTGTCAAGATTAGCATACCATCATTTTGTGAGGTTGTACCAATACAAAGAGCACTAACTGGAATCACACTAGCTACTGGCAATGGATTAACCGTAATCTTGAGTGGTGATTGTTGAGATTCACAACTTAAGGTATCTATACCTGGCAGTTCATATAAAGTCGTCTGCGTAACATAAGCCCATGTTGCACCAGCCAAGGTTGTCAAAGGCGTAGGAGCCGTCGGCTGAGTTCCTCCATTCCAATACCATGTTAGTGTATTCAAAGCATTTGAAACCGTGTTGGTTATTACTGGTGTAGCTACCAATGGAACTGCAGTTTCATTCAAACAATATACTGGCTCTACTACTGCTGGACCATCCGGAGTATCTTTGATGAATACATCGAAGTCTATGGTGTCAGATTGGCAACCCGAAACGGTGTTGTATTGTGAAACCCAGTATGTAAAAGTACCAACAGAGTCCGAAGGTGGTGCTGTATAAGTGGCACTGGTATCCCCAGGAATATTTGATTTGTCTTCGCCATACCAAATTAGACCATAACTTCCAGCAGATGCCGTTGCAGTGAGCGGTGCAGTGGGATAATCTTGGCAAAAGGCAAAGTCTTTGACGGTGGGCACCAGTGGCTTAGCATCAATCGTGACGACGAGTGTGTCTGGATGAGATTGACATCCTAATCCATCGACTTGTGTAACATACCAAGTGTATTGTCCAGCCGCTACAGAAGTGTTAGCATAAGGTCCAACATTGTATCCTATCCGTGTAGTGGTATCTGGCTTGTCAGTGAACTGATACAAGGTAGGCCCTTCGTACCATCTAAGACTGTCACCGTTGTGACTAGCTGGAGATGGTATTAACAAAGCAGATAACCTTTTTTCTGCAATATTTTGACAATAAACAGTATCTATGGCATTTGGAATATCAGGAAGTGGATTGATAACTACTTGAATAGATGTAGTATCTGCACACTCCAAACCATTTGCGGTATAGAAAGCTCTCACAAAATACTCTCCTTCCATTGGCTCTTGAGCGTTTAATATAGTAGTAACTGAATCTGAACTTGTAAAAGTTGCAGGTCCCCACCATTGGTAACTTGCTGGAGGAAACGGATTTATTGAATTATTTACAGCATTGTTTCTAGAAGCCAACTCAATCGTATCTTCTTGACAAATTGGAGTGTTACTCGAAGCAGCAACAATCGGAATTTCGTTAATAATAAATTCAACTTCTGTAGTATCTGTACATGATTCGTGACCATCTTGAACAGAAATCAATCTATAGTTATAAATACCAGCAGTAGTAGGTAATGTTTGAAGGACCAAACTGTCATTTCCGGCAATTGGTGCGACTCCAGGGTTACTAGGTCCGTTGTTGTTATACCACTGATAGTTAAATACTCCTTGGTCAGCCAAAAATCCTGGAATTGTTCCTAAAGTATCAATTCTAACTGGAATTCCGTATGTTGTATGAGAAGTGGCTGTATATCCAGTTTGGGTATTAGCAGATGCAATCAGCGGAGAAGGTTGACCAAAACAAATCACTTGGTCAGTTGGAGTAGTTAATATTGGCGGTAAACCTGGTATAACTTTAATAGGACAACATCCTTCATATCCACACGATAAGTTTGAAGAATCTCTATAATATTTATAATCACCCACACTTTTAATAACCAATGCACCTGCACTAGGACCTGAAGTTAAAACTTCATAATCAGCGGTGCTACCTGTAATTGTGGTCCAGCTTGCACCATTGTTGGTACTCCTTTGCCACACTACACCAGTATAATCGCCCCTTACAAGAGAAAATGTATACTCATCACCGTTACAGAAATCTCGGTGGGTGGTTATACAAATTTGAGCTTCATCATCTTCTACAATTGAATTGGCTACGGGAGAGGAATCCAAATCTACTTGATCTAGAGCTGTGGCTTCAGCGGTAATTTCTTTAATACCTCTAGAATCAACCGTATAAGTCAACTGAAGACTCACTGTGGCACCAGCCGCAATATTACCAATAGTCCAAACGCCTGTTCCAGCCACAAATGTACCAGCTAGAGTTGAGTTACTAATAAGGGTTAAATCAACAGCACTTCCTACTTGATAAATAACACCTGTTGCATCATCTGTACCACTATTTTTCACAGCAACTGTTAAAGTAACTGTAGATCCCAATGGCACATCGCCTCCTGGAGAACGGGTAATAGTAGCTTCTAAGTCCACATAAGTAGGTGCATAGTTATAGTTTACATATGGTAAATAGAAAGTTGAATCCGTAAAACATGATCCAGTTTCATTAAATACTCTAACTGTATATTGTGTACCCGGTGCTGCCGTTGGGGCCGCAAGAGTTTCTTCAACAAAGCCATTGGTTAATGTTGAATAAATGCCAAGTCCGGCAAATGCTGGACCAGTGTAAGTAGCACCTGGACTGATACCAACTTTATAGTTGTTATTGGTGATACCTGAAATTCTGATTTTTGCATCGCTCACAGTCTCTGCACTTGCATCATAAGTTGTTATAGTCATGGCCAGGTCTGGTGAACAGGGTTGGGCATAAGTTGACAAATGAGCAAACAACATAAGAGACACTAAAATGAGGAGTTGCGTCCACATTTTCCTGTCCTTATCAAAAACAGATGCGAATCTGGTTTTTAAATAATTGTTTTCCATGTTAAAAAAAGTATTAATTGTTTATGTTTCTATTTCGTTTTTTCTACTATCGCTGGCGGACAAACTGGGATTTCACAATCTTGACAGACATTTTCAATCGTCACGTTTTGATCTATCGGACATCCTTCCGCACTAATTATTCTAACCGTATATGTTTGTGGGCTTCCTTTTATCGGACCGTTTAGGGTTGAAGTTATTCTTCCGTTTGAAGGAATTGTAACAGCCGGCCCGGCCAAAGTTGAGTTAAATGTTGATCCTATGTTAAAAGAGTAGGCTTCCCCATTCTTAAATCCTGACAATATCAAACCTCCATTATTGAGTACTGATTTCCCTACACATGTAGGATCAATTGCAAGTACTTCTGTTGTTGGAAACTCTTTTATCTCTGCCAAGACCACACTTCTATATGGACTAGAACAATTATTAGTTGAAATGCACGAAGCGAAGAAATTCTGACTTTCACTTAATATATTAGTAGCAAAAGTTGTGCCACTTAATAAGATGTTTCCAGAAAATTGTTCATCATACCAATTAATTGTTCCAGAGCAATTTGAAGCCCCTAATGTTAGACTCGAAGGCCCACAACTGCTATCTCCAGCTACCGTTGGAGGATTTGGTAATGGCAACACATTTACCAAAACCGAATCATTATTTACGCAACTGAATGAGTTGGTTACAGTCAAATAATACATACCGTTATGTATTGTGCTATCCGCAACAGCAATGGTAGGATTTTGAAGACTTGAGGTAAAACCACTTGGGCCTGTCCAAGCATAAGTTTGACCACCGCTTGAAGTTAAGTTTATAGACGTATTTGTACAGAATTGTCCTCCATCGATAATAATTACTGGTTTTGGATCAATTTGAATAGTCGCAGAGGATGACGTTGTACTTCCGCAACCCAAACCACTGGCAGTAGCTACTATTCGATATAAATTTAATCCAGAAGAAGCTGTTGGCACAACCAAACTATCAGCTATTTCTCCAGCCATGTTTACATAGGTAACTCCGTTGAATACTCTCCATTGATAGGTAATATTACCCGTACCGTTGGTAGGATTTGCCCTCAAAATCAATTTTGCGTCTTCACAAACCGTGGTGTTTGTCAAATTAACATTCACACTTAAGTTTGGCACGACGATAACTTTGCTTACAGAAGAAGTATCTGAACCGCAGCCAAATCCGCTTGCTGAAGCTATAATTCTGTAAAATACGGTATTAGAAACCAAAGTATTGGGGTTGAAAGAAATCCCAGTTGCTCCAGAAATGTTGTTCCATATTAAACTATCAGAAGATGATTGCCACTGATAAGTAAATGTACCAGTAGCATTACTTACAGTTGCATTTATAGTGATGGATGCTCCTTCGCAGACAGTAATGCTCGGAATATCCACGGTCACGCTAATATTTGGTACAACCGTAATTGTGGCTACTGATGGATCAGATGCCCCGCAACCTATTCCGTTTGCTGTAGCTATAATTTGATAGAAATTTGTTCCTATGTAGCCAGTCGAGGTTGGAACTATTAGTGTATCGGCAGTGGCTCCTGGAATAATATTCCAAGAAACTCCATTCGTTGAAGCACTCCATTGGTAGGTAATTGTGCCAGTTCCATTTGTTGTATTTGCTCTTAATACCAAATCAGCATCTTCACAAACTATGGTGCTTGGTATGCTAACGTTAACACTTAGATTTGGTAAAACTATAACTCTTGAGCTATCTGAATCTCGGTAATTACAACCTATTCCAACTGCTTGAACACTTACTTTATAATAGTTGGTGTCTACCACACTTCCCGTTAAGGTCAAAGTTGGATTAGTTTGTCCTGATATTGGAGACCAGTTGTTTCCGTCAGCAGATGATTGCCATTGATAACGAACAGCTCCGTTTTGATTGGATACTTGTGCATTCAAAGTTATAGTACCTGTCTGGCAAATGGTAATATCCGCCAAATCAATATCCGCACCTAATTGAGGCAACACAGTTATTGTAAATGTTTGGGTATTTCCTGGACAACCATTGATAAGCGGGGTTACGGTTATTGTTGCCGTAACAGGCGTAATACCGTTATTTATAGCTGTAAATGCAGAAATATTACCAGTTCCGCTTGCTGCCAAGCCTATACTTGTATTGCTGTTTGTCCAAGTGTATCCATTTGAAAGTGTTCCCGTAAATATTTTAGCGGGTATGGTTGCGTTGTTACAAACGGTATCATTTGCAACAGGATTCATAGTAATAACTGGATTCACAATTATTGTGAAGGTTTCCGTATTTCCAGGGCAGCCATTGATAAGTGGTGTAACTACTATCGTTGCTGTAACTGGTGTTGTTCCTGTATTAGTTGCTGTAAAGCTGGCAATATTTCCAGTGCCACTTGCTGCCAAACCAATGCTCGTATTGCTATTTGTCCAAGTATATCCTGTTGAAAGAGTTCCAGTAAATGAAATGGCAGGTATTATTTCGTTGTGACAAACTTCAGCATCAGCAACTGGATTCAT
>NZ_RJUD01000033.1 GCF_024343675.1 Lacihabitans sp. CS3-21
TACCTACAGCTGGGCACCAAGCGGTGGAACAGCTGCTACAGCGACAGGCTTAAGTGCAGGAACATATATTGTAACGGTAACCGATGCCAACGGATGTACAGCAACTCGAAGCTTTACCATTACCCAACCAACGGTTATCTCAATAAGTCCTTCACAAACGAATGTGAGTTGTAATGGTGGCAGCAATGGAACTGCGACAGTGCTTGCTTCTGGAGGTACGCCAAGCTATAGCTACAGTTGGGCACCAAGTGGCGGAACAGCTGCTACAGCGACAGGTCTAGCAGCAGGAGCTTACACTTGTACAATAACAGACGCAAACGGTTGTACAAAGACACAGAGTTTTACCATAACGCAACCCACGTTGCTTTCAATGAGTTCCTCTTCAAAAACTGATGTTACTTGCAATAGTTTAGGCTTAGCGAGTATGAATTTAGCAACAGGAGGTACGCCAAGCTATACCTACGATTGGACACCTGGGAATCCAGTAGGCGATGGTACAACATCAGTATCTGCTTTAACTGCAGGAACTTGGACTTGTACAGTTACTGATAATAATGGGTGCACTACTTTAGTATCTTTTGAGATCCTTAACAATACAAACCCTCCTACACCTTCGATAAGTGGAGCAGATAATTTAACCTGTGCGGTAACAAGTGTAACAAGAACCGCATCTGGCGGAGCATCATACAGCTGGTCAAATGGTTTAGGAAATACGGCATCCGTCAATATTGTAAACCCAGGTACTTACACGGTCACTGTCACGGGAGTAAATGGTTGCACTGCTACAGCTAGTACAGTTGTAACACAAGATATATTGGCTCCAATCCTATCAATAACTGGGACACAGAATTTAAGTTGTTCATCAACTACAGTTAGTAGAACAGCATCAGGTGCAGATACATATGTTTGGTCTAACTCCTTAGGCGGTTTAGCGTTGGCGAATATTTCCTTGGTTGGAATATATAAAGTTACGGGAACAACAGCAGCAAATGGCTGCAGTAGCACAGCCAGTACCGAAATTACATTTACAAATAACCTAATCATTGAAACTGACCCTATAAACGTTTCCATCTGTCAAGGAAACAATGTTACGTTCACTATTAAGACCAGCATTGAAAATGCGAATTACCAATGGGAGGTAAACACAGGTTCGGGATTTGCAGCAATAGCCGCAAGTATGGTATATACAGGACAAAATACGGCGACTTTGAGTTTAGCATTTCCACCTGTAGAATACAACGGCTACAAATACCGATGTGTAGTTAGTAAGAATAGTTGTACGATAACTTCAAACGCAGCCAACTTATCAATGTCAGGTTCAGCAGAGGCATTGAATATTGTAAATGTGAGTCCGATAAGTGGGGTTTATTCACAAACAGCAGTGGCTTATACGGTGGCCGTAAACAAAATTGAACCCAGTTCCAAAGTAAACTTTAAATCGGGTAATGCGATAGAGTTATTGCCAGGTTTTGAAACCAGGACCGGGGCAATATTCAGCACTAAAATAGAATCACCATGTGCGAACAATTCATCGAATAACACAAGTTTTGAAAACTTACCAAAAGAAATAAGAAAATGAGAAAGCCAATAAAGACGATGAAACGATTAGTAATAGTATTGATTTTTATGCTTTGCAATATACAAGCATTTTCAAAGACCTTGATTAGTTCAGCAAGTCAGGTAGGTACCACAAATAGCATAACGGTTAACTGGGGAGAGACTGATGTGACGATTAATTCACCAAGTGTAACGTTGAACAGGTATCAGATCAAATATAAGCCAGTGGGGGGCAGTGAGACTACCATTGATAATATTAGCAGTACATTAAGGACCTACACTATCGCGGGTTTAACATTAGGATTAACTTATGAAGTGGAGCTCATAGAAGTTATTAGGATAATTTTGCCTCCCTCACCTTACAATATTCTTCCATTTATTGATACCTCAATAAGTTCAGGAGTAAGTACTATAGCTACAAACGCAGCTCCAATTGCTGTTTGCACCCCGCTTACAGTACCACTAGGAAGCAATTGTATGGCCACAGTAACAGCAGCCCAGATAGGAGCAGGTTCAAGTGATCCTAATGGAGATGCCATAACTTACAGTATCAGTCCAATAGGCCCCTTTGGAGTAGGAACACACAGTGTTACACTTACCGTAATAGATATTTATGGAGCGAGCAATAGTTGTGTAAGTACTCTGACAGTCATAGATAGCGAAAGTCCCAAAGTACTACTGAAAGATGCGGTAGTGAACCTAAGTGCATCAGGAGTAGGTATACTGACACTGTCAGATATTAATGCTGGAATATCAGACAACTGCGGAGTGACGGGTGTTGAAATTAACAAGACCCAGTTTGGTTGTGGAGATATAGGTTTTCAGTGGGTGAGCGTGACAGCAAGAGATGCTGCAGGCAACACCACTACAGCTATGTGTAGGGTCAATATAAAGGATGTTTCAGCTCCACATGTGATTACAAAAAATGCTGTAATCAACCTCAATTTTGAAGGATACGCTCTTTTAGACCCCAAAGACATAGATGCAGGCAGTTGGGATTTATGTGGTTCGCATACCTTAAAACTCAGTAAATCTGTGTTTAGTTGTACTGAAGTTGGCAACAATTCCGTGACATTGATAGCAACTGATGCCGCTGGAAACGAATCAAGAGCAACAGCCAACGTGCTGATAATTGATAATATACCGCCATATTCCACGTCTAAAAATATCGACTTAGTAATTGACAAAAATGGTATACCTCAGCTTGGCCTTAATACACCTGGCTTGAATGTTTACGACGCCTGCGGTCTGAAATCTGTTACATTTTCAGAGCAACAACTGAGCTGTGAAGTCAAAACCAAGGATGTTAGAATCTCGGCCATCGACAAAAATAACAATTCCTCGAGTTTTGTAACTTCCGTAACACTGAAAGACAATATTTTGCCAGAAATAAAAACTAAACCTGTCACACTTTACCTGGGCAAAGACGGCAAAGCAAGCCTTACAGCAGCCATGATGAACAACGGCAGCACGGACAACTGTAAGATAGATTCTATTTATTTTTCAAAGAACAGCTTCACTTGTGAAAACATTGGCAAAGACAGTGTGACCTTTTTTGCAAAAGACAATTACGGCAATATCTCGATGAAAAGAGAGGGCATCACGGTCATAGACAGCATGGCACCGAGTATTCTCACCAAAGACTTCACGGTTACCTTGGATGCCCAAGGCAAAGGAATCTTGAAGGTAGAGGATATAGACAATGGCAGCACTGACAACTGCGGCATAAAGAGCAAAACATTGTCGAAAACAAGCTTTGACTGCACCAATGCAGGCAAGGTAGAAGTGACTTACACAGTAGAGGATAACAACGGAAACAAGGCAGAGAAGAAACTGCAAATCACAGTAGCTGAAAGCACCAAACCAACACTGAAACTGAAAGAGAACCTGAGTTTTAGTCTAGACAAAGATGGATTTGTAAAGCTAACAGCCACGCAAATAGTAGCAGAAGCTACGGACAATTGCGGTGTAAAACAGACGACCCTAAGCAAAGAAAGCTTCAACTGTAGCAATGTGGGCAAAATCGACATTACCGTTACCACAACCGATAACTCGGGTAACGTCACAACTGCTACAGCAAATATTACCATCACCGATAACCAAGGCAACTGTCTGTGTTCATACGCCATGTTGGCTTCAGAAAACATAGAGGTAAACGGCAGTTCGATAGAATATGGTGGACTCGGAACCTATCAGGCAGGCAAAACGATAAACCTGAGCAAAACGACTTTTGGTGCGGCCAATGTCTTCGTAAAATCGGATGTTTTGGTGGCAGATGCCCAACCGAGCTTGGTTATAAAAGGCATAGCACCAACACCGCTGGCTTTTGAAAGCAACGACAAAAGCAC
Source organism: Lacihabitans sp. CS3-21 (assembly GCF_024343675.1). Taxonomy (GTDB): domain Bacteria; phylum Bacteroidota; class Bacteroidia; order Cytophagales; family Spirosomataceae; genus Leadbetterella. Next base: position 3,906 of record NZ_RJUD01000033.1, read on the forward strand.
CCGTAAAAAGCTAAAAGTAAAAAACGGCAAAGAAGGCAGTTTTAGCGAAAATGACTTTGGCAAAGTAAAAATTGGCAAAAATGCTACATTAACTTACACAGGAAGCGGAGATGTGTTTTTCAAGACCTTGAAAATAAAGAAAGGAGGCAAACTTAACTTTGAACAAACGGCGAAAGTACACATCAAAACTTACACCAGACTTGGTCAAGAAATCACGATAAACGAAGGCCAAGAAAACGTAAAAATCTTTGCCACTAAGAATGTAGGTATAGAAAAAGGAAGCCAAATCAACGCCTATCTGCACAGCCAGGCTAGTATAGACATCAAGCATGCAGATGCAAGCAAAAAGACGACCATCAACGGTATTCTTATAGGGACCAAAATAAAATCGGGCAGCAACGTAGTACTCAAAGGCCAACCGACTGATTGTAGCAATAACGCTGCAGCAGCAACTAAAGAAGACAGTTTAGTAGCCAAAATAGATGAAGCTGAAACAGAATCGATGGAAGAAATTAGCAAAGAACCAATTACCGAAAAAATAAGCTTCGGACCAAATCCTAGCTCAGACTTTGTTAATATCAGCTTACCAAATATCAATAAAATCACGAATGTGAAAATTGGCATCAGAGACACCCAAGGCAGACTGCTTAGCATCCAAGAGGCGGTCGTAAACCCAACCAAAATGGATCTACAAGTAGACCTCAGAAAATTCGAAGTTGGATTATATCTGATAGAACTAAAAACCCCAAGCAACGAAAACACTATCAAAGTGCAGGTATTAAGGTAGTATTAAGATTTATTGCATTACTAATAAACACATCCTGAGGTTTTTTGGGTGTGTTTTTTAAATGAAAAAAACTTCTAAATAGAATTTCTCTGGAATATATAAATACAAAATCTCAAGTTAAATTCGCCAATTTTTGTATTACTTAGAATCGGAATGGATGGCTCACTTTCACTGGAATACACTTTTTTAGAAGAATATAGAATTTTTGAGTGTTTTGGTCTGATAAATCTTCAAAAAGGTCTAGAATAACAACAATTTGTTTTGCAGGTGGCTTTGAAGCTTATTTTGGATGTTGTTTAGTATTACTATTTCAGTGAACACACACCAAAAACAGCCTTATAGCCATTTATGAGGCCGAACACACCTCTGCACACAGGCTGTGTGCAATTGGTTAATTTAGAGTTTTTTGACCTATTTTAAAGGTGTGTGCAGAAAATTTAGTAAAAAAAAACACCCAAAAAATGAGTGTTTTACGGGTGATTTTACAAAAGGTTTTACAAAATGTTTTACCCTGGTATTTCAGGCCTATGGTATAGTTATTGGGGTCTCTTTTTGACTGAGACCCATATCCAAACTATAACTGCCAGTCCAACCGTTCCGATAAAAAAATATACAATACCTTTATCAATTTTTGTTTCTTCCTTATCCTGTTGAATTGGACGTGCTATTTTGTCAATCTTGGGCGGTTCATGATACTTTTCTATTATTTTGTTGAGGAGGTCTGACAAAGTCATTTTCTTTGACTCAGCTTCTTTTTGAAGTTTCAACTTTCGTTGCTCCGTAACTCGAAAATTGATGTTGGTGTCCTTGTTTGGTGTTGGTGTCATTTCTTTAAAATTTGAGTGTGAAAATTAATTAAATCAATATTCAGGTTGATAAAAAAGCTGTAATCCTTTGAGGAAAACTAATAGATGTTTCCATTACAGCCATTTTTTAAATTTTGTGTTTGTTTGTAAAAAGTAAACGATTCGGTTGAG
>NZ_RJUD01000034.1 GCF_024343675.1 Lacihabitans sp. CS3-21
CAATTTGAGACTGCTGTAAAACAATCATAAGTTTTTCGAGCCCAATTACAAAGCGTTGACATTCTTCACCAAATTTCATAAGTTCTGGGCTTTTAGTATTCATATCACCACCATTTATTAGGGTGATTGTCTTATTTACTAAATCAAACATGTGATTCACGATTTCTGATGGTGAACGGGTATGGTCGCTGACCCTAAACTCTCCAAAGTTATCTAATGACCCAACGGTTGCTTTTTCAAAGCGGTATTTGATAGCTTTGACTGCATGATTTAAAAGTTCATACCTTTCTAATTTCATATTCATGGATATAGAATTATTAATTTATCATTGGGCTATATTTAGATCGGCCTTCATTTTGGTTAACTCCCCAAGAAGCTTAGTTTGTGTCACATCATTTTCTTTTCCATATCTTTGGGCTATAGCAACAATAGCAAAATTTAGGGTTTCAATCTCTGTAGGTCGTCTATTATTGATGTCTTGCAAAGTAGAAATGAGCTGACCATCCGACATTTTACTAATCATTTTTACACTTTCAATTACCTCATTTTCAGAAATTTCTACTCCTGATATGTTGGCAATATTTACGCATTCTTTAATAACGGTTTGTCCCAAATTCATGACAGCTACATTCCTAAGGAAAATTCCATTATCTGTATCTAATAAAGGACAAATAGAATTAAAAACGCAGTTGGCTATCGCTTTTTTCCAAATGATAGTTTGAATATTTTCTTCAACCCTAAATTTAAAGATTGGATTATTGAGTTGGTTTGTAATGTGATCCAAACTATCCAATTTCCCATTAATTTTTCCTATAAGAGATTCTGCTACCGGTTTGAATCGGACTAGGTTATCGCCCATTACCTGACAAGTGGTAAACAATACACACCTGTGAACATCTGAAAAACCTTTATTTACAAACGCAGACTCCACTCCCAGCCCGTTTTGAAGTAGCACTATGGACTGATTAAAAGCCCTTTCACTTAATGTTTCTGCCAAGTATTCATTCCCAAAGGATTTGCTGGTTATAACTAAAATGCCATCAAATTTTACATGACTAGATAATGAACTGACTTCAAGGTCAGCCTTCAAAGTAATTCCCTCATCCATTTGAATTGAAATGGTCTCCATTTGAGTTGGTGTATTATCTACGCTGCCCCTGATAATGCACACATTTTTCCCCTCTAATTTTAGAAAAACGGCTAAAGCTTTACCCACAGCTCCTGCTCCGATGATGTATATTTTGTTTTCCATTTTTAATTATTTTTTAATATGTTCACGGATATATGACTGTCGCTAAATATGTTTACTAACGATTTCTGAAAATCTTTTTCGTTGGCCTCATAAATGTTCTCTAGAAACTTTTGGGGATTCAAATCGAACAAAGGAAATGCAGATGATTGTACCTGAACCATGATTCTGTGTCCTTTTTTGAAAGTATGATATACATCTTGAAGTTTAAATTCAGTGGTAGTTTTTGAGCCTGAAATTAAGGGTATAGGGTGAGAGAATGAGTTCCTGAATTTGGTTCTCATCATTTCACTTCGGATCATTTGCTGGTAGCCTGCCATTTGGACATTGGAGGGTGCAAATGAATTATTAGGTTCGTCGGAAGGATATTCATCGATGAGTTTAACAAAAAAGTCCAAATCTGTCCCACTAGTAGAAAATTTAAGATTTACCAAAATTTCACCAATTAAGGTGATATCATTCTCTAAAACTTGCGATTGAAAGCTTAAAACATCATTTCTATTT
>NZ_RJUD01000035.1 GCF_024343675.1 Lacihabitans sp. CS3-21
AATCAAATGTCGCCACGGTCACTGAGCGGAGCCGAAGTGACGTTTTTGTCTTCGACTCCGCTCAGACAACAGAATCAAATGTCGCCACGGTCACTGAGCGGAGCCGAAGTGCCGTTTTTGTCTTCGACTCCGCTCAGTCAACAGAATCAAATGTCGCCACGGTCACTGAGCGGAGCCGAAGTGACGTTTTTGTCTTCGACTCCGCTCAGACAACGAAGTCGCGTATCTCTTAGGACACTGAGCGGAGCCGAAGTGCCGTTTTTGTCATCGACTCCGCTCAAACAACGAAGTCGCGTATCTCTTCGGACACTGAGCGGAGCCGAAGTGCCGTCATTTCACATCCAGCACCACATATCTCACTTTCTTTCGTTTCCAAGTGTAAGTTATATGCACTTTGCCATCTGACGTTTGAATCACTGCTGGATATGAAAATTCCATTTTAGGCTCATTTTCTAAAACCACAAACGGTTTCCATTCTTTCCCATCATCTGAAATCGCAACATTTAATGGAGACCGTTTTCCGCCCCACAGTTCTTCACTTTTGCCAACATGATTGTAAACCAACAATTGTCGGCCATCTTTAAGGGTAACTGCATCTGTTCCCGAATTTGGATTTGGCAATGAAATGGGCTTCAATGACGACCAAGTCTTTCCATTATCTTTTGAAAAAGCTTCTAGAATATAGCTATTCTTACTTCTACACAGGATCTGCAGTTGGCCGTCTTCTGTAAACAAAATGCTCGGTTGGATAGCCGAAAACTCTTTACCATCATTTATGGCAGCAGTTTTTGTCCAAGTTTTGCCTGCATCTTTGGTCATTTCAAAATGTACCCGCCAGCCATTATCCTCAGAACTTGTGGGACATAGTAAAGTACCATCGCTCAAAAGCTCAGGTTTGTTTTTTATCGGCCCATAGATTCCATCAGGCAGTTTTTCAGCTGCCGACCAAGTCTTTCCTCCATCAAAAGACCTTTTTATCATTCCCCACCAAGTAGATGGACTCGGGCCCACTTTATAAAACAATATCAATTCCGCTCCAGGCATTTGAAACAAAACGGGATTCCAAGTCGGATATCTTTTCTTCGGGCTTTCCACCCCATTGGCTACTTCAACTGGTGCAGTCCATTTGCCATTTTCTATTCTACTCACCCAAATACCCACATCTGGGTCTCTTTCTGCTGTTCCGCCAAACCATGCTGCAACTATTCCAGAAGGGGTTTCGGCCAACGTAGATGCATGGCAAGAAGGGAAAGGAGCATTTTCGTAAATAAATTCGGATTTGATAATGGGGCTTTGGGCGAAGGAAGCTTGGATTCCAATCAGGAAAATTATTATTTTCTTCATCATTTATATTGGGTTGAAAACTTTAAGATTTAAATCTAAATAAAAATAACCTTTGATGGAAATTTAGCATGTTTTTTAATTCATTATTTCGATTAACAATGAGAGCTCTTATTTGCCTTAATCAGACTATGACCATAATAAATAGATTAATTCAGGAGTTTAATTTGCCATATTTCTAAAATAATCATTTCATTTTTTTCTCGGATGATAATATTATCTCCAAAAAAATGCTTAATTTTTCCAATCAAAATATGCCAAGACCAAACCTATGATGAAGATTTTCAAATTACTCTTTAACTTTTTCCTCCTTTTTTCCTTAAACCTAAAAGCTCAGAATGTCGTTTGGCAGGAAAACGACTATTTTATGATTGAATCGGGCGAGATTCAAAAATATGCTTTACCTGAAAATAAAAAATCGACTTTTGTAGATAAAGCTAACCTAACTCCCAAAAATTCGAATAGCCCAATTGAACCCAAAAGCTTTG
>NZ_RJUD01000036.1 GCF_024343675.1 Lacihabitans sp. CS3-21
GATGTTGCTGATGTGAATTTTGGTTATGAAGATGAGACCTATTTGGCTAGACTTAATGGAAAAAGAGGAATTTTTATCACTGCTTCCCAGAAAAAAAACACTAATATTTTTGATGTAAACAAAATACTTTCTCCGCTTTTAGCAGATTTTGAGAAAACACTTCCTCAACATATTAAGTTTGAAAAAAGCTTCGACCAAGCACATAGTGTGTCAAAAAGGCTCTTAGGATTGGGTAGGGATTTTGCTATTGCTATTGTTTTGGTTTTAATTACGCTCATTCCACTAGGTTTTAGAGCAGCTTTGATTGTCATGATTTCTATTCCGCTTTCCTTGGCTATCGGTTTGGCGGGTCTAGATATTTTAGGTTATGGGATTAATCAGCTTTCGGTGGTTGGTTTGGTTATTTCTTTAGGGTTATTGGTGGATGATTCCATCGTGGTAGTAGAGAATATTGCCCGGTATTTGCGTATGGGATATTCTAGAAAACAAGCTGCTACTGAAGCTACCAAACAGATAAGTTTGGCAGTATTAGGCTGTACCGCTACACTGATATTTGCGTTTTTGCCACTGACATTTTTGCCAGAATCTGCAGGAGATTTTATACGAAGTTTGCCCATGGCAGTTATCACTACGGTATTAGCTTCGCTTTTTGTTTCTTTGACTATCGTGCCATTTTTAGCAAGCCTTTTGATGCCTAAAGAGGAGGAAGAGCATGGAAACGTGTTTTTGCAGTTTCTCAATAGGGCTATAGATGGATCTTACAAAAAAATATTATCATGGTCATTGGCCAACCCCTTCAAAACCCTCGGAGTAGCCATTTTAATATTTATTGGAAGTTTGGGACTGATCAAAGTAATTGGAATTAGTGTCTTCCCTAAATCCGAAAAACCTCAGTTTTTGATAAACATAGAAACACCGCTGGGTACTTCTCTAAAAGTAACCGATAAAGCCGTACGATTTGTGGAAAAAATTCTTTCTGAAAAGGAATTGGTAAAAAGTTACGCCTCTAATATCGGAAAAGACAATCCTAGGATTTACTATAACATATTGCCACGAGGTGGTACTTCTAGTAATACGGCCCAGATATTTGTACAACTGCAAGAAGAAACCGAAGTGCCAGAAAGAACAGCTTATATAAATGAACTCCGTACCAAATTCCAAAATTACCCCGGTGCCAAAATTAAGGCGATAGAGTTTGAGCACGGGGCCCCAGTAGATGCTCCGCTAGCCGTAAGAATTTTTGGAGAAAATTTAGATTCACTCCGAAGCATTGCTTTAAAAGTTGAGGGGCTTTATAAATCTACCGAAGGGACAATTTATGTCAACAATCCCATTGGAGCAGTAAATACTGACTTAAGGGTGGATATTAACAAAGATAAAGCCGGAATGATGGGAATTGCTACCGCTGAGATTGATCGAAACGTTCGAATGGCTATTTCGGGTCTAAGTTTAGGAACATTTCAAGATAAGACTGGAGATGATTATCAGATAAATATCACTTTGCCAAGAGGCAAAACTGTTTCGGCTGATGTTTTTGACAATATATATGTTTCCTCACCTATGGGGGCTCAAGTACCATTGTCTCAATTAGCCACCATCCATTTTGAGACCTCACCTAACCGAATCCAACACTATGACCAAGAGCGTTTTACAAGCGTAACAGCCTTTATTGCGGATGGTTATCTTACACCAGATGTACAGAAAGTATTCAAGGAAAAGTTGGATAAATTCGAAGTGCCAAAAGGTTACAGCATAACTACGGCAGGAGAAGAGGAACAGAGAGCTCAAATTTTTGGCGGTTTGGGTACCATCATCATCATCACTATTTTTGGAATTTTAGCCATTTTGATATTAGAGTTCAAAACCTTTAAGAGTTCGTTTATTGTACTTTCAGTAATTCCTCTTGGGGTTATTGGAGCAGTAGGTATTTTATTTTTTGCAGGATATAGTCTCTCGTTTACAGCCATTGTGGGTATTATTGCTTTAGCTGGTATTGAGGTTAAAAACTCCATTTTGCTGGTAGATTACACCAACTATCTCCGAAAAGAAGAAGGTTTGTCAATTGATGAAGCCATTGAAAAAGCTGGTAAAACGAGGTTTATTCCTATTGTTTTGACTACAATGACTGCCATTGGAGGATTAATTCCATTGGTCTTGGAGCATTCACCATTGTACTCACCGCTGGCTTTGGTTATTATTGGCGGTTTGATTTCGTCTTTGATTCTGACTAGGATAGTTACCCCAGTGATGTATAAATTGTTGCCACCGTCGGTTTAAATGTAAAAAGGAGTATTTTTTTAGCAAAACTTGGAATGGTTTAGAAGTAACACGTATTTTCAATACTTTTAATAAATCTTAAATTTGAAAGCTATGAAATTATTGGGTTTACGGACAACCATCTACAAAGTATCAGATATGGAAAAGGCCAAAAAGTGGTATTCAGACTTTTTAGGTTTCGAGCCATATTTTGATGAACCTTTTTATGTTGGGTTTAATGTTGCAGGCTATGAACTGGGTTTGCAGCCAGAAGAAGAAGCACAAAGTACTGAAAAGTCAGATTCTGTGATTACTTATTGGGGTGCAGAAAATGTTTCAGAATCCTACCAAGCATTAATAAGTTTGGGGGCAAATCGTCACGAGGAACCCACCGATGTAGGTGGAGGTATAATCATTGCTTCCTTGAAAGATCCTTGGGCAAATATCATCGGTTTGATATTTAATCCTCATTTTAGTCTTTCTTAGCATTTGATTTTCTCAAAAATTAAATTGAGCCTGTAGTCTTAAAGTTCTGCCTTTTTGATGATTTACTGGTTTGGCATAATCCTCAAAAGTTCTGTCAGAAATCATATAAAGTGCTACCAATTCAAAATGATTCTTGATTTGATATTCAATACCGATTTCTAGATCTTTTACCAGATATTTTCTTGCGTCTATTTCAAACTTTTTACCTCCGTTATAGTATTGATATTTTACAA
>NZ_RJUD01000037.1 GCF_024343675.1 Lacihabitans sp. CS3-21
GTATTCGACCCCGAAGGAGTCATATGTTTATATAAATCCAACAAATTAGTCAGTATTCGACCCCGAAGGGGTCACATGTTTATAGAAATCCATCACAATAGTCAGTATTCGACCCTGTAGGGGTCGTACATTCACATCAAAATTCTCTTTTTATAAAAATCAAATTCCTTCGGAATTAAAAAGAACAAAACAAAAACCTTGAAAGGGTCACATCAGTCTGCATATACTCACTCGCATAAAAATTGCAATCCTTACAATTATAATGGATTTACAAATTCATCATTTCTATTATGGAAACATCAAATTGTTTATTTTAACCACCAAAATCTTACACCGAACAAAAATAAATAAATGAAATCACGCAATTCTACAAATAGATTTCGGAAATTGACAATAGCTTACTATTTTTGTCAAGCAATTGGGGTCTTTGCCCAAAATTAAATTATTTATAAGCCAAAAATGAGAGAAATTCAATTTAGAGATGCTGTAAAGGAAGCGATGTCAGAAGAAATGCGTCGTGATGAAACAATATTCTTAATGGGTGAAGAAGTAGCTGAATACAATGGAGCCTACAAAGCCAGTCAAGGAATGTTGGATGAATTTGGACCCAAAAGAGTTATCGACACGCCAATTGCTGAACTAGGTTTTGCTGGTATAGGTGTTGGTGCTGCTATCAATGGTTGTCGTCCGATTATTGAATTCATGACTTTCAACTTTTCACTTGTTGCTATAGATCAGATTATCAACAGTGCAGCCAAAATAATGGCCATGTCTGCTGGTCAATATTCTTGCCCAATCGTGTTTAGGGGTCCAACTGGTAATGCTGGACAATTAGGAGCTCAACACTCTCAAAACTTCGAAAATTGGTTTGCCAATACGCCAGGTCTTAAAGTTGTGGTACCATCTAGCCCATATGAATGTAAAGGACTTTTGAAAGCATCTATTCGTGACAATGACCCCGTTATTTTCATGGAGTCTGAACAAATGTATGGTGACAAAGGAATGATTCCAGATGGCGAATATATATTGCCAATTGGGAAAGCCAACATAATTCAGGAAGGAAAAGATGTTACGATTGTATCGTTTGGAAAAATGATTCCTAGAGTGGTTTTACCAGCAATCGAGCAACTTGCCAAAGATGGAATCAGTGTTGAATTGATAGACCTTAGAACAGTAAGACCTATTGATTATCAAACAGTTGTAGATTCTGTAAAGAAAACCAACAGATGTGTAGTTGTAGAAGAAGCTTGGCCATTGGCTGCTATTTCATCAGAAATAACTTATCATTTGCAGCGATATGCTTTTGACCATTTGGATGCTCCGGTTATCAGAGTTAACAACATGGATATTCCTTTACACTACGCTCCTACGCTAATTGAGGCTACTTTGCCAAACGTGGCTAGGACGATTGACGCTGTAAAAAAGGTTTTATACAAAAAATAATATTTACGATAAATACTATAAAAAAAGGAGCATTCGCTCCTTTTTTTTATTTTAGTGGATTAAAAATCAAATCCCTGTAATCTTCCATTGATTTTTTAATGACTTCTCCAGCTCCTTGTTTACCATATTCATATGCTATTTCGCAATGTTGAGGTTCTCCTGGCAGATTTTTGTAGGTTAGAAAATAATGCTTTAGCTTTTCAATAACACCACCAGGCAATTCAGAAATATCGTTAAAGTTGCCGTAAATCTGGTCGCCTGTTAATACTGCTATTATCTTATCGTCGGCCTCACCTTTGTCAATAAAACAAAATCCGCCAATTGGCTTAGCTTGTAATAATATATCGCCATGAGGTATATGATGCGACGATAACACACAAATATCTAAAGGATCCCCATCACCCACTTTAATGCTTGTTGCACCCTTTTCTCTTGCAAACTCTGCCACTTTATCACCACAATAGGTCTGCGGAATAAATCCATACAAAGCTGGAACGATATTAGAATATTTTTGTGGTCTATCTATTTTTAAGAATCCTGATTCTTTATCAATTTCGTATTTAATG
>NZ_RJUD01000038.1 GCF_024343675.1 Lacihabitans sp. CS3-21
AGTCATATGCTTATAAAAAACCAACAAAATAGTCAGTATTCGACCCCGAAGGGGTCACATGTTTATAGAAATCCATCACAATAGTCAGTATTCGACCCTGTAGGGGTCGTACATTTACATCAAAATTCTCTTTTTATAAAAATCAAATTCCTTCGGAATTAAAAAGAACAAAACAAAAACCTTGAAAGGGTCACATCAGTCTGCATATACTCACTCGCATAAAAATTGCAATCCTTACAATTATAATGGATTTACAAATTCATCATTTCTATTATGGAAACATCAAATTGTTTATTTTAACCACCAAAATCTTACACCGAACAAAAATAAATAAATGAAATCACGCAATTCTACAAATAGATTTCGGAAATTGACAATAGCTTACTATTTTTGTCAAGCAATTGGGGTCTTTGCCCAAAATTAAATTATTTATAAGCCAAAAATGAGAGAAATTCAATTTAGAGATGCTGTAAAGGAAGCGATGTCAGAAGAAATGCGTCGTGATGAAACAATATTCTTAATGGGTGAAGAAGTAGCTGAATACAATGGAGCCTACAAAGCCAGTCAAGGAATGTTGGATGAATTTGGACCCAAAAGAGTTATCGACACGCCAATTGCTGAACTAGGTTTTGCTGGTATAGGTGTTGGTGCTGCTATCAATGGTTGTCGTCCGATTATTGAATTCATGACTTTCAACTTTTCACTTGTTGCTATAGATCAGATTATCAACAGTGCAGCCAAAATAATGGCCATGTCTGCTGGTCAATATTCTTGCCCAATCGTGTTTAGGGGTCCAACTGGTAATGCTGGACAATTAGGAGCTCAACACTCTCAAAACTTCGAAAATTGGTTTGCCAATACGCCAGGTCTTAAAGTTGTGGTACCATCTAGCCCATATGAATGTAAAGGACTTTTGAAAGCATCTATTCGTGACAATGACCCCGTTATTTTCATGGAGTCTGAACAAATGTATGGTGACAAAGGAATGATTCCAGATGGCGAATATATATTGCCAATTGGGAAAGCCAACATAATTCAGGAAGGAAAAGATGTTACGATTGTATCGTTTGGAAAAATGATTCCTAGAGTGGTTTTACCAGCAATCGAGCAACTTGCCAAAGATGGAATCAGTGTTGAATTGATAGACCTTAGAACAGTAAGACCTATTGATTATCAAACAGTTGTAGATTCTGTAAAGAAAACCAACAGATGTGTAGTTGTAGAAGAAGCTTGGCCATTGGCTGCTATTTCATCAGAAATAACTTATCATTTGCAGCGATATGCTTTTGACCATTTGGATGCTCCGGTTATCAGAGTTAACAACATGGATATTCCTTTACACTACGCTCCTACGCTAATTGAGGCTACTTTGCCAAACGTGGCTAGGACGATTGACGCTGTAAAAAAGGTTTTATACAAAAAATAATATTTACGATAAATACTATAAAAAAAGGAGCATTCGCTCCTTTTTTTTATTTTAGTGGATTAAAAATCAAATCCCTGTAATCTTCCATTGATTTTTTAATGACTTCTCCAGCTCCTTGTTTACCATATTCATATGCTATTTCGCAATGTTGAGGTTCTCCTGGCAGATTTTTGTAGGTTAGAAAATAATGCTTTAGCTTTTCAATAACACCACCAGGCAATTCAGAAATATCGTTAAAGTTGCCGTAAATCTGGTCGCCTGTTAATACTGCTATTATCTTATCGTCGGCCTCACCTTTGTCAATAAAACAAAATCCGCCAATTGGCTTAGCTTGTAATAATATATCGCCATGAGGTATATGATGCGACGATAACACACAAATATCTAAAGGATCCCCATCACCCACTTTAATGCTTGTTGCACCCTTTTCTCTTGCAAACTCTGCCACTTTATCACCACAATAGGTCTGCGGAATAAATCCATACAAAGCTGGAACGATATTAGAATATTTTTGTGGTCTATCTATTTTTAAGAATCCTGATTCTTTATCAATTTCGTATTTAATGGTATCTGAAGGTACTATTTCTATAAAC
>NZ_RJUD01000039.1 GCF_024343675.1 Lacihabitans sp. CS3-21
ATACAGGAACTTCAAATTTAACCTTTAGTAATCCCACCATAAGTGGTTCAAACGCTTCTGATTTTAGTGTTTCATCAAATCCAACAAGTCCAGTTTCGGCTTCTGGATCAACCACTTTTCAAATCACCTTTAATCCTTCTGCAGCCGGACTTAGAAGTGCAACGGTTTCTTTGGCTAATAACGATTCTGATGAAGCAACCTACGATTTTGCAGTAGAGGGCTCTGGCTCAGATGTATCATTAACAGCTCTTTCACAAACTAATGTAAGTTGTAATGGAGGAAGCAATGGTGCGGCAAGTATAAATACGCCAACTGGAGGAGCAGGTGGATATACCTATAACTGGACGCCTGGCAATCCAACGGGAGATGGGACATTAAGTGTAACAGGCTTAACAGCTGGTTCATGGACCTGCACGGTAACAGATGCGAACAGTTGTACAGCTACACAGA
>NZ_RJUD01000040.1 GCF_024343675.1 Lacihabitans sp. CS3-21
CAGGGGTGCATAACCTCCTAGCCGATATCACCGATTCAGGTCAGATGTTTAATGCCATGAGCTCTTACACAGGCCTGCACGAGCTGGAGGGTGGCGAGGGCATAGCCCGATTTGACGCCGTGGTGCATTTTGCGGCCGTGCCGCGAATCCTCATCAAACCCGACAACGAGACTTTTAGGGTAAATACGGTGGGTACCTACAATGTGATAGAGGCAGCTGTAAAGTTGGGCATCAAAAAGATCATCATTGCCTCGTCGGAGACCACCTACGGCATCTGTTTTGCGGATGGCGTCACCGACCCCAAAGTGCTGCCATTGGAGGAAGATTATGACGTGGACCCGATGGACAGTTATGGTTTGTCGAAGGTAGTGAACGAAAAAACGGCACGGAGCTTTCAACTACGCTCGGGCTTTGATATATATGCCTTGCGTATCGGCAATGTGATAGAGCCGCATGAATACGCCGAACTGTTTCCGCATTATTTCAGAAATCCTGAAGTCCGTCGCCGCAATGCGTTCTGTTATATCGATGCCCGTGATTTGGGGCAGATAGTGGATCTTTGCTTGAAGAAAGACGGCTTGGGTTATCAGGTTTTTAATGCGGGTAACGACCACAATGGTGCGGTATTGAACAACAAGGAATTGCTCGAAAGGTTTTTCCCGAATGTACCTCTCAGCCGAGAACTTGACGAAACCGAGGCCTTATTCTCCAACCGCAAAATCCGCGAAATGTTGGGCTTTAAGGAGCAGCACAATTGGCGGAGGTATGTGGAGTGGGAGGATTAGTGTATTAGTTATTGGTTGATTTGTTATTGGTGTATTAGTTACTGGTTGATTGGTTATTGGTAAATCGGCCACTGAGCACAATGAAATTCAGATGATAATCTGACTGAAATTGCGATCGATAGATCTCGAAGTGGGTTATTGGTTAATCGGCCACTGAGCACAATGAAATTCAGATGATAATCTGACTGAAATTGCGATCGATAGATCCCGAAGTGGGTTACGGGTTAATCGGCCACTGAGCACAATGAAATTCAGATGATAATCTGAATGAAATTGCGATCGATAGATCCCGAAGTGGGTTACTGGTTAATCGGCCACTGAGCACAATGATATTCAGATGATAATCTGAATGAAATTGCGATCGATAGATCTCGAAGTGGGTTACTGATTAATCGGCCACTGAGCACAATGAAATTCAGATGATAATCTGAATGAAATTGCGATTGATAGATCTCGAAGTGGGTTGCTGGTGGATTGGTTATTGGTTACTGGTTTATTGGTTACTGGTAAATCGGCCACTGAGCCCAATGAAATTCAGATGATAATCTGAATGAAATTGCGATCGATAGATCTCGAAGTGGGTCACTGTTTAAGCTATTCCACAAAGGCACACAAAAAATGCTCAAAGTTTCACAAAGTGCTTGGTTGTTATAAAAAAACATTGGGTTTCAAAAGTCTAAACATAGTGTATGTCTTAGTGAACCTTTGTGTCTCCTTGGTGAAACTTTGTGGAATAATTGAATCACAATTTGCTAATTAGCACACTGCCTCATTATCACATTGCCTTTTTAACCACAGAGGGCACAGAGTTTTAGACAGAGGTTCCCAGCGTTCTTTGTGAACCTTTGTGTCTCCTTGGTGAACCTTTGTGGAATAATTGAATCACAATTTGCTAATTAGCATACTGCCTCATTATCACATTGCATTTTTTAACCTCAGAGGGCACGGAGTTTTGCACAGAGGTACACAAAGTTTTATTTTATTTGGGAGTTCATTAGGTGATTTTCATGTTTTGTTTGGTTTTATGCACAATTGTAATTAATTCCAGCAAGACCCACTATTTTTGTTTTTGTATCAAGAACCACTAATCATAAATGAATATAAAGATGAAGTCGGGGGAGTTTATTACCCTCTCTGCCTGCACCATGATGTTGACTGCCTTGGGTATCGATATTATGCTACCTGCTTTTGCCAGTTTGAGAGAGCATTTTGGTTTCAAGCCTGAATCAACGGCCACAGCCCAAATCATCGTTTTCTTTTTTATGGGTCAAATCGCCCAATTGTTTTTTGGAATATTGTCGGATCGCTTTGGCAGATTGGCCATTTATCGCATTGGTTTTCCTTTATATATTTTAGGTGGCTTGGTAGCGGCTTTTGCACCCACATTTGAGATCATGCTGGGGGCGAGATTTTTTGCCGGAGTGGGAGCTTCGGCGGTATTTATGACTACTATTGCAGGGGTTAGAGACCGTTTTGTTGGCGATCAAATGGCCCGCACGATGTCGCTCATTTTTACTATTTTCTTGTTTACACCCGTCATAGCACCCTTTTTGGGACTGGCCATACTGTCGGTTTCGTCTTGGCAAATGGTATTTCTTACACCCGTTATCTTCGGCATCGTGATATTCATTTGGTCGTTCAGAATGGAAGAAACACATCCCGTTGAAAAGCGAACGGACCTCAATTGGCCCAGCGTGAGCTTATCCTTAAAAACAGTCATCAGCAATCGTCCATTTCTAAGATATACCACCATTACTACTTTATTATTTTCTGCTTTGAGCACATGGGTGGCCACTTCAGAACATATCGTCGGGGGAATTTACGGCAAACCTGAACTATTTGCTTGGGTTTTTGCGGGCATAGGACTCTTGATGTCGCTTTGTACATTTTTCAATTCTTACTTTTCCACCCGAATAGGAGCGAGGAAAAGTATAAAATGGCTTTTGATGGCCTATGCC
>NZ_RJUD01000041.1 GCF_024343675.1 Lacihabitans sp. CS3-21
TGCCACAGCAGATAGAGACAACAATGGCGTAGCCTTAGTAGATATAGACAGCAGACCAGATCAGACGGTAGGCAACGATGCGGGTGGTGTACCAGGAAGCCCAACTGACGATAAATTGGATGGCAATGGCACGGACGATGAAGACGATGCTGACCCAGCCCAGATCACCGTACAGAAATATGACTTGGCTTTGGTTAAGAAATTAAAAAGTACCGGAGATATTAAGCCAGGTGATAATGTTATATTTACTATAACTGTATCAAATCAAGGTACCATCCCTGCAAATGGAATAGAAATTACAGATTATATACCATCAGGTATGACTCTAAATGATTTATCTTGGACAGCAGCAGGTTTAAATAAAGCAACCAAAATTATTTCTGGTCCAATTTCGGCCGGTGGATCAATTTCGGTTGATATAAATTTGAAAGTCAATTCAGATTTTGAAGGAACTACCTTATTAAATAAAGCAGAGATTTCGAAAACGTCTGATAATGACAATAATGGAAATCCACTTGTGGATATTGATAGTACACCTGATGATATTGATAATGATAAATTTGTTACAGATGACGATATCAATGGTAATGGTAAAACTGGAGGAGACGAAGATGATCACGATCCAGCTGAAGTTAAAATTAAACAGATTTTTGACTTAGCTTTAAATAAGAAATTAAAAGCTGGCCAAGCCTCCCAAGTTGGTTGTGAGGATGTGGTTAAATACGTAATAACTGTATTTAATCAGGGTACACTAAAAGCGTCTAATATTGATGTTACTGATTATATCCCAACAGGGATGAGCCTTAATACTTCGCAAAGTCTAGGATGGTCATTAGTTTCTGGAAATCCTAAATTTAACATCCCAGGTCCTATCTTGCCAGGTGCAAATACTTCAATCGAATTAGTATTGAATGTTTTACCTTCAGCTTTAACAGGGCCCTTGGTAAACAGAGCGGAAATTAGTAATAATGCTACAAATGCTTTAAACCTTTTGGATATTGATAGTAAACCAGATAATATTTCATCTAATGATGCCGGAGGTTTGGTAAGTTCGGATGCAGATGATTTTGTTGATGGAAATGGTACAGGAACTCCGAATGATGGAATAAAAGCAACTGATGAAGATGATTCAGACCCAGCTTTAGTTACCATGAAAGAGAAGCCAAATGTAGTAGCCTCAAATAATGGACCTGTTTGTTTTGGAGATAAAATTACCCTAACAGCTGTAGGAAATGCAACCTCTTACTCTTGGTCTGGGCCAAATAATTATTCTGCAACTGGCCCAACTGTTTTAGTTGATGCCTTACCGTCGAATAATGGTACATATACTGTCACTGCAATGCTAAACAATTGTATTGTAACGGCAACCACTTCAATCATTCAAACAGCTAAATTGACAGCCTCAGCGACTGCCACCCCAGTAGCTTGTTTCGGTGAGAAAAACGGA
>NZ_RJUD01000042.1 GCF_024343675.1 Lacihabitans sp. CS3-21
CATCAGAAATCGTGAATCACATGTTTGATTTAGTAAATAAGACAATCACCCTAATAAATGGTGGTGATATGAATACTGAAAGCCCAGAACTTATGAAATTTGGTGAAGAATGTCAACGCTTTGTAATTGGGCTCGAAAAACTTATGATTGTTTTACAGCAGTCTCAAATTGATTTATTCACATGTAAGCGATTGCTTCAAGGACCTATTTTGGATATTACTACACATATTGGCCAATTAGCATTATTGAATGGTTTAAATGGTAATAAAATAGGGAAAGAAAATTATTACCTCTTAAACCTATAGAGGTTTAAATTTTTATAATCAACAATGGCAAAACAGCCCTGTATAAAGCTTTAAACATACCCAAATGGTATTCGTTTGAGTGAAAAGGAATCATCAGGCCTCTTTTAACTAAAATCATATGAAAAACGATAGTTCAGAAAGCATGAAACAGCTCTTGAATTCTGAAATATTTTTCATTTGGGAAAATAATAGGACATACTTCGCAAACAAGAACTTAAGTTCAAGAAATTTAATTTTATGACTAATAAATCCTTAATAGTTAAATTGGATAAATCGACACAAGATTTTTTACAAATCATAAAAGGTTGTTCATCAGATTGTGTTCATTTCAAAAATGATAACCAGTGGAATATTCTCGAAATTATCGAACATATTTACCTTACCGATAGGGTTATTTATACGATAATTTCGGGTGCTTCTGAAACAAGAAATTCTTCTCTAGAAATTATAGGTGATGAAAACTTACAAAAAATATTGGTTACCAACTGGAAAGAGAAAATCAAATCTCCAGATATCTTAATACCAAAAGGAGAAATTACAAACATGGCAACCCTTGTCAGTCTGTTGGTAAACCAAAGAGAACTATGGAAGGATGATGTTTCAAAAGGCAAAATCTGCATTGACAACCGAATATTTGTTCATCCATTTTTAGGCAAAATGACTGTAATAGACTGGGTCAATTTTGCGATACATCATACCCAACGACATATTCAACAAATAGAGGGAATTATCAGTGGATATTCCAGCAGATAAACTTCTATTAACAGCACACTTTGGTAGGATGAAATAAAAAGCAATATTATGATGAGAAATAAAGCCCATTTTTAGGTCTAAATTCAGAATAAGTATCACAAAATGTTTCACATTTCAGCCCAGTAACTAAAACTATGAGCATACCCTTTTCAAAAATGGGAGGTGTACACATAAAAAGTTGCCATTAATTAGCAATGAAGGCCGTTTACAGTGGTGTACACAGTGGTGTACACAGGGTGTATACAAAAGGTAAATTTCTATTAATTTCCCATGTTTACATGGTGTACACACTTAAGTGCATAAAAAAAACACCCAAGAATTTGAGTGTTTTACGGGTGATTTTACAAAAGGTTTTACAAAATGTTTTACCCTGGTATTTCAGGCCTATGGT
>NZ_RJUD01000043.1 GCF_024343675.1 Lacihabitans sp. CS3-21
GAGCTGTGGGTAAAGCTTTAGCCGTTTTTCTAAAATTAGAGGGGAAAAATGTGTGCATTATCAGGGGCAGAATAGATAATACACCAACCCAAATGGAGACCATTTCAATTCAAATGGATGAGGGAATAACTTTGAGGGCTGATCTTGAAGTCAGTTCATTATCTAGTCATGTAAAATTCGATGGCATTTTAGTTATAACCAGCAAATCCTTTGGAAATGAATACTTGGCAGAAACATTAAGTGAAAGAGCTGTTAATCAGCCTATAGTGCTACTTCAAAACGGGTTGGGAGTGGAGTCTGCTTTTGTTAATAAAGGTTTTTCAGATATTCATAGGTGTGTATTGTTTACCACTTGTCAGGTAATGGGCGATAACCTAGTCCGATTCACACCGGTAGCAGAATCTCTTATTGGAAAAATTAATGGGAAATTAGATAGTTTGAATCACATTACAAACCAACTCAATAATCCAATCTTTAAATTTAGGGTTGAAGAAAATATTCAATCTATCATTTGGAAAAAAGCGATAGCCAACTGCGTTTTTAATTCTATTTGTCCTTTATTAGATACAGATAATGGAATTTTCCTTAGGAATGTAGCTGTCATGAATTTGGGACAGACCGTTATTAAAGAATGCGTAAATATTGCCAATATATCAGGAGTAGAAATTTCTGAAAATGAGGTAATTGAAAGTGTAAAAATAATTAGTAAAATGTCGGATGGTCAGCTCATTTCTACTTTGCAAGACATCAATAATAGACGACCTACAGAGATTGAAACCCTAAATTTTGCTATTGTTGCTATAGCCCAAAGATATGGAAAAGAAAATGATGTGACACAAACTAAGCTTCTTGGGGAGTTAACCAAAATGAAGGCCGATCTAAATATAGCCCAATGAT
>NZ_RJUD01000044.1 GCF_024343675.1 Lacihabitans sp. CS3-21
GAGTTTGTCTGAATTTGGTAGGATGTGACTCCCCCGCATCCAATCAGTAGCTCTACCTCGATAAGACTCAACGCCGACGCTGTACCTAAATACATTTCGGGGAGTACGAGCTATTTCCCAGTTTGATTAGCCTTTCACCCCTACCCACAGTTCATCCGAACACTTTTCAACGTATACCGGTACGGTCCTCCAGTTGGTCTTACCCAACCTTCAACCTGACCATGGGTAGATCACTAGGTTTCGCGTCTACAGCCACCAACTTAACGCCCTATTCAGACTCGCTTTCGCTTCGGCTCCGATTCTTAAAATCTTAACCTTGCTGGTGACCGTAACTCGTAGGATCATTATGCAAAAGGCACGCCGTCACCATATCGCATGGCTCCGACCGCTTGTAGGCGTACGGTTTCAGGTTCTATTTCACCCGGATACTCTCCGTGCTTTTCACCTTTCCTTCACAGTACTTGTTCGCTATCGGTGTCTCAGTAGTATTTAGCCTTGGCAGATGGTGCTGCCGAATTCAGAGGGGGTTTCACCGGCCCCCACCTACTCAGGATTCTGCTCGTCCTATATTCTTTACCCTTACGTGACTATCACACTCTACGGTTGACCTTCCCAAGTCATTCAAGTTAAAATATACTTCTAAATGCAGTCCTATAACCCCGGGCGTGCCGTAACAAGGCCGGTTTGGGCTGCTCCGATTTCGCTCGCCACTACTCTCGGAATCACTGTTGTTTTATTCTCCTATGGGTACTTAGATGTTTCAG
>NZ_RJUD01000045.1 GCF_024343675.1 Lacihabitans sp. CS3-21
ATAAACCTCCGTGCCGTTAGCACTACCAAAAACGCTTGAGTTACTAGAAGTACCACTAATACTTGCATCTATAGAAATTGAGGCAGAACCAGCTGCTCAGTGGCTCCATTAGCACCTGTTGAACCAGTTGGACCTGTAGCTCCTGTTGCTCCTTTTGAACCAGCAGATCCAGTGGCTCCAGTAGCACCAGTTAAACCAGTTGAACCATTCGATCCTGTAGCACCAGTTGGACCTGTAGCTCCTGTTAAACCAGTTGAACCATTCGACCCCGTGGCACCAGTAGCTCCATTAGCACCAGTTGAACCAGTTGGCCCTGTAGCTCCTGTTGCCCCATTTGAACCCGTAGCACCAGTTGGCCCCGTAGCACCAGTCGCTCCATTTGAACCAGCGAGTCCAGTGGCTCCATTAGCCCCAGTTGCTCCTGTTGAACCAGTTGGCCCTGTAGCACCAGTCGCTCCATTTAAACCAGCGAGTCCAGCTGCTCCTGTAGAACCAGTTGGCCCCGTAGCACCAGTCGCTCCATTTAAACCAGCGAGTCCAGCTGCTCCTGCTGGACCAGTTGGCCCCGTTGCACCCGATGCCCCATTTGAACCTACAGCTCC
>NZ_RJUD01000046.1 GCF_024343675.1 Lacihabitans sp. CS3-21
AAAGAGTACATTGACATGATGGGAAAGACTGAGAAGAGATAAAAAAGAGCAAAAGAAGGGCGTATGGGGGATGCCTAGGGTCTCAGAGGCGAAGAAGGACGTGATAAGCTGCGATAAGCTACGGGGATGAGCACACATCAATTGATCCGTAGATTTCCGAATGGGGCAACCCAGTTAGTTGAAGACTAACTATTCATACTAGGTATGAAAGCGAACGTGGGGACCTGAAACATCTAAGTACCCATAGGAGAATAAAACAACAGTGATTCCGAGAGTAGTGGCGAGCGAAATCGGAGCAGCCCAAACCGGCCTTGTTACGGCA
>NZ_RJUD01000047.1 GCF_024343675.1 Lacihabitans sp. CS3-21
CCCCAGTAGCCCCATTAATTTCATCTACCAAAACGACTGTTTGTGGAACAGATAAAGCGACAATTACAGCAACAGGATGTGTAGGAGGAACGATTACATGGTCAGGTGGCGGAGTAGGCACTACCAAAGAAGTAGGAGCTGGAACTTATACGGCAACGTGTACGACAAGTTGTGGAACATCTGGAAACTCAAACACGATAACTATCGGAACGAGTCCATCACCAGTAGCACCAGTGATTTCTGCTAACAAAACTGAGATTTGTGGAAATGAGGAAATCACTTTGACAGCTACCAACTGCTCAGGTACAGTTAAATGGTCTAACAATGCAACTGGTGCTTCAATAAAAATTACGCAAGCTGGAGATTATGCGGCTGTTTGCCAAAACTCATGTGGAGAAAGTCCAAACAGTAATATTGTTAAAATTACTATAGGAGGCGTTC
>NZ_RJUD01000048.1 GCF_024343675.1 Lacihabitans sp. CS3-21
GAACCTTTGTGAAGTAAGTACTGAATCGATTGAAGTTAGTATTTTACCAGCCCCAGTAGCCCCATTAATTTCATCTACCAAAACGACTGTTTGTGGAACAGATAAAGCGACAATTACAGCAACAGGATGTGTAGGAGGAACGATTACATGGTCAGGTGGCGGAGTAGGCACTACCAAAGAAGTAGGAGCTGGAACTTATACGGCAACGTGTACGACAAGTTGTGGAACATCTGGAAACTCAAACACGATAACGATCGGAACGAGTCCATCACCAGTAGCACCAGTGATTTCTGCTAACAAAACTGAGATTTGTGGAAATGAGGAAATCACTTTGACAGCTACCAACTGCTCAGGTACAGTTAAATGGTCTAACAATGCAACTGGTGCTTCAATAAAAATTACGCAAGCTGGAGATTATGCGGCTGTTTGCCAAAACTCATGTGGAGAAAGTCCAAACAGTAATATTGTTAAAATTACTATAGGAGGCGTTCCAAATGCTCCATTGATTACTACAGATAAAGTTACAGTTTGTGATACCGCAAAAGCAAGATTGGTTGCGGTTGGTTGTAATTCAACGGTAGA
>NZ_RJUD01000049.1 GCF_024343675.1 Lacihabitans sp. CS3-21
TGTAATGGAGGTTCAAACGGAACTGCTACTGTTGTTGCAAGTGGTGGTAGTGGAGGCTTTACTTACTCTTGGTCACCTTCCGGTGGTACAAGTGCAACTGCTTCCGGATTGAGTTCAGGTAGCTATACTTGTACGATAACTGATGCTGCAAGTATATCCATTACTAAAACATTTACAATTACCCAACCAACGGCTATCAGCACTGCAACGGGTTCGCTAACCAACGTATCGTGTAATGGAGGATCAAAAGGTTCGGCTTCGGTGTCACCATCAGGTGGAACACCTAGCTATACCTATTCATGGTCTCCATCAGGAGGAACATCCGCAACAGCCACAGGCTTAAGTGCAGGAGCATATACTGTAACAGTAACCGATGCCAACGCATGTACGGCAACTCGGTCATTTACAATCACCCAACCGAGTGCTTTATCAGCCTCAACTTCCCAAACGAATGTGAGTTGCAATGGAGGAAGTAATGCAACTGCGACGGTGTTGGCCTCAGGTGGAACACCAAGCTATACCTACAGCTGGGCACCGAGTGGTGGAACTGGAGCTACGGCAACAGGTCTATCGGCAGGAAGTTATACTTGCACCATAAC
>NZ_RJUD01000050.1 GCF_024343675.1 Lacihabitans sp. CS3-21
GAACGCCTCCTATAGTAATTTTAACAATATTACTGTTTGGACTTTCTCCACATGAGTTTTGGCAAACAGCCGCATAATCTCCAGCTTGCGTAATTTTTATTGAAGCACCAGTTGCATTGTTAGACCATTTAACTGTACCTGAGCAGTTGGTAGCTGTCAAAGTGATTTCCTCATTTCCACAAATCTCAGTTTTGTTAGCAGAAATCACTGGTGCTACTGGTGATGGACTCGTTCCGATGGTTATCGTGTTTGAGTTTCCAGATGTTCCACAACTTGTCGTACACGTTGCCGTATAAGTTCCAGCTCCTACTTCTTTGGTAGTGCCTACTCCGCCACCTGACCATGTAATCGTTCCTCCTACACATCCTGTTGCTGTAATTGTCGCTTTATCTGTTCCACAAACAGT
>NZ_RJUD01000051.1 GCF_024343675.1 Lacihabitans sp. CS3-21
GAATTGAAAGTTTACCAACATTGGGAACCTTATATGTAGGTGGAGTAGCAGCAACGGTAGGCCAAGTATTGACCCCAGTACAAGTAGCTACTTTGACTTATGACCCAGCAGGTACGGCTAATGGAACCGATAGTTTTACATTCACAGCGATAGACAACAATGGAGCCGAAGATGCAACGGATGCGACAGTAAGTATTCCAGTAAATAATATTCCTCCTATTGCTTTAGATGATTCGGATTTGTACAACGCATTTGGAACAAATGGAGTAGTAAATATTTTAGCAAATGACACCTTGTCAACGGGTAGTTTAGCCACAACGTTGAACGCCACCATAGATATAAATCCTGCTACACCGGCTTTGGATAATACTTTGATTGTAGGTGG
>NZ_RJUD01000052.1 GCF_024343675.1 Lacihabitans sp. CS3-21
TGACAACGTTTTTTCGAGAAAGGGATTTCCGAAGGACATAAAAATTGAGAGTGGGAAAACCACAACGGTTGACATCAGCATTGATACGGGAATTAGGTAAAAGATATGCCCTGTGCTAATTGAATTTTAAGAATTTCAATCCACTTTAGTTTGAAGTCAACTGAGGTAATACCATTTTGCTTTTAATCTGGGTTCCAAAAACTCAAAAAATTCAAACGCATACAGATTGAAAGCATTGAAAAACCACCTTACCTTTGTATGAAAATCATCAAGCATGCCCAACCTAGAAAAATATCTGGAACTAATATTAGCCAACATCATCGCCTACGCACCGAAATTGGTGGGGGCCATTGCCGTTTTAATTATTGGATTTTGGATAGCCAAAAAACTGGAAAAAGCGGTCATTGAACGCCTAAAACGCTCCAATTTCTCGCCCGAAATCACTTCCTTTTTGGGTTCAATATTTGGCATCGCTCTCAAGATAGCCATATTGTTAATGGCCGCTGGCATTGCGGGTTTTGATACTTCAGCACTGGTGGGTATGTTGGCTGCCGCCGGTTTTGCGGTGGGGTTGGCTCTTCAAGGTGGCTTGGGCAACTTCGCCTCGGGTATATTGATCCTCATTTTTAAACCCTACAAAGTGGGCGACTGGATAGACATTAACGGCAAGTTTGGCAAAGTGGAGGAGATTCAGATATTCAATACTATCCTCGTCACTCCTGGCCACAAAACCCTGATTATTCCCAATGCCCAAGTGACCTCCCAAATCGTAACCAACTACTCCAAAAAAGGATTCATCCGGCTAGAAATAGACATACACATGCCTTATGAGGAAAGTTTCCCAAAGATCAAAGGCATCATAGAGCAAGTGCTCGAAAAAACTCCTTTGGTACTAAATGAACCCGTACCACAAATTGGCATCGAAACTTTCGATAACTTTTTTGTAAAAATCAGTGTAAAACCCTACGTTAAGCCTGACGATTATTGGGATGTGACCTATGACATCAGGTCCCGACTAAAAGCAGCTTTCTCAGCAAATCACATTACAGTAACCTACCCAGAGTCTGTCCGTCAAGGAGAAATTGGAGGGTAATTTGTTAAGGTGATAATTAGTTAATTTGCTAATGGGTTAATGATGTAATGGGTGCTTTTGACTCAATATTTAAATACTGGAATTTTTATAAAACTGTCTGCGTACCACTTGATTTGGAGTGGCACCTTAGCGTCTTTTATGGTTTCGGTGCTAACCTCTTTACCAGTTCCATAGTTGATTTCCCAATCGAGGTTTTTGTTGATAGATAAAACAACCGCCAGCCTACTTCCCGCACCGATGGTCTTGGAAGTAAAAAATGAATCCTTAATGCTCAATGTTTCTTTTTTATTTGGGATTAAAAGCTGCCTTTTCTCTCTGTTTTCAATAAAACTGGCCCTTTGAAGGGAGTAACTTAGCCAATGCAGTCGACCGTCAGGCAGTATTTCGTACAGATCGACCCTGATGTCCATGTCTTTTTTGTTGATACAGGCTTTGAGCTTACCCAGAAATTCTCCGTTGACATC
>NZ_RJUD01000053.1 GCF_024343675.1 Lacihabitans sp. CS3-21
TATACATAATTTTGATTGCTTTCGTGTTTTTTGTCAATCCTTCCAATCATGTCTATGTTTAAATCACAAACCGTTTTTTCTAATCGGATTATCGGATTTATATCTGTGTAATATTTTGACCCCAGAAGTCCTTTTTCTTCGCCTGTAACCCACAGGAATAGAATGCTTCTTCTAGGTCCATTTCCAGCTGCTTTGGCTTTAGAATATGCCTCTGCCAGTTCCAATAATGCACAAGTTCCTGATCCATCGTCATCCGCTCCATTATGAATGCGTCCCTTGTCATCAGTGCCAACATGGTCATAATGTGCTGATATGATGACCACTTCATCTTTTTTGTCGGTTCCTTCCAAGAAACCCATTATGTTGGATGTTTCTATAGTGTCTTCTCCTCTTTCAGATTTTATTTTTATGGTGCTTTTCTTGGTTTTCAGTTTATTTTCAGGATTCGCAATTTTTTCCTCTAACTTTTTCTGACTGATGCCTAGCATTTCAGCTGCCATGTTTTTGGAAATTATAAAAGTGGGAACAGCAGAGGTGACGGAAGGGCTTTCAGGTTTAGATTTTTCTATGGCTAGTCTATTAAATCTAGAAAGAACCGCCTTCCGTTCTGCATTGAGGGTTTTGAATTGGTCCGAATCCGCAAGTGAGACTACAAAAACAAAGTCTGCACCTAAGTCTGCTGCGATTTTTTGTTTTTTCTTTAACCCTGGGCTACCAATCCAATCTGAATTGTCTGTGTTACTCGATACAAACTTTCCGGCTTTGTTTTTCGGTTCATTTTCTATCAAAATAACCGCTTTGCCTTTTACGCTTTTGTTTAAGTAGTCATTTGAGGTTTCGGATTGAATGCCATAACCCACAAAAACAGTTTCAATTTCCTTTTCAACAGGGATATTAATCATTCCAACTGGAAAGTAATCATTGAAAAATACTTTCTTCTTACCATTGATTACTACATAGGATTCTTTCCATCCGTTTTTATACAATTCAATTTTTTGCTGGAAACTCATTTTGCCCATTTGATCTCGTACTATTGGAGTTATACCAAGAGCGGATAGGTGATTCGTTATGTATTCGGCGGCTTTTTTCTGGCCTTCTGAGCCTGTATCTCTACCACCGAGCTCATCTGAAGCAATATATGTGAGGTGTTTTCTGAGGTCTTCTTCGTTGATGGTTTCCTGGAAAGTTTGTCGAGGCGACTGGGCTAAACATAATGTATTAGCCAAAAGAGCTAAAAATAATAAGCTGATTTTGTTCATTGATAAATTTGTTTGTAAGGCAAAGAAACCAAAACATTTTGTTTTCTCAAGTAGTTTATTTTCTTAAATTTGCATTTTAATTTTCTCCCCAAAAAACTTCATGAAAGTCACTCTTACTAATCACGAAAAATTCGAAAAAAGACATCAAGGCAAAACTTCATCCGAATTAGAATCTATGTGCATTGAAATAGGTGTAGAAAACCTAGAGCAACTGATCGACGAAACTGTGCCTGCCAATATTAGATTGGACAAAATGTTGAATCTGCCAGCTGCACTATCAGAAACACAACTCTTGGAAAAATTGAAGTTTTTGGGATCAAAAAATAAAGTTTACAAATCGTTCATAGGAGGAGGATATTATGATACCGCCGTTCCGAAAGTTATTTTAAGAAATATTCTAGAAAATCCTTCTTGGTATACAGCTTACACGCCATATCAAGCTGAAATAGCCCAAGGAAGATTAGAAATGCTCTTAAATTTCCAAACGATCGTGACCGATTTGACTGGAATGGAGATTTCAAATGCATCCCTTTTGGACGAAGCTACTGCTGCTGCGGAAGCTATGTCAATGTTTTACAACATTAAAAAAGGGGCAAAGAAAAACGCCAACGATTTCTTTATTTCAGAAAGTTGTCATCCGCAAGTTATAGATGTAATTACAGGAAGAGCCACCCCAATTGGCGTAAATATAATAGTAGGTAATCAAGATACCTTTGATTTTGAAAAATCGAAT
>NZ_RJUD01000054.1 GCF_024343675.1 Lacihabitans sp. CS3-21
ATTTTTCCGTAAAAAACCATCAGTTTACCATAATCATTTTTATAATGATTATTGCACTAGGAATCAGCTCTCTACTCAATATGCCCAAAGCAGAGGATCCAGTGCTCAAAGCCACGTTCAACTCTATCGTTGTAGTATATCCAGGAACTAGCCCCGAAGACATGGAAAAACTCATTTTGGAACCCATAGAGGACAAAATGAGTAGCATAGCAGACATCAAAAAAATGATTTCTTATGCAAACGACGGTGTTGCTTCTATCATCATAGAGTTTAATCATAATGTAAAAGAAGACGAAAAGAATAATGAGGTTTTGCGTGAATTGAACAGCTTAAGAAGCAAGCTTCCTCAAGATTTATTTGCATTGGATGTTTTTAAGTATACACCCGAAACCGTAAATATTATACAGGCTGCATTCTTGTCTGAAACAGCTTCCTATAATGAACTCAAAACCTATGCAGATGATCTTAAAATAAAAATTAAGAAAATCAAAGACATTAAGGATGTGGATATACACGCTGCTCCTGAACGAATTGTACGAATCGCTATCAACACCGATAGGTTAGCACAGTTTAAGATTCCTTTGAGTAGGATTATGCAAATAGTTCAGTCTGAAAACATGAACATTCCAGCCGGAGCTATTGAAATTGGGGATCGAAAAATCAATGTGAAAACATCGGGTTCTTATGAATCTATTGACGAAATAAAAAATACCGTTATAAGTACATCAGGAACTCAAATTACTTATTTGAAAGATGTTGCTGATGTGAATTTTGGTTATGAAGATGAGACCTATTTGGCTAGACTTAATGGAAAAAGAGGAATTTTTATCACTGCTTCCCAGAAAAAAAACACTAATATTTTTGATGTAAACAAAATACTTTCTCCGCTTTTAGCAGATTTTGAGAAAACACTTCCTCAACATATTAAGTTTGAAAAAAGCTTCGACCAAGCACATAGTGTGTCAAAAAGGCTCTTAGGATTGGGTAGGGATTTTGCTATTGCTATTGTTTTGGTTTTAATTACGCTCATTCCACTAGGTTTTAGAGCAGCTTTGATTGTCATGATTTCTATTCCGCTTTCCTTGGCTATCGGTTTGGCGGGTCTAGATATTTTAGGTTATGGGATTAATCAGCTTTCGGTGGTTGGTTTGGTTATTTCTTTAGGGTTATTGGTGGATGATTCCATCGTGGTAGTAGAGAATATTGCCCGGTATTTGCGTATGGGATATTCTAGAAAACAAGCTGCTACTGAAGCTACCAAACAGATAAGTTTGGCAGTATTAGGCTGTACCGCTACACTGATATTTGCGTTTTTGCCACTGACATTTTTGCCAGAATCTGCAGGAGATTTTATACGAAGTTTGCCCATGGCAGTTATCACTACGGTATTAGCTTCGCTTTTTGTTTCTTTGACTATCGTGCCATTTTTAGCAAGCCTTTTGATGCCTAAAGAGGAGGAAGAGCATGGAAACGTGTTTTTGCAGTTTCTCAATAGGGCTATAGATGGATCTTACAAAAAAATATTATCATGGTCATTGGCCAACCCCTTCAAAACCCTCGGAGTAGCCATTTTAATATTTATTGGAAGTTTGGGACTGATCAAAGTAATTGGAATTAGTGTCTTCCCTAAATCCGAAAAACCTCAGTTTTTGATAAACATAGAAACACCGCTGGGTACTTCTCTAAAAGTAACCGATAAAGCCGTACGATTTGTGGAAAAAATTCTTTCTGAAAAGGAATTGGTAAAAAGTTACGCCTCTAATATCGGAAAAGACAATCCTAGGATTTACTATAACATATTGCCACGAGGTGGTACTTCTAGTAATACGGCCCAGATATTTGTACAACTGCAAGAAGAAACCGAAGTGCCAGAAAGAACAGCTTATATAAATGAACTCCGTACCAAATTCCAAAATTACCCCGGTGCCAAAATTAAGGCGATAGAGTTTGAGCA
>NZ_RJUD01000055.1 GCF_024343675.1 Lacihabitans sp. CS3-21
ATAGAAGAAATAAACGTTGATATAGTACCCCTTTTCGAAACCATCGAAGGTTTGGATACTGCCAGACAATCTATGGGTGAGCTTTATAATTTAGAATATTACAAAAAACAACTCAAGTACCGTTCTGATTTCCAAACGATTATGCTTGGTTTTTCGGATGGAACCAAAGATGGTGGATATATAAAAGCCAACTGGGAGATTTACAAAGCAAAGGAAAACCTAACAGCCGTATCAATGGAAAACGGCATAAATGTCGTCTTTTTTGACGGCAGAGGCGGCCCTCCAGCTCGTGGTGGTGGCAAAACGCATCAGTTTTATGCTTCACAGGGTCCAAGTATTGCGAATAATGAAATCCAGATAACCATACAAGGACAAACCATCTCTTCAATGTATGGCTCAAAACCTCAGGCGATTTTCAACTTCGAACAGTTGCTATCAGCAGGAGTAATAAACGACATCTTTACAGACGACAAATCACTGATAAGTAGTCAAGAACGTGACCTTATAGAAGAATTGGCTGAAGTGGGTGGCAAGAAGTATTTAGAATTAAAAAATCATCCGCTATTTGTATCATATCTGGAACATAAAAGCCCGCTCAAATATTACGGAAAAACCAAAATCGGAAGCCGACCAAGTAAAAGAAGCACTTCTAGTCAGCTTAAATTGAGCGACTTACGGGCTATCCCTTTTGTGGGATCATGGAGTCAATTAAAACAAAATGTTCCGGGCTTCTTTGGATTTGGTACTGCTCTTCAGTCTAAAATAGATGAAGGAAAATTGGAGGATTTGAAAGACCTTTTTGAGAATTCATTATACTTCAAAACCTTGATGCAAAATAGCATGATGGCTCTTTCGAAAACATATTTTCCATTGACTTCATATATGAAAAACGACCCCATTTATGGTGAATTTTGGAATATTTTGTATGAAGAACAACAGAGAAGTATAAACAATATGCTCTTAGTTTCAGGTCAAAAATTATTGATGGAAACTGACCCTATCAGCATGATGTCAGTAGAATATCGTGAAAATATTGTATTGCCATTGTTGGCTATTCAGCAATATGCCTTGCAAGAAGTGGAAGAAAATCTAGACGAAAATGCCAAAACTGTTTTTGAGAAAATGGTTACAAGGTCGCTTTTCGGAAATATTAATGCGAGTAGAAACTCCGCTTAATAGATATTAGAAATATTTAAAAAGGATTAAGAGAACTCGACCTTCTTAATCCTTTTTTTTGCAAAAAACCTTCATTTACTTAATCGCTTCATTTTAAAAACAAAACACTGTGATTTTTCTAAATTTGAGAAAGTGAAGAATTTAAGAGGCATTAAGACCAACCGAAATCTTCATTAACTTCATTTCTTAATCACTTCATGTTAAAAACCAAAACGTGTGATTTTTCTAACATTGAGAAAGTGAAGAATTTAAGATACATTAAGGCATAGCAGAATCATCATTTACTTCATTTCTTAATAACTTCATGT
>NZ_RJUD01000056.1 GCF_024343675.1 Lacihabitans sp. CS3-21
TGCTTGAATGGAGATTGCAAGCTGGCTTATTGGATAAATGCCTACAATGCTTTTACGATTCAATTGATTCTTGACAACTCAGAGAATGACCTCAAAAGCATAAAAGATATTGGAGACAAAATTAAAATACCATTTGTGAATACGCCTTGGGATGTAAAGTTTATAAACATTGGTGGCAAAAAAATGGATTTGAATAATATAGAGCATGGTATCATAAGAAAGCAGTTTAAAGAGCCTCGTATTCATTTCGCTTTAGTTTGTGCCGCTAAATCATGTCCGCCACTAAGAAACGAGGCTTTTACGGCTGAGAGGTTAAACGAGCAATTGAACAATCAAGCTGAAAAATTCATAAACGATACATCTAAAAATAAAATCTCAAAATCAAGTGCAAGCATTTCAAAAATATTTGATTGGTACGGCATGGATTTTAAACCTACCTCCATTATAGATATCCTAAACAAATATTCAAAAACGAAACTGGATTCAAAAGCCAAGATTTCTTACGCCACTTATGATTGGTCGCTTAACGGTTCTTTTTAAATAAATCTCTATTTTGTTTCTTTTACCAAACCTATTGAAGAAATTTGCTTCTTTTTAAATACATAGATGAGTAATGTTCTTTTTTGGTTCAGAAATGATTTGAGGCTACACGACAATGAGGCTTTTTGTAAAGCTGCTCAAATGGGTGCAGTAGTTCCTGTCTATGTTATCGACACGCGATTACTTAAAAATACTTTTTTAGGTTTTAAGCGAACGGGCAAGTTTCGTTTGAAATTCTTACTGGAGTCTCTAGCAGATTTAAAAACCCAACTACAATCTTTGGGCTCAGATCTTATTGTGAAGGTAGGGATTCCCGAAAATGAACTTTTTGAAATCGCTGTTAAGTATAATGTGGAGTTTGTGGTTACATCCAAAGAGGTTACCCAAGAAGAAACCAGTGTAGAAGCAGCATTTTCTCAAAAACTCAAGACAAAAAACATTGATATTGAGATGTATTGGGGCAACACACTCATTCATGTTAGAGATCTTCCTTTTCAGATACATTTTGTTCCGGATATTTTTACCGATTTCAGGAAAAAGGTAGAAAACTTTTGGAAAGTAAGAAGAACATTTGAAACCATAACAAAACTTGATTCTCCAGATGATTTGGAGGAAAGCTTGATTCCAAAACTCTTGGATTTGGGATATGAGCATTTTGAAAAACATCCCAAAGATATTATGGGTTTAGATGGCGGCGAAACTGCAGCTTTAAAGCGTCTTCAAGAATATATTTGGGATAAGGAACTCATACATACTTACAAACAAACAAGAAACGGTCTTTTAGGCAAGGATTATTCCTCCAAGTTTTCAGTTTATTTAAGCTTAGGCTGTCTTTCTCCACGAATGATTTATGAGGAAATAAAAAAAGCTGAAGCCATCAGAGGAGCCAATGAATCTACTTATTGGTTGATTTTCGAACTACTTTGGAGAGATTACTATTATTTTATTGCCCTCAAATTCGGTATTAGGCTTTTCAAAAGAGCAGGTATCAAACATGATTTTACTAAAAGATGGAAGCGAAACCGTGAGCATTTTAAAAAGTGGATGGATGGAGAAACAGGCGTGCCATTTATTGATGCCAACATGAGAGAGCTAAAACTCACAGGTTATTTGTCCAACCGGGGAAGACAAAATGTGGCCAGCTTTTTTACAAAAGACCTTGGCTTAGAATGGTGGTGGGGAGCCATGTATTTTGAGAGTCAATTAGTTGATTATGAGGTTTGTAGTAATTGGGGGAATTGGAATTATTTGGCTGGGATAGGAACAGACCCAAGAGAAGATAGGTATTTTAGCCCTGTAAGCCAAGCAAAAAAGTATGATCCCAATGCTGAATTTATAAAATATTGGATCCCTGAACTGCAAAGTATTGATAATGAGGTGATTTTGGAGATAAATGAGCTCAAATCAGTTTTGAATGATTCTATAATATATACCAGT
>NZ_RJUD01000057.1 GCF_024343675.1 Lacihabitans sp. CS3-21
TTATAGAAATCCATCACAATAGTCAGTATTCGACCCCGAAGGGGTCGTACATTTACATCAAAATTCTCTTTTTATAAAAATTAAATTCCTTCGGAATGGGAATCGACAAAGTGATATAAAAAAGACCTTGAAAAAAGTGTCAAATGTTTATGATAAAACAATCCAATGTAAAGAATTCGACCCCGAAGGGGTCATATGTTTATAAAAATCCACCAGAATAGTCAGTAATCGACCCTGTAGGGGTCGTACATTCACATCAAAATTCTCTTTTTATAAAAATCAAATTCCTTCGGAATTAAAAAGAACAAAACAAAAACCTTGAAAGGGTCACATCAGTCTGCATATACTCACTCGCATAAAAATTGCAATCCTTACAATTATAATGGATTTACAAATTCATCATTTCTATTATGGAAACATCAAATTGTTTATTTTAACCACCAAAATCTTACACCGAACAAAAATAAATAAATGAAATCACGCAATTCTACAAATAGATTTCGGAAATTGACAATAGCTTACTATTTTTGTCAAGCAATTGGGGTCTTTGCCCAAAATTAAATTATTTATAAGCCAAAAATGAGAGAAATTCAATTTAGAGATGCTGTAAAGGAAGCGATGTCAGAAGAAATGCGTCGTGATGAAACAATATTCTTAATGGGTGAAGAAGTAGCTGAATACAATGGAGCCTACAAAGCCAGTCAAGGAATGTTGGATGAATTTGGACCCAAAAGAGTTATCGACACGCCAATTGCTGAACTAGGTTTTGCTGGTATAGGTGTTGGTGCTGCTATCAATGGTTGTCGTCCGATTATTGAATTCATGACTTTCAACTTTTCACTTGTTGCTATAGATCAGATTATCAACAGTGCAGCCAAAATAATGGCCATGTCTGCTGGTCAATATTCTTGCCCAATCGTGTTTAGGGGTCCAACTGGTAATGCTGGACAATTAGGAGCTCAACACTCTCAAAACTTCGAAAATTGGTTTGCCAATACGCCAGGTCTTAAAGTTGTGGTACCATCTAGCCCATATGAATGTAAAGGAC
Source organism: Lacihabitans sp. CS3-21 (assembly GCF_024343675.1). Classification (GTDB taxonomy): domain Bacteria; phylum Bacteroidota; class Bacteroidia; order Cytophagales; family Spirosomataceae; genus Leadbetterella. The sequence continues at coordinate 1,049 of NZ_RJUD01000057.1, forward strand.
TTTTGAAAGCATCTATTCGTGACAATGACCCCGTTATTTTCATGGAGTCTGAACAAATGTATGGTGACAAAGGAATGATTCCAGATGGCGAATATATATTGCCAATTGGGAAAGCCAACATAATTCAGGAAGGAAAAGATGTTACGATTGTATCGTTTGGAAAAATGATTCCTAGAGTGGTTTTACCAGCAATCGAGCAACTTGCCAAAGATGGAATCAGTGTTGAATTGATAGACCTTAGAACAGTAAGACCTATTGATTATCAAACAGTTGTAGATTCTGTAAAGAAAACCAACAGATGTGTAGTTGTAGAAGAAGCTTGGCCATTGGCTGCTATTTCATCAGAAATAACTTATCATTTGCAGCGATATGCTTTTGACCATTTGGATGCTCCGGTTATCAGAGTTAACAACATGGATATTCCTTTACACTACGCTCCTACGCTAATTGAGGCTACTTTGCCAAACGTGGCTAGGACGATTGACGCTGTAAAAAAGGTTTTATACAAAAAATAATATTTACGATAAATACTATAAAAAAAGGAGCATTCGCTCCTTTTTTTTATTTTAGTGGATTAAAAATCAAATCCCTGTAATCTTCCATTGATTTTTTAATGACTTCTCCAGCTCCTTGTTTACCATATTCATATGCTATTTCGCAATGTTGAGGTTCTCCTGGCAGATTTTTGTAGGTTAGAAAATAATGCTTTAGCTTTTCAATAACACCACCAGGCAATTCAGAAATATCGTTAAAGTTGCCGTAAATCTGGTCGCCTGTTAATACTGCTATTATCTTATCGTCGGCCTCACCTTTGTCAATAAAACAAAATCCGCCAATTGGCTTAGCTTGTAATAATATATCGCCATGAGGTATATGATGCGACGATAACACACAAATATCTAAAGGATCCCCATCACCCACTTTAATGCTTGTTGCACCCTTTTCTCTTGCAAACTCTGCCACTTTATCACCACAATAGGTCTGCGGAATAAATCCATACAAAGCTGGAACGATATTAGAATATTTT
>NZ_RJUD01000058.1 GCF_024343675.1 Lacihabitans sp. CS3-21
GAATCGACAAAGTGATATAAAAAAGACCTTGAAAAAAATGTCAAATGTTTATGATAAGACAATCCGATGTAAAGAAATCGACCCAGAAGGGGTCATATGCTTATATAAATCCAACAAATTAGTCAGTATTCGACCCCGAAGGGGTCATATGTTTATAAAAATCCACCAGAATAGTCAGTAATCGACCCTGTAGGGGTCGTACATTCACATCAAAATTCTCTTTTTATAAAAATCAAATTCCTTCGGAATTAAAAAGAACAAAACAAAAACCTTGAAAGGGTCACATCAGTCTGCATATACTCACTCGCATAAAAATTGCAATCCTTACAATTATAATGGATTTACAAATTCATCATTTCTATTATGGAAACATCAAATTGTTTATTTTAACCACCAAAATCTTACACCGAACAAAAATAAATAAATGAAATCACGCAATTCTACAAATAGATTTCGGAAATTGACAATAGCTTACTATTTTTGTCAAGCAATTGGGGTCTTTGCCCAAAATTAAATTATTTATAAGCCAAAAATGAGAGAAATTCAATTTAGAGATGCTGTAAAGGAAGCGATGTCAGAAGAAATGCGTCGTGATGAAACAATATTCTTAATGGGTGAAGAAGTAGCTGAATACAATGGAGCCTACAAAGCCAGTCAAGGAATGTTGGATGAATTTGGACCCAAAAGAGTTATCGACACGCCAATTGCTGAACTAGGTTTTGCTGGTATAGGTGTTGGTGCTGCTATCAATGGTTGTCGTCCGATTATTGAATTCATGACTTTCAACTTTTCACTTGTTGCTATAGATCAGATTATCAACAGTGCAGCCAAAATAATGGCCATGTCTGCTGGTCAATATTCTTGCCCAATCGTGTTTAGGGGTCCAACTGGTAATGCTGGACAATTAGGAGCTCAACACTCTCAAAACTTCGAAAATTGGTTTGCCAATACGCCAGGTCTTAAAGTTGTGGTACCATCTAGCCCATATGAATGTAAAGGACTTTTGAAAGCATCTATTCGTGACAATGACCCCGTTATTTTCATGGAGTCTGAACAAATGTATGGTGACAAAGGAATGATTCCAGATGGCGAATATATATTGCCAATTGGGAAAGCCAACATAATTCAGGAAGGAAAAGATGTTACGATTGTATCGTTTGGAAAAATGATTCCTAGAGTGGTTTTACCAGCAATCGAGCAACTTGCCAAAGATGGAATCAGTGTTGAATTGATAGACCTTAGAACAGTAAGACCTATTGATTATCAAACAGTTGTAGATTCTGTAAAGAAAACCAACAGATGTGTAGTTGTAGAAGAAGCTTGGCCATTGGCTGCTATTTCATCAGAAATAACTTATCATTTGCAGCGATATGCTTTTGACCATTTGGATGCTCCGGTTATCAGAGTTAACAACATGGATATTCCTTTACACTACGCTCCTACGCTAATTGAGGCTACTTTGCCAAACGTGGCTAGGACGATTGACGCTGTAAAAAAGGTTTTATACAAAAAATAATATTTACGATAAATACTATAAAAAAAGGAGCATTCGCTCCTTTTTTTTATTTTAGTGGATTAAAAATCAAATCCCTGTAATCTTCCATTGATTTTTTAATGACTTCTCCAGCTCCTTGTTTACCATATTCATATGCTATTTCGCAATGTTGAGGTTCTCCTGGCAGATTTTTGTAGGTTAGAAAATAATGCTTTAGCTTTTCAATAACACCACCAGGCAATTCAGAAATATCGTTAAAGTTGCCGTAAATCTGGTCGCCTGTTAATACTGCTATTATCTTATCGTCGGCCTCACCTTTGTCAATAAAACAAAATCCGCCAATTGGCTTAGCTTGTAATAATATATCGCCATGAGGTATATGATGCGACGATAACACACAAATATCTAAAGGATCCCCATCACCCACTTTAATGCTTGTTGCACCCTTTTCTCTTGCAAACTCTGCCACTTTATCACCACAATAGGTCTGCGGAATAAATCCATACAAAGCTGGAACGATATTAGAATATTTTTGTGGTCTATCTATTTTTAA
>NZ_RJUD01000059.1 GCF_024343675.1 Lacihabitans sp. CS3-21
TACAGATTCTGTTGGAGTTACCACCTATTATGTTAGCCAAACACCGGATAGCTCCGATTGCGAAAGTTTAAGAGTGCCAATTACTATTAGAGTGATTGATTCCACTTTAACTATTATTGAACACCCTATAAAACAGACGATTTGTAAAAATACATTTGCTACATTCGGAGTTGTTACGAATAGTTTCGTAAAATCTTACCAATGGCAAAAAAATGGAGTCAACATCATTGGGGCCAATGCTCAAAATTATTCTATACCGGTGGCTAGTGAAAGCACAATTGGTCAATATACTTGTGTAATTACAGGTAATTGTAAGACCATTGTTTCTAATCCAGCATTGTTGGAAATTAGCGGCTGCCAAATACCTAATGAATTTGATCTTGCCTTACGAACTACAGTCATTGATACAAATAAAGTATTTTATGCCAATACTTTGGTTAGATATAAAACCATTGTATATAATCAGGGTAAAGAAAAAGCATACAATATTTCTGTCATAAATTATATTCCAAAAGGGATGTCTTTCGAAAATTATAAAAACTGGACATGGAAAGATAATCAATTGACAACTCAAATAGATAGTTTAGCCGCAGGAGATAGTATTAGTATAGAATTGGCTCTTAGGATTAATGCTAACCAAATATCAGGCAAAATGATAAATATTGCCGAGATTTTTGGAGCCGATAAAGATAAGTTGGGTAAGATTCATTTATTAGCCGATAGTGATAGTCGCTTCGACAGAAATTCTTCTAACGACATTGGTGGTAAAGAAGAATCAGCTACTGACAATGCTATTTTTGGTAATGGTGATGGAGAGAACGATATTGTTGGAGGAATAAACCCAGAATACGACGAAGACGATGCCGACCCTGCAACTATTTATATCCAAAGTATAAGGAAACGATGTTCAGATTTGGCCTTACGCAAACGAGTTATTCATAATAAAACGGAGATGTATTTACCTAACGAATTAGCAATATTCGAGATAACTGTCTATAATCAATGTCCAACCGCAACTGCATACAATATTGACATCATTGATTATATTCCAAAAGGCTTAGATTTTGACCTTAAAGATAGTACAAACCAAAATTGGCAAATAGGTAATAATAATGAGGTTGTTACAAGAATTGATAGCCTTGCAGGTGGAGATAGTATCAGCATTCAAATTGCTTTACGAGTGAACCATCAAACAAAACCAGGACTTTATATTACAAAAGCCGAAATTTTTGGTGCAGACTTAGATAAGTCAGGTACAAATCATCTCTTTTCCGATGCAGATAGCCGTTTTGATAAAAATTCCTTCAACGATATTGGGGGAAGAGAAAATTCTCCAACCGATGATATGATTTTAGGCGATGGTGAAGGTACTTTCGATGTTGTAAGAGGGATCAACCTTAATCATGATGAAGATGATGAAGACCCAGCCGCTATCATTGTTATACCATTTACAAACCCATGCAATGACTTAGCGATTCGCAATGAGCCAGAATATCGTTTGGTAACCCCTATGTATTTGCCAAAAGACTCAGTGAAGTTTGAAGTAACGGTTTACAATCAATGTAAAAACTGTAAAATTTATAATGTAAATGTGGTTAATTATATTCCGAAAGGAATGGAACTTGATATCAACAATCCAATCAATCAGCGTTGGAGCATTAGTATTGATACGGTCAGAAAAAGCAATGGAACTATTCGTATTGATACAAATGCAGTTACAAGTGTAGATAGTTTAACAGGTATGGAAGCTAAAACTATCGAAATTGTATTAAAAATAAAAGCAGATTCAAAACCAGGCGTTTACATCAACAAAGCTGAAATTTATAGTGCAACTACCGATTTTGCGGGATCAAATCCAATTTACTACGATAGAGACGGTACTTTCGACAGAGACCAATCTAATGATATAGGTGGCAAAGAAAACTCGCCAAACGATAATTATATTTTAGGTGATGGAAATGAGTATTATGATGTAGTCGAAGGTGTTCTTATAAAACACGATGAAGATGATGAAGATCCTGCATTGATAGTAGTTGGTGACATTAATTGTCTTGCCTTGTCGGCAGACTCGGTAAGCGGCACAAAATGGTTCGATTTCTTTGATAAAAGTGGACGTTTATTTGCCTCCATCA
>NZ_RJUD01000060.1 GCF_024343675.1 Lacihabitans sp. CS3-21
ATGCTTACGTTTACTTTTTTTATAAAGTTGTATAAGAAAAAGGATCCAAAGCCATTTGTAAACCTTGGATATACATTTTTAGGGATTATTTATGTGGCACTTCCATTTGCACTTTTGAATGAACTGGCATTTTGGAAAGGGAATTTCCAGCCACTCTTGGTAATTGGCGTGTTTATTATTTTATGGTCAAATGATTCTGGAGCTTACATGGCAGGCAGGTTATTTGGTAGGCGTAAACTTTTTGAAAGAATTTCACCTAAGAAAACCTGGGAGGGCTTTTTTGGTGGAGCAATAATAGCCTTATTGGCCTCGTTTCTTTATTGGAAGTTCACTGATACGCTTTCAATGGATCAATGGCTGTGTATTGCGGCCATTATAGCCACAACAGGCACATTGGGCGATTTGGTGGAGTCTTTGTTTAAACGGAGTATTGAAATCAAAGATTCAGGAAGTTTGATTCCAGGGCATGGTGGTTTCCTAGATAGGTTTGACGGGCTTTTGCTCTCTATGCCATTTATTCTTACATTTATAAAATTTTACGCCAGATTGAATTGAAATATTTATTAAGCATTTTCATATTCTTAGTGTTATTTGTGGCAGGTTATAAAGCTGATGCTCAAGGTTCTAAGAAGTTTATTACTTTCTCAGGTTTCGTAATTGACGGTAGCAATGACGAGCCTTTGCCTGGTGCTTATGTGATTAATGATAGAGCTGGAAGGGGAGTGTTTACCAATTCAAAAGGCTATTTTATCTTAGATGTTTTTCCCGGTGATTCTATACTTTTCTCCTATTTGGGTTTTAGAAAACAATATCATATCATTCCCAAGAATGTGGGTTTAGACTATTCGGCGGTTGTAGAACTAAGTATTGATGCCAAAATGTTAAAAGAAGTTAAAGTTTATCCATTCCGCACAGAAGAAGAGTTCAAAACTGCCTTCTTAGAAATGGAACTACCCAATGAAAAAGAACGGGAGATTTTAGAAAAAAATTACAGCAGCGAAAACATTAAACGTATGGCAGCTAACCAAGCCATGGGTTCAGTAGGTAACTATCGATATGCAATGGATCAACAGCTAATGCACCTTCAGGGTCAAAAACAAGTTACTCAGAATCCACTCACCAACGTATTTGCTTGGAGTAACTTCATTAAGTCTGTTAAAAATGGTAGTTTAACGGATAAGTCTTGGAAGAAAGGCAGTTATATACCTACTGAAAAGGGA
>NZ_RJUD01000061.1 GCF_024343675.1 Lacihabitans sp. CS3-21
TCTTTATGTTAAATTGGATAGCGAATTCTAACATGAAGGAATTAAGAAATGAAGAGCATTAAGAACTTCATTTTCTTAAAATCTTCATCCTCTTCATGTTAAATTGGATAGCGAATTCTAACATGAAGGAATTAAGAAATGAAGAGCATTAAGAACTTCATTTTCTTAAAATCTTCATCCTCTTCATGTTAAATTGGATAGCGAATTCTAACATGAAGGAATTAATAAATGAAGAGCATTAAGAACTTCATTTTCTTAAAATCTTCATCCTCTTCATGTTAAATTGGATAGCGAATTCTAACATGAAGGAATTAATAAATGAAGAGCATTAAGAACTTCATTTTCTTAAAATCTTCATCTTCTTCATGTAAAAAAAAACGTACTTCCTTTTTTGCGATAAGTAAGCATTTTTCGAGTTTTCTGCATTTCTTTGTAAACCAAAGAAAATCATTGATGAAAAAATTATTAATTCTACTTGCGAGTGTCTCGCTGTTATTCTCTTGTAAAAGCAAACCTGAGCTAAAAACTGGTCTTTGGCGAGCTGAAGTGCCTACTATTGCTGGCGTTTTGCCATTTCATATTCAAGTAGAAAAAAACCGAGCCTTTGCTATAAATGCAGATGAAAAATTGGCATTTGATACTTTATATTTTGAAAATGACTCCTTGCATTTGAAGATGGAACTCTTTGATGCTGAAATAATTGCAAAAGTGGAAGGAGAAACCATGAATGGGATATTTCGTAAAAAAATGGCCAATTTAGACAACAGAGAAGGAGCTTTTACGGCAAAGTTTGGACAAGAATTTAGATTTGAGAATGGCAAATCGAACGCATCTTTGGCAAATAAATATTCAATAATTTTTGATGATGGAAAAAGTACCTATGAAGCAGTGGGTATTTTCGAACAAAAAGATAATAAAGTAAAAGGTACATTTCTCACTACAACTGGAGACTATCGCTACCTGGATGGAAACGTGGTAGGTGATAGTCTGAAACTGACTTGTTTTGATGGAAATCATACATTTTTGTTCACTGCTAAAATAATTGGAGATAGCCTAACGGGAGGCACATTTTGCTATAGTTTGAAAGGAACAGAAAAATGGTCGGGTATAAAAAATGACCAAGCAGCTTTGCCAGATGCCAACAGCCTGACTTACTTAAAACCGGGTTTCACAAGTATAGACTTCAGTTTTCCTGACGAAACTGGTAAAAAGATTTCTATCAAAGATGAGCGATACAAAAACAGCGTTACCATAGTCCAAATATTAGGCTCGTGGTGTCCAAACTGTATGGATGAGACCCGTTTCTTGGCCGATTTCAAAAAGAAAAATCCTTCAGTCGAAATAATTGGACTAGCTTTCGAAAAATCCTTGGAGCCTGCTTTTGTAAATCCTAAAATACAAAGACTTAAAACAAGATTTGGCGTTACTTATCCCATACTCTTAGCTGGCAAAAACGACAAAGCCGACGCTTCAGACAAACTGCCGATGTTGAACAAAATCATCAGTTTCCCTACTACCATCATTATTGACAAAAAGGGTGTTGTCCGCCAAATACATACAGGCTTTAGCGGCCCAGGTACTGGCGAATATTATAATAAGTTTGTGGAAGAGTTTACAAGGTTTGTGGAGAAGTTGGAGAAGGAGTCTTAATTCACACAAGTTTCATTCGCACCAATCTGTGCCTGAAAATAGTTCCCGACTCCTCTTGCCTCGAAGCCTGGATTTAAGGTAATACTGTTTGGTGCTTTGAAATCTATGGCTCCTCCGGGTGCTTGGATTTTGGCATCGCTAGTTATGGTCTGTATCGCTCCTCCGGTGTAAGTCGGGGAGTCTATGGTACCTGTGATAGTGCTGTTATTGACTTGCGAAGGCATATTGCCCAAAAACTCATACGCTCCTATGTCAGCTATGTTTTCGAAATTTCTACGTTTAAGGTCTAAATCTAAAGGGCTGATGCCTGTGTTGGTGCCAGCATTGATGGCAAGGCTACACCATTTAAGGCGATAATCTCCTCCATCAGTCACTACCGAAAAAAGCACAGGGTTTCTAAAATGTGGTACCACGATAGTACCATTTAAATTATTTAAACCGCCAGTAACACTTTGCACCAAACTATTTGAAATAAGATTGGTTACAGCTCCATTTGATAATATATAATTATTATTATAAAATAGAATCGTATTGCTAAGGTTGTTAGTTATTGAACCCCCGAAACCTGTAGAGCTATTAATTCCGTAATTACCATTGGCTG
>NZ_RJUD01000062.1 GCF_024343675.1 Lacihabitans sp. CS3-21
TTTTTCGAAAGCTAGTCCAATTATTTCGACTGAAGGATTTTTCTTTTTGAAATCGGCCAAGAAACGGGTCTCATCCATACAGTTTGGACACCACGAGCCTAATATTTGGACTATGGTAACGCTGTTTTTGTATCGCTCATCTTTGATAGAAATCTTTTTACCAGTTTCGTCAGGAAAACTGAAGTCTATACTTGTGAAACCCGGTTTTAAGTAAGTCAGGCTGTTGGCATCTGGCAAAGCTGCTTGGTCATTTTTTATACCCGACCATTTTTCTGTTCCTTTCAAACTATAGCAAAATGTGCCTCCCGTTAGGCTATCTCCAATTATTTTAGCAGTGAACAAAAATGTATGATTTCCATCAAAACAAGTCAGTTTCAGACTATCACCTACCACGTTTCCATCCAGGTAGCGATAGTCTCCAGTTGTAGTGAGAAATGTACCTTTTACTTTATTATCTTTTTGTTCGAAAATACCCACTGCTTCATAGGTACTTTTTCCATCATCAAAAATTATTGAATATTTATTTGCCAAAGATGCGTTCGATTTGCCATTCTCAAATCTAAATTCTTGTCCAAACTTTGCCGTAAAAGCTCCTTCTCTGTTGTCTAAATTGGCCATTTTTTTACGAAATATCCCATTCATGGTTTCTCCTTCCACTTTTGCAATTATTTCAGCATCAAAGAGTTCCATCTTCAAATGCAAGGAGTCATTTTCAAAATATAAAGTATCAAATGCCAATTTTTCATCTGCATTTATAGCAAAGGCTCGGTTTTTTTCTACTTGAATATGAAATGGCAAAACGCCAGCAATAGTAGGCACTTCAGCTCGCCAAAGACCAGTTTTTAGCTCAGGTTTGCTTTTACAAGAGAATAACAGCGAGACACTCGCAAGTAGAATTAATAATTTTTTCATCAATGATTTTCTTTGGTTTACAAAGAAATGCAGAAAACTCGAAAAATGCTTACTTATCGCAAAAAAGGAAGTACGTTTTTTTTTACATGAAGAAGATGAAGATTTTAAGAAAATGAAGTTCTTAATGCTCTTCATTTATTAATTCCTTCATGTTAAAATTCGCTATCCAATTTAACATGAAGAAGATGAAGATTTTAAGAAAATGAAGTTCTTAATGCCCTTCATTTCTTAATTCCTTCATGT
>NZ_RJUD01000063.1 GCF_024343675.1 Lacihabitans sp. CS3-21
AATTCGCTATTCAATTAAACATGAAGAAGATGAAGATTTTAAGAAAATGAAGTTCTTAATGCTCTTCATTTCTTAATTCCTTCATGTTAGAATTCGCTATCCAATTTAACATGAAGAAGATGAAGATTTTAAGAAAATGAAGTTCTTAATGCTCTTCATTTCTTAATTCCTTCATGTTAAAATTCGCTATCCAATTTAACATGAAGAAGATGAAGAGTTTAAGTACATGAAGACCTGAACACCTTATGCCTAATTGCCTCGATGCCTTAATGCCTTAAAAAAAACCTCACTTTGGTGCAGTACTATCATAAATCAACTTGCCGTCAGCACTGTATTCCTGCATCACAAAAGGCTCAGAATTATCAAAAATATCTCTAGGATATTGGGTGACTTTCTTGCGGCGATTGCCTCCTGGATAAAACTCTACCCAACGACCAACTTTCTTGCTCTCGTCAAAATGTCCCTCCTCAGCAGTGGTGCCATCTTCGTAAAACTTCCAGTAAGCACCAGTCGTTTTTCCATATATTTTGGGTATAATCTCTTTTATCTTGCTACTGTCTGCATCATAGTAACTGATCTCCGATTCTTGATAAAAACCTTTGTTGTAAACTTCTTTATTAAGCAAATTGAAATCCTTGTCATACTCCATCCACCTGCCATGTTTTGCTCCTAAATAATAATAGCCTTCTCTGGCTAAACTTTCGCCTTTATATTCTTTAAAAGGTCCGTGAAGCAAACTGTTGGTTTTTGTATCTCGGGTCAAAGCATCTACAAATTTCTTGTTTTTTTCATCGTACCAAGTCACCGTCCTGAGATAAGGATTGGGTTTTTGGAAGTTTTTCAAAACGTAGAATTCTTGATATAAAAGTCTGCTACCTGATCCTCTTTTAAAGACCCTTTTGTCTATCGCAATTTTCTCAAAACTTCGTCCATCAAAAACCTCTGCTTTGGCTTTTTCTAAGGCTTTTTTTGCCTTTTTACTTTTTGCTTTTACATCGCTAGAAAGGTTGGGAATGGTCTCGTTTAGAAACTTCTTCGCATCTTCTACAGAACTGATTTTGTTATCCCCAGGAAGATTCAAATTAGCCTTTGGTAAGTTTACATCAAGCGGCACAGTATCTTCTATTCGCTCCTCCAAAGTCATTTTTTTACGGTCAGCCTTTCTTTCTGCTTTGGTTTTAGCCTTCGGAATAATGTCCTGAGCCGAAACAAACGACGAAAATCCAATAATTAAAATGTATATGAAAAGAATTCGTTTCATTATAAGATACCTGTGTAGTACTTTTGTGAGCAATTTGAATTTTCAAAACGTAAATTTCAACAAAAAATTGGAAATATCCGATAAAATATATGTCGCTGGCCACAACGGAATGGTAGGCTCAGCCATAGTCAGAAAACTAAAAAGCCTTGGTTTTACAAATTTCTTGCTAAGAACGTCAAAAGAACTAGATCTTCGAAATCAAACCGAAGTTTTTGATTTCTTGCAAACTGAAAAACCAGATTACGTATTTTTAGCAGCAGCAAAAGTTGGTGGTATCGTGGCCAATAATACCTATAGAGGGCAGTTTTTATATGAAAACTTGCAGATTCAAAATAACGTAATTCACGGATCATATTTGGCTGGTGTTAAGAAATTGATGTTTTTAGGTTCATCGTGTATCTATCCAAAACTCGCACCACAACCTTTGAAGGAGGATTATCTTTTGACCGGACTTTTGGAACCCACCAACGAGCCTTATGCCATAGCCAAAATAGCGGGCATAAAAATGTGCGAAGCTTACCGTGACCAATATGGATGTAACTATATTTCGGTGATGCCCACTAACTTGTACGGTCCAAACGACAACTATGACCTCAATAATTCTCATGTATTGCCAGCGATGATTCGTAAATTTCATGAAGCCAAATTGGAAAATAAACCCAGTGTAGAATTATGGGGAACGGGCTCGCCCATGCGTGAGTTTTTACATGCCAACGACCTCGCCGAAGCTTGTGTTTATTTGATGGAAAACTACAACGATAGTACTTTGGTAAATATCGGCACAGGTGTTGATGTAACCATAAAAGAGTTGGCAGAAACGATCAAAACTGAGGTAGGTT
>NZ_RJUD01000064.1 GCF_024343675.1 Lacihabitans sp. CS3-21
AACATCAAGAACACCTGCGGAAGTAATAATCAATTCATCGATACCCATTCCAATAATTAGTGCTAGTTCTAACATTATTTGTTCGGGTTCGAGCTCAATATTGACCAATTCGTCCAGTTGCACAGGTACAGTTACATGGAGAAATAGTAGTTCCGCATCGGTTGGTACAGGTAACTCAATAACTGTAAGTCCGCTTTCAACAACTACTTATACAGCTTCATGCACCGAAGGCTTGTGTTCAAGTACTTCAACTCCTCTGCAGATAACTGTTAATACTATTTCAGCAGGAACTATTCAAAAAGGACTCACAAATCCTACCGGGTGCTCCCCATTAGATCCAAACATTACTGGCGTTTCAACTGCGGTTGTAGGAGCTGGTACTTTAAGTTATGTATGGCAACAAAGTATAGACGGAGGAGTTAATTGGTCTGCCGCGATTGGACAATTAAACCCAGACGGTAGTCAATTCAATCCAAATCCATTTACCACAACTACTCTTTTCAGAAGAATAGTTACGTCAACCTTAAATGGCGTTTCATGTTCAGCCATCTCAAATGTATTGGATTATGTAGTCGATCCTAACCCTGTTTTAAGTACTATTTCAACTAGTCCTTCAGCATCTGTTTGTGTTGGAACAAGCATTACATTAAGTGCTACTGCTTCTGGAGGTACACCTAATTATACTTATAAATGGGAGAAAGAAACTTCAAGTATCGGAGGAAATACCAATTCATTTATGATTGCAAGCACATCTGTTTCCGATAATGGTACTTATTTTTTGACAGTTACAGATAGTAAAGGGTGCAAAGATACTGCACAAAGAACGATTAATATTATTTCTTCCGTTGGTGGTGTTGTCTCATCAAATACAACAGTACTTTGTAATGGTTTAAATAGTGGGTCTGTAACCTTATCGGGCCACACAGGAAGTGTAGTTAATTGGCAATATTCAATAAATAATGGTGCATCGTGGATAGATATTGTTAATACTAGTATGACTCAGTCCTATACTAATTTGACAAGCACAACTCAATTTAGAGCTGTAGTGAAAAATGGCTCTTGTAGTTCTGCTACCTCATCAGAAGCCACAATTACAGTACCTGCCTCTTTAAGCTTGACCGCGGCTTCATCAAATCTAAGTTGTTACAACAATGTCTCAGGAAGTGTAAGTTTAACAGCTTCGGGTGGAGTTCCTTCTTACCAATTTGCTTTAAATGGAGGGGTTAAACAAGCATCAAATACCTTCTCTGGATTATCAGCAGGGACATTTTCATTTTCTGTTACAGATGCCAATGGCTGTGTAAATTCAATTAATAATGTGGTTGTAGCACAACCAGCTGATTTGGTGGCAACCTTTTCATCCATTAAACCTTCATGTCCGGGTGGAAATAATGGATCAATTAGGTTAGAAACTTTAGTAGGCGGAACAAGTACTTATCAATTCAATATTAATGGAGGAAGTAATCAATCAATAAGCTCAATCCCAGGTGTGCTTTCAGGTTCGTTAACTTCAGGAAATTATACCGTTAATATTGTTGATAGCAAATCTTGTGTGAAGTCGTATAATATAATTATTCCAAATGGTGCCGACGTAACACCACCAATAATTGTCTGCCCAGCTAATTCAACAGTGAGTTGTTTAAGTATTCCTCTTACAAACCCAACAGTTAGTGACGATTGCGACAATAATCCTTCGATATCGATGGTAGAGGTCAGAACAGACGGAACCTGTGCAAACACTTATACCTTAACGAGAACTTGGACCGCAATAGACATTTCTGGTAATAAAAGTACCTGTATCCAAGTCATCACGGTAGAAGACAAAACAGCACCAGAATTAAGAACTGCACCAGCAAACATCACAGTAAGTTGCGAAGCGGTTCCAGCTAAAGTAGATTTAACAGCGACAGACAATT
>NZ_RJUD01000065.1 GCF_024343675.1 Lacihabitans sp. CS3-21
CTCACAAAAGTACTACACAGGTATCTTATAATGAAACGAATTCTTTTCATATACATTTTAATTATTGGATTTTCGTCGTTTGTTTCGGCTCAGGACATTATTCCGAAGGCTAAAACCAAAGCAGAAAGAAAGGCTGACCGTAAAAAAATGACTTTGGAGGAGCGAATAGAAGATACTGTGCCGCTTGATGTAAACTTACCAAAGGCTAATTTGAATCTTCCTGGGGATAACAAAATCAGTTCTGTAGAAGATGCGAAGAAGTTTCTAAACGAGACCATTCCCAACCTTTCTAGCGATGTAAAAGCAAAAAGTAAAAAGGCAAAAAAAGCCTTAGAAAAAGCCAAAGCAGAGGTTTTTGATGGACGAAGTTTTGAGAAAATTGCGATAGACAAAAGGGTCTTTAAAAGAGGATCAGGTAGCAGACTTTTATATCAAGAATTCTACGTTTTGAAAAACTTCCAAAAACCCAATCCTTATCTCAGGACGGTGACTTGGTACGATGAAAAAAACAAGAAATTTGTAGATGCTTTGACCCGAGATACAAAAACCAACAGTTTGCTTCACGGACCTTTTAAAGAATATAAAGGCGAAAGTTTAGCCAGAGAAGGCTATTATTATTTAGGAGCAAAACATGGCAGGTGGATGGAGTATGACAAGGATTTCAATTTGCTTAATAAAGAAGTTTACAACAAAGGTTTTTATCAAGAATCGGAGATCAGTTACTATGATGCAGACAGTAGCAAGATAAAAGAGATTATACCCAAAATATATGGAAAAACGACTGGTGCTTACTGGAAGTTTTACGAAGATGGCACCACTGCTGAGGAGGGACATTTTGACGAGAGCAAGAAAGTTGGTCGTTGGGTAGAGTTTTATCCAGGAGGCAATCGCCGCAAGAAAGTCACCCAATATCCTAGAGATATTTTTGATAATTCTGAGCCTTTTGTGATGCAGGAATACAGTGCTGACGGCAAGTTGATTTATGATAGTACTGCACCAAAGTGAGGTTTTTTTTAAGGCATTAAGGCATCGAGGCAATTAGGCATAAGGTGTTCAGGTCTTCATGTACTTAAACTCTTCATCTTCTTCATGTTAAATTGGATAGCGAATTCTAACATGAAGGAATTAAGAAATGAAGAGCACTAAGAACTTCATTTTCTTGAAATCTTCATCCTCTTTATGTTAAATTGGATAGCGAATTCTAACATGAAGGAATTAAGAAATGAAGAG
>NZ_RJUD01000066.1 GCF_024343675.1 Lacihabitans sp. CS3-21
AATTCCTTCATGTTAGAATTCGCTATCCAATTTAACATGAAGAGGATGAAGATTTTAAGAAAATGAAGTTCTTAATGCTCTTCATTTCTTAATTCCTTCATGTTATAATTCGCTATCCAATTTAACATGAAGAAGATGAAGAGTTTAAGTACATGAAGACCTGAACACCTTATGCCTAATTGCCTCGATGCCTTAATGCCTTAAAAAAAACCTCACTTTGGTGCAGTACTATCATAAATCAACTTGCCGTCAGCACTGTATTCCTGCATCACAAAAGGCTCAGAATTATCAAAAATATCTCTAGGATATTGGGTGACTTTCTTGCGGCGATTGCCTCCTGGATAAAACTCTACCCAACGACCAACTTTCTTGCTCTCGTCAAAATGTCCCTCCTCAGCAGTGGTGCCATCTTCGTAAAACTTCCAGTAAGCACCAGTCGTTTTTCCATATATTTTGGGTATAATCTCTTTTATCTTGCTACTGTCTGCATCATAGTAACTGATCTCCGATTCTTGATAAAAACCTTTGTTGTAAACTTCTTTATTAAGCAAATTGAAATCCTTGTCATACTCCATCCACCTGCCATGTTTTGCTCCTAAATAATAATAGCCTTCTCTGGCTAAACTTTCGCCTTTATATTCTTTAAAAGGTCCGTGAAGCAAACTGTTGGTTTTTGTATCTCGGGTCAAAGCATCTACAAATTTCTTGTTTTTTTCATCGTACCAAGTCACCGTCCTGAGATAAGGATTGGGTTTTTGGAAGTTTTTCAAAACGTAGAATTCTTGATATAAAAGTCTGCTACCTGATCCTCTTTTAAAGACCCTTTTGTCTATCGCAATTTTCTCAAAACTTCGTCCATCAAAAACCTCTGCTTTGGCTTTTTCTAAGGCTTTTTTTGCCTTTTTACTTTTTGCTTTTACATCGCTAGAAAGGTTGGGAATGGTCTCGTTTAGAAACTTCTTCGCATCTTCTACAGAACTGATTTTGTTATCCCCAGGAAGATTCAAATTAGCCTTTGGTAAGTTTACATCAAGCGGCACAGTATCTTCTATTCGCTCCTCCAAAGTCATTTTTTTACGGTCAGCCTTTCTTTCTGCTTTGGTTTTAGCCTTCGGAATAATGTCCTGAGCCGAAACAAACGACGAAAATCCAATAATTAAAATGTATATGAAAAGAATTCGTTTCATTATAAGATACCTGTGTAGTACTTTTGTGAGCAATTTGAATTTTCAAAACGTAAATTTCAACAAAAAATTGGAAATATCCGATAAAATATATGTCGCTGGCCACAACGGAATGGTAGGCTCAGCCATAGTCAGAAAACTAAAAAGCCTTGGTTTTACAAATTTCTTGCTAAGAACGTCAAAAGAACTAGATCTTCGAAATCAAACCGAAGTTTTTGATTTCTTGCAAACTGAAAAACCAGATTACGTATTTTTAGCAGCAGCAAAAGTTGGTGGTATCGTGGCCAATAATACCTATAGAGGGCAGTTTTTATATGAAAACTTGCAGATTCAAAATAACGTAATTCACGGATCATATTTGGCTGGTGTTAAGAAATTGATGTTTTTAGGTTCATCGTGTATCTATCCAAAACTCGCACCACAACCTTTGAAGGAGGATTATCTTTTGACCGGACTTTTGGAACCCACCAACGAGCCTTATGCCATAGCCAAAATAGCGGGCATAAAAATGTGCGAAGCTTACCGTGACCAATATGGATGTAACTATATTTCGGTGATGCCCACTAACTTGTACGGTCCAAACGACAACTATGACCTCAATAATTCTCATGTATTGCCAGCGATGATTCGTAAATTTCATGAAGCCAAATTGGAAAATAAACCCAGTGTAGAATTATGGGGAACGGGCTCGCCCATGCGTGAGTTTTTACATGCCAACGACCTCGCCGAAGCTTGTGTTTATTTGATGGAAAACTAC
>NZ_RJUD01000067.1 GCF_024343675.1 Lacihabitans sp. CS3-21
TTCAAGAACTGTGACGAGATATGGCATATGGGAGATATTGGTGATAGATCGGTATTAGATCAATTGACTTCTTTTAAACCAGTTAAAGCTGTATTTGGCAACATTGAAACCCAAGAACTCAGACACGAAATCCCCGAAGATTTAATTTTTGAAATTGAAGGCCTTAAAGTTTTTATGACGCATATTGGTAGCTTGCCTGGTAAATATTCGGCTAGAATAAAAAAAATCATTAAATTTCATCAACCAAACTTGTTTATTTGTGGCCATTCCCATATTTTGAGAGTAATTAAAGATCCAGCCAACAACGGCATGGTATATTTAAACCCTGGGGCAGCAGGCAAGCATGGTTTTCATCAGATAAGAACATTGATTAGAATGCAAATAGAACAATCTAAAATCACGAATTTAGAAGTGATAGAACTAGGAAAACGATGAAAATATTTTTCGCTTTATTTTTGGTTTTTATTACATTTTCGCATCATTCAATCGGCCAATTGGTTGAATCAGTGGATGTTGAGATTCCTTTGGATAATAATCTAGAGGATGACTTCAGCGTGGTTTCTTTAGATACCAATGGTGTTTTGTTAATGAATTTTCAGGTTTCAGTTTTTGGTAAAAAAGGTAGATTGAATTTTGTCAAATATGATAAAGATTTGAAAAGTCAATGGACAAATACCATAGATCCGGGCGTAACTTTTCAATTAGTTAAGTATTTTAAGGCCGAAGATTATCTATTTTGTCTTTTACAGGAGACCGATAGTCGGAAAATTAAAATTGTAAAAATTGATTTAGAAAGAGGCGATGCCATTACCACCGAATCCACCATGCTCACAGACATGGATGTAGAGTTTTTTGCGGCAATAGAAACCAAAGTAATTATTTTGGGAAGTTATAATGATAGACCTGTGGCTGAACTTCATCGATTGTTTGATCAAACATCCAAGGTTTTGCCACAGATACATACGAACTTTCTCAAGGTTTTGTCTTTAGAAGTTAATGAAAGTGAGAAGCAAATTTACCTAATGCTAAAAGACGAAAAGAAATGCCAGTTTAAACTCTCAGTATTTGATGTTGAAGGTAAGATGTTGTATATGAAGGATATAGGCGATAAAAAGCATGTTCTTTTGAACTCGAAAATTCTAAAAATAGCCAAGAATACCTATTTCTTGGCAGGAAATTTTGCTGACAATTGCTCGGATTTTTCTTCAGGTTTTTATGTAACTCCTCTAAACAGAACAGAAGATATTCAATTTTTCAAATTTTCTGAATTGCAGAATTTTTACACTTACCTTTCTCCGAAAAGACAAGAGAAAATAGAGGGCCGTTTATTGTCTAAAAAACTCAAAGGGCGTGATCCTAAAATAAGGCATAGGCTAAATCTACAACAACCTTATGTTTTTGATAATCAAGTACTATTGGTAGGCGAGGTATATTATCCAGAGTACAAAAATGCGATAAATTATTCTAGAAATTCACTATTGCATTTGGGTGAAAACTACAGAACTGTGCGGGATTTTAACAATTATAAATTTACTCAAAGCTTGTTTTGTACATTTGATTTTGATGGAAAAAAATCATGGGATTATAGCGTTGATTTAAAAAATCTTGAAAGCGAGGTTTTGAACAATAAAGTGCAAGTTAGCAATGCTAAAGAAGGTATTTTGGTGGCATTTCCAAAAGATGAAACTATTTTCTTGAAATTAATTTCCAAAGACAAACCGCCAGTTGATTTTGTGCCGCTCAATATCGGTAGTAAAAACAAGGAATTTGTTTCTGATGTAACGGTCGATTTGTTTTCCTGGTACAAACAAACATTCTTGGCTTTTGGGTATAAAACTACTAGGGCTGCGAATTCAATAGGTAGCAGAGAGT
>NZ_RJUD01000068.1 GCF_024343675.1 Lacihabitans sp. CS3-21
CTATCGTCTAGCGGTTAGGACACGTCCCTTTCACGGATGAAACCGGGGTTCGATTCCCCGTAGGGTCACAAAGTTGTGAAGTGAAAATTTAGAAGCCTTGGTAGAAATACCGAGGCTTTTTCTTTGGTGTAAAATCTAAAAATGCATACGTCCCTTTCATGGATTAAAACGGTGATGCGGCATTCCGACGGTGCGACGTTTCGCCTGGGATGCCAGTCCAATCGATTCCCCGTAGGCAGAGGCGATATTGTAGCCTCCAAAGATGTGAAGTGAAAATTAAGAAGCCTCAAATGCAAATTTGGGGCTTTTTTTTGTGCACAAATTTCTGAGATCTCTACTGTCAGGTCGAGCGTAGTCGAGACCCCGCTTTCATTATAAAAAAAACCTAAATTACTCTAAAAACCTTCATTTTGAATTCAAAATACTTCAATTAGTTAATAAATTCTTCAGGTCACGAAACAACAAACCTTCGAAAATATTTAAATTACCCAAAAGCAGCCAGATAATAAAATATTCATGACCCACATTCAGAAAAAAATATCTCATATATTTGACTCAGTAAACAATATAAGTACCTTCTATGAAATACCTCAGTATATTAGTTTAATAGAAAACATTCGGCTAGCTACCTCAATTTATCTGTTTATATAAGATTTAGCAGTTTTACTAAAATCATGACCGAGCAAGACATATTTTATTTGCGATCCGAAGACAAAATTGAATTTATTCGAATTGATAACTCATATGTTTTTTTTGATGGTGTAGTTTCATTTTTAGCTGGAGTTTGTTCAACTAATTTGCTAATGGACTCTTACCTTACTGAAGCCATAGCATATAAAGAGGGACACTATTTGTTTTTTGAAGGACGAACTAAGGCCACAAACAAGATATACTATTTTTTTCCGTATGATATTTACAAATATTTAATGGACAATAGATGGCCTCAAAGTATAAACATACATTTCAAAGAAAAAACCTTTCCCGACCAAGAAGAAATTAATGGAGGATTAGACGGATTCGCAAAGGTTTTTTTATCACTAGGACAAGCGACATATATTCAATATTGGGAATCAACAAAAGATAAAGTAATTAAAGTATTCGGTACAGATCCGACAAAATGGAATACTATTTTTACATTTGGCTGGTTAGTACGCAATGCATTGGCACATAATTTCAAAGTTACAGTTAATAACCCAAAGATAGATAATATAACATGGAAAGGATTAAGCTTAGGTTATTCAAAAAATGGAATTGATATTTCTGAACAAATAATGTTCATCGAATTAATAATTTTAATGAAAGATATTGAAGATGAGCTCATAAGTTACTGCCTCAAAGATTAATTTTATATTATTTTAACTTTAGCTTAGTTTGATTTTTTGTAGTTTCTAATGCTCATTGCAATAAATTTTTATCCAAAGGCTTTACACCCTTTGATTACTGCTCAACTAACAAAAATAAAAACCTTTAAATGGCCAAGAATAAAAACTAGATACCATGTCGATTCATTTTGTAAAAGACAAATATTATATTTTCAAAGGAGAGAAGATAGCTGAAGCAAAATTCAGGACAGAACTTTCCAGACTTATTATCGAGAAATATGGCTTCGGACCGTTTCCAGACCAAAATATAGTACGTGAAATAGTTTCATTTTCTTTAAAATACTACATTAAGAAATTCAAAGAAATTTGCCACAACGAAAAATCTTATAGGTTTTATCAGAATATCTTTTGGTTTCATGAGCAAGCGACAGAGTTATCATACTTACATGCTCATCAAGACATTTCACCTGACATAAGCGGTAGATATATTGCCAAATACCGTAGAATTTTAAAATTTATA
>NZ_RJUD01000069.1 GCF_024343675.1 Lacihabitans sp. CS3-21
AAAATAATATAAAATTAATCTTTGAGGCAGTAACTTATGAGCTCATCTTCAATATCTTTCATTAAAATTATTAATTCGATGAACATTATTTGTTCAGAAATATCAATTCCATTTTTTGAATAACCTAAGCTTAATCCTTTCCATGTTATATTATCTATCTTTGGGTTATTAACTGTAACTTTGAAATTATGTGCCAATGCATTGCGTACTAACCAGCCAAATGTAAAAATAGTATTCCATTTTGTCGGATCTGTACCGAATACTTTAATTACTTTATCTTTTGTTGATTCCCAATATTGAATATATGTCGCTTGTCCTAGTGATAAAAAAACCTTTGCGAATCCGTCTAATCCTCCATTAATTTCTTCTTGGTCGGGAAAGGTTTTTTCTTTGAAATGTATGTTTATACTTTGAGGCCATCTATTGTCCATTAAATATTTGTAAATATCATACGGAAAAAAATAGTATATCTTGTTTGTGGCCTTAGTTCGTCCTTCAAAAAACAAATAGTGTCCCTCTTTATATGCTATGGCTTCAGTAAGGTAAGAGTCCATTAGCAAATTAGTTGAACAAACTCCAGCTAAAAATGAAACTACACCATCAAAAAAAACATATGAGTTATCAATTCGAATAAATTCAATTTTGTCTTCGGATCGCAAATAAAATATGTCTTGCTCGGTCATGATTTTAGTAAAACTGCTAAATCTTATATAAACAGATAAATTGAGGTAGCTAGCCGAATGTTTTCTATTAAACTAATATACTGAGGTATTTCATAGAAGGTACTTATATTGTTTACTGAGTCAAATATATGAGATATTTTTTTCTGAATGTGGGTCATGAATATTTTATTATCTGGCTGCTTTTGGGTAATTTAAATATTTTCGAAGGTTTGTTGTTTCGTGACCTGAAGAATTTATTAACTAATTGAAGTATTTTGAATTCAAAATGAAGGTTTTTAGAGTAATTTAGGTTTTTTTTATAATGAAAGCGGGGTCTCGACTACGCTCGACCTGACAGTAGAGATCTCAGAAATTTGTGCACAAAAAAAAGCCCCAAATTTGCATTTGAGGCTTCTTAATTTTCACTTCACATCTTTGGAGGCTACAATATCGCCTCTGCCTACGGGGAATAGATTGGACTTGCATCCCAGGCGAA
>NZ_RJUD01000070.1 GCF_024343675.1 Lacihabitans sp. CS3-21
AAGTGCATTAAGATATTAAGAACATTCAGATTTTTGATGCACTTAAATTCTTGATGTTTAATTATTGAGGGACTATTTTTACCACAGAGAATTAAGAGTTTTGCATGGAGTGACACTGAGTATTTGAACCTTTGTATCTTTTTGTGGAATAGCTGGCTATCTTAATGCATCACCATTGAGGAAGTTTTTAACATTAAGTTTATTAAAAGCATTTAGATATTTTGATTCCTAAATGCCCTTAATTCTCTTAATGTTAAACATTTGAGGCTATTTTTTTTAACATGAAGTGCATTAAGATATTAAGAACATTCAGATTTTTGATGCACTTAAATTCTTGATGTTTCCTTAAATTGAGAAACTATTTTTACCACAGAGTGCTCAGAGTTATGCACGGAGGGGCACTGAGTATTTGAATCCTTGTGTCTTTTGTGGAATAGCAGGCTATCTTAATGCATAACCATTGAGGAAGTTTTTAATATTAAGTTTATTAAAAGCATTTAGATATTTTGATTCCTGAATGCCCTTAATTCTCTTAATGTTAAACATTTGAGGCTATTTTTTTTAACATGAAGTGCATTAAGATATTAAGAACATTCAGATTTTTGATGCACTTAAATTCTTGATGTTTAATTATTGAGAAACTATTTTTACCACAGAGTGCTCAGAGTTATGCACGGAGGGGCACTGAGTATTTGAATCCTTGTGTCTTTTGTGGAATAGCAGGCTATCTTAATGCATAACCATTGAGGAAGTTTTTAATATTAAGTTTATTAAAAGCATTTAGATATTTTGATTCCTGAATGCCCTTAATTCTCTTAATGTTAAACATTTGAGGCTATTTTTTTTAACATGAAGTGCATTAAGATATTAAGAACATTCAGATTTTTGATGCACTTAAATTCTTGATGTTTAATTATTGAGGGACTATTTTTACCACAGAGAATTAAGAGTTTTGCATGGAGTGACACTGAGTATTTGAACCTTTGTATCTTTTTGTGGAATAGCTGGCTATCTTAATGCATCACCATTGAGGAAGTTTTTAACATTAAGTTTATTAAAAGCATTTAGATATTTTGATTCCTGAATGCCCTTAATTCTCTTAATGTTAAACATTTGAGGCTATTTTTTTTAACATGAAGTGCATTAAGATATTAAGAAAATTAAGATATTTTCTATACTTATTTACTTAATGTTTAACCTTTCAAGAATCAGAGTTTAATTATATTCCATTAATTTTGAATTTTTAATAGCACCCATGTCAAAACTCATAGATATTATTGCAGGAGCACGCCCCAACTTCATGAAGATTGCTCCCATTATCGACGCTTTTAAGAGCCACCATTTCGAACAAAAAGGAATAAACTTCCGCCTAATACATACCGGTCAGCATTATGACAAGAATATGAGCGAGACCTTCTTTGATGAGCTGGGCATACCCCATCCAGACATCAACTTGCAGGTTGGCTCAGGTACTCAGGCTGAACAAACCGCCAAGATAATGGTGGCTTATGAACAAATTTTACTAGAAAAACCCTCTAATCTTTGTATCGTCGTAGGTGACGTGACTTCCACCATGGCTTGTTCCATTGCTGCCAGAAAACTCCATATAGACGTAGCACATATTGAAGGTGGTATTCGCTCTTATGACGAAACCATGCCCGAAGAAATCAACAGGAAGGTCACCGACGCCATTACCAATTATTTCTTTACCACATCTGAGGTAGCCAACCAAAACCTAAGAAGGGAAGGCATAAAGGAGGAAAAGATTTTCTTTGTGGGCAATACCATGATAGATACCCTGC
>NZ_RJUD01000071.1 GCF_024343675.1 Lacihabitans sp. CS3-21
TCTTGATGTTTAATTATTGAGGGACTATTTTTACCACAGAGAATTAAGAGTTTTGCATGGAGTGACACTGAGTATTTGAACCTTTGTATCTTTTTGTGGAATAGCTGGCTATCTTAATGCATCACCATTGAGGAAGTTTTTAACATTAAGTTTATTAAAAGCATTTAGATATTTTGATTCCTAAATGCCCTTAATTCTCTTAATGTTAAACATTTGAGGCTATTTTTTTTAACATGAAGTGCATTAAGATATTAAGAAAATTAAGATATTTTCTATACTTATTTACTTAATGTTTAACCTTTCAAGAATCAGAGTTTAATTATATTCCATTAATTTTGAATTTTTAATAGCACCCATGTCAAAACTCATAGATATTATTGCAGGAGCACGCCCCAACTTCATGAAGATTGCTCCCATTATCGACGCTTTTAAGAGCCACCATTTCGAACAAAAAGGAATAAACTTCCGCCTAATACATACCGGTCAGCATTATGACAAGAATATGAGCGAGACCTTCTTTGATGAGCTGGGCATACCCCATCCAGACATCAACTTGCAGGTTGGCTCAGGTACTCAGGCTGAACAAACCGCCAAGATAATGGTGGCTTATGAACAAATTTTACTAGAAAAACCCTCTAATCTTTGTATCGTCGTAGGTGACGTGACTTCCACCATGGCTTGTTCCATTGCTGCCAGAAAACTCCATATAGACGTAGCACATATTGAAGGTGGTATTCGCTCTTATGACGAAACCATGCCCGAAGAAATCAACAGGAAGGTCACCGACGCCATTACCAATTATTTCTTTACCACATCTGAGGTAGCCAACCAAAACCTAAGAAGGGAAGGCATAAAGGAGGAAAAGATTTTCTTTGTGGGCAATACCATGATAGATACCCTGCTCAAGAATATTACTCGGCTCAAACAACCTAAGATTTGGGCTGAAAATGGACTAAAAGAGCAAGCATACATTGTGATGACCCTGCATCGGCCTGCCAATGTCGATGATCCTGCTAATCTACTTCATCTCGTCAAAATAGTCAGTGAAACGGTGGCACCCAACAAAATAATCTTTCCGATACATCCACGTACCCGCAAAGTGTATGAAAGCCTTGATTTGCAGCCTGAGAATATCATCCTCTCCGAACCCATGGGTTATTTGGAATTCAACTATTTAGTTAAAAATGCCAAGGTGGTCATTACCGATTCTGGTGGTATCACGGAAGAAACCACCGTCATGAAGGTGCCATGCCTGACGCTGAGAGACTCTACAGAAAGACCAGAGACTTGTACCGTAGGCACCAACCAACTCATCGGCACCGACCCGAATAAACTGATAGAACCTCTAAAGGATATTTTTGCAGGCAACTGGAAAAAAGGCGAAATCCCTGAGCTTTGGGACGGAAATACGGCGGATAGGATTGCGGAGATATTGGAAAGGATTGTATAGTGAATAGTTTTTAGGCTATTGGTTAGTTCGAGCGTGCCAGTTCGATTGTTCCTTGTTAGTTCGAGCGGTAGTCGAGAACACGTTTTCAAATGCCAAATACAACGTCAGTTCGAGCATTTCGAAATTTGATTTGCTAAAATCAAATGAAGAAACGGCCTTAGGTCTGGGCGGCGTTCCGTTCGAGAACACGTTTTCAACTGCCAAATACAACGTCAGTTCGAGCATTTCGAAATTTGATTTGCTAAAATCAAATGAAGAAACGGCCTTAGGTCTGGGCGGCGTTCCGTTCGAGAACACGTCTGGAAATGCCGAATACAACTAGTTCTTAAATCAGTACTGTGTACATCTCGACTCCTTTTGTCAGTTCGAGCATTTCGAAATTTGATTTGCTAAAATCAAATGAAGAAACGGCCTTAGATACAACGTCAGTTCGAGCATTTCGAAATTTGATTTGCTAAAATCAAATGAAGAAACGGCCTTAGGTCTGGGCGGCGTTCCGTTCGAGAACACGTCTGGAAATGCCGAATACAACTAGTTCTTAAATCAGTACTGTGTACATCTCGACTCCTTTTGTCAGTTCCAAAAACCTAAAAGGTTTTCTCTAATAGTTATTATTGAA
>NZ_RJUD01000072.1 GCF_024343675.1 Lacihabitans sp. CS3-21
AAATTTGATTTGCTAAAATCAAATGAAGAAACGGCCTTAGGTCTGGGCGGCGTTCCGTTCGAGAACACGTCTGGAAATGCCGAATACAACTAGTTCTTAAATCAGTACTGTGTACATCTCGACTCCTTTTGTCAGTTCGAGCATTTCGAAATTTGATTTGCTAAAATCAAATGAAGAAACGGCCTTAGGTCTGGGCGGCGTTCCGTTCGAGAACACGTCTGGAAATGCCGAATACAACTAGTTCTTAAATCAGTACTGTGTACATCTCGACTCCTTTTGTCAGTTCGAGCATTTCGAAATTTGATTTGCTAAAATCAAATGAAGAAACGGCCTTAGGTCTGGGCGGCGTTCCGTTCGAGAACACGTCTGGAAATGCCGAATACAACTAGTTCTTAAATCAGTACTGTGTACATCTCGACTCCTTTTGTCAGTTCGAGCATTTCGAAATTTGATTTGCTAAAATCAAATGAAGAAACGGCCTTAGGTCTGGGCGGCGTTCCGTTCGAGAACACGTCTGGAAATGCCGAATACAACTAGTTCTTAAATCAGTACTGTGTACATCTCGACTCCTTTTGTCAGTTCGAGCATTTCGAAATTTGATTTGCTAAAATCAAATGAAGAAACGGCCTTAGGTCTGGGCGGCGTTCCGTTCGAGAACACGTCTGGAAATGCCGAATACAACTAGTTCTTAAATCAGTACTGTGTACATCTCGACTCCTTTTGTCAGTTCGAGCATTTCGAAATTTGATTTGCTAAAATCAAATGAAGAAACGGCCTTAGGTCTGGGCGGCGTTCCGTTCGAGAACACGTCTGGAAATGCCGAATACAACTAGTTCTTAAATCAGTACTGTGTAAATGCCAAATACAACGTCAGTTCGAGCATTTCGAAATTTGATTTGCTAAAATCAAATGAAGAAACGGCCTTAGGTCTGGGCGGCGTTCCGTTCGAGAACACGTCTGGAAATGCCGAATACAACTAGTTCTTAAATCAGTACTGTGTACATCTCGACTCCTTTTGTCAGTTCGAGCATTTCGAAATTTGATTTGCTAAAATCAAATGAAGAAACGGCCTTAGGTCTGGGCGGCGTTCCGTTCGAGAACACGTCTGGAAATGCCGAATACAACTAGTTCTTAAATCAGTACTGTGTACATCTCGACTCCTTTTGTCAGTTCGAGCATTTCGAAATTTGATTTGCTAAAATCAAATGAAGAAACGGCCTTAGGTCTGGGCGGCGTTCCGTTCGAGAACACGTCTGGAAATGCCGAATACAACTAGTTCTTAAATCAGTACTGTGTACATCTCGACTCCTTTTGTCAGTTCGAGCATTTCGAAATTTGATTTGCTAAAATCAAATGAAGAAACGGCCTTAGGTCTGGGCGGCGTTCCGTTCGAGAACACGTCTGGAAATGCCGAATACAACTAGTTCTTAAATCAGTACTGTGTACATCTCGACTCCTTTTGTCAGTTCGAGCATTTCGAAATTTGATTTGCTAAAATCAAATGAAGAAACGGCCTTAGGTCTGGGCGGCGTTCCGTTCGAGAACACGTTTTCAACTGCCAAGAACAATTAGTTCCAAAAACCTAAAAGGTTTTCTCTAATAGTTATTATTGAAGAGGTATTTCAACCCTTAACTACCTTTCTTTTTAAGTTTTGGTGGAATTTTTACCGAATTGGAATCTCAGAATGTCTCAGCATTGTACCATTTTTATGAAGTTTAATGATCTCTAAATTCACTCTTTTTTGTTTTTTTTAAACCTCCAATACAATTTGATATTAAA
>NZ_RJUD01000073.1 GCF_024343675.1 Lacihabitans sp. CS3-21
TGGAAAGGATTGTATAGTGAATAGTTTTTAGGCTATTGGTTAGTTCGAGCGTGCCAGTTCGATTGTTCCTTGTTAGTTCGAGCGGTAGTCGAGAACACGTTTTCAAATGCCAAATACAACGTCAGTTCGAGCATTTCGAAATTTGATTTGCTAAAATCAAATGAAGAAACGGCCTTAGGTCTGGGCGGCGTTCCGTTCGAGAACACGTCTGGAAATGCCGAATACAACTAGTTCTTAAATCAGTACTGTGTACATCTCAAATCCAACTGTCAGTTCGAGCATTTCGAAATTTGATTTGCTAAAATCAAATGAAGAAACGGCCTTAGGTCTGGGCGGCGTTCCGTTCGAGAACACGTCTGGAAATGCCGAATACAACTAGTTCTTAAATCAGTACTGTGTACATCTCGACTCCTTTTGTCAGTTCGAGCATTTCGAAATTTGATTTGCTAAAATCAAATGAAGAAACGGCCTTAGGTCTGGGCGGCGTTCCGTTCGAGAACACGTCTGGAAATGCCGAATACAACTAGTTCTTAAATCAGTACTGTGTACATCTCGACTCCTTTTGTCAGTTCGAGCATTTCGAAATTTGATTTGCTAAAATCAAATGAAGAAACGGCCTTAGGTCTGGGCGGCGTTCCGTTCGAGAACACGTCTGGAAATGCCGAATACAACTAGTTCTTAAATCAGTACTGTGTACATCTCGACTCCTTTTGTCAGTTCGAGCATTTCGAAATTTGATTTGCTAAAATCAAATGAAGAAACGGCCTTAGGTCTGGGCGGCGTTCCGTTCGAGAACACGTTTTCAACTGCCAAGAACAATTAGTTCCAAAAACCTAAAAGGTTTTCTCTAATAGTTATTATTGAAGAGGTATTTCAACCCTTAACTACCTTTCTTTTTAAGTTTTGGTGGAATTTTTACCGAATTGGAATCTCAGAATGTCTCAGCATTGTACCATTTTTATGAAGTTTAATGATCTCTAAATTCACTCTTTTTTGTTTTTTTTAAACCTCCAATACAATTTGATATTAAAAATACCAAGATAGGGGTTCCTTATATAGCGTATTTGGCCTCTTTATGGCCTTGATAGCTTTTATGATCTCTTCAAATTCGCCAAAAATTGTACTTTATGATGAAAATATAGACTTATTCAAATTATTTTTTGTTTATTTCGAAAATTGTTTTTGGGATTAATTTTGGCGATTAATTTTGTGTATATGGTTTAAGCGGATACATTGAAGATGTGAAGCTTTTGTCATATAAAAACATAAATTCATTGCTAAAACTTGTTCTTGTTTCACAAAAACACTTTCAAACTTTAGCACCATGAGAAACCAAACAAAAAATTAAACAATTAAAACGAGTGTTTTGCAGGATTTTTCGTTTAATAGACTTGAAATCAGCGAAAGTAGGAGATGAAATTGTAAACTAGCACGATCCTGTAAGTTAATGAGGGGTAGCGTTGGTGAGTTTTTTGACTTGTTTATTTTGGAACAACTTAGACTTCAGAAGTTTGATGTTTATTATCAAATGTTCTTATTTAGTTTTTAAAGATGCCAATCTTGTTTTGTAAAGTCTTTAATGATGTATTAAAACTTTCAAACTTAATAGAGCAATTCTTTTATTAACAAAATATTGTTTCCAATCAGGTTTTGAGCTTTGGTTGTATACCAAATGTATTTCTAAACTAGGTTCGCAATGTTTCTAAGTTATTTTTCCATTTTTAGTTTAGGCTATAAGTATTTGTATAGCTCGGTAACAAAAGTGTTTTGAACACAAAAAAAGGCCTTTTTCTCGCGAGGAAAAAGACCCTTTGTAATGCGTACATTGAAGTTCGAATTTCAATACTACGTCATTTCTTTTGATATTCATATACTGCGTACCGGTTTTTTTTAACTTTTTATACGCTAAAACAATGAGCTA
>NZ_RJUD01000074.1 GCF_024343675.1 Lacihabitans sp. CS3-21
AAATACCAAGATAGGGGTTCCTTATATAGCGTATTTGGCCTCTTTATGGCCTTGATAGCTTTTATGATCTCTTCAAATTCGCCAAAAATTGTACTTTATGATGAAAATATAGACTTATTCAAATTATTTTTTGTTTATTTCGAAAATTGTTTTTGGGATTAATTTTGGCGATTAATTTTGTGTATATGGTTTAAGCGGATACATTGAAGATGTGAAGCTTTTGTCATATAAAAACATAAATTCATTGCTAAAACTTGTTCTTGTTTCACAAAAACACTTTCAAACTTTAGCACCATGAGAAACCAAACAAAAAATTAAACAATTAAAACGAGTGTTTTGCAGGATTTTTCGTTTAATAGACTTGAAATCAGCGAAAGTAGGAGATGAAATTGTAAACTAGCACGATCCTGTAAGTTAATGAGGGGTAGCGTTGGTGAGTTTTTTGACTTGTTTATTTTGGAACAACTTAGACTTCAGAAGTTTGATGTTTATTATCAAATGTTCTTATTTAGTTTTTAAAGATGCCAATCTTGTTTTGTAAAGTCTTTAATGATGTATTAAAACTTTCAAACTTAATAGAGCAATTCTTTTATTAACAAAATATTGTTTCCAATCAGGTTTTGAGCTTTGGTTGTATACCAAATGTATTTCTAAACTAGGTTCGCAATGTTTCTAAGTTATTTTTCCATTTTTAGTTTAGGCTATAAGTATTTGTATAGCTCGGTAACAAAAGTGTTTTGAACACAAAAAAAGGCCTTTTTCTCGCGAGGAAAAAGACCCTTTGTAATGCGTACATTGAAGTTCGAATTTCAATACTACGTCATTTCTTTTGATATTCATATACTGCGTACCGGTTTTTTTTAACTTTTTATACGCTAAAACAATGAGCTACAGAAAGAAAGCCAGCGTGGCTATGGCACAAGCGGTACAAAGGATTTCAGGATTGAAATCCATTGCCACAGATTTAGACCTAGGTAACGGTCTTACAGTTGTTGAATTTCAAACAGCTATTGACGATGTAGAAGCGGTGTTAAACACCTACAATACGCATCTTTCGGTTGCTGATGAGCTCAAAAACAACTTGGAAAGTAAAGAGAAAGCCCTAAGAGATTTCTCAGAACGAATTCTCACTGGAGTGGCAGCCAAATTTGGCAAAGACTCCAATCAGTATCAGATGGCTGGAGGCACTAAAAAATCGCAAATAAAGCGAAAAGTGCGTAAAAAAGTCAACGAAGATGCCTAACCACAGAAAGCCCATGCATTCATTTTCATGGGCTTTTTTTTTGCCGAATAATCAAAATTAGAAAGATTGGTTATTACAATTAAGCTAAAATTTATACCTTTGCGTTTGTAAGTGCATTTTGAGAAAAAATGGA
>NZ_RJUD01000075.1 GCF_024343675.1 Lacihabitans sp. CS3-21
TGCCGCTCCAACGCTCAATGGTAACGTAACTGGTTGTGCTGGTGCATATTTTATTCCATATTTTACCAACGTCGATGGTGATGTAAAATTTTTATTAGATGTTAATGGTACCGCAGGATTTCAAGAGGGTACAACGGATAGGATATTGGAGGCATTTGGTGTTACTGCAGGTAGCCATCTCATGCCATGGGATGGTTTAGACGGTCTTGGGAATGTACTTTCGCCAAATACAACAGTAACTTCTCAAATTAGCATGTTAAGAGGTAGAATAAATTTGCCTTTATACGATGCTGAAATGAACCGAAACGGGTTTACACTCTCGGCTGTTTCTCCAGTTTCAGTTCCAAATCTCAGGATGTATTGGGACGATGCTAGTTTAACCAACCATGCAAATAATACTACTGGAGCAGGTGTGGATAACAGTGTTCTAGGACAAGATTCTCCAGGCCACGGTTGGAATGGAACTTATGGAAGCTCTTTACTTGTACCACCTGTTCTTCCTGGTGGAGAAGGCTCAGATACGCCTTCAAATGCAAATGATGACTTTGGTAATTTACGTACTATCAATACTTGGTTTTGGGGTTTGGAAGAGCAATCTGGAACATTAAACTTCAGGTTACCTTACTGTATTAGTATTCAAGGTAATGTGTATAGCGATGCAAATGGTTTAAATAATTCATTAATTAATGGAACAGGTTCGAACTTTGGAGGGTTATACGCTTATTTGGTGAATACTTTAGGTAATGTAGTTGCCATTGCTACTGTAAATTCGGATGGAACATACATTTTCAACAATATAGATTCTGGTAGCTTTACAGTAAGGATAAGTACAAATACAGGTGTTCTCGGAAACCCGGCCCCAGTTATTGCTTTTCCAACAGGTTATTATACTATTGGTGAAGGTACAGCAGCTAGTGGAGATGGAACCCCTTCAGGTGATACGCCCATTACGGTTGTAGCTTCAAATATTACAGGAGTAAATTTTGGTTTAAATCAGTTACCAAGTTCAAATACAGCATCTGGAACATTTTTGAATCCGACTGGTACGAATACAGTTACTATTCCAACTTTAAGCGGCTCTGATCCTGAGGATGGAAGTTTAGGGGTAACTAATTCTATCATTATTAAAGAGTTGCCTTTAAATGGAACATTGTATTACAATGGTATTGCTGTTATAGATGAGCAAGTAATAGCAAGTTATAATTCAACTTTATTAACGCTTGATCCTTCATTTCCAAGTGTTGGAACAGTGGTTTTTGATTATGCTTTTTTTGATAATACAGGTCTAGTTGACCCTACACCTGCTACTGTTACCATCAATTTTACCAACAATCCTCCAGTAGCCAACAACGATACCAATGCACCGATAGCTTCAACAGCAGGTCAAACGGCGATAAATGCTTTGACAGCGACGGATA
>NZ_RJUD01000076.1 GCF_024343675.1 Lacihabitans sp. CS3-21
TGCCGCTCCAACGCTCAATGGTAACGTAACTGGTTGTGCTGGTGCATATTTTATTCCATATTTTACCAACGTCGATGGTGATGTAAAATTTTTATTAGATGTTAATGGTACCGCAGGATTTCAAGAGGGTACAACGGATAGGATATTGGAGGCATTTGGTGTTACTGCAGGTAGCCATCTCATGCCATGGGATGGTTTAGACGGTCTTGGGAATGTACTTTCGCCAAATACAACAGTAACTTCTCAAATTAGCATGTTAAGAGGTAGAATAAATTTGCCTTTATACGATGCTGAAATGAACCGAAACGGGTTTACACTCTCGGCTGTTTCTCCAGTTTCAGTTCCAAATCTCAGGATGTATTGGGACGATGCTAGTTTAACCAACCATGCAAATAATACTACTGGAGCAGGTGTGGATAACAGTGTTCTAGGACAAGATTCTCCAGGCCACGGTTGGAATGGAACTTATGGAAGCTCTTTACTTGTACCACCTGTTCTTCCTGGTGGAGAAGGCTCAGATACGCCTTCAAATGCAAATGATGACTTTGGTAATTTACGTACTATCAATACTTGGTTTTGGGGTTTGGAAGAGCAATCTGGAACATTAAACTTCAGGTTACCTTACTGTATTAGTATTCAAGGTAATGTGTATAGCGATGCAAATGGTTTAAATAATTCATTAATTAATGGAACAGGTTCGAACTTTGGAGGGTTATACGCTTATTTGGTGAATACTTTAGGTAATGTAGTTGCCATTGCTACTGTAAATTCGGATGGAACATACATTTTCAACAATATAGATTCTGGTAGCTTTACAGTAAGGATAAGTACAAATACAGGTGTTCTCGGAAACCCGGCCCCAGTTATTGCTTTTCCAACAGGTTATTATACTATTGGTGAAGGTACAGCAGCTAGTGGAGATGGAACCCCTTCAGGTGATACGCCCATTACGGTTGTAGCTTCAAATATTACAGGAGTAAATTTTGGTTTAAATCAGTTACCAAGTTCAAATACAGCATCTGGAACATTTTTGAATCCGACTGGTACGAATACAGTTACTATTCCAACTTTAAGCGGCTCTGATCCTGAGGATGGAAGTTTAGGGGTAACTAATTCTATCATTATTAAAGAGTTGCCTTTAAATGGAACATTGTATTACAATGGTATTGCTGTTATAGATGAGCAAGTAATAGCAAGTTATAATTCAACTTTATTAACGCTTGATCCTTCATTTCCAAGTGTTGGAACAGTGGTTTTTGATTATGCTTTTTTTGATAATACAGGTCTAGTTGACCCTACACCTGCTACTGTTACCATCAATTTTACCAACAATCCTCCAGTAGCCAACAACGATACCAATGCACCGATAGCTTCAACAGCAGGGCAAACGGCGATCAATGCTTTGACAGCGACGGATGCAGATGGCACAATAGCCAACTACAGAATTGAAAGTTTACCAACATTGGGAACCTTATATGTAGGTGGAGTAGCAGCAACGGTAGGCCAAGTATTGACCCCAGTACAAGTAGCTACTTTGACCTATGACCCATCAGGAACG
>NZ_RJUD01000077.1 GCF_024343675.1 Lacihabitans sp. CS3-21
CGATGAAATGACGGCACTTCGGCTCCGC
Organism: Lacihabitans sp. CS3-21; assembly: GCF_024343675.1. GTDB lineage: Bacteria > Bacteroidota > Bacteroidia > Cytophagales > Spirosomataceae > Leadbetterella. The sequence continues at coordinate 29 of NZ_RJUD01000077.1, forward strand.
TCAGTGTCCAATGCGTTGTCTTAGCGATGGCCATTGAGCTTGCCGAAATGAGTCGAAGACAAACCCAAATTTAATATTCAACCCTATAAAAATAAAAAATGGCCCTCTTAGACATTTCCATAATTGTACTTTATCTGCTTGCCATGGTGGGTATTGGTGTATATTTTTCTAGAAAAAACAAGAGTACAGCTCAATTTACCACAGCCTCCAGCACCATTCCAGGTTGGGCGATTGGTATGAGTTTTTACGCTACTTTTTTAAGTGCAATAACTTTTTTGGGCGATCCTGGAAAATCATTCGGAAGCAACTGGAATCCCTTCGTATTTAGTATTTCAATGCCTTTTGCGGCTTATTTCTCTTCCAAGTTTTTCGTAAGTTTTTATCGAAATTCTGGTGAAATCAGTGCATATACACATCTCGAAAAACGTTTTGGGTCTTGGGCAAGAAGTTATGTCATGCTCTGTTTTATCCTTACACAATTGGCAAGAATGGGAACCATTTTTTATGCAATTGCCATCGCTATCAATGCTTTGACAGGTTTTGAAATACCTTTGATTATCGTTTTTTCGGGTGTTTGTGTGATTGTTTATACCGTTTTTGGAGGGATGGAAGCAGTTATTTGGACGGAAGTGGTACAAGCCGTTCTGAAAACTATGGGAGCGTTACTTATTTTAGGAATAATTTTGTATGCCATTGATATTCAAACAATTGTAAATGAGGGACTTGCAAAAGACAAATTTAGCCTAGGTTCCTTTAAGCCAGATTTTACTCAAAGTTCGTTTTGGGTGGTTTTTGTGTATGGATTTTTTATAAACTTGGTTAATTTCGGAGTGGATCAAAACTACATTCAACGCTACCACACTGCTCAAAATACCAAAGACGCACAGAAAAGCATTTGGCAATGTGTGATTTATTATGTGCCAGTTTCGTTCTTGTTTTTCTTCGTAGGTACTGCTTTGTTTGTTTATTATCAGCACTTTCCTGAGCAAATTCAAAGTTTGAAAGAATTGGTTTCTATCGAAAAAAGTATAGCATTTACTGATTTACAACCAGCAGATTATGGTGACAGAGTTTTGCCTCATTTTATCAAAACCAAAATCCCGACGGGTCTTTTGGGATTGTTGATGGCGGCTTTACTTTCAGCAGCCATGAGTACCATGAGCAGCAGTATGAACAGCTCGGCCACAGTTTTTTTGAAGGATTTTTACACACGATATTTCCATAAAAACTTAAATGATTTACAGCAACTCAAAGTTTTAAGAATTGCTACAGTTTGTTTTGGTTTGCTGGGAATCAGTTTCGGAATAGCCATGATAGGAGCCAAAAGTATTTTAGATATTTGGTGGAAACTCTCTGGAATATTCGCAGGAGGCATGTTGGGTATATTTTTGCTGGGTTTTTTGGTGAAAAATGCTGGAAAGGTGGCCGCTATTGGAGGAACTTTGGTAGGAGTGGTCGTAATCGCTTATTTATCCCTTCAAACCTATTTGCCAGAAAGCTTCAAAACCAATTTGGAACCTAAAATGACTGTAGCATTTGGCACGTTAACGATTGTTGGAGTTGGCTGGTTGATTACCAAACTTCAAAGCAATAAGTCTTAACATTTTCTCTTTAAGACGCTAAT
>NZ_RJUD01000078.1 GCF_024343675.1 Lacihabitans sp. CS3-21
CATTTTTTGTGTGCCTTTGTGGAATAGCTTAAACAGTGACCCACTTCGAGATCTATCGATCGCAATTTCATTCAGATTATCATCTGAATTTCATTGTGCTCAGTGGCCGATTAACCAATAACCCACTTCGAGATCTATCGATCGCAATTTCAGTCAGATTATCATCTGAATTTCATTGTGCTCAGTGGCCGATTTACCAATAACCAATCAACCAGTAACTAATACACCAATAACAAATCAACCAATAACTAATACACTAATCCTCCCACTCCACATACCTCCGCCAATTGTGCTGCTCCTTAAAGCCCAACATTTCGCGGATTTTGCGGTTGGAGAATAAGGCCTCGGTTTCGTCAAGTTCTCGGCTGAGAGGTACATTCGGGAAAAACCTTTCGAGCAATTCCTTGTTGTTCAATACCGCACCATTGTGGTCGTTACCCGCATTAAAAACCTGATAACCCAAGCCGTCTTTCTTCAAGCAAAGATCCACTATCTGCCCCAAATCACGGGCATCGATATAACAGAACGCATTGCGGCGACGGACTTCAGGATTTCTGAAATAATGCGGAAACAGTTCGGCGTATTCATGCGGCTCTATCACATTGCCGATACGCAAGGCATATATATCAAAGCCCGAGCGTAGTTGAAAGCTCCGTGCCGTTTTTTCGTTCACTACCTTCGACAAACCATAACTGTCCATCGGGTCCACGTCATAATCTTCCTCCAATGGCAGCACTTTGGGGTCGGTGACGCCATCCGCAAAACAGATGCCGTAGGTGGTCTCCGACGAGGCAATGATGATCTTTTTGATGCCCAACTTTACAGCTGCCTCTATCACATTGTAGGTACCCACCGTATTTACCCTAAAAGTCTCGTTGTCGGGTTTGATGAGGATTCGCGGCACGGCCGCAAAATGCACCACGGCGTCAAATCGGGCTATGCCCTCGCCACCCTCCAGCTCGTGCAGGCCTGTGTAAGAGCTCATGGCATTAAACATCTGACCTGAATCGGTGATATCGGCTAGGAGGTTATGCACCCCTGGATGGTGCAGCGGCGTAAGATCCACATTCAGCACCTGATGGCCTTGCTCCAACAAATAAGGTATCACATGCCTTCCGGCCTTTCCTGAGCCTCCTGTAAATAGTATTCGCATTGTTTTTTTTATTATTAATTTCCTTTATACTTCAAATAATCCGTTTACGCTTAAACCACACATATATGACCGCCGCCACTACGGCCATCACCCCCAAAGTCATAAAATATCCCGACTGCCACTGAAGCTCGGGCATGTTTTCGAAGTTCATGCCGTAAATACCCACAATAAATGTCAAGGGCAAAAAGAAAGCCGAGAATATGGTCAGCAGTTTCATCACATCGTTGCTTTTTTGGGCACTGACCGACAGGTAGGTATTCATGAGGTTGACGGAGTCGTCGGCCACTTCGTCGTAGGTAAGGATAAGGCTCAGCAGGCGGTCTTTTATATCTTGCAGTGCCGACTTCGACGCAGGGCTTACCTCCATTTCGTTGATTACCCCCTGGGTTATTTGTAAGAGTTTCTTCGAAATTCGGGTTTGGGATTTCTGAAAATACAAATCCTCGAGAGAAATCTTGGCATCGTTTTTTAGGAAAATATGCTTCTCAAAATCATCCACTTGGTTGCTCAAATGGCTCGAAGGCTCCTCAAAGGTATCGATCATTTTGTGCATGATGGCTATCAAAAGCTCCTCAGAGGTGGTGCAGCTCACCTCTAAATTCTTGAGAAACGCAAACTCATTTCTATGGACGGTTATCAGTTTTTTGTCATTAAAAAAGAACGCCACTTTGTTGGACAGCTCGCTGATATTGGTGATTCTATCGTTGACATTGGCCGTAAATGCCCGCAATATCATAAAGTTATAGTC
>NZ_RJUD01000079.1 GCF_024343675.1 Lacihabitans sp. CS3-21
GCTTGTGCTGCAGCGAGAGCGGTTTTGGATGTTATCAAAAAGGAAAAATTGGTAGAAAATGCTGCCAAAATCGGCACGTATCTTTTAACTGAATTAGCCAAACTTAAAAACGTTAAAGAGATCAGAGGCACTGGGCTTATGATAGGTATAGAACTTAAGGAATCTGTAGGTGAAATTAGAAATAAGTTACTTTATGAAGACCATATCTTCACAGGCGTAGCTGGTGCAAATACCATCCGACTATTGCCGAGTTTGGCACTTACCAAGGCTGAAGCAGATAGGTTTTTAGAGGCTTTAAGGAAATATGTAAACTAAAAGAAAGAGGCTCAAAAGCCTCTTTTATTTTGCCCTAATTCTACCTTGAGGATATCTGTTCATAAAACCGCAACCAATATTTACATTGGCAAAGCTACTTGAACTTGTGGCAGTAAACTTATTACCATTCACTAATACTGCCTGATCGAACGCCAATTGAAAGCAATTAGAGGCTGTCATGGTATTGTTTTTAAAACCAGCAATAACCTCCAAGTGTGTTTGATGACTAAATTTCTTTTTGGCGAAATTGCAGTTTAAAAAATTTATAGCACTATTATCACTAGAAACATTTACATCTATATAACAGTAGTCTCCCAGAAACTCACAATCCTGAATATTTACTTTTTTGGTACTGGCAAATTTTAAGCTGAAGAAATAAATATCTCTAAAACTTAAATTTTTCAAGGTTGATTCCAGATTTGATTTTAGGTCTAAAATACCAATAACACAATTATCGAAAAATACATGATGTATATTGGGCAAAGCTGTTCCAAATGATGACAATGAAACCTTTTCAAAATTTAAGGCCACTTTGGCATTTTTTATTAAAGCATAAGACACCTCCAAGTCATATTCAGACACTATCCCACCCCAATCTCCGTCAGTTGTGACCGTTTCGTTCGACCTGAATTCAATAATTTTGGATGATTCTCCATTAGCAACGAGTTTACCTAAAATATTGATTACCAATGGAGTCGGAAGTTTTTTAATTTTTATGATTGTACCAGGCTTAATAGTCAGTGAAAGCCCCTTAGGTACTGTTATATCCCCATTAAGATTTACATTTCCAGTCCATGTTTCATTTTTTGTTAATACATGGCCCTCAATGGTGCCTGTGATGGTATCGTCATAAATTCCAGAGATAGTTACCACGCTCGGCTTACCTAATACACCTAGTACTTTTGGTGTAATGGTCACTTTTGCCTCAAAGGGTCCCGCAGGCAGTGATGTAGGATCAATGCTAACCGCAATAGAGTCAGTAGAAGCTACATTTCCATTATTTTTACCCAATTTTACCCACGATTTGTCAGTAACTGCATCATAGCTCAAATTCTCAAGTCCTATCTTTTTAAAATTAATTTTGACTGACACCGCCTTTTTTATTGTGCCAAGTGAAATAGCATTTGTGTTAGTTTGGAGAATCGTTGGCACAAATTTACCTTTTACTTCAATCTGATAATCAGGAACTGGGACATCATTTACTGTTGACTTTACAGTTAAAGTAGCGTTATTGTCAGCTTCTATTAAATCTTTGGCTAATAAATCTACATGAAACTTAACTGTATCTGCTAAAAAACTTAGTGAACCATCTTTAGAATCAAGTACTAGCCAATTCTTATTTGAAGTAATCGTATACTTAATAACGCCAATGCCGTCTTTTTTTAGTCTAAAATGTCCTTTCGAACTTGATTTTATATCACCAAGATCGACTTGATTTTTTGAAACCACCAATTTGGGATTAGGAATTGGAAGAGGAGCAGGTACCGGTTCCTCACAGGAAATAAAAAGAATCAGAAAAGTAAAATAAAGACCGAGTTTTTTCAAAACTAACTATATTA
>NZ_RJUD01000080.1 GCF_024343675.1 Lacihabitans sp. CS3-21
ATATCACTCAAATGAATGCAGAGTTGCTCATTGATTCGTGTGATATGAATCTTTTTTGAGAAAGCCTGCAAGAGTATATCCAAAGCTTTTGTAGGATTTTCACTTATTCCGAGTTCCTTTGCAAGTCCGTTGGCTGATCCGGCTGGAATGATGCCCAAAAGGATTTTGGTTTTTATCAAACATTCAGCCACCAGTTTTATGGTACCATCACCACCGACTGCAGCCACACAATCAGGTTTAAACAACTTTATCTTTGCTTTTATGGTTGAAATGTTGCAAGTTGGTGTGAGATTGTAAAAATCTATGGTGTTGCTAAGATTTGAAAAATAATTGGTAACCAAGGAGGTCCAGTCAATCGTATTATTGCCTGAACCAGCATTAATTACAAAAAGTACTTTTAAGTTTTTTGATGTCATAATGAAAAATGAAATTGAACATGCTGTTGCAACTGTAAAAGTATATCATGGTTATGGACACCAAAATAACCTGGTAGTGTATGGTCATGTTTTGGCTGGGAAATCTGTGCGTCCGAGTAAATTTAACAATAATCCCATCAGTAATATTATACATTTAGCCAGATTATTTTTAGTTAAACCTGTACCACATGTACAATTGAGTTTGCAGTGGCAAAATCAAACACTTCATGCCACCACTGAGGTGGATGGTTTTTTTAAATTTGAGTGGCAATCGGATTTTGAAATAGACGCGGGTTGGCATTTGATTGAAGTGCATTTGGTTGATGGTCAGGGATATAAGAAAACTAGTGGAGAAGGAAAGCTATTTGTTCCACATGCTACACAATATGGTTTCATTTCGGATATAGACGATACCGTTTTGGTTTCGCATTCGGCCCACACAGGTAAAAAACTCCGGGTGATGTTCACCAAAAATCCACGTAGCCGCAAAACTTTTGCCGATGTGGTGAAATTTTACAAGTTGCTGGCTCTTACCCATACAGAACCAAACGTGCCGAATCCTTTTTTCTATGTTTCGAGTAGCGAGTGGAATCTATATGATGATTTGAATGCTTTTTTTAAGCACAACGGCTTGCCAAAAGGGGCTTTTTTGTTGAATAATATAAAGAAGTGGTATCAATTGTTGAAAACAGGCAAAACCAAACACGAAGGAAAGCTCAACAGGGTGACGAGAATTCTGAAGGCTTTTCCGAGACAAAGGTTCGTATTGCTTGGCGATAATTCGCAAAGTGACCCGCAAATTTATGCCTCCATAGCCAATAAATATCCTGAGCAGATTGTGGCGGTTTATATTCGAAATATTAGTTTGGAAAAAGCAGATTTTACTACTGAAACCCTAAATTCAATACAAAATAAATCTATAAAAACCTTTCAGTCGCAACATACTGATGAAGCCATTCAACATGCTAAAACAATTGGATTGTTGGTTTGAGATGATTTTTGGAAATTATTTTTTGATAGTTAATAACTAAAGTTTCAGACTTAGAAACTATCCTAAATTATATACATTGCGTGCCTTGCCAGGCGGGCATTCTTTTTGCGAGTCGTCGCACCGTTCGAAAAAAAAGAATGGCAGCGGCCAACCGTCAAAAAAAACACTTTTTGTGCAGCATCGGCAGTCCGAAATGATCCTACCTAGGCGGCCCCCTGTAAATTTCTTTTTTGGCATTTTGCATGTAAAAAAAATTATCGTGGCGAAATTTTACAACGGACTACACAAA
>NZ_RJUD01000081.1 GCF_024343675.1 Lacihabitans sp. CS3-21
ATATCACTCAAATGAATGCAGAGTTGCTCATTGATTCGTGTGATATGAATCTTTTTTGAGAAAGCCTGCAAGAGTATATCCAAAGCTTTTGTAGGATTTTCACTTATTCCGAGTTCCTTTGCAAGTCCGTTGGCTGATCCGGCTGGAATGATGCCCAAAAGGATTTTGGTTTTTATCAAACATTCAGCCACCAGTTTTATGGTACCATCACCACCGACTGCAGCCACACAATCAGGTTTAAACAACTTTATCTTTGCTTTTATGGTTGAAATGTTGCAAGTTGGTGTGAGATTGTAAAAATCTATGGTGTTGCTAAGATTTGAAAAATAATTGGTAACCAAGGAGGTCCAGTCAATCGTATTATTGCCTGAACCAGCATTAATTACAAAAAGTACTTTTAAGTTTTTTGATGTCATAATGAAAAATGAAATTGAACATGCTGTTGCAACTGTAAAAGTATATCATGGTTATGGACACCAAAATAACCTGGTAGTGTATGGTCATGTTTTGGCTGGGAAATCTGTGCGTCCGAGTAAATTTAACAATAATCCCATCAGTAATATTATACATTTAGCCAGATTATTTTTAGTTAAACCTGTACCACATGTACAATTGAGTTTGCAGTGGCAAAATCAAACACTTCATGCCACCACTGAGGTGGATGGTTTTTTTAAATTTGAGTGGCAATCGGATTTTGAAATAGACGCGGGTTGGCATTTGATTGAAGTGCATTTGGTTGATGGTCAGGGATATAAGAAAACTAGTGGAGAAGGAAAGCTATTTGTTCCACATGCTACACAATATGGTTTCATTTCGGATATAGACGATACCGTTTTGGTTTCGCATTCGGCCCACACAGGTAAAAAACTCCGGGTGATGTTCACCAAAAATCCACGTAGCCGCAAAACTTTTGCCGATGTGGTGAAATTTTACAAGTTGCTGGCTCTTACCCATACAGAACCAAACGTGCCGAATCCTTTTTTCTATGTTTCGAGTAGCGAGTGGAATCTATATGATGATTTGAATGCTTTTTTTAAGCACAACGGCTTGCCAAAAGGGGCTTTTTTGTTGAATAATATAAAGAAGTGGTATCAATTGTTGAAAACAGGCAAAACCAAACACGAAGGAAAGCTCAACAGGGTGACGAGAATTCTGAAGGCTTTTCCGAGACAAAGGTTCGTATTGCTTGGCGATAATTCGCAAAGTGACCCGCAAATTTATGCCTCCATAGCCAATAAATATCCTGAGCAGATTGTGGCGGTTTATATTCGAAATATTAGTTTGGAAAAAGCAGATTTTACTACTGAAACCCTAAATTCAATACAAAATAAATCTATAAAAACCTTTCAGTCGCAACATACTGATGAAGCCATTCAACATGCTAAAACAATTGGATTGTTGGTTTGAGATGATTTTTGGAAATTATTTTTTGATAGTTAATAACTAAAGTTTCAGACTTAGAAACTAGCCTAAATTATATACATTGCGTGCCTTGCCAGGCGGGCATTCTTTTTGCGAGTCGTCGCACCGTTCGAAAAAAAAGAATGGCAGCGGCCAACCGTCAAAAAAAACACTTTTTGTGCAGCATCGGCAGTCCGAAATGATCCTACCTAGGCGGCCCCCTGTAAATTTCTTTTTTGGCATTTTGCATGTAAAAAAAATTATCGTGGCGAAATTTTACAACGGACTACACAAA
>NZ_RJUD01000082.1 GCF_024343675.1 Lacihabitans sp. CS3-21
CGCCGCCCAGACCTAAGGCCGTTTCTTCATTTGATTTTAGCAAATCAAATTTCGAAATGCTCGAACTGACGTTGTATTTGGCATTTGAAAACGTGTTCTCGACTACCGCTCGAACTAACAAGGAACAATCGAACTGGCACGCTCGAACTAACCAATAGCCTAAAAACTATTCACTATACAATCCTTTCCAATATCTCCGCAATCCTATCCGCCGTATTTCCGTCCCAAAGCTCAGGGATTTCGCCTTTTTTCCAGTTGCCTGCAAAAATATCCTTTAGAGGTTCTATCAGTTTATTCGGGTCGGTGCCGATGAGTTGGTTGGTGCCTACGGTACAAGTCTCTGGTCTTTCTGTAGAGTCTCTCAGCGTCAGGCATGGCACCTTCATGACGGTGGTTTCTTCCGTGATACCACCAGAATCGGTAATGACCACCTTGGCATTTTTAACTAAATAGTTGAATTCCAAATAACCCATGGGTTCGGAGAGGATGATATTCTCAGGCTGCAAATCAAGGCTTTCATACACTTTGCGGGTACGTGGATGTATCGGAAAGATTATTTTGTTGGGTGCCACCGTTTCACTGACTATTTTGACGAGATGAAGTAGATTAGCAGGATCATCGACATTGGCAGGCCGATGCAGGGTCATCACAATGTATGCTTGCTCTTTTAGTCCATTTTCAGCCCAAATCTTAGGTTGTTTGAGCCGAGTAATATTCTTGAGCAGGGTATCTATCATGGTATTGCCCACAAAGAAAATCTTTTCCTCCTTTATGCCTTCCCTTCTTAGGTTTTGGTTGGCTACCTCAGATGTGGTAAAGAAATAATTGGTAATGGCGTCGGTGACCTTCCTGTTGATTTCTTCGGGCATGGTTTCGTCATAAGAGCGAATACCACCTTCAATATGTGCTACGTCTATATGGAGTTTTCTGGCAGCAATGGAACAAGCCATGGTGGAAGTCACGTCACCTACGACGATACAAAGATTAGAGGGTTTTTCTAGTAAAATTTGTTCATAAGCCACCATTATCTTGGCGGTTTGTTCAGCCTGAGTACCTGAGCCAACCTGCAAGTTGATGTCTGGATGGGGTATGCCCAGCTCATCAAAGAAGGTCTCGCTCATATTCTTGTCATAATGCTGACCGGTATGTATTAGGCGGAAGTTTATTCCTTTTTGTTCGAAATGGTGGCTCTTAAAAGCGTCGATAATGGGAGCAATCTTCATGAAGTTGGGGCGTGCTCCTGCAATAATATCTATGAGTTTTGACATGGGTGCTATTAAAAATTCAAAATTAATGGAATATAATTAAACTCTGATTCTTGAAAGGTTAAACATTAAGTAAATAAGTATAGAAAATATCTTAATTTTCTTAATATCTTAATGCACTTCATGTTAAAAAAAATAGCCTCAAATGTTTAACATTAAGAGAATTAAGGGCATTAAGGAATCAAAATATCTAAATGCTTTTAATAAACTTAATATTAAAAACTTCCTCAATGGTTATGCATTAAGATAGCCTGCTATTCCACAAAAGACACAAGGATTCAAATACTCAGTGCCCCTCCGTGCATAACTCTGAGCACTCTGTGGTAAAAATAGTTTCTCAATTTAAGGA
>NZ_RJUD01000083.1 GCF_024343675.1 Lacihabitans sp. CS3-21
ATTAAAAGCATTTAGATATTTTGATTCCTCAATGCCCTTAATTCTCTTAATGTTAAACATTTGAGGCTATTTTTTTTAACATGAAGTGCATTAAGATATTAAGAAAATTAAGATATTTTCTATACTTATTTACTTAATGTTTAACCTTTCAAGAATCAGAGTTTAATTATATTCCATTAATTTTGAATTTTTAATAGCACCCATGTCAAAACTCATAGATATTATTGCAGGAGCACGCCCCAACTTCATGAAGATTGCTCCCATTATCGACGCTTTTAAGAGCCACCATTTCGAACAAAAAGGAATAAACTTCCGCCTAATACATACCGGTCAGCATTATGACAAGAATATGAGCGAGACCTTCTTTGATGAGCTGGGCATACCCCATCCAGACATCAACTTGCAGGTTGGCTCAGGTACTCAGGCTGAACAAACCGCCAAGATAATGGTGGCTTATGAACAAATTTTACTAGAAAAACCCTCTAATCTTTGTATCGTCGTAGGTGACGTGACTTCCACCATGGCTTGTTCCATTGCTGCCAGAAAACTCCATATAGACGTAGCACATATTGAAGGTGGTATTCGCTCTTATGACGAAACCATGCCCGAAGAAATCAACAGGAAGGTCACCGACGCCATTACCAATTATTTCTTTACCACATCTGAGGTAGCCAACCAAAACCTAAGAAGGGAAGGCATAAAGGAGGAAAAGATTTTCTTTGTGGGCAATACCATGATAGATACCCTGCTCAAGAATATTACTCGGCTCAAACAACCTAAGATTTGGGCTGAAAATGGACTAAAAGAGCAAGCATACATTGTGATGACCCTGCATCGGCCTGCCAATGTCGATGATCCTGCTAATCTACTTCATCTCGTCAAAATAGTCAGTGAAACGGTGGCACCCAACAAAATAATCTTTCCGATACATCCACGTACCCGCAAAGTGTATGAAAGCCTTGATTTGCAGCCTGAGAATATCATCCTCTCCGAACCCATGGGTTATTTGGAATTCAACTATTTAGTTAAAAATGCCAAGGTGGTCATTACCGATTCTGGTGGTATCACGGAAGAAACCACCGTCATGAAGGTGCCATGCCTGACGCTGAGAGACTCTACAGAAAGACCAGAGACTTGTACCGTAGGCACCAACCAACTCATCGGCACCGACCCGAATAAACTGATAGAACCTCTAAAGGATATTTTTGCAGGCAACTGGAAAAAAGGCGAAATCCCTGAGCTTTGGGACGGAAATACGGCGGATAGGATTGCGGAGATATTGGAAAGGATTGTATAGTGAATAGTTTTTAGGCTATTGGTTAGTTCGAGCGTGCCAGTTCGATTGTTCCTTGTTAGTTCGAGCGGTAGTCGAGAACACGTTTTCAAATGCCAAATACAACGTCAGTTCGAGCATTTCGAAATTTGATTTGCTAAAATCAAATGAAGAAACGGCCTTAGGTCTGGGCGGCG
>NZ_RJUD01000084.1 GCF_024343675.1 Lacihabitans sp. CS3-21
TAGGCGGTGGAATCAGATTTATATCACAAAAAATTACCAATCAAAAAGTCGACACAAGTCCTGCAAACGCCACGAATTACGGATACTACGGAGTTAATGATAACGGGGCTTTAACCACATTTGTCATCAAAGAAGGTGTTCAACCAAACTTTGGCTTTTCATTGGGTTTGAATTTTTAAAAAAATATTGTCAATAAATGTCAAATTTTATAAATTGCTGTTAGTTACCCTAATGATTGAATGTTAAAAAATCTGAGAAGATTTTCATCCTATTTACATGCCTCAGCCAGTTTAAAGATGATTTTGCTGGCTTTTTTTTCACAAGTGATTTTTGCGGTTTTCATTATTCCCAAAATGGAAGCCCTCATTAATCCATTGCAAAATCAAGTACTTTTGGAGTTGAGGTTCGGCTATACATCAAACCAGTTTTATGACTTGATGAGTTCGATTGGAGGTATTGGAATCATGTATTATAAAATATATGTCCTATTTATTGATATTCTTTATCCTATCATCTATTGTATTTCCTACAGTTTATTGCTCAGTTTATTTTTCAGAAATTCGTTTTCGAGCAATCATTATTTTCAATTGTTTAATGTATTTCCTTTTCTGATTGGTTTTGCAGATGTTTTCGAAAATATTTCGATAGCGTATTTATTGTTTGCTTTTCCTACTCAAAACCTATTTATAGTAAAATTAGCATCATCCTTTAGCCTCCTAAAATGGGGATTTACGATGTACAATATTTTGCTCATGCTTACGGGTTTGTTTGCTTGGGGATTTAGGACACTATTGAAAGCTAAAAAGTGACTTATTTCATGGTAAACTTTTTCCCAGGGCTTTGTTTTACCAAATCAGCAAATTCAAGGTTGAGCAATATTGAAGCCAGTTTATTCAAATGAATCTGAGAATGCCAACTCAGGTCATCAATCAGCATTTCACCATTATGCATCAATAAACTCAGTACTTTACTTTCCTCTTGGGTATATTTGGTCAGGTCCAAAACTTCTTTTTCTATAATTCTTGATTTACCATTTTCCGAATTCCACTTCATCCATTCCACAAAATCCTCCGTATTTGTAAAAATCTGTGCTTTGTTGTTCGCTATCAAATAGTTAGGCCCTTCAGAGTACTTTTGAAAAATGCCGCCTGGTATGGCAAATACTTCCTTATTGTAATTGTTGGCATATTCTGCGGTTACCATTGAACCACCTTTTCTCGCAGATTCTACCACAATTGTTGCATCTGCTAAAGCAGCAATAATTCTGTTTCGAGCCACAAAAAATGATGGCTTAGTAATCGTACCAAAAGGCTGTTCGGATATGAGCAAGCCAGTTTCTTCTATTTCCTTTGCCACTTTTTTGTGTGAACTCGGATAAACAGTCTCCAAACTATTGGCCAA
>NZ_RJUD01000085.1 GCF_024343675.1 Lacihabitans sp. CS3-21
TGGTGTACCAGGAAGCCCAACTGACGATAAATTGGATGGCAATGGCACGGACGATGAAGACGATGCTGACCCAGCTCAGATCACGGTTCAGAAATATGACTTGGCTTTGGTTAAGAAATTAAAAAGTACCGGAGATATTAAGCCAGGTGATAATGTTATATTTACTATAACTGTATCAAATCAAGGTACCATCCCTGCAAATGGAATAGAAATTACAGATTATATACCATCAGGTATGACTCTAAATGATTTATCTTGGACAGCAGCAGGTTTAAATAAAGCAACCAAAATTATTTCTGGTCCAATTTCGGCCGGTGGATCAATTTCGGTTGATATAAATTTGAAAGTCAATTCAGATTTTGAAGGAACTACCTTATTAAATAAAGCAGAGATTTCGAAAACGTCTGATAATGACAATAATGGAAATCCACTTGTGGATATTGATAGTACACCTGATGATATTGATAATGATAAATTTGTTACAGATGACGATATCAATGGTAATGGTAAAACTGGAGGAGACGAAGATGATCACGATCCAGCTGAAGTTAAAATTAAACAGATTTTTGACTTAGCTTTAAATAAGAAATTAAAAGCTGGCCAAGCCTCCCAAGTTGGTTGTGAGGATGTGGTTAAATACGTAATAACTGTATTTAATCAGGGTACACTAAAAGCGTCTAATATTGATGTTACTGATTATATCCCAACAGGGATGAGCCTTAATACTTCGCAAAGTCTAGGATGGTCATTAGTTTCTGGAAATCCTAAATTTAACATCCCAGGTCCTATCTTGCCAGGTGCAAATACTTCAATCGAATTAGTATTGAATGTTTTACCTTCAGCTTTAACAGGGCCCTTGGTAAACAGAGCGGAAATTAGTAATAATGCTACAAATGCTTTAAACCTTTTGGATATTGATAGTAAACCAGATAATATTTCATCTAATGATGCCGGAGGTTTGGTAAGTTCGGATGCAGATGATTTTGTTGATGGAAATGGTACAGGAACTCCGAATGATGGAATAAAAGCAACTGATGAAGATGATTCAGACCCAGCTTTAGTTACCATGAAAGAGAAGCCAAATGTAGTAGCCTCAAATAATGGACCTGTTTGTTTTGGAGATAAAATTACCCTAACAGCTGTAGGAAATGCAACCTCTTACTCTTGGTCTGGGCCAAATAATTATTCTGCAACTGGCCCAACTGTTTTAGTTGATGCCTTACCGTCGAATAATGGTACATATACTGTCACTGCAATGCTAAACAATTGTATTGTAACGGCAACCACTTCAATCATTCAAACAGCTAAATTGACAGCCTCAGCGACTGCCACCCCAGTAGCTTGTTTCGGTGAGAAAAACGGA
>NZ_RJUD01000087.1 GCF_024343675.1 Lacihabitans sp. CS3-21
CAGGGGATAAAAAAAACACGCTGACCAAAATCCTAAAAATCACTTCTGGCTCTACACCTGCAATCGGGGAATTTGTCAATGATTTGTATGGGAGTATCATAGAAGCAGGTACTTATCAAGCCCCTTCTATCAAGGTGGCGGAGGCGGCCAAACTCATCGAAAACTGTCAAAGAGATGTCAATATTTCTTTTGTGAATGAGCTGGCCCTTATTTTCGAGAAAATGAATTTAGATACGACTGAGGTGCTCAAAGCCGCGGGTACCAAATGGAATTTCCTCAAGTTTCAGCCAGGCCTTGTAGGTGGGCATTGCATTGGAGTTGATCCCTACTATATGCTCTACAAATCGGAGCAACTGGGTTATTATCCTGCTCTGATTGGTTCTGGAAGGCGTATCAATGACAACATGGGTGTTTTTGTTGCCAACAAAGTGGTGAAATTGATGATCAGCAAAGGCATCAACGTGAAGGATTCCAAAGCATTGATTTTGGGCTTTACCTTCAAAGAAAACTGTCCAGATATCCGCAATACCAAAGTGATAGACATCTATAAAGAGCTTAAAGACTTCGGGATTAAAACTGACCTCTACGATCCTTGGGCCGACAACGAAGAAGTGCAACATGAGTATGGTATTGGTCTTACACCCGTATTGAATCAAAAGTACGATTTGATTATCCACGCCGTCAACCACCAAGCTTTCGAAACGCTTAATATCGCAGATTTTGCTGCTGAGAGTCATGTGTTATTTGATGTCAAAAGCACGCTGGATAAGTCTTTGGTGGATGCTAGGTTGTAGCCTTTTTCTTAAACACATAGGCACATAGAGATTATAGATTTTTTACTTTGTTTTTTTAACATCAAATGTATTGCGATATATAGATTCCTTAAATTGAGAAACTATTTTTACCACAGAGTGCTCAGAGTTATGCACGGAGGGGCACTGAGTATTTGAATCCTTGTGTCTTTTGTGGAATAGCAGGCTATCTTAATGCATAACCATTGAGGAAGTTTTTAAAATTAAGTTTATTAAAAGCATTTAGATATTTTGATTCCTAAATGCCCTTAATTCTCTTAATGTTAAACATTTGAGGCTATTTTTTTTAACATGAAGTGCATTAAGATATTAAGAAAATTAAGATATTTTCTATACTTATTTACTTAATGTTTAACCTTTCAAGAATCAGAGTTTAATTATA
>NZ_RJUD01000088.1 GCF_024343675.1 Lacihabitans sp. CS3-21
CACTAGCCCCCGGTATAGAATAATTTTGAGCATTGGCCCCAATGATGTTGACTCCATTTTTTTGCCATTGGTAAGATTTTACGAAACTATTCGTAACAACTCCGAATGTAGCAAATGTATTTTTACAAATCGTCTGTTTTATAGGGTGTTCAATAATAGTTAAAGTGGAATCAATCACTCTAATAGTAATTGGCACTCTTAAACTTTCGCAATCGGAGCTATCCGGTGTTTGGCTAACATAATAGGTGGTAACTCCAACAGAATCTGTATTTGGTTTATTAATGAACTCATTACCATTGGCCGTTCTGTGCCAGATATATTTATTTTTGATGTTTTTATTAAGTGGTAACAAGAACTTATTGCCTATACAAATGGTGGTGTCTCTTGGCAAAGGTAATGTGGTAATACTTGGGGAATTAATAGCTATGGTTTTAATTCCAGTAACACATCCAAAGCTATTTCTAACATAAAATGTACTACTACCTGTTTTTACATTATTGAAAATAGGGCTATCCTGATAATCACTGCCATTAGAAGAATATTGGTAAGTATTGCCAGAGCATCCATTCAAAATGCCAAGCGAAACCGTTGCCGTACTTCCAAGATCGCAACTACATGAAACATTACTTACATCTGTTTCAACAGAAATAACCTTTTGTTGAACTTTTATAGTTTGGGTTCGAGAGCTACTATTACCGCAAGCATCGGTAGCTGTCCAAGTTCGAACTAAGGTATAATTTCCACAAGACTCTTCATTTCGGACTTCACTATTCACAACATTTACCGAGGTCCCGCAATTGTCCACAGCGGATAAGCTCTCCATTTGTGGTACTGCTTCACAGCTTACGGTTAAATCTGCTGGTGCAGTACTTAATTCTGGTGC
>NZ_RJUD01000089.1 GCF_024343675.1 Lacihabitans sp. CS3-21
TACATATGCTTTGTTGAAAACCTTGAGTGAGTGCCAAATTCACTCCTGTCAATTCAGTGGTAAAAGTTTCACCTAAGGTCCATGAAACTTGAAGGTCGCTTCCCAGTGAATTCCCTCCCGATGTACCAATTACTTTCGAACTAATTGACACTTGGGCATGAATCATTGAGGATATAAAAACGCCTATGACAGCAATAAAAATTGTAAGTTTTTTTATTCTCATGGTTGCCAGTACCTTGAAAAGTACATAAATTATAATTTTACAATCGTTATTTTGCCAGTTATTGGGTGCGTTCCATTAGAAGCAGATACTCTTATGGAAATGGTATTTCCAACCGAAGCATTTACTATACCGGTCAAATTTATAATAGCATCATTTGTGCCCCCAGCATTATAATAACCACCATCATATGCTATGTCTGTTGTATTTTGTCGCAAATAAGCAATTATGTTTGTTCCACCTAAAATAGTAGCTTTCAAAGAAAAATTTACCATATAAATGCCAGCAGTTGCCACAGTGGTGGTATAAACCTCCGTGCCGTTAGCACTACCAAAAACGCTTGAGTTACTAGAAGTACCACTAATACTTGCATCTATAGAAATTGAGGCAGAACCAGCTGCTCCTGTTGCACCTGTAGCACCTGTAGCACCTGTAGCACCTGTCGCTCCATTTGAACCATTCGAACCCGCTGATCCTGTTGCTCCTGTAGCACCAGTTAAACCAGTTGAACCATTCTGTCCTGTAGCCCCAGTGGCTCCATGAGCACCTGTTGAACCAGTTGGACCTGTAGCTCCTGTTGCTCCATTTGAACCAGCAGATCCAGTGGCTCCAGTAGCACCAGTTAAACCAGTTGAACCATTCGATCCTGTAGCACCA
>NZ_RJUD01000090.1 GCF_024343675.1 Lacihabitans sp. CS3-21
TGGTCATCAGGATTAGGAACTGGAACAACGAAAGAAGTAGGAGTAGGTACTTATACAGCAACCTGTCAAACAGCTTGTGGAACATCTAATTTATCAAACTTGATAATCATTACAAATAGCAATAGTTTATTTAGAATTGAAGGCCCAACCCAACCAATTTGCCAAGGCTCTTCAATAACTTTAACAGCTGTTGGTTGTAATTCTACAGTAACATGGTTTAACGGCATGGTAGGTTCTAGTGTAACATTTTTAGTTACGTCATCAGGTGCATACGGTACATATAGTGCGACTTGTGGAACAGGGTCTAGTCAAACTACTTGTGATTTCAAAGAAGGAAATATTACCTTAATATCAAGAGGAGGCAGTTCTGGTTCTGGAATAATTACAAAATATCTTCTAACTAGTTCTTCTAAAATTATTTTACAAATTAAAGACAGCCCTACATTCACCAATGTAGTTTCAGGGGCATACAATATAGTAGCTGTTACATATAATTCAAATATTTCCGGTTTGATTGAAGGTCAAAGTTTGAATAATATAGTTTCTTCTTGTAAATCGGTGAGAGAATTGCCAATTTCAGTATGTAATTCTTCAGTATCGAACCTTTGTGAAGTAAGTACTGAATCGATTGAAGTTAGTATTTTACCAGCCCCAGTAGCCCCATTAATTTCATCTACCAAAACGACTGTATGTGGAACTGATAAAGCGACACTTACAGCAACAGGTTGTGTTGGAGGAACGATTACACGGCAACGTGTACGACAAGCTGTGGAACATCTGGAAACTCAAACACGATAACAATCGGAACGAGTCCATCACCAGTAGCACCAGTGATTTCTGCTAACAAAACTGAGATTTGTGGAAATGAGGAAATCACTTTGACAGCTACCAACTGCTCAGGTACAGTTAAATGGTCTA
>NZ_RJUD01000091.1 GCF_024343675.1 Lacihabitans sp. CS3-21
CTGTTGCTGTAAGTGTCGCTTTATCAGTTCCACATACAGTCGTTTTGTTAGATGAAATTAATGGGGCTACTGGGGCTGGTAAAATACTAACTTCAATCGATTCAGTACTTACTTCACAAAGGTTCGATACTGAAGAATTACATACTGAAATTGGCAATTCTCTCACCGATTTACAAGAAGAAACTATATTATTCAAACTTTGACCTTCAATCAAACCGGAAATATTTGAATTATATGTAACAGCTACTATATTGTATGCCCCTGAAACTACATTGGTGAATGTAGGGCTGTCTTTAATTTGTAAAATAATTTTAGAAGAACTAGTTAGAAGATATTTTGTAATTATTCCAGAACCAGAACTGCCTCCTCTTGATATTAAGGTAATATTTCCTTCTTTGAAATCACAAGTAGTTTGACTAGACCCTGTTCCACAAGTCGCACTATATGTACCGTATGCACCTGATGACGTAACTAAAAATGTTACACTAGAACCTACCATGCCGTTAAACCATGTTACTGTAGAATTACAACCAACAGCTGTTAAAGTTATTGAAGAGCCTTGGCAAATTGGTTGGGTTGGGCCTTCAATTCTAAATAAACTATTGCTATTTGTAATGATTATCAAGTTTGATAAATTAGATGTTCCACAAGCTGTTTGACAGGTTGCTGTATAAGTACCTACTCCTACTTCTTTCGTTGTTCCAGTTCCTAATCCTGATGACCA
>NZ_RJUD01000092.1 GCF_024343675.1 Lacihabitans sp. CS3-21
TGGACTCGTTCCGATTGTTATCGTGTTTGAGTTTCCAGATTTTCCACAGATATTCTCACAATAAGCAAAGTAAATTCCGGGACCTACATTTATAGTACTTGATGTTGCTCCGTTACTCCAAACCAAATCACCTATAGTGCACTGACTAGCATTAATTGCAACAACCTCATAACTACAAACAACATTTCTTGTGCTTGTAATTACTGGAGCTGTAGGAAGAGGAACTTTTTGTAAAATAATCTGAATGGTTTTCGACGATTCTCCACAAGCATTTCGGCAAAAAGCAGTATAAGTTCCTGAGGTCGAAATATTCAACACTGACCCCTCCGAACCTGTATTCCAAGTAACGGCACCGTTACATAAGTTTGCAGTCAAAGTGGCATACTCACCATCGCAACACAAAGTTTTGTTTACAGAAATTATTAAATCATTCGGCAAGACGCCACTTGATATTTGGATGCTGTTAGATGCTAAACTGATTCCGCATGTGTTTGTGCAGTTAGCCGTGTAAACTCCCGCTCCTACTTGGATTGGGTTTTGTGTAGTGCCATTGTGTGTCCATGTTACTGTACCTGCACAACCTGTTGCTGTTAATGTAGCCTTTTGAGTGCCACAAATGTTTGTAATATCTGCAGTGATAGTTTGAGCATTCGGAGCTGTTCCACTCTGAATTTGTAAGCT
>NZ_RJUD01000093.1 GCF_024343675.1 Lacihabitans sp. CS3-21
CTCCTGACCATGTAATTGTTCCTCCTACACATCCTGTTGCAGTTAGTGTTGCTTTATCTGTTCCACAAACAGTCGTTTTGTTGGTAGAAATCACTGGGGCTACTGGGGATGGACTCGTTCCGATTGTTATCGTGTTTGAGTTTCCAGATTTTCCACAGATATTCTCACAATAAGCAAAGTAAATTCCGGGACCTACATTTATAGTACTTGATGTTGCTCCGTTACTCCAAACCAAATCACCTATAGTGCACTGACTAGCATTAATTGCAACAACCTCATAACTACAAACAACATTTCTTGTGCTTGTAATTACTGGAGCTGTAGGAAGAGGAACTTTTTGTAAAATAATCTGAATGGTTTTCGACGATTCTCCACAAGCATTTCGGCAAAAAGCAGTATAAGTTCCTGAGGTCGAAATATTCAACACTGACCCCTCCGAACCTGTATTCCAAGTAACGGCACCGTTACATAAGTTTGCAGTCAAAGTGGCATACTCACCATCGCAACACAAAGTTTTGTTTACAGAAATTATTAAATCATTCGGCAAGACGCCACTTGATATTTGGATGCTGTTAGATGCTAAACTGATTCCGCATGTGTTTGTGCAGTTAGCCGTGTAAACTCCCGCTCCTACTTGGATTGGGTTTTGTGTA
>NZ_RJUD01000094.1 GCF_024343675.1 Lacihabitans sp. CS3-21
AAAAAGGTTCTTACCTTTGCACCCCGATTAAGACGGAAGGGAGAAATAGAGAGGCTGGAAACAGTGACGAGCTCACGATGAAGTGGGATAAAGTTCATTAACTTATTGGAGATAGAGACGAAACATAAAGTTGGGAGATCTTTCGATGTAAGAAATTACTATGGAGAGTTTGATCCTGGCTCAGGATGAACGCTAGCGGCAGGCTTAATACATGCAAGTCGAGGGGGCAGCAATGTCACCGGCGAACGGGTGCGTAACGCGTATGCAACCTACCTACATCAGGGGGATAGCCCTAGGAAACTGGGATTAACACCGCATAATACTAGACACGGCATCGTGCTTAGTTGAAATATTTATAGGATGTAGATGGGCATGCGTAGGATTAGCTAGTTGGTAAGGTAACGGCTTACCAAGGCTACGATCCTTAGGGGCTCTGAGAGGAGTATCCCCCACACTGGCACTGAGATACGGGCCAGACTCCTACGGGAGGCAGCAGTAGGGACTATTGGGCAATGGAGGCAACTCTGACCCAGCCATGCCGCGTGCAGGAAGACGGTCCTCTGGAT
>NZ_RJUD01000095.1 GCF_024343675.1 Lacihabitans sp. CS3-21
ATCACCGGCTTGAGTAATTTTTATAGAGATTCCAGTTTTGTCATTTGACCATTTGATGGTACCTGTACAGTTACTCGCAGTTAGGGTAATTTCCTCATTACCACATATTTCGTTTTTACTAGCTACAACTGTTGGTGGTGTAGGTACTGAACCGACTGATATAGTTATAGAATTAGAATTACCAGATGTTCCACAACTTGTGGTACAAGTAGACGTATAGGTACCTGCTGTAACTTCTTTTGTGGCACCAATTCCTCCGCCAGACCAAGTAATTGTACCACCAGTACATCCTATAGCAGTTAGGATAGCTTTTTCTGTTCCACAAATACTTGTTTTGTTTGCAGAGATTGTTGGAGCTGTTGGCACAATACCCGTTTCAATTTTAATAATATTAGATGCTAAACTAGTA
>NZ_RJUD01000096.1 GCF_024343675.1 Lacihabitans sp. CS3-21
AATCCCCAATAAACGCTATCGTATCGTTTTTGATACCAATATCGGCCATAAAAGGGGCTTTTCCATTGCCGTCATACACCATACCATTTTTGATAATCGTATCGTATTTTGGGCTTTTTTGGCAGGAGATAGTGGTTAAAAGTGAGAAAAGGGCAAGCAGGGTTAATCTCATGGGTGATTTTTTTGTTGAAATTAATAAAAAATTGGTTTCTAACTTAGATTTAAAAAGGAAAGGTCTCTGAGTTTGATATTTTATCGCAAAGACTAAATAGAAAGCCGCAGCAGGTTTAAAAGCTGATAATTAAGTCGCTGTGAAACTC
>NZ_RJUD01000097.1 GCF_024343675.1 Lacihabitans sp. CS3-21
TCAGCAACGGCACAGCCCCAGCAGCCCCAGTAATTTCATCTAACAAAACGACTGTATGTGGAACTGATAAAGCGACACTTACAGCAACAGGTTGTGTTGGAGGAACGATTACATGGTCAGGTGGCGGAGTAGGCACAACCAAAGAAGTAGGAGCAGGAACATACACGGCAACGTGTACGACAAGCTGTGGAACATCTGGAAACTCAAACACGATAACAATCGGAACGAGTCCATCACCAGTAGCACCAGTGATTTCTGCTAACAAAACTGAGATTTGTGGAAATGAGGAAATCACTTTGACAGCTACCAACTGCTCAGGTACAGTTAAATGGTCTAACAATGCAACTGGTGCTTCAATAAAAATTACGCAAGCTGGAGATTATGCGGCTGTTTGCCAAAACTCATGTGGAGAAAGTCCAAACAGTAATATTGTTAAAATTACTATAGGAGGCGTTCCAAATGCTCCATTGATTACTACAGATAAAGTTACAGTTTGTGATACCGCAAAAGCAAGATTGGTTGCGGTTGGTTGTAATTCAACGGTAGAGTGGAGCAATGGATCAACTGGAAATGTGATATTCGTAGGTGTTGGTGCATATACCGCAAAATGTAAAAACTCTTGTGGTACTAGTTTAGCATCGAATTTTATTAATATAGAAATTGGCGTTTTACCAAAGGCTCCAGTTATTACTTCAAACAAGTTGACAGTTTGTGGAACGGATAAAGTTATTTTAACTGCATCAGTTTGCGAAGGAGGTACTATTACTTGGTCAATGGGGGGAACTGGTACTTCGAAAGAAGTTGGTACTGGAACTTACACCGCGACTTGTACCAACGCTTGTGGCACTTCAGGT
Organism: Lacihabitans sp. CS3-21; assembly: GCF_024343675.1. GTDB lineage: Bacteria > Bacteroidota > Bacteroidia > Cytophagales > Spirosomataceae > Leadbetterella. The sequence continues at coordinate 855 of NZ_RJUD01000097.1, forward strand.
AATTCAAATGTTATTATTATCCAAAATGGCTCAGCACCTGTAGCACCGCTCCTAACTTCAAATAAGTTGACGGTTTGTGGAACAGACAAAGCTACTTTAATTGCTGCAGGTTGTGAAAGTGGTACAATTACTTGGTCTGCAGGTGGAACCGGAACAACAATACAAGTTCATGCTGGAACTTACTCTGCAACTTGTACAAATGCTTGTGGGACATCTGGTAATTCAAATGTAATCTTGATCGTAGAAAAAGTAGCGGAAGCTCCAATAATTACAGCATCTAAAACACAAATTTGTAGTCCAGAAGATATAACACTAAAGGCTACAGGATGTTTAACTGGAGTTTTACAATGGTCAAACGGTAAAACTGGAAGACAAATTATAGTAAAACCTCAGTTTTCGACTATCTATTCTGCCATATGTATAGAAGAAGGTTCTTGCCAAAGTTCGGTTTCAAATTATCTTAATATAAGACTAATAGAGATTGATAAACCAATTGTTGCTTGTATAAAAAATATAATTTGTGAAGGTGAGAAGGTTACAATTTCTGTAGAAAATTGTATTGGAGAGGTAAAATGGTCCAATGGAATGGTAGGACATAGCATTAACATAGTACCATCTTCGAATACTGAATATACGGCAGTTTGTACCGAGGGAGAATGTGTAAGTGAAGTTTCTGAACCAATTTGTATAACCGTTGGCAGTCCAAATCAACCATTCGTTACATGTGCTAAAAACACAATATGTTTGGGTGAAACAACTACGCTTACTGCACAAGGATGCTTAGGCAATGTGATTTGGTCAAATGGGTTTTTAGGTTCGACATTAAAAGTATCTTCTCAAGAAGTAGGAACGTTCAACTATTCAGCAATTTGTAAATCAATTAGCGGGAATTGTCAAAGCCTTCCATCTAAAACAATAAAAGTTATTGTTGGTGGAATTGTAAGAACCCCAACTGTAATTTCTGAAATAAGTAATATTTGCCCGTTTGAAAGTTTGGATTTAAATAATTCAATTTTAGGTAATCCTAGTTCAGCCGGTGGCTCTTTTGAATTCCACATTAGTAATTCCCCTAATTCAGCGATAGTTACATCGCCTGGCTTGGTAACTGGTGGAGAATATTATTTATTCGAAAGAAGTAAAGAAGGCTGTTATAGTATTCCTGCAAAAGTTACAGCGAAAATTGTAAAATGTGGAGTAAATGGTATTATACCAGACTCCACGCATAAAGTTGATATTGAGGTGTCTAAAACTGCAAATCTTACCAATGCACTAATAGGTGGTTTTGTTTACTATAAGATTCAAGTTAAAAACAACAAGAATGTAAAAGCTACAAATTTGGTGATTAGGGACATCGTTCCTTCAGGTTTGCAAATCGATTCAATTAGTACAAATGCTAAAATTGAAAATGGAGTAATTTTCGCCAAAATTGATTCATTGAGTAAAAATGATGTGACTACAATAACTTATAAAGCTAAAGTGACTTCTACAGGCAAAATTGTAAATAAAGCTGAGGTATTATCGGTAGATCAAATGGATCCAATTCTTTCAAACAATGTGAGTTATTTTACAATAAATGACGACCTTTTTGAAAGAGAAAAGGTAATTGGTTTAAGTAAACACGTTGGTCAAATATTGAAATTAGATTCGAACAAATACGAAATACCATTTACATTTAATTTGAGTAATATGGGTACCACTAATTTAAATAGAATCCAATTAGAGGATGACTTGTTAGCCACATTTGGAATTGATGCGATTTTGCTTGATTCTACCATTCAAGTTGTAGCAGATAATGGTTTGGTTGTAAATCCTTTATTTACTGGAACAATTCCAAATACAAGTTTGTTGATTGATTCTTTAAGTAATATACCAGCGGGTGTATCAAAATCTGTGCGTATCAAAGTCAAAGTAAAGGCTACAAATGACCAAAAAGAATTTTTTAATTCCGCAACAGTATTTGTAGGATTAAACAAAACAATCACAGATATTTCAACAGATGGAACAGACGCTGATCCAGACAATAATGGGAATCCGAATGATAACAGCATTCCTACTAGCTTTAGACTGAACAATGATACCCTAACTTCGGCAATTGCCACTTCTCTTACAATAGTTGACTCTTCATTGGTGGATGATTTCACTTACAGAGTTAAGTACATGGTTTTGGTTAAAAATATTGGAAATACGATTTTAGAAAATGTTTATTTGACAGACAGCTTAAGCAAAATGTATCCTGCAAATATTGATTTCAAGGTTTCGGAAAAAGGAATCGTTTCAAGCCAAAGCAATTTAACTCCAAATGTGGTTTTCGATGGAATCGTAGACCATAGGTTGACATTGATGGATTCAACTAAAAAGTTGAAAGTGGGCGAAATAGATACCGTATACTTTACAGTGGATATTAAATACGGTAGCAATTATGGTCCTTATTTTAATAGCGTTAAAGCTTTTGGTAGCGATGATTTTGGAAATACGGTAACAGATATTTCTAATTCAGGAACAAAAATCATAGCCATCAAGTCAGATTCTACTGTGTTTTATATTCCAATAGATACCACAGAACTTAGTAAATTAGTATTGGTTCCAGGAGGATTCTCACCTAATGGTGACAACGTCAACGATGAATTTAAGATTGAAATTAAAGGAAGTGTTGAAGTTGAAAATATAATTATTGTAAATAGGTGGGGAGCTAGAGTATTTGAAGGAGATAACCTAGAAAGAAAAATGGAATTGATAGGTTGGAATGGTAAATCTAACCAAGGTATTAGGCTAGGGTCATCGGATGATGTCCCTGATGGTACTTATTTCTATATTCTGAAAATTAAAGGAGTCGAAAAACCTTTGGTAGACTTTATTACAATTATTAGATAATCAATTAGTTTTTGAGACCGAGAATTTTATCATTCTTGGTCTCATTTTTTTAATTATGATGAGTTTGTTTAAAACAATATGTGTCCTAGTTTTCTTTATATTTTTTGGAATTATTGATTCTGAAGCTCAAGGACTATGCGATCATAAAGCATTTGGAAATGACGGATTTGAACTAAGCTCAACGGATATATGCCTTCCAGAAGTATTGAATATTAAAGATAAGTCAGGGAATGACCATGTTAAATATGTTTATGATTACCAAGGTGAGAATTTGGAAAGTATTCTTTTAACGGCCACCAAGCAGTTGAGTTTCATTTATACAGATATTGGCAAACCGAAAAATTATACAATTCTTCAAGTTGGAGAAAAAAAAGGCAAGGTAGAAATTTCATGCAAAAATGTAAACGTCAGAGCAAATAATGAACCTATATACAGTTACACGGTTTGCGACTCTTTGGTTGAATTCAATATTCCTTTGCATAAAGTCAATAATTTTGATACTTATAAAATTGAATTCGGTTCTGGCATATCTTTAGTTAATATTCAGAGTACACAATTGCCTTATAGTTTTAGGAGAGTTGTATCCTTGCCTTATATTTTCAAAATTTCAGGAAATTATTCGGATCCATCCAAAAATTGCTCTAATACTTCTTCGGCTAAAGTTATTCCCTCAAAATCAATCATAACCGCTTTGCCTTATTCACCTAATATTGAGAAGGTAGAATTACTTGATTTAAAAAGAGTAAAATTAGACTATACTGGTCCTTATGTAAATGATCCAAGCTCCGGTCCAGTTTTGTACAGATATGAAAAAAACAACTTCAGCACAATTCAAGAAATACAAAAGGGAATTGTATCTGGACAATATGAATTTTCTATTCCCGATTCTAGTAAGGCTTATTGTTTTTATGTAAAAAGAAAAAGTATTTGCGGAAAGGAGGATGAAGAATCTGCTGAAATTTGTACTCATCCCATTATGAAGTTGTCTTTTAATCCCAATTTTATTCAAAATGAATTGTCATGGGACCAGTATCCAACACGTTTTAAAGGCCTAACATTATTGCCTTTCCCTTTGGCGATATTAAACGGTATTAGCTTCAATACATCACAGGTGCTTAAAGTTATTGTTGAAAATTTAAATCCAAGTTCAATTATGCTGTCCAGTTCTACTTTTAATTATTTTCATAAATCAGTTGACTGTAGTAAAAAATATTGTTACCAGACCGAACAGGTTATTTCTGGCACATACAAATATGTTTCATATTATGGTCGGAGTATTTCCAACAAGGTCTGCATAGATCAAAGTCAAACCATATTACCTCCAATAACGAACTTATTGGTAACTACAAACAAACAAAATTACGTTTATGTAGAAGATGACAAAAGTTGGCCATTGCGAAAAGAAAATTGGTTTTTGTATAAACAAACTGGATCCAATTTTACAAAAATAGATAGTACGTCAAATATTGCATTAGGACTAAAAGATAGCTCAATATTAAATAAATCTGAAAATTATAAGGTAGGATTTGTTGACCAATGTAATAGTAGGTCTGCTTTAAGCGATAGCGTAAGTTCAGTTTTTCTCAACTTTCAAGGCCAAAATACAATAAATTGGACACCTGGAAATCCTTTTTCTGCTGATTCAATAGGAGGATATGAACTATTTCTAAAAGATGAAAAAACGAAAGTACAATTGAAAGTTGAAGAATTGGATTCATCTAAAAGAAAAACAGAGGTGGATTTAGGGCCATTTGAAGAGTTTGCAACGTTTTATTTAAAGGCAAAAGCCAGCGGACATGGGATAAATAAATTCTCAAACTCAAATGATATCCTTTTGCCTATTTCTCCAGTAATTTATTTGCCAGATGTTTTTACTCCGAATAAGGATGGTGAAAATGATATCTTAAAAATAAATGGCAAGGTTCTCATGTTTAAAGATTTTCAAATGCAGATATTTAATAGATTCGGAGAGGTTGTTGCCAATTTCAATGATGTTAACGACACGTGGGATGGTGTTTATAAAAACAATGAAGTGGTTTCAGGATTATATATTTATAAAGTATCAGGTATTTTGAAAAACGGCGAGAAATTTTCAAATGCTGGTGTCTTAGAAATTATGCGATAGAAAGTTATTGTATGAATTAACAATAGAAGTCGTATCTTTTTAAAGGTTAATTGTAAACCATTTTTTATTAGTAAGATTGTGTGCAATAAATCATTTCATACTCTTGTTTATTTTCAATTATTGGCTTTGAATTAATTATCAAAAACCTGCAAAATTAGAAAAGGATAATTTTACAACATGGTTTATGGTGCCAAGCGGCACTAAATCCATTGGGTTAATTTGCAAAAAGAATATTTTTCCAAAAGACTGACTAATCTAAATTTATTTAGTGTTTATTTTAATAATTTAAAATTGAATGTTCTATTCAAGATTATAACGTTGGCCATTTCAAAGAGCTTGTGTATTCAGATAAGCTATTGATCCAATACTTCTACTTTATTTCTAGCCCATTTTTTTAGTTTTTTATGCAAATCATCCATCACAATTGGTTTACTGATATAATCATCCATGCCTGCATTTAAACAATCCTCTCTATCTCCTTGCATGGCGTTTGCAGTCATGGCAATTATAACTGGCTGTTTTATTGGTAGTTGTCTAATTTGTTTAGTGGCTTCAATGCCATCCATTTCTGGCATTTGCACGTCCATTAAGATAATGTCATAAACATCTTTTTGGATTTTTTCTATTGCTATAAGTCCATTTGTTGCCAGAGTTGGTTGAAAACCAAGAAGCTTTAATATTTTCTGAATGACCATTTGATTAATGAGATTGTCTTCAGCTATTAAAATATTGGCAGGATACTCACTGGCAAAATTTATATCAAAATTACTTTTCTCTTCAACTTTTTTCTCGTCATTTTGTAGGGGCAATGATGTTCTAAATTGCCCGAGAATTTCCTTGTACAGTTGATGTTGTTTTACCGGTTTTGTAAGACTTGCTGAGATTATTTGGCCATGTTCCTTGTATGACATATCTCCAAAAGAGCTCAATAGTATGATTGGTATTTTAGTGTTGAATTTTCTAATTTCTTTAGAAAGCGTTATCCCATCCATTTCTGGCATTTGGAAATCCGTAATCACCATGTCAAAATGCTTATTTTTTCGCATTATATCTAGGGCTTCTTTTCCTGATATCGCCAAAGTGGGCTCAACCTTCCAAGTTCTTAGTTGGGTTTCTAGTATCTGCCTATTGGTTTTATTATCATCTATTATTAAAATTTGTTTTCCTTCAATGGTATCTTCTTCAATTTTAAGTTGCGGATGTTCAATAAGGATACTCGGTTTAGTAATTATGGAGAAAAAGAAAGTGCTCCCTACGCCTAATTCAGAGTGAATACCAATTTCTCCACCCATCATTTCTGCCAATTTCTTACTTATAATTAAGCCGAGGCCTGTTCCCCCATACTTTCTGGTAATGGAAGAATCCACTTGAGAAAAAGCTTGGAAAAGTTTATTTCGCTTATCATCAGGAATTCCTATACCAGTATCCTTCACCTCAAAAAGAAGCTTTATTTGATTGCCATCCACCAATTCTGCGTAACTCACATTGACAAAAACCTCACCTTCTTCAGTAAACTTCAGGGCATTATTGATGAGGTTTAGGAGGATTTGTCTAAGCCTAACTGCATCTCCAACTATGTGAGCCGGAACATTGGAGTCCATCTGATAAATTAGATCCAATCCTTTTTCCAAAGCCTTGTTTGCAAAAACGTCTAAAACATCTTCAATGCACCCTCGAAGGTCAAAGTCACGTTCTTCTAGCTCTATTTTCTCAGATTCAATCTTAGAAAAATCTAAAATGTCATTGATTACAGTGAGCAAATTCTCTGCTGAAATACCAATAGATTCTACGTAACTTTTTTGTTCCTCGTCTAACTTAGTTTCTATTAAGAGGTTATTCATGCCTATCACACCATTCATGGGTGTGCGAATTTCATGACTCATTGTTGCCAAAAAACTACTTTTTGCTTTGTTGGCATGCTCCGCTTCTTTCATTGCCTTCTCCGCTTCAAATCGAGCATTTCTTTCCTGTATAGTAGATATTTCTAGTTCTTTGGTTCGCTCAATAACTAGTTTTTCAAATTTTTCTTTTTTTGCTGTTATGGCTTTGGTTCTTCTTAAATGAAAGGTAATGAACATACCCACGACAGTTAATATGGAAAGGACTGCAAACCACCAAGTTTTCCAAAATGGAGGGCTGATTATCAATTGTATTTTTTTTGTTTGAGTTGACCAGTCACCATTATTGTTTAAGCCTTTTACTTCAAATGTATAGGTGCCAGGATCTAAATTAGTATAGGTAGCCGCATGTGAATTATCCACTTCTTGCCAGTTTTTTTCAAACCCATCCATGCGGTATTTGTACCTCTTTTTTTTGTCAGAAACATAGTTCAATGAGGCAAAATCAAATGAAAAAACAGAGTTTTTGTAGGATAAAGTAATCTCGTTCGTAAGTAAGATGTTCTCTTTCAGTGGCGATAAGTCTTTCTCGTCTTTCGCCACATTGATATTTTTATTGAAAATTTGGAATCCTGTAATGTATACGGGTGGGTCAAACTTAACAGGTTTAATTTGTTCAGGCCAAAATGCATTTATACCATTATTGCCACCAAAATACATTTTTCCAGATTTCGTTTTTAAGGACGCCAATTCTTTAAACTCACCAAACTGAAGACCATCCGCTTCTGAAAAATTGCGGAATGATTTAGAGGCTAAGTCATAATTTGAAATTCCTTTATTGGTGCTTATCCATAAATTCCCCTTTGAGTCTTCTAAAATACCATGAACGATATCGCCACCCAGTCCGTCAGATTCTGAGTAATGAGTAAATTTTCTATTTTTTCTATTGAAATAATCTAAGCCTTTTTTTGTTGCTATCCAGAAATTCCCATATTTATCTTCTTTCACGACACCTACAGTATTGTCACTAATGCTATTTTGTCCTTCTGAGTTTAAAAAATATTCGAAAGACCTATTTTTCCTATCCATCTTGTTTAGGCCACTCCCATCAGTACCTATCCACAGAAATCCCGAAGTATCTTCATAAATTGAAAGTATTTTGCTGTTGTTAGTTCCCTTGGCTGAATTAAGGCCATAGGGGTAGCGGATAAAAGTATTGTTTCGGGGATTGTAGAGGTTGAGGCCTCCACCATAGGTGCCTATCCATATATTATTTTCTGAGTCTTGAAAAATTTTCCAGATATTATTGCTGCTCAAACTGGTATTTATCAACGAATTATGCTGGAAATGCCGAATTACTTTTCTGTTGGAATTTAGTACAGTTATACCTGCACCCCAAGTTCCAACCCATAACTCACCATTTTTCATCTCGCAAACACTCAAAACATGGTTGCCTGAAATGGTAGCAGTATTTCTAGGCTGGTTTAAGAGTTGTTTGAAAACGCCTGTGGCAGGATTGTATTGATTTAGCCCACCACCATCAGTGCCGATCCAAATAATTTCTTTTTTGTCTTCATAAATGGTAAGTATTTTGTTGCTTTTCAGGCTGTTATCATTAGATTTTCTTCTAAAATGTGTAAAATTGTCAGCATCGACATTAACTTGGTCAACCCCTTGATTAAAGGTGCCAATCCACATATTGTTTTTTATGTCTTTCAAAATAGAATACACCGAATTATTACTAAGGCTATACGTATCCAGCTCATCGTGGGTAAAAGTTTTAAAGGATCGTTTTTGTGGATTGAAAATTGAAAGTCCTCCATTCTCTGTCCCAATCCAAATATTTCCATGCCTATCCTCCTCAATTGCATAAATGACATCGGCATTTAATCCGTTTGAGCTTTGCATAGAAGCATTGAAGTGCTGAAATGTATTTTTCTTTTGATTGTAGGCTAAAAGGCCATTTCCGTTCGTGCCAATCCACAGCTGCCCTCTGCTATCTTCAAAAATGGATTTTACGCCGATGTCTTGGGTTTTTGCCTGAAGATGTTTGCCTAATACAAAAGGTATTAAAGCGTTGGTTTTGGTGTCAAACCAGAATAGGCCATCATGTCCAGTGCCAATCCAGATACGTTTTTTGCTATCTTGATAGATCGTTTCAATATAATCGTCGTTGGCATTTTTGTTGTTTTTTGTGGAGTAATGAGAGAATTTATTCAATTTAGGGTTGTAAAAGTCAATTCCCTTTCCATCTGAACCAATCCATATATTCCCTTCAGTATCTTCTAAAACGGTATTTAGAAAATTACTTGAAATGGAATTGTTGCTGTTTAAATTGTTTTTAAATTTCTCAAATTGATTTTTCCTTCTATTATAGCGATTAAGTCCACCTCCGAAAGTCGCTACCCACAAATCGCCATTTTTGCTCTCAAATATGTCATTTATTTGGTTGTTGCTTAGACTTTGAGGGTCTTGAGGGTTATTTTTAAACACCTCAAAAGAGTATCCATCGTACCTGTTTAAACCATTTCGTGTACCAACCCAAAGAAAGCCCAGTTGGTCTTGCAGCATGCATTTTGCAAAACTATGTGAAAGTCCTTTTTTTACATCCAAATTTTGAAATTTAAGAAAATCACTTTGGCTGTTGCTTTGAAAAGGGACAATTAGAATAGCCAAAAGGAACGAAAAATAGATCCTCATTTAATTCTATTATTTAGGTAATTCAGTAAATTCATATCCTAGTTTTTTTGGTCGGGTTTAAGGCAATTGGAAAGCAAAAATAGATTTGAACTAATAGGAATAAAAACAATGCCAAAAAGTGAAATAAATAATATATTTTACTAAAAATGTGTAATTTTTCTGGCTTTTGAGAAAGAAGCTAACTATTTAATTATTAAGCGGTAGTAAATTTATTTTGAGAGTTTTTAAAAAGTTTGTTGCCAAGGTTTTAAAGTCTAGACTAGATGGATTTTGAAACTAAATTATTGGCACAAACAAAATCTGAATTAGTGAATTTGGCTTTTATTAATTTGCTTTTTTCTTAACTAAATTCATGAAGTCGCGGCTATTGTTTTTTTCATTCAAGTTTATTCATATGGCCAAGCAAAATTCTTTGATTGTATAATGTGGATTTCTATTTGTGAGTTGCAAAAAAGTATAACAAGCTAAAATGGTGATTTCTGATCCTGCCGTTTTAACATGATTACTTTCCAAGCTTGGTAAGAAGATTAGTAAGTCGAATATTTTTTAAATAACAAGTTGTCTCAAATATACAATTTCGGTATCAAGTAATCTTAATATTTAAATTAACAAGCAGACTGATTCCTAATAAAGTTGGTTTCTCCAATTATTTTTTTTTTCGTGGAAGAATTATCAATTTCCGACATAAAATTATTTGAAATAAAAAAGAAATAAGATTTGTTACACATAGGCATAAAAAAAGCCCCATAATCTGTTGATTATGAGGCTTTTATTTCGCGGTCTGGACGGGACTCGAACCCGCGACCCCCTGCGTGACAGGCAGGTATTCTAACCAGCTGAACTACCAAACCGTTTGCGTTTCTCTTAAACGTGGTGCAAAGATAAGGGCTTAATTTTTATTGTCAATACTCTTTGTGAAAAAAAATTATGTATTTTTCTAAAGAATTTTCTAAGCTATTTAAAATTAAGCCCTTAGGATTTTACTTTTTTACAACAATTTTCAATTTTAGCTTTATTTCGTCCATTTCTACCTCAACGGCGTCCGAAACAGCTTCTATAATTTCTAATTTTAAAGCTTGTACTTCGGTAGAAATATAAGATTTGAAGTTTTCTACAGCTTCCGATACTTCCTCATTGTTGTTTTCCAAAAGAATTTCAATTTTGTCAGTTACTTCAAAACCACTTTCTTTTCTAAGGTTTTGTACTCGGTTTACAAAATCTCTCGCTATACCCTCTTGCTTTAGTTCCTCGTTGATTTTTATGTCCAAAGCTACTGTTATGCCGCCTTCTACGGCTACTAACCAGCCTGGGATGTCTTCAGTGAGGATTTCAACATCGCTCAATGCAAGTTCGAATCCATTGAGACTGATGCTGCCAGTTTTTTCTAGTGATTTGAGGTCTTCGGCACTCATGTTTTGAATGGTGTCCGCCACAGCTTTCATGTCTTTTCCAAACTTTGGACCTAGAGCTTTGAAATTGGCTTTTACTTTTTTCTTTAATATGCCGCTTTCATCATCCAAAAACTCCACGCTTTTTACATTTACTTCCGAAAGTATGATTGCAGTAATGTGTTCTATTTGAGCCATTACTTTTGCTGAAGTAGCCGGAATTAATATTTTTTGCAGTGGTTGACGAACTTTCAAACTACTTTTCTTTCTCAAAGCATGCACCATAGAACAGATGTTTTGAGCCAAAGTCATCGCTCCTTCAAGTTCTGAATCTACCCAGAACTCGTCATAGGTATGCCATTCTGTAAAATGCACCGATTCGTGTTTAAAAGGTGTATTTTTCTCAATAGATTCTTGCCTAACTTGGTCTGTAAGGTTTTTGTATAACCAATCGCCATAGAAGGGGGCTATAGGCGACATCAGCTGAGCCACAGCCGCCAAACAATGTTGTAAGGTTTGGTATGCGGCTCGTTTATCCTCTGTCATTTCACCTTGCCAAAAACGTCTTCTGTTGAGTCTTACGTACCAGTTCGATAAATCATCACAGACAAAATCTTGTATCAATCTACCGGCTTTGGTGGGATTATAGGCATCAAATTCTTCACCAACTTCTTTTACAAGTGTAAAGACTTTTGAAATAATCCACCTGTCTAGTTCTGAAAGTTTCTCTTTTGGAACTCTGTCAAATTGTTCAACTTGATAATTGTCCAAATTGGCATAAAGTGCAAAGAAATTATACGTGTTGGTTAAAGTACCAAAGAATTTCCTTTGTACTTCTTGAATACCGTCTGCATTAAATTTGAGATTATCCCAAGGTTCGGCATTGGTGATCATGTACCAACGTGTAGGGTCTGCACCGTATTTTTTTAACGTGTCAAATGGATCAACCGCATTGCCTAGTCTTTTCGACATTTTATTGCCGTTTTTATCTAAAACCAATCCAGTTGAAACCACATTTTTGAATGCAACAGAATCAAAAAGCAAACCCGCTATTGCATGAAGTGTAAAAAACCAACCACGGGTTTGGTCAACACCTTCGGAGATAAAGTCAGCAGGAAAAGTTGAATTTAGCCCTCCATTAGTGGTTTCAGGGCTGAATGGATAATGCCACTGTGCATAAGGCATTGCTCCGGAGTCAAACCAAACATCTATCAAATCCGCCTCACGTTGCATTACATTTCCAGAGGTTGAAACAAGGTATATTTCGTCAACATACGGTCGGTGGAGATCGAAATTTTCAGTATCAAGGTTGGATAAAAATGCCTTATTCTTCGCCAGCTGCTGCTCAGATAATTTTCCTGAAGAGTTAGCCATTGCCAAACTGTCTAAAAGCTCTTTTACAGAACCAATGCAGACTTCCTCGTCGTCTTCGCTTCTCCAAATTGGTAATGGAGTTCCCCAATATCTTGATCTCGAAAGATTCCAGTCTACCAAATTTTCCAACCAGTTGCCAAACCGTCCAGTTCCTGTACTTTCTGGCTGCCAGTTGATGGTTTTATTGAGTTCAACAAGCTTTTCTTTGGCTGCAGTTGTACGAATAAACCATGAATCTAAAGGATAATAAAGGACAGGTTTGTCTGTTCTCCAGCAATGCGGATAAGGGTGGTCAAACTTCTGAACGTTAAAGGCCTTAGTCTCGGTCTTTAATTTTATTGCTATTCTTTCATCGACAGACAGATACTTATCTCTATTCTGTTTTACTTTTTCTGCCGCTAATTCTTGCTCAGTGTAGTAGGCTTCTTTTACATATTCCAAAGCAAAATCTGTTACTTCGGCCACAAATCTTCCCTTTCGGTCTACCAAAGGCATTTCTTTTCCATTTTCATCCAAAACCATTATTGCTGGTATGCCGTGTTGTTGAGCCACTCTAAAGTCGTCGGCACCAAAAGTAGGTGCGGTATGAACCACACCAGTACCGTCTTCTGTAGTCACGAAGTCACCAATGATTACTCTAAAAGCTGAACTCTTAGGCTGTACATAGGGCATCAGTTGCTCATATTCTACGCCATCTATTTCAGAACCTTTGAAAGTGCTCAATATCTGCCAAGGGAAAGTCTTTTTGTCTGAATCCTCAAATCCTTCAAAATCACCATCTTTTCCTTTTTCTGTAAAATATTTGCCTATCAGGTCCTTTGCTAAAACTACACTTACAGGCAGAAATGTGTAGGGGTTAAAAGTCTTAACCAAAGCATATTCAATATTTTTGCCAATAGTCAAAGCTGAGTTGGAAGGCAAAGTCCAAGGTGTGGTCGTCCAAGCCAATATAAAAACTTCCACATTCTTAGCTGCCTCAAATAGAAACTCTGATTTTGAGTTTTTTATAACTTTAAATTGTGCAGTAAGAGAAGTGTCTTTTACATCTCTGTAACAGCCCGGCTGATTGAGTTCGTGCGAACTTAAGCCTGTTCCAGCAGCCGGTGAGTAAGGCTGAATGGTATAGCCTTTGTATAAAAGACCTTTGTCGTATAGCTTCTTAAGTAAGTGCCAAACGGATTCTATATAGTCATTTTTGTAGGTGATGTACGGATCTTCCATATCCACCCAGTAGCCCATTTTGTCGGTCATGTCTTGCCAAATGTCCGTAAAACGCATGACTGCTTCTCGACATTTTTGGTTGTATTCTGCTACGGATATTTTCTTGCCAATGTCGTCCTTGGTGATACCGAGTTCTTTTTCAACTTGCAACTCCACCGGAAGACCATGTGTATCCCAGCCGCCTTTACGCTTCACTTGGAAGCCTCGGAGGGTTTTGTATCTGCAAAAAATGTCTTTGATTGTACGGGCCATTACGTGGTGAATACCTGGTGTTCCGTTGGCAGAAGGTGGTCCTTCGTAAAAATTGAACGCTGGATGCCCCTCTCTGACTTCAATAGATTTTTCGAAAATTTCGTTTTCTTTCCAAAAATCTAATATCTCGTCCGCTATTTCAGCATAATTAACCGCCTTGTACTCTGGATATCTCATCGCCTAAAAATTGTACTTTACTGTTTGAAAAATTGGGTGCAAAGATACGAAAATTACTTTTAAGGAGAGAATGCATCTTGCCCAAAAAAGGATATTTATGGCATTCTTCCTTATCTATTCAAAATACTGTTCTAATTTTGTGAAATAATAACTGAAACATTGGAAATTTTCTCCTTCATTACCATTGGCGGAACCATCGCTTTTGCAGCCTCTGGAGCTTTGGCTGGAATCCGTAAAAATTTGGATATATTTGGTGTGGCTGTAATAGCTTTCGTGACCTCTTTGGGAGGAGGAACACTTCGAGATATTCTTTTAGGGCAATTTCCCGTAAAGTGGCTGTCTGATACCAAAATCGTGGTTTTGATTGTTAGTATTTCGGTTTTAACAGTTATTTTTAAAAATAGAATAAATAAACTCGATAAAACCTTAGTTTTTTTTGATACGCTTGGTCTTGGATTTTTTACTATTAAAGGTATTCAAGTTGGAGTAGGGGCTGGGCTGAGTTGGCCTTCTTGCATAATTTTGGGAACAATCACCGCTTGTTTTGGTGGGGTAATTCGGGATATTATTTTGAACGAAATTCCTACGCTTTTCAGAAAAGAAATTTATGCAACTGCTTGTATTTTAGGGGGTTTCCTTTATTTTTTCTTAGAAAATTTTGCTTTTCTTTCAAACTACACAGAAATTTTAGTGTTTTCTGTAATCGTATTAATTAGATTTTTGGCCATTCGATTAAATATTTCACTACCAAACATCAAAAGTTGATTTTGGGAAATTTAAACAGCAAACTTTTTGAAAATTATTGACACGTTAATTGGCTTTGGATATAATTTATTTATCTATTTGATAAGTAGACTTATTGGCCTGGCAAAGTTTTTTGGTCCCAAAGCTAAATTGTTTGTAGAGGGGCAAAGAGAAATTCCGAGTGTTTTAGCAAATATCAAAATTTGGAAAGAACAAAATCCAGATAAACAAATCATTTGGTTTCATTGTGCTTCTTTGGGAGAATTTGAACAAGGAAGGCCTGTCTTGGAGGTGTTTAAAAGTCAAAATCCTGAGTTTGGTGTTTTACTAACTTTCTTTTCACCTTCGGGCTATGAGATACGGAAAAACTACCCTTTGGCAGACTTTATTTGTTATTTGCCCATTGACACAAAAGTCAATGCAAAAGATTTTGTAGAGCTGGTAAATCCCAATATCGCCGTTTTTGTTAAGTACGAATTCTGGCCAAATATCATAAAAGCTCTCCAATCAAACAGTACAAAACTCATCGGCATATCGGTTATTTTAAGAGAAAGTCAATCTTTTTTTAAGCCTTGGGGAGGATATTTTAGAGAAGTATTGTTTTCGTTCGAATATCTTTTTGTGCAAAACCAGTCTACGTCCAATTTGTTAGAATCTATCGCTTATAAAAACCATACCGTGGCTGGTGATACTAGATTCGATAGGGTTTTGGATACATTATCCAAGATTCAGCCTGTCGCGGGTATTGCCGATTTTGTGGCTGAAAAGCAAGTTTTTGTAGTGGGCAGTGCATGGGCTGAGGACATGCAAGTACTGATTCCATTTGCATTAGATCATCCACATATCAAATTCATTATAGCACCGCACGAGTTGCATGAAACTCAAATAAACGGCTGGGCAAAAGAATTGAATGCCATTAAATACTCTGATTATAAAACTGTGGCTTTACCAGATACACAAGTTTTGATTATTGATAGTATTGGATTACTTTCTTCTTTGTATCAATATGCTCATTATGCTTTTGTCGGCGGAAGTTTCGGTAAAGGGCTACATAATATCTTAGAAGCAGCCGTTTTTGGTGTTCCTATATTTTTTGGCGATAAGCGTTTTGATAAATTTGAAGAAGCCAAGAATTTGATTAGCAGAAATGTGGCTTTTCCAGTAAAAAACATCAGTTCATTCAAAGAAGCTTTTGATAGCTTAGATGCTAAACGACTAAATGAAATAATTACTGAAACGGAAGATTATGTAAAATCTCAATCAGGGGCTACGGAAACTATTATAAAATTTTTAGCAAAAATCTGAAAGGTTGGGTATTTCTGATTTTGTGCGTATTTTGGGGAATTAAAATACGATCCAAATGAACATTTCTATAATAGGTACTGGCAATATGGCATGGCACTTAGCCAGAGTTTTTGAAAAGCAAGAAATCAGAGTAAACGAAATATATGGCAGAGAAATCAGTAAAGCTATTCTCCTTGCTGATGATTTATATGATACAAAAGCCACTGACGAACTAGATTTTTCAGATAGTGAGTCAGATGTATTTTTTATTTGTGTAAATGATGATGCCATTGAAGAAATATGTTCCAAAATTATTCTTCCTGAAAACGCAATATTAGTGCACACCTCTGGCTCAAAGCCAATGGAAATAATTATCCAAACGCTGGAGATCTATCATGACTTGAAAGTAAATGCTGGGGTTTTTTATCCTATAATGACCTTCACAAAAGGTAAAAATATAAGCTTTGAAGAAATTCCGATTTGTATTGAAGCTGAAAATGAAGAAACACAATTTACTTTGGTGGAGCTTGGTAAGTTGATTTCGAAAGAAATATATTTATTAAATTCGGCCGAGAGAGCAGTATTGCATATCGGAGCAGTCTTTTCTTGTAATTTTGCCAATCATCTTTGGGCCCTTTCAAAAGAAATCCTTGAAGCTGAGGACTTGGATTTTAATCTTCTTAAACCTTTGATTGCCGAAACCTTCAAAAAAGCCATGGAGGCCAAGCACCCCGCCGAAGTTCAAACAGGCCCAGCTGTTAGAAGAGATGATAATATTTTGAAGAATCAAATGGCCTATTTGGCAGATGATGAAGACTTAGCTCGGGTTTACAATGTTATTTCAAACAGTATAAAAGATTGGCACGCTTGATTTCTAAGCTGTTATTTCAGGAAAAATAATTTCTGTTAGTTTTCAACATTATTGCGAAATTATATTTTTAAAAGGTGTCTTTTTGTTTATAAGATATTCATTTATAGGGAATTATGAATAATTTACGCCTCACTATAATATAAATGTACTGCTGTTACCGCTTGATAATTTTTATAATCTACCTCTCTCGGATTTTTTTTCATTAACAATGGCATAAATTTTGGTTGTTGAAAATGTAGACAGTAGAACTATTCAAGGAAAAACTACCGTCTACTAATTAAATTATTTCAAAACTAGGATTTAGTGAATCAAACGGTTCCAAAAATTTGTCAGGAAAACCATTGTGGATCTAACCAAAAAACTTAAAAAATTATTATTTATGAAAAAGTCAATTTTGACATCACTCGCTCTCGTTTTGTTGGCATTTGCAGCTAATGCACAGTTATCAACCACTGCAGGCCACAATGTAAAAATTAACGCTGCCTCTGTTTTGGACATCGTTATGACTGTTACTACAGACGTTGAATTAGATTTTGAAGATTCGGATGATTATGAAAACGGAGTTACTGTTACTAATGCGGCCGAACTTAAAGTGAAATCTAACAAGGGTTGGCAAGTGGCAGTAACCACCTCTGCGACCAATTTTGAATCAGCATCAGGTAATAATGACACAGAATTAGCTGCCTCTGCATTGAAAGTTAGAAAAAATGGTACTGTGGATTATTCAGCAATCGATTCTGGTGATGCCATTGCAACTGGAACTAAAGGTGGTCATACTGGTGCTCGTGTTTTCAGTATAGATTATAAATTAAATCCGGGTTATTTCGCAGCTGATACTTATACGGTTCCTGTAACTTTCACTGTTAGCAATCCTTGATTAATACATTACATAGCTCATAATAAAAGAGGACAATAACTTGTCCTCTTTTGCCATTTTATTTCAATACTAACTAAATTTCTCAAATAAATATTTTTTTTGTTTCAATCTTTCTTTATGTTTGTGTTTATCAATTAGTATCCCTACTTGTAAAATTCCATATTTTATTGAGTTTGAGATGTTTTTAGGTAGCTAAACAGGAAAAAAATGAAAAAAATAATGTTTGTGACTGCATTTTTAATGCAGTTTGCGATTGCTGTATATAGTCAAAGCTCTGCCTCACATACAGTCAGAATTATAGCCCATCCAATTTTAGAACTAAAGCTCGACGAGCAGGTAAACAATACTGATTTTAGTTTTAATACCCTTTCAGATTATGAAAATGGTAAATCCAATATTCAAGCCGCAGGACTAAAAGTTCGTTCTAATAAAAATTGGGTATTGAATGTAAAATCGAACGCACCAAATTTTACCCCTTCATCTTCAGGTGATACTGATATAAAGTCCAGTGCTTTGTTGCTTAGAAAGACTGGTACAACCACTAATTATCCCTTAGAAACTTTTGAACAAGCAATTGCCTCGGGTAAAAATGGTGGTTTTGAGACCAATACCGTTTTTTTAGATTACATTGCGAATCCAGGTTATATAAAACCCGATTCCTATTCTATCGAAATAACCTACACGCTTTCTACACCGTGATTTAAAATTTAGTAATTCACTTTCTTAATTGCTTTTTTGTAAATATTTTACTCTTTAAAGTGCTGTTTTTTAGTTGTTTGAAAAGTTTTTGATACCATTAAATATTTTTTGGCATAGTTATTGAAATCTACTTCTCAGGCCTGAGGTTTCTAACCATGGTTGTTCAGATTTCCTATAACAAATAGTCTTTTAACAAGGCTTTTTAAATGCTTTTTTAATGAAAAAACTAGTTGCGACGGTAGCTGTGTGTCTATCAATTTTATTCAATGTATCAGCTCAAGGTACAACCAAAACACATACTGTAACTTACACCATTAATAACATCTTGGAGTTGGATTTTGATAATACTACGCAGAATCTTGCATTCACTTTTGCAACTGCAAATGATTTTGAAACCGGCAAAACAAATGCTTCTGCAGCTGGATTGAGAGTAAGATCAAATAAGGCATGGACAGTGAGCGTAAAAGCCAACACGGCAAATTTTGCGGCCACTTTGGGTGGAGATGCCAACGTTACGGCTAATAAGTTATCTATCAGAAAAAACGGTACTACTACATTTATACCCTTGACCACCGCTGATCAATCGCTCGCAACAGGGGCCAAAGGTGGATTTGGAACGAATACATTTTTAATAGACTACTTCGCCAATCCTGGATACATTGCACCAGCCACTTATACATTGGGGGTAACTTTTACAGTGACAGCTCCTTAAGAGTTCGAATTCCTAATAAGATCAATAATTGACTTAGGTCAAACATTAATTTCCTATAAAATGAAAAAAATACTATATGTACTCGTGATGGTGGTTGCGTGTAGCCAAAATAGTCTGGCCCAACTCAACTCCAAAACACACACGGTGACTTTATCAATCAATAACATTCTTGAACTTGACTTTGACAATACAACACAAGTACTTGGATTTACTTTTGCAAATGCCGCGGACTTTGAAAGTGGCAAAACCAATCTTTCTGCAGCAGGTCTCAGAGTGAGGTCAAACAAGCCTTGGACAGTAAGTGTAAAAGCCAATACGGCAAATTTCGCCACTTCTGGGGGGGGAGATGGAAATGTACTTTCAAGCACGCTTTCGGTGAGAAAGAATGGGACAACTTCAGCCATAGCACTTTCTACTACCGATCAAGCATTAGCTACGGGTGATCGAGGGGGATTTGGGGCCAATACATTTCAGATAGATTATATTGCCAACCCAGGTTATGTGACACCGGCTACTTATACCTTGGGAATTACCTTTACGGTAACTGCTCCTTAACGTTAAAAAAATAAACTGAATACGCTTTTCTATAATAAATAAGAAATTTTACCCATAAAATGCTAACCGTTCGAAACATATCGACTGTTGCTTTGCTTTGCCTTCTGCTATCTTGCCTACTCAATAACGTGGCATTTGGGCAGAAGAACATGGGTATGGAGAAGTTTTCGTTGCAGGTATTGAATGATACTGTTCTTATAAAAGCCAATCAGTTTGCTTTTAATTCCATCACCATAAACAACACTTCTACGCAAAATCTCAAACTCGGAGTTAGGTTTTCATTACCAGCAGGCTGGAACTTTGTCACCATTCCAAATCCAAGTGTAGAGGTAAAAAGGGGAGAATTTATCAGTATTCCTTTTCGAATAGCGGCATCAAAATCTGCTTTGGGAGATTTGAGCTATCCTATCACTGTTTTTATAAAAAATCCAATTTCAGGAAAAGAAGTTTCCGAGAGTTTTTATGTAAAAATAAAACAAAATACAAACTGGACGGCCAATCTCGTCAATTCCAATCTTTTCATTGAAGAAAAGGACAGCCTTTCGAAATTTCAGTTGAGGATAAAAAATAATGGAAATAAACGGGAGCTATTCGAGATTAGTATAAAAACGGATTTAAAATTAAGTTTAGCTTCAGAGGGGACTCAAGCCATGATTTGGCCAGGGAGAGACACCACAATCAATGTTTATGTAGCCTCTAGAGCCAAAACTTCTAATTCTAATTCGGTAGCATTTTTTGTAAAGGCCAAAAACGAGTCCAATATGCTTACAGGAAATGTGTATTTTACTTCAGCAATTATACAAGGAAATAAAAGCAAGTTTGGAACACTACCCATTGATTTTGAGTTTTTTGCCATAAATGCCTTTGGACAGAGTTCAGGGTATTTGTTTTTTGATATCAACGGAAGTTACAACATAAATAAGAAAAAGTCGATAACATTTCGAGCGAGAACTAATTCGTTCAATGCCGACTATTCTATCAATACCCATTATTATTCATTGAATTATAAAACCAAGAGATTTGATTTGAGTTTGGGTAGTCAAAATATGTTTTTTAATTATCAAATTAATGGTTATGGTGCAAAAATGGCCTTCAAAACAGATACCAGAAAAGAATATGAAATTTATGGTATCAAGAGCCAAATGAGCAACGCAAACATTATCGGATTCAGACAAGATAATCAGAAAAAAGAACAGAGAACACTATCAAGTGATATACTTTTTGTTCAAGATTTGGACAAAAAAGAGTTGACTTTATTTGGTTTGCATAATTACGAAAAAAGACACTCTTCGAGCAAATTGTTTGCCTTGTCGGGTGGTTATAGCACCGAAAAAAAGATGGAAACGGATAGTTTTAAACTTGGATACATGGGTGGATATAGGTTGGAGACCAAAATAAAATTTGCCCATATTCAGTCTACATTTCAATATTACAGCAGTAAATTTTCGGGCATTTTGAAGGGTGTCCAATATGGAAGTCATGAAATAAAAATGGGAGCTAAAGGTACTTCATTTGCTTTGTTTTCAGAGTCGAACTCTAGAAATCCTTTCAGTGAAGAAAATTTAGTGGGTGGTATTCAAGTAAATTTTAAAACTACGGAGCATGGGGTCAGGTTTGAGGCATCTAAACTTTCAATAAGGTCAACACTTGCAATTTCGTTTTTGGAGCAATATCAAAAAAATAATTTTTTGAGTAAAATGGATGGTTATAAATCCTCGCTAGATTTTTCGATAAATAAAGGAAAATTTGTACAATCCACCACAGTTAGTTATATGAAAAGTAAGGTTAAAGAGATTGATGATAATAGATTAAGGGACTCATACAGTGCATTTTATCAATTAAAATACAAAGCTTTTGGTATAAATGCAAATTATTCCTTGGGGCCAAATTTTTACTATGATTATTTAAGTTTTGTGTCAGCAAACGTTGAACCCACCACGCATAATGTCTCCGTTTTTTTTGAATTGAAAAACAAGAAACATACTTTTTTTGACAGAATAAATCTCACCAACAACAGCAATTCAGTGTTTTCAAAGCCAGCAACAGTATTGCGGAATGAAATTTATTTTGAGTTTCCAAAAGCCAATGCAAGCGTAAATATTTTTGCGAATGTCAATGTTTTAGAACCCAAATTGGCACCTTCTCTCAATGTTTCATTGAAAAAGACCATAAATGTGCCATTGATTTTTAAACAGAAATATTATTCTGCCAGCGTATTTCTTTTCAAAGATGCCAATAACAATGATTTGTTTGACAAAGGAGAGGAACCTATTCATGATGCTACTTTAAATGTCAATGGTCAGCCGCTGAAAACCAATAAAAAAGGAATGATATATCTTAAAAATATGGAAAGGGATGATTATGTACTTGATTATCGAAAAATTCAAAATCTTAAGGGATGGGTTGTAAAAGAGGGTAGCGTAGATACTTTGGTTTTGGATAGAAATATTTCTATTGGAGTTCCATTTAAACAGAGTAGAATGGTGGCAGGAAAGGTGAGTTTTGAAATAGAAAACTCCAATAGAGAGGTCAAGGAAAGCTTAACTGGGATTATGGTGGTTGCAGTCAATAGAAAAGGTGAAATGTTCAGATCTACCACCAATGAAAGGGGAGAGTTTTATATAAATCTAAGTGAAGATATTTATAATATTCAGATTCCAACCAATATTTTTGGGGAAGGTTTTAGAGTGGACAGGTCTATTTTAACGGTTGATTTGACTAAGGAAAAATATTCAGAGATTGAATTTAAAGTTATTCAGAAAAAGAGAGCAATAAATATCAAGAAAGATTAAAATTACTGAACACTGAGCGTGAAAATCAATACAATGGCATAAGAACCACCATTAAATGTATAGCCAGGTGTCGCTTTTATATCCAGTTTAAATTGATTATTCGCGGAGGTTTGATCACCTCTATAGCCAAAACAAACCATATTGGGGTTATGATTTAATGGAATAAAGGCGTTTGAGGTATTTTTCTTGATACTCAATATGTCTGGGGGCATTTGTGTACTGGCTTGAGGGCCTATAGCCAAGAAATTTGAAGTCAATGTAGAAACATTCAGTATCCAGTTGATATTGGATATCACATTGACATTAAACTTGTTATTGAGGGTTACGCCATCTAACAACTGTTGATTGTTGTTGAATTTAAAATCTAATGGACCATTGGAGGTTACATCAAATGACATATAAGAAAACACATTCATATTGGCATTCGCAGTTCTGGAAATAGAGACTTGAGCCAAAACTATATTTGGAAATAAAAGGAGGAAAAATATTATGGTTTTGTTGTTTGACATTTAACTAGTATTCAGTTACTGTAAAAATAAAACTATAGTTGTAATTGTCTGGGCCAAAATCAAAACTCAAAGGGTTTAAAATAAGGTCGTAAAAAATGGTATCTGTCTTTCGGGCTCTACCGGTGACATTTCCTACTAGCACATCAGACAATCCCAATATGGTCGAATTATAGTAAGAACTGGTTATGGTAAAATTCGCACTATTGACTTTAATTGAAAATAAATTGAGAGGAATATTTCCAAAGTTCTCATTGCTATTGGAAACAATTTTACAAAAAATATTGTATTTTCCTCGATTTGAATTTCGGATATTGAGTGTGAAAGCTTTTGGAATTGTTCTGGGTGTGGTGAAATTACTTAAAGTCGAATAGTCAAAAGACAAAGCCGCTGACTGAAGATCGTAGGAAAAAGACTGTGCCTGGGTTTTATCTAATGAAAGAAAAACAAACAAAATGAAGACTAAAGTTTTTTTTTGTAGGTTCAATTTCGATTTTTAGAGATAGTTTTGTAAAAATAAAGTAAAAATTAAATTAAATATTATAAATGAGACGTCTTTTTTTCTTGTTCATTATTTCTGTTTCTTTTATTGATTTAAGTGCCCAGCAAATAAATATCAATCCATCCATCGTTGAGTTTCATCTTCAAAATATTGGTTCATCTGAAACTCAGGTGATTACCATCACCAACAATTCTAGTAAAACGCAGTCTTTTGAAGTAAGTCTAGGAGATTGGAATAGAAAAGTGGACGGAGCTCATGATTATTTCAAACCCAACTCCATGCCTTATTCGTGTGCTTCTTGGCTAACTTTTGATAAGAATTTCATAGAAATTCCGGCTGGAAAATCTGGAGAAATTACGCTCACCATGCAAGCTCCTAACAATGCTCAAGCGTTGGAGTCCATGAAGTGGGCAATGCTATTTGTTCAAGGTGCTAATCTTAAAAAGCCCATAACAAATGGACCAAATGAAGCGAAAGCGAGTATTCAGGAAATAATTAGAATGGGCATACATGTTTATCAAACGCCACCTAGTTTAAACGAGCCTTCTGCAAAGGCGGTTAGTCTATTACCTGTGAAAGAAAACAAAAGATTGTATAATTTTGAAGTAGAAAATACTGGTAAAATCATGATTACTGGTAGAAGTCATCTGGAAATCACCAATCTTGCTAATTCTCAAGAAACCATAACAGAAGCTAAAGAATTTCCAGTATTCCCTGGTGGAAAAAGAATTATTCCATTAGAAATTCCAGCTACAATTAAGCCAGGGAAATACTCTATTTTAGCTGTCTTGGATTATGGCGAAAATGCCTCTCTGGAGGCCATAGAAAAGACTATTGAAATAAAATAAAACGGAAAGCCGCTGAAAAGCGGCTTTTTTTGTAAGAGTTTCTGATAATTTTGAATACTATCATAAAACTTTCGTTTTAAAATTAATAGGGGTTTTGTCATTACTATGAATAATTAACCTCTTAATTTGTAGTCCAATAATATTATAGATGCTTCCTAAAGTAATTGCCATTTCAAATCAAAAGGGTGGAGTTGGAAAAACCACCTCTGCTGTCAATATTTCCGCTGGTTTGGCTGCTCGTGGTTATAAAGTTTTGTTGATCGATACCGACCATCAAGCAAGCTGCACGGTGGCTTTCGGACTTAAGTCAGCATACGACAACAAAAGTATTTATGCAGCTTTGGTGAGCCTAAGCCCTATTCAAGATTGTATTATTCGGACAGGTTATCCTAACTTAGACCTTATTCCCTCCACGCCTCATTTGGTTGGAGCGGAGATTGAATTGGTGAATTTTACTGAGCGAGAATACATTCTAACCGAAAAACTGGAACCTATTAAACCACTTTACGATTTCATTTTTATAGATTGTCCACCCTCTTTAGGTATTGTGCCTATCAACAGTCTTATGGCTTCCGACTCAGTGATTATACCGCTTCAATGTGAATATTTCGGTATTGAAGGTTTGGAGTTGATTTTAGGAACGTTAAAAATTATTCAAAAACGACTAAAACCCGAGTTATATGTGGAGGG
This sequence comes from Lacihabitans sp. CS3-21, assembly GCF_024343675.1. Lineage (GTDB taxonomy): Bacteria > Bacteroidota > Bacteroidia > Cytophagales > Spirosomataceae > Leadbetterella. The sequence continues at coordinate 25,881 of NZ_RJUD01000097.1, forward strand.
TATTTTACTCACCATGCACGATGAAGACAACGACCTTTCTAACCAAATACTAGGCTTAATGAGAGAGAATTTCAAAGACCAGGTTTTTGATACCTATATTCCTCGTGATATGGCTTTTATAGACTCCACCGCCAAACAAGTTCCAGTAATTCTTTCTAAAAAGAAATCTATTGGGGCTCTTGCTTATGACAGAATGATTCTGGAGTTTTTGGAAAAATATAACTTGAGAAAGAATAAAAGATAAATTGGTTTTTCTAAAACAAAACCGGCATTATGAAAGGTCTTATTCCAAATCTGCTCGAGCCAAAGCTGTCTGGAGAATAATCATAGACTAAATTCACCCCTAAGCCAATTCCAAAACCTTTGATTTTAACTTTTAAGATATTTCTAATACTCATCGAAGCCTCAAAAACTCCCTGATGAATATCTTTCAAAGGTTTATTATTCACCAAGGGTGCTCCTTGAGTTAATCTTCCAATAGCTAACTTATTACCTACCATAAATTCAGGTTGAAACCAAGCATTGTTTAGCCTCCATAAGTTTTTTTCAAAATCATGAAAAATTGATAAGGATAGATAGTTGTTATAGCCAAGTTGAGCTGTGCTCAGCATTTGGAAGCCTTCTTTATTGTTGCTTCCCCAAATATTAAGAGGAACCGATAGGTTATTGAAAAGATATTGAAAGGGAAGGTTCCCCCAAGAATTTCCAGCCGATATATTGGTCATAGTTTTACCTACTTTCTTTGTTCTGATTTGATGACTGACCACAATATTTGCTTTCCAAAAGTTGCTGTGGTAGGCATTGTTGCTATTAAAATGACTGACGTTTAATCTGATAATTGGGTAGTAGGGATTGGTAACTGTTTCAAAATACCCGGTTCTCATCAATGTTTCTTTACGAGCAAACCTGATGCTCAAACCTGCATGATTATAGTCGCTCACAATATTTTCGGCCAGCTTATAGCTTAAAGGTTCTCTAGTTTCTTTTTCATAAAACACTTTAAATTGTGTCCAATTAAATGGTTTTAAAAAGACCGACAAGCCTATTTTTTTATAATTATCTAATAAATACGCTCCGCTTCCAAGGTTTAATCCAAATCTTTGAGGTAAGAAATAGTTAGGTAAGAGTATTGGGTTTTGGCCTGGTCTCTGTATATCATTACCCCCGTAAATCTCTATTTTGTTGTATCGGTCTTTGGTGAGGTGATAGCTTAATATGCCTTCATATTTTACTTTTTTATCTTCAAGTCCATAAGCACTTCCAGCATATATTCGCCATCTTGGTCTTTTTTGAATGTCATTTTGGATGCCAATTCCAAGTCTTATATTTTCGTGTTGATTATAATCAAATTGATTATAAAGAAGGAAAAATGGACCTAGCATTAATCCGTTGTTCATGGCTGTTTTGACAATGGACATGCCAGGAACTATAACTTTCTGAAAAAGCGGTTTTTTGTTGATTATTTCAGATTTATTGTAAAGTTGTTGATCTCTTAAAAGAAGTTCAACAGAACGAAGTTTATCGAAACTACGCCGAGAAATGGTATCAGCCTTAGGCAGAATTTGCCGATATGTACCATCAAAGTAGACTTCTTTGGCGTCAAATGTTTGGGTAAAATTAGACAAATAATCTTCTATGGAAAAAATGAATTTAATTTCTTTATTTTCTTGTTTGAGCAAATATTCCAAACTCAATGTCCTAATATATGGATACCACTGAGCCTCGCTTTTTTGATAGTTCTGATGAATCTTAAAATTTAACGTCTGCAGTGAATCCGCATTTTTTGCAGACACTTCCTGAATCGCATAACCATGAGAGTTTATTTTCATTATACCCACCAAAGCATTGAAAGAAATGCCTTTTTTGGGCCTATATAGAATAGTAAAAACACTGTCTGTTGGGTTTACTAAAGTATCTAAAAGTTGAAAATCATACTGAGAAAAAGTCTTTGCGTTGATAGGATTTACATAAAATCTCTGATTCTGTAAGGCATTATTGCTTGGAAGAGCTGTCAGTTGATTTAAGTTTACTTGAATTAAAGGTTCGTAAAATCCTGATGGATTTATTTGGTTGTTCGTAAATATATTTACAGGATAGTTTTTTGGGAAATTGCTAATCGTAAATTTTACAATATCTTTTTGTTTCTTGTTTTTTTGATAAAAGTCACCTAGGTTTTCAACAATAAATAGGCCTCTGTCGATTTTATTAACTGAGTCTGTTGTGCTTTTTTTAAAGTAGGTTAATATTTCACCATTTAGACCAATTTTTGAATAATGATTGGCTTTAAATTGGAGTATTTTGTCGGGATTATTTTTTTCAGAATTGGCCAAAACCCTTCTGATTATTTCAAATGCAGGGTTTTCTTTTGGTTTTATCGTCACCTCATCCAGTGTGCTAACTAAAGGAGTTAGTCTAATGACCACAAAAGACTCTGGATTGACGTGTATTGAAGTGTTTTCATAACCCACACAACTTATGGTAAGTAAGGTGTTTTTGGATGAAATAGGTAACCTAAATTTTCCCAAGGAATCTGAGGTTATTCCTATAGATTTGGATTTATCCTGAATATTGGCATATTCAATTGGACGAGAGCTGGTTTTAGAAATGACCACTCCATCAATAAAAATTGTTTGTGCAAAAGCTGTTTTGCAAATTAATATCAAAAATACTGGTACGTATTTGAACAATATTTTCAAAGGTGAGTATTTAATTTAACGAAGCTCTTTAGTGATGCGTATCTCTTTCGGAAATAAGTCTTAAATATTCAAAACTTTTCTCAAATTTCACTCTTTCTTTCCAAATGGTATTGCAAAAGGATCTGTTTCTGATTCTATTCAGTTCTTTTTGAGAAAAATCTGGTGCTGGTAGAAATTGGAAGGGGTCTTTAATCCATAAAGCTACTTTTTTTCCGATCCAATTAAACCACCAGTTTTTCCGCAGTTTGTTCAGCAAAGACCTGTTGCCTTTCGATTCTTCGTATAAAATTTTGTAAGGTAAAGTAAATACATCGGCTTCTCCAAAGCCCTCAAACATACGTGTTAAACGGTCCCAGGTGATTCGGTGTGAAGCGGTGAAGTGTTTGAATGTTAATAAGTTAGAATAGAATATTTTATAACCCAATAATCGCGTAATGTAACACATTTCGCTATCTGCACCTGCCGATTGTTTGTTACCCACTCTTCCTTCAAGAAAAGGTTTCCAGTCAAGTTTGAAAAGGTTGTCATAGATTTTTCTTCTTACACAAAGTCCAGCTCCTGGCACGATGGCACTGTCGGTAATATCCACAAAATCGCCTTCATAGAGTTTTCCAATTGCGAATGCGTGCTGATTTCTAAAGAACCAATCTGGTGGTGTTGACTCAAACTCGCCAGTTCCTGCACAACCTATCAACCCAATTTCAGGGTTCTCAAAGTAGCTATTTATCTTGAAAATCCAATCCTCATCCACCCAATTGTCATCATCAACGATGCTCAAAATGGCATATTTGGCTGCTTGAATACCTCTTTTACGGGCATGAGCTTCTCCTATAGTTTCTTCTAATAAAACATTGAGTGGCACGATTGGTTTTTCGGCCCAAGTTTTGTTTGCAACAGCTGAGGTTTGGTCAGTAGAGTTATTGTCAACGAGTATTACTTCCCAAGCAATATTCTCAGTATGTTTCTGATTTTGAAGATGCTTAAGCGTGGTGGAAATTACTTTTTCACTGTTGAAGCAAGCAATTATGACAGAAATACCATTCATATTATTTGCCAAAAAGTTTGAAAAAAGCAAAATAGGCTTTCACTTCAAACGGCATTTTTTGTAACACCGTCTCTTTGTCAACGTTTTCAGAAAGGAAAAGCTTTTTAGTCCAAAAGAGCATAGTTTTTCTCTTTTTTGTCCATGATATTGGATAGTTTTTGAAAATAGTTAGGGCAATTTTTATGCCTTCTATAAATTGTAAACCGTCCCTCTCAGATTTAAACGATACGTTGTTTGGGTGCCTTCTGAAGAAATTTAATCGTTTTCCAATCCGCTTTACCTGAACATTTGAGATGATCTGTACCCAGAATAGCCAATCTCCAGTATATTTGAACTGACTAATTTGTGAAAAATTCACTTTTTTTATCAATTCTTTTCTAAAAACTGCAGAGCTTGCATTATAAATTAAGTTTCCTGCCAGAAATTCGTTTTGAATCAGTTGGTTACCTTGCCAAAAATCCTCCTCTGATTCATGTTCGGGTTCTAGTATTTTATTTCCTTTCTCGTCTATCCAAAATGAAGGACAGAAAGCCACACCCACTTTGGAGTCATTGTCTAAAATTGCGATGAGTTCAGTCAGGAAACGCTTGTCTGCAATGTCATCACTTTCTGCAATCCAAACATATTCTCCTTTTGCCCTTTGTAAACCTTTTTCCCACTGAATAAATGTCGAGCCAGAGTTCTGGTCATTAATGACAAATTCTTTTATACGTGAATCTGTTAGGAATTTTCTAATGTTTTCTGGGCTTTTGTCCTTCGAAGCATCGTCAAGAATAATGAGTTCAAAGTCTCTAAAGTCTTGATTAAGAATACTTTCTATTCTTTCCTCTATGTAGTCTTGGTGGTTATAGTTGGGAAGTATTACGGTTACTTTTGGCATTAATTCTGGTTTTTATACTCCTTTATTATAAAATCATGAAATAAGAATTCCAGATTTTTAATTATTTACAAAAATATACAATAATGTTTGATTAAAAAATGAAAACACAAATGCTAATTGACCAGTTTACCAGCCTTGATTGAATCGTAATGGACTGTTTTCTAACACAAAACATATATCAAGTTGTCCAAGAGCTTTATCCATAGGTCGGTTTGCAAAGCCAGCAAAATCGTAAATAACGTATCCGTGTTTGACCATAAAATCAATGATTTCATGCAATAATGGCTGATTGGGAGAAAATCTAAACAGTGATGCCTCCAAAATAAAAATATCGGTTTTCCCTAGTATTTTTTTTGCTCCTTTAAGTACTTCAATTTCAAAGCCTTGAACATCTATTTTGCAAATATTCGGTATTGGCATTTTTTTGCTTTCTATCAAAGAATCTACCGTGTAAATGGGTACTTTTCTTTGCTTTTTGCCACTTTCTTCGCCTTCAGGTAAAAGAAAAGATGAGCCTGCAAAGTCGTCCCAAACACTTAATGTTAATTCGCCATTTTCGGCACCTGCACCACCCTGAAACCATGCCCCTTTGTGGTTTTTCAAAAAGTTTTCGATGTAGGGCTTCATTTCGTCTTGTGGTTCTATCATATAGTACGTAGCCTCAGGAAAAATATCAGAAGTCATCAGACTCCAATCGGCCTTATGAGCACCAATATCTAAAATATTATTTACTAAGGCACCTCTGTTTTTGATTCCTTTTAGGAAAAGAATCATATCGCCTGAAATGCTATTTTTGCTCAGTACGTGGTACCCAAATTTATGGGCTAGGTTCTGTACAAGGTCTTTTATTTTTTTCGCAATCATTTATAAATGCTTAAAATGTCTTTTGTTTTTTCTAAAAATGCCCGTTTCCATTTTCTGTCGGGCTCTAAGTGATTTCCTTCAGCCCACTCGTTCCATGCGTTGATGAACAAGAAATTCTCTTCATCAGAATAGACTTCTGCTTTTACACAAGTATCTTTTAACCAATCTCCATATAGTTCGGGGGTGGCGTCGGTCATGATGAAAGCATTATTTTTCCTCCTTGCACTGTTGTCCCATCCCGGAACTACACAATGAAAATGCTTATTTGGCGGGCATTTTTTCGCTTTCATCCGTTTCGTAACTTCTTTGAAGTCAATCTTCCTGTAAGTTTTCCCCAAAGAAAATTTATTCTTGATTCTGTCCCACAAATTCGGAACAATTTCTAAGTTTTTCCAGTCCGGTTGCCATTCAATCACCACATCAAACCCTAATTCCTCAGCATCCGGTATATAATTTGAGGAGGTTTTGATTCCGCCCAAATAAATATCTTTGAAACCATGTTTTTTTACTTCGTTTCTCCAAATCTGAATCGTTTCTTTCAAATCAGGAATAATGTGGGCATTGTAAAATAGGAAAAATGGTTTTCCGTCAATTTTTATATATCTGTCGTCTTTGAATTCGTTCTCGCAAAGATATTTTGCATGGGCTGCATGATCCTCTGCATTATACTTTTGCTCTATCAATACCTCTTTGTCTTGCCCATCCCAACGCCTCGACCAATTTTCGTTTGCCCAAGCCAACATAAAAGGGAAGTTGGGTTTTTGGCTTGTAAGTATCTTATTTATAGGGGTCTCTAGTAGCCTTTTGCCATTAAACCAATAATGGTAAAAACAGAAACCAGAAATGTTGTGTTCCTCTGCCAGGTTGGCTTGGTCTATCAAAGTTTGAAGCAAACGCATGTCATAAAAACCCAAATCTGCTGGCAAATGTGGCTGATAATGTCCTTTAAAACTTGGTCGTGCTTTGGTCACGTTGGTCCATTCTGTAAAACCTTTTCCCCACCATAAATCGTTCTCAGGAAATGGGTGAAACTGGGGTAAAACTACGGCTAAGGCTCTTAATTTTTTCTTTGCTGACACACGAAATGGTTTATGGTCTCTCTTCCAAAATACAAATTTAAGATAAAACGTCTTATAAACTTTTGATTTGGACCAATTAGGCTTTGTTTTTTTCTTGACAGAGCTCTATTAGCACACTGTTGGTGGTTTTTGGATGTAAAAAACACACTAGTTTATTGTCTGCTCCGTTTTTGGGTTCGGTATTTAATAATGTAAAACCTTCAGCTTCTAGTCTTTTCATTTCTGCCCAAATATCTTCCACCTCAAATGCAATATGGTGGATTCCTTCTCCTTTTTTATCTATAAATTTGGCAATGGGACTTTCAGTATGCGTTGCTTCGAGTAATTCTATTTTGGAGTCTGCCAATTGGAAAAAGGAAGTTTTTACGCCTTCTGAAACTACTTCTTCTTCTTTGTAGTGTGGTTTATTAAATATTTTGCTAAATATTTCATTAGAAATTTCGAGGTTTTTCACTGCAATACCAATATGTTCTATTTTTAGCATATTTGATTATTATTTTCGGTGTTTAAGGTCTATTTTCGAACAAATTTATATAATTTTGAGGTGAGTAAATCTATCTATAAGTATTATATTTTGTAAAAAAACATGGCAAAACCCGCCGCCCCAAAAGAAACTCCACTCTCAAAACAGTACAACCAGATAAAAGTTAAATACCCTGGAGCGATGCTGCTTTTCCGGGTAGGTGATTTTTACGAAACTTTTGGTGAGGATGCAATCAAGGCTTCAAAAATTTTGGGGATTGTTCTTACTAGAAGAAACAACGGTGGAGCTCATGAAGAGTTGGCTGGTTTTCCACATCATTCACTGGATAATTATTTACCGAAACTCGTAAGGGCTGGTCAACGGGTAGCCATTTGTGACCAACTCGAAGACCCAAGTCAAGCAAAAGGAATTGTAAAAAGAGGAGTGACAGAATTGGTAACTCCAGGAGTTTCGTACAACGATAATGTACTCGATTTGAAGCATAATAATTATTTAGCTTCTGTTCATTTTGCTGCTGAAGACTACATGGGCGTGGCTTTTTTGGATATTTCTACAGGAGAATTTTTTACTACTGAAGGCTCAGTGGCTTACATTGATAAGCTCATTCAAGGTTTTAGTCCAGCTGAGATTTTATATTGTAAAAAACACAAATTGAAATTTGAAGCCTTATTTGGCGACAAATACAATACCTATACTTTTGACGATTGGGCGTATTCTTTTGACTTCGCTCACAACCTTTTGACTGGACATTTCAAAACCAACTCATTAAAAGGGTTTGGGATAGAAAATCTCAAAGAAGGTGTAACTGCAGCCGGAGTTATTTTGCAATATTTGGCTGATACAGAACACCGTGATATCAACCATGTAAGTAGTTTAACCCGATTAGATGAAGAAAAATATGTGTGGTTGGACAGATTTACCATTAGAAATTTAGAATTAATTTATGCCCAGTTTGAAGGTGGCGTGCCTTTGATTGATATTTTAGATTATACGTATACGCCGATGGGAGCTAGGCTCCTCCGTAAATGGATGGTGTTGCCGCTTAAAGAGAAGAAGCCTATAGAAGAGCGGCTCGATACGGTAGAAATGTTTCTCAAAGACGAGGATATTTTGACAGATTTGAGCCAAGTACTCAAGCCAATTGGCGATTTAGAGCGTTTGGTGTCTAAGGTTGCGGTAAGAAGAATCAGTCCTAGGGAATTGGTTCAACTCAAAAGAGCATTGTTGCAAATAGAACCTATAAAGGAGCTTTTGGGTAAAAAGACACATGAAAATAAAGTCTTAGAGAAGTATATTAACCAGTTGAGCGATTGTAAGTTTTTGATAGAAAAAATTACAACAGAACTTAGAGATGATGCCCCAAATTTGAGCAATCAGGGTGGCATGATTTGTACGGGAGTTGATGATGCTTTGGACGAACTACACAAAATTGCATTTTCGGGAAAAGACTATTTGGTGGATTTGCAGAATCGTGAGTCTGAACGGACGGGTATTCCTTCTTTGAAAATTGCTTTTAACAAGGTATTTGGGTATTATTTGGAAGTGTCCAATGCCCATAAGAATAAAGTGCCTATCGAATGGATTCGTAAACAGACCCTGGTAAATGCCGAAAGATATATAACGGAGGAGCTCAAGATTTACGAAGAGAAAATATTAACTGCTGAGAGTAAAATATTTGAGATTGAATTCAAGATTTTTAATGATTTGGTCATAACGGCCTCTGAATTTGTGGCACAGATTCAGCAAAATGCAAGGGTGATTTCCACCATAGATGCTTTGCTGTCTTTTGCTCACGTGGCCAAGAAAAACAAATATTGTAAGCCAAAAGTGACTGAGGATAAGGCCATTGATATAAAAGATGGCAGGCATCCTGTTATTGAGCAACAGCTCCCATTGGGCGAAAGCTATGTGCCGAATGATATTTTCTTGGATGACCAAGACCAGCAAATTATAATCATCACCGGCCCCAATATGGCGGGTAAATCTGCACTTTTGCGTCAAACAGCCCTGATAGTTTTGATGACCCAAATCGGTTCTTATGTTCCTGCTTCTTCGGCAGAGATCGGACTTGTAGATAAGATTTTTACCAGAGTGGGGGCAAGCGATAACCTTTCAAGAGGCGAAAGTACTTTCATGGTTGAGATGATTGAAACGTCCTCCATTTTGAATAATCTCAGCGATAGAAGTTTGGTCATTATGGACGAAATTGGCCGTGGTACCAGTACCTATGATGGTGTAAGTATAGCCTGGAGTATTGCCGAATACCTGCACAATCATGCCAAATTTAAGCCTTGGACCCTTTTTGCAACGCATTATCACGAGCTCAACCAATTGACGGAAGATTTTAAACGCATCAAGAATTTCAATGTTTCAGTTAAAGAATTAAATGGGAAAGTGGTGTTTTTGAGGAAACTTAAAGAAGGTGGCAGCGAGCATAGTTTTGGTATTCACGTAGCTCAGATAGCGGGTATGCCGCAGTCGGTGGTTTTGAGGGCCAACGAAATTCTGCATCACCTCGAAAAAGACCATATCAAAGAAAAAAATAAGGAAAAGATTAAAGAAGCACCCAAAAACAACTTTCAGTTGAGCTTTTTTGATCCTGTAGATCCAATAGGAGAGGAATTGAAAACAAAATTGACGGAGCTGGATGTGGACACCATGTCGCCAATAGAAGCTTTATTGAAATTGAATGAGTTGCGAAGAATGTTGGTGAAATAATAGAGCCTCATTTATATATAATGAGTTTGAGGAAAATTTTATTTGTCCTCTAAAGAATCATATTCTGAATCTTCATAATCCGAAAAGTCGAAATCTTCGGGACTTAACATTTCGTCTTGGTATTCTACATAATTCATTGAATTATGATTTGACTGATTTTGCATAATAGCTTTGTATGTTTTATTATACAAATTTCAGCATAAGATTGCATATCAACCTTAAAAGCCCAATTATCAAATTGTTAAATATATTTTATAAGCTAATGTCTAGTTTTTTATAAAAGCCAATGTTTTACTTTCATTCTCTCCAATTAGTTTCAAAAAGTAAGTACCAGAAGTCAAAAACTTAATGTCTAATTTTGTTGAACTTGGTGAAATTTCTTTAATTTTTTGCCCATTTAAAGTCAAGATTTCAATACTTTTCAGGTTTTTAAGGTTGTGTTTTATTTCAATAAATTCTGTGGAAGGATTTGGGAAAATTTGCAGATTTTCAGTATTAAATTCATTTGCCGTTATGCCCCCCATATTTATTAAGTCTTTCATTATGAAGTTGTTTGGGTCAAATATTACATTTTTTACTTTTTCCTTTAAGTTAAGGATTTCAAACGACTGAGTAATTTCATTTTGAAAGAAAGTCTGCATCATTTCTTTGCCAGATTCCAATATTATTTTAAACTCAATTGGCATTTTAAAAAATGTTGGATTGGTATTGAGTTTCTGTTGACTGATGTTAATTTTTAGTCTGTCAGATTGTGTTTGGGTATAATCAAAAGTATACCTTGGATAAGAGATCCCATAAATCCATTCGTCAAAAAAGTATTTCAGGTCTTGACTGCTGGTTTTTTCTGCAATCTTTTTGAAATCATCTATTGTGGCAGCCTTATGTGCAAACTCTGAATTTTGGTAATTTTTCAATGATTGGAAGAAAAGTGAATCGCCCATTACACCCCGCAACATGTGTAACACCACAGCTCCTTTGCCATAAGTAAGTCCATAATCAAAAATTAGATTTTCATTCAACGGGTTGGAAATATAAATGGGCTCTGTGATTTTTTTTGCCCTTGTCACATGATCATTGATGTTTTCAAAATAGGCATCTTTTCCATATTTATGTTCCTGAAAAAGTGCTTCAGCGTAAGAGGCAAAGGCTTCATTTACAAAAATATCTGACCAAGTTTTGCAAGTAATTTTATCGCCAAACCACTGGTGTGCGAGTTCATGGGCTATCAAATCTTCCGAAAAGCCGCCCATGGAACTTACTGTTTGGTGTTCCATACCACCCCCAAAGTTGCACATGGCATGACCGTATTTTTCATCCATAAATGGATATTCTCCAAACAAATCAGAAAAGAACTTGAGGATGTCTGTAGTCTGATCCAGTTGATTTTTTACAGCTGTGCTAAGCGATTCAGGATAGATATAATGATCAACAGGCATTTTTTTTCCATTATAACTAAAGCTGCTTTGGTAAAGCTGGTAATTTGAACAAGCAATCGAAATCAGGTAATGAGCAATGGGATGAGCGTTTTTCCATTGATAGGTTTTTGTACCATCCGCATGGGCTATTGTGCCTTTTTGAAGGCCATTGGACACTGAAACGAAACTTGCAGGTAATGTAATCCAAACCTCAGTGCTATCAATTTTGTCGGCTGGGTCGTCTTTGCATGGCCACCAGTCTGGTGCCCCGTAGGGTTCACTCAAAGTCCACACCACCGGTGATTTGGCGTTTCCATGTGTAGAAATGCTAAAACTTCCGAACGCAGAGCTGCGTGGAGTACCTCTGTAAAATATCTCTAAATTTTGTGAATCCCCTATTTTAAGCGACTTATCTAAGCTTATATTTACTTTATTAGATATTTGGCTAAATGTCAATTTCTTATTTGAAGCAATTACGGAATCTACTTTCATGCTATTGTTGAGGTCGAAACTGCAGGTGTTTATATTAGTTAGTGCTTTAAAACTTGTTTCCACGCTTCCCGACAAAAATCTGGTATTGTGGTTAATATTTAGTTTTATTCTGTGAAAAGTGACATCTATATTTTGGTCTCCAGGATAGGTAAATCTTGCTTGGCTCTTTGCGTTTTTTAGACTAGTTTTTTTATAAAAAGAGCAAGACTCTCCATTCATTTTTTGACCGAAAGACTCCAAAATTATAAAGAAAATTAGGTGGACTAAGATTACTTTTTTCATTTGTTTGTTACATAATCAACAAATATAAGGTGTCAATGACTTTTGTAGTTAATTTATGAAATTGAATTTGTTGGAAAAATCGTATTTACCTTAAATTTAAAGAATAGGATCAATTCTAAAAGAAGTTTGTCGGTGGAAACTTTGTTCATGCATATGACTTAATTTTTCTATTTAATTGAAAATAATTTTAATCTTATACAAAAAAAGCCCGTTTTTTAATCGGGCTTTTTAACGAGGTCATATTTGTTAAAACTATACCTGCATAATATCTGTTTCTTTTGCGGCAAACATCTGGTCGGTTTTGTCTATAAACTGGTTGGTGAGTTTTTGAACTTTTTCTTCCCCCATTTTTATGGCGTCTTCAGACACACCGTCGTTTTTAAGTTTCTTCAGGTCGTCGTTGGTTTCTTGACGCACCTTTCTGATATTGACTTTGGCCACTTCTATTTCTTGTTTTACTTTCTTTACCAAATCTCTACGACGCTCTTCAGTAAGTGGCGGTACGTTTAATCTGATGGTTTCCCCGTCATTGGCAGGATTCAGGCCCACGTTGGAGTTGATAATCGCTCTTTCGATGTCGCCAATGGTTTTTCTTTCGAAAGGTTTTAATTGAATGGTACGTGCATCAGGCGTGGTGATAGACGACACTTGGGCGATGGGTGTCATGATGCCGTAATATTCTACTTGGATGCCGTCTAGCATGTTTGTACTTGCCTTGCCAGCACGTATTTTCGATAATTCTATTTGGGTGTGTTTCATGGCTCTTTCCATCGAATCCTGAGCCATATCCAACAATAAATCTATTTCTTCCATTTTCTACAAGTAAATTATTTCTTATTTCACCAATGTTCCTATTTTTTCGCCATTTACCAGGTTAAGGAGGTTGTTTTCTTGGTTCATATCAAATACTATGATGGGCAACTTATTTTCTTTACACAGCGTAAAGGCCGTCATGTCCATCACTTTAAGTCCTTTTCCTATCACTTCGTCAAACGAAATTTCATCGTATTTTGTTGCTTCAGGATTTTTCCTCGGATCGTCAGAATAGACCCCATCCACGCTGGTTCCTTTTAATAAAACATCTGCTCCAATTTCAACGGCCCTCAATGCTCCGCCCGAGTCGGTAGAGAAATAAGGATTACCCGTTCCTGCTCCAAATATCACCACTCTGCCTTTTTCTAGGTGACGGATGGCTCTTCTACGTATAAAAGGTTCAGCAATTTGTTCCATTTTAATAGCCGATAGCAAGCGGGTTTTTACGCCTTCACTTTCTAAAGCACTTTGTATGGCCATTCCGTTGATAACCGTAGCCAACATACCCATGTAGTCACCTTGTGATCGATCGATGCCTGATTTTTGAGCAGCACCTCTATAAATGTTGCCTCCACCTATCACAATAGCCACCTCACAGCCAGTTTCTACCACTGTTTTTACGGCTTTTGCATATTGTTCTAAAATGTCTGGATTAATCACTTGACTTTTATCGCCTCCATTGAGGGCTTCACCACTAAGTTTAAGGAGAATTCTTTTGTATTTGAGGGCCATGAATATTGATTTTATGCAAAGATAAATTCTAAATTATGAAAATTAAAATTGGAGTATGCTATTTCTTTTTGTTTAAAAGATAAATACCTACCAATATGATGGCCATACCTACATAAAGCCAGATACTTATGGATTCTCCATCAAACAAACCAGCCAGTGTGGCCACAATCGGAATCAGATAAGTGACTGAAGAAGCAAAGACTGGACTCGATATTTGTAAAACGTAATTGTACAATACTGCGGCCAAGCCAGAGTTTATTGCACCCAATAGGATGAAATACAATAACAAAAGGTGGTTTTCTGGTAAAAATATTTTTTGAAAAAAATCAGTAAATAGCAAAATGACGAAGGCAATTAAACCCACAAATAGTAAAGAGAACGAACTGATAATGATGGGCTTAACCGAACTCAAGTGCGTACCTACCAGATTGGCGTTGGTGCCATACATAATGGTGGCGGCAATAATTAAAAGAGCGTAAGGGTTGTTAAAATCCAAAGTATGACTTCCGCCACTCAAAATCAATATTAAGCTACCAATAAATCCGATGACAATGCCTGTAATCTGGAATTTTTCAATTTTTCTAGAAAAGAACAAAGCACCCATCACCAACACAAACAAAGGTGTTGTGGCGTTGAGCGTACCTGCTAACGAACTGTTGAGTTTACTACCCGCCAAGCCAAAAATGACTGCCGGAATTAAATAGCCTAATAATCCAGAGAATAAAAGAGGTAAAGTTTTTTCTTGAGGGAAATTCCTAAAGTTTTTAAATGCCCATGGAGACAAGCACAAGCCTGCAATGAAAATCCTGCCAGCCCCAAGTTCAACAGCTGAAAAATTAACCACCACTTTCTTGACAAGAATAAAGGATAAACCCCATACAAATGCTAGAAAAAGCAAAAGAATCCAAGAAATAAGGGTTTTGTCTTCGTTGGCGAGGGCTTTCTTTATCAATATAGTTTTTTTGTCAAAATTACCGTTTTTTAAATAATTATCTAAATTAATTGTAACTTTAACCACAATTCAACCTTATTAAAATGAAAAAAGTAGTTTATCTGTTGTTGTTTCTAGTAGCGTTTTTAAAAGCCCAAGCCGAGGATTTTAAGACATTGGAAATTGGGGCTAAGGCTCCAGATTTTTCTTTGAAAAGTACCGATGGTAAAATGTACAATTTGGCCAGCTTCAAATCTTCTGAATTATTAGTAATTATTTTTAGCTGCAATCATTGCCCAACTGCTCAGGCTTATGAAGACAGAATGATTGCTTTCCAAGAAAAATATGCTGCTAGAAATGTAAAACTCGTAGTAATAAGTCCCAACGATGACAAGGCAGTTAGGTTTGATGAGCTGGGTTATTCTGACCTGAGCGACAGCTACCCAGAAATGGTGTTGAGAGCCAAACAAAAAAAATATAATTTCCCTTATTTATACGATGGAGCTACGCAATCTACTTCGCAAGCGTATGGCCCCACCACCACGCCTCATGCATTTGTATTTGACAAAAACCGAACGCTGCAATATGTAGGAAGAATTGACGACGAAGAGCATATTGGCAGGGCTAAAGTTTTTGATTTAGAAAATGCGGTGGAAGATTTGTTGGCCAAAAGGCCCGTTGCTACCCCTGTTACCAAAACTTTTGGTTGCTCTGTAAAATGGAAGTCTAAGTCGGACTGGAAACTTAAAGAAGTGGAATCTTGGAAAGCTGAGCCAGTAAGCCTAGAGAAAATTGATGTGGAAGGGATGAAGAATCTAATAGGCAAATCAGACGGCAGATTTAAATTGATAAATTTTTGGGCCACCTGGTGTGGACCATGCGTGGCGGAATTTTCGGCTTTGGTAGAAACCGACAAAATGTATAGAAACCGTGACTTTGACTTTATCACCGTTTCTATGGATGATTTCAAAGTTCAAGAAAAAGCACTGACTTTTTTGAAGAAAAAATACGCCTCCAACATAAACTTCATTTACGGGAGTGAAAAGAAATATGATCTCATAGATGCCGTAGATCCCAAATGGCAAGGTGCTTTGCCCTACACCATATTGGTTTCACCTGAAGGCAAAATCATGTTCCGACAAAGCGGAATCATTGATATTGTGGCATTGAGAACCGCTATTGTTGAAAAAATCGGTAGGTATTATCCTTGAGGTATTGGTTATTGGTGGATTGGTTATTAGTTACTGGTTGATTGGTTACTGGTTGATTGGCCACTGAGCGGAGCCGAAGTGGGTTACTGGTACTAGACACTGGCCACTGAGCGAAGTGGGTTATTGTTTGATTGGTTATTGGTTGACTGGTTATTGGTTGTCCCGATAGCTATCGGGAGGTTTTGGTACTAGTCACTGGCCATTGAGCACAATGAAATTCAGAAGATAGTCTGAATGAAATTGCGATCGATAGATCTTGAAGTGGGTTATTAGTTGACTTGTTATTGGTTGACTTGTTATTGTTAATTGGGTTCTTAGCGTTTATCTAAGGAAAGTAGCAATTTGCATTTAATTTACTTTTTCAAGCTTAATGCGATAAAGCGGTCAGTTTGATTTGCTATAAATTTTCTCAAATTTAATGCCGCTTCATCCAATCCAATACGTATTCCAAAACCTGCTCTTTTTCAAATTCGTTGTGGATTTCGTGGTATAATTTAGGCCAGCTTTTGAACGCAATGTCATTTTTCTCACAGAAAGATTTGCTTGCTTGAAAGTTGGTTAGAATATCTTCTTCTCCATGCATCACCAGGAGTGGAACAGGGCTTGTTTTTACACCCTCCAATAACCACTCTCCCCACTCAATGATGCCGATACCCACTACACCCGAAACCATATTATGCACCAATGGGTCATTTATATAGGCATCAATAATGGCTTTGTCATGAGATAAGTTATTTAATTCCAATCCATTGGGTTGTGTAAAGGCAGGCATAAATTTTCTTCCAAATTTGCCAATCAATAATTTCAGCTTTGGAATATCAAAGCCGGGTTTTATGGCAGGTGCAGATGCAATCACCCCAGCTAAATTGGGTTTGTTTTTGTACAAATAATTCAATACCAAACAAGCACCCATACTGTGGCCATATAGAAATGTAGGTACATTTGGGGCAAAAGTTTTGGTGGTATTTACCAGATAGTCTATTTGCCATAAATAATCTTCCATCTTGGGTGTATGTCCTTTTTTGCCTTCGGTTTGGCCATGTCCAAAAGTATCCACAGCTAATACATTTATATTATTAGCGGTAAAGAAGCGGGCGAAGTTTTCATATCTACCGCTGTGTTCGCCCAGCCCATGTACCAAAGCGATATTGGCCACAGGCTCCCCATCGGCCAACCATTGATTGAAAAACATTTTGCGGCCATCAAAGGCCTCTTGGTAGAAGGTTAGGTTTTTCATAGTTATTCTTTCCATTTAATGTTACAGCCCATGCTTGGAAACTGGATTTCAGAAACCATTTGTTTGGCTAAGATGGCATTTAAAGCTCCTCTTAAATCTTTGCCGGTGAGCGGTTGTGGATGCTCTTCCCTTGGTCTAGATTCATCTAATCTTCCTCTATATTTTAGTTTGAGGTCTTCTGAGAAAATATAAAAATCAGGCGTGCAAGCCGCATCATAAGCTTTGGCTACGGCTTGGCTTTCGTCAAAAAGATATGGAATGCTTAACTTCCATTCCTCCATAAATTCTTTCATTGCTTCTGGGCCATCTTGTGGATATTTTACGATGTCATTTGAACTGATGGCTACAAAAGCGACCCCTTTTGAAGCGTATTCTATCACAATTCTTACAATTTCGGGCATTACATGTATCACATAAGGGCAATGATTGCAAATAAACATCATCACTGTGGCCTTTTCTCCTTTGATTTTGTCTAAGGAGAGATTTTTTCCAGAAAGCGTATCAAATAAATTAAAGTCGGGTGCCAATGTACCCAAATTGATCATGTTGGAAGGCGTTAGGGCCATAAATTGAATGTTTGAATTCTCAAATATATCTTTTTGCAAGGTATTTTCGATACTTTTGTAAAAAAGTTTAGATGGAATTAATGTTTGAGTCGAAATATTTTGAAATTGTGGCGAGTGTGGTGGTATTAATACTGCTGCTGATTGTTCGGGCTATTTTTCGTTCTATTATCCGCAAACACGCCCATAAATATGACTTGGATATTGGTCAACGAAAATATGCCAACAAATTCTTTAATTTCGTTTTGGCCATTTTGCTTTTTGTTTGTTTGGGTATCATTTGGGACGTTTCTGTCAAAGGTCTTTCCATCTATTTTGCCTCCATTTTCACCATCGTAGGGGTGGCTTTGTTTGCCAACTGGTCTATTTTGAGCAATATCACCTCCGCCATTATCATGTTTTTTAATTCGCCTTATAAAATCGGGACCAAGATTCAAATCATGGACAAAGATGACTCCGTGACGGGTACTGTTATGGATATTACGCTTTTTTCTATACAAATTCAGACTGCCGAGGGCGACATCGTTTCATATCCAAACAATATCGCGATTCAGAAGCCCATTAAGCAATTAAAATAGTAATTTTTCAAAACCAAATAACTTCTCGTTCGCAAAAACCGAAAAGCAAACATCATTCATGAATCTTCCCGAAGCGTTTCAAACAAATATCTCTCAAATTTTGGGAGCAGAACTTCCAGATTTTTTAACGACATTAGACAAGTCAGCTCCAATAAGTGTACGTTTGAATCCCAAAAAGAAAACAGCATTACCCGCTCTCGAAATAGAAGAAAACGTACTTTGGGCAAAAGATGGTAGGTACTTAATAAAGAGGCCCGTTTTTACCGAAGATCCAGCGTTCCATGCTGGAGCTTATGGTGTTCAAGATGCATCAGCAATGTTTTTAGGGCATGTTTTGGAGCAAGTAGTTGATCGAAGTAGACCTATTCGGGTATTAGATTTATGTGCATCAAAAGGAGAGCAGACTACGCTTTTAGCATCGATATTGGGTGAAAAAGATCTTTTGGTAGCCAACGAAATTGTAAAAAGTCAATTGTCTATTTTGAAAGAAAATCTTTTGAAATGGGGCTTTAGTAATGTTATCGTAAGTAATCAAGATCCGGAAACTTTTGCAGATTTGGAAGGTTTTTTTGATGTTGTATTGGTAGATGCTCCTAGCTCAGGCGAAGGGCTTTTTAGAACGAAAAGTGGTGCAGTTAGCGAATGGTCAGAAGCAAATGTGCAAATGCATGCTACTCGTCAAAAACGATTACTGAGTGCTGCGGCCATGTTGGTAGCTCCAAAAGGGGTGCTGATTTATACCACTAACACCTATAATTCTACTGAAAATCAGGAAAATGTAAAGTGGCTCAATAGAACATTGGATTTCGAAACTATAGATTTGGAAGTTCCTGAAACTTGGGGAATTACTAAGCATGAAAATTGCCTTCAGTTTTTTCCTCATAAAACCAAAGGCGAAGGGTTTTTCATAGCTGCTATGAAAAATCTCAGCAGAGATGCCAAGTTTGTAAAAGGGAAACCAGACTTGAACAGACTTCGAAGAGAACAAAGAGCAATTCTGAAAGATTGGTTCAAACCTGAGCTATTTGATGAGTTAGAGTTTTTGTACAAAAATGATGGCAATATTGTTGCTATAAGAACTTCTTTATTGTCAGATTATGGTTCAGTTTTAAGAGCTTTGGCTAAGAGATCATCTGGTATTGAAATCGGGATTTTCAAAGGTAAGGATTTTGTACCTTCTCATGCTTTTGCATTGTCTGATATGATTTCAGACACAGTGGAGCGACTAGAAGTGCCATCAAATGAAGCCCTTAACTTTTTAAGAAAACAAAATTTTGAGTTTTCTACAGGAAAAGACGGTTGGTTGTTAATCACTTATGGTGGCCTTGCGTTAGGATGGGTAAAAAAAATCGGTGACAGAATTAATAACTATTTGCCAACGGAATGGAGAATTCGAGAAGATTTAGTTTAATTGGTTAGTGGTTGATCGGTTATTCATAGTTTAGTAACTTGAACACTGAGCGTAGTCGAAGTGTGGTTACTAGATGATTGGTTACTGGTATGTTGGAACTGGTTGCTAGTTGATTGGATATTTAGGAGGTGTTTATGGCCAAATTACTTTGATTTAATTAAAAGTCAACTAATAACCAATAACTAATAACCAATACACCAATTACTAATACACCAATTACCAATTCCAGCCATTACCAATTTCAAAATAAATCCCTTATTTTTGCTTTTTCAATAAACAAAACCCAATGTCTCAAAAGTTTGCTTTTACCATTTGCTCCATCAATTATTTAGCCCAAGCAAGGGTACTGGCCGATTCTCTAAAAAAAACCAATCCAGATTATGAATTTGTGATTGGCCTTTGTGATAAAATTGATGGCAGTGGTGTGGATGTTAGCAAGTTGCAGGGTTTTAATCTGCTTGAAATTCACGAAATCGGCATAGAAGGTTTCGACGAAATGTGTGATAGATACGACATTACCGAACTCAATACGGCCATCAAGCCTTTCTACATTGACTATTTTTTCAGAACCAGAAAAGACATTGATTCGGTTATTTATTTCGATCCAGATATTGAGATTTTTGATAAACTGACGGGTTTGGAAGAAGGATTGGCTGAAAACAACATTATTCTTACGCCTCATTTCTATACGCCTATTTTCGATAAAAAGTCCCGTACCGAGCAGCAAATGTTTGTGAATGGTATCTATAATTTGGGATTTTTGGCTGTGAGTCGCTCCGAGGAGACAAATAAATTTATGCACTGGTGGATGACCAAGCTTAAGACGGAGTGCTACATGGATATCCAAAACGGCATGTTTGTAGATCAGCTGTATTGCAACATGGTGCCTTTGTATTTTGAAGGCGTGAAAATCGACAAATATCCAGGTTACAATATCTCTTACTGGAATTTGCACGAGCGTAATTTTACTTTCGAAAACGGCAAGTATTTTGTAAATGGTAAACCTTTGGTGTTTTATCATTACAGTGGTATTAATATCAAAGACCCTCAGAATATTTCGCGGTGGCAAGATAGGTTTGACCTCAATAACAGGCCTGATTTAGTGGAAATATTTAAAAGTTACAGAACACAGTTGGCTGCTAACGAGAACGATTATTTCAAATCGATCCGTTGTTATTATCTTAAACCTATTCCTGAAATACCCAAAAAGAGTATTTTGAAAAGGATTTTAACTTCAATAACCTTTAGGATTTATCATTTCTTTGAAAAATTACCTATTTAAAAGTTATGAATATTTTATTAGTCACGGTGGTTTTTCCATATCCTATCAACGATGGGGGAAGAAGTGGTACGTTTAAACTAATCGAATATCTTAGGTTTGAGCACAACATTACTTTGGTTTGCCCCTCTTGTAATCAAACAAACTACAAAAAACTGCAGGAGCTTTGGCCAAATGTAAACATTCTGACTTTCGATAGTCCCAAAAACATAAGTGAAGGATTTAATCTCAAAGGATTTATCAAGAAAACCATAGTTGGTCAAAAAAAGCCATCAAAAAGTGAGATTTTTAAAAGCAATATGGTGCTCAATAGCACAGATTTGGTGAAGTATTATTTTTCGAATTTGATTCAATTGGTTCAAAATGAGTTGAATACAAATTCTTATGATTTAATTCAAGTAGATTTTATTGAGCTCGCTCCTTTGATACATTTTTTACCAAAAAACATAAAGAAGGTTTTTGTTCATCACGAACTACGGTATAAAAGAATGGCCTTGGAATATGCTACGTTGGGCTATAAAGATGCAGCTGAGGAATGGAAAATTGCCAATACAAAGCTTCTGGAAGTCGGTCTTTTGAATGCTTTTGACACAGTGATTTGTCTAACAGAAATTGACAAAAAGACCCTTGAATTAGATGGAGTAATCGAGCGTAAATTGGAGGTGTCACCCTTACCTGTTGATTTGTCAGAACATCCTATCAATCAGCCTTTTGTATTTAGTAAAAGATTGGTTTTTCTGGGTCCGGAAGTTCATTTTCCTAACCTAGATGGCGTGGATTGGTTTTTGAATAATTGTTGGAATAAACTTCTTAAAAGTGACCCGAAACTACGCTTAAGTATTTTGGGTAAGTGGTCTGAAGAGGCAAAAATAATGTTTTCTGAATTCAGAAATATCACTTTCGAGGGTTTTGTAGAAGACCTCTCTTCTATAATGAAAGGGTCCATAATGATAGTGCCACTGAGAATAGGAAGTGGTATGAGGATGAAAATACTCGAAGGAGCCGCATGGCATGTGCCTATGGTGAGCACATCTATCGGAGCTGAAGGCTTACCCATGAAAAATATGGAAAACTGCATACTGGCAGACACCTCAAGCGAATTTATAGAAGGAATTCTAGCTTTAGCAGCCGATTCAGATCTTCAAAATATGTTTGTAAAGCATGCGAAGAATATTATAAAATTGGGCTACTCAGTGGAGGAATGCGGACAATTAAGAAATGAGATTTACCAAAAAGTCACTTCTTAAAAACATCTTTTACAGCTTCCAAAAACTTAGTGCCATGTCTTTGGCAAGGTTCCAAATGATTTCCTTCGGCCCATTCGTTCCAGGCGTTTATAAACACGATTTGTTCCTCCTCAGGGAAGTTTTTTACATCGTTTTTGGCATCAATTAGCGAGTTTTTAAAATCTCCAACGTTTTGATTTCTAAGTATCACTGCATTTTTCTTCTTTCGAGCGGTATTGTCAAATCCCACCAAAACGCAGGGAAATCCTTTGTAATTAATCTTGAATTTTTTAGCTCTTTCTTTGTATTGCTTGTAGTCATAAACTTTCAGACTTGCACTGAAGATTCCTTGTAAGATATTCCTAATGAGCTTTTTAGGAGTAGGGCCGGTTGTCCAGAATTCTGATAAAAGACTTTGTCTAGCCTCAAAATGCAGAGCCATGTCAAATCCCAATTCATAGGGATTTATATCACCATTATGGGAATTTGAGGCCACAAAATAGGGTTTTTCAATACCATTGGCCTTGCAAACTTCTTCAAAAATGGCAAAAGTTTGCTTTGGATCTGGTAAATCAAAAGGCTTATAAATTAGAAAAAGAGGTCTATTGTTTATTTTGATATATCGTTCGTCCTTAAAAGAATTTACCAACCATTCAGCATGTGCTCGGTCATCTTCAAAGCTATATTTCTGATCCATTAATACTTTGGATTCATCGCCTTCCCATCGTCTCGACCAAGTCTCGTTTGCCCAAAAATAACAGAATGGAAAATCTGGTTTTTTGCTTTCCAGCATGGCATCAATGGGTTCTGTCATTAGCCTTTTGCCATCGAACCAATAGTGATAAAAACAAAAGCCATCAATGCCAAAAGCTTTTGCCAAATCAGCCTGAGCTATTCTAGATTCTTCCAATCGGAGGTCATAAAAACCCAAATCTGCTGGTAAATGTGGCTGCTCATGGCCTGAAAAGAGTTTTTCAGCAGAAGTTACGTTTGTCCATTCGGTGAATCCTTTGCCCCACCATTCGTCATTTTCAGGAAACGGATGGAACTGCGGCAAGTGGATGGCTAATACTTTGGGCATTTTTATTTTTTACGGTTATCGGCAAATTAGGACTAACAAATTGGTAATTTGAAACCATATTTTATTCATTCCTAAAGCATTTTCAAAAATTACAAGGTAGATTTTCCAGATACCTTTTTATTTTGGTGCAAAGATACCGCATTTGCCTAAATATATAAAGGATCATCTTTTAAATGAGTTTTACAATTTTCATTTTATGAGATTAATGACTATTCATTGATAGGTTAATTTACCCATCTAAGAAATCCTATTTGGCAATCGACCGCAGCGTCGTCAGATTATGTTAGAACTTCAAAATATTATATATTGCAAGAAAAAAACAATCGAAGATTCCGTTTACATATACGATGCCTTAAGAGTGCCGATTGGTAAAGCCAATGGGATTTACAAAAATATCCTTCCTGAAAATCTTGCAGCTTTTTTGATTCAAAAATTGATTGAAAGAAACAAATTAGATCCCGATGAGATTGAAGAAGTTATTTTTGCCAACGCATTTGGAACTGGTGGCAATATGACGCGTTATGCCTTACTTTCAGCGGGTTTGCCTGAAAGTATTTCAGCTTTTACAATCGATTCTCAATGTTCTGGAGGGCTGAAAGCTGTAGATTTGGGTTTTACATTACTGAAATCAATTCAACAAAAATTGATGATTGTGGGTGGAATGGAGAGTAAATCGTTGGCCCCTAAAAAAGCCTATCAATCTCATGATGAGCGTTTTGACTCAAATAAAACTTTTTTTACAACGGCAAAATTTAGCCCCAATCAGCTAGGAGAATTTCCTCTTTTGGCGGCAGCTAAAAATGTGGCATTAAAATATGGCATTACAAAAACCGAAATGTTGACATGGGCAAATGCATCTCATGAAAAGGCATTTTTAGCTCAAGAAAATGAATTCTTGAAGGCATTCGTAGAGAAAATCGATAAGAACCATACAGACCAATCGATTAGACCTCAAATAGATTTGTTTAAATTTTCAACTAAGGATTTGATTGACAGAGCAGTTTCGGCACATTACAATGATGCTTCTGCCTGTTTGTTGATAGGAAATACCCATGGCGAACTTAAACCTTTAGCAAAAATTATTGCCACTGCCTCTGTGGGTTGTAGTCCTGAATATGCTCCTGAGGGCGTAATTTTTGCTACAAAAAAGCTTTTTGAAAATTCCGAAATCGGTATAGAGAAAATAGAACTTTTCGAAATAAATGAATCATTTGCCTTGATACCACTTATTTTTGCAAAAGTTTTTGAAGTTGATTCGACTAAGATCAATGTGCTAGGTGGAAATTTGGCCTATGGACATCCGTTTGGAGCATCGGGAACCATAAACTTGATTCACTTGATAGCAAGTTTGAAGTTTAAAAAACTAAAATACGGTTTGACAGTAATTCCAGCGGCAGGCGGACAAGCTACGGCAGTTTTGATAGAAAATATCTAAAATGTTTTTTGAAAAAATACAAAATGTTGATTCCGAAAAAATAGCCATATTGGCTGATGGTAAGTCTATTACCTTTGGAGATATTTTGACTATATCAAAAAAAAGAGCTGTATTTTTTGAAAACAAAAAAGAGTGCTTTCTTCTTTGTCACACTTCTGAACTAGAGAACTTATTCAATTTCTTTGCCATAATTGCAGTTGGTGGTAGAGCCATTTTTGGTGGTAAAAACCTCTCAGAGGAGCAAAAAAATAGTATTTCTGTTATTCACAATGCCACAATATTAGACTTTATTCCGGAATCTGAAAAAGACATTCGAGCATTTTGTTCTGTTTCAAAAAGTGATTATTTTTTAGGTGTTTTAAGTTCTGGTTCCACAGGTCAATCCAAACTCATTTGGAAGGATTATCAGTCTTGGTTTTCTGCATTTCCGCATCAATCTAAAATTTTTGGGATTACAGAACAAGATCGAGTTTTTGTGTTAGATGCCTTGGCTTATTCAGCTAACCTCAATACCCTTTTGCATACTTTATGGCAGGGTGCTACAGTAATTTTAGGGAAGCTGGTAGAAGCTTCGTTATGGCCTAAAATTTTTAATAATCAGGGAGTTACATCCGCTTTCTTGGTTCCTTCACACATAAGATTATTAAGTGCTAACGAGCATTTTGGAAATATAAAACTGAAGTCATTGGTGTCGGCAGGAGAGAAATTGGACGTCAAACTTGCCCAATTAGTTTTAGGCTCTATTCCCAATATTTTGCTTACCGAATATTATGGTGCTGCAGAGTTGGGCCATGTGTCTTATGCTCAAAATCAGGATATTGTGGACCATCCAACTTCAGTTGGAAAAGCATTTTCCGAGGTTGAAATTGTGATTAAGGAAGATAAAATTTATGTAGAAAGCCCCTATGTTTCACCTGAATATAGAAGCATTAGAACCGTTTTCGACTTTGGTTTTCTTGATGTTAATGGCCATTTATGTGTTTTCGGTCGGCAAGGTCGAATGTTCAATAGGAGAGGACTCAATATTTTTGCAGAAGAAATTGAACAGGCTGCAATTTTGCACCCTTTTGTGAAAGAGGCGGTTTTGGTGGCGAATACGCATAAGTCATATATATTGGAGCTAATTGTTGTAGTAAAGCAAGAAATTTCTAAATCTCAATTACAAGATTTTCTACTTAAAAAAATCACAAAGGACAAACTACCCAACAAGATTATTTTTTCTTTAGACCTTCCGCGTAACGATGCTGGGAAAGTGGATTTCAAGGTAATGTCCAAAAAACCAGTGGACGAAGAGAATTTGGTGGGATAGTTTAAAGCTTTCTCAAAAAATATTTTTAACCAAATTTTCAATTGAATGAAATTTCATTTAACCATTATTCTTTTTTGTGTTTTCCAAGCTTCCTTTTCGCAAGATTCTACCTCAATTGATCTATCCGAATTAAGTGTGACAGCCAATATCATCAATACTGAAATCAAAAATGCAGGTCGAAATATCACGGTAATCGACCGTAAGATGATTGAAAACTCTCCAGTAAAAACTTTGGATGGTGTTTTGCAATATGCTTTAAATGTGGATGTTAGATCTCGTTCTGCATTTGGTGTTCAGGCGGATATCAGCATTAGAGGAGGACATTATGACCAAACCTTGATTCTGGTGGATGGCATCAAAGTGAATGACCCGCAAACTGGCCACCACAGTTTAAATATTCCTGTGCCTTTTTCGATGATTGACAGAATTGAAATATTACAAGGCGGTACTTCTCGTGTTTTTGGACCTAGTGCGTTTTCCGGAGTTATCAATATCATTACCAAGAAAATAAGTAAAAACTTGGTTTCGGCGAATTTGGGAATGGGTTCTTATGGTTCAAAAAATGCGGCAATTAATACTGGTTTAATTTTTAAGCAAAATACAGCTTCAGTTTCTTTGGAACATTTGGATAGTGATGGCTATATCAAAAATACGGCTTTCAAGAAACAATCTATTTCTGCAACCTTAGGTCGAATTTATAGCAAAGGATCATTGGATTTGAATTTTGGTGCCATGGCCAATCAGTTTGGAGCATCTAATTTTTATCACCCGAAGTTCTATAAACAATACGAAGAAGTGGACAGTCGATTAGTTAATCTGTCTTGGAAGCATAAGTTTGGCAGAAAACTGAGTGGGATTTTGATGGTAAACCAAAGAACGCACCATGATCTATATGATTTTGATGATTATTTGGGTTCTAAAAAATTCAGCTCAGTAAATTTTCATAAAACCTCGGTTTTTGATGCTGAATGGAAATTTAAACTGGATAATAATTTTGGTCAAACAGCCTTTGGTGCAGAATATCGAATAGAAAAAGTACTTTCAAATCGATTGGGAGATAATCTTGCTGAACCACAAGTTGTGGATGCTGAATTATTTCCCAATGTTTTTTACAATAAATCAAAAACAAGGGACAATTTTAGTTTTTTTGGAGAACATCAAAAACGATGGAATAAATTTAACCTTTCGGCAGGAACATTGGCCAATTATAACTCTCAATTTGGATTGGCTTTTTATCCTGGTATTGACCTTAGTTATTTTTCTAGTCAAAATGCATCCTTTTATGCCTCGGCCAATCGGTCTTTAAGATATCCTACTTTTACTGAGCTTTATCTCAATACTTCTACAGTAAAAGCTGACCCAAATCTGAAACCTGAAAAAGCCATGAGTTTTGAGATAGGTCATAAATATCAGTCAAAAATGTATTCGAGTGTATTTTCGGTTTTTTATAGAAAGACCACAGATGCTATTGATAAGGTAAAACGACCCGAATTGAATGTGCCCACCATGGAAAATATTGATGACATAAATATGTTTGGTATAGAACTAAGTCAGCAAATTTTGTTAGACAATTATGTGAAGTTTCTAAAAAAACTGAGCTTTAACTATGCATTTCTGAAAGCTGATAGAAATGAGGACGGGTTTCAATCGTTTTACACACTTAATTATTTGAAGCAAAAGTTTTCAGCAGGATTGTTTTTACAACCCATTAAAAATTCAAGCTTGGCCATTTGGTACACGCATAAAAACCGTGCGGGCAATTATCAGTGGGATGCCACATCTCCTTTATTGGCCTATCCAAAGGTTAATTTATTGGATATTAGGCTTTCACAGCAAATAGGCAAAATGGCTCTTTTTGTGGACGCCAACAATGTTTTTGATAGAAATTATTTTGAACATGGCTTTGTGCAATTGCCTGGAAGATGGATAACCGCAGGAATAAAAGCTGATTTTTAATTTAATTTTAAGATTTTGATGGTAATTTTGCATCGTGAACAATACTTATAAGGATGATTCAGGTCACTAGAAGAGAGACTTTCAATGCAGCACATAGACTTTATAATCCAAAATGGAGTAAAGAAAAGAACTTTGAGATATTTGGGCCATGCTCTCGTGTTCATGGTCACAATTGGGAACTTTTTGTGACTGTGGAGGGAGAGGTAGAGGAAGATACTGGTTTTGTGATCGATTTAAAGATACTCAGGGATGTTATGCGTGCGTATATTGTGGATAAAGTAGATCATACTTATCTTAACGAGGATGTAGATTTTTTGCTTGGGCAACTCCCAAGTACAGAAAATTTTGCAATCGCCATTTGGAAGATTTTGCAGCCAATTTTGAAAAATAATCATGGTGTTGAATTGTGCAAAATCAAACTGACTGAAACAGACAATCATTTCGTAGAATATTATGGTAAATAAGTATTTCTCATGAAATATTTTATTGTTGCTGGCGAAAAATCTGGTGATATGCATGCCGCTAACCTTTGTTTGGAATTGGCAAAATCAAGTCCAAACGTCGAAATGATGGGCTGGGGTGGTGAAAAGATGGAAGCTGCGGGTGTAAAAATCCTAAAAAATTATAGAGAACTTGCCTTTATGGGTTTTTGGGAAGTTATCAAAAACCTGGCAACCATTTTCGGTTTTTTGAAATTAGCCAAAAAGCAAATTCTTGATTTTAATCCCGATGTCTTAATTTTAGTAGATTACGCAGGTTTTAATCTCAAACTTGCCAAATGGGCAAAAAACCAAGGATTTAAAGTAGTTTATTATATCGCACCGAAAGCCTGGGCTTGGAGAGCTTCCAGAGCCGAAACCATAAGAAAGTACGTCGATTTATTGTTGGTCATTTTTCCTTTTGAAAAAGCTTTTTTTGAAAAATATGGTATAAATACCCGATTTGTAGGCAATCCGCTTTTTGATGAAATTGCCAAATTTGAAACTAATCCATTTTTTAAAAAAGAAAATGGATTAACTGATAAACCGATTGTGGCTTTGCTTCCAGGAAGTAGAAAGCAGGAAATTGAAGGTATGCTACAATTGATGGCAAATTTGACCAAAGAATATGCTGATATACAGTGGGTAGTGGCGGGAGTTTCTAGTTTTGATATGGGTTTTTATACGGTCTATGGTGGAGAGTTTAATGTCATTTTTGACAAGACTTATGATTTGCTCTCTGTAGCAGATGCAGCTGTAGTTACTTCAGGAACAGCTACTTTGGAAACGGCTCTTTTTAAAGTACCTCAGGTGGTGGTTTACAAAACGAGTAATTTTAGTTACCAAATAGCCAAAAGACTTGTGCAAATTAAATATATATCGTTGGTCAATTTGGTTGCACAAAAAGAAGTTGTAAAGGAGCTTATTCAGAGAGAATATTCTTTAGAAAATACCAAAAAAGAATTGGAAAAAGTACTTTTTGATAATAAAGTTAGGGATAATCAGTTAATGGAATACAATGGCATTATACAAACTTTGGGCGTAGTAAAAGCCTCAGAGAATGCCGCTTTAGAAATACTTAAATTGTAAAAACAAGCATGAAGAAATTATTGGTTTTGGTTTTTGGATTGGTTTTGGTTTTTGGTTGCAAAAAAGATGAAGTAGCGGTGGAAAAGACCACCCTAGAATATTTAACAGGAACTACTTCTAAGAAATGGAAAGTGACAGAAGGTATGGTAAAATTGGGTGAACAATCGGTCAATTTGATATCTAACCAACCCCCTTGTATTACGGACAATATTTTGGTTTTAAATAACAATAAAACCTATGAATTGAACGAAGGTGCCTCAAAATGTGATCCTGCCAAAGACCCAGATTTGATTATTAAAGCTAACTGGACATTGGTAGAAGAACCAAAAGCTATCACCATCGATAAATTCATTTTTTTAAATTATACCCTTCAAAATTCGAAATTTTTAATTTCAAGTATAAACGATAATCAATTTGTTGGACAAACTGAGATTAGCTTAAACGGAAAGACTTATCAAGCTAACATTACTTTTTCGGTAGTCAATTAAAATCATTAATTAATATTTGTTCTAAATAACCGAACACAATTGCTTAATTTTGTGTTAGAAATACAAACTGAACGATCTTTTAGATGAGCAAAGACATGGATTTGTTGGAAGAATTGACCACTTCTGACTATAAATATGGTTTTTATACGGACATTGAAGCTGACGAAGCCCCTCCAGGACTAAGTGAGGATATTGTTAGATTCATTTCTGCAAAAAAGAAAGAACCAGAATGGATGCTTGAATGGAGATTGCAAGCTTACAGAGAATGGATTAAGATGACCGAGCCATCTTGGCCTAACGTATATTATACCAAGCCTGACTTTCAGGCCATTAAATATTATTCTGCACCAAAGCAAAAAATAACTATTAACAGTTTGGATGAAATCGATCCAGAATTGCGTAGAACTTTTGAACGTTTAGGGATTTCTTTAAAAGAACAAGAGCGTTTGAGCGGTGTAGCGGTTGATGCCGTAATAGATTCGGTTTCTGTAGCAACTACTTTTCGTGCAAAATTATTGGAGATGGGCATAATTTTCTGCTCAATTTCAGAAGCAGTTCATAATTATCCTGACCTTATCAAAAAATACATTGGATCAGTAGTGCCGGTAAAAGATAATTTTTATGCTGCCTTAAATTCTGCAGTTTTTTCGGATGGATCTTTCTGTTACATTCCCAAGGGCGTTCGTTGCCCGATGGAGCTTTCTACTTATTTTAGAATAAATGCAGCTGGAACAGGCCAATTCGAAAGAACACTTATTATTGCAGATGAAGGTGCTTATGTAAGTTATTTGGAAGGTTGCACAGCACCAAGTAGAAATGAAAATCAGCTGCATGCTGCGGTTGTGGAAATTTTTACACATGAAAACGCCGAGGTGAAATACTCAACTGTACAAAACTGGTACCCTGGAGATAAAGAAGGTAAAGGTGGAGTTTACAATTTTGTAACCAAAAGAGGTATTTGTTTTGGTGACAATTCAAAAATATCTTGGACACAGGTAGAAACTGGTTCAGCTGTCACTTGGAAATATCCTTCAGTAATTCTTAAAGGCGACAATTCAATAGGTGAGTTTTATTCTGTGGCGGTTACAAACAACTACCAGCAGGCTGATACAGGTACAAAAATGATTCACTTGGGAAAAAATACCAAAAGTAGAATCGTTTCAAAAGGTATTTCGGCGGGAAGAAGTCAAAACTCTTATAGAGGATTGGTGGAAATATCAAAAAGAGCCACAAACGCTAGAAATTATTCTCAGTGTGATTCCATGCTTTTGGGAGATAGATGCGGGGCTCATACATTTCCATATATTGAGTGTAACAACTCAACAGCTACGGTGGAACACGAGGCAACCACATCGAAAATTGGAGAGGATCAACTATTTTATTGCAACCAGCGTGGTATAGATTCTGAAACCGCTGTAGCTTTGATTATCAACGGTTATGCCAAAGAAGTTTTGAATCAGTTGCCTATGGAATTTGCTGTGGAAGCACAAAAACTTCTAGCGATTTCACTTGAAGGTTCTGTAGGTTAATATAACTTATAATTCATTTTATAAAAGCTGTCTTTTTGGCAGCTTTTTTGTTTTATACCTTTCATGAAATCAATCTTTGGTTTTTTTGTATTCTTCTTTTCTATCCAAATTTCACTTGGTCAGCAACAAAATCGCATCCAAGTAGCGGTTTTGGGTACTTTTCATTTTGGAGAGAGCTCAGACTATGCAAGTATTTCTAGAAAGGATATCATGTCTCGCAAGAGCTTGAAAGAAATAAATAAGTTAGTTTCTGATTTGGCGACGTTTTATCCAAACAAAATTTTTGTAGAAAACACCCCAGATACCCAAGGCCTTTGGGATGGTGTTTATGCAGACTATAGAAAAGGTTTGGAGCCTAAGAATCCTTCTATTTTAGTCAATGAAGTATTTCAAATTGGAATAAAACTAGCAAAGCAAATCAATGATCCCTTTGGTGTTATTTGCGTAAATTACACTCATCCCGAACAAAATGGTGGCCTAAAGCAAGCAAAAACTGGTTTAGATACGATATACACCGTTTATTCAAATATGCTCCAAAATCGAAAACCAGAAATTGGTCGGTTTTTTCAAGAAAATCCATTGGCAGATAAAGAGTTTAAAAGCTATTTGAAGAAAAACGACGAATGGAGCAAGTTGAGTTTAGAAAAACATCTTTTGGCCATGAACGAAGCTTCTTCTATTAATTCTCTCCATTATTTGAATATAACTGCTTGGATGGATCAAAATCCGAATGGAATTGGAGCAGAACTGACAGCAAAAGAGTATTTAAGAAATGCCAAAATTCTTCAGAATGTCTTACATAAATTGAATCCATACGACAAACGGGTGTTAATCATCATTGGTGCTGCACATGTAAAACCCCTAAAAGATATGATTGAGGCACATCCCTTACTTGAATTCGTACCAATTCAGCAAATTTTAAAAGATTAGCCTAGTGCTACTTTCGATTTCAGTTCGTTTTCTTTTTTAGAAATAAAGCATTCGAAGTATGTTTTGCTATTTGTTTTTTGCTTAATGAATATAGCTTCCCGCATTGAAGTCAATTGTACTTCCAGTAGCATGATCCATTAGTCCTGCGGCTATAAGCACTACAATTGGGGATATATGCTCTGGTAGCGTTAGCTCTTTTATGGCGGCATCTTTCAAGATACTTTCCTCCCCATTTGTTTGAATATAATCTTCTGCCATCGGCGTTTTGGTGAATCCAGGGGCCAATATAAAAGACTTAATGTTGTATTGACCAAACGATCGAGCCACCGTTCTACCCAATGAAACTATGGCACCCTTCGAGGCTGCGTAAGCCAAGTGCTCTTCGGTTTCACCTCTAAAAGCCGCCCTGGAGGCGATATATACCATTCTGCCAGCTTTGTTGGCTTTGAAATGTTGCAGCCCTAAATGTGTCAATAAGCCCACAGAATGGAGGTTAGTGTTCATGGTTTTGTGCCATATACTCATCCATTCGTCCGGATTAGAATCAATACTGTGGTTTTCAAAAATCCCAACATTATTTACAATCATATCAATTTTGAGATAAGCCGAAAGAACGGCTTCAAAAAAAAGTTTGGTTTGGTTTTCATTGCTTAAATCGGCTTTGAAAATTCTCGAGGCATTTCCATCTTTTAGAAGTTTTTCTGCTCCTTTTTGATGGGTATTATAGTGAATAGCAACCGTTGCCCCAGCATCAATCAAGGCTCTTGCGATTTCAAATCCGATACCGCTTGAGGCACCCGTTACAATTATTTTTTTATCTCTTAAATCTATTTGCATATTTTTGTAAAAACTAATGGATTAAATTACCAATGGCTGGAAAAAACACGTATCGAAAACCAAAACCAAAATCTTCTCCAAAAATAACCAAAAAGGCTTCAGTTTTTTCTTATGCAAAAAAACTCTTTTACAAAATAGTATTTTATTTTTTGATTATTTCTGTCGGGAGTGTGGTAGTATTCAAGTTTATTCCAATTCCTTTTACTTTGACTATGATGGATCAAAAACTAGAATCACTTTTGGATGGGGATGATTCAGAGATTCATTACGCATGGAGATCTTATAATAATGTTTCGAGAGAAATGCATTTGGCGGTTATTGCTGCCGAAGATCAGCTTTTTCCTGACCATTTTGGGTTTGATTTTAAACATATGCAGATTGCTTACAAAAATAATCTGAGAGGGAAAAAAGTTAGAGGAGCAAGCACCATTAGCCAACAAGTAGCAAAAAACGTGTTTCTTTGGCAATCTAGAAGCTATATTAGAAAAGCTTTGGAGGTGTATTTTACTTTTTTGATTGAAATAATTTGGGGCAAACAACGCATATTGGAAGTGTATGTCAATGTAGCTGAAATGGGAAAAAATACATTTGGAGCTGAAGCGGCTGCACAAAAATATTTTGGTATATCTGCCAAAAATTTAACACGTGAGCAAGCGGCTAAACTTGCTGCGGTGTTGCCAAGTCCAAGAAAATGGTCTGTTACAAAACCTGGCCCTTATGTGAGTAGGAGAGTGCCTAAAATCACCCGACAAATGAGGGCTTTGGGTGGAACGGCTTATATCAAAGACTTGAGGAGATTTTAAAACTCTTCGAAATTAACTTTGTCTTTGAGGTTTTTAGGAGCAATGTTGAGATAAGCAACTTTAAGTAATTCCAAGACAATTTCTTCGCTCAGAACTTCATACTTTAAGTGCGTCCATCCCATTTTTCCCCATTTATTCGGCACTGAAAATATGGCATCTGGATTTATTTTACAAAACATTTCCTGTTCCTCTGGCGAAAATTTTAGCGTAGCCCAATTTTCCTTTTCATTTAGCGTGGCGAATATTTTCTTTTTTACTCTAAAAGAGGTTTTCTCGAAGTGTGGCTCAACGCTGACTTCGGGTAATGAAATAGCTAATGCGTTAAATTCTAATAAACTAGGCATTTTTATTCAGAAAAAAACTCCAAGCATTTAACTTGGAGTTTGAAATTTGTTATTCTTCGCTCAAGCCCGCCATAACCTCACTCAAGGGCTTAAGATTTGCTGGAATTGATTTTTCCTCAGTCTCCTCAGCTATTTCTTCATAAGGAATTACATCCAATATTTTGGTGACACTTATGTCAGAAATAATATAATCCTGCACAGAACCGAGTTTTTCGACCATCAAACCATACACTTCTTTGATGTCTTGGGCGTTGAGCAAAAACACAAAAGGTACTTTTTTTTCTTTTTGCGATTTTTCGTCAAAAACGATGTATTGGGCACGAGCTTTCCACCAGAGTTCTTGGTTATTTTCTATAAAAAACACCTCATTAAACTTCATTTTGGTTAATCCGACCAACTGAAACTCTTGCAGTTCTTCCGCACAATATGCATAAGCTCTAGCTTCTGCATCGGTGTAAGAAACCGCATCAAAAAGATAAACTTGGGTGATAGGTTTGGTCCCACCTTTTTCGTCTTGTTGTATAAATTTTATTTTTGCTTGATACCAAGTAGCCATTTTTCTATTTTTAAATAATTATTTTTTGCCCTAAAATTTAACTAATATTCCAGAACCAGTTACCAATAACCAGTTACCAATTACTAATTCCTCACCAATTCTGCAGCACCAAAAACCCCAGCACTATCGCCAAGCAATGGTTTTAGGAATACAGTTTCTACTTTTCTGTTATTGAAAATATAGTTTTCTATTTGTTTTACGCCTTCAGTGTAAAGCAAGTCAATGTTACTAACGCCACCTCCAAGAACTATCACATCTGGGTCCAGAACATTGATTATAGAACTAATGGCTCTTGCAAAAGAAGTCATCAAGTGATCTATGGTTGCTGTAGCGTGCGGGTCGGTATGATCTAGGTGTTTCTGGTAAATTTCCTTCAACCTAAGTTTTTGACCAGAAAGACCTTCGTAATATCTCTCTAAGGCAGGGCCAGCAAATACTTTTTCATTGCAGCCGCTTTTGCCGCAATAACAGGCTTCGCCGTCTACATCCAACACAATATGACCCCATTCACCACCAATTCCATGTTTCCCTCCTATAACTTTGCCATTTACAACCACACCACCACCAACACCAGTACCCATAATTACCCCAAAAACCACTTCAGCATCGAGGTCTTTGGCTGCACCCATGGTAGCCTCTGCCAATGCAAAACAGTTGGCATCATTGGCCATTTCTATTCTGATTTTCAGTAAATCCTCCAAGTCCTTTTTCATCGGCTGGCCATTCATACAAACTGTATTGCAGTTTTTCATGGTTTGTAAACCTGGATCCAAGGTCCCTGGTGTACTAAATCCAATGGCATTTGGCGTAAGGCCAGTTTCTTCTTTTACAAGATTTATCAAAAGGCCAATTTGAGAAATAATATGTTTGTAGCCTTTATCCGCTTCAGTATCAATTCGTTTTCTAATTAAGATTTCACCAGATTCTGCATTTATTACGATACATTCGATTTTGGTTCCACCTAAGTCAACACCCCAAAGGTATTTCATATATATTCTGTTGTAAAATTTTAGCTAAATAAGCAGATTTTGGGGAGATTAGAAAGAAAATTTTAATTGAAAAGCGTATTGAACTTTGGGGAATTTATTCATTTTGCATATTTAATATTTTTTTTTAGAAAATATTTTAAAAGTTTCTTGCAAAAGAAAAAAAAACATTTCACATTTGTAGTGTACTATTTAACTAATACACTATGATTTCAATTCACAATCTTTCATTTGGTTATAAAAAGAACAAACCTATTTTTGAAAATCTAAATCTCCATTTAGAGTCCGGAAGTATTTATGGTTTATTAGGCAAAAATGGTGCAGGAAAGTCAACATTGCTTTATAACATGATGGGTTTGGTTTTTCCAGATTCGGGCAGTATTGATATTTTGGGATATGAACCCAAAAGCCGAAAACCCAGCTTTTTGTCAGAAGTATTTTTTGTTCCTGATGAGTTTACCTTACCAGCTATTTCTGTCCAAAAGTATCTACAACTTTACACGCCTTTTTATCCCAATTTTAGCGAAACTGATTTTTACAACTATTTGATTGAGTTCGAAATTTCGGAGGAGGCAAAGCTCAACGGAATGTCTCATGGTGAACAGAAAAAGATGTTAATTGCTTTTGGTTTAGCTACAAATTCAAGGTTAATGTTAATGGATGAACCTACCAACGGCTTGGATATCCCTTCAAAAAGTAAGTTTAGAAAACTGGTAGCTTCCTATATTTCAGATGAGAAACTGGTAATTATTTCTACCCATCAAGTGAGAGACTTAGATAATCTGATAGATCAGGTGATCATTTTGAAAGACAACGAGGTAATTCTGAAGTCGAGCATAGAAGAAATTAGTCGGAAATTATCGTTTGGTGTTTTTGAGAATAAATCCTCAGATGTACTTTTTGGAGAAGAAACGATAGGTGGTAAACTGGGTGTAGTGAAAAATAAAACCAATGATGAAAGCAAGGTGAATATCGAACATTTGTTTGGTGCGGCTATGAACGAACCCAAAGTAATCAAAGAAATATTTAATAAATAATTATAAATCAATGTATTATGAATGATATTTTTAGTTTTAAGAGGTTTTGGTTTTTTGCCAAAAAAGAGATTTTTGAGAAGAGATTGCTTTTAATGGGTTTTTTATGTGTAACGAATATTATTTTTCTTTTAACTTACTCATCGGGATCTGAAAATTCAGAACCCATACAATATCAACATATTTGTATATTCTTAGGAATTATACTTTCTCCATCAATTTTAGTTAGTTTTTTACTTGGTAGTTTTTCGAAAAAAAATAGCTCTATCCAGTTTTTGACTCTTCCGGTTTCATTTTTTGAGAGATGGTTAGTAATACTTTTTATTACTTTCGTAATTTATATACCCACGGTTTTATTTTCTTTGTATTTTATTGATTTCTACTTTGTTTCTCATTTTAGAGAATTAGCATTAGAAAAAAAACAGATACCCTTACAAGTCATAGCTTCACGATTTGAATACATCGGATTTGTAATGAATCCAGCAAATAATATGTTTAAAGGTTATTTATTGGCATTAATTGTACTTACTGGTTTTTTCACTTTAGGGGCTTTACATTTCAAAAATCTGTCCTTTTACAAAACTGCATTAACTGTTTTTCTGTTGTTTGTTGTTGTTATTTTCTACAGAAATATTGTATCAAAGTTTATTATTGGCGAAAATATCAATACCAATATCAATGATTTTGCTAATGCAATTGTCATTTTGAAAGATAATAATAGAATTTTTATTGCATCCTCTGAAGGTGTTGCATTTGCAATAAACAATTTCTTTAAGATTATCTTGCCAGTTTGTCTTTGGCTGATTGCTCTAGTTGGATTTAAAGAAAAAGAAATTTAACTCCTATGAATTTTAAGGATAAACAAGCGATTTATTTGCAAATAGCAGGTTATGTTTTGGAGCAAATTCTGCTTGGTGAAATACCCATTGGAAGCAAGATGCCCTCAATAAGAGATCTGGCTGTTCAAATAGAAGTAAACCCAAATACTGTTCAAAGAACGTACGATTTTTTACAACAAAAAGAGATAATTTCTACTAAAAGAGGTATCGGATATTTTGTAAATGATGATGCTCGTGAAAAAATAATTGAGTTTAAAAAAGAGCAGTTTATCTCCGACGAATTACCTAACGTTTTCAGGAGTCTACATCTTCTGGATATTGATTTTGATGAATTGAAAAAAAGATATTTAACATACATTGAAAATAATTTTTGAAAAGATGAAATTAAGCACAAAACTTCTGTTGTTTCTATTGTTGACATTTATGGTTTTGGTAGTAATCAATGCGTTTTCGCTCAAAAGGAAATGGCAGAAAATAGATAAAACTAATCCATTTTTGAATTATGAAAAGTTATCAGAGCGGACATTTAAATTTTTGAAGGTCAATGCTGCTAATGGTGTAACTGGAAGAGTAAATATTTTGAACATGAAGAAACCCCAATTGTTTGTTTCACATAATTGGGCTGATATGGTGACTTTTAAGTTTAAGGATGACACACTTTTTGTTGATTTTCTAAAAGATTCAGAAGGTAAAACCTTTACTTACGATAAGTTTGAGAAGTTGGTGATAATTACCTGTCCGAATGTCCATAGTATTGAAACTAATAATGTTTCAGTGGAGATAGATAGTTTAGGGCAGGACCAAATAAAGCTTTTAGGAAAAGGCTATGGTTCCTATGAGTTCAGGAAAATGAAAATAAGAGATTTTGAAATAGCATTAAGTGGCAATTCATCTTGTAACTTTTATGTGCCAGAAGTTCAAAAAATAGCTTTTTTAAAGGCTAAATTATCAGATAAGTCCAATTTAAATATTCGAGCTATTCTTCCTGGAAAAATATTATTGGAAAATGGCCTTGAAACAGGCTTAGAAATGAATGGGGCAACCTTAAAGCTTCTTGGAAAATAATTTCTAAAGTGTGTTTTTGATAAGGATTCCAATCTCTTTCCCTGTTTCAAAAAGTAATTCCGCAGCATTTGCCTTTGCGAAATCCAAAGACATTTCAGGCGTTTTGATTTGAAAGGTTTTTATGATGTTTGGTTTATCAGTTAAGTCTGTTTCAACCGTTCCACCTATTAAAATCACTTTTCTCCGATTTGAGTTTTCAAGGAGTTTCGATATAAGTTTGCCATTCCAAGTTTGTGAATCAATTCTGCCTTCGCCAGAAATAATAATATCTGATTGGTCTATTTTGGTCTCTAAATCACATATTTTGAAGATTTCTTCTGCGGCTGAAACTACTTTTGCTCCAAGAAATGCATAGGCTCCACCAGCCAATCCACCAGCAGCTCCGCTTCCTGCAACAGTTTGCAAATCAATGTTTTTGGTTAGTTTCAGAACCGAATTTAGGTTTTGTAGTCCTTTGTCCAAAAAGTCTATTTGTTCAGGATTCGCACCTTTTTGTTTGGCATAAATATATGCCGCACCATTTTCTCCGAAAAAGGGATTGGTGACATCTGTGGCCACGATAAATTCGGTTTTTGAGAGGTCAAATACACTTTGGTAGGCTATGGTATGAATTTCATTCAAGCCCTCACCATTTGGGTTCAATGTATTTTCATTTGTATCCAAGAATATATAGCCCAAAGCAGCCGCCATGCCTATTCCACCATCATTGGTAGCAGAGCCGCCGACAAAAAGTATAACTTTTTTCGCTTGTCTTTTCAAGGCATGGGCTATCAATTCGCCTGTTCCTAAAGTGGTAGTTTTTAAAGGATTTCGCTCTTTATCAGTGACAAGTTCGAGCCCAGAGATTTGAGCCATTTCTACAAAAGCAGTTTTGGTTTTTTCATCCCAAAGATATTGGCTTTCTATTTTTCTAAAAAGGGGATCAGAAGCCATGCACTGAACATACTCCAAATCTCCTTTGATGGCCTCCAAAGTTCCTTCACCACCATCTGCCAAAGGCAAAAGTGTGATTTCAGCCGTCGGAAAAGTGTTTTTTATCCCTTTGGCTAGGCTTTCAGCTACTTTTTGGGCTGAAAGCGAATCTTTAAATGAATCTGGGGCAATGAGAATCCGCATTATAAACTCATTAAATCCTTGAACTTTATGGCTTGGCGACGAGATATTTCAATTTTTTCTAGTGGCGTACTTTTCTCGCCTCCTTTGAGTGTAACCAATAATCCTCCTGAAAACCAAGGCTCTATTTTTTCTACCCATTGTAAGTTGATGATGTGTTTGCGGTTGGCTCTAAAGAAGCTTTTAGGGTCAAGTTTTTCTTCCAAACTATTCAAAGACTTCAAAATCATTGGTTTTTGGTCTTCAAAGTGTAGCCTAACGTAATTTCCCATAGACTCAAAAAGTCTAACTTTCCCAAGTTTTACAAACCAACATTTCTCGCCGTCTTTTACGAAGACTTGGTCGTTTTCTGTTAGATATTGAACGTTAGGATCGGATGAAAGTTTCTCTGAACGCTTAATTTCGGCCTCAACTTTTGCGATGGCTTCAGCTAGTCGGCTGCTGTCAATGGGTTTCATTAGGTAGTCTAAAGCATTGTACTCGAATGCCTTAAGGGCATATTCGTCGTATGCCGTAGTAAAAATAACTTCTGGAACTCTGTCCTCAATGATTTCTAAAAGTTCAAATCCATTCTTGCCGGGCATCTGAATGTCTAGGAATAGCAAATCTGGTTGATGTTCATCAATGAGTTCAATGGCTTCATCGGCATTGGCTGCTTCGGCCACAACATTGATTTTTGGAAATTCTTCCAAAAGTCTCTTCAGTTCATTCCTTGCAAGTCTTTCGTCGTCGATAATGATGGTTTTC
Organism: Lacihabitans sp. CS3-21; assembly: GCF_024343675.1. Classification (GTDB taxonomy): domain Bacteria; phylum Bacteroidota; class Bacteroidia; order Cytophagales; family Spirosomataceae; genus Leadbetterella. The sequence goes on from NZ_RJUD01000097.1 coordinate 66,437, forward strand.
ATATACTTAGAGGTATTTTTATGACAGCGGTAACTGTCTGGTGATCTTCTTGATAAATTTCGAAAGAGGCGTTTTTGCCGTACAACAATTGTAAACGTTTCTCGGTATTTTTAAGCCCGAATCCGCCATCAATATTTGCGTTTTCGGTATTTTTTAGAACGCCTGTATTCCTGATTTTGATTACTAAATTATTAAAAACTTTGCTAGTGTTGATTTCTACATAACCCCATCTTGCTGCTTTTTGCACGCCATGTTTTATCGCATTTTCTACTAAAGTTTGCAACATCATCGGTGGCACCTGGATATTGAGTGTATTCACGTCTACATCCCACATGATTTGTAAACGTTCCTCGTATCGTACTTTCTCGAGTTCCAGGTAGTCTTCAATGGTTTTCAGTTCTTCTTTGAGCGAAATAGTGGTTTTTCTGTCAGCCACCAGTGCACTCCGTAATATATTCGACAACTGTGTAATGCCCTTCTGCGACTTGGTGGGATCTTCCAATACCAAAGCCCTGATACTATTCAAGGCATTAAACATAAAATGCGGATTTATTTGTGCTCTTAATATTTTTGCTTCGGTGGCTTCTATGGAAGTTTGGAGTTTTATGCGTTCAATGGCATCAATGCGGCGTTCGTTGGTGTAGGCATAAAAAATATACACCAAAACCCAAATCAAAATCGGTTTGCTGAGATTGACCAAATATACAATATCTCTTAGCAACCAGTTGGATTTGGAGGTGTCTATAATGTCTTCATCTAAACTGATGTTGATGGCATAAAACAAAAACGTAATCAGCAAAATGCCAATAAAACTTCTGATAATAAGCTGAGGAATAGAGAGTTTTATCCAGTTGTATTTTTTGAAAACTACCCTAAATAAATGGGTGAGCGAAATGCCCACCAGAATGTTTATGATAGAATTAAAAACGAGGTTTTCGAGTTCTTCGTAGTTGAAATTCCAAAACAAAAAATAGTTGATGAAGTCGGAAAGGGTGTATAAAGTCCATCCCGAAATTTGAAAAAGCCAATACGACTGCTTAAAATTCATTCGTCAAATATTTTCTCAAAACTACAAATTATGAAAATTTAAATTGAATCTTCTTTACTGTCGGGGATTTTTATTGCCGAAAGGCGGAAATATGGTTTTATGTTTTTTTTGAAATTATTCCAAATGACTCACATCGTTTCTTGAAAGTATCTCAAAAGCATCCTTGGCATAGCAATATTCTAGTTTATACAAACAGGTATTTTGATGCGGAAAAGTATCCATGTCAGAAATCGGTAGATTGGAAATATGCGATAACAACACCCGCATGGCTCGTCCGTGCATGGCTACTAGGATGAGTTTTTCTTCAGAATTTTCAATGATTTTCTTAAGTCCAACTTTCAATCTATCAGCCACTTCTACAGGACTTTCTCCACCTGTTGGTTTTAGATTTATATTTCCTTCGCTCCAACTTTTGGTTAGATGGGCGTAATACGCATTGTCTTCCGTAGTAGGTTCTTGGCCTTCTTTTTCGCCCCAACTGATTTCGTTAAGTTCAGGTAAAATATCATGGGGAATTCCTTTTTTTATAAATTTTTCGACTGTTTGATGGGTGCGAACTAGGGCTGAGGTATATACTTTTTGGAATTGAATATCACCATATTTGGTATGAAATGCCTCTGCTTGATTTCTGCCTGTTTCATTCAGATCAGCATCAATGCCGCTTCCTTGCACTATTCCTCTTTTGTTATAATCCGTTTCTCCGTGTCTTATTAAATAGATTTCTTTTTTTGACATAAGTATAATTCCCCTCTTTTTAGATATTTTTGACAAATTTACATAGAATACCATGTTTAATAAAAATTTTGATTTAGAAAGCCTCAATGCTTTTGGTAAAAACACACTTCCAGGACTTATTGGAATTGAATTTACAGAGCTTGGCGACGATTTTATAATTGCCCGCATGCCAGTAGATAGTCGTACACATCAGCCATTTGGGATTTTGCATGGCGGTGCTTCTGTTGTTTTGGCTGAAACTATTGGAAGTATTGCATCCATGTTATGTTTAGAAAACCCCGAACTACAAAAGGCCGTAGGTTTAGAAATCAATGCGAATCACCTGAGAGCAGTAAAAACTGGTTGGGTTTATGGCAAAGTGACACCCATTCATGTGGGGGCAAAAACCCACGTGTGGGATATAAAGATTACCAACGAAGAAAATAAACCTGTTTGTATTTGCAGATTAACTACCATGATAATCTAGTATAAACCTATCCTTTGGCTCAGTTTTTGCTGTGATTTCTCCGTAATTTCACCCAATATGCATAAATTATTTCTTGTTTTTTTTGTTTTCATAAGCTCGTTTGGAATGGCTCAAATAACTAAGCCAGACACGGCAAATATGCCCATTGATACCAGTTTGAAGGTTAAACCCATCGTTTTTGACACCATGAGTTATTCTGAAGAATATCGACGTGACAAATGGAGGTTTTCTTGGGGAGCTAGAATAGGCGGGAGCCGAGGGAAATATACCATCAATGAGAATACCATTGATCAAGTTGGTCCAAGCGGTCTTCCTGTGTTAGATCAAAACGGCAAAATCGTCAAGAATCAGTTTGTTAATAATAAACTTTTTGGGACGGGTTACAGCGGTGGAGTTTTTGCAAGATTTGTTAGAGGTTCATTTTTTATTCAACCTGAATTGATGTATTCGTCCAAAGCAGGCAAATTTGATTTGCTAAAAAACGATGGGAGTTTATACAAGCGTGTGAACGGTTCATTCTCATCTTTGGATATGCCACTTTTGATTGGAATTCGATCTAATAAATCTCGTGTGTTTTTTGGACCAACTGTTAATTTTGCCTACAAACTCAATAATGAAATGAAAGGTGCTCTTTCAGAATTTATTGCCGAAGAAAAACTCAACCACCAGTTTTTTAATAGGCCTATCATGAATTTTAATGTGGGTTTAGGTTTCGAGTTTGGGTCGTTTTTCTTTGATGTACGTTACGAAAAAAGTATAAAATCTTACTCTTTGCAGAATATTGGGCCAAGTAATTCGCCTAAATTATTTAATCTAAAAGCTGACGGATTTCATGTTAGTATAGGTTTTATTCATAAATAATTCCGAATTTTTACTGTTTCTGTTCTATTTTTGGTAAAAATATATAATTTCACATGAAAGCATTGGTTTTGGGTGGAGGCTCATTGAAAGGTGCATGGCAGGTTGGGGCAATTCAAGCAGTTTTAGAAACTGGCTTTAAGCCAGACATGATTTATGGCATTTCTGCTGGGGCACTCAATGCCGCATTTATGGTGAACGAAGCCGGACTTCAATTCAAGGCCAATCAAGAAATCAATTGGGATTTGGTAAATAAAAAGCTGCTACAGTTTTGGTTAGAAAACATCACCCAACCATCTGATATTGGTATATTAAAATCAAAATGGACGCTTGGAATTGATACTTTAATGAGCAGATTTGATGGGCTTTTAGATACCAATCCACTTCATGAAAAACTCAAAAAATATTTAGACTTAACGGTTTTACGAAGAAGCCCGATTGCTTTGAAAGTTGGTGCAGTGAATATTCATACGGGCGAAATGCACTATGCAGATCCACTTGAGCAGCATTTTTTAGATTTTCTTAGGGCAAGCAGTTCATTGCCCATCATTATGCCGGGTATTCAGATTGGCAACGACAACAAAGAAGTGTATTTGGATGGCGGAATAAGAGAGGTGGTGCCTTTGAAAAAAGCGATTGCTGACGGAGCCACAGAGATTTATGCCATAGCCACACATCCAAAAAAGCGAGAAATGGAGCCTATTAATTACCGAAGTTTATTGACTTTGATTGAACGAATAAAGGATATTTCCGTAAATCAACTTGAAAACAATGACTTGGAATGGGCAGAGCATTATAACCAAAACTTGGTGTCGTTGGCAGGCTTTAGTTTCAATAAAAAAATAAAACTCACGGTCATTAGGCCAGATGTTTCTGTAAATATCAAACTTACGGATTTCGACATAGAAGTAATTAAAGCCATCATAAAAGAGGGTTATGAAAAGGCATATACGGTTTTGAATGCTTAGAATAGCTTAACCCTCTTACTTTGAATCACCCAAACAATGCCCAACGTAGCAATAAACCCAAAGGCAATAGAAAGAGTAGTGGCTTTTGAGATAAAACCTATTAAAACGGGACCAAATAGAAATCCTCCCATGGCAAATGTGTTCATGATGGCCAAACCCGATCCTTTGGCCATGTTTGGGACTCTCGACGCACTGGCGTAAAGTATGGGTGCTCCGCATGAAACTCCCGCTCCAACAAGTGCAAAACTTATTATTGCTGAAAAAGTATAGGGTAGTGTTACCACAACCAATATGCCTATTATACTCAATATTCCACCGTAGAAAAGAATTTTGTTGGCTCCGAATCTCGGTATTATTTTGTCACCAATTAATCTTCCCAAAGCCATAAAAAGGGAGTAACCAGCCATGCCCCAGCCCTCAAAATAAGTGGATGTTTTCACTACGTCTCTCATGAAAACTGCTGACCAGTCGGCCATGGTTCCTTCCGTGATGTTGACGCACAAACCGATGACGATCATCAATAAAAAACTTCCTTTGGGAAACGAAAATTTCGATTTTTCAATAATTGTCTCGTGTATTTCTTCTTTGATCAGGAAAATATTCTTTTGGGCAAAAAGCAGTACTAAAAACAATAATGCACACACAATACTCATGTAAATGCCTGGTAATAAGCCCATGCCGCCAAACAAGCTAGAGCAAATAGACCCAAACATCAGTCCCAGGCTAAACATGCCGTGGCACGTACTCATTATTTTTATATCGAAGTGGTGTTCAATGGCCCCTACACAAGTATTCATGCCCACGTTGGTGATAGAAATGCCGCAACCACACAGAAATAAGAAAAAAGATTGGAAATAAACCGTTGGTGCGTTTAACAAAAGACTAAAAGCCAACAACATAAAGCCAATGCCATAAACAGAGGTTTTTTGCATGCCGATTTTCCTCACCAAAGTGGCCGCAACAGGATTCATGGTTAAGGCACCAAATGGCAGACTGAGCAAAAGCAACCCGAGCTGGGCATCGTCAAGGTCAAACTTGGTTTTTACAAAAGGAATAAAAGTGGCCCAATTGCCAAATAGAAGTCCGACAGAAATAAAAATTAGACCAATGGAAAAACTCTGCTTGTTACCAAAAAAATCTTTGGTGATATGAGAAAACATAAACTGCTTTGAAGGTTCAAGATGCAATTTAACTATTTACACAACCGCTTTTTAAAATTCGTCTCAAAGAAGTCTAAACCAAGGATGAATTTATCAGAAATACCCAATAATTTTTCCAAAAATCACAATTAAGATTTCTTTTCGTATTTTTTTGGAGCATACAGAAAACCAAAAGCCTCTGCACCCTCTTTGGTGTGCGTTTTGTGGTGAACATAGTGGGCATACATGATGCGTTTCATGTATTTACTTTTAGTTGCAAACTTGAATTTTAGCCTTCGGTGTACTATTAAATCGTGGAAAATAAAATAGAAAAGCCCGTAAAGAGTAATGCCTAAACCGATGTGAAAGAGATACCAATATTCCACATTTAAATCTCCGAAAACTATACAAAAGATGGCTATTGGAGTGAAAACCAATGCGTAATAATCGTTTTTTTCAAAAAAACCTTTGTGCATATTGTGGTGGTCTTCGTGCCATGTCCAGCCAAAACCATGCATAATATATTTGTGAGCAAACCAAGCCACACCTTCCATCAAAAGAAAAACTCCTAGAACTATTCCTATTTTAATTGCTATCTCCATTATCTAATTTTATCTATTTTAAAACACACTTAATCTTAAATTGTTTTTGGGTCTAAAATAAAAACCTATTTTTGTTGAAAATTAATACAAATGAATACAAAATTATTAAGTTTTTTGCTTTTGTTTTCGGCAATGGCTTTTTCACAAAAACCTAAAGTAGAAAAACCCAAATTGGTGGTCGGTATAGTAGTGGATCAAATGCGTTACGATTACCTCTATCGTTTTTACTCAAAATACGCTGCTGGTGGTTTCAAACGAATGATGAATGATGGCTACAACTGTCGAAACAATCATTACCATTATGCCTCAACTGTTACTGGTCCAGGTCATGCACATATATTTAACGGTTCATCGCCTGCCATCAGCGGTATTGTGGGCAACGAATGGTTTGAGAAAAATACGGCTGCAAGCATGTATGTCGTTGCGGATTCTACTGTAAACGTAGTTGGAACAGGGAGTGCTTCGGCAGGTAAAATGTCACCTCGAAACATGAAAGTGACCTCGATAACTGACCAACTCCGAATAGCAACGCAGTTTAAATCAAAAGTAATCGGAATTGCTTTTAAAGACAGAGGAGCTATCTTACCCGCTGGACATACAGGTTTGGCCTATTGGTACGATGCTGGTAGCGGCAACTGGATCACCAGTGACTATTATCAGAAAACTTTACCAGACTGGGTAAAGACTTTCAACGATAAAAAACTGCCTCAACAATATATCACAAAAATGTGGGAGCCCTTGCAGCCCTTGACAAATTATACAGAAACCGAAGACGATGACCAACCGTATGAGGCCACCATATCAGGTGAACCGAAAGCAGTTTTCCCGCATAAAGTTACTATGGGCAGTTTAGCCCAATCGTATTTTGGCAACGAACTCACCAAAAACTTTGCTTTGGCTGCTATTGATTCTGAAAAAATGGGAATGGGTAATGAGACTGATTTCTTAACGGTAAGTTTTTCAACACCTGATTATACCGGCCACGCTTTTGGAGCCCAATCAAAAGAAATAGAGGATGTTTACTTGAGATTGGACAAAAACATGGAAGAGATATTACTTCATTTGGATAAAAAATTGGGAATAGGAAATTATACAGTTTTCCTTTCTGCAGACCATGGAGTGGCGGAAATTCCCGCTTTTTTAAAAAAACACAATGTGCCAGCAGGCCTTTTTCTAGGAGGAGAATTGGAGAAAAAAGCGGAGGCTGCTTTAGTTGCGAAGTTTGGAGAAGGTAAGTATGTTATCAATTCAGATAACTACCAGTTTTACCTAAATAAAGTTTTGTTGGGACAGAAAAACATCACGATTGACCAAGTTACAGCAGTTTTGAAAAATGAATTTGCTGCGATTGATGGCGTTTATAATGTGATAAATCTTTCCGAAGGGGATGTGAACGAGGTTCCTTCTTATTTTAGAGACAAACTCACCAATATTTATAATCCAAAAAGAAGTGGAGAAGTGATGATTTTGGTAGAACCAGCTTGGTTTCAAGGTTATACCAAAGGCACTACCCATGGTACGATGTATGCCTATGACACCCACGTGCCTTTGTTGTTTTACGGATGGGGTATAAATAAAGGAGAGAATTTAAACAGAACGTATATTTCTGATATAGCTCCAACCATTGCGATGTTACTCAAGATTTTAGAGCCAAACGGTACTATTGGTCAGCCTGTTACGAGTGCTTTGAAATAATAGGCGAAGTTTTTAAATCATAAAAAAGGCTGCTCAATAAACTGAGCAGCCTTTTCTTTACTATCTGAATCCTCTTTTTACTTATCTTCTGGCAAAAGAACAATTCTGATGAAATCTTCGCCGCTTAGATATTTGTTTGCCGTGGCTTTTGTACTTTCAACTGACAGCAAATCAAGTAGTTTGTCTTCTGTTGGAATCGTCACTACTCTGTCTCCATTCTGATATTTTGCGGCCAAAGAACCCAACCAAAAATCGTTATTTTTTAGATTAGTCTGAAAATCGAGTTTTTGTTTTGATACAAACTTTTCAATATCCACTGCATCTGCTCCGTTGGCCTTGATTTTTTCTATTTCTTTCAACGTAATGTCAATCAGCTTTTCAACATTGGCTGGCGAACAACCATAACCTATTCTGAACATATATCTTGGCATGGGCACTCTATTGGTACTTCCTCCGACATATGGTGAATAAACGCCACTTTCTTCTTCACGAAGTTTTTCGGTTAGTTTAATGTTCAGAATGTCTCCCAAGGCTCTTATTTGTAGTTCCTCAGCTTCATTTGGAGCATATTTTCCCGAATAAGTCAACAAAACTCTAGCCTTATCCTCTGTGCCTTTCTTCACAATTTTAGAGACTTTTCCAGTCGGAGGTACTATGTTGAGGTCGCGGAAAGTCTCTTTTTTCTGTGTTCCAGGTAATCCTCCCAAGTAGGTTGCCAACAAAGGTTTGATTTTTTCGATATCAAAATTGCCAACAAACGTAAACTCAAAATCTGAGGCGTTGTTGAATCTTTCACTGAAAATTTTCATGGCTTTTACTGGATCTACTTTGGTCATTCTTTCGGATGTCATGGGTTGAGCACGGTAAGCACCATTGCCCATTACCACTTGCACACTGTCATTGAAGACTTTTTCAGGTGTTGGCGTTTTTTCCATGTTCTGCATAAAGTCTTTCTGGTTGGCCAATGCTCCTTTGGCAGCTTCTGGGTCTAATTTATTGTTGGTAAATCTGTTATAAACCATCTGAAGGGCAGTTTCAAAGTCTTTTACTGAAGACGACCCCGAAATGGCTTCTGAAGTACCACCCACAGAGGCGTTTACTTGAGCCACTTTTCCTGACATAAACTTAGACAAAGCCGAGGCTTTTAAGTTGCCATTTCCACTGGTTGAAGCTATCATAGAACTAAACGCCGCATTCATAAAGTCGGCATCTTCGTAAAGTGAGTTTCCACCCCAACTGTTTCCTCTGAATTTTATCTCGTCGTTTTTGAAGTCAGTAGGTTTTAAATTTACTTTTAAACCATTTTCAAATACAATTTCAGTTACCCCAATTTCTTCAATTTTATTTTCAGAAACTATTTTTCCTGGATTTGGCTTTTTCTCTACCAAGGATGTGGCCACAGCTTCGTCTACATAAGCAGTAATTTTTGAACCTGTATTGTCTAGCCAGCCTTTCAATTGTGCTTCTGTGGGTAAACTGGCTTTGTCTTTCTCAGAACCAATCAATGCCAAAACACGGTTTTCTTTGGTGATGAGCTTTTTGACAAGTGCATTTATTTCTGCTAGCTTTATGCCTTCCAAATGCTGATTGATGAATTGGTTGTCATATTCAATGTCGGTCATGACCACATCGTTTAAGAAACAACCCACCAATTCTTCTACGAAATTCTCCGAATCCGTTTTGTCTTTTTCTTTGTATTGTTTTTCAACACCGCTTTTGTATTGCATTTTGGCTCTTTGTAGTTCACTTTCCGTAAAACCAAATTTGGAAACTCTCTCGTTTTCATCTAAAACAGTTTTCAAAGCTTTTTCTACATCCGCACCTTTGGCTACAGCAAAAACAGTAAGTGCATCTAAATTACCCAAAAACGACGAGTAGTTGCTCGAGCCAAACTGATAAGGTGGGTCGGCTTTCTGCATTAATTCCTGTAAACGTTGGCTAATCATGCTGTTAAAAAGCGAGGTCATTATGTTTTCTCTTCTATTTTCAGCCGTTATTTGTTTTTTCTCGGGTTGCAAATAATACAATTGAACCATATTGTAGGGTTGCTCTTTGTCCGTAATTACGATAGCCTCTGTGCCTCCTTTAAGTGGAACTTCGTATTTTACTCTTTCTTTTGGTTTAGCAGGGTTTTGGATTCCTCCAAAATACTTGGTAATCATTTCTTCCATTTGGGCAGGGTCAAAATCTCCAACGGCCACCACTGCTTGCAGGTTAGGTCTATACCAATCTTTATGGAATCTCTTTACTGCATCATATGGAGCATTTTGGATAATATCATCTAAGCCAATTGGTAATCTTTGTGCATATCTTGATCCCCTAAATATCACAGGCAAAAGCTTCTCTTGAATTCTTGACTGTGCACCTTTTCTGAGTCTTGACTCTTCCAAAACTACGCCACGCTCTTTGTCAATTTCGGCGTGGTCTAAGGTGGCATATGCTGCCCATTCTGACAATACCATCATAAATTTATCGAGCTTGGCTAAGGTGTCTGTTGGAACAGGAAGCATGTAAACGGTCTCATCAAAACTGGTGTATGCGTTAAGGTCAGCACCAAACTGAATACCGTTTTTCTCCAAAAAATTCACCATTTCATTTTTTGGGAAATTCTTTGTGCCATTGAAATCCATGTGTTCCATAAAGTGAGCCAAACCTCTTTGATCATCGTCTTCGAGAATAGAACCAGCTTTAATAACGAGTCTCAGTTGAGCACGATTTTTAGGTTCTACGTTTTTTCGGATATAATAAGTAAGCCCATTTTTGAGTTTACCTACTTTCACCGAAGGGTCCATCGGAAGTTTTTCTTTGAGATTGAGCTGTTGAGCGAATGTCACCTGGCACACCAACAACAGCAGGCCAAGATGGTAGATTAGTCTTTTCATAAAGGATTTTTAAATTGATTAATAGAAAAAAATATGTATTGATTAATAGTAAAAATACAAATGCAATTAAATAGATATTCGACAAAAAGCTAAATAAAATTGTAGGAACGGCTGAAAATACCATTTCAAACTAAAACGTTAGTAATTTAATAAAATTTAATGGGGATTCTAATTTTTATTAGATTTAACAATTTTTGATTAAATTTGTAATTGAAAAACCTATTCTACAGTTTGAAATTTTAGATTCTTCCTGTTTTAGTTTAATATTAAAGAAAATTCCAAATCCTCTCGCGGGATATTTATATGAAAGAATACGGAAGTAATGTTCAGAAACTGGTCGAGCAAATCGTATCTATTCCTGAAAAAGAAAAAAGAACTAAGCACGCCCACATTTTGGTAGAGCTCATGCGTCAGATTCATCCGCAGATGAGAGATGGAGCAGACTACAGCAAAAAACTTTGGGACGACTTGTACATCATGGCCAACTTTGATCTAGATGTCGATAGCCCATTTCCACCACCACCCAAAGAGATTTTGGGTAAAAAACCCATGCAAATACCTTATAGTCAGTCTAAACTGAAGCATAAGTTTTATGGTAGAAATCTTGAATTGTTGATAATGAAGGCCATAGTGGCTGAAACTTTCGATGAAAGAAAAGCTTTTGTGTCGTATTTGGTTAGATTGATGAAGTCGTTTTTTCTCAACTGGAACAAAGACTCAGTGGAAACCCAAGTTTGTTTAAATCAAATCATGGAACTTTCGGGAGGGAAGCTCAAACCGGAGATAGATTTCTTGGTTGCAAATGGTATGATAGACGACGCCAATCCAAAGGACGGTAGCGGAAATAGACCAAGACCTTCTTATCAGAATTTCTCTAATCGTCCAGAAAGAGGAAATGAAAGAAGAGACCCACGTGCAGCTGGTGAAGGTAACAAAATGGGTGGATTTAATAGAAATCCCAATCAAAGGCCGAATAACCCGAATGGAGGAAATGGCAATAATAACGGCAACAACAAAAACCGTTTTAACAATAATAACAATAGAAGAAGACCTCAATAATAGATATGTCGTCATTTAAAATAACAGGAGGAAGAAAATTAAAAGGGGAGCTTGTTCCCCAAGGTGCAAAAAATGAAGCATTGCAGATATTGTGTGCTGTTTTGTTGACCAAAGAGCCCGTAATTATACATAATATCCCAAACATCAGAGACGTAAATAAACTCATGGAACTCCTAGAAGACATGGGCGTTAAGCGTAGCAAAATGGGAGAGGGTGTGTATAAATTCGAAGCTGACGATGTCAAGTTTGAATACTTCGAAACGCAAGAATATAAAAATAAGGCCGCAGAACTTAGAGGCTCTGTGATGCTACTTGGACCTATGTTGGGTCGATTTGGAAGAGGAAAAGCTCCAAAACCAGGCGGTGACAAAATAGGTAGAAGGCCATTGGATACGCATTTTATCGGTTTTCAGAAACTAGGGGCTGAATTTTCGTACGATCCAGGCGATTCTTTCTATTCTATTGATGGTTCAAAAATGAAAGGCTCCTACATTTGGATGGAAGAGATTTCTGTAACAGGTACTGCGAATGTTTTGATGGCTGCTGTACTTACCGAAGGTACTACCACCATATATAATGCAGCTTGTGAGCCGTATTTGCAGCAATTATGCAAAATGCTCAACAGTATGGGTGCTAAAATATCCGGTGTGGGTTCTAATCTTTTGACCATCAAAGGCGTAAAAGAACTTCATGGATGTGAACACACGATGTTGCCAGACATGATTGAGATTGGAAGTTTTATTGGTTTAGCAGCCATGACCGGTTCAGAGATAACCATTAAAAACTGTAGAATCCCTGAGCTTGGAATCATACCGGATACCTTCAGGAAGTTAGGTATTGAAATGGAATTCAGAGGAGATGATATTCATATTCCAGCTCAAAGCAATTATAAAATAAGTACGCTGATAGATGGCTCAATATTAACGGTTTATGATGCTCCTTGGCCAGGTTTTACACCTGACTTGATTTCAATTATTTTGGTAACGGCCATTCAAGCAAAAGGTACTGTATTGATTCACCAAAAAATGTTTGAATCCAGATTGTTCTTTACGGATAAATTGATAGATATGGGTGCTCAGATTATACTTTGTGACCCACACAGAGCCACAGTTATTGGCTTGGATAGACAATATAATCTCAGAGGGATCAGAATGACCTCTCCAGATATTCGTGCCGGAGTTGCCTTGTTGATTGCTGCTCTTTCTGCTGATGGAACGAGTATTATTGATAACATTGAACAGATTGATAGAGGTTACCAAAATATCGACGCCCGCCTAAATGCCATTGGTGCTGAGATAGTTAGGGTATAGTTTTTGACTTGAAGAAATTTGATTTTATAGCCATCTTTTGATGGCTTTTTTTGATTTACTGGGGTGGTAAAGAAACCGTAAAAGCTTCACATGACCACAATCTGAATATTTAGCCGTACCTTTGCGTTTTAATCGAAGTACCGAAACTGGTATTTCAAAATACCAATTTATGTCATTCGAAAATTTAGGACTCTCCAGTCCGATACTGCAAGCAGTAAAAGAAAAAGGTTATATCACCCCTTCACCAATTCAAGAAAAAGCCATCCCACTTGTTTTAGATAGAAAAGATATTTTGGCTTCTGCCCAAACAGGTACTGGTAAAACAGCAGGTTTTACTTTACCAATTTTACAGATTTTGTCTGCTACGCCTAACCAAGGACGAAGAAAAATTAGGTCATTAATTCTTACCCCAACAAGAGAATTAGCGGCTCAGATATATGATAACATCAGAGAATACAGTGTTTATTTAGATATAAAATCTACGGTGGTTTTTGGAGGTGTAAATATCAATCCGCAGATTTCAACCTTGAAAAACGGAGTAGATATATTGGTAGCCACACCTGGCCGATTATTGGATTTGCATGGACAAAGAGCTCTTTCACTGGCCAATGTTGAGATTTTGGTTTTAGACGAAGCCGATAGAATGCTCGATATGGGTTTTGCAAAAGACATCAAACGAGTTTTGGCTTTGGTTCCTGAGCGTCGTCAGAATCTTTTGTTTTCTGCCACATTTTCATTGGAAATCAAGCAATTGGCTGCCGGTATTTTACATGATCCAGAAATGGTGGAGGCCTCTCCAGAAAATACGACGGTAGAAAAAATAGATCAAAGAGTTATTTTAGCTGACAAGGGTAGAAAGCCTTCTATGTTGGTTAAAATGATCAAAGAGGGCAATTGGGAGCAGGTTTTGGTTTTTACTAGAACCAAACATGGAGCCAATAAGCTCACAGAAAAACTCCAAAAATCAGATATAACTTCGGCCGCAATCCATGGTAATAAGTCGCAAGGTGCTAGAACAAAGGCATTGGACGATTTCAAGAAAGGAGAAATTCAGGTTTTGGTGGCTACAGATATTGCTGCAAGAGGTTTGGATATTCCGCTTTTGCCACATGTGGTCAACTATGAACTGCCGAATGTTCCTGAGGATTATGTACACCGTATAGGCCGTACAGGTAGGGCAGGGGCTACTGGCGAGGCAGTTTCTTTGGTTTGTAATGAGGAATATGATTTTCTAAGAGGAATAGAAAAATTGCTAGGTCAAAAGTTTGTTAGAGAAACCATGACGGGCTACGAACCTACTGAAGAGGAAGAATTAGCACCTTCAAAGTCAGAGCACAGAAGACCTCAGAACAATAATTTCAGAAAGCCCAACGTACAAGGTGGCGGAGGTCGATCGCCGCATAGTGGCGGTGGAAGTTCAACATCAGAAAATAAAAAGCCTAAGAAGTTTTTTGGAAAGAGATAAAAAAAATCAATTTTGCAGTATAAAAAAATCAGCGACCCCAATGGAATCGCTGATTTTTTTGTTTAGGCAGTTTTGCTTTTAATGTTTTGCAGATAAATCTTCAAATTGTAATGATAAAAATTTCATGGCTATAAATGTCTTAATTTCTTGCACTTACTTTGTTTTTTTCAATCAGCAAATCAGCTATTTGTTCTAGTTTGGCCTCCAGTTGCTCGTTCTTTTTCTGGAGTGTTTTATTCTCCAGGATAAGTTCTTTAATGGCGGCCATCATAACTCCATCTATGTCTGCAGAGGCAATGGTTGTGTCGTTTCCAATTACTCCTAATCTGTCGTTTCCAAAGTTGGAATAAAACTCTTGAGCCATTGGCCCCCAGTGCCTTATGCTTTTGTCTTGTGTTTTATAATTCCATGTCCCTATTTTCATGTTCGCTATTTTTTCGAGAATATCTTTTGGTGCCGATATGAAATTTTCTTTTTTGGTGCTGTCTGAAATCGTCGCCCAACTGTTGCCACCGCTGGCCAAGCTAACACCTATGGTATTATTTGCGTTTGTAAATAATTGGTATCCGCCCCTAAAGCGAGCAGAGAATTGATTGATTGCTGAGGAAGTCAAAGTACTAGCCGATAAAACATCATCACCAAACCCAAAGGAACCTTCGTGCTGCATGTTCACCGCACTGCCTAAAGCAAAAGATTTGTTGGCACCAGCAGTAACAAAAGACCCCATTGCAAATGCCACGATTCCATTTGAAAACGCATTGTTTCCGATCGCAACGGCTTCATTACCAATGGCATGGCTTTTATATCCCGATGAAAGGGAATTTGGACCTTGGGCAATTGTTCTGTTTCCTATGGCTAGGGAATTCGCTGCAATTGCTCTTGTAGAATCTCCCAATGCCACAGCAGCCCGACCAGAGGCCGTAGTGGAGTCACCATAACTTAATGATGCAAATCCCGATGCCCTAGAATAGTAGCCGCCACTCAATGCATAGGAATTCTCCGCAATTGTTTTCCGTCCTAAACTGAAACTTCCGAAACCATTTGCGGTGGTTTCGCTTCCCGTTGCGATTGACACAATGCCATTTGCTCTAGTTTTAAATCCTTGTGTGAACGTGACATTTCCTTGAGCAACAGTAGAATCACCAGTTGCCAAAGCCGCAATTCCAACGGCTCTAGATCTATAGCCTTGTGTAAACGAAATATTACCAATTGCAAATGTGGAGTCGCCTGTAGAAAATGAGCCATTACCAATGGCTTTGGTCTCAAAGTTAAGTGCTGCTGAGCCATTTCCTGAAGCCTCTCCAAAATTACCTAAGGCAACACTGCCTTGACCCGTAGCTCTAGTTTTAAGGCCGATGCTTAAGGAATTATTTCCGATAGAAATACTTTCATTTCCAAATGCAAGAGATTCAATACCAGTTGCTCTACTTCGAAATCCGGCTGCAAAGGAGTTTTCACCTTCAGCCCTAGTTCTGTGTCCCAAAGCGGTTGAGTTAATACCTGAAGCACTTGTAGAATCACCCATAGCAACAGATGCACGACCCGAAGCCAATGTAGAGTCTCCAAAACTCAATGATGCAAAACCAGATGCTCTTGAAAAATAACCTCCACTTAGTGCCCAAGAGTTTTCTGTAATGGACCTTCTACCTAAAGCAATGCTACCTATACCATTTGAAATGCTTTCACTTCCTGTAGCTATAGAGGCTATACCATTTGCTCGAGTTTTAAACCCTTGAGTCAAAGTAACATTTGCCTGAGCTACAGTAGAATCACCCATGGCAAAAGCAGCAGCTCCCACTGCCCGGGTTCGATAACCTTGGGTAAAGGAAATATTTCCTATCGCAAAAGTAGAGTCTCCAGAGGCAAAAGCTCCATTGCCGATTGCTTTGGTTTCAAAATTGACAGCTGCAGAGGCATTTCCAGAGGCTTCGTTTCGGTTGCCTAGAGCAACGGAGCCAATTCCAGTAGATTTCGAATCGGTACCACTACTGAATGAAGTTTGGCCAGAAGATAAACTACCATTACCTAGGGCTGTAGCATAATTGCCAGTTGCTCTGGTATTTAATCCAAAGGATATTGATTTTAAGCCGTTTCCCTTCGCATTGTTACCGTAATGGATAGAATCAGGTAATAGCGTTATTTGTGAATATGTTGGGGTGTATCCCATTATAAATGAGATATTTAAGAAAAAAATAATTTGTAATTTTCTTTTCATAGATCGGTTTTTATAGATGTTTTGAAGTTTTAACTTTTATTTAAATTGTACTATTAAAATTTGATTAGAATTTGATTATTGAATAGGTATTCAATAAATATTGAAGTATTTTTCTTTTGGTTAAATAGGTACTTTTCATGGGTTTCATTTGCCACAAATTTAAAGACTTCAAAAGTGAGGAAAATACCCCACTAGGGGTATTTTTACTAGATTAAGTAATTAATTAGAACTTTACAGAATTGTGTATTTTATAAAATTTTCAAATCGTTTTTTTTTTATTGTATTGTGTTTTGTTTTTGGGACAATAATGGCTTTAAAAGCCCAAAATGTTGTTAAAATTAATGGTGGATTTAAAATGTCTACGCTCGAAGGGGGCTTAATGGTTTTTGTGGATAGTTCAAAAGTCTTAACTTCCTCCAATATTGTCAGCAATGAATTGTTTAAAGAATTGAAAAGCCCAACACTCAACATGGGGTTTAATGAATTTCCTATTTGGGGAAAATTTGAAGTTAAAAACAATACAAATAAACCAAAGAGCTTGATTCTACAGTTTAGGAAATCGTTTACAGATACTGTTAATTTCTATAAAGTAATATCAGACTCTTTAGTTTTTTTAGACCGTTTCAAATGGACTCAGAATTTTAATGAAAGACCTTACCCTGACATAAACCCGACATTTGAATTTATTTTAAAACCACGTTCGAAAGAAATATTTTATTTCAAGGTGGTGAAAAACTGGGGTTCTTGGCATTTGGTCCCCACTTTATATGATTCAGCATATTATGAGGCTATATATTCTAAAAAACTGATGCTTCAAACAGGGATTTTACTTGGGATTTTCGTTTTAGGTTTCTTCTTTGTGACAAGCTTTTATTTTCTTTCTAAGCAAAGGCTTTTTCTATATTACGCACTTTATCAATTATTTTTCGTTCTTTTTTATTTCTCTGCCACCGAAGTTTTACATTATTTTTTTAATGAAGATGTTCCCAATTATTTGATTGATCAGTATGCTGCCTCTTTGTACCAATTGTTAATATTCTTGATTTATGGAAGTTTTACAATTCGTTTTTTCAATATCCAACAAAAAGGTAATTCACTAATAATTGGGTTTTATAGGCTTTATTCATTGATAATTGTTATCACTATTGTTATTGCTTTGATTTTTTATAAAAATTTGTCAAACAATAATGAATTTCAAATCCATCTTAATATCTCAGGTTTAACTTTATTTGTCCTGGTGTGTTTATGTATTTATTTCGGTAAAAAACATCGGATTAGAGGTACTAATTCATACGCACTGGCACAGTCACCTATTTTCTTTGCATTGATATTCTGGAGTTTATCTAGTTTGGGAGTTTTACCCAAAAACCAAAACTATACTCTTATTTTTGGATTGGCTTTTCTTGCTGAGAATATTCTTATGCTATTCGCTTTAGCTATTCAGCTTCGTTTTTATTTTAAAGCAAAAGAGAAAAAGTTTACTTCAGAAATCGTTGAAGCTCTTGAAAATGAACGTAATCAGATTGCTATGAACCTACACGACGAACTTGGGGGAAGTTTATCAACTGTTAAGCGTAAACTTGAAGATGTTATTTCTGGGATAAATAATCAAGCCCGCTATTTTAATGAATTGCTTAAGGTTTTTGAAATTGTAAAGGATACAAATCAAACTTTAAGAAGAGTATCACATAACCTTGCCCCAGCCGAATTACAGCGTTTAGGCTTGGTCAATTCTTTGGAACAATTGTGTAATTCTTTTACTTACTCAAATTTGAGGGTTGATTTCTATCATTCCGGAAAATCTTCAAAACTTTCTCATCAAATAGAAGTTAATCTATACCGAATTGCCTCAGAGGCACTTCAGAACATCGTGAAACATTCAGGGGCATCCAATGCCGAAGTTTCTATTAATTTCTTTGAGAAGGAATTAAACTTAATTGTTTCAGACAATGGTAGGTGGAAGGTTTCAGATAAAGATGGAATGGGTTTAAAAAATATTAGGTTGAGAGTTGAATATCTTAATGGTATTTTAAATATTGATAAAGGGTCAAATGGTTCTCAATTGACCGTTGAATTGTCTGGTTTATGAAATTAAAGATAATGGTCATTGATGATCATCAGTTATTTTTGGAAGGTTTAATTGGCATTCTTCAAGGTTTCGATTTTGTTGAAAAAGTTTTTTTTGAAAATGATGTCAATAGTATATATGAAAGTGTGATGCTGAAAGACCCTCATCTAATCCTGCTTGATATAAACCTTAATGGCTCTAACGGCCTAGAAATAGGTAAGATGTTGAAAGAAAAAAAGCCTCTTTTAAAAATAATTATTATAAGTATGCATAATCATCCAGCATTTATTCAACAAGCACAATCGTTAGGTTTTGATGCATATTTATCAAAGGATATTGGTACGCAGTCGCTCAAGTCTGCCATTAAGTTGATCATGGAAGATAAAATTTGGAATTGGGGATTGATTTTAGAGCAAAATTCAGAAAATAAGTTTATAAGGAACAACTTCAATCTGAGCTCAAGAGAACTTCAAGTTATTGGCTTATTGGCCAAAGGATTTGATAATGAGCAAATTTCTAAAGAATTGGTCTTGAGTTATCACACTATCAAAACACACAGAAAAAACATTTATTTGAAATTGGGAATTTCCAGCCTATCAGAGTTATTTCTCTTTGCAAAAAAGCACGGTATTTAATAGGTCTAAATTTATTTTTTTATAAAAAAAGCCCGATGCTTATCGGGCTTTTTTGATTTTATGCTATCCAAGCTTCTACTTCTTCTTTGCTTGGCATTTTTTCATCTATTTTTAGTTTTTTACGCATACCGCCAAGGTCATTGAAAACTTTGTTTGGATTGGCTTCTTTCAAAGCCGGAATGGTATAAAAGCCCATTTTTTGTAAAGCAGGTACCCAAACCGCAGGCACACCAGCTGCTACATAATCTTCAGTGGTAGCTATTTCAACTTTTTTCTCAGGTCGCATTTGTGGGAAGAATAATACCTCTTGTATGCTGGCATTATTGGTCAACATCATCGTTAATCGGTCAATACCGATGCCAATACCTGCCGTTGGTGGCATACCATATTCCAAAGCTCTAATAAAGTCCTCGTCTAAAGCCATGGCTTCTTCATCTCCTCGCTCGGCTAATTTCAATTGTTCTTCAAAACGCTCTCTTTGATCAATAGGGTCATTTAACTCAGAGTAGGCATTGGCTACTTCTTTGCCGTTTATAAACAATTCAAAACGCTCTACTAAGCCGGCTTTACTTCTGTGTTTTTTGGTAAGGGGCGACATTTCTACTGGGTAGTCGATGATAAAAGTTGGCTGAATAAGATGTTCTTCTACTTTTTCGCCAAAAATCTCATCAATCAATTTTGCTTTGCCCATAGTGTCGTCAATTTCCATGCCCCACTCTTTGCATTTTTGGCGAAGTTCTTCTTCTGTTGAAGCATCAACATTCACGCCAGTATGTTTCTCTATGGCTTCTATGATTGAAAGACGTTGGAAAGGTCCTTGGAAATCTATGATATTATCTCCAAAAGGGAATTTGGTGTCTTCATGTACCGCAAAAGCTACTTTTTCGAAAAGCTGCTCTGTGAATTCCATCATCCAGTGGTAATCCTTATACGCTACATAGAATTCTAAGGCTGTAAACTCAGGGTTGTGCGTGCGGTCCATACCTTCGTTTCTAAACATCTTGCCAAACTCATAGACACCATCAAAACCTCCAACAATCAATCTTTTGAGATACAATTCGTTGGCGATACGCATAAATAAGGGCATATCTAGCGTATTGTGGTGTGTTTTAAATGGCCTTGCCGCAGCACCTCCATGAATGGGCTGTAAAATAGGAGTTTCAACCTCTAACCATCCCTTGTCGTCAAATACTTGACGCATAGTGCTGATTATTTTGGCTCTTTTTATGAAAATGTCGCGGTTTTCTGGATTTACGATAAGGTCAACATAACGCTGACGAAATCTCTGTTCAGGGTCTGTAAAACCATCATGTATTTTACCATCCTCATCACGTTTTACCACTGGAAGTGGCTTAAGTGATTTAGAGAGTAGTTTGAATGATTTCACATGGATAGAAATCTCCCCAGTTTGTGTTTCAAAAACAAATCCGTTGATGCCAACTATATCACCAATGTCTAGCAGTTTTTTGAAAACTGTATTGTACATCGTTTTATCTTCGGTAGGGCATATTTCGTCTCTGTTGAGATACAGTTGTATTCTGGCAGTTTCGTCTTGGATTTCAGCAAAAGAAGCCGAACCCATGATACGAAAACTCATCAAGCGACCAGCTACACTCACGTCTTTAAAGTCGAACTTGTTGTGTTTCCAATGCTTGAGGATATCTCTCAAACTTGTGTTGGTAAGGAAGCCATCCGCAGGATAGGGCTCTATGCCCAACTTCATCAATTCTTCTCTTTTTTGCCTTCTGAGTATTTCTTGTTCGCTTAAAAGCATCTTTTTATAAAATGGTTTTCTTAAAAAATCACGCAAAATTAACAATTTTTACCCAAAGAATGTTTGAAAAGCTCAATTAATCCACCATTTTAGCCTTTTGATTCAGAAAAGGCTAAAATTTAAAATAAATATAAAGAAAATGTCATTTTTGACGTTTGATAAATAAAATTAACTATTCACTATAAAAAATCCCCAGAATGAAATTTGAGAAAACACTACTCCTTTTTCTTTTCCCTTTTTTAACTTTTGCACAAAACATCACCCTAAAAGGCAAAGTCACAGATGCTGAATCAAAGGAAGGCCTTCCATCCTGCAATATTTTTGTCAATGGAACCACCATCGGGGCAAACTCTGACCTGGAGGGAAATTTCCAATTGAACAATCTTACTATTAAGGAGTTTGATTTGGTTTTTAGTTATGTGGGTTATAAGTCTGTTTCCAAGAAAATAGTAGCCAAAGATGGAGAAACCATTACATTGGACATTGAATTGGCTCCCTCTGATAATTTGTTGACGGAAGTTCAAGTAAAGTCTAAAAGAGACAAAAAATGGGAAAAGCAGTTGAAGAAATTCAAGTCATATTTCTTGGGAGATAGCGATTTTGCAGATAAATGTGAAATAGAAAACGCTTGGGTTTTGGATTTTGATGAGAAAGAAGATGGATTTTATGCCAAAGCATTAGAACCACTCAAAATCAAGAATTCTGCTTTGGGCTACCAGATTTCGTTTGAATTATATAGTTTTTATGTAGGCAAAGATCTCCATAAAGTGGGTGGTAATGTGTATTTTACGGAAATGGTGCCCTCCAATAAAGCCAAATTGGAAGAATGGTATGCAAATAGGGCATTTGCTTATAGGAAATCTCCAGCTTTTCTTTTTAAGTCATTGATAGATAAGAAGCTAGATGTGAATGGTTTTCAGTTATATGCACCCAAGCCAGGGTCAAATGCCATAAGGACAGATAATTTTGAGGCCGAATTGGGCAAGTCTGTACTGGCTTATGATGCCAAAGATATGGTAGGTTTGGGTAGAAGTCCTGAAATCAAGAAAATTTATATACGAGACAATCTAGAAGTTCACAATCAGTCTGTTAAGTCCGATCTAAAAACTTATCAAGGTATAGATTATGGTATAAGTTGGATGCAAGTAAAAGGCAACAATGTTTATGTGAATGAAAACGGTATGCCTTATAATTATCAAGACATTGTGGTGGCAGGTGATATGGACTTCTTGAAAGTGTCTGGGATTTTGCCGACTGACTACAACATGAATGATTCGGCCAATGAGGCGTATTTCCTAAAGTTCGAGAAAGCTCCGTTTGCTGAGACTGTTCATTTGCATACCGACAGAACCATGTATTTTCAAGGAGATAAACTTTGGTTTAAAGCTTATTTGAATTACTCATCTTTTGCCAAAAATGACACGGCCAGCAAAGTACTGTATGTGCAATTAATAGATGAATCTAAGAAAGTAGTTGAAACCCAAAAAATTGAAGTTTCGAATGGTTTTGGATACGGAGCGGTGGTTTTGCCGATTGATTTACCTAAAGGAATCTATCAAATAAGGGCTTTTACAAACTACATGCGAAACTTCGATAATTTGATTTTCAGAAAATCAATACCAGTTCTAACTAGAAACGAAAAAATCAATACCCAAGATGAGCAAATATTAGACATTGAGGAATATAAAATAAAGGCAAATATTGAAAAGTTTGATTCCAAAACTGGTGAAATCCACTTTTCATTTAAAGACTTGGGAGATAGTCCTATTGGTGCAAATTTCTCTGTTTCGGTAAATAATCCACAATATTCTCCAGATTTGAATCTGGACACTGACATCAGAAATGATTTGAATCTGAAAGAGTTAAAGAAACCCAAATCAATGCCTTTTTTGATGGAAAAAGGTTTGGAAATTAATGGCATTTTTCTAGATAAAAAGCGGGTACCGGTGCAAAGCGAACTGAATGTTTTTGTAAATGATCTTCAAAACTTTAGTCAAACTTCTTCAGATGTAAATGGCAATTTTGTGTTCAAAGGACTGACTTTTTATGGACAATCTGACATTTATCTTCAGCCAGTTTCTAAAAAAATGAAAGAGAATATTTTTATCATTAAGAATGATGTTAATTACCCTACAATTAATGCTGTTCCAATAGACTTGAAAGATAAAATTGTAACCCAACCGGAACCTGTTTTCAAAGAAATTGCAGCTGAAAGTGCCGAAATCAAAGAAAAAGGCAAGGATAAAAGACAAAAGATGCTCTACGGCAGACCTGATTATATAATAGAAGAAAATGAAATAAATGCAACCAATGGAGTGACGGGTTTAATCAATAGTATTCTTAAAAAAGTGCCGAGTTTGCAAATGCGAGGTACTAATTTCGTTTTAAGAGGAGGGGCAACTTCTGTTTATAATTCTAATGCGGCATTAATTTTGATAGATGGTGTTCCGATGGGGAGTATAAATTCTGTAAACCCTAACAATGTTTTGAGAGTTGAAGTGGTAGCAAGGATGTCAAACATGTATGGCGACTTAGGTAAAAATGGTATTGTATCCATTTTTCAAAAAGATAAACAAAGTGCTTATGATGACATTGCAGATAAGAATTTTACCAAAGTGGCTGTGGAAGGCTATAAAATAGCGGAGGTTTATTCACCAGAAAGCATAAAAATGGTTTTGCCAGAAAGTTTGCCAACATCCTATTGGAATCCAGAAATTTTGACTGATGAAAAGGGAAATGCTACTGCAATTATTGGGGAAAATCCAATTTTGCCTCTGAAAGTAACTATAGAAGGGCTTAGTCAAAGTAACATTCCGTTTAGAAAAGTGTTTTTTTTGAAGTAAAATCTTTATAATTTTGAATGTTAAAGTGTTTTTTTTATTGAATGAAGTATAAATTATTGCTCTTAATTGTAGTAGTTATTCTAGGGCAATGTACACCTAAGAACACACCAAAACGTCCAGTTATATCCAACAAGGAGGATATATTGTTTCCGAAAAGACAATTCAGAGCTGCTTGGATAGCCACCATCGACAATATTGATTGGCCTTCAAAAAAATCGCTGAGTTCGGATCAACAACAGAATGAGTTCGTGCATATTCTCGATGTTCATAAAAAAATTGGAATTAATGCAGTTTTCGTTCAAGTTCGTGCTGCTTCTGATGCTTTTTATGCCAATAGCAATGAGCCTTGGTCAGAATGGCTCACTGGTACCCAAGGCAAAGAACCAGATCCTTTTTATGATCCCTTAAAATTTATGATAGACGAAACCCATGACAGAAACATGGAGTTTCACGCCTGGCTCAATCTCAATCGAGGTACTCAAAAGAATGCAAAATCAGTTTCCAAAGAACACATTACCAAGATCCATCCAGAATGGTTTATAAGTTACGGAGGCTACAAACTATATAACTTCGGACTACCAGAAGTGCGAGAATACATTGAAAAAGTAGCAGTCAATTTGGTAAAAAACTACGATATAGATGGTCTTCATTTTGACGATTATTTTTATCCTTATGCCATAGACGGCGAGACTTTTGATGATTCAGAAACTTTTAAGGAATATGGTTCAGAATTCTCAAACATCGGTGATTGGAGGAGAAATAACATTAATACACTAATTAAGGATATATCCAGGGCTATTAGTGCGGAGAAAAAATGGGTGAAATTTGGTATAAGCCCCGCTGGAGTTTGGAGAAATGAATCCCCAAAAAATGAAGGGTCAGCAACTCGAGGATTGTCATCTTACGACGATTTGTTTGCCGATACCCGCAAATGGGTAAATTCTGGATGGATTGATTATATCGCCCCGCAGGTATATTTTGCTTTTGATCACGTGCGAGTGCCTTACAAGTCTTTGGTAGATTGGTGGACAGAAAACCATGGAAATAGGCATTTGTATATTGGACACAGTGTGTATAAAGTCGACAAGAACTCAACAGAAAAATCATGGAAAACTGCTGGCCAAATAGGAAAACAAGTAAGAAGTAATCTTAAGTCTGAAGAGATTTCGGGAAGTATTTTTTTTAGTTCTAAGTATTTAGTAACTAATAATTTGGGTATATCGGATACGCTCAAAAATATTTACAAATATCCTGCCTTGCTGCCTTCAATGCCCTGGAAAGACGGTATGGCTCCGAATAGCCCTACAGCTTTGCACGTAAAAAGGACAGAAAACTATGGTTCAGAAGTTACCTGGAAGTTGCCTTCTAAACTTACTTTGAACAGAGAAAATATACAAAGTTTTGTATTGTATCGATTTGAAGAATTTGAAGAAATAAATCTCGAAAATCCAAAGAAAATTGTTTCGATTATCAGGAATGTTGGGATTTATAAATTCTCAGACAGAAACGCCTCAAAAAGGAAAAGCTATTACTACGTAATTACCGCATTAGACAGGCTTCACAATGAAAGTGGCCCAAGTAATCAGTTTTATTTAAAATAGACGATGAACAAAAACGACACCCTAATAGGAATAGAAAAATCATTTACTGTGCTTATTGATGGCATTCATAGGCTCACAGAAGAGCAATTTGCTTATATTTCAAATCCTGAAAAATGGTCTCTGGCTCAAATGTATGAACACATTTGTGAATCTTCTAAAAAGTTTTTTCTGGCCAATATCAAAAGATGCCTCGACCAAAGAAGCGGACAAATAGGAGGAGAAAAGACCTTGGCAGGCGAATGGGTAATGAATAACAATGGCTTTCCGAACAAAAAAGTAAAGATGCCCGAGGAATTTGGGGTGGTAATATATAAGGGTAAACCCAAAAATGAATATCTTTTAGAAATAGAAGAGATTTTAGCAGCTGCCAAAGATTTGGTGGAGCTGATACATCAAGACGCCGGAGATTATAAATCTAAACATCCGGTCTTTGGTTTTTTAAACGCTCAAGAATGGTTTAGAAACCTTGAAATGCACACCAGACACCATCTAATACAAATGGCTGAGCTTGAGGCCTTGGCTGCTCATGTCTGATATTAAGTATCGTCTTTATCCTACCTTGCTCAACGAGTTTGGGAAATACCTGGGTTCGCCCACTTTGGAAATGCGAACTCAACTACTCAACAGGATAAATCGCATCAGAGATTTTGATGATGCCACACTCAAAAGGATGAAAAAAGGATCAAATTTTGAGGATGCTGTTCTTAAAAACAAGCCACATGCATTTGAAAATCAAATAGTTGAAAAAGTAAGATACCTGTTGCCAACTTCAAGAGTAGAGCAAATGCCCATAAAATTCATCCACCAAAATATTCAGTTTTACGGTTTTGCTGATGTGGTTGGCGAAGGCAAAGTGATAGACATCAAAACAACTTCGAGTTACAAACCCAACAAGTTTCAGTACAATTTTCAGAATCTCTACATGTATGCCCTCAAAGACAAGGGTTGCACAGAGATGGAATATATCATCTACGATTTCAAGGAAATCCATATTGAAAGTTACTCCATAGCTACTTACGACTTTAGTCCAATGCTCCACCACATGGAACTCTTCCCCGAATTCCTCGAAGAAAACCGCCCGTTTATCACCGACAAAAAGATTTTTGTGGAGGAGGTTAGTGGGGGATTGTTTGGGTGAGATTTACTCACTTCTTCTCATTCACTTCCTGAATCAAATCCGCTACGAGGCCAGTCCAGCCGGTTTGGTGAGCTGCTCCTAAGCCTTTGCCGTTGTCGCCGTGGAAATACTCATAGAAATGATAGTAGTCTTTAAAGTCCTTGTCTTTGTTAAACTTTTCTACACTGCCCATAAACGGTTTGTTGCCATCTTCACCCTTTTTAAAGATGTTGATTAAACGCTCCGATATTTGCAGTGCGGCCTCTCTTATCGTAACAATCTCCCCTGAATTTGTTGGATATTCTACTTCATAATCTTCGCCGTAATAGTTGGAGTATTTGTGTAAAGAGTCTATTATCAGGTAGTTAAGCGGAAACCAAACCGGCCCACGCCAATTGGAGTTTCCTCCCATGATAGTCAGGTCAGACTCGCCTGGGGTATATTTTACATTCAGGTGTTCGCCATGAAGATTAAAATGATAAGGATTCTCCAAATGGAATTTCGACATGGATCTTATGCCATAGTCTGACAAGAACTCGCTTTCATCAAAAAGGCGTTTGAATACCATTTTCATCCTGTGGCCTCTGAGCAACGAAAGCAAGTGTGTTTCGCCCTTCCCCGGCTCGTGCCACCTCGATATCAAACCCGCAAGGTCAGGTCTATTTTTAAGAATCCACTCCAATCGACGTTTAAAGTCAGGTAATTTTTGTAATAAATCCTCGCTGATTACCTCTACAGCACACAGAGGTATCAAACCTACCAATGATCTGATTTTCAGGAATAAAGTATTGGCATTGGGCGTATATATTTTGTCGTAATAAAATTGGTCGTCTTCATCCCAAAGGCCATTACCTTCCTCGTCCATAGGTTTATTTATGGCGGCGGCTATGTATAGAAAATGCTCAAAAAACTTAGAGGCCATGTCTTGGTACGCAGGTCGCTCTAAAGATATTTCGCAAGCGATTTTGAGCATGTTAAGTGTATAAATGGCCATCCACCCAGTGGCGTCTGCTTGCTGAAGTTTTACACCAGGTATCTGTGCATTTCTGTCAAAAACACCGATATTATCCAATCCTAAAAATCCACCACCAAAAATATTATTTCCGTCTTCGTCTTTTTGGTTTACCCACCACGTAAAGTTCAGCAGTAGTTTATGGAAAATTCTTTCTAAAAAGCCAACGTCACCTTTGCCGCCATTCATTTCTTTGTCGGTTTCGTACACTTTCCAAGTGGCCCATGCATGCACTGGAGGGTTTACGTCAGAGAAATTCCATTCATACGCAGGTATCTGTCCGTTGGGATGCATGTAATATTCTCGAAGAACAACCGCTAGCTGCCTTTTGGCAAAGTCAGGGTCGATGCGTGCCAGTGTAGCAGTATGAAAGGCCAAATCCCAGGCCGCAAACCATGGATATTCCCATTTGTCGGGCATTGAAAGTATGTTGGCCATGTAGGCATGTTTCCAGGGAGAATTTCTTTCAAATGCCCTTCCTCTAAATTCAAATGGCATTTTTGGGTCGCCATTCATCCACTGGTCGATGTTATAATAGTAAAATTGCTTACTCCACATCATTCCAGCAAAAGCTTGTCTTTGAATGGCTTTTTCTTCCTCGCTTTGGATGTCTTTTTGAACAATCTCATAAAAATCATCTGCAACTTTTAGACTTTCTTCAAAAATGGCTTCAAAATCTTGAAAAGGTTCTTTGAGATTTGTTTGATCTGTAAATCTGAGGCAAAAAGTTTCGGAACCTCCAGCTTTGATTTTTCTGGAATATTTTGCGGAGGCCTTGGTTCCAATATTATTGGGATTTATGGCCTTTTCTTTTCCATGAATAATATAATTGTTGATGCCGTCTTTGGTATATAAACTGGTATTTTCTTTGCCAAAAACCCGCTCCATGTTGGTTTCGTTTTCGCAAAAAAGCAATTGGTCGGCATCCAAACAGTATAATTTCATTCTTTCGAATAGCCTGTGATTTACTTCTATTTGGCTGTTTGCTATACCCGAAAGAATAGGTTTTTTTTCAAACTCATCGTATCCCCATGACCAGGTGTTTCTAAACCAGACTGTAGGAAGTAAAGTTAGCGGAGCGTCTTTTTTACTTCTATTAGTGGCTGTAATTTTTATGCAAACATCATTGATGTCTTTTTTTGCATACTCTATAAAAATATCAAAATAGTTATCGTCATCAAATACTCCTGTATCAATTATTTCGAATTCATCTTCCTTGATACTTCTGTGGTTATTTGTGCTTGTTATTTTTTCATAAGGGAATGACTCAATAGGGTATTTATACAGCATTTTCATGTAAGAATGCGTTGGTGTACTATCGAGATAGTAATACAGCTCTTTCACATCTTCTCCATGATTTCCTTCATTGTTGGTTAAGCCAAACAGCCTTTCTTTTAAAATTGAATCTTTGTGATTCCATAGAGCCAATGCAAAGCAAATGTGCTGCTTATTGTCAGAAATACCTCCGATACCATCTTCTCCCCATCTGTAAGCACGCGAGCGTGCCATGTCATGGGTTAAATAATTCCAAGCGTCGCCATATACACTGTAATCTTCACGCACTGTACCCCACTGACGTTCTGAAAGATACGGCCCCCATTTTTTCCAGCCCTTGTTATCTTTTCTTTCTAAAAGCCTTTTTCTTTCTGTATTTGATTCCATAGGTTAAAAATATACTGTCCAGCTTTTTTTATTATAGGTTGATTTATTTTTTGCTTATTTGCAAAAATATTATTTAGTACGACTTACCCAAATTTCTCCTTGCTAATCATTAAAAAGATATTCTATTTCCTTGATATTGTAATATTTTTCTTTGTTTTGACTTATTAATTTCAGAAGCCCATTTTCTGTCACGCCAGTTATTTTGCCTTCCAATATTCCTTCAGAAGTCTTAAATAATCTATGTTCATTTATTGCAAAGAGGTTGTCGTTATACTTTTTCTTAAGAAGATTGGTTTTTTGTTCTTTCAATGCTTCAAGGTTTTGTTCTAAAAATTCCAATATTTTTTCAACAAGCGTATCCCTGATAAAATTGATTTGAGGTGATTCCAAAATCAAAGAGCTTGCTCTTGGGTTTTCAAATTTAGTTTGGTGAATATTTAAGCCAATTCCTATGATAGAATTCCCCATTTTTTGCCCTGAAATGCTGTTTTCTATCAGTATTCCACCTATTTTTTTATTATTCAGATAAATGTCGTTAGGCCATTTTATGGATAAATTAGAAACGGCGTAAGCATTTAAAGCCTCAAATACGGATATTGCCACGGCAATACTGAGGTCAAATTGGCGTTCAATTTTTACAAAAGAAGTTTTAATAATAACACTCATCAAAAGATTTTCTCCTAGGGCACTTTCCCAGACATTTCCCCTCTGCCCTTTCCCAGCAGTTTGGTGGTCGGTAAGGATGACAGTTCCGTCAATAAATTCTTTATTTTGAATTATTTCGCTTGCAATGTCGTTGGTAGAATGACAAGATGGCAGAAATATTAGATTTTTGCCGACAAATAAAGTTTTGGGCTGAATTTTGACCAAAATAAATTAATTTAGCGTTTTATAGAAAATCTGCGATGTGAGCTTATTTAGAGTTTTACTTACCGCTCGCAAATTTAACCAATTTACAGTTTAATGAAGAAAAAGATTTCGAGTGAGGTATTGTGCGATTCCATTATTAACGGAATGCAAGAAAAAAAAGGTTTTGATATCATAAAGATGGATTTAAGAAAGATTCAGGGTGCTATTACAGACTTTTTCGTTATTTGCTCCGGAAGTTCCGACACACAAATTGACGCCATTGCTGGCTCGGTAGACGAAGAGGTGTTCAAGTCTACCAAAGAATCTCCTTGGCACAAGGAGGGAATTCAAAATAAAGAGTGGATATTATTAGATTATGTAGACGTGGTCGTTCACGTTTTCAAAAAGGATCGTCGTGAATTCTATGACATTGAGTCGCTTTGGGGCGATGCTGATTGTACTTATTATGGCGATACATTGAAACCTTCTCTAACTCCACTTAGTTAAATAACCAAAGATTTTATTTAAAATTCAATATGTCTGAAAGCAACAACAACAATTCTTCGGATAAACCGAAGAAGAAGCTGACTCCAAATCCTGGTGGGCTTCAAGGATGGGTAGTGGCGGCTTTAATATTAGCCATCATGGGCCTTGTATTTTTTAGCAGTACAAACAAATTAGGATCTGTACCATATAAGTCGTTTGAAAAAATGGTACTAGATGGCGACGTACAGAAGGTTTTCTTGGTTAAAGGTACTAATTCATTGGAGATAAACCTTTCTCCAACGGCCCTTACAAAACCTGAATACAAGGCAAAACTGGCCAATAATAAATTTTCAACAGGACCACATCTTCGTGTGGACATTGTTTCAGAAGACTCATTTATGTATGAGTACAATAACTTCTTGAAAACAGCCGCTATTCCTGAAGATATTAAAGGTACACTGTATCCAGAAACAGTCACTAGAAGTGACTATATGAATATTTTTTGGCAATGGTTCCCTATATTGTTCTTCTTCGGATTGATGTATTTTATCATGACACGTATGTCTGGTGGTGGTCCAGGAGGTGCATTATTTAACATCGGAAAATCGAAAGCCGCACTTTTTGATGCAGATAATAAAGTAAAAATTACTTTTCAAGATGTAGCAGGATTGGATGAAGCCAAAGAGGAACTTACAGAGATTGTAGAGTTTTTGAAAAAACCAGGTAAATATACTGAGCTTGGTGGTAAAATACCGAAAGGAGCCTTGTTAGTAGGCCCTCCAGGAACAGGTAAAACTTTGATGGCCAAGGCTGTAGCTGGAGAGGCAAGTGTGCCGTTTTTCTCTTTGTCAGGTTCAGACTTTGTGGAGATGTTTGTTGGAGTTGGAGCTGCTCGTGTGAGAGATTTGTTCAAACAAGCCAAAGAAAAAGCACCTTGTATCATATTTATTGATGAAATTGATGCAGTTGGTCGCTCCCGCGGAAAAGGCTCTATGCCAGGAGGAAATGACGAAAGAGAGAATACATTGAACTCACTTTTAGTAGAAATGGATGGTTTTGGATCTGATTCTGGAATCATAATTTTGGCTGCAACCAACCGTCCTGATGTTTTAGATCCTGCTTTGTTAAGACCAGGTAGATTTGATCGCCAAATAAGTGTGGATGTGCCAGATATTAATGGTCGTGAGGCGATATTCAAGGTACACTTGAAGCCTATAAAATTTGCTGAAGAAGTTGATCCTAAGAAATTGGCCGCTCAAACTCCAGGGTTTGCTGGTGCTGAAATTGCCAATGTTTGTAACGAAGCGGCCCTTTTGGCAGCACGTAGAGGCAAAAAGCAAGTTGAAATGAAGGATTTTCAAGACGCTATTGACAGAGAAATTGGTGGTTTGGAAAAACGAAATAAATTGATTTCACCAGAGGAGAAAGAAATTGTAGCTTATCACGAAGCTGGTCATGCCATAGCTGGTTGGTTTTTAGAACATGCCAATCCATTGGTTAAGGTAAGTATAGTTCCAAGAGGAATTGCGGCCTTAGGTTACGCTCAATATTTACCAAAAGAGCAGTATTTATATCGTACAGAACAACTTTTTGATGAAATGTGCATGACGCTCGGCGGTAGAGCAGCTGAGGAAGTGATTTTTGGAAAAATATCAACTGGTGCTCTGAGCGATTTGGAGAAAATTACCAAGTTGGCCTATAGCATGGTGACTGTGTATGGTATGAACGAGAAAATAGGAAACGTAAGTTATTATGATTCTAAAGGTCAAAGTGAGTATTCTTTCACCAAACCTTACTCTGAGCTAACAGCACAAGTTATTGACGAAGAAGTTAAGAAAATGATTGATTTGGCATATTCTGCCACCAAAGATTTACTCTTAGAACACCGTGACAAACTCGAAATTCTGGCTAAAGCTTTATTGGAAAGAGAAATCATTTATCAGCATGATTTGGTTGGGCTAATAGGGGAGAGGCCTTTTGATAAGCCAACAGTTTATCAGGAGTTTTTAGATAAAAAAGATGAAATAGCTGTGGTGGAGGGAGCCGACAAGGATCCAGAGGTAACGGATACTGCAGAAACGGAATAAAAAAAAAGACCCGAGTAATCGGGTTTTTTTTATGCCCTTTTTTTGGAGGAATTAATTCATAGAAATTCGTGAAAATTATTTTCGGCATAAATATTGATTATCTCCATAAAGTAATAGGTTAAAATTTTAATTAAATACGATTATATTTAAAGGCTGTTTTACATAGGCACAGTATTTGTATTTAATAGTCTAAACCCAAAATGTGGCCTCCTAATATGCAAAAGTTTAAGTTTTTAGTTTTATCGTTACTACTTTGTGGGCGACTTTTCGCTCAGTCATCAAATTATCAATCCGAAAAGATTTTTGTTCATACAGACAAAGACAACTACGTGTCTGGCGATACCATTTGGCTTAAAGCCTATGTTTTTGAAGCTACTTCTCATCATCTTTCGCAAAAAAGTCAAGTAGTATATCTATTGCTTCAGAATAAGCTTAATAAAATTATTAAAGAAGCAAAAGTAGTTGTGCAAAATGGACATGCCAATTCTCAGTTTATCTTGCCTAAAAATTTGGTGTCTGGACAATATGAATTAACTGCCTACACCAATTTGATGAGAAATTACAGTGAAAAAGCCTTTTATACCAGAAATATTAAAATCGTGGGTACGATACCGGCACCTATCGGCCTATTAAGTTCTAAAAATCTGGCCAAACCTGAAGTTGTTTTTTATCCTGAAGGCGGTCAATTGGTGGACGGAATATCAAGTAAGGTGGCTATAAAATTCAATAACTTTCCTAGTTTACCTAAGTCATTCGAAGGTAAGATAGAAGATAGCACCGGAAAATTGGTGACCACTTTCTATCCTGATTTACAGAAAATAGGAACATTCATACTCAAGCCTACCTCTGGTATGAAGTATTTTGCTGTTTTTACCCATGCAGGTAAGGTATATAAAGAAATGCTGCCAGCGGCACAAACCATAGGCTATGTTTTGGCTACTGACAATGTTGTTTTTTCAGATGGTGTACTTATAAATGTATTTACAAATAGCAATGAACCCGCAAGGTTTAATATCGTAGCCCGTCAAAGGGGTGAGATTATTTTGAAACTTCCATTCGAAACCACAAGTTCAAATTTTAAGTTTGTTCTCAAAAATGATTTAGTACCGAATGCAGGAGTTGTAGAAATTGCCGTTGAAGATTTGGAAGGAAAAGCAGTTTGCAAGCGATTGGTTTATTTCTTGACCAATGCAAAAAATAGTTTGTCAGTAAAAAACTATAAGCCCAATTTGCTTCCAAAAGGCAAAGTAAATTTTGATTTGATGGTGTTGGATGATAACCAAAAACCCATTCCGAATCTCGACTTATCTATTTCAATAGTTGACGTTACTCCACCGGCAGTGTTTAGTCCGAAAGTTGAAATTATGCAGAATAGTTTAGTTTTTGATGCAGATTTTGAGTCAGAAATTCAAAAACTGGACTCGTTGTTTGAGTTTCAACCTACAGTTTCAAAGTTCTATTTGGATAATCTTATGATGACGCAAGATTGGAAGAAAGAAGCAAAAGCCTCAAATTATATAGCCGAAAACAATCTGTTGATGAAGGCATCTGTTTCTCAAGGTCAAATTTTGAAAAAGAATGAGAAACTGAAATTGTATTTTTGGGATAAAATTGGAATGAAATATCAAGAGACCGTTACAGATTCAAGTGGGAATTTTGAAATAAGAGATCACTGGACAGATACAGTTAAAGTTTTGGCAGCCAACGAAATAGGAGAGTTCTTAGAGCTAAAATTTGATGAAATTTACAGTCCTAAAGTTGAAACTGTTGTAGACAAACCTGTCGTAACAATGAAGCCTTTGGCACCTTCAAATGCTGCAAATAAGCCTGTAGTTCAGAAACCAAATACAGCTTTGCCAGCTAAATCTATGGCTTTGAAAGAGGTAGTAATAACCGGTCAAAAGAACAAAGATTTTAAAAATGATTTCAGACGTCGTGCATATAATTGGGAGCCTGATTTTGCGACAAGCATAACTGTAGATTCGAGTTCTGGTATTCCTACTTTAGTAAATTTAATAGAGAGTAAAATACCCGAATTGACAGGAAAACTCATGAATAAAAATGAGAATTGGGTGATGTTAGATGGAACAAGAGTTCCTCTTGAATTCTTGGATCTGATTAAGCCTTCAGATATAGTTTGGTTAGATTTTATTCAAAAAAAGGAGAAAACTACAAAACTTGGCCAAGCATCTGGTAGCATTGTTAACCTTCTCACCTCAAAAGGAAATGATCTTTTTAGTGTTTATAAAAACAATAGATTTCAGACATTTATGGGCTATTCGTATGCTAGAAATATATACGCTCCCAAATATACTAAGGCAGTTGCCAAACCTGACAAACGGAAGACCTTATATTGGAACCCGCTTCAAAAGACTGATATTTATGGAAAAACAAGTATTAGTTTTAACAATTCGGATTTGAGTAAAAAATACCTCATAACCGTATTTGGAACAGATGGGAAAGGAAAAACCATTAGCCAGAGGACCTTACTTAAATGATTTGGATAGGAAAAGGGATAATTAAATTACAAAAGAGAATTTCTATTGAGTGATAAAAAGAATGGTCGAGGATGTGAATCTTCGGCCATTCGCCATTTTTGGGTATCAAGTAATAGGTTATTGTACTTTAAAATCCAATGCTGGTATTGTCGGCTCGGGGGTCAGAAGCACCTTCTAGCGTTCCATCAGGATATACCAAGATACAGTCCATTCTGCCCAAAGTTCCCTTTTGTTGATCCAAGATATAACCCTTATTTCTTAAAGTCTCTAAAGTTTTATCACTGAATGCATTGGCTTCAAAAACAGTACGATCAGGCAACCATTGGTGATGAAACTTTAAGGCATTTACAGCTTGCTGCATGGTCATTTTGTGCTCAATCACATTCAGAATAGTTTGATATACTGAAGTTATAATGGTGCTTCCACCAGGCGTACCTACCACCATCAATAATTTTCCGTCTTTTTCTACAATGGTCGGTGTCATGGAGCTGAGCATTCTTTTTTCAGGTTGGATTTCGTTGGCTTTTGAACCTAACAATCCAAACATGTTCGGAACGCCAGATTTTATGCTAAAATCATCCATTTCGTTGTTCATTAAAAAACCTCCACCTGCTACAATAACCTTGCTTCCATAAGCTCCATTTAAGGTGGTAGTGATAGATACAGCATTTCCATCCGCATCAACTACTGAGTAATGAGTGGTTTCTAATGATTCATAACCTGGTAGCATGCCTCCTTTAATGTTTTTGCTATCGGTTGCTTTTGTACTATCAAAATCAGCCCATCTTGTTTTTAAATATTCGTGGCTGATAAGTTTGTCAATAGGTACATCTATAAAGTCGGTATCTCCCATCCATTTTGCTCTATCTGCATAAACTCTTCTTTCTGCTTCAATCATTACTTGTGTGGTGTTGGAGGAGTTCCAACCCCATTTTTGAAGCGGGTATTGCTCCACTAGTCTCAATAATTGAAGCAATGCTACTCCGCCGCTAGAGGATGGAGGCATAGTAATGATTTTATACTTTTTATAACCGGCAACAATAGGCTTTCTCCATGCTGAGTGATACTTTTTAAGATCTTCATGGCTTATGATTCCGCCTCCCTTCGTCATTTCATCCACTAGAAGAGCGGCGGTTTTGCCTTCATAAAAACCAGCACGTTTTTGTAATTGTATCAATTTTAATGTTTCTGCCAGGTCTTTCTGGATGAGAATATCTCCCTTTACCCATTTTGAGCCATCGGGCTTTACAAAATAATTTAGATTTTCGCCGTTAACTTTCTTGAAAACCGCCAGATTGTTATTCAGACCCAAGGCTTCTCTTTCGGTTAATATAACACCACCTTCTGCAAGTCTTATGGCAGGTTCTAAAAGTTTATTCCAAGAAAGTTTTCCGAATTTTTGGTGCATTTCTACCATACCGTCAACAGACCCAGGTACTCCGCTGGCTAAATGTCCCTGCAAACTCAATCCTTGAATTACATTTCCTTCTTTGTCCAAATACATATCTCGATGTGCTTTTAATGGAGCTTTTTCTCTAAAATCTAAGGTGTGAGCTTGGCCATTTTTGGTTCGAATAACGGCAAATCCACCACCTCCTAAGTTTCCTGCGAAGGGGAAAACCACAGCAAGTGCAAAATGCGTCGCTACTGCAGCGTCTATGGCATTTCCACCCATTTTGAGTATTTCTATTCCCGCATTTGATGCCTCAGCATGTGCTGCGGCCACCATTCCATTTTTAGCAAATACGCCTTTTTTCTCAGAATAAAATGGTTTGGTATCGGGGTCTTCTACAAACAGCGAAAACAAGTCTTTATCGTTTTCTTTGGAAGTGGTTTTGGGGTTAGTTTTGCATCCAAAAACAATCAAAATTAAAAGCAAAAATGAGCCGAAGAGGTTTTTCATTGGTTAGTTTTAGTTGATAAGTTTATAACAGGGTTTCCATCAATCATGGATATTTACCGTTAAGTTAAGTGTTTTGTATCATTTATAAAATTACTTAATTCAAATTCCTTTTTTTTTGCAATTTTTACTTCAATAATAATAAATTCTCAAGGATGTTGTTTTTCAAACTCACGTTCGAAAGTTTAAGGTTTGCATGGCAAGCTCTTCGCTCTAATTTGCTTAGGACAGTGCTGTCTCTTTTAGGTGTTACGATTGGCATTTTCTCTATAATTGGCGTTTATACGATGGTAGACTCCTTGGAGTCCAATATCAAAACGAGTTTGAGCTCGATTGGAGATAAAACCATATATGTTGATAAATTCCCATGGCAGTTTGGAGATGGCGAGTATCCTTGGTGGAAGTATTTCAATAGACCTAGACCAAAATATTCAGAGTATAAATATCTCAAAGACAACCTCGAAAATGCAGCAGCGGTGACCATAATGGACTGGTCGCTTGCTCAAGCTAAATATCAAAGCAATAGCTATAATGCTCTCGTTCAGGGAATTACTTATGACTTTAATTTGATTTCGGATGTGCCTGTAATCAATGGCAGATATTTTTCGCCTACCGAAATAGAATCAGGAAGAAATGTGGCGGTAATTGGTGCCGAAATAGGCGAAACCCTGTTTGGAGAAGAAGATCCTATTGGAAAACAGATGAAAATCAAAGGAGAGAATTTTGTGGTGATAGGCATGCAAGAGAAAAAAGGTAAGCAGTTGGTGGATGTTGGAGGGAATCCTGATCAGAAAGTTTATGTGCCGTTTGTCAAACACAAGAGAATGTTCAGCTCGGGTAATTTATATGGAATGATACAAGTTCAGGCATTTGAAACAGACCTGAAAATGGTGAAGTTAGAAAGTGAGATTAAAGGTAAGATGCGTACAATTAGAGGCTTAAGGCCACTTGAAGAAGATAATTTTGCCCTAAATAGGCCTGATGCTGCTGCGAATTTTCTTACTACCATTTTTGGCTCACTCAGAGCTGGTGGCTTTGTTATTGGTTTGTTTTCTTTATTAATTGGCGGTTTTGGTATAGCCAATATAATGTTTGTTTCAGTAAAAGAGCGTACAAATATTATCGGAATTCAGAAATCATTGGGTGCCAAAAACTACTTTATATTGTTCCAATTCCTTTTCGAAGCCATATTCCTTTGTTTGATTGGAGGATTGTTTGGTTTGATTTTGGTTTATTTAGCTAGCTTTATTGATTTAGGAAGTTTGGATATTGTACTTTCATCTGGAAACATAATTTTTGGTTTGACCATCTCCAGTATCATTGGTATAGTGGCAGGACTGATTCCAGCTTCACAAGCATCTAAAATGGATCCTGTGATTGCCATCAGAGCCAAATAGTTTTTTTATGTTTTGCGTAAAAACTGTCGTTAATCATCTCCTAATTGGGATTTCGTCATTATTTTGGATAGGCTACTGACATACATTTGTGGTATAAATAATGTTCAGATAATGAAAACCATTTTAGTACCTACCGATTTTCATGTGGCCGCTGAAAACGCAATGGCAGCAGCTGTGAAATTAGCCAAAAACATGGATGCAAAAATAAATTTGATGACCATGTTTAAATTTCCTAAATTTAAATATCAGCTGGTAGAGTCTGTTGTCCATACAGAAGATGAATACTACAATATGTTGAAAGACGATGCTGCCAGAGAAATAGAAAGATGGAAGGAGTGGTATCCGGATGTTGAAATAGAAGGAATTGTCAAGGAGAATTTTGATGAGTTAATACCTGCTATTTTAAGTGAGGAGGCCGATTTGATTGTTATGGGCTCTGAGGGTGCCAATGGTTGGAAAGACTATTTTCAAGGAACTAACTCACAAAACGTTGTAAGAAAAGCTGATTGCCCTGTGATGGTCATGAAGGAAAATACTGCTTTTGAAAAAATAGAAAATGTTCTGTTTGTAACAGATTTTGAAAAAACTGGCTTCATTGAAAAAGCGATGGATTTGTTTGACCTAAAACAAACCAAAAACAAGTTCGTATTTATTGATACGGGTGAAAGCACAGATGACAGAAGTGATATTTATGACACAGCTCGTGATGTAGAAAAACTTTATGATATTCAGAATTTTGATTTTGAGATATACCGTCACGATTCTGTGGCCAAAGGAACAGTAGAATATGCCGATTCCCACGATATCGACCTCATTATAATGTTTACGCACGGACGGAAAGGCTTTGAGCGTTTTCTTTTTGGAAGTATAGCAGAGGAGGTCGTAAATATTTCGGATATACCTGTCCTAAGTATCGTGGAAAATTAATTGGACTGCTATCATACAAAAACGGCAAGGAATATCTCTTGCCGTTTTTGTTTGTAATATTTATATCTACTCCAAATTACATTCTTTCGGGAACATCAATCCCAAGCAAGCCCATGGCATGTTTGATGGTTTCTGCCACTTTTTTGATCAATCCCAAACGTAAGTATTTGATGTTTTCGTTTTCCTCGTTCATCACCGAATGCTGCGTATAAAAACCATTGAATGTTTTGGCTAATTCATAGGTGTAATTGGCAATTAAGGCTGGAGAATATTCAGCAGCAGCATTTTTGATGACTGAGCTGTAATCTTTTACTAGAAACACCAATTCGAGTTCCTCTCTGTTTAAGATATGAGTACCTTCCAGATTAAATATTTGCTTATCATCTACATTTGCTTTTCTTAGTATTGACTTGATACGAGCATGCGTATATTGAATAAAAGGCCCTGTATTTCCTTGGAAATCAATAGATTCCTCAGGGTTGAACAGCATTCTTTTCTTGGGTTCTACTTTCAATAAATAGTACTTCAAAGCTCCCAAAGCCAGCATTCTAAACAGTGCTGCACTTTCTTCAGATTCCAAATCTTCAATTTTACCTTTTTCTGCACTCATTATTTTGGCAGTGGCTATCATTTCGTCTACCAATTCATCTGCATCCACTACGGTACCTTCTCTCGATTTCATTTTGCCTGAAGGTAAATCCACCATACCATACGACAAATGATAACAGCCATCTGCATAACTTCTACCCAGTTTTTTCATGATTGCAAAAAGTACCTTAAAATGGTAATCTTGCTCATTACCCACTACCCAAATGGACTTTTCAGATTTAAAATCATCAAATTTTAGATCGGTAGTTCCTAAATCCTGGGTGATATATACTGATGTTCCGTCTCCACGTAGTACCAACTTATTGTCTAAGCCTTCGTCTGTTAGGTCAATCCAAACACTGTTATCATCTTTTTTATAGAAAATGCCTCTTTTAAGGCCATCTTCTACCAGGTCTTTTCCGAGAAGGTAAGTGTTTGATTCATAGTAGGTTTTGTCGAAATCTACGCCTATTTTCTTGTAAGTTTTCTCAAAACCATCATAAACCCAAGTGTTCAGTTTTTTCCAAAGTTCAATAACGTCAGTATCGTTTTGCTCCCATTTCAAGAGCATTTCTTGGGCTTCTATCATGATAGGGGCTGACTTCTTTGCCTCATCCTCAGTTGCTCCACTGGTCATCAGTTCTTGCATCTGGCTTTTATAGGCTTTGTCAAATTCGACATAATATTTTCCAACCAAATGATCCCCTTTGATTCCTGCTGATTCCGGGGTTTCGCCCTTTCCGAAATGTTTGTAGGCTACCATCGACTTACAAATATGGATGCCTCTGTCGTTTACAAGACAGGCTTTGGTGACGTCAGAGCCTGCTGCATCAAGAATATTGGCTACGGAATAACCCAAGAAGTTATTTCTTAAATGACCCAAGTGCAGGGGTTTGTTGGTGTTGGGTGATGAATATTCCACCATTACCGAGGCTGAATTACGGTTTATTTCCGAGCCAACAGGTATTTGTAAAAGGTCATTTAAAACCTTTATCCAAATACTTGGTTTGAGTTTCAAATTTAGAAAGCCTTGAACAACGTTGAAAGATTCAAAAATGTCATTATGAACTAACAATGCCGTTCCGATGGCGTTGCCAATTTCTGGTGGGGATTTTTTTAAACTTTTCACCAAACCAAAAAAAACATAGGTATAATCTCCTTCAAATTCTTTGCGAGTGGGTTGCAAAACCACTTTGTCGGAGGTTCCATAAAGCGACTCAATGGTGGCTTCGATTTTGTTAGTTAATATATCAATAATGTCCATGTATGCTGTCAATTTGGCTGCAAAATTACACTTTTTTGCCTTAGATTGACCAATTTCAGCGATTAATTCCTTAGTTTTACACAAAAGAAAATCACTATTTATGTTACAATCAATGACGGGTTTCGGTTCTGCCTCTATCGAAACTGATAAGATGGCCGTTTCCGTAGAAATAAAGACACTCAACTCAAAGTTCTCTGATATTTATTGCAGGCTTCCAAGAAGTTTCTCTAATCGCGAAATCGAAGTGAGGAATTTGCTTTCAAAAGAATTAGAAAGGGGTAAAATAGAGATGATGTTGAATGTAACACCAAAAGATGAGGAATCGGCTGGGACTACAGTTAACCGACCATTGGTAAAAGCATATTTTAAGGATTTAATACAAACAGCAAAGGAATTGGGTTTTGAGGCTTCCCAGACTGAGGTACTCAGGATGGCCACAATGATGCCAAATGCCTACAATACCAATGCCTTAAATACGGAGGAAGTAGAGGAAGAATGGAAGTTAATCATGAAATTGATTGGGCAAGCCATTACCAATTGTAAGGAGTTTAGGCAGCAAGAAGGCCAAATTACTAAGCTGAAGTTTGTGGAATATATTGATATAATAGAGGGCCTGTTAAAATTGGTCATTGAGCAAGATCCTAAAAGGATACCAGCTATTAGAGAGCGTTTGGAGAAATCTGTAGCTGATTTTATGAACAGTGAGAATTTTGACAAGAACAGGTTTGAGCAAGAATTAATCTACTATGTTGAAAAATATGATATTTCTGAAGAGAAAGTAAGATTGACCAATCATTTAGATTATTTCAAAAAGGAGTTGGAAATTGCGTCAAATGGTAAAAAACTCAATTTTATAGCTCAAGAAATTGGGCGTGAAATAAACACAATAGGCTCAAAAGCAAATGATGCAGTTATACAGCGTTTGGTGGTTCAAATGAAAGATGAGCTCGAAAAAATCAAAGAGCAAACCATGAATATTTTGTAAAAAATGGAAGAATGGTTAAGCTGGTTGCCAGGATTGCTCCTCGGAGTAGCCTTGAGTGCTGGAAGTGGTTTTAGGGTATTTATTCCACT
Source organism: Lacihabitans sp. CS3-21 (assembly GCF_024343675.1). Taxonomy (GTDB): domain Bacteria; phylum Bacteroidota; class Bacteroidia; order Cytophagales; family Spirosomataceae; genus Leadbetterella. The sequence continues at coordinate 108,661 of NZ_RJUD01000097.1, forward strand.
TTTGGTTTCAAATTTGGCAGCTAGGTTTGGTTTAGTAAGTGTTTCAGATAATTTTGGCTGGATGCTGAGCAATACCGCCACTTTTGTTCTGCTAGTTGCATCAGTAGTCGAAATTGCCTCTTATTACATTGCATTTATAGATAACCTATTAGATGGTATAGCTTTGCCTGCGTCCGTTGTGGCAGGTACCTTATTAACAACACAATTTTTAAAAATTGATGATCCAACGCTGCAATGGGGGCTGGGTATATTGGCGGGAGGTGGCGTTGCGGGCACTATTCAGGCCGGTACTTCTTTGATACGACTGGGTTCTACAAAATTTACTGGAGGCTTCGGAAATGGCTTTTTTAGCTCATTTGAAAATTTCCTTTCGGTGGCTATATCCCTGATTTCACTTTGGATTCCCTTAATCATGGGTGTTTTAGCAATTTTGCTAGTTTTTTGGATACTGAAAAAACTGTTTTCAAAAAAGAAAAGAGCTACTCTCCTATAATAGAAGAATGTTTAGCTTCTGTAATTACAAAGTGCGACTGAGCACTGCCAATATTTGATATTGCAGCTAATTTGTTGAGAATAAAGTCTTTATATTCTTCCATGTCAGATACAATAACTTTAAGAAGGAAATCCGAACCACCAGAAACACAGTAACATTCTACCACTTCAGGTACGGTTTGAACGTCTCTTTCAAACTGCGTCAAAAACTGTTGGGCATGTTCTTTTAACGAAACATTGCAGAAAACGATGAGGTTTTTGTTGAGCTTTTTGCGATTTAATTCTATGGTATATTTTTCGATAAATCCATCTCTGCGAAGTCTTTTTATCCTTTCGTGAATGGGAGTTGTGGTGAGATTGAGTTCAACGGCAATTTGCCTATTGGTCATCATTCCGTCTTTTTTTAGAAGTTTTAAAATCTTCAAATCCACAGGATCTATATCAATCATAGAATATTATTCTTTTTAAACTCAAAAATAAGGGAAATGTGTGAATAATTTAAGTTTTGGTAGCATTGTTTTCTTTTTCATCAATATTGGTTCTGTTTCTGAAACAATTTAATAGTGTTTTGTGATTTAGCATTTTACTTCAGTGAGTTTATTTGAACATTATTAAAGCCTTTTTAAGTATTTTTAACGCTTTTTTACTAAAAAAATGTAGATTTGGCGAGCATAATTATTTTCATGAAAAAGTTAATATTCTTTTTGTTGCTACTAACTGTTATTTCTGTAAGAGCACAAATCCATATTTCCTATAAAGACAATCCCCCTATTATTGACGGTGATATAAGTGACTGGAAAATAATTAGTTATGCTTTTCAACAAACTTCTCCTCCTGTAATATCACCCAATAAGCTTCGATATGATTTTGGTTTTGATGAAAACCATCTCTATGGGGTGTTTCAGGTGAAAGACCAGCAACTCACCGACCTTGCCAAAGACAAAAACGGTAGCCCAAGACTCATTTTTAATGATGGAATAGAATTATATATAGATACCCAAAATAATAGTAAAAACCTAATGGATGATGATGATTATCAATTGATTATGGATTTTATGGGGAATCTTACCGTTTTTAGAGGGGGTGATAAATATCTCTTAAAGATAAAAGATTATAAAGTGCCAAAGGATACGGTTACCAATCATTTTATTATGGATTTGGCCACAAAGTTTGATGGCACCATTAATAAGGAAAGAGATATTGATTTAGGATATGTAATCGAATTTCAAATTGCTTGGGCAGCTTTAGGTATCCGCCCCCATAAAGGACAAAATTTTAAAATAGATGTGTGTATCAATGATGCCGATGAATATGTCGACATCAAACCTCTTACTGAAAAAGACACGATTCCGTCATATTCCTTTCAGAATATCAATAGAAAAACTGATTTTGGCTTTCCGGATAATTGGACAAATGCCACGCTCAAAGGACAACCTTCTTATTGGAAGATATTCAATCGATATCTTGCTTTGTATGGGTGGTTATTGGGCTTGATAATTGTTGCCTTATTTTTACCTTTTTTGATCATTTTGGTTCGGCAAAATTATAAACTTAGGAATATGCAACCTAAAAGACGCTCTGAAGATTCGAAGTTAACTACATTTCTGGAAATGGATAAAAATGCTCTTTCGCAAGAGGATGCATTTATTAATCAAGCAAAGTTGTTTGTTCTCAAAAGACTTGATCAAAATATGAGCTCTGCAGAATTGGCTGATGACTTGGCTATTAGTGTAAGACAACTTCAGCGGATTTTTAAAGAAAAACTGGATACCACCCCAACTAATTTTATTACCACACTCAAAATGGAATCCGCAGCAGAAATGTTGTTGAACACCGATAACAATATTTCTGAAATTGCATACGCAATGGGTTTTTCTGATCCGGCCTATTTTACTCGTCTTTTCAAGAGATATTTTGGTAAAAGTCCATCTGATTTCGCCAAAAATGGCTAAAAGACGCTTTTGTCCATGTTCTTGGCGTGCTTGTGCAAGTGTTAATTTGGGTTTAATAATAGTTTTGGAGCAAATATTTTAAATCTAAAATGACCATGAGGAAATTACTTTTTTACTTTATTAGTTTGCTGTTTAGTCTCAGTTCATTTGCTCAAAATTCGATTACCTCAGACCCTAGAGGAACAGATGCTATTCAAAAAATAGTTGGTATGCCGACATCTCCGAATTCGGCATTATATTCTGGGGGTACGTTCAGTACTCAATTTGTGTCAACTGGAAATTCACCAACCACACGACAATTGGTTGGAATAGGATCTTTGGCCAATAACTCCTTAGTTATGAACATCGGAATATTAGGACAGTCATCTGGGATAGGTAGCAATTATGGTGTTGTGGGATTGGCAAAAGGGGAGGCGAGTTTTGAAAATGTTGGTGGTTATTTTTCAGTTGAAACTAACGCACGTGGCTTGCAAATTGGGATAATGAGTTCAGTTTATTCTCACTATGAGTTATCATCAAATTCCCGTTATGCATTTATGGGAGAAACCAAAACTCGTACTAGCAATACGGCATACGGGACATATGCAAGTGCTGATAATTTAGGTCCTGGTTCGGTAGTTGGCGGGCATTTCGCAGCTTTAAATTATGAGAATAGTCCTGGTGATAGAACTGGCCTCTATTCGGAGGCGTCAGGCATAAGTGGTTTAAATATTGGAATAAAGACTATTTCAATGGGAAGTGGAGATACTTTTGGTATTGTCTCTGAAGTATTTGGGGCGGTCAACAGTGTCGCAGGTAAATTTATAGCTAATTCAAATGCCACCAATAAATTTCAATTACTGCTTGAAGAAAAAGAAAATGATTTTGCCCGCATAAGCTTCCGAAATATCAACGGAGATGGATGGCATCAGGCAGCTAACAAAGGTGCAGATGCTGCCAGCTCGCTATTTAATTTCTATTATGTACCCAATGCTTCTGATGTATTGTCGTTGAGTGGAGATGGTAATGCTATTCTCGCTGGAACGCTTACCCAGTCTTCTGATGGGCGTTTGAAGAAAAATATTCAACCAATAAACAATGCCTCTCAAAAGATTGATCAGATTCGAGGCGTTTATTTTAACTGGAAAGATGAGCATCATAGTCAAACTAAGCAAATCGGGTTCGTTGCTCAAGAAATAGAAAAAGTATTACCTGAATTGGTAAATACTGATTCAAAAGGTTTTAAATCAGTGGCTTATGCGAACATGTCGGCGGTTTTGCTTGAAGCCATAAAAGAACAAAATTTAAGAATCAATACATTAGAAAGAGAATTGTCAGAAATAAAATCATTGTTAAAAAACAGCTTAAGTAACGAATCCAAAAACTCAAAATAGCCATGAAAAAACTTGTTTTTTTGTCACTCATTATTTTTCAGATAAGTTGTTACGGTCAAACCATCCCGGCTTTCCCTGGAGCCGAAGGTTTCGGGGCAAATGCTTCTGGAGGGCGTGGAGGTAGTGTGTATTATGTAACTAATTTAAATTGCTCGGGTGTGGGATCATTACAATATGGGCTCAATCAGTCGGGGGCAAAGTATATTTTGTTTAAAGTAAGCGGGGTGATACCTTGTGCAGCGGAGGTTTTTAAAGGGGATGTTACGATTGCTGGTCAAACATCGCCCGGTGGAATTATCGTGCGAGGTATCATCCTTGACGAAATATACGAGCAAAATACAGTTTCCCGAAATGTCATTATACGGCACATACGTTCGAGACCAAAGCCTACACAGACCTTAGCCAATCAAGGTTATGTACTCGACGATGGTCTTCGGCTTGATGGTGCAAGTAATGTAATTGTTGATCATTGTTCATTTGCAAATGCGATAGACGAAAGTGTGCAGATATCCCATTCTCGTAATATCACCGTTCAAAACTGTATGCTTTCTGAAACATTGGGTGAGCATTTTAATTTAGGCGGAATGTTGCTCAATTATTCAGTGGCAGGTCATCAGCAAGATAATATCAGCATACATCACAATGTTTGGAATAGGATTGGGGGGCGTTTTCCCGAAATTTCTTGCGAATCGCCTTATTGTAGTTCAAATCCGCTCAATATCGAAATCACATCTAATTTATTTTGGGACCAGCAGATTCAGACGTGGTATAATTCCTGCATCACGGGTGGAAGCGAATGTCAAAATTTTAGATTGAATATGAATTTTATGAATAATTTCTCGGTTGTTCGTAATACTTTCAATGGCCCCTTGGCATCAATCGATTTTTTGACTAATGCCAATAATAAACTATATGTTTCGGGAAATAAGATGAGCCGTTATAGTCAATATGCTGATTATCAGTTATTTTATTGCTGCAATGATTTCAATCAGAATGCCCCAAATACTAACTTAGGTTCGGCACAAAAGCTGAGTACGCGTAATGTTTTTCCTTTGATTTCGCCAACATCGGCTACTGAATTAAGAGAATATGCCACTAAAAATGTTGGAGCGTTTCCCCGTGACCCGATGGATAGAAGATTATTTTCGCCAATCGTGCAGAATGTAATTAATACGCAACCAATCAACGGTACAGATTATTTTAATGATGCGTTTCAGTTAGATTTTACGACCCAACCAGTTGCTCCAACCGATACTGACAATGACGGAATGCCCAACGCTTGGGAAACCGCTAATGGGCTGAATCCAAACGCACAAGACCATAATGGTACGCAACTTTCAAAGAAATTTACTGGCGTGGAAGGCTACACAAATTTGGAGTGTTATCTTAATGAGCTTTCTGATAAATTGGTGGGTAGTACGAGTATTGTAATTTCACCCCCATCTACAACTACTATCACGAGTCTTAAATTGAACTCAACTGAAAAATTTTCAGCTAGCATTAGCCCCAATCCAACAAATGAGAGCATTAAAATTAATGTTATTGGCGATTTTGGTAATAATTGGCGATTTGAATTAGTAGATCCAATGGGCAGAGTAATTATAGCAGAAAACGATGTTTCAGTCGCTGAAAAAGACTTTTTGTTGCCTCCATTGATTCTGAGTGGCACTTATTTTATTCGTATTTATATATCTGAGACTGTTATCAATCAAAAACTATTGGTTATAAAATGAGAATAGTGTAGGTCTTTGGAAATAAATCTTTCTTATTTTGTTCGTAGCTTATTGGTTAAAAACATTGAATTTTCTTGGTTGAATTTCTCTTGATACTAATTTAGAATAGGTCATCTATATGCTTTTTGAATAAGTAGAGTTCTTTGAAGTTCTAGAAAATTTTGGAGTATTCTTATAAAAAGTATACATATGCAAATTAAAATTGTAAGAATTAGAAAAATGTGGGCATGATTTAGAAATTCTAAACAGAAGTAGAATGGAGATTCTAAACTGGTGCATAAACAAAGTAATATCAAAACAGCCCAACAATTGGATGTTGACCATTTAAAGGGCCATTGGCTTAGTAAAGAGAAATTAGATAAATATTTTACTTCACCTCAAACAATCCAATCGTATAATCCAGTAATTCTTGTCCGCCCGGTTTCCCATGGCCCGGAACTATGAATTGTGCAGTTGGAAAGGCTTTTTTTACGTTTCGGATGGTATTTGACCACTCTTTTTCATTTGCATCGCTCAGAAATCCTTTACCCGCATTCAGTTCTTTTACCATACAGCCCCCAAACATTAAATTTTCGGAAGGAATAAAACTGATAATGTTGTCTTTGGTATGTGCCTCTCCCAAATAATGATTCACAATGTCCTTTTTGCCAATGCGTAAAGTCAAATGTTCTTTGAAACCGATTTGCGGAACAGTCACACTGTCCTTTTTTGCCAATTCTATGGTTTTTTCTGAGGCATAGCTTTTTATTCCCTTTTTGTGAAATGCCTCTAAACCGCCAAGGCAGTCGTTATGGAAATGATTCACTACGACACCTTTTATTTTAATATTTTGATCCTCCAAGGTTTTAATGAGTACCTCGGAAGTTTCATTGTCGGTTGGCGTATCAAATACATAGGCTTGGTTTTTATGAATGTAAATCATGCCGTTACAACCCACTTTTCCCCAAGTTTGGGTTTGCAAAAACGAAATGTGCACAAAAGTATTTTTCTTTATTTTATAAAAGGCCAATTGCTTTTCGTTTTTACTCACCAGCAATTTGCTTGGATTACAACCAAAAAGAATAGGTATTAGAAGAAAATAGATAAGTTTTTTCATTTATTTCGAAAGCTCCTTCGCTCGTTTTTCAGCATTCAGTATTCCTTGTTCTAGTCCAGTTCCGATATTTGCTTCAGCAAATGTACTCAAAGCAGCTTCAGTGGTTCCTCCTTTTGAGGCAACCGCCTTTATGAGATCATCGAGACTGAGTTCAGCGTTGTTGATAAGGTGATAAGCTCCTAGCATGGTTTGCTTGACCAATAATCTTGAAAGTCCTTCATCGAAGCCCATTTTCATGCCTGCTTCCACCATGTGTTTTACAACATAATAAAAATAAGCAGGTCCACTTCCACTAAGAGCAGTTACGGCATCTAACATGCTTTCTTCTTCAATATATACAGATCTACCTGTGGCATTGATAAGGTTTTCTATTTTCAATAGCTTAGAGAAACCGATGCCCTCCGATGCACAAAAACCAGTAATCCCCTGGCCAAGCATTGCTGGCGTATTCGGCATAGCTCTTACCACCAATTTGTGGGCAAGTTCGTTTTGAATACGAGACATCGTGATACCTGCCATAATAGATAAAACTACTTGCTCAGGGTTTAAAAAAGCCTTTAGTTCTACTGCCACAACGCTAAAATCTTGTGGTTTTACAGATAAAATAACTAAGTCGTAGCCCGAAAGACTATCGTTTATTGTGTCCACCACTACGCCTTCCTTAGATTTTTTTAGGATTTCCGAACGCTCAGGACTTTTTTCTATTAGGAGGAGATTCTCTTTTTTTACTAAATCATATTGAATAAAAGACCTCGCAAAGGCCATTCCCATGTTTCCACATCCTACAATCGCAATCTTCATTTACTAAGGGTTATATTTTTTTGTCAAAAAAAATAGCCTCAAATTTCTTATGGGCTATTTAAATTTAATTATTTTTCAATCCATTCCACCATCTCGTTGAAGACAGCCTCTGTGCTCCCGAGATATCCAGAACCTTTGTGTTTTACTTTTCCATCTTTGTCTATACAGAATTTTGCTGGAATGCCCTCAACTCCGTAGGTCATAGCTGTTTGATTTCCAATATCAAGCACAGGGTTCAAAAATGTAAACCCACGGTTAGTGATAAATTTTGACACATGGTCTTTCCATTGTCCTTCGCCCACTCTTTCAAATGTATTCACGAATAGAAATACCACATCTGGATTGTCTTTGTACTTTTCGGTCGCTTTTTTCATGCCTGGGAAAGCCATAATGCACGGGCCACACCAAGTAGCCCAAAAATCAATAACGACGGTTTTGCCTCTATAGTCTGATAGTTTAACTTTTTTGCCTTCTAGAGTAGTTAGTTCAAAATCTGGAGCAACCGAACCTACAGTTCCTACCAAGGCCTGATTGACGGTTTGAATAAACATCTTGGCAAAGAAATGATTTTTGCCTTCTTTTTCAAGTTTTTCTTTCAACTCAAATTGATATTCTCCACCAAAGTCGGGCTTTAAAAAATTATTGGTTGCTATGATACCGGCCAAAGAAGTACCCATAGCTTTTATTTTCGGCATTATGAGGTTTTTTTGTCCCTCTAACATCGCTAAATACTGGTTTCTTAGTACCGCTTTGTCTTTCTCGTTTTTTGCTGCTTGGAATTTTCCATCCAAAGTATTTACGTTTTTCGAAAAGTTCTGCATATCGCTCATCACTTCATTGAACATTCGCATGTTTTCAGAACCCTCAACCTTTGCAGTGGCGGCCTTGTCTGGTGTTGCAGATCCATCGGCTACGATGGTTAGTTGCTCTCCGCCGTCCAATATCAAGCCAATAACTTGCTCATTGGCAATATTTAACTGATAGATTCCTGGCTCTGCTATCTTGGTTTCAAATGCGAAACTTTTTCCCGTAATTTTCGAACTATCTACTCTTGCCCCGATATTTCTCTCGTTCATCCTTTCAAAATAAACCATTCCGGATACATCGTTGTTGAGCGTTCCCTTTATTTTGAGAGGGAGTTCGGCTCCAACGTCTTTGGTTTGTGAATTGCATGAAATGAATATTCCAACAAAAAACAACAACATTAATTTTTTCTTCATGTTTATTTTTTTCTTCATTTGTTAGATTTTACAAATGAACGTATGTAAATATTTTTTTTACTTCAATTTATCTGCCAAAAGTGCGTTGAGTATTTTTGGATCTGCTGAACCTCTAGATTTTTTCATGACCTCACCGACAAAAAATCCCATTAACCCTTTTTTCCCTTTTTTGTATTCATCCACCTTAGCCAAATTTTGACTCAATACCTCTTCTATCCAAAGGTTCATGGAGTCTGAGTCTTGACTCTGAATCAAATTGTTAGACTTAGCCAATTCTAAAATATCACTTTCAGGTTGGGCAATTAACATATTCATTAACACTTGGGCGGCCGAATTGCTAATATTTCCTTGGTCAATGTTTTTAATCAATTCTGCCAGTTTATTCGGCTTTACAGCAAATTGGTCAATATCAATTCCATTTTCATTCAAATATCCTTTTATGTTTGACAATATCCAGTTTGAGACACTTTTATAGTTTTTTGTGTGTTCACAAGTTTCTGTAAAATAGTCACTTATCGATTTTTCCTCCGTTAATAAATAGGCATGTTCTTCTGAAATACCCATTTCTTTGCTGAAAGTTTCAAACAATTCAAACGGCAACTTCGGCATCTTTGATTTTGCTTCAGAAAGCTCAATGTCGCTTATAATTATCGGTGCTAAATCGGGCTCAGGGAAATAACGATAATCGTTCATGGTTTCTTTCACTCTCATACCAAAAGTTTTTCCTTGTTCGGGGTCAAAACTCCTAGTTTCCTGTATTATTGTGCCATTGGCATCCAATATGGCAGCCTGACGCTCTATTTCATATTCTGCTGCTTTTTGCAGAAACCTTATAGAGTTCATATTTTTGATTTCTACTTTTGTTCCTAGTGTTGGGCTGCCTTTAGGTTTTAATGACACATTTAAGTCGGCTCTCAATGAACCTTCTTCCATATTTCCATCGCTGATACCCAAGAATCTTACCATTTTGCGAATCTCCGCCAAATAGGTTGCTGCTTCTAGTGGCGAAGACATACATGGTTCTGAGACGATTTCGAGTAGGGGAGTGCCCGCTCTGTTGTAATCCAAGCAAGTATTGTTTGGTTCAATATCGTGAATAGATTTTCCTGCATCCTCTTCCATGTGAATGTGATGGATTTTTACAGAATGGTCGCTAAATTCTTTGCCTTTTTTTATTTTAAATTTCACTTCGCCACCCAAACATATGGGCGATTTGTCTTGAGAAATCTGGTATCCTTTTGGTAGGTCAGGATAGAAATAGTTTTTTCTATCAAAAAAATTAAATTGGTTAATCTCACAATTGAAGGCCAAACCTAGTTTAATGGCAAATTCTACTGCTTTTTGATTAAGTTTAGGCAATACACCCGGATGTGCTAAAGTAATAACTCCAATATGCGTGTTGGGTTCTCCACCAAATTTGTTTGAGTCTGAGGCAAAAATCTTACTTTCAGTGTCGAGTTGGCAATGAACCTCCAAGCCAATTACAATATCGTATTCCATACTTTAAATTTTCACAAAAATAATCTAAAAATGCTAAAAATGCCCTTGAAAAGGTAATAAATCAAAAAAAAACGGGCAATATAATTTTGAAATTATACTGCCCGTTTTAGCGAAATTTTTCTCGAACAATTAAAGCTTGAGGTTTATTTTTGCATAATAAAAAGCACCATTACTTCCCATCTGAACAGGATCCCAAGCACCACCAGATTCTGTATAGTAGCCAGACGACATATCAGGGTAAACGTTGAACAAATTGTTCGACCCTATTGAAAGTCCAAGTTTTTGAGAAATTTTATAATTGATTGATAAATCTGTAGTAGTTTTTGGATTATAGATATCGTTTTCAGCCACATCATAATTCCAATCGGCCAATTCAATTTTACCGAATCGTACAAACCTTACCATCGTACTGAATTTCTTAATCTGATAGTCTAAAGTCAAGTTAATTTTTGAAGGTGGGGCGGAAGCTTTCAGAAAATACTGCTCTCTTAGGTCAAAATAAGTGTCTTCTTTTCCAGCAAGTTTTGCATTGGTGTTGATTTGGTCTATGGTCAAATCATTGAAATTCATCGCCAAACTTGTCGTTAAATATCCTTGACCAACCTTATCCTTGTTGCTTAAAATTATATCAAGTCCTTTGGTAGTGGTATTTACGGCATTGGTAAAAAACTGAGCTTTGGCCACATTTACATTTTTCAACAACTGACCTATTTGCTCATCTTCGTCGGTAAACTGGCCCGTCAATACTATTCTGTCTTTTATTTGAACCCAATATCCATCAACTGTCAAAGAGAAAGTATTATTTGGTCTAACTGTAAAACCAAGGCTAGCGTTTTTAGAGAGTTCTTGCTTTAAGGGAGGAATTCCCAATGCTTTTGTAACTTCACTATTATTTCTAGCTATTAATACTTCCACTGGATTACCATTGATAAAGTTGGTAACTGTAGAGTTGAAATTAATTTGAGGCAAAGATGGGGCTCTGAAACCTGTACTTGCCGTGGCTCTTAAAGTTAAAACGTCGTTTATTTTTAGTCTAGATGAAAGTTTACCATTGATAGTATTTCCAAAATCAGAATAATTCTCAAATCTTACAGCAGCACCAACCATAAATTTCTTGGTAAAATCAGCTTCGGTGTCGAAATACAAACCAAAGTTTGATCTTGATGCTTCAATCTCATCGCTGGGCTGAAATCCTGGAAAACCTTGAGAGCCACCTGGTACACCCGTAATATAGCTTTTGTAGGATTTTTCTTCTCCTGCAAAAATCGCATAGTTTTCTATTCTGTATTCAGCTCCATAGGCTATGTTTAGGCCAGCCATTTTGTCTTTCAAAAATTTAGAAAAACCAAGGTTAATGGTGTTTTGATTTAAACTAAAACCTCCCGCTTCAAATGCTGTAGGTGAGGTCGCTCCAAGTGAGGAGTTTAAGGTATTTTCCAAAGAATAATCAAACCTATTTGAACCAAATGTATTGCTCAAATCAATATCCCAGCCTTTTAGTTTAGACTTGATACCTGCTGCTATGGAGTTGTCCTTGATATCTGCTTTAATCAATGGATCGAATCCATCAGGATAGATTGAAGGAATGTTACGGTCATCATCAGAAAATCTTGTCCAAGCATAAGATTCTCCCTTTCTAATGTTTGAACCGCCAAATACGTAGATTGCAGTGTTCGAATTTATGGGAAAATTGGAGTTCAAATAAAGTGAAGTATTTTGAGCTCTTGGGTCACCAAATTCTCTTCTGGCCAATTCATCTGCTGCTGCATTTGCACGGTTGGTGTGATCTCTAAAATTGAAATCACCCGTCAAATTCACAAAGCCGCCATTTCCGACTTTCAAGCCATAGTTGGCGTTTACGTTATAATTTAAGCCATCAAATTTCTTTTCATCAAATCTATATCCAGCTTTATAAATACCAGAATTCGCATTTATCTCCAGCTGGTCAGTAGTTTTCTTCAAAACAATATTGATTACTCCTGCTATAGCGTCTGAACCATACTGTGCTGCTGCTCCATCACGTAATATTTCTATTCTTTCGATGGCTGCAGCGGGTATGGTATTTAAGTCAGTTCCTGTATTTCCTCTTCCTCTTGTACCATATATGTTTACCAATGAACTTTGATGTCTCCTTTTGCCATTTATTAAAACCAATGTTTGATCTGGTCCTAATCCTCTAAGTGAAGCCGGATCAACGTGGTCAGTACCGTCAGAACCAGACTGTCTGTTGGAGTTGAAAGAAGGTGCTGCGAATTGTAAAAGTTGATTCAAATCCAATTGACCTGTCTTGGTGGTAATGTCTTTGATATCAATGACATCAATAGGAGCGGGCGTGTCAGTTGCAGAGCGATTAAGGCTTCGAGAGCCTACTACAACTATTTGGTCCAATAAGTTGCCTTCTTCTAATACAATTGTGGTTGATAAATCAGAACCTTTTACTTCTTTTGACTTGTAGCCTATGTAGCTAATTTGAAAAATGGCTGATAGGTCGCTTACTTTTATCTGAAATTTCCCTTCAGTATTGGTAGTTGTGCCATTGTTTGTGCCTTTTTCCACAATAGTAGCACCTATGAGTGCTTCTCCACTTTGGTCAGTTACCTTTCCTGTGATGTTCTGTGCGAATAGTTGTGTAACTGCAAAAAGTAGTGTTACGAATAATGTGATTTTTTTCATAGATTATTATTTAGTTAATACAACAAAACTAAGTTTTTCTGGATAATCTCAAAAAAAAGAGGGGTAAAACTTTAGTTTTACCCCTCCAAAATATTTTTTTATTTATATTAAAACTCCCAAAGGTTATTTTCCCATTCTAACAACTCATATTCAAGTTGTTGAGATTTTTGAAGACCTTCCTTAGGTGTTTTGAATATTTGATCCAAGTATTTATTCCCAGGATTTGATTTTTTGATGATTCTGCCATTGAACAATCTCAATTCAAATGCATCTGCCAAATTTTTGTGTTGAGCAGTGTTAGCAGAATTATACCAAATACAATTAGGGTTTAATCTAAAGTAAGATTCTAGCTCTTTGTATTTAAACGAAGCTAACTCTTTCTCTAAACCATCGCTCGATAATTCAGAAGGTATTTTGATGGTAACACTCTGTATGTCAAAATATTGACGAGAACGTTGTTTGTCAAAAATCCAATCTTCTTTTATCTCAATTATGTATAAGTCTTTGGCAAATAGCTCATAACCTTCAGCATCAGCAGCTGCAGTTGTTGGTTTGGTACCTGAGTTTTGAGAAGTAGTTTCAGTGGCTGCACCACCGCCTCCCCAGCCGTCATCTTCTGAAGCAGCACCTTCAGTTCCAAAACCAGCTTCAATTTCTTCTTTGGACAATCCACCACCTTCAAATTTCTTCGTAAGTCTTCTAGTGAATTCTTCCAAAGTAATTTTGGTAGATACGGAGTCATTGTCATACGGTTCCAAAACACCAGCTTTTACACCATCTATCAAATGTTTGGTGATTTCGGCCCCGTTGGCAAATAATGGCTGATTGGCCTTTTCATTTAAATCTAACCTTCTCCAAAGCGTTAGTTTATACATCACGTTTGACTCGTGAACCGGACGCAACGACAGTGGATTAATACCATTGTCAGACTTCTCCTGAGCAACAACTGCACTCGTAGCCGCTAGGCCTAGTAGGCAAGTTAAAACTGTGATTTTTTTCATTTATAAATTATTTAAAATTTTATCTTAAAGGTATCGTAAAGCTCATTTCACCTACAGACACTTCTTCAATTTCTCCTTTAAAGTTCTTTCTTTGTACTTTGTTTACTGTAATAAGATATCTATCACCCGGTTCTGCTTGTTGAGCTAATGCACCGATGTTTACATTACCAGATTGGTTTTCCAACTTTCCTTTTGGTCTAGTACCTGATGCTAAGTAGATATTAAAGCTAGAAACTCTAAACGTGGCATCCTCTGGATTTGTTGCCTTAAAATCTTCATCTGCAATTGCATTTACGGAAATTGTTCTAACTGATGAAGCCGCTAATCCTCTTTTCGAAGTTTCGTCAGAAACCCTTTGTCCATTAGCAATAGCAGAAATAGTTGGCTTAGGAACTTTTCTTACAGAGAAACCAAATGAACCTAATGCAATACCATCATTATTTACTTGCAAATTCACTTTAGCAAGATTAGGAACAATAGTAACTTTACCACCACCTCCAGGAATAAATTCTGCTCCAGTTCCTGAGAAAGTTGGTTTAAATAAATCTCTCAAACCTGGTGAAGATGTTTGAATTCTATTGGCACATTTAAAATACAATGCAGGCATAGATTGCGACATTATTTCTACCGAAGGTTTCAAAACTGTATATTCTTCTTGTTGCGTTACGGTTTCTCTTGTTCCGTCTGGTTTTGGATAGGAAACAGTAGCGGTATAGCTTCTTTTCATCTCGCCATTGGCATCAAAAGTACCTCCAGAAGTTCTTACTTCGTAAGTTCCTTTTCCTTCCTTTACTGGCAAACCTGATCCGTTGATACTTATCGAGGGAGTTATAGCACTCGAATAGGCACCAATTGCAATTTCTGCTTTGTAAGTTTGACCTGCAACAACCGTTCTTGAATCTGGTATAACCACAGCAAATATTTTGTCAAACTTAATTTCTTTGGCCCCTACTTGAGAAGCCAAATAATCTAAAATTTCAGATTCGTATCTTCTAATATCTGACTGTTTCTGACTTAAACTTGCCAATGCAGCTGGTACAGGCGTTTGGGCAAACATCAACTCTGCAAAATCTTTGCTTCTTGTGATAGCATCTGTACTTTGCATTGCTGGGTCATTTTTGGCGTCTAAAGCCAATGAACCCAATTTAATGCTTGGTGCAAATTTTTGTATTTCGGCTACATAAGCTTCAAGCTTTGCCTTCAATTCGTAACCTTTTTTGTTTTTTACAAAAATATTAGCAACTTTTTCTTCTTCTGCTAAATTTTTAATTCCTCCTGTTTCAGCATCTACACCACCACCGGCATCTTGAACTATGATGGATTTTAATCCTTCGATATAAGTGATGAGTTCGGCTGTTTTTTTTCTAACAACAGTACCATTGTTGTAAAGTTGTCTATACTCTGGTTTTCCACCTGCTTTTTCTACTGCGTCATTCATGGCAGCCAAAGTTCGGTTGTTTGAATCATCAGCTGCTTTATTGGCTTGCTGAAGGGAGTTGTTGAGTAAAACAAACTTTTGTAATATCGCATTACTGACTTGAAGGGCTAGCATCGCAGTCAGAACGAGATACATCATATTGATCATCTTCTGACGTGGACTTTCTTTACCACCTGCCATATTCTTTATATTTGAATTTTAATATTTCGATTTTAGGGAATAAATGATATGTAAGTTTTATTATTGCTTCATTGCAGAAAGCATACTTCCATAAACATTGTTCAAAGAGGCTAAGTTATTGGTTAGCTTGTTCAATTCCGATTTAAACTGTTGCGTGTCTTTTGAAGCCTCTTGCATGTCAGACATGGCACTAGAAAGATTTCCATAGAATGAATTCATTGATTTCAAATGTCTGTTGGTATCTTGAAGTTCAATTTCATACACTGCATTCAATGCTCCCATATTCTGAGATATTTTTTGGAATTGCGTTCTGTATTCCTGAGCGTCTTTTGTTGCATCACTCATACTCATCATCGAATTTGTTGCATTGCTCAAAGATGCATTCATGTCACCGATTTTTCCAGAAGCTTCTTTTACTTTAGAAGAAAACTCATTGGTGGCCACTGTAGCTGATGCAATCTCACCCATGTTGGAAACTGAACTAGATAAATTTTGAAAGCTACTTTTTAGACCATCAAAAATATCTGGAGTGATTTTAGCATTGGCCAACATATCGTCCATTTTAGCAGTTAGTCCTAAACCTGCGGGTGCTGCAGCCATTGATCGATTAGGTAATTCACCTTTAAATTCAGTAGATAACTCAGGGTAAACTTTTTCCCACTGATATTCAACATTTGGTCTCAAAAAAGATTGTAGTGCATAGATTACAAATATTACAACTTCAGTTCCTAAACCTACAGGTAACATCCAGTTTGCCCAATCATAGTGCATGATTTTACCCATTGCACCCAGGATTACTACTGCTGCACCAATACTATAAAAGAAAGGAATATATTTGTCCCAAAACGCACTTGGACCATTACTTGCTGCCATGATTTATACTTTAATTTTTATTTATTATTTTAATATAGTTTAATTAATATTATTCTCTTCCAGGTACAGATCCTAATCTGTCCATTACACATCTGAAGCCAATGTAAGATCTCGTGGCCGTACGATATTCGAAAGTGGTTGTACCTGTTTCTAGGAAATAGGCCACATCTTTCCATGAACCGCCTTTAACTACTTTTCTAGGCTCATCGTCTTTGTCATAAGAAGGGTTTAAGTCCCAGGTGACTGGCATGTAAGAATCTGAGAATGCATCTTGTGTCCATTCTGCTACATTTCCAGCCATGTTGTATAAGCCATAATCATTTACATTGAAGGCATTTACAGGGGCTGTATATTGGTATCCATCTTTTTGATAATTTCCTCTATAAGGTTTGAAGTTGGCTAAATAACAACCTTTGCCATTGGCTACATATGGGTTACCCCAAGGATATTTCGCTCCGTCTTTGCCACCTTTGGCTGCCCATTCCCACTCGGCTTCTGAAGGAAGTCTAAATCGGGGAGATTTGAATTGCTCGTTTTCCGCTCTAAAATTGTTGTATAATTGTGTTCTCCATTTCGCAAAATATTGAGCAGCATCCCAGCTAATACCCACTACTGGATACATGTCAAATGCAGGATTGCCATAATAGTTTTCGGTTAATTGGTCACCATTGTGATAAGTAAAATCTTTTTTCCAGACTGTGGTATCTGGATATAGTTTCGTCATAATAAATTCTTCTCCAAGAACTGAAATTGAGTCAGCCATGATAGAGTTGACAAACATTCTATATTCGTGATTAGATATTTCTGTATCATCCATATAAAATGGAGAAATCGTAATTCTCTTGTTTAGCGTTATACGAGCAGACATGATATCTTCATCAGTTTGGCCCATGGTAAATGAACCAGATGGAATCAATACCATTCCGTTTGGTGCAGTTTGTTTGTAGCCTTTTCTGGCAGTAGCAATTATTTCCCCATTTCGAATTCCGTCTAATGGATCAGCCGCATCGCCTCCTTTCTTTTTGCCCAATCCTACTTTGTCCATTGTTTTGTTAAGAAAGCCGCAGCTTTGCATAAAAACAACAGGAGCCATTATTAAAAAGGCTTTTACTAAAATGTTTGAAAATTGCTTGTTCATAATCGAAAACAAGATGGTTAATTTAATTCTTAAATTATAACTGCCTAAACGTAATATTTTTATCTAATATTGTACTTGCCCAAAAAAAACCTATTTGCATTAGATGTATTTACAAAAATAGTATTCGCATAAATCATGCCAATAAACCAATAGTTTTTTTTGAATTGTAGCCAATTATTTATTATTGGTTTTATAACAAAAACTATGCCGTTTAATCATATACTGTACCTCGGAGTTTTTATAATTGATTTTCTGCCAATCTTAGGTGCTCCAAACGAATACCTTAGGAAAACTTCATGTGAGGTATTGGATTTTGCTACAGTTCCAAAATTTATAATGTCTATTGCATAGCCGAGTTTTACAGTGTTTTTCATAAAATTGCCACCAATTAATACTGAAGCCGCATCTTGCCATCGATAATTAACACCAGCCCAATATTGTTGATTATAAGTAGCAATCGCCCCAATTTCTGTTGAAACAGTCTGTAAATCAGACTTCAATATAAATGTTGGACTGAGGTCGAGCGTATAAGTGATGCCGAAATCATATTTTCCTGTTAGATAATAAGATCTTTTATCTTTAAATACGCCTTCCACATCATTTATTTTATAACCTGGTTCTAAAAGGTTTTTTACAGATAATCCAAGTTGATAACTTGGATTAAACAAATAAACTCCCGTATTTATATTCGGAGAAAATGAGTTAATGGTTGTATTGGGGATTAATGGATCTTCTTCGTCTCGAGGGCGATAGTATTCGCCTTGTAACTTTAAATTGTTGGCTCCAACACTTATACCAACTCCAAGTATGTTACTGTTTATCCTTTTGTGATAAGAATAAGCCACTTGAAACTCCGATTTAGACTGGATATTTGTAAAATTATTATTGGAAAAGTATATTCCAAGTCCACCTTTTGCTTTTGCAAATGGCAAATCTGCAGAAAAAACAGAAGAAAGATTGTTTCCTCCTTGGTCAAAATCGGCTAGGTAGCCTGTGTATTGTGACCTTACTGTAGCTTGAACTTGGGTTCGATTTGAACTCCCAGCAGCTGCGGGGTTAATATAAAATTGGTTGAATACATATTGCGTAAATTGAGGAATGTTTTGAGCAACACTCAACTTGCAATATGACATAAAAAGCAATATGTAGAAATACTTTTTAATCATTCTTTATATTAGGAAAAAACTATTCCCTGATTATTAACATTCAATAACATGAATTATTTTCTAATCAGGTTCTTTTTATTACAAATTGTTGGCTTTTTTGATATAAAGTTCCAAAGCTCCCACCATAGAAGGGGCATTGGGCAACGGTGCCTCTATATCAAGAATCAAACCAAGGTCTCTGATTGCTTTGGCGGTTGTTGGGCCAAAAGCTGCCAATCGGGTATTATTTTGTTTCCAATCTGGAAAATTATGAACCAACGAATGAACACCAGAAGGACTAAAAAAACAAATTATATCGTAAAATACTTCTGTTAAATCTGACAAATCAGCAGGAACTGTCTCATACATGATGGCTTCAGTTAATGCTATTCCGTGCTTTTTTAACATATCTGGCACAGAATTGTTTCGAATATTTGAGCAAGGGAAAAGATATTTTTCATTTTTGTGTTTAATGAAAAAAGGTTCTAAATCGGCTGCAGTTTTATTGCCAGCAAATATTTTTCTTTTACGTATCGTGATGTATTTCTGAAGATAATTGGCCGTTTGCTCCGTAACACAGAAGTATTTCATGTCAATAGGAACTTCTATTCGCATTTCTTCACATATTTTGAAAAAATGATCTACCGCATGTCTACTAGTAAAAACAATAGCCGTATGAGCTAAAATATCAATCTTCTGTTTTCTGAATTCTCTATGATCTGACTTCTTAACGTCGATAAAATTTCTAAAATCGACTTTTAAGTTATAGACTTTGGTCAGGTCAGTGTAAGTTAGAGATTTTTCACCTGGATTTTCTAGAGTAATTAATATGCTATCAACTTTTTTTAGCCTACTTTCTTTTTGAATATCTGTCATTTCACTCATGCAGAAAAAATTTGAATTAATCTTTGGTCTTATCACCTAGGCCATTCTAGGTTAGTTTGTATTGTTAGAGTAGAATTCTTATTCCTAATACAATTGGAAACACTTCTACAATGCAAAGATAGGAAATTAAGTAAAGAGTTTTGATATTTCCGACTCTATTTATAGTAAAATAGATTAGTAAAGTCCTTAGTAAGTAGAAAATTATTAATACTAAAGTGAATAAATATTTGAATTCAAGGCCGATTTTGATGTGGGTGTTAAACCCAATCAGTAGTAATATCAATACTATTGAAAAATAGTAAATAGTCGTTTGGATTATCTTGAAATAATGAATATCAACTATTTTTTTTATGTTAAAAAGCTTACCCATAAGATTTATGTAGAAGTATTTTAGCACAAATGATACAAAAATCAATAAACAGATTTTGAAGAAATTTGTAGTCAAAATTCCAAATGTGTTACCGTTCTGGAAAAAGAAGTTTTCTTTGAAGAAACTGAGTCCATTAGACTGCGATAACATAATTATGAATCCAGAAATTAAACTTAATAAGATAATGAACATCATGTTTGGCCTGTCCATGGGTTTATTTACAAGAAAGGAATTTTCCTTTGGTATAAATGCTGAAAGGTCCTTGAAGCTGTAATATTTCTTGAAAGCTTTGGTGTAGTTAGAGGCCACAAAACTTAACATAATGATATTGATAAAAAACACAAACACCAAGCTGCTGTTTAGGTGTGAATTCCCTCTTGGGATAAGATTCAAGAAACTGTTTTTTGTTTTTTCAACAACTGAAATGGCTTGTGATGTTGGATAACCTATAAAAACAGTGTTTTTATCTGGCGAGTTAGAGCCGAATATACTGAGAATTGTTTCACTCTTTTTTAATTCTTTAATGATCTCTTTGATGCTATATACAACCCATTTATCTGTAGAAAGACTTTTTTTTAGACGGTTATCAAAAAAAAGGTAGTTGTCTTTTTGATTTGTTTTAATTACTAAAAATGCTCCTGGATAATCATTCAGGTTTATCTTAACTGAAAATACTTTATTGGTGTTATTGTTTTCTGATATGTAGGGTGTGTAAGCCTCTAAATCCTTGTCATATTCAGTCCAATCATTTTCGAAATTATGAATTATGTTGTATCGGTTTTCTGGACCACTTGGGTTAGTGGCAAACGCTATCCTGAAAAAAAATATTGTGACAACTAGAAATATGTACTTCAAACCCTTATTTTTTTTGCAAAAATACCAATTTTGATTGATTTTAAAAATCTTTTCTTTTGATATAGGTGGTGTAGTCTGGTATTTTAACTTCATATTTTTCGTGAAAAAGTGGCGAAGTGAGCATGAAGTCAGCTGTGGAGCGATCGCAGGCTATGGGGATGTTCCAAACCACGCCTAGCCTAAGCAAAGCTTTGATATCAGGATCGTGAGGTTGGGCAGACATGGGGTCCCAAAAAAAAATCAGAATATCAATTTTCCCCTCTGAAATTAAAGCTCCAATTTGTTGGTCACCTCCTAAAGGTCCACTAAGGAGCTTCACAATCGGAACCTCTAATTCTGACTCAATAAGCATTCCTGTGGTGCCTGTTGCAAAAAGTTGATGCTTTTTTAAGGTGTTTTTATTGTACTTGACCCATTCTACGAGTTCAGGTTTTTTGTTGTCGTGAGCTATTAGGGCCACTCTTTTACGTATATCTAAAGTTCTATTCATCAGCTTAGAAAATTTGTCAAATATAATTTCTTAAATGCAGATTTTGCAATTATTCTTAAATTCGTTTATGCCAAACCTTTTGTTTTAATTTTGAGTTAGTAGTTTAAACATCTTTCGAAACAATGGAGCTTTTAGAAATAAATACATTAGGCCAATTAAAGAAGCACGGCTACAAATCAAAAAGTATAAAGGAAGAACTCAGAGACAATCTGATTAAAAAACTTCAGAATAAAGAGAATATTTTTGAAGGTATCTGGGGTTATGAAAACACGGTAATTCCTGAAATAGAAAAAGCCATTTTGTCGATGCACAACATCAACCTTTTAGGGCTTAGAGGTCAGGCTAAGACACGAATAGCAAGGCTTTTCACCCATTTGTTGGACGAACATGTGCCCATAATACTTGGAAGTGAATTGAATGATGACCCACTAAAACCCATTTCGCGATATGGAAGAGATTTGGTAAAAGAATTGGGTGACGAAACCCCAGTAGCTTGGTTACACAGAAATGAAAGATATTCTGAAAAGCTTGCCACGCCTGATGTGTCCGTTGCAGATTTGATTGGCGATGTGGATCCTATCAAAGCCGCCACACTGAAATTACCGTATTCAGACGAACGCGTAATCCATTTCGGCTTAATTCCCAGATCAAATCGTTGTGTTTTTGTAATCAATGAACTTCCAGACTTGCAGGCAAGAATACAAGTAGCTTTGTTTAATATTTTACAAGAAGGAGACGTTCAGATTCGTGGATTTAAGCTTTGGTTGCCCCTGGATATCCAGTTTGTCTTTACGGCAAATCCAGAAGATTACACCAATCGTGGAAGTATTGTAACACCTCTTAAGGATAGAATTGATTCACAAATTATTACGCATTATCCCAAAAGCATTGAGATTGGGAAGAAGATTACCCAGCAAGAAGCCAAAAGAAAAGATGGTCAAAAAGGTATTTTTGTGAATGAAATTCTTCAAAATTTGATTGAAAAAGTAGCCATTGAAGCAAGGAATAGTGAATTTGTGGATGCTAAATCTGGTGTTTCAGCCAGAATGACCATTTCAGCCTTTGAGAATCTTCTAAGTTCGGCAGAGTTAAGGGCTTTAAAAAACGGCGATAAGAAGCCAAATTTAAGGCTTTCAGATATTTATGGAGCTATATCGGCCATCAACGGAAAGATCGAATTGGTGTATGAAGGAGAATTGGAAGGGCCGGTTTTTGTGGCCCATAATCTTATAGGAAAAGCCATCAGGTCCGAGTTTATTGCTTACTTTCCCAATCCTGAGAAACGAAAGAGCCCTGATTATAAGAAAATAGTAGAGTGGTTTGGCAACGGAAATTCTCTGACTTTTTTGTCAGATGAAAATCAAAAAGCTTACAAACAAGGTTTGCGAAAAGTGGATGGCTTGCTTGATTTGGTAGAAAGATTTTTCCCTGAAGAAACCGCAGAACAAAAGGATTTTTTGATGGAGTTTGTGTTGCATGGCATGGCTGAATACTCATTGATTTCAAAACAACCATTGGATGAAGGAGTGAAGTTCAATGATTTATTAGATAGTATGTTAAGCAAAGAAGATTTTGAATAAAAAAGGGGCATAAGCCCCTTTTTTTTGATCTAATTATTCATAAACAAATTTAGCGAAGCAAAAGAACAGATCCTGTTTTTCTAAATGATACTCCATTGTCACTCACGGCCTGAATTGTATAGGCATAGGTTCCAGGAGGAGCGGGTTTTACACCATTTTTTTCGGTTCCATTCCAAGATTCTGCAAGATTGTCTGCTTCAAAAATCGTTGCCCCCCATCTATCAAAAATCTTAAAACTTCCTGAGGCAACAAATTTGCCCATTATTTTAAATGATTCTGAATCATCAGGGCCTTTTCCGTCTGGTGTAAACGCAGAAGGAGCAAATAGTCCTGGTGGAACTTGTAAAACAAATGGATTAGAGTAAGAATTTATAAACTGGTTTGTAAATAAATCAGTATCTACATATTGTCTCCCCATTACTCTAAATTTTATCTGTGATTGTACAGATCCATCCAGCAGGTCTTGAACAGATTGCTCTAGTTTTTCGGTAGTTTTCAAAGGAATAAAGGAATTAAAACCTTCATCAAAGTATTCCAAACTGTAATCGACAGGAGAGGCACTGGTGTAAATATCTGGTGGAATCAAATAAGGTGACCAATTGAGCGTACCTTGACTTTTAGAATTTAGCATAATTGTGCAAAATGGATCCGAAAGTTCAGAAACTACTCCACATTTGTCCTCTATCTGATATTTATAGCAATAAGATTTGATTTCAGCTGAAATGGCCACATCGTCAAATACGTTGGCATTTCTTTCTCCCAATTTCTCAAAAACTTGGCTTTCGTTTTCTGCTCTAAAAAAAGTATATTTGTTTTGGATACTGGTGTTGGCATCGGTTACAATATTTACCCTGACACGTGTATCATCATTTGGGTCAAATCCTACAGATACCAAATATTCTGGTTTAACAGGCGTAAGATTTGATTTTAGGTCAACAGTTATTTGTGCTGAACGGATGTTGATTGGCCAAGCAGTGCCTTCAAAAGTAACATTTGCATATCGGTATAAAACTCGATACAGGTATTTTTTTGAGCAGTCTAAAGATGCATCAGTATATACGGTGGTAATTGGGCTAGGAAAAGGAATGTTGTTAAGGCAATTGGTACAACCTTCTACATCTTTTACCAAATTCAATCTGGTTGGAATTGAATTAGGTTCTGTGGGTAAATTCCATTTCATGTCTACACTACTGCTAGATTTTACTGAAGCTTGCAAGTTTACTGTACAAAGTGTATTTAATGAGAAGACATCTAAACCACATGAGTTTTTACTTCTAAGTTTGAAACAATATTTATTGTTTGGGTCTAAGCCTGTTATATTTGCCACGCCATTAATTCCATCAGCGAGTTTAGTCCAATTGGACAAGGCTGAACCATTATCAACGGCTGCCATTACATCATATATGGCACCTGTAACGCCACCTGCAAACTGTAATTTAACTTCTTTTCCATTGTTTTCTCCTTCAAGCGTATGCAAAAGCGTATTTCTGTCTGAATCAGGGGATATTTGAACGAAGTTTGAAGGGCATATTGGAGAATTGTTTCTTATATAACTACCTTGGATTTTTATGGCATTTGGAGTTCCCGAATAAGTTTTTTTTCTCTCTTGAGGAAGTACTGTTGATGATGTATTTATAATATCTGTGGTACCATTTCCCCAGTCAATCGTGTATCTATTGTATTGATTTTCAGTAGCATTGGGTATGGTTACCGTAACAGTATTCCCTCCACAAGATGTTGCGGTAACAGTAGGTATGCTTGTTAATAAGTTTTCTTGCAAAATACAACTAAGATATTTATTCCCATTTTTTTCACCTTTCATTAATATCCAATGATATCCAATGTTGAGCTGTTTCGAAACGGTATTTGCTACTCCAGCAACACCATTGGTGGCTGTGGCAATGTTGAAATTGTTGTCGATATCAAAATAGAATATGGGATTATCTACAAAAACGTTGCGATTGGGGTCGTTTTTATTGGTGATGGTTACATTGGTTAATGTACTTCCCCCTAAAGCAACGCACGAAATGGGAGGTGCTACAGACATGGCCCCGCCAGGTAGATATCCTGCCGGTGGTGTTGTACAAATAGTAGGCGTTGCTGGTGGAGTTGACTGGCTCCAGCCAGCGGTGGCCATTACCATGAAACTAATAAAACACAGCGTTTTATTTTTTAGTAACGACATAATGGTAAACTTTTTAATATTATACTCAATAGCTTTAAAGTTTGAAATCAACCAAAAATCGTGCCGACTTGATTCTTTCATACGCTAAATACTTTCTATTATCCATGGTCCTATTCAATAGGGTTTTAGCAGCTAAATGTTCTCTTTGGATAATTTGGCCTGTAATTTGTCTGAAGCAAAAAATTGATATTTAACAAAAAATCTACTATTGTATGTAAGATTCAATCAAATTTTCAAATAGTTGACTTTGATAATTCACTATCTTTTTTAATACTTTTTTGATGATGGTCTAGTTATGTTTCAATCTAATTGGCATCTGCAAAATGATTTTGATAAAATGAAAGAGGAGTATTTTTTTTGAGATAAATTAGAAAATCATTTACTTTGTCAAATACTAAATCACCTATAAAAATGAATATCAATCTACTACTATTCGCTGTTTTTCTTGGTTTGCATAGTTTCGGGCAAACGCATCAACTTATAATTACAGAAATTATGGCAGATCCAACGCCATCCAAAGGATTGCCAGAAAGGGAGTATTTAGAGATATATAATCCAAGCCCTGAGGCTATCAATCTTAAAAATTTCAAACTTTATTATGGGAATTTTTCAGTTTCTTTTCCTGATTCAATACTAAAGTCAAATGCTTATGCCATAGTTTTTAGAAAAGGCTACGAGGCAGAATTTAAAAATTTCGGTTCGATTATTCCTTTGCCAAATTTCTCACTTAGCAATGAAGGAGCACTTTTGGTTTTGCAAAATCAAGGTGGTCATGATGTTTTCCACATCAATTACAGTTCAAGTTGGCACAATTTAAAAAACGAAGGAGGTATAAGTTTAGAGATGATTGACACAAGTTTTCCATGCGTAAAAAATCAAAATTGGGCCTCTTCTACGGACGCAATTGGAGGTACGCCAGGCAAAGCTAATTCAGTTATAAAAGCAAATCCCGACATTTCAGGTCCTAAATTATTGAATTTCAATTTAGATATTAATGTATTGACCCTGAATTTTGATGAGGATGTATCTATCGATTTTATAAAAGAAAAAAACAACTTCAAAATAAAAGATGGATTAAATGAAGTTATTGACTTAAGCTACGAACTCTACCAGACCAACAAGGTAATTATTAAACTCAAGCATCCGGTGGAAGAAGGCGAAAGTATTGAACTCATTGTGGATAATTTGGAAGATTGTTCTGGAAATATATCTGAAAGACACCTTATTGCCTTGGCCAACTTAGTTCCAGCCCAATTAGGAGAAATTTTGCTTTCCGAAATTCTATTTAATCCCAAAACTGGAGGAGAAGATTTTGTAGAACTTTTTAATTCTTCTGATAAAATATTAAATCTAAGAGGATGGAAATTTGCCAAACTGAATTCAAAAGGGGAGATATCCGAAATAAGTGAAATCGCCAACTACGATCTCTTGATAAAGCCCAGAAACTATATAGCATTTTCAAAGGACAAGAACTATCTGCAACAAAATTATCCCAAAAATGGGCACATAATTGAAGTTTTGAAAATGCCTTCATTTAATAATGATGATGGGACTGTCATAGTTTTAGACAAAAACGATGTAGAATTTGATAGGTTTTCCTATTCAGAAAAGATGCACAATCAATTAATAGTAAACCCAGAGGGTATTTCTCTTGAAAGAACCAATTTTGATTTAACCAAAAAATCAATTTGGACATCTGCCGCTTCTGATTTTGGATTTGCTACGCCAGGTTCACCTAACTCTCAAAGCTTTACGGAAAATATCAAGAACGTATTTTATGCCGAACCTATAATTTTTAATCCCTATCAACTGAGTGGAAACTCAACTACCTTTCTAAAGTACAATTTGAACGGGCAGGGTTTTGCAGCCAAAATAGACATAATGGATAAAAATGGAAAACTCGTTAGGAATTTGAGCAACAATGCCATTCTTGGTTCGAGTGGAGAAATTGAATGGGATGGATTGTCAAATGAAGGTGAGTTGTTGCCAGTGGGCTATTATGTTTACAAAGTAAAATTATATTCACCTAAAATTAATCAAGATTTTCTGGTAAAATGTGTAATTGGTTCTAACTGAAAAAACTCAAGAGTTTGTTTAAAAAAAAAAGCTAATTTTTTAGAAACTCATCACCAAGCACATAAATTTTTACCTGTAATTTGACTTTTAGGCTTTTAGTTACATTTGTATATTTCCAATTTTTCAATTTTGTAAAAAAATGAAAGTTTCAAATATTTTTTGTGAAATTTTTATGATAATTGGTGATTTACTAACACTTTTTTACTAAAAAATTGAATTTTCATCGACCAAAAGGATTTTTTTTCATGATTAAGTGCAATTTTTTTATCTGTACTATTGACATTTCATATTTTATGCCTAATATTGCACTATTCAAACAATTTGTTTGAATTAATCAATCTATTTAATCATTTTTAACCATCAAGTTCTATGAAAGTAAAACTTTATTTGAGGTCTTTCTTGATGCTTATGTTCGGTGTGGCTTTAACGTCACAGTTTGCATTTGCTCAAGGGAGAAAGGTAAGCGGTAAGGTCACGGACGCGGGTGACAATTCGGGGGTGCCAGGTGCATCGGTAGTAATTAAAGGTACTACAAAAGGTGTGGCTACAGACGGAGATGGAAACTATTCTATCGATGTAAGAGGAGGAAGTGACGTATTGGTAATCAGCTTTGTTGGTTACAAATCAAAAGAGGTTACCGTAGGTAATCAATCTTCAATCAATGTAAGTTTAGAAACTGACGCAGCTTCATTAGATGAGGTAATCGTTACAGGTTACTCTATTACTAACAAAAAAGAATCAACAGCTGCTGCTTCAATTGTAAAAGCTAAAGACTTGGCTCAAATTCCTTCAGGTAACGTTGAACAACAACTTCAAGGTAGAGTATCAGGTCTTACAGTAATCACCAACGGTCAACCAGGAACTTCTTCTATCATTAGAGTTAGAGGTTTTGGTGCATTTGGTGGTAATGAGCCTCTTTATGTAGTTGATGGTGTGCCTGTAAGTTCTATTGACTTTGTTTCTCCTGATGATATCGAAACCACAACAGTATTGAAAGATGCTGCTGCTGCTTCTATCTATGGTGCAAGAGCTGCCAATGGTGTAATTGTAATGACCACTAAGAAAGGAACAAAAGGTAACAAAGGTCTTCAAATATCTTATAATGGATTGTTTGGAGCTACAGATCCTAATGTTGACGGGGTGCCTAAAATGTTAACTCCACAAGAGCAAGCAGATTGGACGCACGTGGCTTATAGAAACAACGCTGCTGCCAACGGTACAGCTGTTGCTTATACCCACCCACAGTATGGAAATTCAGCTCAGGCTACTTTGCCTGATTATTTGCACGCTAATGGTCAAAACGGTGTAAGAGGAACTATTGACAGAGCCGCTATTGACGCTGCAAAAGCTGCGAGTCCTTTGACTACTTTCTTGATCAAGCCAAATCGTGCTGGTACAAACTGGTATGATGAAATTACTCGTACAGGTCTTATGTCTCGTCAGAGCTTAGGATTCTCGGGTGGTACTGACAGAAGCAGATTCTATTTGGGTCTTTCTGCTCAAGATCAACAAGGTATTTTATTGTACAACGACTTCCATAGATATGCTGCAAGGATCAACACGGAGTTTGACTTACATAAGAAAGTTAGAATCGGTCAAAACTTGCAAATTACTTATCGTCAGGTTGACGGACAATTAGGTGGTACTGGTGGTAGAGGTGTTTCTGATGACGAAAACACTATCTTATCTGCTTATCGTATGCCTTCAGTAATTCCTGTATTTGATGAGTATGGTCAGTTTGCTTCTACTAAGGCTGCTGGTTTCAACAACCCAAGAAACCCAGTTCGTGAAAGAGAGTACAACAACCAATATGACAGAGGATTTGGTATCGGTGGAATGGGTAACATCTACCTAGAAATTGACCCTATCAAAAACTTAACTTTAAGAAGTTCAGTTGGTTCTAACTTTGGAAATAACTATTTCGTAAACTATGATAACAGATATTTGGGAGATTCAGAGCCACAAGCTTCTGATTCATTCAGTGAAGGTGGTGGTTATGGATTTGACTGGGTTATCACAAACACAGCAAACTATCGTTTCAAATTAGGAGATAAAAACAATTTCCAAGTTTTAGCTGGACAAGAAGCCTTGAACAGTGGATCAGGTAGAAGCGTGAATGCTGGTGGTATCAACCCATTCTCAATGGACCCTAACTTTGTGACATTGGCTGCGGTTCAAAGCCCTACAGCAAACAGTGGTTTGAGCAAAGGAGTTAACTTCTACTCTCTTTTCTCTAAATTAGATTATAACTTCAACGAGAAGTATTATTTCACTGGAGTAGTTAGACGTGATGGTTCTTCAAGATTTGGACCAAACGCTAGATATGGTACATTCCCTGCGTTCTCAGCAGCTTGGAGAATTACGAGCGAAGACTTCATGAAAGATCTTCCTTTCTTCTCTGACTTGAAATTGAGAGTAGGTTATGGTGAAATGGGTAACTCAAACAACGTAAACCCAGCTAACCAGTTCTCATTGTTTGCTGGTAGCAGAGGATTTTCATTCTATCCAATTGCTGGTCAAAGCAGTGGTGCTGATGAAGGTTACTACCGTTCACGTATCGGAAACCCTGATGCTAAATGGGAGACTTCAGTTACTTCAAACATAGGTGTTGATGCAACTATGGCTAACGGTAAGTGGGAAGTTGCTTTGGACGTTTGGAGAAAAGATACACGTGACTTGTTATTTACTGCTCCGATTCCTGCTGTTGCTGGTCCTGGTGCTTCTGCTCCATTGATCAACATCGGTTCAATGAGAAACCAAGGTATCGACTTCCAAATTATCAATAGAGGAAATATCACTAGCGATTTGAAATATGAATTGACATTGAACAATTCATTCCTACAAAACGAAATCACAGCTCTTAACCCAGGTGTGGATTTTGTGAACGGTTTTGGTTATAGAGGTATTAACCCTATCAGAAACGCAGTTGGACAATCACTTTCATCATATTTTGGATACAAGGTTCTTGGATATTTCAGCAGTGCTGAAGACGTTAAAAACAGCCCTGCTCAATCAGGTGCAGGTGTGGGTCGTTTCAAATACCAAGATGTTAACGGTGATGGCAAAATCACTCCGGATGATAGAACTTTCTTGGGAAGCCCAGTGGCTCCTTACAATGGTGGTTTGAATATCTCGTTGACATACAAAAACTGGGATTTTGCTACATATACTAACTTCTTCCTAGGAAACGAAATCTTTAACATGTCTAAGTGGTTCACAGATTTCCACGGAACATTTGAAGGTGCTGGTAAAGGTGAAAGAGCGAAACAATCATGGACACCAGCATTGGGTGACAATGCTTTAGCTCCAATCTGGGAGTCGGCTTCAAACATCTCTACTTCAGGTGCTGAAAACTCATGGTATGTGGAAGACGGTTCTTATTTGAGATTACAAAACATTGCGGTTGGTTATACTGTTCCAACTTCAGTAGCTAAGAAATTAGGTTTCTCAAGAGCTAGAATTGCAGCTTCAACTAACAACTTATTGACGTTGTCTAAATACTCTGGATTAGATCCTGCAGTAGGTGGTGACGCTGACCAACAGTTTGGTATTGACGTAGGTAACTACCCTGTTACTCGTAGCTTTAACGTTTCAATCAACCTAGGTTTCTAAAAAACAAATTTTTTTAAATTTTTTACAATTATGACAAAATTTTTAAATACAAAAAAAGCAGTAATCGTAACGGTATCGTTATTGACTGTAGCTTTCTCTTGTAAAGATAGTTTTCTCGATATTCCTGCTACTGCATCATTGAGTGAAGCTCAATTGACCAGTAAGGCGGGTGTTGAAGGTGCTCTGATTGGAGCATATTCATCATTGAACGCCAGAGGATATTCTCGTTTGGGTGCTCCAAACAACTGGGTATATGGAAGTATAATGGGTGGTGAGGCTAACAAGGGTACTGACCCAGGTGACTACACAGCCATCAACCCTATGCAACGTTATGAAGTAGATGCTACAAACGGTGATGTTAACGATACTTGGAGACCTAAGTACGAGGGTATCTCACGTTGTAACGCAACTATTCGTTTGGCCAACGTTTCTACTGCTCTTTCAGATGCAGACAAAAAGAGAATCATCGGTGAGGCGAGATTCTTACGTGGACACTATTATTTTGAATTGAAAAAATTATTCAATAGTGTTCCTTACATCGACGAAACAGTTGATTATGGTAAAGGAATAGAGGCTGTTAAAAACTCGCCGAACTTCTGGGATAAAATTGAAGCTGATTTTAAATTTGCTATGGACAACCTACCTGAGACTCAATCTCAAGCAGGTAGAGTAAACAAATGGGCTGCTGCTACTTATTTAGCTAAAGCTAATTTATTCCAAGGGAAATTTGCTCAAGCTAAAACATTGTTTGATCAAGTAATTTCTAGCGGTAAAACAACCAACGGTAAGAAATATGCTTTGGTTTCAAACTTCTCTGAGGTTTTCAATGCTGAAAATGATAACCACGAAGAATCAGTATTTGCGTTACAGTCTTCTATGAACACGCAAAACGTAAACAACTCTAACTGGTTTGATGATTTGAACTATCCATACAACACAGGTACTAACGGTCCTGGTAACTGTTGTGGATTTTTCCAACCAAGTTTCTCATTGGCTAATGCATACCGTACAAAAGATGGTCTTCCTTTATTGGATGGATCTTACAATTCAGGTGCAAATCAATTGAAGCATGATTATGGTGTAGAATCTTCTGCTCCATTCACTGAAGATGCAGGTCCTGTTGACCCACGTTTGGATTTCACTGTAGGTCGTAGAGGTATTCCTTATTTAGACTGGACAGAGCATCCTGGTAAAGACTGGATTCGTTCTCAAGTATATGCAGGTCCTTATTCTCCTAAGAAATTTGTTTACTACAAACGTCAAGAGAATACTTTGACTGACGGTTCTTCTTGGACACGAGGTTATGCAACTATGAACTTCAACATCATCCGTTTTGCTGACGTTTTATTGATGGCAGCTGAAGCTGAAATTGAGGCTGGTTCATTGGAGAAAGCTCGTGAATATACCAACATGGTAAGAGGAAGAGCTGCTAACAAAGCTAGCTGGGTTACTGAAAACAGTGACAAGTCTAAGTTTGCGGCTAATTATAACATAGCTACTTACAGTGCACCTTGGACTGACAAAGCAGTAGCAAGATCAGCGGTAAGAATGGAAAGAATGCTTGAGCTAGCTCAAGAAGGACACAGATTCTTTGACCTAGTAAGATGGGGAATTGCTGAAACTGAATTGAACAATTACTTGGCTTACGAAAGTAAAATATTGGTGGCTAAATTTGGTGGAGCGAAATTCACCAAAGGTAAAAACGAATATTTACCAATTCCTCAGCCTCAAATTGACGTTCAAGGAAAAGATATCTTAACTCAAAATCCTGGATATTAATTCTAAGATTCGAGATATTTTAAAAAGGGTAGAAGCAAAGCTTCTGCCCTTTTTTTGTTATTTTTGGGCTAGATTAATTTGACCCAATATGACGTTTAGAATTTTAACTACTCTCCTTATCATTAGTACTTTCTTCTCTTGCAAAGACGATACCCTTTTTACCAAAATAGATGCGGAAGACTCTGGTATTCAGTTTTCAAATAGAATAATCGAAAACGATTCTATGAATATTTTGGATTTTGAATATGTCTATAATGGCTCTGGTGTTGGGATTGCAGATTTTAACAAAGACGGATTGCAAGATGTGTTTTTTAGTGGAAATCAAGTTGCGAATAAATTATATCTAAACAAAGGTGATTTTAAGTTCGATGACATTTCAGTAAAAGCTGGTATTGAAGCTGCCAACAGGTGGTGTGCCGGAGTAGTTATTGTAGACATCAACAGTGATGGCTGGATGGATGTCTACGTGGCAGCTACTGTAAAAGAACCGGCTTCTGAAAGACAGAATTTATTGTTTGTCAATCAGGGATTGAAAGACGGAACGCCCGTATTCAAAGAAATGGGTGCCGAATATGGTGTAAACGATTCAGGCCATTCTGAGAATGCAGCTTTTTTTGATTATGACAACGATGGAGATTTAGATTTATATGTACTTACAAACGAAATCGACCAATACCCCAATACTTTTAGACCAAAAGTTAAAGACGGTACTTATCCAAATACCGATAGATTATATAGATGTGATTTTGATGAGAAATTGGGTCATTCCTACTATACCAATGTTTCGAAAGAGGCTGGTATTATCATTGAAGGTTATGGTCTCGGCCTAAATATTTGCGACATCAACAAAGATGGTTGGAAAGATATTTATGTAACCAACGACTATGCAGCCGATGATTTACTTTATATAAACAATGGAAATGGTACTTTTACTGACCAAGCCAATCAATATTTTAAACATACCAGTAGTTCGGCCATGGGCAACGATGTGGCTGATATAAATAACGATGGTTTATTGGATGTTTTTGCAGTGGATATGTTGGCCAAAAATAATTTGAGAAAGAAAGTTTTGGCTCCACCAAATAATTATCAATTGTTCAAATTAAGCGATGAGTTTGGTTACACCTACCAATACATGCGGAATACACTTCAAATAAACAATGGAAAATTAGCCAACAACAAGCAAGCGATGTTTAGTGAGGTAAGTTTGCTTTCTGGAATAGCAGAAACGGATTGGAGTTGGACACCATCATTAGCAGATTTTGACAACGATGGTTTTAGAGATATAATCATCACCAATGGTTTTCCAAAAGATGTGACCGACCGTGATTTTATGGCATTTAGATCTGAGGCTGAAAATTTGGCTGAGAAGACCTTTATTTTGGGGCAAATACCTGAAGTTAAGATTAGTAATTATGCCTACAGAAATAAAGGAAATTTGGAGTTTGAAGACGTAACTGAAAAATGGGGGATGGACATTCCTTCTTTCTCCAATGGGGCAGTTTATGCCGACTTGGATAATGATGGAGATTTGGACTATTTGGTAAACAACATAAACGACTCTGCATTTGTATTTAAAAACAATCAAATTGAATTTGACAAAAACAAAGAAAGTCATTTCTTGAGAATTAAGACTATTGGCGACAAAAATAATATAAATGGATTAGGTGCAGTGGTCCTATTGGAGTTTGAGAATGGCGAAAAAATGATTCATGAAAACAACCCTTTTAGAGGCTATTTGTCGAGTGTTGAGCCATTTATTCATTTTGGATTGGGAAATAAAAAAGTAAAAAAACTAGAAGTTCAGTGGTACAATGGTATGTCTCAAATCATTTTGAATCCGAAAATAGATCAGATTCTAGAGGTTAATATCAAAAATGCTTTGTCTAAAACAAATTACGACACTAACTTGGGAAAGCTGGTTTTTGAAGATATTACAGATATTTCAAAGCTTGATTTTGTACATAAGGAATTAGATTTCATTGATTTTAATGTCCAGAACTTGATGCCCTCCAAGCTTTCAGAGTTAGGACCTGGCATGTCTGTTGGTGACATCAATGGGGACAATTTAGAAGATGTTTTCCTTGGTGGAGGCCGAAGTTATAGCGGCGTGTTTTTTACTCAAAATGCCGATGGAACATTTAATAGAAAGACGCTTTTGGCCCAATATGAATTGCCAAATAAGTTAGAAGAGGACTTAGGTTCGCTGCTTTTTGATGCTGATGGGGACAAGGATTTAGATTTGTACCTATGCAGAGGTGGTAGTGAAGGTCGGAAAGAAGATAAACATTTCCGTGATATGCTTTATACCAACGACGGTAAAGGCAATTTTGTGGAAAACCCCAATGCTATTCCGGCTTTTGGTACCAGTACCTCGTGCGTAAGAGCGTCAGATTACGACAACGACGGAGATTTGGATTTATTTGTGGCCGGAAGAAATGTACCAGGAGAATATCCTAAATTCACCGATTCTTATCTTTTTAGAAATGATTCTAAAAACGGTGATGCCAAGTTTACCAATGTAAGTCTTCCAGAACTCAAAAATTTGGGATTGATCTGTGATGTCCTTTGGACAGACTTTGACAACGACGGCTGGATGGACCTTCTGGTTGCTGGTGAATGGTCGGCACCAAGGTTTTTCAAAAACCAAAAAGGAAAACTTTCAGAAGTTAAAGATACAGGATTGGGAAATTTGAAAGGACTGTGGACTTCGACCAATGCAGGTGATTTTGACAATGACGGTGATATGGATTATGTTCTAGGAAATATAGGCCTCAATGCTTTGTTTAAGGGTAATGAAAAAGAACCAGCAAGGGTTTTGGCCAAAGACTTTGATAACAATGGAAATTATGATATTATACCTTTTGTGTATTTTATTAATGAAAAAAAAGAGAAGTTTTTGGTGCCTTTCAACGGAAAAGACGATGTAAATAAGCAGCTCAACGTTACGCGTTCAAGGTTTGTGTCTTACAAGGATTTTGCAAATGCAAATATTGATAATTTATTGACAAAGGACGAAAAGAAGGATGCCCAAGATTTAGAGTTAAGTTTTATGAAATCTGTAATCATTTTAAATCAAGGTGGTGGTAAATTCTTGGTCAAAGATTTGCCGATAGAGGTTCAGTTTAGCTCAGCAAATGGTATTATTGTTGAGGATTTTGATAGTGATGGTATTCAAGATATTGTAGTTTCTGGGAATAATTTTGGTAATGAAATCTCAGTTGGACGTTATGATGCATCTAACGGTGTATATTTGAAAGGTTCAGGTGGTGGTGAGTTTAAGGTTATTAAAAACTCCGGATTCTATGTTCCGAGTGATGCCAAGGCCTTAGTAAGTATAGCTAACATCAAAGGAGAAATTAGCCTTTTGGCTTCGCAAAATAGAGGACCTTTGAAAATGTTTAAAACTCCTCTCAAAAAGCAAATTTCTATCTTAGATCCTTCGGCTAAGTCATATGCCTATGAGTTGAATGGTAAGAAAACAAAAAAAGAAATTTATTATGGATCTGGATATCTAGGTCAGTCGGCCAGATATATTATTTTACCTATTGGGGCTAAAGGTTTAAAAATAAACTAATTATGAGGTATTCGTTAATTGGTTTGTTGTTTATCTGGGTCATTGGATATTCTTGTAAAAAAGGAAGTTCTTCTGAAATAACTACACCGGAAGAATCGAATCTTTCAGGAGAAGAATTGGCTAAGATTCATTGTTCAGGATGTCATATTTTTCCAGACCCCAATTCTTTGCCCAAAGCTATTTGGCTAAATGGTGTATTACCCAAAATGGCTCTAAGACTAGGTCAGGGAGAGTTTATGTTGGAAATGATGAACTTCTCCAACGACGAAATGATGGCCATCATAAATTCGGGCGTTTATCCTCAAAATCCTGTAATGGCCAAAGCGGATTGGGAAAAGATTTTGAAGTATTATGGAGAAAATGCTCCAGATTCATTAATCCAAAACGAGATTTTAAATACAAAAGAGCTTTTGGAATTTTCTTTAAAAGAGCAGGAAATTGATGCAAATGAAATCGTATTAACTCATTTTGATTCGACAAAAAATCAAACTTTTATAGGGACGTCCATAAAAAGTACTGTTTATTCACTTTCCTCAAATGGCAATTTAATTGATTCCATAAAAACAAAAAGTCCTGTGGTGGATATAAAGTATCACAAAAACCTAGGTAAAGTAAACTTAGAAGTTGGTATCCTTAATCCATCAGATTTGTCAGAGGGAAGACTCCTTGCAGGAAATAAAGTGTTGATTGATAAACTGCACAGACCAGTACACATGGTTTTGGCCGATTTAAATGGTGACAATTACGAGGACTTTATCATTTCAAATTTCGGTAATCTGACGGGGAATTTGACTTGGTATGATGGCAAAACCTTTAAGGGGAATATTTTAAATAATGAGCCAGGAGCGAGGGTAGTCTATCAAGTAGATTTTGACAAAGACGGCAAGAAAGATATTTTGGCATTGATGACGCAAGGAAGGGAGGCCATTGTTTTATTTAGAAATACAGGAAATGGCGAGTTCGAAATGAAAACTTTGATGAGTTTTCCATCCTATTTTGGCTCGAGTTATTTTGAGGCCAAGGATTTAGACTTTGATGGCGACTTGGATTTTGTCTATACAAACGGCGATAATGCCGATTTGAGTATCACCAAGAAACCTTTTCACGGTGTTCGTATTTATCTTAATGAAAGGAATGCGGAGTTCAAAGAAAAATACTTTTACCCGATTAACGGAGCATCCAAAGTAATTGCTGAAGATTTTGACAATGACAAAGATTTCGATTTGGCGGTTATTTCATTTTTTCCGGACAAAAAGCGAAACGAAGCATTTTTGTATTTTGAAGGCCAAGCAAATTTAAAATTCGAAGTAAGTTCAAAAAAGAAAGTATCTAGTCATAAGTGGCTCACAATGGATGCAGGAGATTTTGACAAAGATGGAGATAAAGATATCATTTTGGGTGCTTTTAACAGGGAACTCCGGAAAAAAGCAGGCGTCAAATCTGTGGTAATATTAGAAAATTTATTAATGAAATAATTTCATCAAACCTCTATAAATCAATGAAAATCAAACTAATGGCTCTGTTGAGCTTCTGCTTTTTAGGTGTATTTGCACAGTCTAAACTCTCGGTAGACAAAATCATGCAAGATCCAAAATGGATTGGGACATCGCCTTCTAATATTTCTTGGTCAGAAGATAGTAAAAACATTTATTTCAACTGGAATCCAGAGAAAAACTTAGGTGATTCGCTTTATGCATATAATTTACAAATTCAAAAAACGGAGAAACTTTCTGTAAAGCAAAGAGAAAAGCTTTCTCCAACTGGTGCATATTCAAATGACCAAACTAAGAAAGTTTTTGTAAAAGAAGGCGATTTGTATTTGCAATTTTTGCGTACTAACCTTGTAAAAAGATTAACGAAAACGGTTGATATAGAGTCTTTACCAGAGTTTTCTCTTGACGATGAAACTATAATTTTCAGAAGAGGCCAAAATTTATATGCCCAAAATATCAATGATGGATTTGTAAAACAATTGACTGATTTTCAATCCGGTTCAAAAGCTTCTGAAAAGAAAAAAACAGAAGAAGAGCTTTGGTTAGAAAAAGATCAGGTAGAATTATTTGATGTGCTTGAAGAAAGAAAAAATAAAGAAACACAAGCCAAAAAGAACAATCCACCCAAAAAAGGACTAAAAAAGATATATCTGGACGACAAAAGACTAGGAGGTTTGCAAGTGAGTCCAAATCTAAATATGTTGATTTATAGTGTTTTGGAAACACCAAAGACACAAAAGAACACCATAGTGCCAAATTATGTAAATGCATCGGGATACACCGAGGATATTCCAGGTAGAAACAAAGTAGGCTCTCCACAAATGACTTCAGAATCTTATTTGTTCAATGCTTTGGCCGATACCGTTTTCAAGATTTCGTCAAAAGGTTTGCCTGGTTTGGAAAAATTTCCAGAATATTTCAAAGATTATCCGAAAATTGATAGTGTTACAAAAGCGAAAGGTCGTGTGGTGCAGTTCTCCAATTTTACCTGGTCGCCGATGGGAACAAACTTGGTGGCAGAAGCAAGAACGGTGGATCATAAAGACCGTTGGATCGTAAAAGTTGACATGTCAACTGGACGAGTTCAAAGTTTAGATCATCAAAGAGATGAGGCTTGGATTGGCGGACCAGGCATTTCTAACTTTGCAAGCACCTTGGGTTTTTTAGATGAAAACACCATTTTTTTTCAATCAGAAGAAACAGGATATGCTCACCTTTATAGATTCGATTTGACGGCTAAAACTAAAGTAGCCCTAACATCTGGTAAATTTGAGGTGCAAAAGGTAGCTTTATCTCAAGACAAAACCAAGTTTTTTATTACCACCAATCAGGTTCATCCAGGCGAACAACATTTTTATCATTTATCAGTAGATGGCACTAAGCTTACGAAAATAACCGAATTGACAGGTGCTCATGAGGTGACAATTTCACCCGATGAGAAACAACTGGCCATTAGATATTCGTATTCAAACAAGCCATGGGAGTTGTATTTACAAAAAAACGAAGCTGGAGCAGTTTCTGAAAAAATTACAAACTCACTTACAGCTGATTTTCAGGCTTATCCATGGAGAGATCCGAAAATTATTACTTTTAAAGCGTCTGATGGACAGGAAATATATGGTAGAATTTATGAGCCAACCGCCAAAGGCAAAAAAGCAGGAACAAAGCCTGCTGTAATATTTGTACATGGTGCTGGCTATCTACAAAATGCCCACAAATGGTGGAGTAGCTATTTTAGAGAATATATGTTTCATAACCTTTTGACTGATTTGGGTTATACAGTTTTGGATATAGACTACAGAGCATCAGCAGGTTATGGTCGAGATGTAAGAACTGGTATATACAGACACATGGGCGGCAAAGATTTGTC
This sequence comes from Lacihabitans sp. CS3-21, assembly GCF_024343675.1. Lineage (GTDB taxonomy): Bacteria > Bacteroidota > Bacteroidia > Cytophagales > Spirosomataceae > Leadbetterella. The sequence continues at coordinate 148,048 of NZ_RJUD01000097.1, forward strand.
AGATCATGTTGATGCGGCTCAATATTTGGTTAAAAATTATGGCGTTGATTCCAAAAAAATTGGAATTTATGGTGGTTCTTATGGTGGTTTTATTACACTTATGGGGCTTTTTACAGCACCAGATGTATTCAAGGCTGGAGCTGCACTTAGACCTGTTACAGATTGGGCCGCCTACAACCATGGATACACATCGAATATCCTCAATACACCCCAAACTGACAGTATTGCATATCACAAAAGCTCGCCCATATATTTTGCCAGTGGACTAAAGAATAACCTATTGATTTGTCATGGTGTCGTAGATGTTAATGTCCATTATCAAGATGTTGTTCGTTTGAGTCAGCGTTTGATAGAATTGAAGAAAGATAATTGGGAGCTTGCATCTTATCCTGTTGAAGACCATGGCTTTGTGGAGCCGAGTTCGTGGACAGATGAGTACAAAAGGATATTGAAACTTTTCGAGGAGAAATTGAGATAAATGCTTTTTTATTCTCAAATCTCCTATTAATTTGTTGAAAAATACTTGACCGAAAATTATGTCAAAATTTGTTTTACAGCTCGACTGGGAAGGTTTTGAAAAGGACAAATATGTTCACACCGTTTTAGAGGATAATTTATTGCCCGACTATTTTGTCAAATGCCGATGGTTTGCTGGGAAAGCACGCAAGAATTGGCGTCTAAAAATTACCAAGGTAGTAAGAATGACCGATGAAGAAAAGCAGTTTTTCTTCAGCATCATATCTGTGAAATATCCGGAGGGCGACAATGAGACCTATATGTTTCCTTTGTCTTTTGTTGAAAAAACGTTTGCAGACTTGCCAGAAAAGGCGATTATTAGTCCGGCCACACTCGAAGATAAAGAGGGCTATTTGGTTGAGGCTGTTTTTGATATTGCTTTTAGAGAGGCTATTTTTCATAATATAGTGGCTAACAACGGTATCCTTCAGATAGACAATGACTTACTGAAATTTGAAAAGGGGAAAGGCTTGGAAGATGAGACGGCTGCTGAAAGTGTGATTCCTGAAATAGATTCTAGCAATACAGCCTTTGTTTTTGGCGAAAAATATTTTTTTAAATTATACCGTAAGCTCTTCAGCGAAACCAATCCTGAGGTGGAAATGGTGCAGTTTATCACACAAAACTCAGATTTTAAGAACATTCCTAGGTTTTGTGGAAGCGTTACATTAGAAAGAAAATTGGAAAGCGACATCACTTTCGGTTTACTGGTGGAGGTCATTTCTAACGAAAAAGACAATTGGTCAAAAACCGGCGATTATCTCAACGAATTCATGTTTGCTTTTGTTGACGGTAATTTCCAAGTTAAAGAAAATGTTTTTGAAAAAGTGGCCCTTTTGGGGGTAAGAACAGCTCAAATGCACGATGCCCTTTTCAGTATTCATGGCGATGAGGGTTTTAGAGCAGATAATTTCGACAGACCTTACCGTAGATTTATTCACCAAAAAGTAGAAGATTTGCTCGAACATCGCTACAATCTTTTGACAGATAATTATTTGTCACTTGACGAAGCTTCGCAGATTTTGGCTTGGAAATTTATGGAGGCCAAAGACTTGATTTTGGATTTTGTGGATCAAATTCTTACAAGGCCAATTGAATCATTCCGAACGAGAATCCATGGTGATTACCACCTCGGGCAGGTCTTAGTTTGTGAAGAAGACTTGGTTATTATCGATTTTGAAGGTGAGCCTGAAAGCACCATTTCAAGCAGAAAAGTGAAGCATTCACCTCTGAAAGACGTCGCTGGGATGATTCGTTCTTACCATTATGCTGTTTCGGCCAAATTGTTTAACAGTCCTGAAACCATGGAATTAGACGAAAAAGTACTTCAAAGAGCAACCGATAGGTGGTATAAACTCATGAGAGATACCTATTTGGAAGAATACCTTGGGTATTTTGGGCCTTTGCATCCGCTTTTGAAGAACAACAACGAGATCAATTATTTATTGCAATTTCATTTATTAGAAAAAGCGGTTTATGAGTTGGGTTATGAGTTAAATTATCGTCCAGGTTGGGTGAAAATTCCCTTGAAAGGTATTTTAGACGTGATTTTAGAAATCGAAAAATTGAAAAGATGATTATATATAAACTATATCTTTTTCTTTTTGCTCTCAAAACAGCCACTTGCTCCTGCAATTACGAGGTTAAGAATGCCTTTTTTGTGAAAAGTAAACCTAAAATCGAGAAAACGGGTAAGTTTCCGGTTTGTATTGGTGAAAACTCGGGTTTAAGCAAAGCGTGGCAAGACGGCTATTATTGGACACATAACGATTCTGGTGGTAGCCCAGAACTGTATATGGTGAATGCAGAGGGTTTGATGTTTGATACTTTAGATGTGCCAAATGCTGTTAATATTGATTGGGAAGATCTTGCCAAAGATGACAAAGGCAACCTATATATGGGTGATTTTGGTAATAATTCGAACCGTAGAGATGATTTAACTATTTATAAAAGAGGGTATTATGGTGTGGAAAAAATAAACTTCAAATATGCCGACCAAACTCCTGCAGATACTTCTAATCGAATTTTTGATTGTGAAGCGTTCTTTTGGAAAAACGACTCACTTTATCTATTTACTAAAAGTTGGAACAAGGGCAAAAAACTCACTAAACTATATGTTTTGCCAGATAAATCTGGTGAATATTCGGTTTCTCCAAAAGACCAGGTTTACTTTAAGGCTCAGGTAACTGGGGCAGATATTAGTCCGGATGGAACAAAGTATGCTCTTATAACCTATGGAAAATTAATGATTTATGGCATAGAAAACAATCAAATAAACTTTAAGAAGCCTTTGAAATGTATCAAACTTGGTAAGAATCAAACGGAAGCCGTAGTCTTTGAAAACAACTCGAAAATTGTCTTTACCAACGAACAGCGTAAGATTTATTCCATAGAAATTTAACACTGGCTTAACACACCTCAGGTTTAGTTAGTCTACTTTTGTACCAGAATTTTAACGTTCATTTAACAAATAATAAATATGGCTAAAAAAGTACTTGTCATTGACGACGACGCAGACATACTTGAGCTATTGATTTATAATCTAGAAAAAGAAGGTTATGAGGTAAAATCTGCAGCAAATGGCCTTGAGGGCATAGAAGCAGCCAAACAATTTATGCCAGATTTGATATTGATGGATATTATGATGCCCATTATGGATGGCATTGAAGCCGGAAAAATCATCAAAAGCACAGAAAAACTAAAACACATACATTTACTTTACCTTACAGCCAGAGCTGAAGAATATTCTGAAGTGGCCGCATTCGAAGTAGGGGCAGACGATTATCTTACCAAGCCTATAAAACCACGTGCACTTTTAAGTAGAATAAATGCTTTTTTTAGAAAGGAAACCCAAAAAAGTTCAGACGAAGGAGTTTTGCATATTGCAGGATTGACGATAAACAAGGAGACTTATTCTGTCACCAAAGAAGATGGTTCGGTCGTTGTTTTACCTAAAAAAGAATTTGAAATTCTACATTATCTAGCCACAGTTCCTAATAAAGTTCAGTCAAGAGAAAGCTTACTTCAGAAGATTTGGGGTTCAGATGTTTTTGTTGTTGAACGTACCATTGACGTTCACATTCGTAAAGTCAGAGAAAAAATTGGCGACCAATATATTGGCACGCTCAAGGGCGTAGGATATATGTTTAAGACAGATAATTAGCATAAAATTTGCTTTATAGCCTATAAAACCCCAATTTCGTTGTGCTAAAGATTACGTATGTTCTTATCGCCTAGGTGGATTTCTCTTTTTGCATCGCTACTTGTTTCTAGTATTACTACTGGCTTCCTGAGTTTTGTACCTGAGGTAAACTTGGCTATGTTATTTATTGCAGCCATTGGTAGTTTCTTTTCTACCTTCTTTTTTATGTTTTATATCATTGACTTACTGGTATTTAAAGAAGTAAATGAGATTTATGCTAGCATCCAAAAACTCAAAATTCGCGACTTCGATATTTCAAGAAAATCACTACTGAAAAGCGTAAACCCACTCAAAAAACTCAATAGGGAAATTTCTAATTATGTCAGCAAAAAACAAGAGGAGATTGATGAGCTAAAACGGATGGAGATTTTCCGAAGGGAGTTTTTGGCTGACGTTTCTCATGAACTAAAAACCCCCATTTTTGCAGCTCAGGGCTTTGTACATACGCTTATTGATGGTGCATTAGAAGATCCAGTTATAGCCGAAAGATTCTTGAAAAAAGCCGCCAAAAGCCTAGATGGTTTGGATATTCTGGTAAGAGACCTTGTGGTGCTTTCCCAGGTAGAAACCGGCGACATAAAAATGATATTTGGAGCTTTTGATATTTTAGAATTGGTCAAAGAGATATTCGAACAGCTTGAAAATAAGGCCAATAAAAGAAACACAACGTTGGTATATAAACCCAAAGACCTGAGAGAATGTTGGGTGTATGGAGATAAGCAACGCCTGTCTCAAGTGCTGATAAACTTGATAGATAACGCGATAAAATATGGCCGTGATAACGGTAAAGTATTGGTTGAACTCAATGCAGAAAACAAGAAAGTAGAAATAGTTATAGAAGATAATGGTCCGGGCATTCCACAAGATCAACTCCCTAGGATATTTGAACGTTTTTATAAAGTTGACAAAAGTCGATCACGAGAAGTAGGTGGTACAGGATTGGGCTTGGCCATCGTAAAACATATCTTAAACGCCCACGATTCTACCATAAACGTAACCTCAAAAATAGACAAAGGCACAAGATTTACGTTCCATTTGGCCAAACCACCCAAGGAAATTGCGTAGCTTTGTACTGTAATAACAAACGGCAGGATGGATTTAAGTAGGTTTAAAAAAGCACCAAAGAATTTAGATTTTAAAGAGTTAGTGATTTTTGAGAATGATAACTATATGGTTATCAATAAACCGCCATTTGTACCTTCGTTAGACGAACGCACCGCCGATCGCTCTATAAGCATTCTGAAACTTGCCCGCGAAACTTACGGAGATGTGCAGCTTTGCCATAGATTAGACAAAGAAACTTCTGGAGCGTTGGTCATTGCAAAAAATCCTGAGGCATACCGAAACCTCGCCATGCAGTTTGAGCACCGTGAAGTGCAAAAAGAATATCACGCCGTGGTAAATGGTTTGCATGATTTTGATTCTATCTCTGTCTTTTTGCCCATAGCACCACTAAAAGACGGCACCGCAGTAAGAATAGACAAGGCAAAAGGCAAAATGGCCGAAACGATATTCTTTACCATCAGAAAATATACGAGACACACTTTGGTGAAGTGTATTCCTATCACAGGTCGTATGCACCAGATACGTGTTCACTTGCAATGTCTCAAAGCCCCAATTGTTTGTGACCCTACTTATGGCGGCGAAATGGTTTTCCTTTCAGACATCAAACGAAAGTTTAACCTTAAAAATGACACCGAAGAACTACCCTTGATGAAAAGAGTGGCCCTACACGCCCACACCATCAAGTTTCATGACTTGGACGGTCAAGTAATAGAAGCCACTGCCCCATACCCCAACGATTTCGAAGTTTTGGTAAATCAGCTGGAGAAGTTTGCTAGGTGAATTTATTCTTTTATTTTTCCAAAAACACTCTTCCAAATAACAGAATAAACATCCGTGGCGGCTATCTCTTTTTGGTTAATAACTTGATTAGTAATGAGTACGGGGTAGTATTCTTTGTCAATGTCTAAAGAGCCGTGTGAGCCTTTAATGAGCGTAGCGTCTAATGGAATTACGTCCATTCGGTATCTAAATCCGAGGAGTTTTCTGGCCAATTTATAGGCTGCTCGTAGTTTTATAAAAGGATTTGCGGGATTCATGAACATCTCCACAGGATCGTAGCCAGGTTTGTTGTGTATGTCCACACTTCTTGCAAAGTCAGGAGCGAGTTTGTCATCGTTCCAATAATAATAGGTAAACCAGCTATCGGCTTTGGCCATCAATATGAAATCTCCAGCCCTCTCGTGGTTGATATGATGCTCTTGCTTTTCGTTTTCATCCATTACCAACTTTACACCTTCTATTTTTTTCAAAATACTTTTTACACGGGACTTTTCTTTCGGGTCGTTTACATAAATGTGGGCTATTTGGTGGTCTGCCACTGCAAAAGCTTTTGAAGCTCCAGCATCTAATAGTTCATGTCCGGCTTCCACACGTATGGCCAATAAACCGTTTTCTCGTAAAATTCTGTTGATATGAATTGGTCGTGAAACGTTGTTAATGCCATATTCAGAAAGCAAAATGATGTTGGCATTTTGCTGCTCATAGTAAGTTACCAATTCTTCAACAAGAGCATCTATTTCATTTAATTCTTTGGCTATTTTAGAGAAATCAGTCCCGAATTTCTGCATACAGTAATCCAAATGCGGCAAATAAATAAGTGTGAGCGTGGGGTCATTTTCTCTATCTACCTCCATAGAAGCATTTGCTATCCATTTGGAGCACTCAATATTGGCTCCTGGTCCCCAAAATTTAAACAACGGAAATGTTCCAAACTTCTTTTGGAGTTTATCTCTCAAGTCAGCCGGGTAAGAATAACAATCAGGCATTTTTACACCATCCGAATGGTATTGTGGGCGAGGAGTCACTGAAAAATCGGCTGAGGAGTACATGTTGTACCACCAGAACATTTTCGAACTTGTAAAATTGGGATTTTTGCGTTTGGCGGCATCCCAAATTTTTTCGCCATGTACCAATTTGTTGGATTGCTTCCAGAATTTTATTTCAGAAGCCTCGTGGTCATACCATCCATTGCCCACAATGCCATGTTCTGCGGGTGTCTTTCCAGTCACGTAACAACTTTGTGCGGTAGTTGTAACTGCTGGAAATGCTGGTTTTATGTGCGTAAGGTTATTTTTGGAAATATATTTTTGCAAAAAAGGCGTATGCTCACCAATCACACTTGTACTCAATCCTACAATATCAATTACTACTGTTTTTTGCATTTATTTCTATATTTTACCAAAAAATACCTCTATTTATTCAATCACTGAATCATTCAAAATAATAATCATTCATTCCTTAATTCATTCAATCATTGAGAAGCCCCTTTACCCAATTGATTTCTCTTATAATCGATTCATTAAGAGGAGCTTGGAACTCAGTTGGCAAAACTCCCCAAGTGTAAGTTTCGATTTCAAGATGATGTGTAAATGGCATGTTTTTATGCACTCTGATTGTTTCTACAATGTCTGATTGTGTTGATCCCAGCAAACCATAATTCTCCAAGAATAGTGGAACATGAAAATGCACCCGCCATTCACTGATGTTTTCATGAAAACCAGCGATAGCCTCGGATAGATCAGGAAATTTCAAGAAACTTCCGTCTTTTTGTAGTGCCACCACTTGGTGCAAATATGTGGGTTCGTTATATTGGGCTATCGTTTTAAGTTTTTCGTCTGCATTTTCAGAAAAATCGACTTTTACCGCTGAACTTATTTGGATTTTTCCCACTTTAAGTCCTTCATTATCAAGTTTATTGATAACATCTTGCGGATTTTCAAAACCAACTGCGAAATGACAAACATCATAGCAAAGCGTTATGTGTTTTTTGATTAAAGAAATAGCATCCTCGGCTGAATATCCCTTGTTGGCTAGATGTTTAATTCCCATTGGAAGCAAATATGCCTTGTACCAATTGATGAATTCATCCGAATTTTCTAAAATACCATCGGGTTCTGGCTCAATGTCTAAATGCAGTATTTTCCCAGTTTTTTCGAAAATATCTATCAAAACTTCAACGACCAATAAAATATTTTTTGTAGCTGTTTGGGTTGCATTCTCTAAACTTTCGAGCGTATTCCACCAAAAACGATAGGAGAGAGGTGAGGTTGAGATTCCACCTTCTTCTAGGTTTTCGGGCAATAATTTGGCTAAAAGCTCAAAAATTCTGATGGTATAATCAGTCCGATCTTTGGTGGTCCAGTCGGGTGCGTGTACTTGGTCTTTTACTACCACGTTGTGGAAATTTCCGTACGGAAATCCGTTCATCGTAAAAACATAAACTTCGTTTGCTTCAAGCCAATTTTTAAAATCCTCAAAATTCTCATTTTCGGATAAATCTATGCTGGCTTGGTTGGCCAGTCTAAGTCCGAGTCCCATGGGTTCTATCGGACAAACCGCAGCTTTTATTTCTGGAATGCTGGTTTTAAGTACCGAAAAATGCTCTTTCCAGTCTTCTCCTGGGTGAATATTGCTGCAATAGCTGAGTTGGCCAAATGCTGTTTTCATAGTTTTAAGATTTACCGCATGATTGCTATTACGCAAGGTCTTTAATCTGTTTTTTTTACAAAAGTTTTAGTAATTCAATTTTTCAAGTTCATCTACCGCTTGTTTCATCGCCTCAAAATCGACTTCGTGAATTTCTTTCCCTTTGCCCAATTTCTCCAAAATCGTAATAGTCAATTCGCCTCCCAAATGCTCTCTGAATTCATTTAAACCTTCCCAAAGATTCAATTTGTCATTTTCTCCAAGTGCAGTGTGAAACAATGTAAAGCCCAGTTTTTTAAGTAAAATAAGGATTCTATCTACCTCTTGCTGAGTAATAAGACCGAGTATTTTGGAATAAACAGAATCTAAAGCAATTCCAATAGCAACTGCCTCACCATGTCGGATTTCGAAATTGGTCAAATATTCCAATTTGTGAGCGGCCCAGTGTCCAAAATCAAGCGGTCTAGCAGAACCCAGTTCAAACGGATCACCACTAGAAATGTGATTGGTATGTAGAGCAGCTGAGCGGAAAATCTGCTCGCTCATTACCTCCATATTTCGGTTTGCCATGGCTTCGGCATTGGCTTCTAACCATTCAAAAAAAGGCAAATCTTTAATTAAAGCAACTTTTACGGCTTCCGAAATTCCCGATCGCCAATCTCTATCCGAAAGGCTCTTTAGGAAATTTGAATCATTAAACACAGCAACAGGTGGAGCAAAGGTGCCTAAGAAATTCTTTTTTCCAAGAAAATTAACGCCATTTTTTACTCCAACTCCAGAATCATTTTGAGAAAGAACTGTTGTAGGAATTCTGATATGTTTTACCCCGCGATGAGCAATACAAGAAGCATAGCCCACCATGTCCAAAAACGCCCCTCCACCAATGGCTGCCACAAACGAATGCCTATCTATACCATGCTCATTGATGGCCAAAAGAGCTTTTTCGAGATATTGTGGGTCGTTTTTTACGAACTCACCGCCAGGCAGAACTATTATTTCTTCAACCAGTGTAATATTTTGGATGGTCTGAAAATAAGTAGCGATATTTTCTTGAAGATATTTATGATTTTCAGAGACACCTGCGTCTATTAAAAATAATATTTTTTTATGGAAACTACTGTCCCCAAAGTTTTCAAGAAAGTTTTTAAATTCTTGATTATCAGTAGAAAAAAGGTGTTCAGTGAAAACAATATTAAAACTGAACGGAACCTCAAAGGCCTGTCTTATAAACTTCATTTAGGATTGAATAAAAATAAAATACTCCTCATATCAGCAACTTATGTTACAGCAAAAACTTTTGCTAGTTTTATCGATATCGGAAGTAAAATTAGTACAAAAAGAGCAATAACAAAATTGCCCGAAACAGACACCCAAGCTGCATCCATCACTATTAAAGCCAACACGCCAGCCTTTACAGCCTTGCCTATATTTGGCCCTATTGGGTTTGATATGGCTTTTACTAAGGGTTTAAAAATCAAATAAATATGAAGTCCAACAAAAATAAGCGTTAGCCATAAATTGTCTAACCTGTAAGAAATTACTAACTGCGAAATACTCACAGTGACATACAAAAACGCCGCAAAATATAAAGTGCTTTTATTTCCCCCATGTACTTCGCCTCTGCTAATCATCGTAATAGCCGCAATATAACAGACTGGTAAAATGCCAAGCCACCACCATTCTGTAACGGTATTGGGAACGATGGACATGCCCAAAATGAGATTTCCCCCTCGACAAAGCCCCATGTTAATCGGCCCCAAAAATGAATGATGTTTGCCATATTTATCATAAATAAGTGCCGAAAAGGCTACTAATAAGGCTATTACCCCACTCAATGAATTATTCAAAAATCCTGCAATAATTCCTATCAAAAGAAGCATGCTTCCGAAAATCCAGGCGTTTTTTAAACTTATCTTTCCACTAGGAATAGCTCTTTCAGGACGTTCGATCTTGTCTAATTCCAAATCAAAAATATCATTGAAAACTATCCCTCCTCCGTATAATCCAATTGTAGAAATACATAGAAGTATTGTTCCAATAGGATTTAGCATTGCAATTGGAGTGGCAAAACTCGCAATGGCAACACCTGCCAAAATATCAGCGATTGCTGTAACTATGTTGGCAGGACGAGATAGTTGTAAATATGCTTTTATTTTCAAAATAAACTTAGCTAATGAAAATAGAATTTTTGTCAACCCTTGGAATCTGTCCTCCTCTTAAAACGGTGTTTCCATTAAACTTCAAACTTTGGTCAATTTCTTGAGGTGTTTCGAAGTCAGAAACGTTGATTTGTCCACTTTGTGCGAAGGCATCAATAGCGTTTTGGTAGCAAACCAACTTTATGGCTTCGTCTGAAATGCCCATGATTTTCATCAATGCGGCTGTTTTGGGCACAGCTAAAGGATCACTGATTCCCCAGTCTGCCGCCGAATTTATCATGATACGTTCAGGACCATATTTTTTTACCAATTCTACCATGCGTTCATTGCCCATTTTTGTAAAAGGATAAATGGTAAATGCAGCCCAGAAACCTTTGTCCAAAACACTTTCGACTGTTTCTTCATTGTTGTGGTCAATGATGACCATTCTCGGATCAATACCATGTTCTAAAGCGATTGACATGCTCAATTCTGTTCCTTTCTTTTTGTCTCGGTGTGGTGTATGTACTTGCACTGGTAAACTAGCCTCTTTTGACATTTCTAGTTGCTGACGATAATATTTTTCTTCGGCCGCAGTTTGGTCATCAAAGCCAATTTCTCCAACTCCTACTACGCCTTCTTTGTAAAGAAACAAGGGTAGTATTTCCATAACTTCCTCAGCTAGAGCTTCGTTATTTGCCTCTCTAGAATTCAAACCGATGGTGCAATAGTGCTTAATGCCAAATTGTGATGAACGAAAACGCTCCCATCCTACTAAACTGCTGTAATAATCTTTAAAAGATGCCAAACCTGTTCGGGGTTGTCCAAGCCAAAATGCGGGCTCTATGATGGCCACCACACCAGCATCTACGAGGGCAGTATAGTCATCGGTCGTTCTTGAGGACATATGAATATGTGGGTCAAAGAATTTCATCCCTTTAACATAGTCCATGTAGTTGGCCTGAATGGTTTTAGACATTTCATGCTCTTCGGCGGTACCTTCAAAGTGTGAAGGGTTTTGTTTTATTTCTGATTCTTTTTGGCACATTTCAATAAGGGATTTTCTTAAATTAACATTCTAAAGAACTCCAAGTAAGATTCTTAGTTTTATCTTTTAAATCAGCATGTATTTCTAGCTTACTTTTGGCAGTTTCAAATTCACTGTATTTACAAACCAATGCTGCAGCAATTTGATCGTTCTGACTTTCTGAATCAAACAACCTTTTTATATCTTCAAAAATTGTTTCATCTAAATATTTAACTACTAATCTCCACGCTTGAGGAGGGATTGACCTACCTGCCGCCCAACGCTCATGTGCTAGGTTTGAAATTGAAGTAGCCAATTCTTTATTGGCTCTTTCATCTAATCCCAAAATTCTTTGAATTGGTTTGTCGTTGAAAATACATTTTAAAACTAACTGGTTCCAAGCCAATTCAGAGAAATATTCTTGCGGATAAGGATTTTTGAAGGCGATAGCATCAAATACCACTCCTATGTTGGTTCTTACTGCATCGGTGGCTCGTAAAAGCCATGTTTCAGGGTTTTCAAGAAAAACCAAGGATGATATCAAAGCTACTGCTTCGTTATTTTCAGCCGTTTCAAAAAGCGTATGGAGTGTTTTGGTGTAAACTTCTTTGTGTAAATCACTTAAACTTGCTAAAAAATAAGCCCTCACCAATTTATCCAATGTCCAAGTTTTGAAGTCAACTCCATTCAGTGTCTCAAATGTATTTATAGGGGTTTTGCTGATAAATCGAGGTGTTGCAACAAATGCTGTTTGTAAAGATTGCAAACTACCACTGGCTTTTGTTTCAATCCAATTGAGCTCTTTTTGAGAGGCATTGGCCTTTATAATCTCAAAAAGATTATCCTTTGCGTTCATTTTTTTGTTGTACTATTAGCGTTCTTTTTCCTATGATTTTATTGTTCAAATATACTCATAAATTGATTTTATTATCCTTAATAATAGACAAAATTCGAGTCTTTGTAGAAGTATTTTTTAGATAATATTTTGAATTATTTTTTTTGAAATAATAATATCAAAAATGGCAGAATAGTATGAGATTCTGGTCTTAAAATCTCTAGAATTTCAATTGACGAAATCAAAAAATCAGCTCGATATTATTTCCAAAACCCTTTGAAGTCAAAGTTCTTTTTAGTTGCTTGGACGTCTATGTGGTCTGAGTCTCCCAAAAGAAATCCCCAGGCTTTGAGCGACTCTGAAGAATCAAATATGACTTTTATTATGGCGGTAAGAGGCAAAGCCAGAACCAATCCGCTTATACCCCAAAGGTTTCCAAAAAGTAGTAATGACATGATGGCAGCCAAGGAGTTGATGCTGACTTTATTACCCACAATCATAGGCGTGATGAAGTTGCCTTCTAAAAACTGAATAACAAAAAAAGAAGCCGCTACGCCAGCCGGATACCAATAAGAATCTTTGGTAATCAAAGCCACCATAATGGGTAAAGCTGATCCTATGGCAATACCGATGTAAGGTATTAAAACCAAAAAAGAAGCAAAAAAACCAAAAAATAAGGCATGTTCAATTTCTAGAAAGTATAGAGCTCCTGTATTTAAAATACCCACTATTAAAATCACCAGGAGTAATCCAACAATATAGTTTCTTACTACGCCATTTATTTTATTGATAGTGTTAGATATGGTATGTTTGCTACTTGTTCGCATTAATTTATATACGAACGTCTTTAGAAAGTCTCTATAGAGTAAAAATAAAAAAATATAAAGTGGTAATAAAGAGATGTTTAGAAGAAATCCTGATGTTGTACTCAATGTCTGGCCAATAAATTGTGTGCTATTTTTTAGCACTTCAGTCATGTATTTTTGGCTTTCTTTTATCAACTGGTTTTGGTTGATATGGAGATTACGTCTTAGGAGTTTTTCAATGGAAGTTATCCATACTGTACCTTTTTTTTCTACCAAAGGAATTAAGCTTTCCAATTGAATTATTTGAGTATATGAAAAATACACAATTGAGCCCAATATACTTAAAGCAATTATTATAGCTATTAAAATAGCCATGGGCCTAGGTATATGATACTTTTCTAGAAATCTACAGATAGGGTACAATAAGAAAGAGAGAAGTCCCGCAAAAATAAACGGTATAAAAATGTCTTTCAAAATATACAAGGCATAAACCACAATTACCAAAATAATCAATGCGAAAGCAGCATTTTGAACAGGGAATAGGCCTTGTCTTTTTGTCATGATTCCGTTTCTTTTAGTTTCTTATTATAAATTCTTTGAGATACCAATATGCTAATTTCAAATAAGATATAAAGCGGAATAGCCACTAAAACTTGGCTGATCATATCTGGAGAAGGTGTAATGATCGCTGCCACAATAAGAATTATTACGAAAGCATGCTTTCTGTATTCTTTCAAAAATGCCGGAGTAACTATTCCAATACGCGTCAAAACCAAAATTGCCATAGGTAGCTGAAAGGTAACACCACAAGCCAATGTAAGTGTTGCCAATACCGAAATGTAAGACTGTATATCGAATTGATTCTCAATACTTGGGTCGATTTGGAAGTTTACCAAAAAGTTTATGGCAAAAGGAGCAACCACATAATAGCCGAACATAATACCTAAGAAAAACAGTGCAGTCACAAAGAAAACAGATCCTGTTGCGGCTTTTTTCTCTGTAATTTTCAGACCAGGCTTTATAAATCTCCAAATTTCCCAAAAAACATACGGAAACGCTACCAAAAGCCCAACTATCGCCGAAGCAGTAAGTTGCATCATAAACTGACCAGAAACCTCACGACTCATCAATGAGAAGTTGAGTTTTTCTACACAAAGGCTCGGGATACCTACTTTATTGCCCAATTCGCATAGTTTTCTGTAAGTCCAAAAGTCGGGCCTTGAAGGAGCTAAAATGATGAGATTAAAAATCTTACCCATCATCACCCAAGCTGCTATCATAAAGATAAGTATGGCTGCCACAGATCGGATAATGTGCCATCTGAGTTCCTCCAAATGCTCTATAAAAGTCATTTCCTTTTCGACGTGTTCACCAGTATTTTCGTCTTCGTTGTCGTTATAATGTATGTAAGGAGATTGATCTAATGGCATTTGTTTGATTTCTTTATGCAAATGTAATAATTTAATACGCTTCTATAAAACAAAATACCCCATCTAAACATTCAGATGGGGTATTTTTTTGGTTTATGATATTATTTAAATAGTGGAAATCCTGTCATCCACTCATTTACTTCGTTTCTAACACTGGTAATAATTGACTCATTGTCATGATTCATCAAAACTTTGTCTACCAAATCTACCACTCTTACAAAGTCACTTTCTACCAATCCACGGGTGGTCATGGCAGCAGTTCCTACTCTCATTCCCGAAGTAGTCATGGCTGTGGCATCGTCAAAAGGTACCATGTTTTTGTTCACCGTGATATCCGCTTTTATCAACGTATTCTCTGCCAACTTTCCAGTCAATCCTTTCGGACGAAGGTCAATTAGAGCCAAATGGTTGTCTGTTCCGCCAGATATTACACTGTAGCCTTTGTCAACAAATGCTTGTGCCATTACTTTGGCGTTTTTCTGCACTTGTACAGCATAAGCTCCGAAGTCTTCTGTAAGGGCTTCTCCAAACGCAACTGCCTTAGCAGCAATGATATGCTCCAATGGGCCACCTTGTGTACCAGGGAAAACGCCTGAATCTAAAAGTGATGCCATAGATCTCATTTTTCCTTTGGCAGTAATGATTCCAAACGGATTTTCGAAGTCGTTTCTCATCATGATTACACCACCTCTTGTTCCTCTAAGGGTTTTGTGTGTAGTGGTAGTTACAATATGGCAATGATCAAATGGGTCAGCCAATAGTCCTTTTGCAATTAATCCTGCCGGATGAGATATATCGGCTAAAAGCACAGCCCCAACTTTGTCAGCTATGGCTCTTAATCTAGCATAATCCCAATCTCTTGAGTAAGCTGAAGCCCCACAAATAATTAATTTTGGCTTTTCTTTGTTGGCAGTTTCTTCTACGCTGTCCCAATTTATGAGGCCGGTTTCCTTTTCTACACCATAGAAAAACGGTTGAAAGTATTTTCCCGAAATATTTACAGGAGAACCATGAGATAAATGACCTCCATGTGATAAGTCAAATCCTAATATTTTGTCGCCAGGTTGTAAACAAGCCAAAAATACGGCCATGTTTGCTTGAGCACCTGAGTGCGGTTGCACATTTGCCCAAGTTAATTTAAAAAGTTCTTTAAGTCTATCGATTGCAATCTGCTCCACTTCGTCTACCACTTCACAACCGCCATAATATCTTTTTCCTGGCAATCCCTCAGCGTATTTGTTGGTTAGCACACTTCCTGCGGCTTCCATTACTTGTGGTGAAACAAAGTTTTCAGAGGCAATCAGCTCAATCCCATGCAGCTGTCTGTTATGTTCTTTCTGAATTAAATCAAAAATTTGATTGTCTCTTGTCGAAGTAGAATTCAATACTGACATTGATTAATTTTATAATTTAGATTACTCGATTTTTCTAAGCCGCAAAATTAAAACTTCTTTTTCTAGAATAATCTTACATCTAAAAGTTTTTTGGGTTTTTGGCCAAAAAAAAATTAGAATATGCCAACTTCATAGTTAGTCTTCCATTAAATGTGTTAAAATACTGACGGTCTAGTTTTTGTGCATTTTATTAATAAATTCAATTTTACCAATCATCGGACTAGTTTTTTTCTATATTAAAGTTCAGATTTTGCTGCAGACTGCTTTTAGAATTTAGTTTTTTTTAGAAATAAACTACTTAAATTGGCTATTGTAAAATAGTTTTATTAGTTTTATTTATAAACCCTATAATCTATAGTAATTGCTTATTTTCAAAATGAAAACTTTCAATTTGGAGTCAGTGATGAGTGAAACTTAAAAACTATGAATATAATATTGACCCTTTTTGAGAGCCTTTCCTCTATGTTATCAGAGCCGATGACCTCTTTGACAGATTTGCTTCTTTCTATCAGTTGTTTCTATTTTTTCTTCGGTCTTCAAAAGTTCAACGAAGCCAGCATAGGTCAGCAACATTGGCAAAAGTTCTTTCTTTTTCTCGGATTTTCGACCCTTTTAGGGGCTTTGGCACATGGTATTTTTGAAAGACAAAACAATCTTTTTTACAATTCTGTGTGGTTAATTATGCAGATTTCAGCTGGAATTTCCATTTTCTATGCTCAGGCTGCGGCTTTTGGACAGCTGAGCAACCTTAAAGTAAGCAAACTAATGATTTCTTTATCCGTCCTTCAGTTTGTTATTTTTCTGCCGTCAGTATTTTATTTTTTTGATTTCAGGGTGGTTGCTTTTAATTCACTCATAGCCATGACGCAAATGATTGTGGTATTTTTTCCGTCCAAAATCGAGAATTGGGTTTACAAAACATATATAAGTTTCGGTTTTTTTATATCTTTTTTAACGATTTACGTGCACAGTCAAAAGCTTTCATTTTCAAAATGGTTTAATCACAACGACATTTCCCATTTAATAATGTATGTAAGTATTTTATTGATTTTTAGAGGGATAAAGTATCAATGCAAAACCCAAACTACTGACTAATGTTTTTTTTAATCAATAAATCTTTAAGTGCATCTTCGAGATATTCATATTTGATACTAAAGGGAAGCGTTTTTTTATTATGAACTCTGCTGCTTCCTAAAACTACAACAGACATTTCTCCTAGAATCATTTGTAGAACAATAGCTGGGACATTGGGTAAAAATATTTTTCTGTTTAAGATTTCAGCCGCCAATTTTGTAAAGTCTTTGTTACGAACTGGGTTTGGAGCCACGCCGTTTATTATCCCACTGATATTTTCATTTATAATTGATTGGTAGAATATTTCAACTATATCATCTATATGTATCCATGACATCCACTGCTTGCCTGAACCTATTGGCGACCCAGCATAATATTTTATCGGGCGTGTAATTTTAGGCAAAGCACCATCTTCAGGGTCTAAAACGACTCCAGTTCGGATTTTCACAAGCCTTAAATTTAGCTTTTGGGCAAAATCTTCTTCTTCTTTTTCCCATTTTATGCAGCAATGTGCCATAAAATCGCTTCCATTTTCTGATTTTTCATCGTTTTCAGTTTCGCCTGAGTCTCCGCCATAATAACCAATTGCCGAACCTCCCACAATAGCTTTCAAAGTTGATCCTGTTAGTTTTTCAGAGATAAGTTCAAGTGATTTTACTCTACTATCGATGATTTCTTTTTTTCTTTCAGGAGTCCATTTTTTGTCAGCAATGCCTGCACCTGCTAAATGAACAAGTACTTCCACGCCTTCAAAAGCATGAATATCTATAGTTTTGTTGTCCCAAAGAAATTCTTTTGCAGCAGTTTTGTGTGTGATTTTTCGTGTAAGAATATTCACTTGATGTCCTTCTAAAATGAGTCTTTTTGTTAAAGCTTTTCCGATTAGTCCACTACCACCAGTTATTAAAACTTTCATGTTTTTATTTTTACAAACAACCCACTTTAAATGATTGTTTTGAGATTTCTTTTTAAAACCAAACGAGTATGCATAAAAAAAGGGCATTTTTGAATTAAAAATGCCCTCAGTTTTAGTATTGAAATATATTACCTTACCGAAATTTCATCCACAAATAACCATGCTGGAGTTCCTTGTCCTGGATGTCCAGCCGGAAGTTTCCCGTAGTTTTCTGCTATTATTTTTATATATCTAGCGTTATTATTTCCTATAGAAATGTTGAGTTGTTGAACAAAGTTTTCAGTTTTAACTGCGTTGCCCAATTCCATTTTTTTAATAGATTTATAACTTATATTGTCATTCGAAATCAATATTTCGATGTTTTTTGGTGGCATGATCCATGATGAATAAGCTCCTTGAAAGCCTACCGAGACGTTTGAAAAGAAAGTTTTTTGACCTAAATCTAAAGTAAAGTCAAAGTTTGTACCGCTAAAACCAACCCAGGGTTCGTTGCTATTGATATCACCCCTTATGCCATTTGTCAAAGCATATTTTTCTCCTCCTGTATATCTTCTGGGTTCGGTTGCCAATGAATATGATTTACCTGTCGATTTAGAAATTACATAAGATTTTGAAGTAACTGATCCAAGCATTTTGCCTGCTTTTGTAAAATAAGCCGCAGCTATAGTTCTATCGCCAGTTACCGCTATTTTTTTTGAATCTGTGTAAACCAATGATTTTGTATTTGGTTTTGTGCCATCCAGCGTATACCTGATAATACCAGACGGGTCATTTGATTTTAATGAAACCAGCGGTTGATTAAGTTTATTTTTTTCTGTGGCGAATGATACGTTATAGTAAGCCGTTGAATAGTTTACAGCCATTTGGTTCAGCCTTTCAAAATGTTTGGTCATTCTTGTGCCAAAATCCGAGAAGTCTTTTTCTTTGGAGGACCAACCAATTTCAGCTGTGGCAAGTGTTCTCGGAAAAAGCATATATTCAGCTAGTTCTGGCTTTGATATATATTCTGTCCATAAATTTGCTTGTACACCTTTAATGTATTTTGATTCTTCTTCCGTTAGTTCGGGAGAGAAAGGCTCAAATGAATATGTTTTTTCAACGGGAAGAAATCCTCCAATGGCCAAAGGTTCTGTAGCGGGATTGCCTTGGTAGTAATCAAGGTACATGTGGCTATTTGGTGTCATTATCACATCATGTTTTTGTTTGGCAGCGGTAATTCCACCTTCTACACCTCTCCATGACATTACCGTTGCATTTGGTGACAAGCCGCCTTCTAAAATTTCATCCCACCCAATAATTTTTCGACCTTTAGAAGTTACAAATTTGTCAATTCTCCTGATAAAATAGCTTTGGAGTTCATGCTCATCTTTTAAACCCTCTTTTCTCATCAAATCTTGACAAAACTTTGAGTTCTTCCAAGCAGTTTTGGGGCATTCATCACCACCTATATGTATATATTGACTTGGAAATATATCTATTACCTCAGTTAGTACATTTTCAAGAAACTCAAAAGTTTTCTCGTTTGGACAATATACCCTTTCTTCTACACCCCATTTTGTACCCACTTCATACTGTTCTCCAGTACAACCCAGCTCGGGATAGGCAGCAATGGCAGCTAAGGCATGGCCTGGCATTTCTATTTCAGGAACAATGGTCACAAATTTTCTTTGGGCATAGGCCACCAAGTCACGGATTTCATCTTGGGTATAAAAGCCTCCATGTGGTTTTCCATCATATTTTTGATCACGGTAATGACCCAACATAGATTCTTTTCTTATGGAGCCAACTTCGGTCAGTCTAGGGTATTTTTTAATTTCTATCCTCCAACCTTGATCTTCAGTAAGATGCAAATGTAAAACATTGAGTTTGTGAGCGGCTATCACATCAACAAGCTTTTTTATAAAAGATACTGGAAAAAAATACCTTCCTACATCCATCATAACTCCTCGATATTCGAACCTTGGTTGATCTTTAATGGTGCATTCTGGCAAGGAAAGGATTAATTTGGATTGATAGGAGCTGCTTAATACTTCCGTTGGAAAAAGTTGGAGAAGCGTCTGCAAACCATAAAAGTGTCCAATCGGATTAGAAGCTTCAATGTTTACGCCTGATGATGTAACTTTCAAGACATATCCTTCTTTTTCTATTTGGTTATTTTTTGAAAACAAAATCCTGTTTGAACCTTTCCCAGTAACCACGTTCTGCTGTTTGTTAGTCACTATTTTTATGCGAAGGGCTAGCTGCTCAGCCACTTCTTTCGCCTCAAGGTTATCATCAGACACTGCTATCTGAGTATTTTCATTCCAAACAAACTTGCCTTTGCCTTGAACAATACTTTGCGGTTTTGGTATAACGGAAATGGTACTTTGTGCAAAAGCTCCAAAAGAAATTAAAAAAGCCAAAAAGATTTTTTTCATTAATGTATTTATTAGGATATTCTGCAAGTAACGAAATTTATATTATTAAATTATTTTAATAATATAAAAATTTTAAGCTTTTAATTAAATAAGGACTTTAGAATTATTATTTCATAATAGAATGCCCCATTTTGTCTCGTTTGGTCATCAAATAAGATTCATTGTGGGGATTTGATTCAATCTCAATAGGTACACAATGGACTATTTCTAAACCATAGCCCATTAAGCCAACACGTTTTTTCGGGTTATTAGAAATAAGTTTAATTTTAGAAACACCTAGATTTCTCAGAATTTGTGCTCCCACGCCATAATCTCTTTCGTCTGCACCAAACCCTAATTCTAAGTTGGCTTCCACCGTGTCTCTGCCTTGTTCTTGTAGTTTATATGCTTTCAATTTATTTAATAAACCAATTCCTCGGCCTTCCTGATTCATATAAACTATGACTCCTTTTCCATTTTTTTCTACCATTTCCATGGCTGCGTGAAGCTGAGGGCCACAATCACAACGACAAGAACCAAATATATCACCAGTTACGCAAGAAGAATGCACTCTAACCAGAATAGGTTCATCTGCTTCCCAAGTGCCTTTTACCAAAGCCAAATGTAGCTGATCATTGTTGATTTGTCTGAATGCTATCAATTCGAAATTTCCCCAATTGGTAGGCATATTTACACCAATTTCTCTTTTAATTAAGCTCTCTTTTTCTAGTCGGTAAGCTATTAAGTCTTTGATAGATACCAGCTTGAGATTAAACTTATCAGCCATAACTCTGCATTCAGGGAGGCGGGCCATCGTACCATCTTCATTGAGAATTTCTATCAAAACTCCTGCTGGTTTAAGCCCAGCTAAACGTGCAAAATCTATCGACGCTTCAGTATGTCCAGTTCTTCTTAGTACACCACCATCAGCAGCAATTAATGGGAAAATATGCCCCGGACGACCCAAATCTTCTGGTTTGGTATTGGGATTTACCAATGCTTGAATAGTTTTTGAGCGGTCAGATGCGGAAATTCCAGTGGTGCAACCTTGGCCCAATAAATCTACGGATACAGTGAAGGCGGTTTCGTGTTCCGCTGTGTTTTTTCTGACCATAGGGTCAAGGCCTAACGCTTTACATCTTTCAGAAGTCAGTGGTGCACACATGAGCCCACGTCCTTCTTTTACCATAAAGTTGACAAGCTCTGGAGTGATTTTTTCAGCAGCACAAATAAAATCACCTTCATTTTCTCTATCTTCGTCATCCACTACTATAATAACCTTTCCATTTTTTATTTCCTCTATCGCTTCCTCTATGGAATCCAACCTTATTTGCTGCATATCGTATTTTTTTGCAAAGTTACCGATAAAGATTTAGGAATGAAAACTAAGCTGATTATAGGTCGCACAATTCTACAGCACTTTTAAGAGAGGTCAATTTATCAGCGTTTTTGGGTATGAATTCTTGACCTAAATAGCCTTTATAACCGGTTGCTATGATAGCTTTTATTATGGCAGGGTAATTTAATTCTTGCGTCTGATCTATTTCAGCCCTTCCTGGTACGCCGCCTGTGTGATAATGACCTATGAAATCTTTGTTTTCAGTAATAGTGCGAATAACATCTCCTTCCATTATTTGCATGTGGTAAATGTCGTATAGTAATTTGAAATTCTCAGAATCTAGCATCCTTACAAGTTCTACCCCCCAATCGGTGGTGTCACACATGTAATTTTTGTGGTCTATTTTGCTATTGAGGAGTTCCATTACCAACGTAACTTTCTTTTGTTCAGCATACGGAATTATTTTTGATAAACCCTCCACACAATTATCCAAGCCTTCTTCGTCATTTATTTCTTCATCGCGATTTCCAGAGAAACAAATGATGTTTTTAAAACCTGCCTTTGCCGTTTCATCAATCAGGTATTTATACCATTTGATCAATCCCTCATGGTTTTCAGTTTTATTCCAACCCTTGGTGATACTCCAAATACTGCTGGATATGGAGACCATTGAGCAGTGGATATCATGTTTTTTTAGAATAGGAAACTGTTCAATTGAAATTAAATCAATGGCATTTATACCCATTTTTTTTATGGCAATTGCGAATTCTTCTAAAGGAATAGAACCATAGCACCATTTGCAAACTGAATGTTTAATGTTGCCCTTCAGTGGTACGGGTAACTGGAATTTGTCCATTAAAGGCATTACAAAACTGCCACCTATTATTTTTTTTACAGTTTCTCTCCTTCCCAAGGAATTTTCCATGTTTTAATATTTAGTTTTGTTCCTAAATTTAAGCAAAACCTTTTTATAAAATCAATATTCGATTTATTGATTTTTCATTTAAATGAATAGGTTTGTTGCTATAAACAAACTTTGAAACATTAAATCATGAGTAAACTATCAATGGAAGAGCTGAATAGGCTTACAGTTGATCAATATAAAGAATCTGGAAAGCGTAATTTTTGTTTGGTATTAGACGATATCAGGAGCATGGCCAATGTGGGTTCGATTTTCAGAACTGCAGATTGTTTTCTTGCCTCCAAAATATATTTGTGTGGTATTACTGCACAACCACCTCACCGTGAAATTGAAAAGACTGCTTTAGGTGCCACAGAATCAGTAGATTGGGAATATAGAAATGATGTCTTAGAACTAATAGTTTCTTTAAAAAATGAAGGCTGGAAGATTATTCCTTTAGAACAAGTCCAAAATAGCGTTTTTTTAGATGAATTTGTTCCTCATGAAAATGAAAAATACGCATTTGTTTTAGGCAACGAAGTTTTCGGGGTAAAGCAAGAGGTTATTAATATGGCTGATACTACCATTGAAATACCTCAGTTTGGCACAAAACACTCTTTTAATGTGAGTGTTTCCACAGGAATTTTGCTATGGGATTATTATTCAAAAATCAAAGGGAAAGACCTGGTTAAACCAGAATAATCCAATTTAAGAATACGTTTACCTGATATTCTTTTATAGGATAGATCTATTTCTGTGGGCAACTTTAATGTTTCAAGAATGGTTTCAAATTCCTTTTGTCCTGCATCATTAAATATCGTCACTTTTACATTTTTAAGTTCTTTATTGGAAGCAATTTTTACCTTTCCATCTATTACAGGGTTGGCATAAACACTCAATCCGTAAAGATTATTATCTATTGTCATTGCTTGCTGTGTAGAAATTCCTGATTTGCACTCAAGCACTCTGTTGGTCGAAGTTAAGATGGACCTTACTGCTTTTGTGGCATAAAATCCATTTTTCTCAATAAAAAGGACTGGGTCTACTTGACTTAATAAAAAGTTATTATCAAGAAACCATTCAAACTTTTGAACGGGTTCGAGTTCTATGGCTTTAACCGAAAAAGGCCCATTCTTTTCAATATTTGGCGTTTTGGGATTGGCCAGGAATCTGTATTTTAAGGTATCTGACTCTACCGAAGGACAGTCATAGTTACTAAAAAGGGTAACCTTGATTGGAATAGATTGGTTATTTGCGATACTTAATTCATTCGTTTTTTGTCCAGTACTCCATACTACATCAAAATTTTGTGGGTTGCTTACTTTGAGCGAAATTGTTTTTCCAATACATTCAAATCCATCACTATTTAGCAGTTCTATTCCTGGTTTAGGCGGTGGATTTACAAAAATCGGGTAAAGTTCATTTGACCTTGGTGAAAGGCAACCTTGGCTGCTTCGGTAAGAAGCAAAGTAGGAACTCACTTGGTTAGCTGAAATTTTATTAGAGATAGTTCCATTGTTCCAATTGACCTCATATTTTGAAGGATTTGCTTGGAGCTCAACCGTTTTACCTACGCAACCGACAATGCTAATTACTGGACTGATGATTGGAGCAATTTTAGGAAATACGTTTGGAACATTAATACGATTGGTATAATATAAATTACTAAATCCGTCCCTTAATACAGCACTTATTTCCCCATTATTTGCCTGGATTTGACTTGATGTAGCTCCAGTACTCCATTGATAAGATTGGTAGATTTTGTCAAATTTGAGAGAAATATCACTCTGATTGATACAAGAATATTTTATTTCCGCAATTCCTTTGGGTAAAATAGGATTAATTTGGTTAAAAAACTGGTTTGATAAGGATGCATTCCAAGCATCTGCCAATTGGGATAATCCGTTTACCGAATTGTTGTTTTCGAAATGTGCACCATCTGGTCGGAAAGGCTGAATTTCGTCAGTAGATGGTCCAGCCCAAACATTTTCAATGGTACTTATAACTCTATTTTGTCCGCTAATAATGCTGGGATAATTGCTCCCCTCATACCTTGAAACTCTTGCAACTACCCAAGGTATTTTTTCGCCTGTGTTATTTCTAGATTCCTGAATTAAGTCTCTCAAATTATTAAAATAGGTCAATTCTGAAACTCTAGATATTGCGTCAGATTCACCTTGATGCCAAAGAATTGACCTCACGCCATAAATACTAATAAGTGAGTGTAAGGTTCTTCTAAGGGCATGGTAAGGCATAAATTTCTCAAATTTAACGCCAGTAACAACATGGTAGGTGTCTTTTCCTGAAATTGATGCCAACCAATTCTCCGTAGATGTGCCAGATAATGCAGCATTGTAAAACAAAACTGGGACATTTAATTTTTTTACCAATTGGTCTCCAAGCTCTCCCCAACACCAAGCCGTAAAACCTAATGGTCCGATATTGGTGTTGCTAGAAATATTTGTAAATTTTTCGATACTAAGAAAGTTAGGGAAATTTTGTATCAAAGCAGTGTTGTGATCGTAATAATTTGGCTCAAATGCCAAAACTCGCTCATCGGAGGAACTTTTTGCATTAGAAAACCGCCCGTCTCCTTGTGCATTAGATTGCCCTGCCACTATAAAAACTTCACCTATTCCAACTTTTTCTACGCTGTTGGTAAATGTAACTTGATTATTTAGAATGGCTCTTACCTCTAGTCTATACCAGCCACCTTGTCCCTCTAAAGAGCCTGTAAAGCTCTGTCCATCAATGATATTGTCTATGGTTTTCCACTCAGTCTGCACCCCTTGATTTGCAATACGTGGAACTATTCTTGCTTCAACTCTATCTACATCCTGCTCCAAAGTACCGGTAATAAAAATATTACCAATATTGCTATTGTTTCTCTGAAATACCGATTTTTCGTATGGAATCTTTATGCTAATTTGAGCATTAGAAATCATTATGCCCAATAGGTAGAAGTTGACAATACTAAGAAGATACTTTTTTGGGTTGTACATTTATAAATAAGAGCTGGTTTAGAATTATTTTTTAAAGGCCATCGAATTGTTTTAGAAACCTTACATCATTTTCAAAAAACAATCTTAAGTCGTTGATGCCGTATTTCAACATAGTTATTCTTTCAATACCCATGCCAAAAGCAAATCCTGTGAATTCTTCGGGGTCAATATTGCAATTTTCGAGCACATTTGGGTCAACCATTCCAGAGCCGGCAATTTCTACCCAACCCGAATGTTTACAGATATTACAACCTGCTCCGTGACAAATGAAGCATGAAATGTCGATTTCAGCACTAGGTTCTGTAAATGGAAAATAACTTGGTCGTAGTCTTATTTTCGTATCTTTTCCGAACATTTCTTTGGCAAAATGAAACAAGGTGTCTTTTAAGTCTTTGAAACTTACGTTTTTATCTACGTAAAGACCTTCTACTTGATGAAATTGACAATGAGCTCTTGCCGAAATTGCTTCGTTTCTGTAGACTCTCCCCACCATAATAGATCTAATTGGAGGTTTTTTGTATTCCATTAAACGAATTTGGACGTTAGAAGTGTGTGTTCTAAGCAATAAATCGTCTTTGGTCACTTGATTTTTTTCTACAAAAAATGTATCCTGCATTTCTCTGGCTGGATGGTTCTCTGCAAAATTCAAGGCAGAGAAGTTATACCAATCAGTTTCTATTTCAGGGCCATCTTCCGTATTGAACCCCATTCGAGCAAATATTTCAACTATTTTTCTTCTTACAATCGAGAGTGGGTGTAAACTACCAAGCTGGTTGGGAGTTTCTGGTAAAGTTAAATCCAATATTTGAGATTGTCCTTTGGATAAGCCTACCTGATTTGAGTTTGCCGAAAGTTCAGCATGAATTTCTTCAAGTTTAGTTTTGAGGTTATTGAGGTTTTGACCAATAACCCTTTTTTGATCACTACTTACTTTCTTAAAATCTTCAAATAGTTCATTCAAAACACCTTTGCGACTAAGGTATTTGAGTCTAAAGTCTTCGTGCGTCAATTTTTTTTCAAGTAAAAATTGTTCTACTTCGACAAATATATTCTCTATTTTTTCTATCACTACAATTTACTTTAAACCGCAAATATAATATTTTGTATTCTATTTTGGCGAATATAAAACCCAAGAATATCAATTTTATAAGCGTCTAAGAATTTAGACTAATTAGATTTATTTTTTTTAGGTTTTTAGGAGTACGTATTTCTACGTGTTTTGACAGGGGTAAATACCTGTTTTTTAATAATAGAATGAGTCTAAATTGTTGTTTTTAAGTTGTTTAAATTTGTCAAGTATTTTTGTGCGTTTTTTTTAATGAAAAATTAAATTCTATTTTACGGTAGAATTTTAAAGACAAACAACTCATACCATACTAAATATACAGCAAATATTTACAATAAGCTATTGAAGACTAATGTGACTTATATACACTATCGCCAACTTGGTCCATGCTATTACACAATCCAGTAGTTGGTTGTTTTCCACAACTGATTTACTGGATTTTTTATTTAACGATTTCATAGAGTTCTTTTGCCCTTTTTCTCGAATGGTAGTTAAAGTGCCACCACTCACTAGTAATTGCATCAAATCCTGCATTTTCCATCACAGTTCTTAGCAATTTTCGGTTTGCAATTTGATCTGAAGTGAGTTTGCCTTCCCGCAACATCCTTTCTTCGAGTCGTGGATAGGCCAAGGGTCCAAAATAGTCATACTTTGTACCCATATCTAAAGCCTGATGAGTTGTGAGGTCAACTAGGGTCAAGTCAACGGCACAACCATAGTTGTGAATCGAGCCCTCTTTGGGGTCGGCCACAAAATTCTTCCTATTTTTTGGAGGAATTGTATCCAATTTGTCCCAAAGGATGGTTTGTATGCTATGAGGACGGGCGGCATCGTAAATCAAAAGCCGAAGATTTTGATGCGTTTCTTTTAAACTTTGATTGGCTTTTTTAAGGGCTTCTGCGGGCGGTATTTGTAAGTAAGCATTTTCTAAAATTCCATAAACGTCTTCTCCGAAAAAATTATCCGTAGTGCTGTATTTTAAATCTACCAAAATATCAGCGTCAATTTCTTGAATGTTAACAAGGCCTTGGTTTTGCATTGACTTTTCCAATTCTGAGATTTCAGGCGTATTGACCTTTGTAATTGGTTGGTTTTCTTCCTTTTGGTGTGTTAATTCTTCCTGTTTATTTGCACAACTATTTAAAAATATGGATATTATCATTACACTTGAAACAATGAAATATTTCAAACTGGATTTCCTGTTCATCTAAATTTTTGCTTTTTGTTTTTTTTGTTTCGTAAATATCGCAAAATTTCCAATTGAAAAATTCCTAAATAAAAGATAAAAAAGTAATTTGCTACCTTTGCAAAATAACCCAAATACGGAATGGTTCTTAATTATATATGGATTGGTTTTTTTCTAGTTGCTTTTGTAGTTGCTCTGATTAAGCTGATTTTTTTCGGAGATACAGAAATTTTCAAAATCATCATCGAAGGAATGTTTGATTCGGCTGAATCAGCTGTGATGAAGCTAGCTCTTCCTCTTGCTGGTGTGATGACCTTCTTTCTTGGAATATTAAAATTAGGAGAAGAAGCAGGCGTGATTAGAAGACTTGCGAGAATGATTGCTCCATTTTTTAGTCGATTATTTCCAGACGTTCCAAAGGACCATCCAGCTAATGGACAAATGATTATGAATTTTTCTGCCAATATGTTGGGACTTGATAACGCTGCCACGCCTTTCGGACTCAAGGCCATGCAAAGTTTACAAGAATTGAATCCAAACAAAGATACAGCCTCTAACTCTCAGATCATGTTTATGGTTTTACATAGTGCAGGACCGGTTTTGATTCCTATTTCAATCATGGCTCAAAGAGCTATTTATAAGGCCGCAGACCCATCCGATATTTTCATTCCTGCACTGATTTCCGTATATGTGGCCACGCTCACTGGATTGCTATTTGTTGGAATAAAACAAAGATTAAACTTTTTTGACAAAACGTTAATGGGTTGGTTATTAGGTATAACTGGCTTTATTGGGTTTGTATTGTGGTATTTTTCAAGATTGCCCAAAGAAGAAATAGAGGAGGTTTCTAAGGTGGTAAGTAATCTCGTTTTGATGACTTTTATTTGTGGTTTTGTGGGTGGGGCATTGTACAAAAAAGTTGATATTTTCCCTACATTCATTGAAGGTGCCAAAAGCGGATTTGAAACAGCGGTAAAAGTTATTCCGTATTTGGTGGGTATGTTGGTGGCAATTAGTGCCTTTAGAAATTCGGGAGCACTAGATTATGTGGTGGATTTTCTGAAATGGATTTTTAGTTTTACGGGTATCAATACCGATTTTACGAATGCATTACCTACAGCCTTGATGCATCCATTAAGTGGAAGTGGATCAAGAGCGATGATGATTGAAACGATGGAACAATTTGGAGTGGATTCTTTTGAAGGTAGACTTTCAGGGGTATTCCAAGCGTGTTCAGATACCATTTTGTATATTTTGGCCTTGTATTTTGGCAGTGTAAGTGTCAAACATACCAGATATACTTTAGCCGCAGGTTTATTGGCAGATTTAGCTGGTGTAATTACTGCTATTGTGGTTTCTTATATCTTTTTCCATTGATCAATGTCTTCTGCGGTACCTCTTTCTCATTTCATCTCTCGAGCATGAATTGTTGCTGCAACCCGTGTTGGTAAGGCTTTGAAACAAAAATCCAATGCCCAAAATGTAAAGGAAAATATTGTGCGAAAAATAAACGGCAGCTATTAAAAAAAATAATGAAATGGTCAGATGGCTAGCCCGTAATAATGTCCAGTTTTTTAGAATATTATTCATGAGTTTTCTGTTTGTATATTTTTAACAAATAAAATAGACCAAAGATTTTTTTAGATCTAAAAAATGCTAAAGTATTGTTAATTACGCTCATTTTTTTGAAAATTTGAGGCTTAGATATTAAAATTGCCAAGTATTTATACAAAATAAACCAAACTAATTAATAAAAATGAAAGCCATGAAATTAATTGTATTACTGTTTCCTGTGGTAATGCTTTCTTGTTCTAAATCAGGAAAAAAAGCCTTGGAGTCAGGTGAATATTATCAAGCTGCTCTGCAATCCATCGAAAAACTGAGAAAAGACAGTGACAACGATAAATCACTGGAAGTACTACCCAACGCTTATAAACTGGCTCAGGAAGATCTATTAAGGGATATTTCAAGAGCAAAAATGGCCAACCAACAGTTTAAATATGAAAGGGTAGTAGATGATTATGCCAAATTAAATGAACTGCACGATAGAATAGAGAAATGTAATGCGTGCAGGAAAATCGTTTCGCCGGATTCATACTTTAGAGAATATGAAGATGCTGTAGAGATGGCGGCTTCGGAAAGATATGAATATGCTGATGCATTGCTTCGTAGAGGAACGATTGAGTCCGGTAGAACGGCTTTTGAGAGCTTCAACGAGCTAATAAGGTATGCTCCGAATTATAAAGATGTTAATGCAAAAGCTGAAGAGGCTTTGTTTTTAGGGTCGTATCACGTAGTGGTTGAACAGCCAGGGATAAACTCAAAAATGTATCAGTATAGCAATGATTTTTTTAGAGGAAAAATTGATGAATTTCTTCAGACCAATCGTAGATTGAACAAGTTTATTAGGTTCTATCAGCCAGCCGAAGCAAAGCAGCTCAAATTAAATCCTGATCATGTTGTTAGATTGGAGTTTATAGAGTTTGTAGTAGGAGAGACCAACCTCAAATCTGAAAAAGTAAATGTAACGAGCAATGATAGCGTTAAGACTGGAAGTGCTAAAATAGACGGCAAGAATGTAGATGTATACGGTCTGGTAAATGCTACCGTAACAAGATTTCATAAATCTGTAAGGTCAAGAGGACTTTTGTCGATGGAGATTTATGACTATAAATCTAAAAAAGTTTTACTTAGAGATGAATTACCGGGGGAATTTATTTGGGATAACAAATGGGCGTCATTTAATGGAGACGAAAGGGCACTTTCTAAAATAGACCTCGAAGCGGTAAAGTTTAAAGAGCAAATGCCTCCTCCTCCTCAGCAGATGTTTATAGAGTTTTGCAAACCTATATACGACCAATTCTCTTCTAGAATTAAAAGATTTTATGATAAATATTAAAAAAAAGGTCGAGATTGCTCTCGACCTTTTTTTATAAGTCATCAAAATTGAATGTCTCCAAAAATGAAGTATTGAAATTACCCGACTTAAATTGTTCATCATCCATAAGCTTCAAGTGAAACGGAATGGTGGTTTTTACGCCGTCAATAAAGAATTCTTGTAAAGCTCTCTTCATCCTTACTATTACTTCTTCTCTACTTCTTGCCGTAACAATAAGCTTAGCAATCATAGAGTCATAATTTGGAGGAATGGTGTAACCTGCATATACGTGTGAGTCAACTCTTACACCGTGACCACCTGGTAAATTTATTTGCTTGATTTTACCCGGGCTAGGTCTGAAGTTTTGTGTTGGGTCTTCGGCGTTGATTCTGCATTCCATAGAATACATTTTCGGGAAATAATTGATGCCCGAAATCGGAACTCCAGCCGCAACTTTTATTTGTTCTTTGATAAGGTCAAAATCTGTAACTTCCTCTGTAATAGGGTGTTCTACCTGAATTCTTGTGTTCATTTCCATGAAATAAAACTTTCCATATTTATCAACAAGAAATTCGACTGTTCCAGCACCTTCATATTTTATTGCAGTGGCCCCAGCAATAGCCGCTTTTCCCATTTGTTCTCTAAGTTCATCAGAGACCACAGGCGAAGGGGTTTCTTCCACCAACTTTTGATGCCTTCTTTGAATAGAACAGTCCCTTTCTGAAAGGTGACATACCTTTCCAAATTGATCTCCAACTACTTGTATTTCAATGTGTCTTGGCTCTTCAATATATTTTTCTAGATAAAGGCCATCGTTTCCGAAAGCAGCACCAGATTCCATTTTGGCATCATCCCAGTTTTTTTGAAATTCATCAGAGCTACGAATAATTCTCATGCCTCTTCCTCCACCACCTGCGGTAGCTTTTACGATCACAGGATAGCCCATTTCTTCAGCAAGTTTAATTCCTTGCTCTATGGAATCCAAAAGGCCTTCAGAACCCGGAATGACAGGGACACCTGCTTTTTTCATCGTTTCTTTTGCTGTGGCCTTATCTCCCATTTGGTTGATTTGTTCAGCAGTTGCACCGATAAATTTTATCTTGTAATCTTCACAAATTCTAGAGAATTCAGCGTTTTCTGAAAGGAACCCATAACCAGGGTGTATGGCGTCGGCATTGGTTATTTCTGCAGCAGAAATAATACTGGGAATATTGAGGTAAGATTGCTTGCTTGGAGGTGGTCCAATACAAACAGCTTCGTCAGCAAACCGCACATGAAGACTTTCTTTGTCGGCTGTTGAATATACAGCAACTGTCTTTATGCCCATTTCCTTACATGTACGAATTATACGTAGAGCTATTTCGCCTCTATTGGCAATTAATATTTTTTTAAACATAGCTTTTGGTTTTAAAATGTATGGACTCAAGATGGGTCAACCAAGAAAAGTGGTTGGTCATACTCAACAGGCGTAGAATCGTCTACCAATATTTTTACGATTTTTCCAGAAATCTCAGATTCAATTTCATTGAAAAGCTTCATAGCTTCTAATATGCAAATTACTTTTCCAGAAGTTACTTCGTCACCAATCTCTACAAAGTTTGGTTTGCCAGGTCCAGCAGATCTGTAAAAAGTACCTATCATTGGAGCTTTGATTTCAACCAAATGGCTTGATGCTTCTACAGCAACTGCTGGAGCAGCTAATTCTCTTACAGGAGCAGGAGCACTATCTTGTGCGTGACTCACAACTGATTCAATTACCGGTGCAGATACATAATGGACAGGACTGCCTCCGTTTCTTTTTATCTGTAACTTAAGTTCAGATGTCTCAATGTTTACTTCGCTTAGATCAGATTTCGAAATGAAATCTATAAGTTTTTGAATTTCTCTAGTATCCATAATTTTAAGGTAATGAGGTTATATTGCAAATGTAGCAATAATCGAAACCATTAATTAATATTTTATTATTTCTCTTTTACTCGTGAATCATACTCGTAAGTAGAAGTATTCACTTTGATAAGCTCATCGTTGTTGATAAATAAAGGTACTTTGATAGTTGCACCAGTTTCAACGGTTGCAGGCTTACTTGCATTGGTTGCGGTATCGCCTTTTATTCCTGGCTCGGTGTAAGTAATTCTTAGTTCTACATAAGAAGGCATTTCAACAGAAAGCGGAGTTTCAGTTTCTGAATGAACTAAAATATCTACATTCGAACCTTCCTTCATTAAATCTGCCATAGGTACCATAGCATCACCTAATGAAATTTGCTCAAATGAATCGTTATCCATGAAATTATAGCCAACCTCATCTTTGTATAAAAACTGATAGGGTCTTTTTTCAATTCTTGCCGTTGTAACTTTCTCACCCGCTGTAAAAGTATTGTCTAATACTCTTCCAGTTTTAATGTTTTTGAGTTTAGTCCTTACAAATGCACCACCTTTTCCTGGTTTAACATGTTGAAAATCAACGATAATAAACAAGTCGTTGTTCCATTCCAAACACAAACCATTTCTAAAATCTGCTGTAGTTGCCATTATTATTTTTCTATATTTGTTCTAATACTTATAAAAACTGAATTGTCAGTTATTTTAGAAAACCCTATTTTTTTTGAATTTTCATAAAAATTAAAAACCTCATTTCCCCTGTTAAATCCTGCTTTTAATGAAAATGAATCACTTATGGTATACACCAAGTAAAAAGTGGAGTTAAGGTTGTTTTTGTTCGAAAAAACATGACTAAAGACATTTGTCCTGATTTCGTAATTTTGAGAAGTTTGAATTTTTGTTGAATCAAAACTTTTAGCAAAATTAAAATTAACTATTTCTTGTATCAATCCCAAACCAATATTCTTATAATAAATTTCAGCTCCTATGGGCATATTGATATTAGAAGTAAATAAATTCTTTTTGATATCAAGAGCAGTTTTTCCTGGCCAAATTCCCGATTTTGTAAACTTGCCAGCATACTGAGCTGCAACCAAAAACCGAAAAGGTAAAGTCCTGTTTATTTGGACCATCTCCCCAACAGAAACTGAATAAGTGTTTACACGATTAGAAAGTGTTGAAGAAAAATTCACAGTGTTGAAAGTTCTAATTTCTTGACAAAATCCGTAATTAGTAATAAAAAGGATTAAAGCGATTAAAACTATATTCAGTTTCATACTATCAAATTGCCCACTTTACATAAACAGATCCCCAGGTAAATCCGCCACCAAATGCGGCTAAAATCAAATTGTCTCCTTTACTTATTTGATCTTGATAGTCAAACAAACAAAGTGGAATGGTAGCAGCAGTTGTATTTCCATATTTTTGTATGTTCACCATGATTTTATCTTCCCCAACGCCCATTCTGTTAGCTGTAGCATCTATGATTCTCTTATTGGCCTGATGCGGTACAAGCCATCGAATATCATCGCTGGTGAGATTGTTTTTGTCCATTATGGCTGCCGCAACGTCTGCCATATTGGTTACTGCGAATTTAAATACAGATGGACCTTCTTGGTGAATATAGTGGTAGTGTTTGTCGATTGTTTCATGCGAAGCTGGGTATTTGCTACCGCCACCTTTCATGATGAGATGATTTTCTCCGGTACCGTCCGAATGAAGCATAAAGTCAATTATTCCCTCATTTTCGGTAGTTGGTTCAAGCAAAACTGCTCCAGCACCGTCGCCAAAAAGAACGCAGGTTGTACGATCTGTATAATCTATGATAGACGACATTTTGTCGGCTCCAACCACGATTACTTTTTTGAATCTTCCAGATTCTATAAACTGTGCACCCGTTACTAAAGCGTAAATAAAACCTGAACAGGCTGCAAGAATATCAAAACTACAAATACTCGGAATTCCAACTTGTGTACATACCAAATTGGCAGTAGATGGAAACATATAATCGGGCGTTACTGTTGCCACAATCACTAAGTCTATGTCTTTTGGGTCTGTATTGGTTTTTTCTAGTAAACCTTTAACAGCCTCGGCAGCCATTACAGAAGTACCCTTTCCTTCACCTTTGAGTATCCTTCTTTCTTTAATGCCAGTTCGAGAAGTTATCCACTCATCATTGGTTTCAACTATTTTCTCTAAATCGGCATTGGTAACGACATCCTCAGGTACATACCCGTGAATGCCAGTAATGGCGGCTTTTAAATTCATAGGCTTAATTTCTTAAATAGTTAATTCTAAATATTATAAAAATACTTCCTTTATTTTGTCTACTACATTGGATTCAATTTGTCTTTGAGCCAACAATATCATGTTTTTAATAGCCAATGGAGTAGAAATTCCATGACCAACTATTACATTGCCGTTTACGCCAATAATTGGGCTACCACCTGCAACTTCATAGTTCATTCTGTTAATCAATTGGTCATCGATACCTTGAGTGGCTGCGTATTCGTATAGAGATTCCCCCATTTTGAACATAACGTTACCCGTAAAACCATCAGTAACGATTACATCGGCTTTTCCGTCGAATAGGTCGCGTCCTTCTACATTTCCAATGAAATTGACTTTCTTGTTGTTTTTGAGAAGTTGATAAGCAGCTTGAGCTACCGTATTTCCTTTTTCCTCTTCTTCTCCAATATTCAAAAGACCTACTTTGGGGTTTTCAATATTTAGAGCAAATTTGGCATAAAGACTACCTAATTCTGCAAACTGCATCAGAACCTCTGGTTTGCAATCTGCATTGGCTCCAATGTCTAGCATTAGACTGTAGTTGCCATTTTTAAGAGGGAAATAACCTGCTATGGGCGGCCTTTGGAGGTTACCGATTGTACGAAGGGTAAATAAGGAACCAACCATCATTGCACCAGTATTACCAGCACTACAGAAAGCTGATACTTGTCCTTCTTTTAAAAGTTTAAACCCAACTCCGATAGAAGAATTGGGTTTTTGACTAAATGCTCTTGTAGGATGTTCGTGCATTTCGATGACATCATTGCAGAAAATCATCTCCACAGCACCTTTTCTATACTCGAGGTCATGTAAAACCTCCAGCATGGCATCTTGTTTTCCGATTAAAACAATTTGATAGTTTTCGGGCAATTCAGAAGCCGCCATAATAGCACCTTCAATTACTGCCTTGGGAGCAAAATCTCCTCCCATTGCGTCAACTGCAATTTTCTTCATCGGTTAAAATTATTATGTTAGAAACTAAAAATACTACGTATTAGTTGTAATTTTCTACAACCAATTTTCCTTTGTAGTAAAGGTTTCCTTCGCTTACATGTGCATGATGACGAAGGTGAACTTCGCCTGTTGTAATGTCTACTGACAATTGTTTTGCTGACAATGCGTCATGAGTTCTACGTTTGTCTCTTCTTGTTTTCGAAATCTTCCGCTTTGGATGTGCCATATCTGTCTAAAAATTATTATTACTATTATTCTTCTAAATTTTTCAAGTTCAAAAGTGCTGCCCATCTAGGGTCTGTACTTGTATCTGTTTCAGGTTTTTCAGCGTTGGGGTCAACATAAACTAATATCCCATCCTCATCTTCATCATCTTCAGTTCTAAACTTAGGATGCAAATTTTTCATTGGCACACTAAGTAAAATATAGTCTGAAATCAACTCGGCCACATTTATTTTAGGCGTTCCAAACGGAATCACTTCCATCTCATCGCTCATTTCTTGGGCAGTTTCGCCAAACTTATAAATGTGTGTTTCTTTTATTAAAAATTTCTCT
This sequence comes from Lacihabitans sp. CS3-21, assembly GCF_024343675.1. GTDB lineage: Bacteria > Bacteroidota > Bacteroidia > Cytophagales > Spirosomataceae > Leadbetterella. Next base: position 184,323 of record NZ_RJUD01000097.1, read on the forward strand.
GTAAACTCCTCTAAGCTTCTGTCGCAAATCAATCTTAGGTCTGCATCGATTTCGAAGTGTAATCTCAATAAAGTAGCGGTCTTTTCCAAGATCAAATATACCTTAAAATCTCCACCTTCTACAATGTCCTGATCGAAGTGCTCAAAAAAAGAATTTGAACCTTCAAATTGGTATTCATAGTTTTTGTCTTCTAAACCATGAATGTTAATGTCAAAATCCGAAATTGCTTTGTTCACTTTTTTACAGAAAGGCTGCAAATTTACAGCCTTTTTTTCAGAACAAAAAGTTTTGTTTGAATAAAATACTAGATACTCAATAATTTAAAAGAGTTTTTCCTGTTTTTCATGATTTATTCCTATTTTGCATCAAATAAAACAAGTGTATGATTGTTTTTGACATAGGCAACACCGATACTGTAATTGGTTTTTTTGAGGGAGAAAAAATTATTAATAAGTTAAGAATTAGGTCTTTGAAAAATGAGAATTCTATATATTTTGAGTATAGGATTTTGAACTTTATGTTGGAAAATAACATCGAAAAGAGAGACTTAAATACCGCCGTAATCAGCAGTGTAGTGCCCATTTTGACACCTTTTTTTGTGAATTTTTGTGAAAAATTCTTAATGCTCAAGCCCATAGTGGTAAGTCCGGCCAATTCCGATTTATTAATGGTAAATATCGATATGCCCGAAGAGTTAGGTTCTGATTTATTTGTCAATGCCTTAGCTGCTTTTGACTTGGTTAAGTCAGACTGTTTGGTGGTTGATTTTGGTACAGCTTTGACATTTACAGTAGTAAGTCAAAAGGGTAGGATAGAAGGTGTTACCATACTTCCAGGTATTAAAACTGCCATTAAATCTTTGTTTTCTCAAACCTCATTGTTGCCAGAAGTAAAGCTAGAAAAACCCGATTCTATAATAGGCAAAAACTCTATGCATGCTATTCAATCCGGTATAATTTACGGCTACGAAAGTATGGTTTTGGGTATTGTGAAAAAAATAAAAGAGGAAATTGGTAAACCCATGTTTGTCATAGGAACGGGTGGTCTATCTGCTGTTTTGAAAGATATTTCCGATGAGTTTGACAAAATAGACATGGATCTCACAATTAGAGGGCTGTATTTGTATGGAAAAAAGGCTCAGATATAAAACTTTTTAAGTTTGATATAGGCCTCTACGGGATCTGTGACGAGGTATTTGATATTTTTGTGCTCTTGTAAACGTTTTCTGATATAGGTGGCCGAAATATCGAGTAAAGGAGCTTCTACGAATTTTATTGAATTGTGATGACTATAATTATGCTGGGGTGTATTCGGCCTAGGATAAACGTATATTTTATAAAATTCTAGGATTTTTTCGAAGTTTTTCCAATTTTCAAACTGTACCAAGTTATCTTCTCCCATGATCAAAACAAATTCATGTTCTGGGTATTTATCGGCCAAAACTGTCAGGGTATCAATGGTGTAGCTGGGTTTTGCAAGGCTAAATTCTATATCGCTAACTTTGAGTTTATGGTTGTCGGCTATGGCCCTTTCCACCATGGTGTAGCGGTCAAATTCATGTAATAGAGAGTTGTTTTTTTTGAAAGGATTTTGAGGGGATACGATGAACCAAACTTTTTCGAGGTCAGTGCTGGTTGCCATGGTATTGGCTATGATCAAATGACCAATGTGAATCGGGTTGAATGATCCAAAAAATAGTCCAATTTTCATTAAATATAAACTGGTTTGTTTTCTAACGAAATGATGTCATTGCAAAAATCTTCATAGAGAACTTTGGTTTTTTGATAAGAAGTTTCCAAATCGTCATTGAGCAAAACTACGTCGAATTGGTCTTGAAAAGCCATTTCAAATTTTACCTTATAAAGTCTTTTAGATAGGCTTTCTTCAGTTTCTGTGCCTCTACCCACCAATCTTTTTTCAAGTTCTTCCATAGAGGGTACTTTTACGAAAATAGCTATCGCGGTATCTCCAAAGTACTCTTTTAGCTTTAGTCCACCTTTTACGTCTACATCAAAAATTACGTTTTTTCCCGAGTTCCAAAGTCTTTCAATTTCGGTTTTTAGGGTTCCGTAGTATCCTCCAGGGTAAACTTCTTCCCATTCTACAAACTCTTTATTTTTTATTTTTTCTTTAAATTCATCAATAGATAGAAAATAATAATCTTTTCCGTGAATTTCATTTCTACCCCTTCTGTCTCGTGTGCAGGCTGAAATTGAAAACCCCAAGTTGTCGTGTGTATCTAGAAGATGTTTGACTAAAGTGGTCTTACCTGAGCCTGAAGGTGCACAAAATATTATTGCCTTGCCTTTTTTCATAATAAAATAAAAAAGCCACTGAAAAGCTGAGTTTTCAGTGGATAATTATAATGGTAAATGATTTTTATGATAAAAATATCTCTTGAATAACTTTAAGTTTGATTAAAAAACCACCTAAAAGCAAAAGGCCAATTCCTATTTTGGCTTTTAATTGATCAACCGTGTTCTGTGGACAGCACTTTTTTTCAACTTTGGTTTGTAAGCAATCTTTTATTGATTTTTCTAACTGATATCCGTCAAAACATGGTTTACATACATCTATGTTTGATTTGAAATGCTCGATTTCTTCTTTTGAAGCAGAACCATCTAAAACTGCTTGAATCATCTTCATGCATTTTTCATGATTTTCACACTCTTCTTTCATCAACACATTACTGGAGCATTCAGCCATCCTAAAAAAAGTTTAAAATATTTTACTAGTTAACGTAATTCCTTGTAGCCCATAGACTTTGCATAAGAACGTAATTTCTCCTTCAATAAGTTCCTTGCCCTGTGTAATCTTGATCTTACTGTACCAATGGGTATGTCTAATATCTTAGCCATTTCTTCGTAAGTAAAGCCTTCAATGTCGCAAAGAATAATTACAGTTCTAAAATCTACAGGTAAGCCATTAAGAGCCATGGCAACCTCGTCGCCAATCATGTCTTGTACTGCCTCAATCCTCAAATCTGAAGTGCTCTCAAATTCAGCGTCTTCAGTAGAGTTGTATACAGTTTCAACTTCCTGATAGTCTACTTTTGATGGTTCTTTGCTTTTTTTGCGGTAGTCGTTAATGAAACTATTTTTGAGGATACGGAACAACCAGGCTTTAGCGTTGGTGCCTTCCTGAAACGAATTAATGAATCTAAACGCCTTCATGTAGGTGTCTTGTACTAAATCGTTGGCATCGTCCTCGTCGTTGGTGAGTCTAAAGGCAAAGTTATACATGGAGTCTATGTGGGGCATAAATTCCTTATCAAAAATTCGATACTTTTCGGTTTCCGAATATCGTGGCTTACTTTCTACAAATTCTTCTTCTTCTTCGAACTCCATGCCTTAATTGCGTTTGTGCAAAATTACCTTATTTTTTTAATTTTTGTACAAGTTAGTGGCTATTGCTACAAAAATTTTAAAATAGTGATTAATGGACAAAATTCATAAAGATTGGTAGATTTCAAGTGGTGAATTTATTTTTTAATTACTTTTGTAGGTAAATATTATCTACAAAATGACTAGAAATCAGATCGGTGACTTACCAAATTTTTTCGATAGATACATACTGTTATCTGCCGAAAATCAAGAATTGTTAGAGGGCTTAGAGGGTTTTGCTCCTGAGAAACTTTTTAGTGATTTAGAAAAATATAATGCCATTGGGGATAAAATATACGCCCCCGGAAAGTGGTCTATTAAGGATATATTGCAGCACTGTATTGATACAGAGCGGATAATGTCCTATAGGGCATTGTGTTTTGCTAGAAATGATGATAACGTACTTCCTGGATTTGAGGAAGGATTATATGCTAATAATACGCATCTGGAAACCCGAACCATTGAAAGTTTGATAGAAGAGTTTTCGGTTTTGAGGAAATCTACCATCCTTTTGTTTTCGTCCATGGATAAAACTATGTTGCTAAGAAAAGGAACAGCCAATATGACACGAATTTCTCCTTTATCATTGGGCTTCGTAATTATTGGTCATGCCAAACACCATGAAAATATAATTAAAGAGAGGTATTATTCTTTAGGTTGATGAGAAGTTTCTGGGTGATTGTGCTACTAATTGCTTCAAATACGTTTATGACCTTTGCTTGGTATGGTCATTTGAAGTTTGCCGAATGGAAATGGTTTAATAAGCTCGGATTGGTTGGGATAGTGCTGGTGAGTTGGGGCTTGGCTTTTTTTGAATATATGCTTCAAGTACCCGCTAACAAATATGGTTATAAAAATAATGGAGGCAACTTTAGTCTCATTCAACTGAAAGTAATTCAGGAAGTTATTACGCTCTTGGTTTTTATTATTTTTTCGGTGCTTTTTTTCAAGAACGAATCATTACATTGGAACCATTATTTGGCTTTTGTGTTTTTAATTATTGCTGTTTACCTAGTATTTCTATAAAATATAACCTACATTTTGAACAAATTACTGCTTTTCCTGACCATTCTTTTTACAGGGTATTTTAGCTTTAGTCAATCCCTCACCAGGGGACCATTTTTGCAGATGGGATATCACGATGCAATGACGGTCAGATGGACTACATCAGTAGTTGGTGTGGGTAAAATTAAATTCGGCGAGTCATTTTCAAACAAAAACAAATCGGTCAGTTTGCCTTTGGAAACGCTGTCTCATGAAGTAAGGGTGACCAATCTTAAACCGAGAACAAAATATTACTACAGTATTTACCATAATGAGATTTTGCTTCAAGGCGATACCTCAAATTACTTTATTACCTCTCCTTTGCCTGGAAATTCATCAGAACCCGTTAGGATGGTTGCATTTGGAGACTGTGGAACTTTACAGCCTGCTCAAGTTGAAGTTGCCAAGCGAGTTTCTGAATATTTTGGTGGAAAGCCGATAGATGGAATGTTATTATTGGGAGATAATGCTTATGATTATGGCTTTGATAGAGAATATCAATCCAGTTTTTTTAACATTTATCAAAATTTCTTTCTTAAAAATACTGTGCTTTGGCCAAGCCCAGGGAATCACGATTATTCAGATAGAACTTGGCCAAATGATATTGGAGAGCGGCCAGATTACTACAAAATTTTTAGTTTGCCTACCAAAGGCGAATCTGGTGGTATTGCTTCAGGAAATGCGGCTTATTATTCTTATGATTACGCCAATGTGCATTTTGTTTCATTAGACTCCTATGGTGTCGAAGATTCAAAAAAAATGGCTGACACACTAAGTAGACAAGTGCAATGGTTAAAAAAAGACTTAGCCGCAAATAAACTCCCTTGGACAGTTGTGTATTTTCATCATCCTCCATACACAAAAGGTTCACATGATTCTGATACAGAGTTAGATTTAGTTGCAATTCGTGAGAATTTGGTAAAAGTATTAGACTATTATAAAGTTGACGTGGTTTTAAATGGCCATAGTCACAACTATGAGCGGTCTTTTATGTTAAATAAGTATTACGCAAATGAAACCAGTTTTAATGTAAACACGCATGCTACAAGTAACTCAACTGGCAAATATGACGGATCTCCAAGTTCTTGTCCATACATAAAATCGGGTTCTGGAACTGTTTATGTAGTTGCGGGTGCTTCCGGTTGGGTAGGGGGAACTAAACCGGGCTATCCTCATAATGCGATGGTAACTTCAAATTCTGAAACAACTGGAGCTATGGTTCTAGAGGTAAATGATAATAAATTTGTAGCTAAGTATTTAACCGCCAACGGAACTATCTTTGACCAATTTACAATATTTAAAGATGTTAATAAAAAACATCAAAAAACCATTGAATGCGGTGAAATTGTAACCTTTGGGAGTTCTTGGAAAGGTGATATACAAAGTGCCGTAGGAAAAGTAGAAAATGGTTTATTGAAAATCGATAGTTTAAACAAGAGCGTCCAATTTACAATTTCTGATAAAAAGAATTGTTTGCATGATACCATCCAAGTTAATGTTAATCCTTATAAAATACCGAAGGCAAGTTCTAATTCCCCAATTTTGGAATCTGAAACTTTACTATTAGATGGGAAATTTGATGGAAAAGGTCTTTTGAGTTGGAAAGGACCTGATAACTTTATGGCCAATGGTGAAAAACAGCGTATTGAAAAAGTAAACCTAAATAAAGGGGGTAAGTATTTTTTGAGGGCAAATTATAAAAACTGCTTTTCACAAGACAGTGTTGATGTTATGATTTTGAAAATATTGGCCAATGAAAAGCCCAACTCTGAGCTTGTTAGGGTTAGCCCAAATCCGAGCGAAGGCATATTTGAATTAGAGGTCAATGTTACCCAAGAAGGATATTATGAGTGTTTTTTGGTAGATGTTAAGGGTAGAGTTTTAAATAACTATGACACTGAAAAGTTACAGATGGGTCTTAAGAATTTTGTGTTGGATTTGTCAAATAAAGAAAGTGGCCTCTATTATTTTGTATTAAGAAATAGCCAAGAAATCATTTCTGCCAAATTATTAAAAAAATAGCCCCGAAACTTTCGAGGCTATTTCTGTAATTAAAATAACATTCTGAATTTTATCGTCTCTTCTATTCCTTTTATGTCTTGTACAAATTCCCTAGAATAAGACTTTTCTATATCTACAATTACATACCCCAGCGTTTCATCAGTTTTTAAATATTGACCTGTGATATTGATATTATGTTTGGCAAATATATTGTTTAGCTTAGCCAAAATACCCGGTACATTTTTGTGGACATGTAACAATCTATGCGAGTTTTGTAACAACGGAAGCGTCAACTCAGGGAAATTTACACTTCCTGTGGTACTGCCATTGTTTATGTATTCTAGCAATCTTTCTGGAACATAAGTACCTATTCCTTGTTGGGCTTCTTCGGTGCTTCCACCAATGTGTGGAGTAAGAATGACATTGTCTAGGCCCATAAGTTCAGAAACAAATGGGTCATTGTTGGTTTTGGGTTCTTCTGGGAAAACATCCACACCAGCTCCATGTATTTTGCCGTTTTTTATAGCATTCACCAAGGCTGGAATTTCCACCACCGAGCCTCTAGAAAGGTTAAGGAATATTACGCCATCTTTCATTTGGGCAAATTCTTTTTCCCCAATAAGATGGGTATTTTCTTTCCTGCCATCTATGTGCATACTCACTACATCGGCTATTCTGAATACTTCTTCCATTGAGCGGCATTTTTTTGCATTGCCGATGGGCATTTTATCTACTAAGTCGTAAAAATAAATCTCCATGCCAAGTGCTTCTCCTATAACCGAGAGTTGCGTTCCGATATGACCATAGCCAATCATTCCCAATTTCTTGCCTCTCACCTCAAAACTATGATTGGCAGATTTGTCCCAAATACCTTTGTGCATACCTGAGCTTTTCGGGAAAACTTTGCGAATTAACATTACCATCTCACCGATTACCAATTCGACAACCGATCTAGTATTGCTATAAGGAGCATTAAAAACCGCTATACCTCTTTCACTGGCAGTTTTTATGTCTATTTGGTTAGTACCTATGCAAAAAGCACCGATGGCCAATAATTTGTCAGCGTTTTCGAGTACTTTTTTTGTTAGTGTAGTTTTGGATCTTATACCGATTATTGAGACGTCTTTTATTTTTTCGATAAGCTCATCTTCATCCATAGCACCTTTGTGAAACTCCACATCAAATCCTTGACTTTCGAATGCTTCGACAGCTGCCGGGTGAACATTTTCGAGTAAAAGTACTTTAATTAAGCTTTTTGGATAAGATTGACCTCTAGGAAGCTGATTGTAAAACAAAAACTCATCAAGTGACTTTATCGTAAAATCTGCTACATCTACCACTTTTTGTCTTTCTACATTCTCGACAAATGCATAAAACCTATCAGCCAGACCATGTTGTTTTATTTCGTAGTCGGTGAACCCATCACCTATTACTGAAACATGTGCATCAAGATTCAAGGATTTTACAAGTTCTATCTTGCCACCAGTTTGCGAAAGTACATTGGAATTGTCCACACCAATGATATCGCCATGGTCGTCGTAAATGAATGTGTTGGCGTAAACATTTTCTGCTTTAAGGCCTAAATAACTAACAACAGGAATTATGAAATCTTTGAAGCCGCTCGAAACCACCAATATTTGGTCGGCATATTCTTGCAAGAATTTTTTATTTCTTTCAAACGATTCAGAGATGTTTTCTAGAAGAAATTCAACCAAAGCATCAACATGCTTTTTGTTTGCATTCAGCAGAGACATTCGTTTGGAGAGAGATTCTGAAAGAGATAATTCTCCATTCATTCCTGCATCGGTCAGCTCTTTTATTTGTTGTACCACCTTTGTTCCATCAGAGCTATGGGCAAGAGCGATTGCTGCTAGTTGATCTAAGCCTTCAACTTTGGTAATGGTGCTATCAAAATCGATTATAAAGATTTTCTTTTCCTTGATTGCGGTCACAATTTTTTGTTATTTTATTGTATTTGCAAATTTAACAATTTGACTTTTGGTTTCATTTCGTTTTATTAGAAAAGTATTTCTTTTTATGTAAATAGTGCAATAAAATTTTGTTTATGTCCTTAAAAGACAAATTATTAGTTGGTCAAAGGCCTTAAATGCAAAAGGAGTTTGAAGACATCTCCAAACTCCCTAAAAGTTTCTTTGAAAAAACAATCCATCAAATAAACATACTTTCTTTTCCAAATTTTTTGGCCAATAAAGCATAAACTACTGCTCTTTGCTTATTTTTATTGCTTGAACCTAATTGTTCTAAAACTTCAGCAATAGCGGCATCCAAAGCTGGACTATCATCTAAACCAAGTTTTTTAATTAAAAAATTGTTTTTTACTGTTTCAATTTCTTTGCTGTCTGAACCAGAAACCTTTGAAGAGTCTGCGTTGTAAATAGATGGACCAAGTGCCTTTGCTACACCTGTTAATAGTGCTTCATCAAGACCCAAACCAAGCTCTGAGCTTTGGCTTTTATAAAGTTCAACACATTCGTTAAATTTACTCATTGTTTAATAATTAAAGAGGTTAATATTTGATCTAAAATTAAGTTTTTTTTATTTACGCTCAAAGAAATATTTTTTTTATTTAAGTAGTTTAATCTACCCTGCTTTTATATTGATAATATTTTGGGGAATTGAATTTTGCTTGTAGCCCAAATAAAATCGAAATAGGTTTTTCATAATTCCCAAATTCTTTGAAATTGCCGTCAACATAAGTAAACGAAAACTGATTGTTTAAATATTTACTGTTTCTGAAATAAGCCTTTCCAAATACAGATATTTCTAATCTTTCTGAAACTTTCCCTCTAACTTCTGTCAAGAATTCAAATGCTAAGGGTTGATTGGAGGATGCAATTCTAAAATTGAGAGAAGTATAATCTCGCGGCTCAGGAATTGGTCTTTGCCCAAATGTTATTTTACCTTCCTCTATTGGCTTATTATTGCTTTTGATTAAATACGAAACACCAAAGCCAATGTTTATAAATGCGTTCCTGCTGACTTTATCCAAGGTTAATATTTTTTTCTTAACTCTGAATGGTGCATAGTATTGTTCTATTTCATTGGTAAAAACCAAAGGTGTTCTACTAAGTTCCAAAAAGCTGGTTTTGAGTCGGTTGTTGGATTTTGTAATTCCGAATTCATAAATCCAATTGTCATTTCGATTTTGTCCTAAAGCGATTTCCCAAAAACCGTTAGCGGGTGCTTCGAAACTAGCAGCAGAAGGTGAAATTCCATTTTGTTGGATGAATGGCTTTCTAATTCCGGCAGATGCGGATAAGAAGTAAGTTATGGTAAAAGCATCTAAGTTAGGCATTACAATCATTTCATGGTTTTGCTTTCGGTTTTTTGGAAGTTGATAATAAGGAGTTTCTTGTGAGAAGCTTAAAATCGTTGTGAAAGTAAACATGATAATCCACATTAACATGGCCTTGAAAGATTTCAAGTCCTTTGATTTATTTTGAATAAAATAACTTTTTATCATATCTTAAAATTACCTCTTTTTTTATTTTGGTCAAATAGAATAAAATATTATTTTTGCAAAAAAAAGATTTGAATATGGCTCAAGCAATTGATAAAATACCTACTTGGTTAATGATTACCGTTTATGTTTTGATTTTGACAATTTTGGGTGTTTGTACTGATTTGTTTACTTTTTTAGTAGGCATTGGTATCATGACATTGATATTTGCTGGAGGATATGACAGAGAAAACTTACATGATCATTGATTCGATATTGATGTAACGAAATATATTTTAGCCCACATTTTTGAAATGTGGGCTTTTTTATGAATTATAAATTAACTTTAAAAACTCACACTTTGTAGTCGTTTTATTTGCTAATATTGTGTTTTGGGTATTCCCAAAACATTTTTTTTATCTATTATCGTCATTTTGCTCATGAAAAAACTACTCTTATTTCTATTGTTTTCTGTTTCTGCCCTAGGTCAAAACCAAGATTCAATTTTTGTTAAAAAAATATATGATGAAACACTGTTGAACGGTGAGTCTTACCAAAACCTGAGGTATCTATGCAAAAACGTAGGGCCAAGACTAAGTGGTTCTTTGGGAGCACAAAAGGCTGTAAATTACACTAAAAAACTGATGGAATCTTACGGATTCGATAAGGTTTTTCTCCAAGATGTAATGGTTCCTCATTGGGAAAGAGGTGCAAAGGAAGAAGCATATTTTTTAGATAGTGGGAAAAAATATAAAGTTAATATCGCTGCTTTGGGTGGTTCGGTAGCAACTTCTAAAGCTGGGTTAATGGCAGAGATAGTTGAATTTCAGAATTTTAAAGAACTGAAAGAAGCCGGAGTAGAGAAGGTAAAAGGGAAAATTGTGTTTTTTAATAGACCCATGGATCCCACCAAAATAAATACTTTTGAAGCTTATGGAGGTGCTGTGGATCAGAGGGGCGGCGGAGCTTCACAGGCAGCTCAGTATGGAGCCGTCGGCGTTATAGTTCGCTCAATGAATTTGAGAGAAGATGAATTTCCTCATACCGGTTCCATGCGTTACTCAGGTGGAGGGATGATTCCTGCAGCTGCTATTTCTACAAAATCAGCCAATGATTTAAGTAAATCATTAAAAAATAATCCCAAGCTTAAGTTTTACTTCAAACAAAATTGTGAAACCTTGGCAGATGCTCCATCTCATAATGTAATAGGAGAAATAGTGGGCTCAGAAAAGCCTGATGAAATAATTGTAGTCGGCGGTCATTTGGACTCATGGGATTTGGCAGAAGGTGCACATGACGATGGTACTGGATGTATGCAATCCATTGAAGTTTTGAGGATTTTGAAAGCATTGGGCTACAAACCTAAGAGGACAATCAGGGCTGTAATGTTTATGAACGAAGAAAATGGGCTTAAAGGTGGAACAACCTATGCGGATGTTGCTGTACAAAAAAAAGAGAAGCATGTTTATGCCATCGAGTCAGATTCGGGAGGATTTACGCCAAGAGGATTTGGGATTGTAGGAAATGATAGCCAAATAAGTAAACTTACAAGTTTTAAGTCCCTACTGTCTCCATATGGTTTGCATGAAATAGGAAAAGGAAGTGGCGGTGCGGATATTGGACCATTGGCCAAAACTGGAACAGTCGTAATAGGATTCAAGCCAGATTCACAGCGATACTTTGATTACCACCATGCCAACAATGACACGTTTGAGACAGTAAACAAACGTGAATTAGACCTCGGAGCTGGATCTATGGCATCGTTGGTATATTTACTTGATAATCTCAATTAATACTTAAGAATGGTTACGTACAATCCAAAAGATTGGTGGAAATTAATATTTGCTTTTCATAAAAGTGACACTTTTAGACAGTTATTGCCTGGTATTTTAGGAGTTGCTGCTTTTACTGCTGTAATTGCATTTCTTGAGAATGATTACTTTCACGCAACCTTTAAAAACACCACGGTTATTCATTCATTGGTGGGTTTTGTACTTTCGATGTTGTTGGTTTTTAGGACAAACTCGGCCTATGACAGGTGGTGGGAAGGTAGAAAACTTTGGGGAGCCATGGTGAATAATTCCAGAAGTTTGATGATGAAAATTAATACTTTTGATGGGGAATCTTCCATAAAGGAAGAGATCAAACAGTTAATGATTGATTTTGTGTGGGCAACCAAAGAACATTTGCGACACGGCGTGAAGATGATGGATTTGAGTGATTTTACGAGAAAAGAATTAACGGGCAATCCTGACAATGTTCCCTTGGCTATTATGAATCTTGTACACAAGAAAACTTCACAACTACTTCAATACCATCCTGACAAAAGTATGAAAATGCTTTATCTCAATGAAGACTTGAAATCGTTTATGGACATTCTTGGTGGTTGCGAAAGGATTAAGAAAACACCCATTCCGTTTTCATACAGTTTATTTCTCAAAAAAGTAATTTTTGTATACATTTTCACCATGCCGATTGGTTTTGTGAGAGAGTTTGGATATTGGGCTAGTCCAATAGTAGCCCTTATTTTTTATGTCTTTGCAGGCATAGAATTGTTAGCCGAAGAAATAGAGGATCCTTTTGGAACAGATGCCAATGATTTACCGACTGATAATATTTTCAAAACAATAAAACAGAATTTATCTCAAATATTTTGATTAGTTTCTTAATATTTATTTATTTGTCTATTCCTTAAAATAATATAACATGTTGAATAAACTGAAATTAGACTCTACCGCTGAAAAAAATATTAAAACTTGGTTGAAAGGACGCTACGACCAAACTGTAAAAGACGAAATACAACAATTGATTGATGCTGGAAATACCAATCAACTCACAGATTCTTTTTATAAAAATTTAGAATTCGGCACCGGAGGACTGAGAGGTGAGCTTGGTGTAGGATCTAACAGAATGAATAAATACACGGTAGGTGCGGCTACTCAAGGTTTAGCTAACTATCTAAATAAGTGTTTTGCAGGAGAAGAAATCAAGGTAGCCATTGCCTACGACAGTAGAAATTTTTCGCCTGAATTTGGTCAGATTGCTGCTGATATACTTTCAGCAAACGGAATTACGGTGTATTTGTACAAAGCTTTAAGACCAACGCCTCAGTTATCTTTTACAGTTAGAGAGCTGGGTTGCCAATCAGGAATCGTTATAACTGCCTCTCACAATCCTAGAGAGTATAACGGCTACAAAGTTTATTGGGTAGATGGCTCTCAAGTAGTAGCTCCTCACGATAAAAATATCGTTAGTGAAGTAAATGCCATAACCAATGTAAAAGACATAAAATTTAAGGGTGTAAAAAAACGAATAAAAATGATAGGAGAGGTATTGGATAAAAAATACCTCAAAGCAGTGAAAAGTATTGCTGTTTCTCCTAGAATTATCAAAAAACAAAAAGACCTCAAGATAGTTTACAGCTCAATTCATGGCACTGGAATAACCATGGTTCCGCCAGCTTTGGCTCAACTTGGATTCGAGAATGTGACCATCGTTCAGGAGCAAGCTACACCAGATGGTAATTTTCCAACTGTTATCTATCCCAACCCAGAAGAGAAAGAGGCCATGAGCTTGGCTCTCAAAAAGGCTCAAGAAATAGATGCTGATTTGGTAATAGCAACTGACCCCGATGCCGATAGAGTGGGTATGGGCGTCAAAAATCCTGAAGGAGAATGGCAACTTTTAAACGGGAATCAAGCTGCAAGTTTGATTATTTTCTATCTATTGAAAGCTTGGAAATCTGCAGGAAAACTCACTGGCAATGAGTTTGTTTGTAAAACAATTGTAACGACAGACTTAATAGATGCTATGGCCGAAAAAGCTGGTGTAAAATGTTACAATACCTTAACTGGATTTAAGTATATTGCACAGGTTATCAGAGAATTAGAGGGTAAGCAGACTTTTATTGGCGGAGGAGAGGAAAGTTATGGCTATTTGATTGGTGATAAAGTACGTGACAAGGATGCAATTGCCAGTTGTGCTATGATTGCAGAGTTAACAGCTTACGCTAAGCACAAAGGAATTAGTTTGTTTGATTTCTTGGCTGACATGTATAAAACTTTCGGGTTTTATTATGAAGGACTTATTTCTGTCACGAAAAAAGGAAAAACAGGAGCTGAAGAAATTCAGCAAATGATGACTGATTTTAGAAATAATCCTCCAAAAACATTGGCAGGTTCTAAAGTTATCAAAATGGATGATTTAGGTTTGTTAAAACGTACAAACCTTAAAACTGGTGAGGTGACTGAAATAGAATCAGGTAAAATGGGCATGGAGGCATCAAATGTATTGCAGTTTTTTACGGAAGATGGCACGAAATTTACTTGTAGACCATCAGGAACTGAGCCTAAAATAAAATTTTATATAGGTGTAAAAGATAAACTGAAGAATAAAAACGAGTTTGAAGCAACATTAGAAAAGCTGAAACTCAAAGTTGCTAAAATTGGACAAGAACTAAACTTAAATTGAAAAAAAACAAGCTGTCTATTGGTTTAAAACTGTTGTTATTTCTTTTCTTTCAGGTATTTGTCTCACTTTTCTCTGTAAGGGTGTATGCTGCTTCTTTGCCCAAGTTTAAAGTTAGTAACATAGAGATAGCTGGAAAAGATAATGTTTTCAAGGCAAAATATTTGATGAATTACTATGAGAATATCATGGAGGTTCATTTGAAAACGCCTGAAAACATTCAAGACATTCAAAGTTTTGTATATAAAATTGAGAAGAAAAACCTTTTTCATGACTCAACTGTTAGTTGGGTGAATTTTAAAGGGAATAGCTTCAAAGTATCTAATCTAACCTCTGGAGAATATGATGTTTTTATAAAATACATAACCAAAAGTGGTCAAAGCTCGCCTGAAGTTGTTTTTCACTTGAAAGTTGAACGACCTTGGTGGCGGACTTGGTGGTTTTGGGGAGCGAGTTTTATTTCTTTATTCGGACTTTTTTATGGTCGTGAAAGGTTTTTGAAGTTTTGGGCTGATGAAGAGCAAAGGCATACAAAGAAAATTGTTGAACTTGAGCTTAGGACCTTGCAGTTGCAGATGAATCCTCACTTTATTTTCAATGCCTTAAATTCAATTCAATCCTATGTGATGACGCACGATGCCATTACTGCCAATAGTTATTTGTCAAAATTTGCCAATCTGATAAGGATGTTTTTGGATTCTTCAAGGAGCAAGTATATATCACTTCAAGAAGAAATAAAGATGCTAAATCTATATATCGAGATGGAAAGTTTGAGGTTTGAAGATAAGTTCGATTATGTGTTTCATGTGGACCCAGAGGTAAATAAATACATTGAGATTCCAACGATGATTTTGCAGCCTTTTGTCGAGAATGCAATAAATCATGGGCTGAGATATAAAAGAGTAAAGGGCCTTCTTAAGATATTTTTTTATTATTCTAATGAGTACCTTATCTGTAGAATGGAAGACAATGGAGTAGGAAGAAAGGTGGCAAAGGAAATTCAATCAAAAACAAGAAAGGGTTACAAATCTCAAGGTTTAAAGATTACAGCCGAGCGGTTAGTTACTTACAATAAGATAAATGAATCCAATATTGGATTCTCAATAAATGATTTACATACCAACTTAGGTGAGACGGAGGATGATATCGGAACTGTTGTAGAAGTAAGATTTCCACTTAATTGATAAGTCTTTTTTAAAGCCAATGTTTTCTAATACCTGATGGTTTTTATATGGATAACATGCATGTAGCTTTAGTGCTTTTAGTTATTAGTTCATTTGTTTCCTTTATATTAGGGAAATATGCTGATAAAATTGTCCTTTATTTTAAGCTAAAGGTTGCTTCCAAGGCATCAGTCGATTTAAGAAAGTTGAGTTTAGACAGGCTCGTTGGGCAAATTGAAGAAGAAATTATCTTAGATCCCACACATTTTAATCAGTTTTTAGAACTGTCAAATTTTGGTATTTGGCAATATCAAATCAATACTGGGCTTTTAAAAATAAATGCTTCAACAGCTTCGCTTTTTGGTTTTCTACCTTCTGAACCTGTCAATCTTGAAAAGGTAATCAACCAACTGATTGGAACCTTTGATATTCTTGGCCTCGTTGCTGCTTTTGAAAACGCACTTCTAACGCAAACCGTTCAATCAACCATAGTTAGAATAATGCGAGTTGATGGTGAAAAGCTATATCTAAATGTCAAAATGATGAAGGCCAATCATTATAGCAATCAGCCTGTGATTATTGGTAACATTCAGCAGATTGACCAAAGGCCACCCGATGATTATTTCCAAAAACAATTCTATTTATTAGCAGAAAATACCTCTGACGGCATTTATATTTTTGAGAAAGGCGTACTAACTTATGCTAGTGAAAAATTAAAGAAGGATTTTAAGGATAGTTTTTTTGAGAATAGAAAAGTATCGGTAGAAGATTTGTTTCAATATATTCATCCTGAAGATATTGAAAATGTAAGATATAATTTGGAAATGGCCTCACAAAAGAAGCTTCCAAAGTTTCGATTGAAGTTTAGATTTGTGCCTAATAATGAGTCAGTTATATATAGAGAAGATATACTGCACAATTTTTATGATGAATCTGGAGAACTTCAAAGGACATTGATTGTGGCCAAAGACCACACTGATTTAAAAAAGGCAAAGCAAAGTATAAACTTTGAGGCTATTCTTAGTATTGGACTGGTTGACAACTTCCCAGGTTTTATTGCAGTGAAAAATTATGATGGTGAATTTATATTTGCGAATAAGAATGCTGCCACTATGTTTGGTATAAACCCAGAGGATATTGTGGGTCTGAGCGATAAAGATTACAATTCTGACTCTGAACTTATTCAAAAATATTTGGAAGATGATAGAAAAGTTATAGATGAGCAAAAATCAATAATTATCCCTAAAGAAAAAGGGATTCGTATTGGAGGTGGATTTGGATATTTTCAAACGATCAAAATTCCAATTGACATTCCAGGTCAACGAAAAAAATGTGTACTCATTTTCTCGATAGATATTACAGATAGAATCATCCAAGAAAATCTTGAAATTGAAAGGAAGAATAGTTTGGCACTCCAAAACGAGATTTTGTATGATTTGGCCAATAATTCTATTTCATTTGAAAATGATTTTTTAAACAACTGTAAAAAGCTTACCGAAGCCTTAACCAAAGGATTGAATATCGAATATGCTAGTATTTGGGACGTTAAAGATGATCAAATAGACTGTCTTGATTGTTTTTCAAGTTCTACGAGATTACACCAAAATGAAAGCCCACTATTGAAAAAGCATTGGCAGCCATATTTAGATGCCTTAAAAAGCAATCTTGAATTAGTTTGCTCAAATGTATTAATAGGGCCATTTAAAAATGAGGAAGAGATTGTAAATGGTTATTATTTAAAGAATAACATTAAGTCTGCGGTTGATATTCCCTTAAAATTGGGCGAGCAATTCAAAGGAATAATTTGCTGTGAACATACGGACACTAAAGAATGGAATGCACAAGAATTGGCATTTATTAGACATATTGGAAACATAAGTTTGACACTTTGGGAACAAGAACTTAGAAAAGATGCAGAGAGAAGACTATATGAACGTAATGAAATATTGAAAGTAACTGCTGAAGTAAGTCAAATTCTTCAAAAAACCACTAATCTTGAAAATTCCCTAAAGTTAATTTTGCAAAAAATAGGTGATGCCTGTAAATCTAGTAGGGTTTATTATTTCACCAATGAAATCGATAAGGGTTATTTTAGACAAATTCAAGAATGGGTTCAAGATGGTGTGAAACCTGAAATGGACAATCCGCTTTTACAATCGTTAGAATACGCTAAAATTGGCAAATATTATCATGAATTGGTTGAAGGGCGGCCATTTCAATTTGTGATTTCAGATATTAAAGATCCAGAGCATTATCAAAGGTTGTTTTCGCAAAATATTAAAAGTCAATTGGTTATTCCTGTTAAGTCCAAAGAGAATCTTTTGGGATATATAGGGTTTGACGACTGCAACTCTGAAAGAATTTGGAGCGAAAACTATTCTAATCTGCTACTGTCCATAGGAGCCAGTATAGGTTCAGCAATAGAAAAGCTTGAAAATGAAAAGCTTAAGGAGGAAAGTCAAGAAAATTTCAAACAAATTAGTGAAACATTAGAAGAGGTTTTTTGGCTCTTTGATTTAGTTAATACGAAGTTTTTATTAATTAGTAAAGCTTGTTTTGATGTATTTGGCATCTCAGCTGAAGAAGGCTACAATGACTTTCAATTTATAGAGAAACTTATTTTAGAAGACGATTTTGATTCCATAGAAGAACGGAAGAAAGTAATTAGTGAAGGTATTTATAACGAAATAAACTACAAAATAAAAACTCCCAAAGGAGAAATAAGGGTTATTAATGAAAAAACATCCCCAATATTTAATGAAAGCGGAGAGTTAATCAAAATCAGTGGCATAGCTAGAAATGTAACGCAAAAAGTGGCAGTAGCCAATGAGGTCAAGCGTTTATCTATTGTAGCTCAAAAGATAAATAATGGTGTTTTGATTTCAGACATTGAATGTAATGCAATCTGGGCTAATAATGCCTATTTGAAATTGTTTGAGATTGACCTGAATGATCTTTTAGGAAATAGACCTTCAAACTTGTTTAAGACTGATTCAACGGATTTTGTACTAGAAAACGCAAATTTAAATTCCAAAAATAGTCCCATTGAATTTAAAGTTCAAACCTTTAAGGGAAACTGGATTTGGGTGGAGATGACTTCTACCATCTTGTATGACAGTATGGGAAGTGCTAGCCAAATCGTAGAAATAATAAGTGATATTACGGAAAGAAAACGAAGTGAACTTGCTTTAATTGAAAACGAAAGGCGGCTTAGATTCATAACCGATAATACCTCTGATGGTTTTATGATATTCAAAGACAATGAGATAATCTACTATTCTTCGCAATGTGAAAAACTATTTGGCTACTCTTGGGAGCAAGTACAATCATTAAATATAGTTGAGATATTTGAATTTGTTCATATAGACGATATAGATGTATTAAACAATGTTATTGGCGATATACCTCAACTTTTAGGTAAAAACATTTTCTTCGAATTGAGAGTCAAACATAAAAATGGCTATTATTTTTGGATTGAGGTAGTAGTAAATGTGGTTCTTGGTGATGACAGCTATCCAATTTCGTCGGTTGTGGTAATCAGAAATATTGAGAACCGCAAAAACATGGAAATTGCCCTAAAAGATAGCAAACAGAAATTGAATATTATCTTGAATTCCTTAGATGAAGTAGTTTGGGCCAGAGAATATCCTTCCTTAAAACCCCTTTTTATCAGCGAGTCGATCATGAATATCTATGGAATATCTAGTGATGATTGGAAAAATGACAAATTTCGATTAAATGATTTTGCTGTTCAGGAGGATCAGCCCATTCTGGAAGATTTGATCATTTCATTAAAAGAAAATGGATACTCAAGCGGCACTTTTAGAATCAAAGATAAAAGTGGGAATCTAAAATGGATTTATACTTCAAATAAAAAAGTGAAGGACGACACGATGGATTTGAGCCTTATTTCAGGTATATTTAAAGATGTAACTAAGATAAAGGAAGCTGAAAACGAAACTCAAATTGCAAAACAGGAAACCGAAATGGCTCAAAATGCATACTCCGAGCTCGAACTTAGGGCTTTGCAAATGCAAATGAATCCCCACTTTATTTTCAATGCCTTAAACTCCATACAGAGCTATATCATCCATAAAGATGAGCAAATGGCCAATTTTTATTTGACCAAGTTTGCAGCCCTAATTCGCCAGTTTTTGGATTCGTCAAGAAGTAAATATATTTCTATAAATGAAGAAATTGCCAATCTTAAATTGTATGTAGAATTAGAGAAACTTAGGTTCGATAATAAATTTGAGTATGTTTTTGAAGTTGACCCGAAGGTTAACAAGTACAATGAAATTCCGACGATGTTGCTACAGCCATTTATTGAAAATGCCATTAATCATGGACTCCGATATAAATCCACAAAAGGATTTTTGAGAATTTCTTTCAAGGATATTGATAATCGTATAGTAGTCAGAATAGAAGATAATGGTGTCGGAAGAAAGGCTGCAGAGAAAATCAAATCCCTTTCAAGTCAAGGATATAAGTCTCAAGGGCTTAAAATCACAACGCATAGAATTGAGAATTATAACAAGCTTAATTTGGAAAATATTGAATATAAAATTTCTGATTTGTTAGAAAACTCTGAAAATATAGGTACATTAGTAGAAATTTATTTCCCTAAAATATAAATAGAATGCATAGCTGTTTGATTATAGATGATGAAAATAGAAGCATAGAGACGCTTTCTAAAATCATTCTTACCTACTGTGAAAATCAACTTGAGATTTTGGGAATAGCCAACAACATTGAGGAGGCATATCCGCTAATTTTAAGTAAAAAGCCAGACATCGTTTTCTTGGATATTGAAATGCCGTTTGGGTCAGGGTTTGACCTTCTTGAAAGATTTGATTCAATTAATTTTCAAGTAATTTTCACAACTGGATTTGACCAATATGCCATTACTGCAATAAAATTCAGTGCATTAGATTATTTGTTAAAACCAATAAATATTCAAGAGGTAAAAGATGCAGTAGAAAAAGCTATCAAAAATATTGCTACCAATAATATCACCAACAACTTTAAGATACTTTTGGAAAGTCTAAAAATGCCAAAAAACACTTCGAATAAAATTCCTCTTCCTGTTCTTAACGGCCTAGAACTTGTTCAGATAGATCAAATAGTCTATTGTGAGGCAGACGAAGATTATACGCATGTATTCCTGAAAGACGGAACCAAAAAAGTGGTTACAAAAAGCATCAAAGATTTTGAAGAACATCTTACCTCCTATGGTTTTTTTAGAATTCATCACTCTTTTTTAGTAAACAAAACTTACATAAAGAAATACACCAAAGGTGAGGGTGGGACTGTAATGACAGAATTGGATGTTGAAATTCCGGTATCGAGGCGTCGAAAAGTAGAGTTTTTACAATGGCTAAATGAAATTTGAGGCTTTAAATCATCTCAGGGATAGCATTCAATTGCGTAATTGAATTATCATCAAAGTCAATTTTAAAGCAATAGGTCTTAAATCCATTGGTGATACAAACAAACGGGGCTTTGATTTGGAGGTTATATCGGCTAGCTTGCTCAATTGTAAGCTGTGAAATTGCCACACTTTCTGCTTTACACTCAACAAGTAAAAAAGGCTCGCCAAGTTTATCATAAACAAGAATATCTGATCTCTTTTTTAAGGTGTTATATTTTAAAGCCGACTCTAACTTAATCAGGTTTTTAGTATAGTTTTTCTCGAGTATCAGATAATCCAGAAAATTTTGCCTCACTATTTCCTCAGGTGTTAAGAGAATGTATTTTTTTCTAATAATATCAAAAATATAAGACTTCCCCTCAATGTCTTTTATTTTGCGTTTTTCATTTTTAATAAACATATTGCAATGGGAATCTTTTTCTGACAATTTAGGTTTTCTACTTCAAATTTTAAACAAACTAATGATATATGCAAACTAAAGAAGAAATAGTTAAGAACTGGCTTCCCAGATATACTGGAACTCCTCTCGAAGACTTTAAACCTTATATTTTACTTACAAATTTCTCGAATTATGTAAAAATGTTCGCCGACAAATACGGTGTTGAAGTAAAGGGCACCAGCAATGCTATGCAAACAGCCTCAGCAGGTAATATTACAATAATAAACTTTGGAATGGGAAGTGCCATGGCAGCCACTGTTATGGATTTATTGACCGCTATCCAACCCAAAGCCGTCTTGTTTTTGGGAAAGTGTGGAGGCCTGAAAAAAATAAGTGCATTGGGTGATTTCATATTGCCCATAGCAGCCATTAGAGGCGAAGGGACCAGCAACGATTACGCCAAACCTGAGATTCCAGCTTTGCCATCTTTTAGGTTGCAAAGAGCGGTATCGGACATGATCATTAAGCACGAAATGGACTATTGGACTGGAACTGTTTATACAACCAATAGGAGAGTTTGGGAACACGATGAAGCGTTTAAGGACTATTTAAAGGAAATCAGAGCCTTAGGTATTGATATGGAAACAGCCACAATTTTTATTGTTGGTTTTGTGAATTCTATACCGCATGGTGCCTTGTTATTGGTATCGGATAATCCAATGGAGCCTGATGGTGTTAAAACGGAAGAAAGCGATAGAAAAGTTACCTCAAATTTTGTAGAGAAACACCTTCAGATAGGGATAGAATCCTTAGAAGAGCTTGCAAATTCTGGAGAATCTGTTAAGCACATGAGATTTGAGAACTAACAAAAAAAGAGTGGATTTCTCCACTCTTTCATATTCTCTTTTATATTCTTTTATCAATTGCAATAATCTTTGATAACGTTATAAGCTGCAGCATAACCCAGCTCTCCAGACTTGCTGAGGTCAAAACATCCACCATTGTTATCTCCTGTGGCATTTTTAATCAAACCCCTTACATAATAAGCCTCAGCATATTTTGGATTTATTTTTATTGCATTTCCACAGTCAATCATGGCTTCAGATTGAGTACCCATGGTAGACCTTACCAATCCTCTCGCAAAGTGAGCCTCAGCATAAGTAGGATTCAGTTCAATTGATTTATTAAGGTCTACTAGAGCATCTTTGAGGTTGGAGGCCCTGTAATTCGAAACACCTTTGGCATAATGAACTTCTGATTTTTCATCCGTAAAATCTACTATTTTGATTTTCTCATCTACAGCCCCTCTTAGCATGTCCAAAGTAGCCTTGGTAAGTGCTCCACTGTATGCGTCTTTACTTCCTTTTGCGTCAGTTTTTTCAAACAAAGCTTTGTTGAAGTCTGATAAAGCCGCTTTTTGATTGTTGAGTTTTGAATAGGCAAATCCTCTTCCATAATAAGCAGCCTGATTATTTGGATCTATTTGTAAGCACTTGTCAAAATCTAATTTGGCTCCATTGTAATCTTCCAATTTCCCTTTAGAGAAACCTCTATAAAAAAATGATTGAGCGTCTTGAATATCCAATTTTAGTGCCTCGTCAAAATCATTGATGGCTTCAGAATAAGCATTTACTTTTATTCGGTTTTTACCTCTTTCCACATAAGTCTGAGCTCTTTTGGGATTTATTTCTATTGATTTTGAATAATCGGCAATACTACCATTGAAGTCGTCTAATTTGGACTTACAAAGTCCTCTTGAGTAATACGCTTGGTATTTTTCTTTGTCGCTTGGGTTGAGTTCAATTACTTTAGTGAAATCTTGAATGGCTCTTGACAATTCATTCAGTTTTGCTCGGATGGTCCCTCTTTGTAAATAAGAGTAAGCATCATCTGGAGCTATTTCTATTGCTCTATTAAAATCTTGTAGTGCTGCTCTGTTGTCATCTTGATAGCTTTTGCTAAGTCCTCTATAAAGGTATGACATGGCATCTCTAGGGCTTAAGTCTATAGCTTTATCAAAGTCTAATATTGCTCCTCTATTATCCTTTAAGGCTTGTTTAGCTAGGCCTCTATTAAAATAACTTTGGTGATTGTCAGGATTCATGGCGATAGCTGTACTAAATGAAGCTAAAGCTCCAATAAAGTCTCCTGCTTTGCTTTTGTTCACACCTGCTTCAAAATATTCTGATGCAGTTTGTTGCGAAAAAGACACTATGCTAAAAGAAAAGATAAAGACAAAGGGAAGTAAATGTTTTCTCATGGGGTATATTTAAAAAAATAAGTCAAAGATAATCAAAAAGATTTTAATGGATACGGATTTTCTGTTTTATAGAAACTTGATGCTCATTAATTTATACTCAAACCAAGCAGTAAAACATAGGCTAAAGAAGTTAACGCCAGTGTTTTAAGGTAAGGGTCAGGATTTGAAGATTTAGAGACTTGTACACCATTGACAATTATTAATGCAAAAGAAAAATAATAATAAGGCTTTACATTTTCAATATTACCCACAAATATAAAGGTACTTGCTATCGCAACTAAAAGTATTGCCCAATGATAAACAATGGTATTTTTTCTGCCAATCCGTACTGGAATTGTGATTTTTCCGGCGGTTTTATCAGAATTGATATCTCTTAAATTGTTGATGTTTAGAACTCCAGTGGCCAAGGCTCCACAACTGATGGCGGGCCAAATAATTTGAGGATGGAAACTTTTTGAATAAAGAAAATAGCTACCAACAACGCCGACTAGACCAAAAAATATGAAAACCGAGATATCTCCATATCCACTATATCCATACGGTTTTTTACCTGCGGTGTAAGTGTATGCTGCTAAAATACAAATTAAGCCAATTGCTAAAAAGGTCCAAAATAATTGGGTAAAGCCTCCAAATGATACGTAAATTAGCAATACGCCAGCTATTAAAGAACAAACGCCAAGAGAAATTATTCCTCGAAACATTTGTTGTGGGCTTATTTTACCCGATTGGACTGCTCTAGCAGGGCCAACTCTATCTGCCAAGTCAGCTCCGTTTTGTGTGTCCCCATAATCATTTGCAAAATTTGAAAGTACTTGAAGTAGGATAGTAGTCAAACAAGCCAAGACGAAAATTGTAGCATTAAAATTCCCGAACTTCGCGGCCAAAAAACCACCCATTATAATACTAGAAAGAGCTAAGGGAAGCGTTCTTAACCTTGCCGCTGATAGCCAATCTTTTACTGCAATACTCATCTTTTAAATACCAACTGCTTGGAGGAATTCTGGATTTTCTGGTGTAATTTTTGACTCAAAGAAATGAGTTAATTTGCCATCTTTATTGATGAGATACTTACAAAAATTCCAAGAGGGTTCTTTGTCATTCCATCCGTTTAGGTCTTTATTGCTCAGCCAATTGTAAAGAGGTGCTTTATCTTTGCCAGACACTTCTATTTTCTCGAACATTCTGAAAGTAACACCGTAATTCTTTTGGCAAAATTCTGCTATTTCTTCACTGCTACCAGGCTCCTGAGACATAAAATCGTTTGCCGGAAATCCTAATACGGCTATTTTATCCCCATATTTTTCATGGAATTTTTGCCAATCGGCATATTGAGGAGTAAAACCACATTTTGAGGCTACATTAATTAGCACAACTGTTTTACCTTTATATTCTTTCAAACTAACTGGTTTTCCGCTAAGGTCATTGACCGTAAAATCATAAAAAGAGCCTTTTAAATTCATGGTATCGTTTGATGATAGAATTGTTTGTTTTTTACTAAAGATATTTTTAATTAAATTCTTGTTGAAAAATGCCATTCCACCGAGGATTAAAAATGTGATGATTATTAATTTCATATTATTTGTTTTTTATGAAACACCCAATTGCTTCAACATGTTTATATGTGAACCCAATGCAGGGAAAAAACCGCCTTTTGAGTTATAATACAAACCGAATTCTTTGGCAGTGTCTGCCACTATTTTTGAAAGATCTCTGTAATAAATATGCGAAATTTTTGGAAAAAGATGATGTTCAATCTGAAAATCTAAACCACCGATGTACCAAGAAAAAAGCTTATTTTCCCCAAAAAAGTTTGAAGTAGTTTTAAGTTGATGGACAGCCCAAGCATTTTCAACACAGCCATTTTCGTCAGGTATGGGTTGAATTGCTCCTTCAACCACATGTGCTAACTGAAAAATGGTACTCAATATCAGTCCAGCGACACAATGCATGATTAAAAATCCTAAAATCCACTGGCCAAAACTGATGTCCATCAATACCATAGGAACTACAAAAATGAAAACAACGTAAAGTAGCTTTGTCGCTATAAGAATGGTCAATTCTCTTCTTGAAAAAGGTTTCATGATACCATCTTTTGCCAATTGATTGAAAAGACCAATTTCTTTAAAATCTTTCCATAAGAAAGAAACGGTCATCAAACTGTACAGGAAAAAAGCATAAATATGTTGAAAACGATGAAAGAATTTCTTTTTCGCAGCCACATTTAGCCTGAGCATAAATTTGCCTGTTATGTCTTCGTCCATATCTAAAATATTTGTGTAGGTATGGTGAAGCGTGTTATGTTGCATTTCCCAGTTATATGCATTTCCTCCTAGAAAATAAATACTTCCTCCGAATAGTTTATTTACCCATTTTTTTTCAGAAAAAGTACCGTGAATGGCGTCGTGCATAACGCCCATACCTGTGCCTGCTATTCCTATACCCATCAGTACCAATAAGCATACATTGATTAGTGTAGAATAGCCACCAAACAGTACGAAAAAATAAGGAACGAAATATAAAGAAAGCATAATAATAGCTTTTATTATCAAACTATTTCCACCAGACTTTGGTAGGTTTTTTTGCTGAAAGTATTCATCCACTCGCGTTCTTAATGACGTAAAAAAGGTGGCTTGGGTTTTGTTGATAAACTTAATCTTTTGCATTTACATAGGTTTTTTTAATACTCCTTTGTTACAAATTTCGCCTTTTTTTTTGAAGAAAGCAAATTGTACTTTTTGTAGAAATTAAATATTTATCAATTAACGACCGATTGAATAATTTGTTCTCAATAAGCATAATAAGTTTTAATACTTTTTGTCAAAACAATGATTTCTAGACATTTTTAAGCATTTTCTTGTGAAACAGTTCATTTGCTTAATTTGTGTTTTGCAAGTATTTTAGTTTTTCTGATAAACAATCCAATTTAAAGGAAAGGGACGACTTTTGTTAAAATGTTCTTTCATCATTAATTTAATAATTCTTTACATGGCCTATCTTTGTGAAAACAAAAAGAATTAGGTGATAGATTTTTTAGCAGAACTTAACGAACCACAGCATCAAGCTGTCACACACGAAAACGGCCCGTTAATGATAATTGCGGGTGCTGGATCGGGCAAAACTCGCGTTTTGACCTATCGAATTGCCCATTTGATGGGTAGCGGTGTCGATGCATTCAATATTCTTTCTTTAACTTTTACCAATAAAGCTGCGGAAGAAATGCGACACAGAATTGAGAAAATCATCGGCTCTGAAGCTAAAAATCTTTGGATGGGTACTTTTCACTCTGTTTTTGCTAAAATTCTACGTTTCGAAGGTTTTAGGTTGGGTTATACTTCTAACTTTACCATATACGATACTGACGACAGTAAATCTTTGTTGAAAACTATCGTAAAAGAGTTTCATCTTGATGACAAAACTTATAAACCCAATTTCATATTAAACAGGATTTCAGGTGCTAAAAATAACCTGATATCATGGCAGATGTATAACGAAAACCCCGTTTTTCAGGCTGAGGATATTTCTGCCCAAATGCCTGAAATCGGACGGATTTATAAAACCTATGCACAACGGTGTTTCTCTGCCAATGCCATGGATTTCGATGATTTATTGTTCAATACCAATGTCCTTTTTAGGGATCATCTAGATGTACTGAACAAATATCAGCACAAATTTAAGTACGTCATGGTAGATGAGTTTCAGGATACCAACATCAGCCAATATCTTATTACACGCAAGCTTTCAGCTGTTCATCAGAATATTTGTGTGGTAGGTGACGATGCCCAAAGTATATATGCCTTCCGTGGTGCCAACATTCAAAATATCCTCAATTTTAAGAAAGATTATCCTGATTTGAAGGTAGTTAAGCTGGAGCAAAATTATAGGTCAACAAAAAATATTGTCAATGCGGCGAATTCCCTAATCGCTAAAAATAAAGCTCAGTTAGAGAAAAAAACATTTTCTGACAATGAAGAAGGCGATAGGATTGAGGTAATCAAAGCCCATTCGGACAACGAGGAAGGTAAAATCATAGCCAACACCATATTTGAGTCCAAACATCAAGGACTTCGTAATCAGGACTTTGCGATATTGTACAGAACCAACGCACAATCAAGGGCTTTTGAAGAAGCTTTACGCAGGTTAAATATAAAATACCGGATTATTGGTGGCTTATCTTTTTATCAAAGAAAAGAAATAAAAGATCTATTGGGATATTTGAGATATACAGTAAATCAGCAAGATGAGGAAGCGTTTAAACGCATCATTAATCTTCCCAAAAGAGGAATTGGCGATTCTACAGTGGCCAAAATAGTGGTTACGGCTTCCGAAAATCAAAAGTCAGTTTGGGAAGTTATTTGTAACATCAAACAGTATTTGGAAGGAAGAGCGATAAATTCCATAGACACTTTTACCAATCTCATAAAGAGTTACATCATTATGGAAGAGGAGGGAAAAGATGCCCATACCATTGCTATGAATATCGCTAAAACTACGGGAATTTTGCATGAATTGTACACCGACAAAACCGTTGAAGGTGTTGCTCGACATGAAAACGTGCAAGAATTACTCAATTCCATCAAACAGTTTGTGGATAATCCTGAAAACGAAGACAAAACCCTTGGTTCGTTCTTGCAGACGGTTTCTTTGCTCACAAACGCGGATCAAGAAGAAGACGGCGACCCAGACAAAGTAACCATGATGACCATTCACGGTGCAAAAGGCTTGGAGTTTAAACATGTTTTTGTGGTAGGATTGGAAGAAAACCTTTTTCCTTCACAGATGATGCTACGTAGCCGGGAGGATTTGGAAGAAGAACGCAGGTTGTTTTATGTGGCCATTACCAGAGCAGAGAAAAAACTAACCCTGAGTTATGCGGAGCAACGCTACAATTGGGGAAAACTCAATTTTTGTGAAAAAAGCCGATTTATTGACGAAATAGACCCTGCCTTCCTCAAATTTGACGACCGTGGTTCAAGTTATACACCCAAAGGATTTGATTTTGAAGCGTTTGGTAGAAAAGAAAGGCCTGTAGTAACTGCCCCGCCAACTAGGTCTCAAGCTATAGCAAATCTCAAACCTGTGTCGCAAGCCAAGTCAGCTGCAATACATGTACCTACTGTGGATTTTGTGCCTTCAGACACCAAAAATCTAAAGCCCGGTGATAAAGTAGAACACCAAAAGTTTGGTTTCGGAGAAGTTAAAAAACTGGATAATTTGGGTCCTACAGCCAAAGCGGTTATACATTTTGGCTCAGAAGGAGAGAAAACACTGCTGCTTAGTTTTGCTAAATTGAGGATTTTGGAGTGAGAATTCGTTTTTTTGTATTCAGTAAATAATTGAGGCTTTGATTTTGGTAGTCTTTCTTGGCATTTCCAAAAAAACAATTTCAACGCAGCCATTTTCTTTAGCTGAGTATATTGAATATTTTGAAACAGAATCCAACCCAGAAGAATTGCAATAAATCGAGTTAACTTTTTTAAGATTAAGTCCGTTACGCTTGGTGTAATTTTCTAATTGAGGATATAGTTGATTTTCTTTTAAGTTTGAATCATATACGACCTCGTAGCCTGCACTAATATTTGGTGAATCACCTCCAATGTGGTTGTAAATTGGTTTGTTTATTGGATATAAAATAGGGAAATTGACAATAAAATCATTATCCATCACCAAGTACCATTCTAAGGTGCCTTTTTTTACATCATAATGATCTAATATACTTGTTTGGAAAAAAGCATTGAATGATAAAAGAAGAGACAGAAAAAAGGAGGCGAAGGTCCATGGAGTTAATATGAAATCTTTAACACTGGTAAAAAGGAGTATTTTTTTACGCTTAAAAAACGATTTGAGAATTTTAAAAATTAAACCAATTAGGTTTAAAATAAAGAAATACAAAATAAAATATAAGAGGCAAAAAAACAGTGTTTTCATATTACTTAACCTTCCAACTGCCTCAAATACAATTGAATAGTATTTTCCAAGCCATAATAAAGGGCATCGCAGATCAAGGCATGGCCAATGGATACTTCCAGAAGTCCAGGAATGTTTTTGTAAAAGTAAGCCAGGTTTTCTAGGCTCAAATCATGCCCAGCATTTATTCCAAGTTCTACTTTTTGAGCCATTTCGGCTGCTTTTATAAAGCTCTCGATCGCTTTTTCAGGACTTTTGGCATATTCAGCAGCGTACGATTCGGTGTAAAGTTCAATTCGGTCCGTTCCAGTTTCGGCAGCGGCTTCTACCATTTCTGGGTTTGCATCAACAAAAATGGAAACCCTTATTCCCTCTGATTTATAGATATTTACAATTTCTTTCAGTTTGCTTTTGTAGCTTATGGTGTCCCAACCTGCGTTGGAAGT
The DNA here is from genome assembly GCF_024343675.1 of Lacihabitans sp. CS3-21. Classification (GTDB taxonomy): domain Bacteria; phylum Bacteroidota; class Bacteroidia; order Cytophagales; family Spirosomataceae; genus Leadbetterella. Next base: position 214,261 of record NZ_RJUD01000097.1, read on the forward strand.
AATGGCTCCGAGTTCGTCAGGAACCAATGTGACTTGTTCGGGTTTTACAGCCAAAACCACCTCTTGAAATCTGCCCTCCGTAGGGTTTCCTTCAATGTTGAATTCTGTTTTTACAACCTTTTTTAAATCGAAAACATCTTGATATTTGATATGACGTTCGTCTGGTCTTGGGTGAACGGTGATTCCTTGTGCACCGAAAATCTCACAATCAATAGCTGTTTTAACTAAATCAGGCATGTTTCCACCTCTTGAGTTTCTTAAAGTTGCTATTTTGTTGATATTGACCGATAATTTTGTCATTTTTGCATTCTCATTTATGGGTCCAAAATTACGATTTTTATTTTGGAATGATTTTTAAAAACTACAATAAATAATTTAAAAAATGTCGTTAAAAACACAAATAGACGCAGATATTAAAGCAGCTATGTTAGCCCGTGATGCAGCTAAGTTGTTGGCTTTGAGGGATATAAAAAAGGTTATCTTGATAGAGGAAACCAAGCCAGGTGCTGAAGGGTTGACAGAAGCAGATGAAATGCGTATTTTGCAAAAAGCCGTAAAACAACGCAAAGATTCAGCAGAAATCTACAAAACTCAAAACAGACCTGAACTTCTTGAAAAGGAATTGGCAGAGATTGCCATCATAGAAACTTATTTGCCAGCAGCCATGTCGGCTGACGAATTGAAAGCTATAATAGCCGAAATTATAACGAAAGTAGGAGCGAGCTCGCCAGCAGACATGGGGAAAGTGATGGGCGTAGCCAGCAAAGAGTTGGCTGGAAAGGCAGAAGGAAGGGCAATTTCTGAAATGGTAAAAACACTTTTGGCTCAGTAAGAAATGGCCATAATTGACCTGATACTAATTGTACCGGTGCTTATTGGTGCTTTTAATGGCTACAAGAAGGGCTTGCTGATGGAGATTTTCGGCATAGCAGCCTTTGTTGTGGCCATCGTTATTGGATTTAAGTTTTTAAGCTTTGGTGCTGATTTTTTAGAAAATATTTTTGGAAAGGAAAATTTGGTCACTATTTCTCCTTATTTGAGTTTTTTTGTAGTTTTTCTTCCAACTATATTCTTGCTTAGGAAAGCAGGTTGGGTGATGAGGAAGGCAGTAAGACTTACTTTCTTAGGTACGCTTGATGGGCTTTTAGGGGCATTTTTAGGAGGTTTTACTGCTTTGTTTGGGATAAGCGTTTTTTTATGGATATTCTCCAAAACTGGGATAGAATTACCCCCAAAATGGATGGTGGACAATCAATATTATGATTTTGTCAAAACATTTGCTCCAAATATGATTTCAAAAATTTCTGATTTGATCCCAGGTGGAAATTGGGTGGTATATCTAGGTAATCTAAAAACACGATTTGAAAATTCATAGTTGTAGTCAAATTGTGAAAATTAAACCTCAATATGATTGTCTTTTTTGATTTTAATAGATTGAATTAGGCCATTTACAAATAAAAATTTGGATGCAAACAAAGAAGACATTACTAAAATATGATAATTCTTTGAAGGTGATATGTAAAGGAATAATACTGAAATAATATTTGATAGTAAAAGCATCCATACGCTACCGTGGATTTGCCAATTTAGAAGCTTATTTTTAAAAGTGTAGGCAATGAAGAAACTGAATTGTAGAATTCTGATAAAAACAATAGTTTGAGTAGTAAAGCTGAACATTGGAAAGAAAAAGTAAATAAAAATCATGCCCAAGGAAAATATGATTATTAGTTTTATGAACTCATCTTTTATCGATTTGTCCTTAGGATAAAAATAATGTGTGATGATGAATAGTTGGATTTGGGCTTCAATGATGTAAATTATGAGGGTTGATTGTAGGTAGTTAACGCCATAAGGAATTACATGAGTTACTACCAATCCTAAACTGCCAAAAATAATACTAGCAGCAAGTAAATTGCCAATAGGTTCAAATTTGTATTTTTTATAAGACAAGAATCCTAGGTATGCCACTGGAATAATTAGGATCCGCAGGACTAATACTAAATTAAAGTATTTAAAATACTCGCCAATAATGTCAATAATGGCAAAAACGAAGAACACAAAAATAAACAACTTTTTCAAAATCTGTGTTTTTGTTTTTCGTCTAAGGTACAATTATATTTTGATTTCGAAAATTTCGATGTTGTTTTTATTCATAAAAACTGTTGAAATTAAGCATGGTTTGTCCAAAATTCAAATATATACCGCTCAATAAGTAAATGATTTTTAAGAAAAACATTTAAGATAGTTCTTAATAAGCTCATAAAAATATTTTCAAAAAAAAACCTCAACATAAATGCTGAGGTTTATTCTTATATTTTGAGAAATTTCAATCATCTCGTCTTCCTAAAAACATCATTACGTAGTACATTAAGTTGGCAATTGCTGCTAAGGCTCCAACTACATAAGTTCTCGCAGCCCAATCCAATGCATCTTTGGCCATGGCATGTTCGCTTTGGTTTACTACGTTACGGTTGGTCATCCATGCTAAGGCTCTCTTACTAGCATCATATTCTACAGGAAGGGTGATCAATGAAAAGGCAGCCATAGCACCATTGGCAGCAATAAGTACTATTAACAGTATATCCCCCATCGCACTGCCCTGCGAAAGCATATAGATACCACCGAACATCAAAAACATGTTGAGCATACCCATTACTTTAGAAGCCACGTTTACTGCAGGAACCATTGCTGAACGCATTTTTAAAGGTGCATAGGCCATGGCATGCTGTACCGCATGACCGCATTCGTGTGCTGCTACTGCAGCAGAAGCCGCACTTCTACCATGAAAAACATCTGCACTCAAGTTTACCGTTTTATCTAATGGATTGTAATGGTCAGTCAATTGACCTTCAACTTGGGTAATTTTTACATCATAAATATTGTTATCATGCAACATCTTTTGAGCTATTTCTGCTCCGCTTAGGCCATTGGCCAATCCAATTTTAGAATACTCAGCAAACTTGCTTTTTAATCGGCTGCTTACAAACATACCAATCAGCATAAAAACAACTCCAATTATTATAATCATCTTTCTTTAGTTAAATTTTTAATAGAAATACACAAACTTTAGACATAAAACAATGAATTAGGTAACAGGGTTTCTCCTAACGTATTTTTTATTGATAAGTGGATATTTTAGGATATAAATGAATGCTTTTCTTTTTGAGTTAAAACAAATTGATTAAATAGTAACGAATCTTTAGGCCTCCTAATTTGACAAAAGCTCAAAAAAAATACAATCAAAAAGTTTAAATTAGTTAATCAAATTCGAATTACAAACAAAGCTAAAATAGCTTTTTGATTGGAAAAGGGAACAGAATCTAAAGCTCTTTCAATTCTGCAACCAACTTGCCGATAGATGCTTTTGCATCACCAAACAGCATAAGACAGTTATCGTATCCAAAAAGCTCATTTTCTATACCGGCATATCCTTTACCCATGCTTCTTTTGCTCACAATCACTGTTTTGGCTTTGTCGGCATTCAATATGGGCATTCCAAATATCGGACTGGCAGGATTATTCCTCGCTGCTGGATTAACCACATCATTAGCTCCGACAACAAATACCACATCAGTTTTACTGAAATCGTCATTGATTTGCTCCATTTCTACGAGCTTGTCATAGGAAACATTTGATTCAGCTAATAGCACATTCATGTGTCCAGGCATACGTCCAGCCACTGGGTGAATGGCATATCGAACATTTACTCCTTCTTTTTCTAATAATTCCTCTAGTTCATGAATAACATGTTGAGCTTGGGCAACTGCCAAGCCATAACCAGGAACAATAATTACATTTTGAGCATATTTCATTAAAATGGCCACGTCTGATGGGGTGGTACTTTTAATAGTTCCAACAAATCCATCATCAGCACCTACTGCTGCATTGCCACCTCCAAATGATCCAAAAATCACATTCATAAGAGAACGATTCATGGCGTTACACATCAAAATGGTCAACAATGTACCAGCAGATCCTACCAATATTCCGCCTGTAAGCATTACTTGGTTGTCATACAAAAATCCACCGAATGCGGCAGCAAGGCCGGTGAAAGAGTTGAGGAGTGAAATTACCACGGGCATGTCTGCCCCACCTATTGGCAATACAAACAACACGCCGTATCCCAATGAAAGAATCAAAAGGAGATACAGATGAAACATAGCAGGTAGCTGGATGGTGATAACCAACATACTTACTATCAATAAAAGCAGTACAATTGTAAAAATGTTCTGAGCAGGCAATCTGAAGGTTTTTTTCATAATTTCCTGAAGCTTCAAATAGGCTATAATGCTACCAGAAAACGAAACAGAACCAATAATAAGCCCAAGAAGGATAGTAATAACCGCTCCTGTAGAGGCAGTGTCATGTAAATGCTTGTATTCAACAATCGAAATTAGTCCAGCACAGGCTCCGCCCATTCCATTAAATAAACTTACCATTTGTGGCATGGCGGTCATTTGTACTTTGTTGGCAGATAGCCAGCCAGCTATTGTTCCAATGGCAATTCCACCAAAAATCCAAGCGTAGTTTCCAATTAAATGTCCTTCTTCATTTTTATGGAGAAAAATGGTACCTATGATGGCTAAAGTCATTCCACCAGCTGCCAAGAAGTTACCTTGACGTGCTGTTTTTGGCCCTGAAAGCATTTTTAAGCCCACTATGAAGGACACAGAGGCAAGAAGATATATAAGGTATAACCAATATTGATTTTGCATTTTTTGAATTCGATTTGATACTTATTTCTTTTTCTTGAACATTTCTAACATCCTGTCGGTCACCACAAAGCCACCTACTACATTTAGCGTACCTAAAATAACCGCTAGGAAACCCAAAATTATGGCCAGCCAATTACCTTCTTCAGCATGGCCCATCACTATGATTGCTCCTATCACCACCACACCGTGAATGGCATTGGCTCCTGACATTAGGGGTGTATGCAATGCCGATGGTACTTTTGAAATGACTTCAATTCCGACAAAAATCGAAAGAATAAGAATGTAAATTATTTGGATGTTTTCTCCAAAAAAAGTGATAACGCTGTTTATGATTTCCATTTTTACTTAGATTTTTTCTAAAATACTTTTTGTGAATGTGTGAACCAATTCTCCTCCATGGGTTATCAACGAGCCTTTGGTTATTTCATCTTCCAAATCCCATTTGAATCCATTTTCATCTGTTAAATGAAAAAGCAACGTTGAAATATTGGTCGCATATAACTGACTGGCGTTTATAGGGAGCAAGGCTGGCAAATTGGATTCTCCGATAATTGTGACACCATGTTTTACCACAGTTTTGTTAATTTCAGAAACCGCACAATTTCCTCCAGATTCCACGGCCATGTCCACAATTACCGAACCCGTTTTCATTGACTTTACCATTTCTTCGGATACCAAAACAGGTGCTTTTTTGCCGATTACTAATGCAGTTGTAATAACCAAATCCGCCTCTTTTATTTTAGCTTCAACCAGTTCTTTTTGTTTTTGTAAAAACTCTGCTGAGACTTCTTTGGCATAACCACCCTCTATTTTTACGCCTTCTACACCTTCCACAGTCAAGAATTTGCCTCCTAAGGACTCCACTTGTTCTTTAGTTTCTGGCCTGACATCTGTGACTTCTACCACGGCCCCAAGTCTTTTGGCTGTGGCAACTGCCTGAAGGCCAGCCACTCCCGCCCCAAAAATTAGAACTTTTACAGGGGTAATAGTTCCTGCGGCTGTCATCAGTAAAGGGAAAATTTTGCCAAGAGCATTGGCTCCTAACATGACCGTTTTATAGCCCGCCAAATTAGCTTGAGAACTCAGTGCGTCCATTTTTTGAGCAATAGAAATTCGGGGAACAGCATCCATAGAAAAAGTGGAAATATTTTTAGGCTTAAGTGCATCTATTACAGACGGAATAGTGTAGGCATATAAGAAAGAAATGGTTACGATGCCTTCTTTCAATTGTCCGACTTCCTCTTCGGTAAAAGCGTTTACTTTTAGAACGACGTCAGATTGACAAATCTCTAATTTTGAGTGAATACTGGCTCCTGCATTTGAATAATCTTGGTCAGAGAAGGAAGACTGGAGGCCAGCTTCAGTTTCGATAGCCACCTCAAAGCCTTTTTTTAAAAGTTGCTTCACTGTATCAGGGGTGAGAGCAACACGGGTTTCAAGTAATTTAGTTTCTTTAAGTACTCCTATTTTCATGTTTTTTTGAAAAAGATATTAACAAGGTTGTAAAATTAAAATCAATTATAAGTATTAATATTATTTTTACATTTTAAAAATATTTTTGGTTAAAAAAGTATTAAAAAGTGTATTTTTAATAAATATCAGAACTATTATTTAATTTTTTACACCTTTTAGTCTAATTTTTTCAAAAAATAATTCAAAGCTCATCAGATTTAATTTGAAGAATTCAAACAGCATGGTTGCTATTTTATAATATCAAAGTATGAATTTGGAAGTCCTATTTCAGACAAATCGGAACCAGTATTTATATCAGAAATGATGTTGGTTATTGGGCCAATTTTGTGAGTTGTAGCTACTTTTGCCATAGTTTTGGTGGTAATCCAATTTTCCCAAGTTCCTTTTATTCCCCCAATTGGAAGTATTTTTACCCACATTTTAAAATAAAGAGGTCTATATTTTTCGTCTAAAACCCACAAATATGAATCACCGGGTGTAACCCCACCAGCGGAATAAGTCACCAATAAAGCATCTTTTTGATTCTCTATTTTTACGATTTTTCTACTAACCCCATTGTCAAAAACTTTGTAAGGAGCTATAAACCAATAAGAATCATTGCAGAACATGGCGTAGGCTTTGCCTCTCAAGACATCTAATTTCTTATCTTTAATTTGTTCATTCTTTATAAATGCTTTGCCTTTGTTCCATTCCTTTAAATTTAAAAAGACCAAGTTTTCTCCCCATTGAATGGATACTTTTTCATTTTTCTTATCCCAAACATATTTATGACTTCCCGCAAAGGTCCAAGAAACTAGGTTTGTGCTATCCCAAGCGGGTTTGTTTAATGCTACCAACATTTTATTCGCCAATTCGTCAGCTTTTTCTGGACTGTCTCCTATAGGTAGTTTTTCGTTTTTTGCAAAATATATTATTCCGAATGCACCTGTCAGGATAACCAAAATGATAATAAATATCTTAGCGATTTTTTTGATCATAATTTTGAGATTTTATTCAGTTTTATTGTTGAGTTTTTCTTTCTTGTCCCAAATATAAGCCAATAAGTACCAATAACAAGCCCATCATGGTGTGCCAGGTAAACGGTTCGTTGAGGATAAAAGAAGAAAAAATGAATCCAAAAATAGGGCATAAGAAAAGGAAGAAAGCTGCCTTGATGGCGTCAATTTTGATGAGTTTTAACCAAAGGTTTACTGCCAAAAGCGATACTGGAATGGTTAGCCAAAGAATGGAAAGTATGTTTTCTATTGAAAACAAGATAGGTTCTTTTTTTAAATATAAGGTAAGGGGCAACATGAAAATTCCTCCGAAAAGCACCTGCCATCCATTGATGGCAAATCTACTCAAATTCCATTTTTTTTCTGCAAAATACACTGCGGCCAAACTATAGCTTAGCATTCCTAAAAAAAGATAAGCCAAGCCTCGGAAAGTGGCAAAACTGTTTTGTAATAGGGGCCATACAGCTATAAATACACCTCCAAAGCCAAAAAGTAAGCCAAATATTTGCCGAGGTTCTATTTTCTTTCCTAAAATTAATCCACCAATAATCGCCATTAAAACAGGGCCAATGGAAACCGAAAGACTTCCAATACCTGCCGCAACTTCGTTGATGGCCAATACAAAAAGTGTTAAATAAAGCGTTACATTAAGAAAGCCAAATACAGAAAGTGCTATTATTTCTTCCCGATTCGGCCATTGCCATTTTTCGAAAACTGCGTGGTAGGTTAAAAGTAATATTCCAGCTAAGAAAAACCTGAATTGGAACAAGACCAATGGCTCCATACTTTGAATACCTATTTTAGCAGCAACGGATGCCGAAGACCAGAAGATGGCAAAGATTATTCCCAAAAGAATAAATTGGAGACCGGAGTTCAACTTTTTCATATCTCAATCAGTTTTTTGGCATTTACAGTAGTTTGAGATTTTACCTCATCTGCAGAAATCTTATAAATATCCGCAATTTTATCAATTACTAAATCTAAATAACTGACTTCGTTTCTTTTCCCACGATTAGGGACCGGTGCCAAGTAAGGTGAATCTGTTTCTAAAACAATCCTTTCAAGAGGTATATCTACTAGGAATTTATCCAAACCGCCATTCTTAAAAGTAACTACCCCACCTATTCCCAAAAGAAAGTTTATTGATATAACTCTTTTGGCATCTTCTTCATTTCCCGAAAAGCAATGAAAAATGCCCCGCAATTCTTTCCATCCAAATTCTTCTATCAAATCGCAACAACGTTGAATAGCATTCAAAGAATTGTCTTTTGAGTTTCTGGAATGAATGCAAATGGGTAGATTGTGTTTTTTTGCAAAGGAAAGTTGTTGTAAAAAAGTCTTTTCTTGCTGTGGTACAAATGTCAAATCCCAATAAAAATCCAAGCCGATTTCTCCAATCATTATGAATTTTCTTTTCAGAAGCCAGTTTTCAACAATTTCTAATTCTTTTTCGAAATCTTCGCCAACATAACATGGATGCAAGCCCATCATTGGTAGACATTGAGTTGGGTTTTGTTCTTCCAAAGCCAACATTTTCTCAATCGTTTCGTGGTTACAGTTCGGCATCCAAATTTGCTCCACGCCAGTCGCGAATGCTCTTTTGAGCATTTCGTTACGGTCATGGTCGAATTGCTCGTCGTAAATGTGGGCGTGAGTTTCGATTATTTTAGGCATAGAAAAAGGTCTATTTTTTCTACAAAATTACAGGTCTGCATCAAATATTGGTTTGTTGTAAAGTGAATTTATACGAATTGGTCGATTATGTTTTATTTATTCTGATATTGGTCATGTTTTTTGATATTTTCCTAGAAATAAAATATCACTTAGAACAAAATAACTTAGTTTTGCGTTACTATTTATAATAAGTCTAATTAGATTGAAGAGCGTAGCTGATTTAAAAGAAGGTGAAAAAGGGGTAATATCTGCATTTTTAGACAATAAACTTGCATTGAAGTTGCTAGAAATGGGTTGTTTACCTGGGACTGAAGTTACTTTGGATCACAAAGCTCCTTTGGGTTGCCCTTATTGTATTTCAGTATCTGAAGATTACCAACTCTCACTCAGAAAATCCGAAGCCATAACCATACTTATCGACTGAACCTATGATTGTTGCATTAATAGGAAATCCCAATTGTGGTAAGTCTTCGTTGTTTAATCACCTTACTGGATTACGACAAAAAATAGGAAATTTCCCTGGAGTAACCGTCGATAAAAAAGTTGGTTTTTGTAAAATAAGTGATGGCTCAGATATTCAAGTGATCGATTTGCCGGGAACTTATAGTTTGTATCCCAATTCGCTTGACGAACAAGTGGTTCTCGAAGTTCTTACCAATCAAAACCATTCAGACTATCCAGATTTAGCAGTTATTGTTGTTGATTCTTCCAATCTTAAACGTAATCTTTTACTTTTCGAAGAAGTAAATGATCTCGGTATTCCTACGGTTTTGGCTTTGAATATGTTGGATGTAGCCAATGAAATCGGAATTTCTGTCAATACGCCAAAACTTGAGAAAATACTTGGAATTCCTGTGGTTGAGGTAAATGCGAGAGAGGGTATTGGACTCGAAGGTTTGAAGTTGACCATCTTTAGAGCTTTAGAAAAAAAGCAAATTCACGAAAATGTAGAGGTGATTTCTGAAGAAATGAAACCTGCAGCCAAGGCTGTAAAGAAAAGGTTTTCTCTTAAAACTGATTATGCTGCCCTGCACTATTTAACACAAACCGACAAACTGACTTTTTTAAATTCGGAAGAAAAGAAGTTTTTGGGGAAAATCTCAGGAGAATTAAACCTTGACGCCGATGCTTTTCAGGCCAAGGAAGTCATGGATCGATATAAAGATATTGGCGTTACACTCAGCCAAGTGGTGGAAATTGAAGCTGAAAAGCATAATTCGCTTACCTTAACTCAGAAAATTGACAATGTTCTTATTCATCGATTCTGGGGTTATGTGATATTTCTTGGAATTTTATTCCTGATTTTTCAGTCAGTATTTACATTGGCCAACTACCCAATGGATTTGATAGACGGGGGGATAGCATCTTTAAATGATTTTCTAAAATCTGTACTCCCAGAATCCAAAATTACTGACTTGTTGACCGATGGATTGATTGCAGGAATAGGTGGCGTGGTTATTTTTATACCACAAATTGCATTTTTATTTGCATTTATATCCATTCTTGAAGAGTCGGGATATATGGCACGTGTGGTGGTTTTGATGGATAAACTTATCCGTAAATTTGGAATGAGTGGCAAAAGTGTGGTGCCTTTGATTTCGAGTATGGCTTGTACGGTGCCAGCCATCATGTCTGCCAGAACTATCGGAAATTGGAAGGATAGACTTATAACCATCATGGTTACGCCATTGATGAGTTGTTCTGCTCGTTTGCCTATTTATACTATCCTGATTGCCTTAGTTGTGCCTGATGATAAGCTATTTGGTTTGTTTGGTTTTCAAGGCCTTGCTTTGATGGGACTTTACCTTTTGGGTTTCTTTTCAGCTTTGGTTGGAGGTTGGTTTTTGAAAAAAATACTCAAAACCAACGAGCGGACATTCTTTGTAATGGAACTTCCGACTTACAAAAAACCAAGATGGAAACAGGTAGGTTTTACGATTTTGGAAAAAGTAAAAACCTTTGTTTTCGAGGCGGGTAAGGTCATTGTAGCGATTTCGATTATACTCTGGGTTTTGGCTTCTTATGGGCCAGGGGAGGGTTTTTCAAAAGCGGAGGAAAGAGTAGCAGCTCAAAATATTGGACTCACGACAGACCAACTTGAACCCAAAATTGCTGCTGAAAAACTTCAAAATTCCTATGCCGGTTTGTTTGGGAAATTTATTGAACCAGCCATAAAACCGCTAGGCTATGACTGGAAAATCGGAATAGCTCTTATCACCTCCTTTGCGGCAAGAGAGGTTTTTGTCGGTACTATTTCTACTATTTACAGTATTGGAGCAGAGGATGCCGACGATTCCACCATAAAATCTCGGTTGAAAAACGAAATAAATCCAGAAACTGGGGAGCCAGTGTTTTCTGTAGCCACTTCATATTCTTTGTTGATATTTTATGTTTTTGCCATGATGTGTATGAGCACCATTGCGGTAGTTTACAGAGAAACCAAGTCATGGAAATGGCCGATTATCCAATTGATATATATGAGTGCCTTGGCTTATGTTTCTGCTTTTGCTGTTTATTGGTTTTTGAAATAGACTTTTACCATTTCACTATTCTAAACACTATTTCTTTGTAGTTATCTCTTTCATAGAGCACTCCAATTTTCCTTTTACTTATTTTAGCTATATCTGAATAAGCCGTAAAGTCGCTTTTCCCATCTTGGGCATCTATTAAAATTGATTTCGACCAAGTTTTTCCTTCGTTTTTACTAATTCTAAGCGTAAGGTTATTGCGGTTTTTTATATCTGAAGCATTCGTGAAAGCAAGTTTCTTGCCACCAATATTTAATAGACTGCCTTCACAAACGGGATCTATAAGTCTTTTATCAAAATGTTCGGATATCCAGGTTTCACCATTATCCTTACTTATAGCAACTATTCTTTGTTTTACATCACCTTTTTGATTTCTTACATTTAGCATTAATTTATCATTGGATAATTCTGCAGCACTGGCTTCATTACTCCCTTTTAGTTCCAGACTTTGACTCAACTTGAATGTTCTTCCATGGTCATCAGAATAGAATGCATGTGCGTGATAGTCTTCAAATTGTGCTAAAGGATTGCCTTCACTGTGATTGGCGGGCACAAATAGCCTTCCTTTTTTTGATCCTTTAGTTAATTGTAAAGCATGCCCAGGCGTATTGGCGTACGATCGCCATTCTGAGGGTTTATGTGTTTGGGAAGTAATATCTATTGGAGCCGACCAAGTGTCTCCGTTGTCAGTAGAGGTGACATAAAGGACTTCTCTCTTTCCATTGCCCTTTCGCACTTCATTTTCATGGTTTGTCCCTATGTTATAAAAAAGGAACAATCGACCTTCTGGGTATTCTGGGTCTAAGAAATCAAAAACAGGGGCTGGATTGCCTGCTTGGAGTTTGTCATTGTCTATGACAATTTTCAGTTTGCTCCAAGTTTTTCCATTATCACAACTTTTTCGCATTACTAAATCAATATTGCCAAAATCTCCAGCGTTGTTCACTCTACCTTCAGCAAATGCGATCAAACATCCGTTTTTTGCAATAACCATTGCGGGAATTCTAAAAGACTGGTAGCCTTCAGTACCAGAAGTAAAAATGGGTGTTTGAGCGAAAGTGCTAAATGTTAATAAAAAGCACAATATAGAAACCTGAATTCTCATACTAGCTTAAAATATATACTTAAAAATGATATTGCAAAAGCACGAATAATTGACCATTCAATATCAAATATAAACTTATGAAAAATTTAGAAAATAATAATTTTTAATATTAACGAATTCAAGTTTTAAATGCAATTTATAAACCCAAATTAGTATTTCGTTATTTTAGAGTACTAATAATCAGTTTGTTTTTTACATAATGACATGTAAAGCCATTTATCCAAAGTTGAAAATATGGCTCGAAAGCATCTATAAGATTTAAATTTTCAAATTGTGGCCATTTAAAATAATTTGCTAACCATGGATCGTTAGATATAGAGTAATATGCTTCATCTAATATTCTAATAGGAGATTCAAAATTTAGAATTTTAACTATCCAGTCCAAAATTACGTGATAAATTATGTCGAATTCTGGAGTATTATAATCATGTTTTTCTTGATTATCTATCTCAATATCTTTAATTGATTGTAAATATTCGATCAGTTTTTTATTTCCAATTAGCAATGCTAATGCGTTAAGATTTGAAAGATGATTTTTCCCAATATTAATTAAATAACTTTCATTTTGATAAATATCAAAATTAGTTTGAATTTGAGAATCTCGATAATACATTTTCATGAGACGATTTAAGTATAAATTTCCATTGTTTAATGGTGAAAATACTTTTTCAAGACCTTCTCCCGAGGGCATGAATTCTGAAAAAAAGCCTAAAAGACTGTGCTTATCAGTATTTTCAGGTAAATTAAATTCTGAAATAAGATATTTTAAATATTCCGTTTTGTTCATTTTTATTTTATAAAAGCGACTTCTTTACTAATATTCAATCTGAAATCGTAAATCAATTCAATCGTCAATCACCTCATCCCCTCGGGTGAAATTCCTTCAAAGTTTGTTGTAAGTATGCTCTGTCCAAATGCGTATAAATTTCGGTGGTAATGATAGATTCATGCCCGAGCATTTCCTGAACGGCTCTAAGATCAGCTCCGCCCTCTACCAAATGCGTGGCAAAACTGTGTCTAAGTGTATGCGGCGAGATACTTTTATGAATTCCAGCTTTTTCTGCCAAGTCTTTGATAATTAAGAAAACCATCACCCTGCTAAGTGCTTTGCCTCTACGATTCAAGAAAAGGACATCTTCATGACCTAGCTCAATGTTTAGTTGCGAACGTACTTCATGAAGATAAATGTTTGAAAACTTTATTGCCTCTGTTCCAATGGGCACCAACCGCATTTTGTTGCCTTTTCCAACTACTCTTATAAAACCTTCCTGAAACAAACAATCAGATATTTTTAGATTTATTAGCTCCGAAACGCGTAAGCCACAGCTGTACATTACTTCAATGATAGCTTTGTTTCGAGGACCTTCGGGAGTGCTAAGATCAATGCTGGCCATCATGGCCTCTATTTCATGTAAATGTAGGGTTTCGGGTAGTTTTCTTGTGATTCTCGGTGAAGAAATAAGTTCTGAGGGGTCAGCGAGTATTAATTTTTCTAAAATTAAAAACTCAAAAAAAGCCTTAATTCCACTCAGGATTCTGGCTTGACTGGTGGCTGAAAGTCCCAAATCGTTTAAAAAAACCAAGAAATTATGGATGTCTTCATCCTTTAGCGATGCAATATGTTTAGTTTCTCCACAAAATTGGAAGAGTTTTTCGGCATCTCTGACATAAGATTCAACAGAATTACCCGAAAGTCCGCGTTCGAGTTTCAGGTAATTCTTGAAGTTTTTGATATGGTCGAGCCATGTCATGCTCAATTCAACCAATTGAAAATCATTTCTTGCTCAATATCAGGATGTAAACTCAGAGAAACCGGGCAAGTTAATGCCACTCTTTCATATCTTTTTTTATCTGAATCCGAAAGGGGTGGTTCACAAGTAAAGTCAAACTCGGCTATAATTTTGGCTATTTTTCTCGGAGCTTCAGAAGTCATTATTTTGGTAATTTGCACTTCTGTTCCATTAAATTCATGACCTGCATTTTGGGCTGCAATGCCAATTACTGTTATTGCACAAGCTCCCAATGAAGTGGCCGCCAAGTCAGTAGGAGAAAAGGCTTCGCCCTTACCGTTGTTGTCGGTCGGAGCATCTGTAACAACAGTTTTTCCTGATTTCAGGTGAGTCATTTCGGTGTTCAAGCCACCATTGTAAGTGATTTTTGAGGTTTTCATATTTTTTGTTTTTCTCGCAAAGTCGCCTAGCCGCTAAGTTTATTCTTTTGCTCTGCTAAACTTTATTTTTTCATTAAATTTTCTATTTCTATTATTTCCAAAGGAATATCTTTCATTAAATCTTCATTACCATTTTTTGTTATCAAAATGTCATTTTCTAGTCTGATACCGAGATTTTCCTCATTGATATATATTCCCGGTTCCAAAGTTAATAACATTCCAGTTTCTAAGGGTCTTTTTCTATCTCCAACATCATGTACATCTAAACCGAGGTGATGCGACACACCATGTGGAAAGTACTTTAAGATTGTTTTTGGGTCCTTGAGTAGTTCTGAAGCACTGCAAATTCCAAGTTTTACCAATTCTTTACCAATCAAGTTTTGGGTTTCTTTTTTTAGGTCCTCTATTGTGTTTCCAACTACCATTTGTTTTTTAATGGCTTGCATAACATACAAAACAGATTGATAAACTTCAGCTTGTCTCTCAGAAAATTTACCGTTTATAGGCAAAGTTCTGGTCATATCAGCTTTATAATTGCCATATTCCGCTCCGAAATCCATCAAAACCATCTCGTTGTTGTTACAAATTTCGTTATTTGTGATATAATGTAACACACATGCATTTTTACCAGAAGCCATTATCGGTTGAAAGGCATGATTTCTAGATCTTCCTTTATAGAACTCGTGACTTATTTCAGCTTCAAGTTCAAATTCATAAATTCCCACTTTTAGAAATTTAGCCGCTCTTTCAAAGCCTAACTTTGTGATTTCAATGGCTTTTCTTATCTGAATTATTTCTAAAGGATGCTTGATAATTCTCAGATTGTCAATTATTTCTGATGAATTTATGAAGTTTTTATTCTGGAACTTCCGCTTTAGAAGTGTAGTTAAATATTTTTCTCTCGATCTGAAAGCTGTTCCTTTTCCTTGATTTAAATCTATGTGTGTGTAAATATTTAGGCAATTATTTAAATATTGTTCTATTTTTTGCCAAAATGCTGAACTCCATTCCACATTTTCAATTCCAGAAATCTCACTTGCTTCTTCTTTAGAAAGCATTTCGCCTTCCCAAACGCGTATTTTTTCGTTGGTTTCTCGAATAAAAAGTATTTCTTGATGAGGTGTTTTTCTTTTGTCGATGATTAAATATCCATCTTCTTGATCGATGCCAGTCAAATAAAAGAATGTGCTATTTTGAATAAAACCGAAGGTGCCGTCGGCATTGGTCGGGAGTGGGTCATTGGTTGAAAAAATGGCTACAGAATTAGGTAAGATTTTCTCTGCAAACTTCTTTCTGTTTTCTCTATAAAAGCTATTTGCGATTTTTTCGTACCTCATTTATTTCAGATTATATTTGCAATAATATAAAAAATAGGCTCAATTGAATAGTTTGAAGTGTAGAATTTTGTTTTTTTTAGTTTTCTCATTTTTTATTTCTCAAGGACAAGATAAGTATTGGGTATTTTTCAAGGAACGGGATTTGTCTCAGAGCCAGCCAGTTTCTGATAAAACATATAAAAATAGAGAAAATCTCGGCATAAAAACCTACCAAGAGTCTGATTTCGGACCTTTTCAAGACCAAGTTAAGGTGTTTTCAGATTTTGGTTTAAAGGTGCAAAATACCAGTCGGTGGTTCAATGCAGTTTCAGTTTATTTGTCGGATGATGAGAGGAATAAAGTCCAATCTTTTCCTTTCGTAAAAGAAATTAGGAAGATTAATAATTGCCAATATTTAGCCACAAATAGCACTCCTAAAAATGAAGATGGAATTTATCTTTCCTATGCATTGCATCAAATAAATGCCGGGGTTTTTCTAGAAAAAGGTTGGCTGGGTGAAGGTGTCGATATTGGCGTTATAGATGGAGGCTTTTTTGGAGCAAATGAGGATGAAAGAATACAACATTTGTTTGAAAATAAGCAAGTTAAAGAAGCTAAAGATTTTTTTAGTCCACCGAAAATCGACTTTTATAGAGAAAAAAAATCAGAAGGTGAGATTCATGGTACCATGGTTACCACCGCGATTGCTGGTTTTAATCCTCAAAAAAAGCAACTTTTTGGTGTAGGTCTAAAATCTAATTTTTACTTCGCTCGTACAGAATCTTCTCAAAAAGAAGCAAGAATTGAAGAAGATAATTGGATTGCGGCCATTGAATGGCTGGATAGTTTGGGCGTAAGGCTGGCCAATTCTTCATTGGGTTATGCTACTGGTTTTACAAATCCTGCAGAAAGTTATAAGCCCGAGCAAATGGATGGTAAAACGAGTTTGATAGGTCAAGGAGCAAGAATGGCGGTGAATGAAAAGGGAATGATTTTGGTAGTTTCGGCTGGAAATGAGGGCGAAAATACAGTATGGGGAGGCATTGTGTCTACTCCCGGAGATGTGGAAGAGGTAATAAGTGTGGGTGCTAATGACAGCAATGGTTTAAAAATGGCTTATAGCAGTAAAGGTGTTGAAAATGTAGATTTTATAAAACCCGATTTAACTGTTTATTCTGAGTTTGGTACTTCTTTGGCAGCCCCTATAGTGACTGGAATTGTGGCCTTAATGATAGAAAAGAATCCAAATCTCAAATCCTCAGAAATTAAGGAGATTCTGAAATTTTCTAGTAGTCTATCTTCAACTCCGAATAATTTTGTGGGCTATGGTTTTCCTGACTGCAGTAAGATTATAGCGTATTTGGAAAAGATGGACTTGATTTCAAAGAAAACAGAAACTAGAAAAGCTAAAAAAAATATTGTAATCAAAACCACGCAAAATGAAGGAACTGCAATTTTCCATAAAAAAGATGGTAGAAATGTGATTTCTCAAGAGTTTGTTAAAGCTTTAGAGGGAAGGCTTGAAATCAAAAAAAATGAAAATGTAAAGCAAACAACTTTGATTTTGAAAGACCGGATAATAGAAATCCTATGGAAGAATTAACTCACTCTCAAGACCATAACGCCTGCATGTTTTTTTATCCTCATTAAATATTGTTGGAGGGTTTCTTCTGAGATTATCACCTTCTTTTTTTCAATGGAAGCGTGCATCAAATAAAGTTTCCCATTTTTTCTTACAGCAAACCCTTCGTGATTCACATCTAAGCCAGCCACTGTGCTTGTAAACGCAATGATATCTCCAGTTTTTATGGCTGGCTCGTAAGTAGATAAGTCCTCTTTTTTAATATGATATATGGCCTTTTTAGCCAGATTTTTCTCCATCAAAACAATTTCTTCCAGCACTTTATCGTCTTTTGCAAATGAAGGATATAGGTTTCGGTGCTGACTCATGAAGTTTATTTGTTTGTCCATTTTCACACCTAGAATCGGACTTAAATCTTTCAAATAGTGGTTCTTTTCAGCCGTTTTAGCCCAATCCGTGAAATAATGAATCCTAGAGCCATAGCCATCAATTTTGCTATTTCGGTATCTCAAATCTTGTAAAATTCTCATATAGTTTGCAAAAGTGGGTTCCTCCGAATGTTTGGCCAAGCTGATGGCCATTACATTCTCCACAAATGTGTAGCAATCAAAAGCATCGAGTTTGCAAATGAGTTTCTCTTCTGGACCCTCTAATGTCCCTCCTTGATAGGGCAAACCGAGAAAAGTTTGGCCGACCTGAAGAATAGTTTCATCTATACTTGCTTTTAGAGGAAGTTTTAATTTTTCCTCTACGAGCTTTTGATTAAACTGGGCCGCCAGATTTGTGCCTAACATACAAACAAATACAAATAGAAAAAGAGCTCTCATTTTTATATAATCGGTGCTGTTCTAGATAGACTTTCCTCTAACGAAATAAAAGTCTCTGTTCGTTGAATTCCTTGTACTTTTTGAATTTTATCGTGCAGTACATTCCTCAGATGGGCGGTATCTCTGCACATCAATTTTACAAATATACTATAATTTCCGGTGGTGTAGTTGATGCTTACTATCTCAGGAATCATTTTTAGTTGGTCTGCCACGTCGTCGTATTGTTCGCTTTTTTCGAGATAAATTCCCAAAAAAGCAGCTATATCCCAGCCGAGTTTCTTGGTATCTACACTGATACTGCTACCCGTAATTATGCCAGTCGATTCCATTTTTTTTACCCGTGTATGCACTGCCCCTGGCGACAAAAATACTTTTTCACCAATATCTCCGTAAGAAATCTTGGCGTCTTCTATCAATATTCTAAGAATCTTTAGGTCTATTTCGTCAATGTTTTCTTTTATCATCTAAAAAATGTTTAGTGAAAATGTAAGTTATAGGTATTTTTCTAAAATTTATTTAGTTTAATATCAAAAATACTAAACAAAATTATAAAATTTAAATAAAATAATAAATAATTTTTATCAAATCAAAAATTGGTATTACCTTTGTAATGTTTTCAAAGAGAGACGAAAACGATCTGAGTTCTTAATTATAATGTAGGATGACGAAATTGGCAGCCGTGCCCTCCTGTCTCGGGGGTGATGGTAACAGGATAAACGAAGAGTAAAGCCGAACAGGTTTTTTCAGTTCCGACTGGGGTTGACCACCAAATTTTGCTCTTTGGCTAACTGCATCGTGGGCGGTTCGACTCCCCCTCCTACAGCCATGCAAAGGGCGTGAAAAAGAAAAATGTTTTAATTATTTTTTTCATGCCCTTTTTTTTGCATATTTGTTTCAGAAAAATATTTTAACAAAAATATTATTTGGTTTTTAGTTTGTTGATGAAGTGTAATTGCGACACACAGTCTCATTTTGTAGATTGTGTGTTTTGTTTTTAGGGTATTTTAGAATGTGTATATTTGACAAAAAAATACCTTATGAAACCCGAAGCTATTATTACCAACGATGCTGTTGTGGCCGCTATTCTTTTCGCTCTTTTAATTTTTATTTTTCAATTGGCCAAGTCGTCCAATAAGCTCATAGAGGGTTTTTTCAAGATTTTTCCGCCTATATTATTGTGTTATTTTTTGCCAGGAGTACTCAATACTTTTGGGTTAATATCAGGAGAGAGTTCTGGTGTTTATCCATTTGTTTCTAAATATCTGTTACCTGCATGTTTATTGTTGTTTACGCTTAGCCTTGATGTGGAAATGCTCAAAAAACTTGGCTTAAAGGCTCTCTTGGTGTTTTTAGCCGGAACCTTGGGGGTAATAATTGGTGGACCATTGGCCGTTAAAATTGTGAGTAGCTTCAAGCCGGAGATTTTTTACACGGGCACTGAAAATGAAGTTTGGCGGGGATTGGGTACCATTGCCGGAAGCTGGATTGGGGGAGGTGCAAACCAAACTGCCCTTAAAGAAATTCTTCAGCCAAGTGCCTATGTTTTTTCTCAATGTGTTGCCGTAGATGTATTGGTGGCAGAAACTTGGTTGGCGGTTTTGTTGATTGGTGTGGTTAATAACCACAAAATCAATAAATGGTTAGGAGCCGATAGTGCTGTTGTGGAGGAAATGAAGGAAAAGATTTCTGCTTTAAAAGATCAAAAGGAGAGGATTCCTACTTTTGACGATTATCTCAAACTCACTGCAGTGGCATTTGTTTTTACTGGAATCTCGTATTTTTTAGCAGATATGATCTCGCCTTTTATAAAAGAAAATTATCCCTATCTCGAAAAATTCAGTTTGACTTCAAATTTTTTCTGGGTGGTGTTTTTTATTACAATTTTTGGAGTTTTAGTTTCTCGAACTAAACTTAGAGAGTTAGAATACGTGGGAGCTTCAAAAATAGGCACTTTGTTTTTGTATATCTTGGTGGCTTCTATAGGAATGCAAATGGATCTTTCAGCGGTAGCTGACAACAAATGGTTGTTTTTGGTAGGTTTAATTTGGATTTCTATTCATGTTATTTTTGTAGTTTTAGCTAGTAAACTCTTGAAAGCACCCTTTTTTATGTTAGCTGTTGGTTCTCAAGCTAATATCGGTGGAGCCGCCTCAGCCTCCGTGGTTGCGGGGGCTTTTCATCCTGCTTTGGTTCCGATTGGCGTTATTTTTGCAGTGCTGGGTTATGCCATTGGTACTTATGGTGGATATCTCACCGCACTCTTAATGCATTGGGTTTTGTCATAAATTTGGCTTGGTTTTTGTAAGATTTTTTCAGCCGATAAAAAGACTTTTCGGTATCATATGACAAAGAAATTACTGATAACCATACTCTTACTTACAATTGCTTCCTTGGGCAATTCATTCATTTATGCCCAAAAACCTCGAAAAGCCAATTATTCGGTCGAATTAGGTGGTTTTTACTCGATCAATAACAAAATCCCTTTTTGGCTTAGAAGCAACCAATTTGGTGCTTTGCCCAATACCGATAATACGGTTTTGTTTCGTCAGCATATCCAGTCTAAAAAGGATACCTCGAAGGCCAATTTTAAGGGTGAATATGGCTTTGATATGGCCTTGTTTGTAGGTTCACAAGCTAAAATAGTTATACCAGAAGCTTATTATAAACTGTATTACAAGAAGTTTGCATTGACTGCCGGACGTAAAAGACAAGTCCATGGTTTTGTAGACTCTACGCTGAGCAGCGGCTCTATCACTTGGTCAGGAAATTCGCTCCCACTGCCTGAAATCCAACTTTCAGTGCCAGAATATACGAAGGTTTTGTTTCCTTTTTTGAGTTTTAAAGGACATTTTTCTCATGCTTGGTTTGGAAACCAAACCAGTGTAAAAGGTTATTATTTACATCAAAAAAGCCTTTATGGCAGGATAGGCCGCCCCAATTCTAAAATTAAACTCTATGGTGGTGTTTTGCATCATGCACAATGGGGCGGTATACCAAAATATGGAATTCCAGATTGGGACACCCGATATGTAAATGGTAAATTTCCAACGGGATGGTATGTTTATCGAAATATTTTGTTGCCCTTCTCCAATCCGTCAAACGATTCCTTGGTTAATCCCAATACTAGCCCTTACGACTACGAAAATCGGTATGGGAATCATTTGGGTCAAATTGACATGGGAGGTGAACTTACACTCAAAAAAGCCAGGATGTTGTTTTATAAACAGATTATATTTGAAACTGGTCAGACTTTTAGTAGCCTCACAAACATAGACGATGGATTGTATGGTATCTCCATAACCTCTTTGAATCCCGAAAGTAAAGTGAATAAATTGGTGCTTGAGTTTGTTCACACCACAAACCAAGGTCTATATAGGTCTGGTTTGTTAAGACTAATTGGGTTTGAAGGAAAACATTATGGTCGAAATCAGAATTTTTATTTTAATCACGGACAATATTACGAAGGTTGGTCCTACAATGGTCTTACAATTGGTTCTCCATTTTTAATTCCCAATCCCGACATTCGTTATGAAAATAAAGATAACGGCTTAATACAACTTTATGCCAACAATAATAATATAAAAGCGGGCTATATAGGTATGACTAATAAGTTGAATACCATTCGGTTAGAGTCAAGGCTTTCGTTTAGTAGAAATTTTGGAACAGGCAATAATCCATTAAAGGCTGATCAGTTTTCCATTGCCACCAAGGCAGCCATTCCCGCCCCAAAACTCAAAGGGATTATCAATGTGGGTGTTGGGATTGAACAAGGTGACCTCATTTATGACAATTATGGAGCTTTTGTTTCTTTTAAAAAGATCTGGCAATAGTTGGTTTTTTCATAAAATATATTCATTTTTTCCACCGAATTTCTGCTTTTTTGTGCTATTTTTGCACCTCAATTTCATTGTTTGGATTAAATAATTTTTTGTGAAAAATATTCGTAATTTTTGTATAATAGCCCATATTGATCACGGAAAAAGCACACTTGCTGACCGATTATTAGAATTTACAGGTACTGTGACTGCTCGAGAAATGCAGGCTCAGTTGTTGGATGATATGGATCTTGAGAGAGAGAGAGGTATCACCATTAAGAGTCATGCAATTCAGATGGATTATGTTTTTAGGGGAGAAAAATACATACTCAACCTTATTGATACGCCTGGTCATGTTGACTTTAGTTATGAAGTTTCTCGTTCTATAGCTGCATGTGAGGGAGCCCTTTTAATAGTAGATGCCGCACAAGGTATTGAAGCTCAAACGATTTCGAATCTTTTCTTGGCTTTAGAGCATAATTTGGAAATTATCCCAGTAATCAATAAAATTGATTTGCCTGGGGCCATGATAGAGGAAGTAAAAGATCAAATAGTTGACCTTATTGGAATTGATCCTGATGGTATCGTTTTGGCAAGTGCAAAAGAGGGCATAGGTATAGATGATATACTTACGGCCATTATTGACAGAGTTCCAGCACCTGTAGGTGATCCAAAGGCCGAACTTCAGGGATTGATTTTCGACTCGGTTTTTAACTCTTATAGAGGGATAGAAGTAATTTTTAGGGTAAAAAATGGTACAATCCGAAAGGGAGATAAAGTAAAATTTGTCGCTACTGGAAAAGAGTACATTGCTGACGAAATTGGTAGCCTGAAACTCAAAAAACAACCAAAAGATGTAGTTGAGTGTGGAGATGTAGGATATTTGATTTCTGGAATTAAAGTAGCCAAAGAAGTTAAGGTAGGAGATACCATCACGCATGTAGACAGGCCGTCGACCGAAGAAATTCAAGGATTTGAAGAGGTGAAGCCAATGGTTTTTGCGGGTATTTATCCAGTAGATACTACTGATTTTGAAGAGCTTAGAGAGTCTATGGAAAAACTTCAGCTCAATGATGCCTCACTTATTTGGGAACCTGAAACTTCTGCCGCTTTAGGGTTCGGTTTCAGGTGCGGTTTCCTAGGTATGTTGCACATGGAAATCGTGCAAGAACGTTTAGAGCGGGAATTCGATATGACTGTAATTACGACAGTTCCTTCGGTAAGATTTACTGTTAAAACCAGAAAAGGTGAAGTTCTACAGGTTTCTGCTCCTTCCGAAATGCCCGATCCTAACTTGGTAGTTTCTATAGAAGAACCTTATATCAAAGCTCAAATTATTACTGCTTCAGATTACGTTGGGCCAATCATGAAACTTTGTATGGAAAAAAGAGGCGAGGTGAAAAACCAAGTTTACCTTACTTCAACAAGGGTAGAATTGACTTTTGATATGCCGCTTTCTGAGGTTGTATTTGACTTTTTTGATAGATTAAAAACAATTTCTCGTGGATACGCTTCTCTAGATTATTCATTGATAGGCTACCGAGAATCTGCCCTGGTAAAACTCGATGTTTTATTGAACGGAGACCCAGTGGATGCACTTTCGGCTATTGTTCATAGAGACAAGGCTTACGATTGGGGTAAAAAGTTATGTGAAAAACTTAAAGAACTTTTGCCTCGTCAACAGTTTGAGATTGCCATTCAAGCGGCTATTGGTGCAAAAATTATTGCCAGAGAGACCGTAAAGGCCATGAGAAAAGACGTAACAGCCAAATGTTATGGCGGTGATATAAGTAGAAAGCGTAAGCTGTTAGAAAAGCAGAAAAAAGGAAAGAAAAGAATGCGTCAAATTGGTAATGTTGAAGTACCGCAGGAAGCATTTATGGCTGTTTTGAAAATTAACTAAAAGAGAATCTAAATTTCAATCCCTTTTAGTTGATGTAAAGTGTTACGATGGAGTCAGTCGTTTTTTTAGATTGATTTCTTAAAGCAAGTTTTCTGAGCAATATTTCAGAATAAAATAGGATAGAATATTAAAATATAAAAAAGTTTTTAGGGAACTTTGAGACGAAAATCAATTTTAACCTAATACAGTTAATTCTAAGCAAAAAATAAAAGATATGGCAGAAGTTATCAAAATGCCCAAAATGAGCGATACCATGGAAGAAGGCGTTATAGCCGCATGGAATGTCAAAGTGGGTGATGTCGTAAAATCTGGTGATATTTTGGCGGAAGTAGAAACCGACAAAGCCACCATGGACATGGAGTCTTATTATGATGGTACGATATTGTATATTGGTGTAGAAAAAGGAAAGGCGGTGCCTATAGATGCAGTTATTGCAGTTATAGGTGCTCCAGGAGAAGACTATCAAGCACTTTTAAGTGGTGCACCTGCTCCTGCTGCTGTAGAAGCTGCTCCAGTAGCAGAAGTTGTTGCACCAGTTGCGGCAGCAGCCATTGATACTTCGAACATAAAAGCCACCGTTGTTCAAATGCCACTTTTGAGTGACACCATGACCGAAGGTGTGATCCATAAATGGTTGAAAAAAGTTGGGGATTCTGTAAAGGCTGGCGATATGTTGGCCGAAATAGAAACCGACAAAGCCACGATGGAAATAGAAGCTTATGAGGACGGTAAATTATTATATATTGGAGTAAAAGAGGGTGAAGCTGCTCCGGTTAATTCAGTAATTGCCGTTATTGGAGAAGAAGGTGCAGATTTTGAAACTTTGATAAAAGCACAAAGTGCTCCAAAAGCCACAACGGCTGCACCAGCACCAGAAGCTCCTAAAGTAGCTGCTGCTCCTGCTGCCACTACTCCAACACCTACCTCTGCTCCAATTTCAGCACATGTTGTTGAAACTCAAAGTTCTGATGGAAGAATTCTTGCTTCACCTTTGGCTAAAAGTTTGGCCAAAGAAAAAGGTATTAATATAGGTGATGTGAAAGGCTCTGGCGAAGGTGGTAGAATAGTTAAAGCTGATGTAGATGGATATGTTCCTTCAGCTAAGCCTCAAGCCACTTCAGCGGTGGGTACTTCGGCACCTTCTGTTTCAGGTGTAGAAAGCTTTGAAGAAACAGGACTTACACAAATGCGTAAAGCCATAGCCAGAAGTTTGGCAGATTCACAATCTACAGCGGTTGATTTTTCACTAACCATGGAAATCAACATGGACAAGTCTATAGAAGCTCGTGGAATCATGAACGAAGCGTCGCCAGTGAAGATATCATTCAACGACATGGTATTAAAAGCTTGTGGTGTGGCCTTGAAAAAACATCCAAATGTGAATTCATCTTGGAGAGGAGATAGTATTCGTAAAAATAACCACGTACATATCGGTATGGCAGTGGCCATTCCAGAAGGTTTGATAGTTCCAGTGATTCGTTTTGCTGATACATTGTCTTTGTCTGTGTTGGCAGCCACTACCAAAGATTTGGGTGGAAAAGCTAAAAATGGCAAATTGCAACCTGCTGATTGGGAAGGTAATACCTTTACAGTAAGTAACTTAGGCATGTTTGGAATTGAGCAATTTACCTCAATCATTAACAATCCGAAAAATGAATCGTGTATTCTTTCTGTAGGAGGAATTAAAGAAACGGTGGCAGTGAAAAATGGACAGTTTTATGCTACAAATGTGATGAAGGTAACTTTGACATGTGACCACAGAGTGGTAGATGGAGCTACAGGAGCTGCATTTTTAGTGACGCTTAAAGAGCTATTGGAGCAACCTTACAAACTTTTGGTTTAAAATAATACGAAATAAATTGAATCCCTTCGCATATATTTCGGAGGGATTTATTTTTTTATAAACAATGGAAAAAATTAAATCAACAACTGTCCTAGGTATTCTGCACAATGGGAAAATAGCCTTGGGGGCAGACGGACAAGCTACGATGGGCAATACCGTCGCTAAGTCTAATGTAAAGAAAATTAGAAGACTCGCTGGTGGAAAAATATTGGCGGGTTTTGCCGGTTCTACTGCCGATGCATTTACTCTCATCGAGAAATTCGAGGAGAAAATAAACAGCTATGGTGGCAATATGAAACGTGCAGCCATTGAATTGGCCAAAGATTGGAGAACCGACCGTTATTTGCGAAGATTAGAAGCCATGATGATTGTGGCGAATGCTGAAGAGATGTTGATAATATCAGGAACTGGCGATGTATTAGAGCCTGATAATAATGTGGCAGCTATTGGCTCAGGAAGTATGTATGCTCAGTCTGCAGCATTGGCATTGAAAAAACATGCTCCTCATCTTACTGCGGAAGAAATGGTGAAAGAAGGCTTAACCATTGCTGCCGATATTTGTATTTATACCAACCACAATTTGGTCATAGAAACGATTTAAATTTTAGCAAAATCTTTTCTTTTGCTTTTTATACAATATATTTGATTTTATTATTCTTTATAAATGCCTTTAGTTAACGAAAATATCAAAGTATTACGCAAACGCATGGGAATGACCCAAGAGAAGTTTGCTGAGGTTTTGGGTATAAAACGTTCGTTGATAGGTGCTTATGAAGAAAATAGGGCAGTGCCGCCTGCTGAAAACTTAAATAAGATTTCTAGAGTTTTTGGAATTACCCTCGATCAGCTCATAAATTATTCTTACGAGAGAGAATTCAATAAAAGGCCAGAAACCAATTCTTTTAATACCGTTCAAAAAGAAGAATTGCCTTTTCCAATAGAGAAACGTCCTGTTTTTCAGCATACCAATAGAGAGATTTCAACTGTTCAATCTTCTTTGTTTGAGCCAGCTAAACCGGTCTCTGTAAATGTGGTTTCAGCAAAATCGAAAGAAATTAAATATATAAATGCCAATCTCTTTGAGAAATATCTCAACGAGGAAAACTTTGAACAATATTTCGAGAATCTGCCTTCCATAAGTCTGCCCTTTTTTATACAAGAAAATCTCCGTGCTTTTGATGCTCCAGTTGATTTTCCTTTAGAAAACTGTATTCTTATAGCTGAAAAAGTATTAGATTTTAATCAGATAGTAGAAGGCGAAAATCACTTGATTATAAGTAAGTTGGGTGGTTTCAAGTATCGCAGGTTATATAATCAGATTCATATAAAAGGGGTTTTGTTGACCAGTTCAGACAATGCCAATACACAAAGTCACGAAATAAAAGCTTCTGAAATAAAAGAAATTTGGAAGCCTATAAGTTATATCAGCAAGGCTATGCCGCTTCCAGATATTTCTCTAGAAAACATTCAGGATAAAGTAGATAGTCTAAAAACTGAGCTTGATTTTATTCTTAGTTTTCGAGCCAAGAAGTAATTTTTGAGGGTTTGGTCAAGTAAGATTTTCCCAGTTCAAACCAATATTCGTCTCCAAAATTCAGAAACAAACCAGTCTTTTTTGGAACCTTTTCAGTAGCTTTTTCATAATCAAACTCAGCAGAATAAAAGTCTTTTAGCAATGGCTTTAGTTTTGCCCATGGCAATTGACTTTGCTTTTCCGAACTTTCTATGGTTAGCGATTTATATTCAAAAGTCCCCTTGATTTTATATTCTTTTTGAGCATCATTGTCTGCTCTTATCACAGTGATTTGTAATGGATTTTCTAACTTATTTTGTTCAACTACAGCTTGTTGTAGCTCTTCTATGAACTCTTTCCAGGGTTTAGTATTCTTGGGGTAGAAGTTTTCTGCTTCGATTTCTATATCCCAAAATTCTTGGTCATCTTCCAGTTCTTTTGGATACGTTTTTTCTGTCTTTTTTACCAATCCTTGCAATTGCTCATTCCAAACTAAAGGCAATTTGCCCGAAAGCAAAAGATTGTCGTCCATCGAAAAACCTTCATCTAATATTTCTTCTTCACTCAGTTGGTCTCTGTCCAGATAGTCAAGTTCAAATTTATAGTCTAAGGTGCTCTGACCAAATGAAAAAATGGCCTCTATGGCATGAGCATATGGTGCAGGTATCAATGCAGAGGTTTGGAATCTAAGAATTAAGGATTTCATCAATGGTTTTGCGTTTGTCAACTTTTGAAGAGGAGGTTTCAGAGAATTTCTTTACAAAATAAATTTCTTTTGGAACCTCAAATTTACTCAATATAGTCGACAATTGCTCTTTAGAAATTCGCTTTTCTTCGGATTCTACAATTAAAACCAATTTTTGACCCAGTTGCTGGTCAGGTATTCCAAAACAAAAATACCTGCTTTCTATTTTAATATTTTCTTCAATTTTCCTTTCAATTTCCTCTAATTGAATCTTAACTCCTCCGCTATTGATGATATTGTCGAACCTTCCAATGAGTTTAAATGTCTTATTTTCAATAATTTCTACAATATCATTGGTTGTTATCCATTCAAAATCTGTTGTGGGCGATTTTATCATTAAACACCCAGCATCGTTCAGTTTGATTTCAACACCTTCCAAGGTATTAAATGTATCTTCTTCTAAACGGATGTTTTTTATCGCTATGTGGCTGATGGTTTCGGTCATGCCATAGGTTTCGAACACGGGCAGATAAAGATCTGCAATTTTGGCTTTTAGTTCCTTATTCAGGGCCGCTCCACCCACCAAAATCGTCTTTGCAGTTTTTAGAATTTGAATGTATTTCTCATTTTCTAATAGTTTTTGAAGTTGCAAGGGCACAAATGCAAAGACATTTCGACCTCTATTGTCTGAGAAGAGATAATTTAGATTGCCAAGTTTTTCTAATGGGTCAGCACTAGGCTCCACCAGCATCAACTCGCCTTTGAGCCTTTGCGAACGCAACAACATCATCAGACCAGCAATATTTTCAATATTTAAGCAGCAAAAAAACAAATGGCCATCATCTAAATCAAATGCCTTTTTGGTCATTTCTATAGAGGCTTCTATTAATTCTCTTTTTAGATGTATGGTTTTTGGAATTCCAGTAGAACCGCTTGTTTTTATTTCAAATGCAGTCTCACCGAAATTCCAATCGTCCAATATCTGCATGGCTTTTTTGTAATATACGTTGCCACTTTCGGTATTTATAAGCTCGCCTTCTTTTGAAAAATATAGCATATTTTATTCAAACACGCGAATGGTGTTGGTATTGGCAGAGAAGGTTACATTATATTTCGTCAGAGCAGAAGTTGCTGGAGATTTTGTCACTGCACCAGTAGCACTAAATGTAGATTGATGGTTTGGGCACAGAAAGTCATTTGAGTTAGCTCTATAATTTATGGTAGTACCTTCATGTGTACACGCCGATGAAACGGCTATCCAAGTATCCGCCAAAGTCCTGGCAATGATTACTTTTTTACTCGAAACCACCAAAAAGCCTCCTTTGGTTAATAATGCGGTGTTTCCAGATGCAGAAATGTCTATTGAAAAATCTAATTTATCAGTATTGGTTATTGGGTTAGGATCCGGTATTTCAGTTTCCGAGCAACTTTGAAGGCAGTTCATAAGCATAATAGCTCCAAATCCCATTCCTACTTGTTTGAGGAAGTCTTTTCTGTCGATAGTTGAGTTGTTAGTCATTGTTTTTTGATAAATTTTAGATTTTGTAAAGATAAAATATTGTATACGTAAAACGGCGATTTATAGTTGAAATATTCTTTTGGAAACATTGTTTTTAACGTTTAACAAAGATTCCTTATTTTTACAACGAGAAAACATTTCTATTTCAATACGGTTTATCCAATAAAAAAATACAATTGTGAGCGACGCTTTAGACAAAAAAAATGTTTCTAGAAACCCCGGCTTGATTGGCTACGCCCATACTGCCGGTAGTGCGGTAATTAGGCCAGAAGACATGGGGAAAGTAAAGGGGAAGGCTCAAATGGCCATGCGGCAGCAGACGCAAGACTCCTTACAAAAAATATACCGACAAATTGAACTATTGGGTAAGCAAGCTCAGGAAATTAATAATCGTATAGAGATTTCTGAGCGAATTTATGATGCTCAAATGAGTTTTGAACCTATAATTAATCATACCTATTATCTATATGAAAGGCCAGATGGAGGAGATGTGCTTTCTATGGTTGGGCAAAACGAGTGGGGTAGGAAATTTCCATTTACGAGGTTTTTAGCCAAAGTGTATTTGTTGGCCGATCATACCTGGAAGGTGGAATTTATGAACGAAGAAGAAATTGATGTAGAATTATAATCGTGGGTATTTATGAATTATTGGTTAGTAAAATCGGAGCCGTTTAAATTTTCTTGGGACTTTTTCGTTAGTAAAGGTGGAGATATGTGGGATGGAGTCAGGAATTATGCGGCAAGGCTAAACCTTGTGGCCATGAAAGAAGGTGATTTGGTGCTTTTTTATCATTCAAACGAAGGTTTGGAGGTAGTAGGAATAGCCAAGGTAGCCAAAGAACATTATCCTGACCCAACCGCTGAAGACCCAAGGTGGGTAGTGGTGGATTTGGTGCCCGTTGAAAAACTGCCGAAATCTGTCTCTTTAAAGACAATTAAAACAGATCCAATTCTTCAAAATATGGCCATGGTAAAGCTTTCAAGGCTTTCGGTTGTACCGGTCAAAGTTGAAGAATTTGACAGAATTATGGAACTAGCAAATGAAATTTAAACTTTTTGTATTCTTCGTATTAAGTTTTCTGGGTGTTGCAGCCCAAAACATGGTTCAGATTGGCATTCAGGGAGCCAATAACCAGGTAAGGATTGTGAATTTGAAACAAAATGGGCTCATTTTACTTGATAAATCCAACGCAGGGCTTTTAAAAATAAAGAAAATAGACAAAGACCTTAATGTGGCTTGGGAGGTAGAAACAGACATATCTAATAGGGTGAATTTTTTAGACGAGTTTTATGATGGCAAATTCCTTTATCTTCTTCTCGAGCAGAAGAATTCAATCAATTATCAATTGTTGAAGATTTCTACATCTTTTGCAGCTGTGCAAAAGTCAACTATAAAAACGGTCAATGGTTTTGCGATGAGTCACTTTGTGGCTTCGAATGATGGAGTTTGTTTGGGAGGTTCAGTGAAAAGTGAACCATTTCTGATTTTTATAGAGAACGATACCAATGCTCCGAAGTATTATTCTAGCAATTTGAAAGGTGAAACTTTGATTCAGTCAATAGATTTGAGCAACGATGGATTGGTCATTTCATTTCTAAACAAACAGAAAAAAAGTACACAGATATTTTTCAGAGAATATTTCTTCTCCGGAAAAATAAAAAAGTCAACACCGATATTGGCTTCTGAGCCTTATACTTTTCTTTCAGCTAAATTTTTCAACTCTAAAAACAAAAGACTGCTTGTTGGAAACTACGGAATTGGCAAAGCTAATAGCGACGGTTCACAAAGTTCCCAAGGCATTTATGTGGCTGATTTAGAGCGACTAAAAGATATCAAATATTATAGTTTTGATAAGTTTCAGAACTTCTTTGGATTCCTGAACGAGCGGCAAAAAGAGAAGCTTGAAAAGCAAGTAAAGAGAAAAAAAGACAAAGGTTCAGAGTATAATTTTAATTACCGTTTGCATATCAACGAGCTCATTCCATCAGGAGACGATTTGTTGATTTCTTCGGAGGTTTTTGTGCCAGAATTTCGAAACAATTCTCTGAATTCACCACTCTATAGCAGTCCGTTTTTCTATCCAACCTCTGTTTGGGGACGTCAGTATATCAACAATTATTACTGGATGAACAGCCCATCTATGTGGGGATACCGCAATCGGAATTCTTCCATTTTTGATGGATTTAAATACATTGAGGGCGTTGTAATTGCCATTGATGGCAATGGAAAACTTAAATGGGACAATTCAGTTCAATACAAAAACCTGAAATATTATAACCTAAGGCCACACATAAAAGTGAGTCAAGCCGGAACCAATACGTTTCTCTCCTACACAAATGCCGAAAAACTAAACATCAAAGAGTTTACAAATACAGGTGAAATGCTTCAAAATGAGTCATTTGAGAAAAATAGTCCAGAGATTTTTCAGAAAAGCCGAAAGTCAGAATTTGAAAATTTCGAACATTGGTATGACAATTACTTTTTCAATTGGGGAATTATAAAAAACAACGATTCCAATTTCAGACAGACTTGTTTTATCCAAAAAATTGCCCAGTGAGACTTTTATTGCTTCTATTTTTGTTTTCAGTGAATCTGTCAGCTCAGATTATTCAAAATGTTGAATTAGAAGTAGTAGGCAAACCATCATGGCAAAATATTATTCCAATGGGTAAAAACGGCCTGATGCTTTTTGTAAAAACCGACCAAGCAAAAGCAAAGGCAGTGATGTATGATATTGATTTGCAAAAAAAATGGGAGACTGAAGTTTTTTTGGACGTCGAACGTGCACCAACAGCTTTTACTTTTGATCAACAGCAAATCACTTTTTTGTTTAGAGAAACCAGCGGAATGTACTATCAAGTGTTGATTTTTGACTTGTTAACGGGTACTTTCAAAAATAAAGGTTTTGAAATTAGGGATTTTTTTGACGACCAAAGTTATGTTTTTTTGAAAAATAAAGTCATGCTCGCAGGGGCCACCAAAACAGGTGCAGCGTTTTATACTTACGATTTTCTTTCTGAAGAAGGTAAAATGATTCAGCTAGAAATTAAAGGTAAGGTGGCTTTGCAGGAAATGAATTATGAAGAAAAAACCGGCAAAATTCACAGTATCTGGTCAGTGAAAGAAATGGCATATTCCAATGCCAAAAAGAAGAAAGGCGAATACATAAAAGATGCTTTTTTGAATATTTCTGTATTTGATACTTTTGCCAATATTTTGGAAAGTAGCAAGATATCCCAAAAATTCGGGAATTTTCCTATGACTGCAAAAAGTGTAGTGTTATCGAACAAATCAAGGGCAATTGTTGGTACATATCAGGCCAAAACCGGAGAAAGAGGCCTATTTTATTTGCCCGATTATAAGGAAAATTCGACCAATATTACTTTTAAATCTTTCACTGATTTGCTTAAAGGGCAGCCTGAAATATCTCAAGAAGATCTCCAAAAATTACTAAAGGAGTATTCCTTTCTAATGCATGAGCCTATTTTCAACAATCAAAGCCTAACGCTTGGTGGCGTTTTTTATAAGCCAGAATTTAGGACGGTTTCACAACAGGTTTATAATCCCTACGATAATTTTTCGCCAAATAGAACTTCAGGTTTTGGAAGGTCAAGTACTAGAAGCCAAACTATTTTTTCAGGTTATAACTATTCTGTTGGTTTTATAGCCAATGTGCAGATCAACAGCAGCTCTTTCTTTTCAAATCGAATAGATATAAAACAAATGAGTCCCCAAATCAGACAGCCATTGAGCTTTAACCATGCTGGTTCAGTAGCGTATTGTGTGAGAGGGAATTTAGCAACTAAGAACTTTAATATCGGTACCAAACCAATTTTGTATAAATTGTCTGATGAAGAACAAACAGTAGCCAATCAGTCGTTTTTGCCATCATTTCAAGAAGTTAAGTTTTGGTATGATAATTACTTCATAGCCAATGGTTCAAAAAACAAGTTAGAGGTTTTGAAGCTTCCTAAAGGAGAAAAAGCGGTTAGCAAAAAACAAAAGAAGAAACAAATTCCAACTTTTACTCAAGTCAGAAAAACAATCTATCTTACTAAAATAGCTTCAGGCACCTACAGTCAAAATTGATTATCCACCTTTATCGTAGTTTTATTGAAAGTTTGCAGGTATTTACTTCCCATTTTGTTAAAAAATTCGGATTTTTGCGGTTCAATTTTTAGTGTTCCCCTTATGAGGTACGTTTTGTTTTTATGTTTTCTCACACTTTTTGCTTGTGCCGACCACTCTCGGGAGGGTTATGATATTCCTTTGGCACAAAAACAAAACGAAGAAAACCAAAACTTGGCGGCATTGAGCATCCTCTCTGATGCCATCAAAAATAATCCGAGTGAGCCTGATAATTATTATAAGAGGGCAGTGCTTCATTATAAAATAGAAAACTATAAAGATGCATTGGTAGACATTACGCGTGCAGAGCGATTAAATCCAAACTCTGGATTGTTTCTGTACCAAAAAGCTAAAATTCAACAGGTTTTGAATGAAAAGGGAGCTTTGAAAAACGCCTTGGATGCGGAAAGTCAAGATTTTAGTTCTCCTGAGTTGTTTGTACTAATAGCAGATTTGTATCTAAAGGAAAAAAAATTAGGCATGGCTCAGCAATATATGCAAAAGGCAGAGACTGTCTATCCCTATAATTCTGAGTTGTTTTTGGCAAAAGGCAAGTACTATGCTTTGCAGGGAGATACAGCCACGGCAATAAACAATTACAAACGTGCATTGGTACTAAAGCCACATGGTTTTGAATCTTATGACCACCTGATAAAGATTTTTAACAGTGCTCATTTGGTAGATTCGGCCTTGACGTATAATGAGCGAGCTTTGAAGAAATTCCCTAAAAAGAGAGAATTGGTATTCAATAAAGCTCAAATATTAGAGAATGTTGGTGCTTTGGATAGTGCTACCAAAGTATATCAAGTGTTTTTGAGGTTGGAGCCTGATCGTTACGATGTGTTAGAAAAAGTGGGTGATATTTATTTAAGGAAGAAAAATTATGCGGCAGCATTTTTGATTTATGATAAATGGGGCAAAGCTGTTCCTGATAATGAGAAAGCCTATTTGAAGGCCTCATCGTGTTATGAGTTGCAAAAAAGATTTACAAATGCAAAGTCTTATTTAGAACAAGCGTTAGATAAAATGCCCAATAGTAAAATTTTGTTGGCCCAGCTCAACAGCGTTACCTATCAAATAGAAGCCCAAAATAGCATTTATGAAAATAATTCAGAGCAATACCTTACTCGGAAACGTAAACCTGAAGAAGAAGTAAAGCCCGAGCCCCAAAGGAGAATATTTGATATAGGAAATATAGAAAAAATACAAAAAAGGAGTCAAATAACAATTGGTAAAGATACCACTAGAAATTAAGAATATGATGATCAGCGTTACACTGCCAGATGGCAGCAAAAGAGAATATCAGAATGGAGCCACTCCAATGGACGTGGCCTTATCTATAAGCGAGGGATTGGCTAGAAACGTGTTGGCAGCTAAAGTTGATGGACAGGTGGTTGACTTAAACATGCCATTGGAGAAAAGTGTCGAACTACAATTATTGACTTGGAATGATACCGAGGGTAAATCTACATTTTGGCATTCATCGGCTCACTTGATGGCGGAGGCTTTGGAAGTATTGTATCCCGGCGTCAAGTTTTGGGTTGGACCACCAGTGGAAAACGGATTTTATTACGACATAGACACGGGCGAAAAGAGCATCTCTTCAGACGATTTCAAAATGATTGAAGACAAAATGTTGGAATTGGCCCGTCAAAAAAACGAGTTTAAAAGAATTCCAATTACCAAAGCCGATGCCTTGAAGTACTTTGGTGATAAAGGAGACGAATACAAATTGGATTTACTTTCAGGCTTAGAGGATGGAAATATTACTTTGTATCAACAAGGTAATTTCACGGATTTGTGCCGTGGACCACATATACCGAACACAGGATTTATAAAGGCAGCCAAAATAATGAATGCTGCTGCGGCATATTTCAAAGGCGACCAAAATAATAAAATGCTTACGCGTATTTACGGAGTAACATTTCCAAAAGCCAAAGAACTCGAAGAATATTTGACGCTTTTAGAAGAAGCCAAACGTCGTGATCACCGAAAGTTAGGTGCTGAACTTGAGTTTTTTACGTTTTCGGAGAAGGTTGGAAAAGGCCTTCCGCTTTGGTTGCCAAAAGGTGCCATGCTGAGAGAGCGTTTGGAGAATTTCCTTAAAAAAGCTCAATTAAGATCGGGATATTTGCCAGTTGTGACTCCTCACATTGGCAGCAAAGCTTTGTATGTGACTTCTGGCCATTGGGAAAAGTACGGTGAGGATTCGTTCCAACCCATCAAAACGCCAGAAGAAGGGGAGGAGTTTATGCTTAAACCCATGAATTGTCCACATCACTGCGAAATTTACAAATCAAAGCCTCGTAGCTACAGAGATTTGCCACTTCGCTTGGCGGAGTTTGGTACGGTTTATCGTTACGAGCAAAGCGGCGAACTTCACGGCTTAACTCGTGTACGTGGATTTACACAAGACGATGCCCATATTTTCTGTGCAAACGACCAAGTGGAGGCCGAGTTTATGAAAGTAATTGACTTGGTACTTTATGTATTCAAATCGCTCGGTTTCGACGATTACAGTGCTCAGGTTTCATTGAGAAGTAAAGAGAAAAGCTCAAAATATATTGGTTCTGATGAAGATTGGGACAAAGCAGAGTCGGCCATCATAAAAGCAGCTGACGAAAAAGGACTTAAAACCGTTGTAGAATATGGTGAAGCTGCTTTTTATGGTCCAAAGCTAGACTTCATGGTCAAAGACGCCCTGGGTCGTAAATGGCAGTTGGGTACTATTCAGGTAGATTACCAATTACCCAACAGATTTGAATTGGAATATACAGGTGCAGACAATCAGAAACATAGACCTGTCATGATTCACCGAGCACCATTTGGATCAATGGAAAGATTCATCGCCATTTTGATAGAAAATACGGCAGGTAATTTCCCTTTCTGGTTGTCTCCAGAGCAGATTGCCGTTTTGCCGATTTCTGAGAAATACGAAGATTACGCCAACGAAGTGTTTTTGAGTTTACAAGAACATGACATCAGGGGATATGTGGATCACCGTTCAGAAAAAATTGGCAGGAAAATTCGTGATGCTGAAGTGGCTAAAGTGCCTTTAATGCTCATTATTGGTGAAAAAGAAGCCGCCGAAGGCAAAATATCACTAAGAAAAAAGGGTGAGGGTGATTTGGGCAGTTTCACTGTCGATGAGTTTGTGGCATTTGCCAAAGCAGAAATAAATAAAAATATACCAACTTTTGGTAAAAATTGAAAAGTAAATAATAAATTTGATGAAATTTTAAGTTGTAAGTAGCTTAAAATCTCACATTTAAATTCTTTTATGGCAAAAAACATGAAAAAACCGTATCGTCCACCGGTTAGAAAAGAAGACGAACACAGGATTAACGAAAAAATTAGAGGTGTTGCAGAAGTAAGATTAGTAGGAGAGAATATAGAAGTTGGAGTTTATCCGTTTGTCAAAGCCGTTGAAATAGCGAGAGAGCAAAATTTGGATTTAGTAGAAATTGTTCCAAATTCAGTGCCGCCGGTTTGCCGAATCGTAGATTACTCTAAGTTTAAATACGAACAAAAGAAAAAGCAAAAAGAACTTAAAGCCAAGCAAGTAAAGACGGTTATCAAAGAAATCAGGTTTGGTCCACAAACTGATGATCACGATTACGAGTTCAAGCTAAAGCATGCCGAAAACTTCTTGAAAGAAAACTCAAAAGTGAAGGCGTATGTGCAGTTCATTGGTCGTCAGATAGTTTTTAAAGAACAAGGATTTAAACTTCTAGAGAAGTTTGTAAAAGCCCTTGAGGACTTAGGAAAGCCAGAAGCACCACCGAAATTAGAAGGAAAAAGATTGAACGTGATTATCGCACCAAAATCTAAAAAATAATATGAAACCGACTCTATTGAGTCGGTTTTTTTATGTTTCAAAATTAAAAAAGTATTCAAATTTTAACCAAAACGCCCATGGAAGACCGCACATTGGCGTTTTAAATCTCAATTTCAAACCATGAAAAATGTCTTGCGTGTCTCAGTAATTCTGAATTTAATGTTTTTTTCGGCATTTGGTCAAAAAAGTGAGCCAATCAACAAAGAAACTACCGCCGGAAAATTAGCGGAAAACTTAAACCCAATTAAGACCAATATCAAAATGAAAAACATAGGCATTTTACTTTTTAATAACTTCGAAACATTAGATGTTTTTGGCCCAGTAGAAATATTTGGCCGCTTGAAAGATTTGTATCATATCGAATTTTATTCTTTAGAAGGTGGGGTAATCACCAGCACCCAAAATGTGAAGATATTAACAGAGAAACTTTCTGAAAAAGACCAATTTGATATATTCTTGATCCCTGGTGGAATGGGTACCAGAAAAGAAGTGGACCATCCACAAATGATTTCTACCATCTCAGGGATATCCTCTTTATCCACCCATGTTCTGACCGTTTGTACGGGTTCGGCTCTTTTGGCTAAAACAGGTCAAATCAATGGCTTGTCAGCCACCTCAAACAAACGCTCCTTTGATTGGGTAGTGTCTCAAGGCTCCAAAGTGAATTGGGTAAAAAAGGCAAGATGGGCCGTAGACGGGAAATATTACACTTCTTCAGGCGTATCGGCTGGTATGGACATGACTTTGGGTTTTATTAGAGACATACATGGTATAGATTTGGCTAGGAAAATAGCCTATGAAATTGAATATACTTGGCAAGAAAACAAAGAAGTGGATGAGTTTTATTTGCAAGATTTGAAACAGAATTGATTCAGGTGGTGTGTTTTTTCAAATTGTACAAAAAAAAGCAATCGATAACTCCGATTTGAAAAATCACTCTATATTGTCTTCTCAAAATAATTATCTACCATCAGAAAGTTAGAAACGGACTTCTAATGTAAATTTGCACAAAGAAAAAAAACTTGTACGCTATGAAAAA
Source organism: Lacihabitans sp. CS3-21 (assembly GCF_024343675.1). Lineage (GTDB taxonomy): Bacteria > Bacteroidota > Bacteroidia > Cytophagales > Spirosomataceae > Leadbetterella. Next base: position 252,930 of record NZ_RJUD01000097.1, read on the forward strand.
AAGCCTGATTTTTATAATCATTTTAGCCGCCTTCTTTAAAATCAAGACTAGCCCTGCACAATCAAAAAATCCAATAATTGAAGGTTGGTATGCCGACCCTGAGGGTGTGATTTTAGATAAGCAATATTGGGTTTTTCCTACTTTTTCTGCCAAGTACCGTCAGCAGGTTTTCTTGGATGCTTTTTCGTCAAAAGACATGGTTACATGGAAAAAGCATGAACACATCATAGATACAACTGTGATAAAATGGGCTTATATGGCTATGTGGGCACCTTCTATTGTAAAAAAGGATAAGAAGTACTATTTGTTTTTCTCGGCGAATGATATACAAAGTAAAGCCCGAAACGGAAAAGAAGATGACCATAATGGAGGTATTGGAATCGCAGTGGCCAACAAACCCGAAGGGCCTTATAAAGATCATTTGGGCAAGCCGCTTATCAATCAGTTTTATAACAATGCCCAGCCGATTGACCAATATGTATTTCAAGACAAAGACAATCAGTTTTATATCATTTATGGCGGGTGGGGACGCTGCAATATTGGCAAATTGAACGATGATTTCACTGCCTTGGTACCATTTCCAGATGGTAATTTAGTAAAAGAAATTACTCCAAAAAACTATGTGGAAGGCCCAACAATGTTTATCAGAAATGGAAAATATTACCTCATGTGGTCAGAGGGTGGCTGGACGAATGGTACATACAAAGTAGCTTATGGTGTTTCGGATTCAGTTTTTGGCCCATTTGAACGTGTTTCTACAGTTCTCGAGGCCGATGAAAGCATCGCCACGGGTGCTGGTCACCATTCCGTAATAAATATTCCTAAAACCGATGAATGGTACATGGTTTATCACCGTCGCCCTATTCCAAATCTCGACCGTGACCACCGTGTGGTGTGTATCGACAAAATGTTTTTTGACAAAGACGGAAAAATCGAAAATGTCAAAATGACTTTTGAGGGGGTAAAACGTAAGTTGAAATAGGGTTATTTGGTAATTATTTGCTTTCAAGAGCCTGTTTTATCTGTTCCAAATGCCCTTGATTGTGCCAACTGACTTTGTCAAATTCGTCCTTCAAGGTTCTAAGTCCTGTTTCACTATGGATAAACTCTTTGTCGCCCAAGGTATTATAATATTGCTCTGCCAGATAAATAACCATCTGCCTGTTGGCCAAATAAACAGCCTTGCTAATGGCCAATGGGAAGTTTTTATAATCTAGATTTTCATTCCAAAGGTCTTGTTCAAAAGCCCAGATGACTTGCTTAGGCTCAGAAATTACCCTTTTTATTCTATCCAACAATACACTATCGGCATCAGTCAGATGCACCAATATTTGCTTGACAGTCCATTTGCCTTCTCCATAAGTTTTTAACAAATCTTCCTCAGACAAGTCGAAGTATTTTTCCGTTTCGTTTCTGGTGTTGGTTAGGGTGGTAAGGATGTTCATGCTAATATTCTTTTAAGTCTATTCAGAGTTTTCCTTTAAGGAACCCTGACTTTTACTCAATTTATCTGATTTTATTCATTTTTTTTAAGGTTCCTAATAAGACAAAACTAAACTTTCACCCCAAAATCCCCTCAATCATATCCAATTCAGAAGCCTCAAAGTGTTTGTTGTCAACAGCTTTAAGCGAGTCCAGAAGTTGTTCTACTCTACTGGCACCTATCAATACTGTGGTTACTCTTTGGTCTTTGAGTAGCCAAGCTATGGCCATTTGGGCGAGGCTTTGGCCGCGTTTCTCTGCTATTTCATGCAAAGCTTTTACTTTGCTAATGGTCTCGGTGGTCACTTGGTCTTTTTGCAAAAATCCTGTTGATTTTCCAGCCCTTGAGTCCTCTGGTATACCGTGGAGGTATTTGTTGGTCAATATGCCTTGTGCCAATGGCGAGAAAGGTATACAACCTACGCCATTTTCACCCAAAACGTCCAATAGTCCGTTTTCTGGGTCACGCACGAGCATGGAGTATTTAGGCTGGTGTATGAGGCAGGGCGTGCCGAGTTGCTTAAGTATCGCCAAGGCTTCTTTGGTTTGGTCGGCGTCGTAGTTGGATAAGCCCACATACAGTGCTTTGCCTTGTCTCACGAGCGTATCCAATGCACCCATGGTTTCTTCCATTGGGGTGTCGGGGTCGGGGCGATGAGAGTAAAATATGTCCACATAATCCAAGCCCATACGTTTGAGGCTTTGATCGCAGCTGGCTATGATGTACTTTCTTGAACCCCACTCACCATACGGGCCAGGCCACATCAGGTAGCCCGCTTTGGAAGATATAATGAGTTCGTCGCGGTAAGCGGCAAAGTCTTTTTTCATCAAAAGGCCAAAATTCTCCTCGGCCGAGCCTGGAGGTGGGCCGTAGTTGTTGGCCAGATCAAAGTGCGTCACGCCTTTGTCGAATGCCGTTCTGAGTATGGCTCGGTAGTTTTCGAAGGTATCTACACCTCCGAAATTGTGCCATAAGCCCAATGAAATTTCTGGCAATCTGATGCCACTTTTGCCACAACGTCTGTAGCTTATTTGGTCGTATCTTTTTTCGTCTGCTATGTACATAAAATAAGTTTCGTTAAAAATAATCAAGAAAACATATAATTTGTGTGCCTTGCCAGGCGGGCATTCTTTTTTTTTGAAAAAAAAGAATCAAAAAAAACACTTCCTGAACAATGATCCTCTGTGAAATTTTGATAAACATTAGAAAATTATAGAAACATTAGAAATAATCAAAATTTCACAACGGACTGTTCAGGAATTATAAGGAACATTAAGTAATTATTGACTTACTTGAATTAACCACACTAAACATAAATAATAGTTTAATTGACCAGTCTAAGACTCCTTCAATCATGAGAGAAATTTTATCTTACCACCACTGGTGTATTGTATTTTTGAAATATTTAAGGTAAATCTCTTTTACTTGGCTCATTTGGTAATCGCTCAAAGCTGGTTGTTGCAAGCAATTGAGGTTTTCCGTTACTTGTTCAGGTCTGGATGCACCTGGAATAACCGTACTCACCTGCTCGAACATTAAAATCCATCTTAAAGCTATTTCTGCCAAATTCAATTGGCCAGAGAATAATTCTTTTAGTTCTCCAACTGCTTCTAGACCAGTGTTATAATCTATGCCCGAGAAAGTCTCGCCTTTGTCGAACATTTCGCCATTGCGATTGAAAAAGCGGTGGTCGCCTGCTTCGAAACTGGTGTCTTTGGTATATTTTCCTGTCAATAGTCCGCTGGCCAAAGGTACTCTGACGATTACGCCAACATCTCTCTTTTTCGCTTGCTCGAAAAACAACTCGGCTGGCCGCTGACGGAACATATTGAAAATAATTTGCACCGAAACGACATTGTTAAATTCAATTCCTTTCAAGGCTTCTTCTACCTTTTCCACACTTATGCCCAGATTTTGCACTTTCCCTTCGGTTTTTAGGTCCTCGAAAAGGCCGAAAATTTCGGGTCTATAAAACACTTGGGTAGGCGGGCAGTGGAGCTGAACCAAGTCAAGTGTTTCTATTTGTAGTCTTTTTAGGCTGTCTTCCACATATTTTCGCAAAACTGTTGGCGTGTAGCCTTCGTTGGTATGTGGGTTAATTTGGCGGCCACATTTGGTAGCCACAAAAAACTTCTCCGAGCGTGTTTTTAGGAAATTACCGATTGCTCTTTCACTTTCGCCATCGCTGTACACATCAGCGGAGTCTATGAAGTTTATACCATTGTCGGCAGCTGTATTGAGGATGTTTTCAGCTAATTTGTGGTCAAAAGCTGAACCCCATTTTCCACCCACTTGCCAGGTGCCAAGCCCTATTTCTGAGATATTTTGATTGGTTTTACCGAATCTTCTAAAATTCATTTATTTTTTTTGGTTGAGTTTTCAAAATTAGGTGTTTTTGTTGATTAAATGATTTAGTTTTTCGAAGAAAAATGATTCTCTTAGAAGAATTTGAATGCTTGAATCTCTTTCGTCGCTTGCCAGCGGGGCTTTCTTTTTTTTGAAAAAAAGAAACAAAAAAACAATCACAAAAAATGAGTCCTCATGAAAAATTTGGTTGAAACTTATGTTTGATTTTTTGACATTCTAGCAAACCAAATTTTCAAACGGACTTTTTTGTGAATTTATGGAACAAAAAGTATTTTATTTTTATAATCCATATTCAGAGGATGTGGAAAAATGAAATGAATGATTCCTTATTTCAGACAGCACTGTTTGAACGTAATCAAAATTCTGTTAACGAGAATTCTAATTTGGAAAGAGTTTTTTTACAGAATTTTGAGTGTGTGAGTTTGTGGACGGTCAGCCGCTGCCTTGTAGTTTTTTTTGTTTCTTTTTTTTTGAAAAAAAATGAATGCCCCGCTAGAAGGCGACGCAATGTAATTTTTAAATGCTAAGAATTATATAAATTTTGAATCAAAATAGATAACCATTGGCAATTCTGCTTTTATTTTGGAATTTTACGAATAAATAAAAACAATACTTGGAACCCTTTGCACCATTGGCCGAAAGACTTAGGCCTCGAAATCTGGACGAATACATTGGTCAAGAGCATATTTTAGGTAAAAATAAGCCACTCAGACGTACACTTGAGTCGGGTATTGTACCTTCTATGATACTTTGGGGACCTCCGGGAGTGGGCAAAACTACATTGGCTTTGATGATGGCCGAGATTACCAAACGTCAGTTTCATAGCCTGAGTGCCATCAGTGCTGGTGTGAAAGACTTGCGTGAGGTTTTGTCAAAACCTTCAGGTTTATTTCCTCCGATTTTATTCATTGATGAGATTCACCGATTCAATAAATCGCAACAAGATTCGCTTTTGGGGGCTGTTGAAAAAGGTCAAGTGACGCTTATAGGAGCCACTACCGAAAATCCTTCTTTTGAGGTAAATTCAGCTTTACTTTCTCGTTGTCAGGTATATATCTTAGAGGCTTTTGGCAAAAAAGAATTAGAATCACTACTCGATAGGGCTTTGAAATCAGATACTTGGCTTAGAGATAAAAAGATTAAAGTTGAAACTTCTGATTCGCTTTTTAGAATATCTGGGGGTGACGGTCGCAAACTTTTGAATCTTTTAGAGTTGGTAGTGAATGCACAAGTAGGTCAACCCGAGATGGTCATCAGCAACGATTTGGTGGAAGAAGTGGTGCAGAAAAATTTGGCTCGATATGACAAATCAGGGGAGCAACATTACGACATTATTTCTGCTTTTATAAAATCTATTCGTGGTTCTGATCCCAATGCAGCATTGTACTGGATGGCCAGGATGATTATTGCGGGTGAAGATCCGAAATTTATAGCCAGAAGAATGTTGATTTTGGCCAGTGAGGACATTGGTTTGGCCAATCCCACAGCCATGATGGTGGCCAACTCTTGTATGGATGCCATTATGAAAATTGGTTATCCTGAGGGCAGAATTATTCTTTCGCAAACCGCTATTTATTTGGCCACATCTCCTAAATCTAACGCTTCTTATGTCGCCATTGATATGGCCATCGCTTTGGCCGAAAAGACTTCACATTTGCCTGTTCCGGTCGATTTGAGAAATGCTCCAACTAAGCTCATGAAAGAGATTGGGTATGGCAAAAACTACAAATATTCGCACAATTTTGAAGGCAATTTTGCGAGACAAAATTTTTTACCAGACGAACTTAAAGGTGACAAACTCTACGAGCCTAGCAACAATGCACGTGAAAATGAAATAAAACGTTCTTTGCAGAATTGGTGGGGGGATTGGTATGGTTACTAACAAAAAAAGAGCCCGAAAGCTCTAATTAGAATGTATGTATGCTTAAAAAATTAAGCTTTTTTAAATGTTAAAGTATATTCAAACTGAATCATCTGGCTTAAAAATATCTCAAGAAAGGCTGCTGTAAAAGCATCTAGACCTCCAGCAGCTGCTTTAAGGCTGGTTTTGAGTTCGTCAAGACCAATAAATAAAACCAGTTGAGAATCAGAATTGGTTTTAATTTGCATGGTTTGGGTTAATTCTTTTCCTAAATCTCCATCCTGATAGGTAATATTTAATTTATTTCCGTTTATGGTATATTTTCCTGTTGAGACAGCACCACTTGAGTTAATTTCTCCAATAGACCAAGTAGCATTGGTTTTATAGGTGCCGTCTGAATTGAAAGTATAATACATTTTTTGAGCAGATACATTTTCGTTTTCATTTTCTGCAGCTTGATCAACAACTTTAGATTTGAGCGAAATGGTCTCCAAATTGTAGGTGCCTTCCAAAGTCGATGGTGTTACTTCATCTTTTTTAGAGCATGAGCTGAGTCCTAAACCCAAAACTGCAAAAAGGATAAAAATCTGTTTTTTCATGAGGTAAATGTTTGTGTTTAATATTTAATTATACTTTTTCTGAAACGAAATAATCGTCCTTCGTAATGCCTTGTTTGACAAATAACTCGCCAAGGAACCCAGCCAAAAAAAGCTGAGAACCTATAATGATGGCTACAAGGGCTAAGTAAAAAAGAGGATTGTCAGTGACGTTGCGATAGGGTTGTCTGTTGTAAATAGAAATTATTTTTTCTGCAATCAAAAATATGGTCATGAACGAACCCAAAAAGAAGGATACAACCCCGAATAATCCAAAGAAGTGCATCGGTCTTTTACCAAATTTGTTTACAAAAGTTATGGAAAGTAAATCCAGAAATCCATTCAAAAAACGCTCTAAGCCAAATTTTGTAGTTCCATATTTACGGGAGCGGTGTTGAACCACTTTTTCTCCTATTTTGGTAAACCCGTTCCATTTGGCAATTACAGGTATATAGCGGTGCATTTCGCCATAAATCGTGATATTTTTGACAACCTTATTGTCGTAGGCTTTTAGTCCGCAGTTGAAGTCATGTAGGTAAATATCTGAAATATAGCGAGTAGTGGCATTGAAAAGTTTGGTGGGTAAAGTTTTGGTTATTGGGTCATAACGTTTTTGTTTCCAGCCAGATACGATGTCGTATTTTTCCTCTTTTATCATTCGGTAAAGGCCCGGTATTTCATCAGGACTGTCTTGCAGGTCGGCATCCATGGTAATGACAACCTCGCCCACACATTCATTAAACCCAACTTGAAGGGCGGCCGTTTTTCCATGATTTTTGGAAAATTTAAAACCCTTCACTTCTGGATTGGTCTCTTTGAGCTTTTTTACGACGTTCCAGCTGTCGTCTCTGCTACCATCATCTATCAGCAATACTTCGTATGAAAAAGCATTTTCATCCATTACTTTTTTTATCCAAGCATGCAGTTCGCCCAAAGACTCGTCTTCATTAAAAAAAGGAATAACAACAGAAATATCCACTTTGCTCATACTTGGGTTTCTTAAAATATCAGGTAATAGTCTTTTAAAAGATCTACAAAAATAGGGCTATATTGGTTGTTTTCATAAATATTTATGAGAGAGATTTCCTCCAAAATCGCTTTGGTTCTTTTTAATTTCACAATTACCCTTAAAATAGGCTTATTTTCATTGTGTCTCACTTCAAACTTTTTCGAAACATAGAGTCTTTTTTCCTCCACTATGCTTATGAATTCTCGCATTTCAAAAGGTGGCAAAAGTATCCATGCACTACCTTTTTCTTCAAGCAAAATATCAATACATTCTGCTAAATCATTGAAAGTGAGTGTTTCTGCATGATGAGCAATGTTTTTATCTATTTTGTCAGATTTTAGATTGTTCTGATAAAAAGGTGGATTACAAAAGATAAGGTCAAATTTTTTATTAGATTTTTTTGCAAAATCTTGAACAGTTTGGTGATGTAGCGTAATTTGGTTTGCAAATGGACTTTCATGAATGTTTTCTGCAGCATCTAAAACTGCATTTTGGTCAATTTCCAAAGCCGTTATTTGAGACTCAAGGTTTTTTTGTGCCACCATGAGTGACAACAGCCCCGTTCCGCAGCCAATATCTAAAGCATTTTTTATGTTTTCTGAAGAGATTAAAGAGCCAAACAAGCAAGAGTCAGTGCAGACTTTCATAGCAGCACGTTCTTGTTTTATGATGAAGTGTTTAAACCGGAACATTATTTTCTGCCGAAGTCAGCAGGGTTTTCGCCCCACCATTTGGTTTCCCACTTTTGTATTTTGTTTTTATAGTTATTGTCTTTCAACCAGGCTTCGGCTCTTTCTATGAGTTCAAATAACTCGGAGTTTCTGGAGGTTGGTTCCAATTTTGTATTTGCTTTTTTTGCTTTTACCCAAGAAATGGCCGTTTTGGAATCAGAAAATATAGGTACATCAGAATTGTGTTTTTTCAATAAAGCCAAGGCATGTACAATGGCCAAAAATTCTCCAATGTTGTTGGTTCCATCAAAAAACGGACCTTTTCTAAATACCAAGGTTTTGGTTTGTAGGTCCACTCCTTGATATTCCATGTCCCCAGTTTTAGTGTTCCAAGCAGCGTCTACTGCCCAAGCAGCAATGTTCGGTGAAGGTTGTTTTATAGAAGTTTGTGTGGCTGAAGATTTTGTATTTACAACTGCATAGTAGTTTCTTTTTAGAGCGTTTTCTGCTTCAGTTTTGCTTTCAAAGGATTTGTATTGAGCACCTTCAAAGCCATCAACTTGTTTTTTGCAATCGTCCCATGAGCTGAAAACCCCTTTTTCTCTTCCCGACCAAACAGCATAAAATTTGACTTTTTTCGCCATTTGTCAAGATTGAATAAGCTCTTGTGTTTTGCAGTCAAAAACAGCTACAAAGTCCTTAACAAAAGCCTCTTCTGATATTTTAGATACTGAAAAATCTACATCTCCGACATAAAACTGACGTATGGCTGCCGTACTTTCTATATTTTTTTGAATAAATGGATGTTTCGGTTTCCCAATGGACATACCAAACTCCATAATGTCTGGCTTGAACATCAAATTAAGTGGAATTCTGTATTTTCCTCCATTTAGTGCAGAACAAACCGCAACGGGTTCAAATTCTTCATTACCTCCAAATTGGCCAAATTTAGCTTTTGCGATTTTGAATTCTTCTTCATTTTCTCCGAATAATACAGCAAGTTTTTTTCGTGGCTTAAGCTTGGCAGTTTCTATCTTATTGTCTACGTTTTTAAGAAGATTTCTAAGATTGAAAACGTTTTTTCCACTTCTAATTCTTTCGCGGATTGATTGCCTGATCAGATAGGTGATGGAGTCAGTAATTCCGAAACCGATTTCAGCCATTTGTTTGAAAATAAACGAAGCTGGAGACATACCCGGAATGGTATTGGGATCGTGTAGGATTACCACATCGTCAGCAGTAAGGAAACCATCAATTCGGCTAATGACGCTCATATTGGTGATTTCAAACGCTTTAAGGATATTTTCATGGATTTTTTCCAAATTTTCATATTTGGTCTCCACTGGGATTCTCTTTTTACTAACGCTAGATTTGTATTTCGATTTAAAATCGAAAGTTTGCACATCGCCATATACTTCGGCAGGTGGTAGTGCAAATGCTTTTCCAGAATCATCTTGAATAACACCTACAGAAAATTCTTGACCGGAGATAAATTCCTCTATCAACACATAATCTTCCGCATTGGTAGAGCTTATTGTTGCACTATCATGGAAATTTAGATAAATGTCTAATCGTTTAAGTAAATCTGATGGATGGTATATAACCTCGCTGTCTAGCACTACTGGAAAACCTATTCCTTCGTCTAAATTGGAAGTTTTTTCCATAAGGTTTTTCTTCTGACGAGGGCTAAGCTTTATCCAATCTTTTTTCAGGATTTGGGTCTCAAAAAAGCACTGACTCATGCTTTTTGAGAATTCCTCTAAGCTACGCTTTTTTACAATAGCTACTCCGATAGAAGAACCTTGGTGAGGAGCTTTAACAACTAAAGGAAAGCCCAATTCGGCAATAAGGCTCGTAAAAAGTTTCGATTTATCAGAAGATTCCCAAGTATCTTTGGAAATAGTCTTATATTTTTTGGTTTGGCCAGTTGCCAACTCCATAAGTCGGTTTTGTACAGGTTTGTCTATGCCCACACCTGAACCCAATATACCAGGACCCATGTAGGGTATGTTAAGCCATTCCATCATTCCTTGGATGTTGCCATCCTCAGAGTAAGGTCCGTGCATAACTACAAAAGCAAAATCTAAGTGATCTTTTAGTTCTTCAACTTTTATTTGAGAACCAATTTTATAAATCAATTTGTAAAGTTGGGTATCTCGTAATGGTCCCAAAGATTCTATATAAACTTTGTAACCATTGTTTTGATTTTTCGAAGGATAGAAGCTTCTAATGTCTTCTTCATAAAGTAATTGAGGGTCTATTTTAATGAAGTTCCCGATGCTGTCTACAAAAATGACTACAGGCTCAAAATACCTCCTGTCGATGTGTTCATAGGCAGTTCTTCCACCTAAAAAAGATATTTCTCTTTCACGAGATTGGCCTCCAAAGAATATTCCAACTTTTATTTTCTTATCCATAGTGATTTAGGGACATGCAGATACAAAATAATTTTGCAAGTTATAAAAAGAATTTGCCAATTGGGCAATTTAGAAGTAAGGAATGGATATTTTTTTAAATATCAAGCATTGAAGGCAACCATATTGATAGCTTCTACTTTTTTGATTTCAGGGACGTTTTTCAAAATGGCTTCTTCTAAGCCTGCTTTAAAAGTCATAGATGACATAGGGCATGAACCACATGATCCAGTAAACTCCAACTTAACAGTGAAATCGGGCGTGATTTCAACTACCTCGACATTACCACCATCAGCGATAAGATAAGGCCTAATATTGTTTAATGCTTGTTCTACTTTTTCTATTAATTCGTCCATCTGGTGGTTGAAAGTTCTTACAATACTACAAAAAATGGCCGACATTTGTTCATTTTGAGCCAAATAATTGTGTCCAGTGGTTTTGGTATCCTCCGATTCCCATATCCTTAAAGTTTGGTGTCATAATGTTTGCACAATGTGTTGGGCTATTAACCCATTGTATTATTATCTCTTCAGGTGTTGGAGAAAATCCAGATGCTGCATAAATATTCTCTGCAAATGATTTGAAAAGATAATTTTGAGCCAATATACGGGTAGATGGCTCAACTCCATTTTTTGAGACATGAGAGAAGTATTTGTTTTCAAACATATCTTTGCTGTGAAGGTAAGCGGCCTTTTCAAGGTCGCTATTCCAACTTACTGGACTAGTCGGAGCAAAATGTTGCGTTCCGCATTTTCGACCTTCAGACCTGGCTTTGTTTACCAGTTTTAAGAAGTCTTCATTTACTGATTCAGATTTTTCTTCTATAAATGAATCTGTTTTATTGCATGAAAAAAATACAATAGCTAAGAAAAAATAGAGGTATTTACGCATTAGAATTCAATCAATTAGGAAACTTGATACAAAATTTGTTCCAAAACTTGTGAACTACTTTAAAACGGAAATACCTCTAGAAAATTCAAAAAAAATATTAAACTTTGGGCAAAGAATAGCCATTTTTATAATGCGATACCATCAAAGCATTGGCTTCTTTGTCATTTTTAAAGTTTCCATTCGCCTCATCCCAAAATACTTTTCTGCCCAATTTATAAGAAATATTGCCCATTATGGCATTTATTGCAGCAATACTGCCCGTTTCTATTCCGCATTTGAGCGATTTCGGGTCATTATTTCTGATGGCATTGATGAAGTTTTCAGCATGATTGTATAAATAATCATCTTCTGATTTTTTGGTAAAAATAGGTAATGGTTCTACTTTAGGTTTTTTAATACTATTTTCGGTGTAAGTTTCTGGAATCAACTCAAATCCACCCCTATGAACCACCAGTGTACCGTTATTTCCTATAAATGCAATGCCTTCAGTTTTTCCGTAATTTCCACCATCAATGCCCGTGGCGTGTTCCCAAAGCATGTTGAAGCCATCGTATTGAAAGACTGTTTGTAAAGTATCTGGTGTTTCAGAAGCATCATCAGGATAAGCAAACTTGCCACCTGAGGCCATCACTGATATCGGTGCTTTGGCTCCCATGGCGTGTAAGGCTATGTCAATTTCATGCACACCCCAGTCGGTCATTAATCCACCCGCATAATCCCAAAACCACCTAAAGTTAAAATGGAAGCGATTTTCGTTAAATGGGTGTCTTTGGGCAGGACCCTGCCACATATCGTAATTAACACCCTTAGGTACCGCAGTGTCAGGCAATACATACACAGGTTTCATCCAGCCTTGGTAAGCCCAAACCTTTACCAATCGAATTTTGCCCAACATACCTGACTTCACCATCTTAAAGGCTTCTTCATAATGCGGGCCGCTTCTTTGCCATTGCCCTACTTGTACTATTTTTCCATATTTTTTGGCTGCTTTTACCATCAAATTGCACTCATCCATGTTATGAGCAATCGGTTTTTCTACATAAACATGCTTGCCTGCATCCAGAGCTCCAATCATGTTTAGGCAGTGCCAATGGTCAGGTGTACCCACAATTACATAATCAATTTCCTTGTTATCAAGCATTTGTCTGTAGTCGCCATAGGTTTTGGCTTTGCTTCCCTGCATTTTTTCTAATTGAGCCGAGCGTTCGTCTAAGACATTTTGATCGACATCGCACAAACCAATGCATTCAATGCCTTTGTTTTTTATGTGCCTTTGTAGGTTTGAGAAACCCATTCCTTTACAACCAATCAAGCCAATCTTCATTTTGTCTGATGGTGCTACACTTTTTGGTCGGGAATTGGCCAAGGCGGTTGAAATGCTGGGAAATGCTAGACTTGAAAAAGCTACATTTCTCACGAATTGTCTTCTGGAATTTTTCATTTATTATTCAGGTTGAATTTTTCAATCAGAAAGTTATGAAAAAACTGTTACAAATTGATATAAACTATAAACAAAAAAGACCTCCGTTAGGAAGTCTTTTTTGTAAAATATTTTGAAATGTTTTATCTCATTTTTACAGGTTCTGTTTTTGGCAAATTAGCATTTCTGATAGCTATTTGTTGGGCGAGATTCTCAGCAGCCGAGAAAAATGCAGAAGAAACTACTTCGCTTTCGTCCATCATAATTGGTCTGCCTGAGTCGCCCCCTTCTCTGATTTTTTGTACCAAAGGAATTTGCCCCAAAACTGGTACGTTGAATTTGTCGGCCAATTGTTGACCGCCTCCTTCTCCAAATATAAAGTACTTATTGTCAGGAAGTTCTTCTGGTGTAAAATAAGCCATGTTTTCAATTATTCCCAATATAGGCACATTAATGTTGGCTTGGCTAAACATAGAACCGCCTTTGGTGGCATCGGCCAAGGCTACTTTTTGAGGAGTAGTTACTATAACTGCTCCCGTCACTGGTACCGTCTGTACCAAAGTTAAGTGGATATCGCCTGTTCCTGGAGGTAAATCCAACAAAAGGTAGTCTAACTCACCCCAGTCCACGTCACCAAAAAATTGCTTTAAAGCTTGGCTCGCCATAGGCCCTCTCCAGACTACGGCACTGTCTGGTGGCGTAAGAAAGCCAATTGAAATCATTTTGATGCCATATTGCATTATAGGAGAGATGAAGTTTTTTCCGTCTTTTACCGAAACCAACGGTTGCATATTTTCAGCTCCAAACATGATTGGAATGGAAGGACCAGAAATATCCGCATCAATAATTCCAACTTTAGCACCTGATTTTTTTAGGGCCATAGCAAGGTTGACGGTCACAGTAGATTTTCCTACACCACCTTTGCCAGAGGATATGGCTATGATATTTTTTACTAGCGGTAGTAGCAAGTTTTTGTTTAAGATAGAAGTGACGTTAGAAGTCATGTTGATGTTTATTTCAAAATCATCTCCCAAGTCTCTATGAATAGCATCAACACACCTTTGTTTGATGAGTTCTTTTAATGGACAAGCAGGCGTAGTCAAAATAACCGTGAATGTAACTTGATTTACCCCGATTTCGATATCTGAAATCATGTTGAGGGTCACCAAATCTTTTTTAAGATCAGGCTCTTCTACTGTGCTTAATGCTAGTAATAATTTTTCTTTTGTAACTGTAAATTCTCCCATGAATAGTTTTATACTAAAATAGCAAACATTTGCAAAAGGCTTAAAGTTCGAGCAAATGCTAAACTAGCTGATTTGATTCTTAATAGCAGCTTCTTCCTTTGAAATATCTATTTGATTTTCAAATGTTTGTATTTTGATTAATAGATTTTGTAGAAATTTTTGGTGATTTTTAGATTTGGGGTTAAAAGGCCTATGATCAATCCCAGTTTTTATTTTAATCCAATCATTTATGAAAATTTTTAGCGTTTCATCGAAATAAGTTTCCGAGAAAATATTTAGAATGTACTTTTCAGCTTGTTCATTTGGATGAATTAAATCAGATTTATAAAATCTGTAGTCTCTTAAATCATCTATTACTATTTCGTAGGATGGAAAATAGTAAGTATCAGAATATCTGCTGGTTATGTTATAACATAAAGTTCTGAGAATGGATTTTGATACACTATTCAATTGAAGTGTGTCTTTGATATGCCTTACTGGACTAACCGTAAGTATAATTTTCAGATTAGGATTAAATGTTTTTAGCTTTGAATGGATGTTTTCAAAAATATCTAATTGTTCTTTTTCTCCCAAAAGCTTTTTATTGAACAAAGATGCTTTTTGTTTGTGGCAATTAGAAACAATTTTCTGAGTTTGTTTTTGCTCATAAACCCAGCTTGTCCCCAAAGTAATGATCAAATAATTTGCTGATTTTAAGAATGACGCTGTACTTTGGTTTAAAGTTTTTATTTTGTCTACTAGTCCAATTCTATTAAAATCTCTAATTTCAGAATGATAATTATAATGAAAAAAGACACCATCGTTTTCTACAATGGTGTCTTCATTATTTTCAGAATTCTTTAAGAGTCCATCTAGCAAGCAACTGATAGAACTTAAATTGAAAACATTTCCGAATGGGTTGGCTAAACATTCAATTTTGTTTTCTACCAAATAATTTCCCAAAACATCAGAAAAGCATGAGCCTAAAGTCAAGATTTTGGATTTCAACGAAATCTGAAACTCAGGATTTATTTTTTCAATGACGGTTCGGAATTCTAACATATCAATGTGACTCACGATTTACTTTGCTACCTGACTTGCCCACCAAATAGTCAAAATCAGCACCCAAATGTGCTTGATTAACAGATTCTATGTACATTTTGGCGTAGCCTCTCACGTATCCAAGGTCAATTGGTTTCCAATTCTTTCTACGGGTTTCCATTTCTTCTTCTGAAATATCGAGATTAAGTTTTTTGTTCGGAACGTCCACTGTGATCATATCGCCGTTTTGTACAAATGCCAATGGTCCGCCCACAGCAGATTCAGGCGAAACATGTAGGAAAACAGTACCGAAGGCAGTTCCGCTCATACGAGCATCAGAAATTCTTACCAAGTCAGTTATGCCTTTTTCCAATATTTTTTTAGGAAGTGCCATACTTCCTACCTCTGGCATACCTGGATAACCTTTCGGGCCAGAGTTTTTCAGAACCATGATGGAGTTTTCGTCAATATCTAATTCTGGATCATCTATACGTGCATGATAATCTTCTATGGTCTCAAAAACGACGGCTTTTCCTCTGTGGGTCAGTAGTTTGTCAGTTGCTGCAGAGACTTTAATAACCGATCCGTCAGGGCAAAGATTTCCTTTTACAACCGTTATTCCTGCCTCTTCTTTGAGTGGATTGTTGTAAGGGAATATCACTTCTGGATTCCAGTTTCTTGCTTTTTCCGAGTTCTCTATGATGCTTTTGCCATTGGCACTGATGGTGTCCTTTCTAAGTACGGCAGACATCTCTTTTATGACCACAGGAAGCCCACCAGCGTAATAGAAATCCTCCATCAAGAATTTGCCAGACGGCATTAAATTTACCAAAAGAGGAATTTTACTACCTAAGTCATCGAAGTCTTCCAGTTTTAAATCCACGCCAATTCGAGCAGCAATGGCCAGCAAGTGAAGAATTAGATTGGTTGAACCTCCAACGGCCGCATTAACTTTTATGGCATTTTCAAAAGCTCCTTTTGTTAGAATATCCGATATTTTAAGGTTTTCTTTAGCCATTTCTACAATTCTCATACCGGTCATATGGGCCAGCATTTTTTTGCGAGAATCGACCGCTGGTATTGCCGAAATACCTGGTAACGTAAGCCCTAAAGCTTCGCACATAACTGCCATGGTAGAGGCTGTGCCCATTGTGGAGCAGTGTCCCGCTGAACGACTCATGCATGACTCTGCTTCTTCAAAATCTTCGGCCGACATTTTACCCGTTCTGAAATCGTCAGCGAACTTCCAAACATCAGTTCCTGAACCTATGTCTTTGCCTTGAAATTTTCCATTAAGCATTGGACCACCTGGAACAACAATGGTAGGTAAATCTACACTTGCGGCACCCATTACCAAAGAAGGGGTGGTTTTGTCACAACCTGTCAACAATACAACAGCATCAAAAGGATTGCCTCGGATGCTTTCTTCGACAGTCATAGCGGCGAGGTTTCTATAAAGCATGGCTGTAGGCCTAATGATAGTTTCGCCCAAGGACATCACCGGAAATTCGAGCGGAAAACCACCCGCTTCATAGATGCCGTTTTTTACAAACTGAGCAATCTCTCTAAAATGTCCATTGCAAGGAGTGGTTTCTGACCATGTATTGCAAATTCCTATAACAGGTTTACCTTTAAATTGGTGAGCTGGATAGCCTTGATTCTTAATCCAAGAGCGATAAATAAATCCATCCTTGCCAGTTTTGCCAAACCAGTCCTTACTCCTTAAATCTTCTTTGTTGTCGTTTTCCATGAATGATTGAATAAAATTTGACTGTAAAATTATAAATAGCCCGCATAAATATAGGTAAAACAACGTTTTTTTTGTTTTTTTGCATGCTAATTTTAAACTTTAACACAAAAATGAATCTTTTCGAAAACTTTGAAGATATTATCAATGAAGATTTTATAACCAAATTAAAATCAATTTCAACTGATAATTTAGGAGATGTTGAAGTGGCAGTTAAGGGTGTTTTTTATACTTTGGTGGCAGGACTGATAAGGAGAACCAACAGCGATATGAGTGCTGGTATGTTGTTCAATCAAATCAAAGAAAAATATAATAAGAGTTCAATTCCTGAAGATAAATCGTTGCTTTTTTCACAAAAAGGTTTGATTGAAAAAGTTGCCGAAGATGGCTCCAAGATCATCAGTCAGATTTTTCCAGCTTACAAAAGTCCTTTGCTTAGCATGATTGGTTCGTATGCCAATACAAGCAAAAATGTCACAGTTATTACTTCGGGCCTTACCTCCTCATTGTTAATTGATTTGCTCGGCAATAAAATTAGTTCTGAGAATATGGACAAGGATGATCTGATTTATTATCTCAAGCAACATCATGAATTGTTGCTTCAGCAAGCTCCAGAATCATTAATGGAAAAGATGATACCAGCTTTAGGATTGCAAGAATTGATCAATACCAAAATAGTAGCTCCTAAAAAACCAGAAGCAAAATCCGCTGAAGAAGAAACGGTTGCACCTACTACAAGCTCATTTTCAGAAGGTTATAATAACGACTCAAGTTCTGAGACTTTTTTTAATAAAATAGTTCTTCTGGGTTTGTTGGCATTGGCTCTCTTGGGAGGAATTCTTTATTTTTTCTGGGCAAAAAGTGGTGATTTTAGTTTTTTCAGTAAGGAAGAAGCTCCTGTAGAATCTATTGATGAAGAATTGATGTTTGCTGACTCACTAGACAGAGTATCCAAGGATTCTGTTCAAGTAAATGTATCAGCAGACTCTTCAAAAACGGTACAAGCCTCTAGTACTTCTGAATTTGTTGTTTTGAAACAGTATGTCAACGACAAAACTAAAGGACAAGGATCTGAATTTGATTTTAAAAGTATTCAATACATAGACAAATCGTTTGACCTTACCAATGAGTCTATTCCAGTTATAGACAGTATTGCTGGTTTAATGAACGCAAACGGAAGATTACAAATTAAGATAACTGCTTTTTCAGAAGGTGGAGACCAAAAGCTTAACAACAAGCGAGCTTTCGCAGTAAAGAAAGTATTGCTGAGAAAAGGCGTTAATACGATAAGAATAGACGCTGGTTCGGGTGGAAACGGGGGAAATTATCCCAAAATTAAAGTGGTAACCAAATAAGAACTGGTTTCTAAGAAAATATGAAAAAGCTCAGTAGACTTAAATAGTTTACTGAGCTTTTTTATAATATTTTGTCGGGGTTGGTTAAAGAAAGAAAATTGAATGAGGTACTGTGTTGATAATTTATTTTGTTCAAAGTGTAGAAAAAGGCCCCTTTTTTTGAAAAACCTTTCTGTTTCTCATCTGTTTTTGAAAGAATGTTGGTACTTAGAAGCTTCCTTGTAAAGTTCCTTTTGTCAAATTTGGTGTCAAAAATAGCCTCATATAGGTTTTGAAGCTGTGGAAGTGTGAACTTCTCTGGCAAGAGTTCAAATCCAATGGGGTGAAGTGATGCATTTGCTCTGAGACGCTCTACTGCAAGAGCCACCATTTCAGAATGGTCAAATAGTAATGTTGGGAGTTCTTTTAGAGAAAACCACTTGGCGTTTATTTTGTTGGTCAATTTGTGGTCATAATCAGCAATATTCAAAAGTGCCTTGTAAGTAACTGAAACAGTTCGCATTACAGGGTCTCTTTTGGGGTTTCCAAAGGCAGCAAGCTGTTCTAAATAAACGTCTCTCAAGCCAGTATGCTCAAATAAAATTCTATCTGCGGCTTCATTTAGCCCTTCATTTTCTTGAAGCCAACCGCCCATAAGCGACCAAGTTTCTGTGGTTTCTTCTAGCCCTCTTTTAACGAGTAATATTTTTAATTCTTCACCGTCAAATCCAAAAATTATAGAGTCAAGTGCGACAAGACACTTGATTTGTTTGTTGTAAAGGTCGAGCATACATAGGTTTTTTTACAAATTAATAAAAAAAAATTGGAGAATACATTTTACTTTTGCTAAATATGATAGAAGCCAGAAAAGTAAATTTCGAATATTCCGACGTTTTTTCCTTAAAAAACATAAATCTTAAAGTTGAAAAGGGGACGATTCTGGGAATTATAGGCCAAAGTGGTTCTGGAAAAACGACTTTACTTAAAATGTTAGCTGGCCTTAAAGATCCAAGTTCTGGAGCTATTTATCTGAACAAAGTACCTTTAGAACCTCCTTCTAAAAAACTTATAGCTGGCCATAAACAGATTAAAATGGTTACGCAGCAAAATACACTTTTCCCCAATATTTCAATTGCTGAAAACATAGCCTATGAGTTGCGGTTTTTCGAAAAAAAATATCAATCTCAACGCGTAAATAAACTTTCTAAAGATTTAAATATCAGTCATTTATTGGCCAAGTTTCCAAGAGAATTGTCAGGTGGAGAAATCCAAAGAGTGATGCTGGCCAAAGCCATTGCTGACGAGCCCTTGGTATTGTTATTAGACGAGCCATTTGCTAATCTTGACCCAATCATCAAGAAAAAAGTTTTGATCAACTTACAATCGGTGCTACGCAAAGAATCCATTGCTTGTATTTTTGTGACACACGATATTCACGATGCCTTTGGGTTGGTAGATGAGTTATTCATACTCAAAAATGGCAGGATGGTTCAGAAAGGAAGCTCTGAGGTAATTTATAATTCGCCCAAAAATAAATACGTGGCCTTACTAACAGGCGATGGTTTTATGATAAATATCGCCGGAAAAGAATCTTTTGTAAGGGCTGAAAATATTGAAATAGACGCTGAAGGTGAATACGAAGCTACCGTGACCAATAATATTTTTAAAGGAGCTTTTTATGAAATAATCATAGACTTTCAAGCAATAAGCATTTATTGCTTGAGTAAAAAGCCTTTTGTGGTTGGTCAAACGCTTAGGTTTAACCTCACTTCAATCATCCACTTTGATTAATATTGAGCTGCTGTTTCTTCCATATCCATTGTAATCAAGACCATATCCTACCACAAACTGGTTTTGAATTTCAAATCCAACATAATCAAGCTGTATAGGCACAAGCATAGCCTCTGGTTTGTGAAGTAAGGTAGCAACAGAAATACTGGCAGGATTATGAATTTCTAAGGTTTTCATTAAAAAATCTAAAGTGCGACCTGTATCTACGATGTCTTCCAATATCACCACATGTCGACCTTCGATAGGTTGATTTAAACCTATCAGTTCTTTCATTTTACCAGTCGATTCTGTGTTTTGGTAGGAATGTATCTTTAAAAAGCTTACTTCGCAGGGTATGGTGAGTTTTTTGAAAATATCCGCAATGAATAGAAAAGAACCATTCAAAATGCCAAGAAATACCGGATTTTTGCCTTGAAAACGATCATTCAGTTTTTCGGAAATGTCGTTTACTCTTTCTTGTATTTGTTCGCTTGTGATTAATTCTTTGAATTTTAGATCCAGTACCTCTACCATGTTTTAGTTTTTCATGTAAAATAAAATAATATTTTGTTAAGATTACTTTTTTTAGCAAATGAAATTTCAAATTTCTCTAATTTTGTCATGCAATTATTCGTAAGCTTATTTCGTTTTTCACAAAAATATACACATTGAAAAAAAGCCTTTTAGTTATTCTTTTTGTTAGTTCACATTTCATTTCAAATGCCCAACTGTTTTCTTTTTTTAATTCAAAAGAAAAACCTAAAGCTGAAATGTTGTTGCTCGACAGAGGCGTGCAGATTAGCACTACAGCCGCTGTTAACAATATGTACAACTTTAATTTTTCAGAGGCTGAGAAGGAATATAAATGGCTTAAAGTGAAATATCCTGAACATCCACTTGGAGATTTTTTGTTGGGGCTAAATGAATGGTGGAAAATAGTGCCTGACACAAAGCAGGAGCGTTTTGATGAGCAATGCCATAACTACATGGATGCGGCAATAGATAAGGCTGACGACATGTTTGATGAAAATAAAAAGAATAAAGAGGCCGCTTTTTTTCTTTCGGCTGCCTATGCTATCAAAGGAAGACTTTATGCAGAGCGAGAAAAATGGGTAAAATCTGCATGGGCTGGGAAGCAGGCCATCAAATACCTAGACTACAGTAGGGGAGAAGAAAACATAAATCCTGAATTGCTTTTTGGAGATGGCGTGTACAATTACTATTCTAAATGGATCCATGAAAACTATAAATCATTGAAACCATTGTTGTCTTTTTTTAGGAAAGGAGATAAAAATTTGGGAATTAGGCAGTTAGAAAACGTAGCCAACAATGCATTCTATTCTAGAATGGAAGCCAGGTATTTTCTTATTCAAATATATGCTGCGGAGAATCAATCGGCAAAATCTTTGACGATGGCTCGCCAAATGCACACCCTCTATCCCAATAATTCATTTTTTCATAGATATGTAGCTCGCAACAGTTTTGCTCTTGGAAGATTAGACGAAGCAGAGATTTACGCCAACGAATTGATGGCCAGGTTGGAAGAAAAAAGGTATGGATATGGTGACAATGACGGCAGATATGCGGCTTATATTTTGGGTTATGTAAACCAAAATTATAAGCACAACGATACGCAAGCCAAGTTCTTCTACCAAAAATGTATTAATTACTCTTTGAACAATAATACCAAAGAATCAGGCTATTATGTTGCTTCTAACCTAGCTTTGGGCAATATTGCTTTGCAAGAAAATGAAAATAAGGCGGCGGTTGAATACTTTGCCGAAGTTTTGAAGAATTCAGAGAAAAATTCTAACTCGTATAAACAAGCTAAAAAAGCTTTGGAAGATCTGACTAAGAGATTAAAGGCACAAAAAAAAGGGAAAAAGTAAATTTTCCCCTTTTGTATACCAAAATCTTCTAATTTCAAGGTATAGGAAGAACTTTCGTATTTTTGAAAGTTGACAATATGACCATAGTTTGCGTGCTGGCCACTACTTCAATTTCATTTATTGTTTCCATTATTAATGTCTGATAAGAAGCTATGTCTCTTGCTATTACTTTCAGTAAGAAATCGCAAGATCCTGTAACGTGATGACATTCAATGATTTCAGGTACTGCTTCTATGGTCTTTACGAAGGATTCCGTGATAGATTTTCTGTGACCAGACAAGGTAACTTGAACAAAAGTCATTACACCTAAGCCCACTTTTTCTCTATCTATTTGAGCATGATAGCTTTCAATAATACCTGTATTTTCAAGTTTTTTTACCCTTTCCAAAGTTGGTGCAGGAGAAAGGCCAATTTCTTTGGATAGTTGAGCGTTTGTTATTTTTCCGTTGCTCTGGAGTATTTCTAAAAGTTTGTGATCAATTTGATCTAATTTACCGACAGCCATTATTTTGTTTGATTGATGATTTCAGAATTTTATTCTGTGTAAAGATACTATTTTATATTAAAATTCTAAATTATTTAAATAGACTTCTTTTTTAATGGTATGAAGGATATAGTATTTGTGTAAATAATAATATTTTAAATAAAAATATTACAAAAACTCTTCCTAAAGTGAGAGCTCAATTTGGGGATCCCAATAGATTTTGGAGAAATTTTGAATCTTGTCTGCAATTATTTCTATTCCTTCAATTTCTAAAAGCTCTTGCATCCGTGTTGGGCTTTCAAAGTGGAGTTTTCCTGTTAGTATACCGTTGCGATTCACTACCCGATGAGCGGGAACATCATGAAGGCCATGGGCAGCATTCATAGCCCATCCCACTAACCTTGCACCGGTACTTAAATATTTGGCAATGGCTCCATAACTGGTCACTCTGCCTTTTGGTATTAGTTTTACAACCTCATATACCTCCTCAAAGCTTTGCATCTTCGATTTCTTTGACCAGTTGATTGTACCACTTTTCGCCGTAGGCCCTAATAAGTGGTTCTTTCAAAAATTTATAAACTTCTACCCCAAGTTTATCGCCCAAAGCACATGCTTCAGAGCATATACTCCATCGGTCATAGTTTATTGCATGGTAGCTTTCGTACTTTGTGATTCTGATGGGGTATAAATGGCAAGAAATTGGTTTTTTGAAATCCACAACCCCGTCGTTATAAGCTTGTTCAATACCACATTGCAAGATTCCCTTTTGATCATAAACGGCATAAGCACATTCTTTTTCATCAATGGTTGTGGTAGAATAGTCACCTTCCCAATCCTTGATGTATTTGCCCTGTTCTTCAATGGCTTTAATGCCTTCTGGAGATAAATAGGGTTTTATTTTTTCGTAAATTTCCTCGAGAATGGGCAACTCAACGTCTTCGAGTGGAGCTCCAAGGTCTCCTTCAACACAACAAGCACCTTTGCATTTTTCTATGTCACATACAAAAAACTTTTCAGCAACATCATCGCTTATGCATGTGTCTTCTATTAAGATCATTTCTTTATAATAATTTTTGAACCAACCATGATTTCATTATCTGCCATGTTGTTCCATTTCTTTATGTCATTTACGCTAACATCATATTTTCTAGAAATACTATATAATGTTTCTCCTCTAGTCACTGTATGAGATGTACTACCTGAATTGCTTACTGGTTTTTTGGCCTCTGTAACAGGCTCTTTGCCAATTACTGCATTGGATGGTTTTTTGTTCGAAACCACCAACCTCTGACCTGAATTTATACTATTACCAGTTATGTTGTTCCATTCTTTAATTTGAGAAACTGAAACGTCATATTTTTTAGAAATACTGAAAAGCGTTTCACCAGAAGTCACCAAATGGGTTTGAGGCTTTGTTGTAACTGGTTCTTTTACGATTGGCTTAGGCTTTACCAATTCCTCCTCTCCAATAGGTTCATCAGAAATAGGTTTTTTAGCAGGTATTTTAGCTATTCCCTCGTCTTTTGTTACAATTGTAGATGTGCCTATGGTCAATAATTGATTGGCTTTTAAACTCGCAGTGCTACTCATGTTGTTCATTTTGCGAAGTTCCTCTACCGTTAAATTATAACGTTTAGCAATCGAAAACATCGTTTCACCAGGCTTTACCATATGTTTGGTATTGACAACTTTTGTAGTAGATTTTGTCTCACTTGTAGTCACAATTGGTGGTTTGGTGACTGAGGTATTCTTTGGTACAAATAAGTCGTCATTGATTTTAAGACCGTCAGACTTAGTGTCACCTATTGGTTTTTCAGTTTTAACAATCTCTGACGTCTTTGATACTTCAGTTTTTGGACTATCTATAACGGTTTCAGTTTTAATTTCCTTAGGTGTTTCTTTTACTATTTCTTTAGGTTTTTCTAAAACCTCGGTTTTTTCTTTAATTACAGGAGGTGCATTGAATACCACTTCTTCTTTTTTTGTGTAATCTTCTCTAATAGGCAATTTATCTTCCTCTTCTATCGCCTCTTTGATAACTTCGATTGGCTCATTTTTTGGTCTAGTTTTTTGTAACCAAATAACTCTTCCCGGTTGTAATCTTTCCGAATTTTTCATTCGGTTGTATTTCAGAAGATACTTTAAACCCACACCATATATTTGAGAGACATCCCAGAGCGTTTGTTCTCCGTGTACAGTATGGAATTGTGTGGCCGCTTTCTTGCTTTTTTTCTCTAAATAGTAAATACTACCTTCTTTGGTTAAGTCTTTGTCTGTCATGTCATTATATGACAAGAACTTTCCAATTTTCATTTTAGCTTTTGCAGACAACTGAGCTACTTCTTCTCCAGATTGAGCCAAAATGCCCTTTTTGCCATTTATTTCATAATATACAGGGTCATCTGGTGAAGTTGAAACCATGGTGATTCTTTTAAGTTGGGGAAAACCCACATCAACCTTATTGGCATCAACTCTTTTTTGAATCTTATTGGTTATTTCTTCAACATCTTCAATTCGTGAAAGAACGAGCACGTTGTAGGTTTTGTCTTCAGGTATGTTTGGGGCATATAACCATGGATTATATTTACGAAGTTCTGTGATATCTGTCGTTAGCTCAACAGCTATTTCGGCCAGAGATTTTCCTTTTGTAGCATATTCGACGAATTTTTTTGGAGAATCTTTGAGTCTATTTAAACGATGCTCGAAGGCTATTCTGTGAGCGAGTGCTTTAATTAAATAGGGATCCGTGTTTTCATCAAATTTAACTTCACTTGCAAATGACCATTCTGGATTTATTTTATCCGAAGCACCTTCAACGCCCATGTTGTAAGCCATCATACAAGAAAGCCAGTTTTTGAAAATGAGATTGTGACGTTTAAGGTATAAGGCAGCAGCTTTTGTAGAAAGATATATGTTTTTCCTATCATCTTGCTTGTTATCTACTTTTAAGCCAACTTCTTTCGCAGTGGCTTCTTTGAATTGCCAAAATCCAACGGCATTTGAACTAGAAATAGCCTCAGGAAGTAAAGAACTTTCCAAAACAGCTATATACTTCATGTCCTCTGGAATATCTTCTTCTTCTAAGATTTTCTCAATAATTGGAAAATACCATTGCATTCTTTCCAGTTTTTGTTCAAGAAACTTGTTTTGAGGAGTTAACAAGGAGGTGATTTCTGCATTTAAAGCTTTTAAAGCCTCTGGGTTGAGCTCAATGAGAATGTTTGCAAATTCCACTTTTTTAGGAGCTTCTGGAATACTCACTTGTGTTTGGGCAATAGCCAAGAAAAAGATAGGGTAGATCAATAAGAAAGCTAAAATTTTTTTCATTTTCATTTTATTTTTCTGGAGACAAATAATCCGTCTCTTATGGGTAATAGCACTTTATTAGTTCTGTTATCATTCTGGACATGTACATTGAATGCTCTTAGTAACTTGGTAGTCGCATCGTTTTTGGATGTATCCAATACTTTAGCATCCCAAAGTACATTGTCACTTATTATTAAGCCTCCAATGTTAAGTTTTTCAATTATTAAATCATAATATTTGATATAGTTTAACTTATCTGCATCAATAAAAACCAAATCAAATCTACAATTTAGGCTAGGTATCACTTCCAAGGCATTGCCAATTTTTAGGTCTATTTTGTCATTTAGACCCGCCAAGTTTATATTACTTTTTATCTTTGTTTCAAATTCCTCATTTGCTTCAATGGTAATTAATCGACCATTTTCCGCTAAACCTTCTGCCAAGCAAATGGCCGAGTAACCAACAAAAGTTCCAATCTCAAGAACACTTTTAGGTTGGAGAATTTGCGAAATCATTGAAAGTAACCTTCCTTGCAAATGACCAGATAGCATCCTGGGTTTTAATAAATTGGCGTGCGTATCTCTACTTATTTGCCTTAAAACCTCCGGTTCATTGCTACTGTGATTTTCACAATATCCGTACAACTTCTCAATTGCTGTATTCATCTATATGCAAAAATAAAAATATTATTTTGTAAATTCCAAATTTATTATTTATATTATATTTTCAGAAAATAATGAAAATAATTTTATATTAAAAAAGCCCCGAAAGGCTTTCTCAATTTTATTTACAAGGTTCTTTTAAGTTCTCTTATTTCAAAGCTTTCAATGATGTCATCCATCATGATATCATTAAAGTTTTTGATACTCAATCCACATTCATAGCCATTTTTCACTTCAGCTACATCGTCTTTAAAACGTTTCAATTGGGCTATCTCACCTTCATGAACCACTATACCTTCACGGATTATTCTCACTTTATTGTTACGTTTCACATAACCATCAGTTACATAACATCCCGCAATGGTACCCACTTTGCTGATTTTGAATACTTCTCTGACTTGAATATTTCCTGTCACTACCTCTTCTTCTTTAGGGGCCAACATACCTTCCATGGCCGCCTTTATTTCATTGATGGCGTCATAGATGATAGAATATAGTCTGATTTCGATTTGCTCGGCATCGGCTATTTTTCTTGCATTGTTTGAAGGTCTCACCTGGAAACCGATAACGATAGCATCAGCTGCAGAAGCTAATGTTACGTCAGACTCAGATATTTGACCCACAGCTTTATGTACAATATTTACTTGTACCTCATCTGTTGATAGTTTCAATAATGAATCAGACAAGGCTTCAACTGAACCATCCACGTCACCTTTAACAATAACGTTAAGTTCTTTAAATGTTCCAATTGCTTTTCTTCTACCAATCTCATCCAATGTGATGTGTTTCTTGGCTCTGATGCTCATCTCACGGTTAAGTTGCTCACGTTTGTTGGCAATTTCACGAGCTTCTCTATCTGACCCCATGATATTGAACTTATCGCCCGCTTGTGGTGCACCAGGAAGTCCCAATATCTGTACGGGTTGTGAAGGTCCAGCTTCTTTTACTCGCTCACCTAAGGAGTTTACTAGGGCTTTAACTCTACCAAAGTATTGTCCTGCCAACATGATATCTCCAATTTTTAGCGTACCGTTTTCTACCAATATCGTAGATACATAACCTCGACCTTTGTCAAGAGAGGCTTCTATGACAGTTCCAAATGAATTTCTGTTTGGATTTGCTTTAAGTTCAAGCAATTCAGCTTCTAATAAAACTTTATCCAATAATTCATCTATACCAATTCCAGATTTTGCAGATACTTCTTGCTCTTGGTATTTACCACCCCAACTTTCTACCAAAATATTTTCCTTGGCCAAATCTTCTCTGATTTTAGCAGGGTTGGCGTTTGGTTTATCTATTTTATTGAATGCAAATACGATAGGCACCCCAGCGTTTTGAGCATGGTTGATGGCCTCTTTGGTTTGAGGCATCACACTATCGTCGGCAGATATTACAATGATTACAACGTCAGTTACTTTGGCTCCTCTGGCTCTCATGGCCGTAAATGCCTCGTGACCAGGCGTATCAAGGAAGGTTATAGATTTTCCTTTATTGTCGCCTTCTTTTATAGTTACAGAATAAGCTCCGATGTGCTGCGTAATTCCGCCTGCCTCTCCTGATGCTACTTTGGATCTTCTTATATAGTCAAGTAATGAAGTTTTACCGTGGTCAACGTGTCCCATGATCGTTACGATTGGAGCACGGTGAATCAAGTCTTCTTCTTTATCAACCATTATTTCGGTATCAAAAGAAACTTCTTCTTCTGCAGAAATAAATTCTACGTCAAAATTAAATTCAAGAGCAATCATTTGAATGGTTTCTGCATCCAATCTTTGGTTGATTGAAGCGAAAATACCCATTTTCATACAGCTTGCAATTACTTCTGTTACGGTAACATTCATCAATGAGGCCAACTCTGAAGCCGAAATGAATTCGGTTACTTTCAAAGTACCGCTTTCCTCCAATTCTTGTTGATCTAATGCGTCCTGAGCCTCGGCACGGTTTCTACGTTTTTCTTTACGATACTTAGAACCAAACTCGTTGCCTTTATTTTGCAATTTAGACATGGTAGTCTTGATGTTGTCCTTAACATCATCTTGAGACACCGATTCTTTTCTATTTCCGCCTTTTTTGAAGTCTTTCTTACCTCCAGTGTTTCCGCCGCCACCTTGGTTTTGGTTGGGAGCAGTAGTAGTCGGTTTGTTGTCTGTATTAGCTCCGCCTCCACTAAATGGTGGTTTTGGTGCTCCAGTATTAGGTGTATTTGGAGTATTTGGTGAGTGCGGTCTATTTGGACCAACTGCCTTAGGGTCTTTTCTGAAGTTTTCAAAATTCGACTTCGTAGTATCGCCTACTTTTTCACCACCAACTATTACTCTTTTTCTTTTACGTTTTTGTTTTAGTTCCTCTTTGGTTAGCGGCTTACGCTCAACAGGAAGTTCAATTTTGCCTAAAACCTTCAATCCTTGAAGCTTATCTCCTTGGGCTTTAATGAGCTTTGGAGGTAGTATTTCATCGATTTTATCTTCTTCAACAACTATTTTAGGTTTTGGGGTTTCTTCTATTTCCTCAAATACCTCATCAATAATTTCTGCTAAAACCGGTGCTTTTGGTTTTTCTTCTTTAATCTCAACTTTCTGTTCCTCTACCTTAGGTTCTACCTTTGGCTCCTCTTTTACAATAACAACCTCAGGTACAACTTCAACAGGTTTAGCAACTTCAATTGGCTTAATTTCAACCACTGGTGCTGGTTTTTCTTCAATTATAACCGGAGCAACCTCTACAGGCTTGTCTACAACAATTGGTATAATTGGCTCTGGCTTTGTTTCAACTTTCGGTTCTTCTTTTATTGCCTCAGGTTCAAAATCGATAGGAACAATTTTGGCAGGTCCTTTGCTGTTTAGGTCTATTTTTCCCAGAACTTTAGGCCCTTGGAGGTTGTGTTCTATTTTGATTATTTCAGGCTCTTCAGGTTCTTCTCTGAAATACAAGATTTCATCACTAGTTTTAGCTGGCGACGATGATTCAGATGGTGAAACTGAAGTAGAACCGCCACCCATTTCTCTTAGAAGCTCGGGGGCATGTAGCTCTTTTGATAAAACCTCAAGTAAGTCAAATGAAAGTTTGGCGTTGGGATTATTATCAATACGATGCCCTTTTGAGCTGAGAATCTCAATAATGGTAATTGTACCTACGTTAAGTTTCTTGGCCGCTTGGCTAAGTCGCATCATTTTTTCTTCTGCCATAAATATTTCTTAAATTTTATAAAAACAATTGTAATTTGGTGTGGATTAGTGTTTTACGTATCAATCAAATTCTTTTCTTAGGATATCTAATACTTCGTCAACAGTTTCTTCTTCAAGCTCTGTTCTTCTTACTAAATCAGCCTTACCGATAGTCAATACAGATTTTGCAGTGTCTAAGCCAATTTTTCTGAACTCCAACAATATCCACTCGTCTATTTCGTCGGTGAACTCCATCAAGTCTACGTCTTCTTCTTCCACGACACCTTCGATGTCTCTGAAAACGTCGATTTCTAAACCAATAAGTTTGGAAGCCAATTTGATATTAAGACCACCTTTACCAATTGCTAAAGAAACTTGATCGGGTTTTAAGAAAACTGAAACTCTTTCATTGTTTTCGTTAATTCTGATGTTACTGATTTTTGCCGGACTTAGTGATCTTGAAATCAGCAAGTTGGTGTTGTCAGTCCATTGGATAACGTCGATATTTTCGTTTTCAAGCTCTCTCACGATAGAGTGAATTCTCGAACCTTTCATACCCACACAAGCTCCAACTGGATCTATTCTGTCGTCGAAGGATTCTACTGCTACTTTAGCCCTTTCACCTGGTTCTCTTACTATTTTACGAATAGAAATTACGCCGTCTTGAATCTCTGGTATTTCAAGTTCAAACAAACGCTCTAAGAAAACTGGCGAAGTTCTTGAAAGAGTAAGTTTTGGATTACCATTGTTTATTTCAACCTTGTGAATAATTGCTCTTATGCTGGTTCCTTTACGGAATCTATCTTTTGGTATTTGTTCGCCTTTTGGTAGAGATAGCTCATTGCCTTCTTCATCCATACAGATTACCTCCTTACCCAATATCTGATAAACATCTACAGTTACTAATTCTCCAACTTGATCCTTGTATTGGTCAAAAAGCATTTCTTTTTCAAGATCTTTAACTTTTTGAATCAAAGTTTGGCGTGCAGTTTGAACAATTCTTCTACCGAAATCTTCAATTTTTACTTCTTCAGCCACTTCTTCACCTATCTCGAAGTCAGGCTCTATTTTCTTAGCTTCAGACAAAGGAATTTTATCTGTATCCCAAATGTCTTCGGAGTTATCGTCAACGATTTCTCTGGTCCTCCACATCTCTAAGTCACCACTTTCGGCGTTTAGGATGATGTCAAAATTATGATCATCGCCGTAGGCTTTACGAATCATGGTTCTTAGCACATCCTCAAGGATAGCTATCATGGTTGGCCTATCGATGTTTTTTTCTCTGGCAAACTCAGCAAACGATTCAATTAAATCTCCACTATGCATACGTGTCTATGTTTTATTTAAATGAAATGATAACTTTAGCTTCTTTGATATTTTCAATCAATAAAGTCATCGCTTCAGGTTTTATTTTCTTTTTTGCTTCAGGTTCTAACGTTATTTTTCCGTTGGAAACTTGCGTGAGTGTTCCTTTTACTTCACTCAAATCTTCCAATGTCACTTTTAAGGTTCTTCCGATATTT
Source organism: Lacihabitans sp. CS3-21 (assembly GCF_024343675.1). Taxonomy (GTDB): domain Bacteria; phylum Bacteroidota; class Bacteroidia; order Cytophagales; family Spirosomataceae; genus Leadbetterella. The sequence continues at coordinate 283,788 of NZ_RJUD01000097.1, forward strand.
TTGGTATATTGTCTTTCAAACTTTAGTGGGCTATCTGCACCGGGAGATGAAACTTCCAAAACAAATGCTACATCTATTATTTCTTCTAGTTCGATACCCAATTTTCGACTAACTTCACCACATTCGTCTATGGAAATGCCTTCATCAGAATCAATAAATACAGTTATTTTTTTTCTGATTTTGGAGTCGGAAACAACAACATCAACCAAATAATAATCCGTGGTGGATATTATTTCGTCTAAAAATTTCACTACTGCTTCTTTAAGAGCCATCAAAAAACTACAAAACTAAGATGATTACCAACAAAAAAGGAGGTTTTAGACCCCCTCATTCTTCTTTTCGATGCAAAATTAGTCTATTTTTTGGTAAATTCCATATTATTTTTAAAAAAACTATATAAAATCTTATTACAAATGACATCCTTTATTCTCATAAATTAATTGGTCAAAACGGTGATTTAGTAATAATTGAGAGCTTCTCTCGCTTTTGGTCGTTCGGAATTATTATTGGAATTCTAAAATTAAATTTCTTATCAAAATGTCGCTCCTAATTGAAAATATTTTAGTGACCAGATATCTATTTTAGCGTTATTAATTGCTTTGCTTATTTATATTTTGGAGCATAATGGCTATTATTGCATTTCTATAAACTAATATATTTATTGGGCATACTCAATTTTATAAAAAAATTCTTCTTTTTGATCAATATTGCATTTGGTCTGTATTCCCTTTTGGTCTATCAATTGGTTCTTTCGGCAGATATTAGGCATTGGTTAGGTGGTTTTTTGATGTTGACTTTTCCCTTGGTTTTGCTTGGTCATTTGTTCTTTTTCTTGGTTTGGGTCATAGGTGCCTCACCAAAGGCTCTGCTCTCACTGTTTATGTTACTCATTACCTATTCCATTTTTGACAGAACATTGAAAATCAACCCTCCTGATATTCATCCAAATCCACCGTTTACTTTTTCGCTACTTAGCTATAACCTTATGTATGGCGACTATCATCAGTTTGTGGACAAAAAAAATATAAAATCTGCCATTGGTCTTTCCAATGTTTTAGATACCTTATCTGCTGATATTAAGTGTTTTCAGGAAATGTATAACACTGAAAAATACCATGAATTTGATTTGCTTAGACGTATTTCCAAAAGAAATGCCTACTATGTTTATATGCATTCGAATACCAATAACAACAAAGGACAAGGGGCTATCGGCTTAGCTATTTTTAGTAGATTTCCGATAATATCAAAGAAAGAACTTTATTGGCCGCCAAACAATAATGGTATGTTATCGGCTGATATTGTTGTTGATAAGGATACTATAAGGATTATCAATGCCCAATTAAAATCTATGGGAATAAGGGTACAAAATATTATTAAAGGGGATAATAAAATAGATCGAACGGAAACCAAGAACGTTTTGACAAAATTGAAAGGAGGTTTTGAGGATAGGGGATTACAAGTGAATTTGCTTGAGAATTGGATAGATGAAAGTCCTTATCCTGTAATTTTGGCTGGAGATTTTAACGAACTTCCTTACGGCTATGCCTACGGAAGAATTAGAAAAAAACTCAACAACGCATTTGAAGAAACTGGTTTCGGTTTTGGATTTACCTATCACAAGGTTTTGAGTTTTTTAAGGATTGATAATCAGTTTTTTGATGATAGGCATATAAAGAATATCGATTTCTTGACCATTTCCAATGTGCCGTTTTCTGATCATTATCCTGTAAAGGCGTGGTATTTATTGAAATAAAATTGTTTTTGTTATGAAAAGAGTTCAAAGCATAGATTTTGCTCGAGGATTAGTGATGGTTATTATGGCTCTCGATCACGTCAGAGATTTGATGCATACAGATGCCTTTACGCAAGATCCAACAGATTTGAATACCACCACACCCATTCTGTTTTTTACAAGGTGGATTACCCATCTTTGTGCACCTACTTTCGTCTTTTTGTCGGGAGTTTCAGTGTTCATGTCTATGGAATCAAGTAATAGCCTAGATGAATTAAGAAGGTTTTTATTTAAAAGAGGCTTGTGGCTTTTGTTTTTGGAAGTTACAGTTGTCAATTTTGGAATCTGGTTTGATATTCATTTTCAGACCATCATGTTCCAGGTAATTGGTGCCATTGGTTTTGGTTTTATTATCTTGAGTTTATTGTTGAAGGTTACCACTAAGTATGTTGGAAAAATAGGTTTTTTAATATTGATTCTATATCCTTTATTGGCTTTTATTCCATTTTCTGATAGTATCAAGAATTCAGCTGGTATCCTTTTTTTTCCTGGTTTGATACCTATCGGCCCTAGTTTTACATTTTTTATGTCTTATCCTCCCATTCCTTGGTTGGCTATTATGTTGTTGGGTTTTGGTTTTGGTCGTTTGTTTTTGGACAAAAACAATAAGGCTCTATTCCTTAAATATGGCCTGATTTTTTTAGTAATTTTTGTGATATTAAGGGTAATTGATATTTATGGAGATCCAGCACATTGGTCTTTGCAAAAAAGTCCAGTTTATACATTATTGTCTTTTTTTAATGTTTCAAAATATCCGCCATCACCTTTGTATGTGTTTGTTACTTTGGGAATTATATTCTTGAAAATGTGGTGGGCTGAAGGAAGAAACAACAAGGTAATTGACATCATGAAAGTGTATGGGAAAGTGCCGCTTTTTTATTATTTGATACATTGGTATATAGTTCATCTCACCATGTTTGCAATCGTTTTTGCTAAGGGTTACAAGACTTCTGATTTGATCTTTGGGCCATTTAAATTTGGTCGACCAGAGACGGGTGGGGGAGTTTCGCTGCCTTATATATATCTTATTTGGCTGGCCATTGTGGTTTTTATGTATCCTTTGTGTAAATGGTACGGTGCTTATAAAGAGGCCAATAAGTCTAAAACTTGGTTGATGTATTTATAAAAAAAATACATCCTTGATTTTAAGGATGTATTTTTTTTTACTAAAAGCTAATGCTAAAAGCCAATCAACTCATTACAATTTTTACTTCTTTTCCAGTAATCGCTGCCTTTTTGATAGCATCAATGATTATCATGTCCTTCAGTCCTTCCTCACCGGGAGTTAAAATTGGTTTATTGTTCAAAATGGCATCTGCGAAACCATCCATTTGATAAGCTTGGTGATGTACTATTGGAAAATCCATCGGGCCTTTGGAAGTTGTACCTTTTAGCGGGCCATAGTCATAGGCAGGCGACATGCTCAAGCTGCCTTTTTCGTAATGTATCGATAATTCGTGGGCATTTGTAGCATAAGAACTCATTCCACTTGCAATAGCACCACTGGGGACTTTCAACTGCCACAAAATGGTTTCTTCAATGTCTCTGTAAACCTCAGGTTCTGTTTTAATAGCTTGAGCGGTCACTGAAATGGGCTCCTCACCTGTGGCATATCGGCTGGCATTGATGCAGTAAATACCTACATCCATCAATGCACCACCACCCGACCATTTGTTATTCATTCGCCAAGCATTGAGGTCACGGTTTCTCCAAGCAAACTTGGTCTCAATAAACTTAGGCTTGCCAAAGTCTTTGTCTCTTGAAAGACGCATAACTTCATTGGTAAACGGCTCATAATGAAGTCTGTATCCTACGCCAAGTATGACCTTCTGGCTTTTACAATAAGCGATCATTTCGCGAGCTTGCTTGGCATCCATCGACATCGGTTTCTCGGTAATCACATGTTTGCCCGCTTTGGCGGTTTTCATCACATATTCGGCATGCATAGAATTTGGCAAAACTACATACACCACATCTACATCAGGATTATTTGCAATAGTTTCAAAATTCTGATAATTGTAAATATTTTTATCAGCCAAATTGTATTTTTCCTTCCATTTTGCTGCTTTTTCTGGAGATCCAGTTACGATGCCCACCAACTCACAATTTTTAGATTGAGACAAGCCAGGTGCCAGCTGATTGGTGGCATAACTGCCTAGTCCGCAAAGAACTACCCTCAGTTTTCGGTCAGTAGTGACAGGGTAGGCAATCAAGTTTTGTGCAGCCAAAGGCACCAAAACTCCCGAAGCGGCCAAGTTTCTTAAAAAATCACGTCTAGAGTTTTTCATTTTCTCGTTTAAGGTTGAATTGAATGTTCAAGTTAGAATATTTTTTTTACAAAATTTTATTTTTAGCTTCTCTAATCATCAATTGGATTGTTTATTCTCCCCAAGTTTCATTTACATTTTTCGACCAAATGTTTTTTGCAAAGTTTCTATATATACTTTGGCCATTTATAAAGGCATTGTCAAATTTATATTCTCCACCAAGCGTTTCTGTTTCTGATAGATTAACTTTGGTTTTACCCCGCATAGCATATTTTTTTTGACCTTCATACATGATAATCTTTAACTCAGATGGGCTGACATCGCTCCGGCAGGATAATTTGTAACCAAGCCATATTTCTGCTATTCCGTTTTGATCTAAATCAGTAATCTGCAAAGTGTTCTTTAAAAAACTTACTTCTAAGTCGAATGGGCAAGGTTCTTCAAAATCATAAACCATCCATTTTTGGGTATAGGACTGTGGATTTTTTTGAAAGCAATAGGCACGAAGTTCAGCTTTCATAAGTCCTTCTTCAGATTTCTGTACTTCAACATTTCCAGATTCTGTTAAAATAACCAAAAACTCACCATTTTTTTCTTTCCATGTAATGGCACTCTTAAGATTGCCCATCACCTTGATATTTTTTGGCACCTCACTTTTTGAAAGAATTCTGCCGTTTATTTGAGCTACAGAACTTATCCCACTAATAAATAAAATACTGAAAAATAGACACTTGAGGTTCATTTTTAAGCTAATTAGAATCCTATTTTTTTTCTACCACCACTACTCTTCCCTTCGTAATGCTCTTTCAACTTTTCTAACTCAAATACATAACCTCCACTGAGGATAGGGAAGCGGGTCCAGCTTCTTGGGTCGAGGTTGTGGGTGTCGAGGTGAAAACCTGGGGCGTAACGTTCCCGTTTCCATTGGTTCCTGCTCCAAAGTTTGAAGAATCGGTTTGTCCAATTGTAAAGATCTTCTCTGCTATATTGGTTTTCGTAGAATTTCTCTAAGTTTCTAAAACATTCTACTGGCGATTTTTTGTCTCTAATGGCCAGCTGCTCAATGTGGTTGAGCACTTTGTATGGCATCAGATCTTTTTCGTCTGTTTGTTTGTTGTCTTTCGGCCGTAGTTCAGCGGTTGGTTGTAAGGCATTTACATATTTCAAGCCTTCTATTTTTATATGCTTGCCTTTTACCTCACAACCTGTTTTTTCTAGCCAAATGAGCCAAGTTCTGAGCCAATCTTTGTCAATTCCGGCTATAGGGCTTATGCTTCCCGCTGTGTCGCCATCCATCGTACAATAGCCAACAGCTACTTCTGAGCGGTTGGAGGTGGCCAAAAGTAAGTGATTGTGGAGGTTGGCCAGCATCCACACGCCTGGGGCACGCACACGAGCTTGTATGTTTTGCATCGGAATGTCGTCCGTGGCCCAGCTTAGCTTTCTGCCAATTTGTTCTTCTATCAGGTTGGTGTAGTTATCCACCAAGCCATTGATGTTGATTTTCATAAACTGAGCTCCGATAGATTCAGCGAGGTTTTTGGCCGAGTTCAGGGTGTCATCTGAGCTATTTTCCGTGCCTTGGTAAATAGTCAGAATCAGTTTTTCAGTCAGTTCTTCTAAAGTTTTGGCATTTTTTACTTCAGGTATATAGCTTAGTTTTTCTTTAAATGCTTCAAAACCAATGCTTTCGTCTCCTAATCTTACCATCAATCCGCATAGTGCAGTACAAGCACAAGAATCAGCACCGCCAGAAAGCGATATAGTGAATCCAAACGAACGAGACTTTCGTAGATAGTCAAAAAGTGCTAAACTTACTGATCTCGAAAATTCCTCTTCTTTTAATGAGCCACCTTTTTCAAAAGGCTCCATTTCGGCAAAAATAGTGTTCGGAATATCAGAATAGGCCAACTCAAAATTGGATTGAATCAATTTCATATCTGGTGGTAGAGTAGACTTTATTTTGGCTTGTTCTATTTTGTTTTTGCCGATATCTATCACCGCTGAAGTGAGTGTATAGTCGGCATAGCTGAATCTTTGGCTAGAGGCCAATACATCGCCACCCGAGCAAACCATAGCATCGCCATCAAATATTAACCTTCCAGACTCATTTCCTAGTAAATTGGTGTACACATAAGCACAACAAAATGCCCTGGAGGCATCAGTTACGAGTTGTTCTCTGATTTTGAACTTATGAAATCCAAATGGACTAGCACTCGGGTTAAGTATAATATCAACGCCTTTGTCGAAATGCCTTGTGGCGGGCCTGTTGGCCACCCATGCATCTTCACAAATTTCAAGGCCAATGCGTATATTTTCAAAATTGAATACCAGATCTCCAACGGGGTATTTTATTCCTTTAATACTAATTTCAGAGGTTTGTCCCGGTTTCCATCTGTGAAACCAACGGTCTTCATAGAAAAGTCCGTAGTTGGGCAAATGTTGTTTGCATACAAAGCCCAAAATTTGTCTATTGGCTATTACGCAAGCTGAATTGTATATTTTGTTGTTGACCCAAATTGGTAAACCCACACAGGCTACTATGTCTGAAGTTTCATTAACAATATCTTCCAATATTTCTAAAGATAGTTTGAAAACATCGGGCGAGTAGAAAGCATCCTCACAACCATATCCAGTAATACACAACTCTGGCAAACACAATACTTGTATTTTTTGAGCCTTCGCTTCATCTATCGCTTTTAGAATATTTGTTTTATTTCTTATCCAATCTAGTGGGGTTTGATTCAATGCAGCCGCTCCAACTTTCACTAATTCCATGCTTGTGTTTTAATTTGATTCAAAATTAAAAAAATAAAAGCAGAATAAGAGAATATTAATATTCTGTTTTTTGACATTCAAAGTTTAATATTTTCAATCAATTGCCCTATTAAAATGTATCCGTTAAATAAGTATAATTGTTGTTAGGTAAATCTTATCCAACGGTATTGATATTTATATTAAATCTTTATAATCAGGTATTTATGTGAGTTAAAACAAATTGATTTATGTCAATTTTGAAAAATTGGGAAGTGACTATTTGAAAAATAATCGTCTATATTTGCAATTGATATATATCAATTTTGAGACAAGTTAGTTTCATTACCGTTAAATAGAACAACCGTATGTATGTTACAATTTCTGAAAGACCAACCGAAATAAAAGGATTGAACCACACCACAACAAAACTTAAAACCACAGCAATTTCAAGTACTTTTGCGGGATGTTACAACGTTGAAAAGATCGGTAAAAAGCATTTGTTTTTAGTTTTTGATAGAGGTATTGACTTATAAAATATTAGAAAGAAGGGTGAAAAAAATCACCCCCTTTGCTATGCTATTGAGTGAAGAATTTTAAAAAATGTTTTTATTAAAACTTGTTTAAATCCACATGAATTTTAGCTTGAGATTTTCGATTACTGATTATCTCTTTATATAATTAAACATGCAACAATTCCTTCAAAGGAGTGAACTTTTTTAGAAAACACTTTTTTGAAAATAATCTGGCATAGAATGGAAATTATACTTCGGCAAGTCAAATTGTGAGAAAATCATGCCAAGGGAAAGGCATGATTTTTTTTGCTTTATTTATCAGCGTCAAATAATAGGGTTTTCTGTTTAAAAAACAAAAAGTGGACGCTGAATGCATCCACTTAATAATTATGATACCATTGGGTAATTTTCTAAATGTTTTTTTAGACGAATATTACTGTATCCTTTAGATAATTTTAAGAATGTAAACTAAATATACGGTACGCTTATTGTGGCTATCAATGTAATTCAAAAATGGCTTCAATTTCAACAGTAATTCTACCAGGCAAAGAGCCCATACCTACTGCACTTCTTACTCCTATGCCATTTTCTTCTCCAAAAATCTCTGCAAAGAGTTCACTGCAACCATTGATCACATAAGGATGCGTTCCAAAATCTGGATGAGCGTTCACCATCCCCAATACTTTTACTACGCGTTTAATTCTATTCAAAGAACCAAGGTTTTTCTTTAAAGTAGCCAATATGGTAAGGCCTACTTGTCGAGCTGCTTGTTTGCCATATTCTTGGTCAACATCTAGTCCCACTTTGCCCACAAATTGGCTCCCGTCAGGCAAGTTTGGTCCATGTCCCGAAACATAGGCCATATTTTCAATTACCAAGATGGGTTTGTAAACTCCTGCCGGAGCGGGTGCCTGAGGTGTTTCGCTTACGAATGCTTCAAATTTAATGTCTGCTGTCATATTATTTGGTCTAATACCAACACACCCAGAAGTCCGATAATAGAAACTATGGATTCCATTATACTCCAGGTTTTGATGGTGTCTTTTATACTTAAATTAAAATACTCTTTAAAAAGCCAGAAACCGCCGTCGTTGATGTGCGAAAACATCAAACTCCCTGAACCAATCGCCAACACCATAAGTTCTGGCGAAAGGCCTGTTTGGGCTTGAATCATTGGTAATAATACACCTACTGCAGTAAGACCCGCAATGGTTGCTGAGCCAACACATACCCTGATTAGGGCAGCTATGGCCCAACCCAGTATAAGCGGGTTGATGTCAATATCTAGTAATAGACTTGCGATGTATTTGCTAGTCCCACTAACAATAAAAATCTCCTTGAGAGCTCCAGAACCTGCAATAATGAGTAAAATAGGAGCGACATTTTTAAAGGCCTCCTCTAGAAGTTTGCCAATTTGAGGCATAGATTTTCCTTGTTTTATACCTAAGAAATAAACGGCAACCAAGACTGAAATTAACAAACTAAAGTTAGGTTCGATGAGCAGATGAATTTTGAAATTTTCCTTCATCATTTGTGAAAAATTGTTGAAACCTTGCTCCATAGAAGCAGGTAAAATTCCAACAATTAAATTATACCATAAGGAGTATGTCAATAAAAACACGGGTAAAAGTGCTACAAAAAAACTTATAGAGACACTTGGAGGGTTTTTGATTTCAACTTTTTCACTGGCAAAAAGACTCGTGTTTATCTCGGGTTTGTATTTTTTAAGGGTACTGCCAAACATCGGTCCAGCCACAGCAATTGCAGGTATGGCCACCATAATGCCATAAAACAACGTTTTCCCAAGGTCAGCATTTAACTGAGTAGCTATTGCCGCCGGCGATGGATGTGGGGGCAAATAGCCATGAGCTACTGAAAGAGCCGATAGCATTGGGATACCTACATAGAGAATTGGAAGTTTTGTGGATTGAGAAATGGCAAAAATCAATGGGATAACAATAACAAAACCAGCATTGTAGAATAGGGGAAGTCCAATAATAAAACCCGCAAGTGCCAATCCCCAAGTGAGGTATTTATCTTTGAAAACAGACACAATTTTGTTGGTAATTTGTTCAGATGCACCGCTAGAGGCCACTAGTTTACCCAACATAGCTCCAAAGCCTATTATCAGGGTTAATTCACCTAAAGTACCGCCAACTCCATTTTGTATGGCCTTAGATAGAACTGGAACTTCTATTTGATTTGCCAATCCAAGACCTATGGCAACCAGAATGAACGAAATGAAAGTGTCGAGCTTAACCACAGATACCAGCAGTATCAATATCAAAATGGCAACGAGGGTGAGTATTAAAGGCATTTTTTTAATTAGGGTTGAAATAGGGAGGCAATAATAAAGAAAACCTTTGATATTATTGAGATTGTGACCAAAAAAAAGAGGAGCGAAGGCTCCTCTTTTGGATTTTATATTAAATATTTTTAAGACTTAATTTTAATTTTTTGTCCAACCTTAACAGTATTGCCTTGAATATTATTCCATTTTTTTATGTCAGAGATAGTCACGCCATCATATCGTTGAGAAATGTTCCAAAGCGTATCTCCAGGTCTTACGGTGTAGGTAGCTGATTTTTTTATAGTTTCTGAAGAAGTTTTAGCCGCTATACTGTTGGCCTTAACTTTTTGTTTAACGTCTACATATATAACCAATCTTTCTCCCGCGTTTACTTGAGACGAACGCTTGTTATTCCATTTTTTGATATCTTTCATGTTGACATCATATTTCATAGCTATTTTGTTCAAAAACTCACCTCTTTTTACTTTGTGAATTTTCTTCACTTGCTTGGTGATGTTTTTATACTTCACAGGAATTTCCTCTTGATCGTCATCAGAAGTATTCGATGCAATTATGTGTGTCGTAGAAGTTTTTCTACCTATTATGATTGTACCATCATCAGTAGTAGTTACACCACTACCTGATGCCAACATTGTTGGATTTTCAGAATCAGCATTTTCAATTGTGCTAGGTAATTCTCCTTTTCTACTAGCAGAGTCCAAGATTGCCAATTTGTTTTCGTTGAAATAAGCAAGGTTGGTTGCTGGAAGAGTCAATTCATATCCATTAGGCATTGCTGGTAGAATATTGCCTTTGATGTGAGGATTTAATCTTTTAATTTCTGCAAGATCTAACTGACTTAAAGAAGCCAAAACACTTAAATCCACATATTTTTCCAATATAACTTTCTCTACTGGAACTCTTTGCTTTAAATTCGTCGGCGTGATACCATGAAGGTGACCATAATTCATCATATAAGCCAAAGCTATAAATTGGGGTACATAAGCTCTGGTGTCAGGGTGAATGTGTGGATGTAGATCCCAATAATTTGAAAGGCCAGTAGAACGCATAGTTCTTCCGATTCTTCCAGGGCCAGTATTGTATGAGGCTAATGCCAAATCCCAATCATTGAATCTTTTATAAAGTTGCTTCAAATATCTGCAAGCAGCATCCGTTGATTTTTCGATGTGCATACGTTCATCCACATATTCGTTGATGGTAAGTCCCATTTCCTTGCCTGTAAATGACATAAACTGCCAAAGACCAACCGCCTTACTTCTAGACACCGCTTTCGGATTAAGTCCCGATTCTAACAAAGCCAAATATTTCAAGTCCTCTGGCATTCCGTTTTGTCTAAGTGAATTTTCAAAAATTGGGAAATAAATTTCTTTTTCCTCCATCATGTGTTTAGAAAAACTAGGTCTTCTAATGAGAAAGAAATCGAGGTATTTTTTTACACTTTCGTTGTAAACCATGGGCATGGTTTTTTCTATAGCTTTAAGTCTCTGCTCAACAATCTGAGGGTCCTCTATTAAAACTTTATATTCTTTTTTGTCTCTTTCGTCAAAGACAATAAGCTCATAGGGATATATGATTTTTGGTTCTTCTACTACAGTAGTATCCTGGATTACTTGATCTTCAAGTATCACCGAATTTATCTGAGCATTAGAAGCAAAATTGAAACCAGCAACAAGAGAAAAGGTCAAAAGAATTTTTGAGATTTTCATAGTCATAAAATGAGTTTTCACAATAATAAATAAACTAAACGAGACTTTTTAGGAAAGCAATACCTCAAAACTAATAATTATTTCCTAAAAAAAATTAATAAAAGTTAAAAAAAACTTAATACGAGTGTAATTAAGCTATTTTTTGAACATTTAAAGCGAATTCCAACATCTTTTTTTCCCCAAATTCAGAGCCAAGTATCTGGAAACCAATGGGCAGGCCATCAGAATTTTTTCCATTGGGTATGGATATAGATGGCATCCCCACAACATTGGCGTGCACTGTGAATATGTCTGCCAAAAACATCTCCATGGGGTCTGTACTTTTTACCCCAATTTTAAATGCCGGAGTCGGTGTTGTTGGAGAAACTATAAAGTCCACTCTTTTAAAGAAATCCTCCGTTTCTTGTTTTACCAACTTCCTTACTCTCTGTGCCTTTGTGTAATAGGCATCATAATAATCAGCACTCAATATAAAAGAACCAAGCATAATTCTTTTTTTAACTTCTTTCCCAAATCCTTCGCCTCTTGTTTTTTTATACAAATCCTCTAGATTTTCAGCTTTGGGAGTTCGATAGCCATACCTAATACCATCATACCTTGAAAGATTTGAACTTGCTTCTGCCATAGTCAAAATATAGTAGGTTGGAAGCAAATATTTCATTTTGGGAAATGAAAGAGGAACTAAGGTATGACCAGCTTTTTTTAGATTTTCGAGCTTGTTCATCGTGGTCTTCTTAACTTCATCATCTATGCCTTCTGAGTTTATTGCATCTTCAAAATAACCGATGTTGTATTTATTTTCAGAGGAAGAAACTGAACTGTAATCTTCGACAGGCAATGGTGAAACAGTACTGTCATATTCATCGCTTCCTGACATTACCTCAAGCAAAAGTGCAGCATCTTCAATAGAATTCGTAATTGGACCGATGCAATCAAAAGAAGATGCATAAGCGGCTAATCCCCATCTCGAAATTCTTGAATATGTTGGTTTTAAGCCTACTACCCCACAAAATCCTGCTGGCTGACGAACAGAACCACCTGTATCAGATCCAATAGAGGCATGACACAGTGCGGCTTGAACAGCAACGGCAGAAGCACCTGATGAACCACCTGGAACCCGGGTTTTATCAGCAAAATTTAGTGTTGGGCCAAAGGCAGAGTTTTCATTGGAAGAACCCATCGCAAATTCGTCGCAGTTTTGCCTTCCAATTATGATTGCATCTTCATCAATCAGTCTTTGAATGGCAGTTGCTGTGAATTGTGATTTAAAACCGTCTAGTATTTTACTTCCAGATTGCAATCCATGATTTTTATAAGCCAGTACGTCTTTGATGCCAATTACCATTCCAGCAAGTTTGCCTGCGGTGCCATTCATGATTTTTTCTTGAACAATTTCGGCTTGAGACAAAGCTTCTTCAGCATACACTTCAAGAAAAACATTTAGGTCTTTATGGGTTTCAATACTAACTATAAACCCCTGAACTGTAGCAGGAACGGTGGTTAGGTTACTTAGAAGTGCTTTGCGATATTGGGCATAGGTTTGATATGTCACGTCTTGATCCTGTTAAAAATAAAAAACAACAGGTTCAATTATTTAAATTGAATCTGTTGTTCAAAAAAATGTCGTTTAGGCTATTAATCTTCTGAATTTGCCGCTTTTTCAATATTTTCTTTTACGTCTTTTGTAGCATCTTTAAACTCACGGATACCTTTTCCAAGTCCACGAGCTAATTCCGGCAATTTTTTCGCACCAAAAAATAATAAAATAACAAATACTATAACGAAAATTTCAGTACCGCCTAAATTTCCTAAAAACAATAATGTTGCTAATTCCATGCTTGTAAATAATTGATGTACAAATTTAATAAATTAACTATATAAAAAAACTTTTTATTTTATCAACGGTGCTAAATCGACCTATTGTATCGCTCAAAACTCTGTTTTTGTCAAGAAATATCTCTATTTAGTAGCCATGTCTCAAATTTCTCAATTTCTTCTGACACACTATTGAAAACAAACGTCATTAAAGCAATATCATCTGCAAATCCGAGCATCGGAATAAAGTCAGGCACTAAGTCCAAAGGTGACAAGAAATACACAAAAGCTGTAATTATGATCACTACATTTTTTAGGTCAATGGCTCTGTATTCACCTGTTGCATAAAACTTTAAGAGCTTACCTAAGACCATAACTTTAGAAGTAATAGACTGCAAAACCGTGCTTTTCCCTTCAGCTTGAATCTTGTTTAGGACACCTTTCAATAAAGTTAATATTCCAACGGTATTTTTAGAAATTCTGGAAGCTTTTTTTAAGGAAGTATTGTAAAAAACAGAGTCTAAAATTTTTTCTAAAATGTTGCCTGTGTTCATTGTTATTTGCTGTAAAAGAATACTTTTTAAAACCGCCACAAATTAAACCATTCTTTTGTAATATTAGACGAAAAAATATTAAAAATGAAAATGATATAATTGGCAATTATTAAAATTATACAATATTTTTGTTAAAATTTTTAAATCAAATAGGGTTTACCTAAAAATAGTTAAAATCACATGAAAGTTACAGTAATAGGTGCTGGTGCTGTGGGGGCTACTGCCGCCGACAATATCGCCAGAAAACAAATAGCGTCGGAAGTTGTCATTTTGGACATTAAAGAGGGTTTTGCGGAAGGTAAAGCGATGGACTTGGCTCAAACTGCCTCTATTGAGGGTTTTGATACAAAACTGGTTGGTGTTACAAACGATTACCAAAGAACTGCAAAGTCGGATGTGATCGTTGTGACTTCAGGTTTGCCACGCAAGCCAGGTATGACACGTGAAGAGTTGATTGGTATCAATGCAGGCATTGTTAGAACTGTTGTTACTAACGCTTTGGCTGTTTCTCCCAAGGCCATTATCCTGATTGTTTCTAACCCGATGGATACCATGACCTACCTTACTTATCAGATTGCTGCCGAAATGGGTATTTCTAAAAGAAAAGTAATCGGAATGGGTGGTGCTTTGGATTCATCAAGATTCAGATATAGATTAGGCGAGGCCTTAAATGTTGCTCAAAGTGACTTGCATGGTATGGTTATCGGAGGACATGGAGATACCACAATGATTCCTTTGACTCGATTGGCAACTTGGAATGGTATTCCGGTAAGTAGATTCTTGAGTGGAGATAAATTGAAAGAGGTTTCGGACAAAACAATGGTGGGTGGAGCTACGCTTACCGGACTTTTGGGTACTTCCGCATGGTATGCACCGGGTGCTGCTATCGGACAAATCGTAGAGTCAATTCTTCGTGATGAAAAGAAAATTATTCCTTCTTGCGTTTATTTGAACGGCGAATACGGTCAAAAAGATATTTGCATAGGTGTACCAGTAGTTATTGGTAGAACTGGATGGGAAAAGATAATTAATTTGAGATTGAGCAATGCAGAGAAAGAGGCTTTCGAGAAATCTGCAGAAGCAGTAAGAGCTATGAATGCGGCTTTGTAATTGATCAAGTATAATGAAAAAGCCCGAAAACGTATAGTTTTCGGGCTTTTTTACGAACTCTTGTTTTTTATTTGTTTACTTCAACGTTGAATATCCTAATATTTGTTTGTGTCCATTTAGTACAATTTCTATTTCTAAATTATTAATATCCAATCGATTAACCTTGTATTCGTATTCATTGATAACCAAGGTTGAGCCATCAGCGGTGAGTTTAAAGTCAAAAACTGCGTCTGTATCCTCCGTGTAACATTTACTTTCGCCTTTACTCCATTCATATTTGCTCTCTTTTTTTCTAAATGTAAATGTATCGTCTTTTAAACAATCAACGAGTTGGTCTATTTCAGCATTTTTGAATTGAGTCAATTTCCAAGTTTTAGTTTGACCAGCAGTTAAATAGTCGATAGGCATAAGCTCTACCTCTTTTTCAATTGGAGTACAAGCGGTAATCAATGAGATTGCAGCAAGAAGTAGTGAAATCTTTTTCATTTTTTATATTGTTTAGGAATGCAAAAAAAAACTCTTAATTAGTTAGTCTAATTAAGAGTCGTTAAATACCGTGCCAAAAAGTATTTTTAGGAATATTTTTTAAAAAATTAGTTTTTCCCTAAGGCTTTCAACATCGTTTCTCCAATTTCAGCTGGTGAATCTACCACAAAAATTCCGCACTCACGCATGATGGCCATTTTTGCAGCTGCAGTATCGTCAGCTCCACCAATGATAGCTCCAGCATGTCCCATTCTACGTCCTTTTGGAGCAGTTTGGCCTGCAATGAAACCTACAACTGGTTTTTTGTTGCCTGTTGATTTAATGTAATGAGCAGCTTCTGCTTCCATTCCGCCTCCAATCTCACCTATCATTACAATGCCTTCTGTCTCTGGGTCGTTCATAAACATTTCAACAGCCTGCTTGGTAGTTGTTCCGATGATTGGGTCACCACCTATACCGATGGCTGTAGTTTGTCCAAGTCCAGCTTTGGTCAATTGATCTACCGCTTCGTATGTCAAAGTACCTGATTTTGAAACTACTCCAATAGTACCTTTTTTAAATATAAAACCTGGCATAATGCCCACTTTACATTCTTCTGCTGTTATAATTCCTGGACAGTTAGGTCCAATAAGCGTAACATCTTTGCCATCTATATAGGACTTAGCTTTCACCATGTCTTTAGTAGGAATGCCTTCTGTAATACAAACTATAACTTTGATTCCTGCATCGGCAGCCTCCATGATAGCATCTGCAGCAAAGCCTGGCGGAACGAAAATAATAGATACATCAGCACCTGTAGCTTTTACAGCTTCTTCAACAGTATTGAAAACTGGAGTTTCCAAGTGTTTTTGACCGCCTTTACCAGGCGTTACGCCTCCAACTACATTTGTACCGTAGTCAATCATTTGTCCGGCATGGAAAGAACCTTCCGATCCTGTGAAGCCCTGTACAATTACTTTCGAATTTTTGTTTACAAGAATACTCATCTTTATGGTTTTTTGCCGCTAAGCGGACTGAATATTTAAATGATTAAAAATACTTATCAATTCTCCTTCAAATGTACCTTTGAAATTAGAAAAATACAAAAAACTTGATAAAAAAATTTAAGTAAAAAAGGCTAAGTTGATGATAACAAGTGTTTTATGTTTTTAGGGAATAAAAAAAAGTATAAATTCTAAAATTTTAGAACTTATACTTTCTATAAATCGAACACAAGATTTAATTAGATGCCAAAAGCTGCTTTTACTTTCTCTACATAGTCCAATTTTTCCCAAGTAAATAATTCAACTTCCACTTCTGCTTTTTGACCTGCATTATTAAAAGACTTTTTAACAATTTTCGACTCTCTACCCATGTGACCATAGGCAGCTGTTTCAGAGTAAATAGGCGTACGCAATTTCAATCTCTGCTCAATAGCATAAGGACGCATATCAAACGTTTTTTCTACTATTTTAGCGATTTCGCCATCTGACAAAGATACTTTAGCCGTTCCGTTGGTATCAATAAAAATACCGCAAGGCTGAGCTACACCAATAGCATAAGAAACCTGTACCAATACTTCGTCGCAAACTCCAGCGGCCACAAGGTTTTTTGCAATATGACGTGTTGCATATGCTGCCGAACGGTCTACTTTCGAAGGATCTTTTCCTGAAAATGCACCTCCACCGTGAGCACCTTTACCACCATAAGTATCTACAATGATTTTTCTACCTGTAAGGCCAGTGTCTCCGTGCGGTCCACCGATTACGAACTTACCTGTTGGGTTGATATGATAAAGAATATCGTCTGTAAATAAAGCTTGAAGTTCAGGCTTAAGCTTAGCTTTTACTCTTGGAATAACGATATTGATGATGTCCGACTTGATTTTTGCAAGCATGGTTTCATCTTCGTCAAAATCATCGTGTTGGGTCGAAACTACTATCGTGTCAATTCTTTGCGGTTGGTTATCGTCTGAATATTCGATGGTTACCTGAGACTTAGAATCTGGTCTAAGATATTTAATTTCAGCGTTTTCTCTTCTTACATCCGCCAATTCTTGAAGAATTTTGTGTGACAAATCTAAGGCCAGTGGCATATAATTCTCGGTCTCTTTGGTGGCATAACCAAACATCATACCCTGGTCACCAGCTCCTTGAGCATTTGCTTTTGCTTCAAAGTCGTCGCCAGACTTGCGGTCAACGCCTTGGTTGATGTCTTTTGATTGTTCGTGGATAGCAGAAATAATTCCACAAGAATCCGCTTCAAACATGTACTCAGCTTTGGTATAACCGATTTTCTTGATAACGTCTCTAGCGATAGTTTGCACATCCAAATAAGTGCTGGTGTTGACTTCTCCTGCCAATACTACCAAACCTGTAGTTACAAGAGTTTCACATGCTACTTTTGAAGTGGCATCAAATGCCAAAAAGTGGTCGATAAGTGCGTCTGAAATCTGATCCGCAACTTTGTCTGGGTGTCCTTCTGATACTGATTCAGAAGTAAATAAATAAGCCATTTTTTAAATTTTTAAAGATTTGAAAAAATTAGCAAGAGAATTGAATGTCAGGTGCTTTGCCGAAACTTTTTTGGTCGGGCGACCCACATCTTTTTTACCACCGCGGTGTTTCTAAGTACTCGGTTGGTTTCCTAATAAATCAGGAACTCTTGATGTACTGCAAAATTCAGAATTTTTGGTGAAACTAAAAAATGTTAGTGAAAAAATCTATAAAAATATTATTTGGCAGATAAATTAACTATTAAAGTTGGATAAGTGGTTGGCGAAAAATAAAAATTTCTACAAAAAAGCATTTTTGAGCTTTTTAAAAATTACAACAAAGAAGGCCAATCCGAATTTTACCTTTGGCGTTGACCACATTATTTTCAATTCTTCCCAAAAAGTTGTTTCGCCATCCAGGAATTTGAAAACCAAAGAAATAGGATTTTTGGCAAATAATTGATCGAAAACCTCAGCCATTGGATGGCGACTTTCCTGGATGACATTGAGTAGGGTAGAGGCATACAGTAAATGTCTTTTTTGCCAGAAACTGTCTTTTTCAAAGTCTGCCTGCCCATTTTCAAGTGTTCGAACTATCTTTTTTAGTTTCTTTTGGGTATTAGAGAAGGTATATCCGGTAGCGGGATTTGTAGCTCCTCCTGCTGTTCCTATCCTGATTATTCTCTTTGATACAATGTCTTGGGTTTCTGTGTCGGACATCGGTATCACGCCAAACTCTTCTTCAAGTATTTTATAATCAGTGAGTTTTAAGTCCTTTTCTATGTATTCAAATAGGCTTTGATTGTATTCTTTTTCCGAAAGTAGTTTTTCAGAAAAAACCGTAAATTCGAATATGGCCTTATTTTTTGTAAACGGCAAAACGTACATAAATCTACATTCTGCATCTTTTTGTGGAATACCAAAATTCATCATTTCAGGAATATCCTTTTCAAAAAGATTTTCTTTGGTTTCTATTACCAAGCCTTTGAAGTGCTGAAGAAGATTATGGTGTTTTTTGCTTTCAAGATTTAGTTTGAAAGTGCTATCAAAAACATATGGGGCCGTGAATTGTTGCTTGCTTTCTGTCGTAACTTCTACATTATCAATATTTTCTGTGATATTTTCAACTTTGTCCAAACAAAAAACGATGTTAGGGAAATTGTTGAGGTGAGCATTTACAAAATCATAGAAATCAATTCCTCTGAGAAGTTTGTAGCGATATTCGCCTAATTCGTAGGTTTTTTCTAATTTACGAGAATCAATAATTTTAACTTTCTCCCATTTTTTGAAAAGAATTTTGTCAAATGGATTGTCAATTTTCTCCCAAAAAGCCCATGTTCTATCGTTTTTGGTTTTTCTTTCTGGATCAATAATCAGGATTTTCTTATCTGAAATCTTTGATATGGAAAGTTGATAAGCCAAAGAAAGTCCAGACATACCCCCACCGCAAATAATATAGTCGTAAATATTATCTTCTAGAAGTGCTTTGGCCATAAGGTGTTTGATTGTCAGACGTTTACATGTCTTTCAGAGTGGTACGAAGACCGAACCAATGGGCCAGATTCCACATATTTTATTCCTCTTTTTAGACCTTCTTCTCTGTAAAGAGCGAACATGTCAGGGTGAATAAATTCAATGACTTCGTGGTGCATTTTGGTTGGCTGTAGGTATTGTCCCAAAGTTAGAATATCACAACCATTTTCAGCCAAATGATCCATCGCTTCAAAAACTTCGTCTTTGGTTTCGCCTAATCCCAACATTATGCCTGTTTTGGTGCGTTTTCCGTATTCTTTGGTTTTTCTGATTTGCTCTAAGCTTCGCTCATATCTAGCTTGAGGTCTCACTCTTCTGTAGAGATTTTTGACAGTTTCCATGTTGTGTGAAACCACCTCTTGACCTGCTGAAATCATCCTATACAAGGCATCCCAATCGCTTTTGGTGTCTGGAATCAAGGTCTCAATGGTAGTTTTTGGAGATAATTCTTTGGTTTGAACGACAGTTTGATACCATATTTCAGCACCCTTGTCTTTAAGTTCATCGCGATTAACCGAGGTGATTACAGCATGTTTCACTCCCATGGTTTTAATGGCCTCTGCTACTCTTTGCGGCTCGTCGGTATCGTATTCGGTTGGTCGGCCGGTGGCTACTGCACAGAAATTACAACTACGCGTGCAGATATTTCCAAGAATCATAAAAGTGGCAGTGCCTTCACCCCAGCACTCGCCCATGTTTGGGCAATTGCCGCTTTGGCAAATGGTGTGCAGCTTATTGTTATCGACAATCTCTCTTACTTTTCTATAACTTTCGCCAATTGGAAGTTTCACTCTCAGCCAATCTGGCCTTTTCTTTCTCTCACTCGGTTCCTTTACCTCCATTTTTTTTGTTTTTTACCAATTTCTTGTTTCCAAAGTACAAAGTTAAATAAAGCGTAGCAAAGGTCTGAGGATTATCTGAAAATTTGGGAGCCAATATCTCGGGTTGTTTTGCAAAAACCTCCAAAAGCGTTCCAAGCTCTACGCCTGTTACGTTGTTATTAAAGGTAGAAATATCAATGTTGGTAGCTATTTTGGCGTGAACGCCAGGGACAAACTTTAGTCCGGTAAACATATTTTGAAAAATACTTCCAGCTCCTATGATGTAGCTTGTATTGGTATGAATATCAGGATTGTAGGCCACCGTTTGAGGCGAATCTCCTTTTTGATTGGTGTATTTTATGTAGTAGGGTTTTGTCAAACCAATACTGGGTCCACCTGCCACAATTACACTAAATCCAACACTGTTTTCGTCGGCTTTTTGAAAAAAGTAATATTCTCTTCCGTATTGCGGTCTGATAGAAAAGAAATAGTTGGTTTTACCATAGACAAACTTGCTCCCATAGGCACTTAATATACTTTCCTCTCTCTGGTTTTTGAGATTTACGGCTTCAACTGCCAAGTATCTGTTCACAGGTTTGTTTTTCCTTTTCGAAACAGGGAAAGAATTTCGAAGTACAACTCCACCCAATAAACTTGTGTAATTGTTGGTAGTGAGTCCATAGGACAAGGTTTTAGCATCTATACCTGTATCTTCTTCAGTTTTTTGTGAAAAACTTAAAAAAGGTAACAGGGTTGCGACAAAAAATAAAATCAGATTTCTTCTCAACATCCTTAAGCCAAATTGTAGTTTAAGTAAATATAGATTATATATTTTAAAATACTAACGAACAAAGTGCAAAAAATGTTCTAAAGCAATTTGCCTATTTGCAGAAATCGTTGTTTTCAAAAAAAAGGGGAACAAATTTTTTATTTTTTCAAAAAAATATACAAAATTCACATTCAAATACGCCCCACGACAAACGGGATTCGAAAAAGTAAAATACTTTATATTGCTACCGTTTTTCTGCCAAAGCAATGAATTCGATTTAGGCAGGATGTTAAACTTTTCTAGAGAGTTTTCTGAAGTAAATTCCGGAAAGTAGAAATACAACAGAAATGATGAAATAAAAAGCCGAGATTTTAATTTTGGGCTGCGTAGTGAAATTATTTTGATATAGAATTACCGCAATAATTACCACCATTATACCAAAAGCCACCAACAGAGCCCAGCCAAGTTTGTTTAAAATATCTTCCAAGTTCTTTTTTTCTTGCAAAATTATAGAATAGTATCGGAATTCTTTTTCTTTAATCCATTTATTGGCGGCATTTGTTTTAAATTATACCGAAGTTTTAAGAACTTGCAGTCTATATAAAATCAGAACCCTAAATATGTCAAAAATTCAATCATTCAAAGACGAGATTTCAAAAGGTTATACTTTTAAAGGGGATTCCATAATTTTGGGTGCCGCAAAACTCGAAGGAGAAGTGGTAGAAGGTACTCAAATAAAAATTCCTTTAAAAACCATGAATCGTCATGGATTAATTGCGGGTGCAACGGGTACGGGTAAAACCAAAAGCTTGCAAGTATTGGCCGAAAGCTTGAGCGATGCCAGTGTACCGGTATTGATGATGGACATAAAAGGAGACTTGAGCGGTATTGCCATGCCAGGCGAAGAGAAAGATTTTATTTTAGAAAGAACACAAGCTGCTGGAATAGAATACAATCCGAATGGTTTTCCGGTAGAAATGCTTACGCTCAGCGACCAAAAAGGCACAAGACTCAGAGCCACAGTTTCGGAGTTTGGCCCTATACTACTCTCCAAAATATTGGGATTGAATGACACGCAAGAAGGCATTGTGTCGGTGATGTTTAAATATTGCGATGACCATAAACTGCCTTTGCTCGACCTCAAAGATTTCATTAGGGTGATCCAATATCTGAGTGAAGACGGCAAAGATGAGTTTGAAAATAACTATGGTAGAATGTCCACCACCTCCCTGGGCACTATCATGAGAAAAGTGATAGAACTTCAGCAACAAGGTGCGGATGTGTTTTTTGGCGAAACCTCGTTTGATATCGACGATTTGATGCGTATTGATAATCAGGGAAGAGGGATGATTTCTGTGCTAAGAGTGATGGACTTGATGGACAGACCCAAGCTTTTCTCCACTTTTATGTTGAGTTTGTTAGCTGAGCTATATGCCTCATTGCCAGAAGCTGGAGATGAAGACCGACCAAAATTGGTGATATTTATAGACGAAGCCCACTTGGTGTTCCAAGAAGCTTCCAAGGCCTTGTTGAATCAGATAGAAACCGTAATAAAACTCATCAGATCTAAAGGAGTTGGGATATATTTCTGTACCCAAAACCCTCAGGATGTTCCTGCTTCGGTGTTGGCTCAGTTGGGTTTGAAAGTGCAACATGCACTCAGAGCCTTTACTGCAAATGACAGAAAAGCCATCAAGGAAGCCGCAGGAAATTATCCAGAAACCGATTTTTACCAAACTGAAGATATTCTGACTGCCATGGGAATAGGGGAGGCTTTGGTTACGTGTTTGAACGAAAAGGGAATTCCAACGCCGCTTGCCGTTACTTTTATGTGTCCGCCAAGAAGCCGGATGGATATTTTGTCGGATGATGAAATGGACGAAATCGTTGAAAAATCTAAGATTGCGAAGAAATATAACGAATTGGTAGATCGTGAGAGTGCGTATGAAATTTTAAATGAGAAACTCAATACGGCAGACGAGTCTGAGGAGACAGAAGATGCACCAAAAGGAAAGCAAGAAAAATCTACGCTAGAGACCATTTTGTCGAGTTCTGTTACGAGACAGATTGGTAGAACAGCCGCCTCCATCATCACCAGGTCGCTCTTAGGTGCTTTGGGCTTGAGTGGAAAAAAGAAAACGAGTTGGTTTTAAAAAAACAAACATGGTAATAGGTATCGGAGGACCGAGTAGGTCTGGGAAAAGTACTTTAGCAAACCTTTTGGTGACCCATTTCAGGAGAAATGGGAAAAAGGCTATTATTTTTCACCAGGACGACTTTGTTTTTCCCGAAACCCAAATACCCAAAATAAAGGACAAAACAGATTGGGAATCACCACTTTCTATCGACCACGGTTTGTTGTTAGAGGTAGTTTCTGATTTTAGAGAACGATTTGATGTGGTGATCGTGGAAGGCTTTTTTGCTTTTCACGATCCGCTACTCAACGCCCTATATGAGAAACGCATTTTTGTAAAAATATCCAAACGCACCTTTATTATCAGAAAAGCCATGGATTCCCGCTGGGGCTACATACCGACTTGGTACATCGACCACATCTGGAAATCCTACCTCAAAATGGGCAAACCCTCCACCATAAAAACCGACTACCTAGAAGCCTCTGGCGAAGACGAATTTGACATGAAAAAGATTTTGGGGTATTTGGAGAAATAGTGTGGGTAAAAGAGTAAAAGTCTTAAGTCTCATAGAAAAACCATAAAACACAGCGGGAAACTCTATAAATGGAAAATTCATGGAATATAAAGGTCAATTTAGGCTTAATTCTAAATGATTGAATGCATTAAATTTGCCAAACGAAGCCTTAATTTTTAGCGATAGTTTTTTTGTCATTTCAATAATTCTCTCCAAGCGTTTGGTGATTGTGAAACCGACTTACTTGTATTTTGTGATGCAATTCCAATGTCAAAGCCTCTTATTAATGTTACTTTAATGAAATCAAAATCATCAACTTTTGGTACATTTTTTAATACTGTCTGAATAGTTTCTTTAACTATTTTATCATTTTCAATTTCATTATTTGGTATATTTTGAACTGATAAATTTAGTTGTAGCGAATGAGTTATCTCACCATTAATATTACTGGTATTGTTAGTAACACCCGCATTTATTATTCCATCTAACTTAGAAATTTTAGCGTGGATATCTAAGGCAGTTTTTAATTGAGGAATTCTTAAAGTTGAAACGTAAATTGAAATGCAGATCATTAAAGTGATTAAACCTCCAAGAATATAAAATGGAAATTTAGAAATTTTACGTAATTTAAAATGTTCTTCATATCTGAAAATAGTAGCAACATAAGTACCAGCAATTAAATCATGGAGCGATTGTCTTGTTTGTTTGTTAAATATATAAATTACAATAACGCCTAAAACAATGGAAGACAAAATCAAAGTTTTAATTATGTTCAAGACCCCCAATTCTGGTAGGCCTGGGATGGGTAAGTTTGCAATGAAATAAGGAAAAGATAGAATTAAAGACCTCAAAAATGATTTATCTATTCCAATTAAGTTTCCTTCTGTGTCTAAAACTTGAATATTAAAAATTCTTTTCCCGATTGTTTGTCCGTTACCAATCTTTGAATTAAGGATAGTTTGATATAAAACAGTGATTGTTAAGCCGAATATTAAACCATATTTTCCAATGCTTACAAGGAAGTCTTGTAGTAGCATTCCAAAAATAAATCCAATCACTCCCAATACAATGCAATCAGTAAGAAGTGACCATATTCTTGTCCAAAATTTAGAAATATAATTTTCTGTTTCCATAATGAATTTATCTAGGGTATATATTTGGTATTGAGTTGTTTATTAAATTTTAACTAACGATTTGGATATGCGGAGTATGCGAGGAATTGATCCTATTCTGTCATATCTATTGTTGCATAGCGTATTTCAATTCTTAAGTTCATACTTGATATGTTCAAGTAAACCCTCCATCCAAGCAACAACTTTAGAAGCATCCTCAATTTTATGAACAGGTGACAATTGGTTTTGCCAATTTCCAGACATTGCGAAATGAATCTTCTTAGTATCAAAAACCTCTGTTTGAACTTCTTCAAAAAATTCAAATCCTATTTTTTCTTTTTCATCATTGTGATTTGTCAGGTCACTAAACTTATCATAAATTGCATTGTCTCTTGTTATGTGCCAATGTGGTTGAGGCCTACTTTCATTATCTATATTATAGTCATCCCATTCTGCCCTAAAAAGTTGATTCTTTTTAATGTCATTTTCACTACCTTGAAATATTGATATAGAAATTAACTTATGAGAATAATCTTGCATAAATTTGATTTCAACATAAAGAAAGAAGTCATCAAACCAAGGTATTACTGTTATTTTCTCTGAATCATTTCTTCGGTGATTAATTGCATCGAAATTTCCTTGAATTTTAAAAACATTTAATTCCTTAGAATACAGAGGTTTGAAATCTAAGTTCAGATAATTTTTAAGAAATTTATTTAACTCTTCTATGATTTGTACTTGAAGCATAGAATTCTATATTTGAGGATATAAGTTTCCCACTTCGTCATTAATAGAATAAATAGCTGAAGAATTCCCTTTTTCTAATTCTTTTCCAAGGAAAACTAGCTTTAAATAATTAGTCTCATCCTTATTTATTCTTGTGGCATCTGGAACTGGAATATCTTTCGTATACTTCGCACCTAAATCATACCACTTTCCGCCAGCTAGTTGTTTTGAATAAATACTTAATAATCTATCAAAGACTGAACTTGAAAAAATAGATAGATAAAAATAATAATCATCTGTTTCAAACTTTTTCTTAGGTATCCAACCATTTCCTCTTTCTACGACAATTTCTTCTGATATATCAAAAGCAAAAGAATCAGATCTGCCAAATTCGGTAGAAAATAATCTTTGTTTTTTTTCTCTTAGCCAGGCTCTGTGTTCACTGAGTTGCCACCAGTTTGATTCACTTTTTCTTGCCCTTTCAATTAAACTATTCTTATGTTCTAGTAATCTATTATAGGAAAATGGTGCGGTTGCTTCGAAGTCTTCATTATTACTAAAAGCAGGACCATCCTGAGAATAAGGATACCACACAAAATTATTAGTTTTCAAGTAACCATTTTTTATCGAGTCATTCCCAATAACTTTTTTATAAAATTTCTTTTCGTTGGTAGGTATCGAAGCAAATTCATTTTTGTCTAAAAGAAAAATCCTACTACCAGTTCTAATTCCTTGTTTTACAATAAATAAATTTGCTATTCTAGTTAGCTTTTTATCAGCAACAAAGATTTCAAGGTCTCTAATAAAAGATTCTTCATTATAAGAAATTAGTTTCCAGCTATCCTTTAAGAATGGAAATACTTTTGGAGTATAGATATTGTAGCTTGTTTCCAATTTTGCATTTTCATTATTAATTTGAAGTTTTCTCAATTCCCTAAGTGCCTCTGGAACAATCCCTTTTTCGTTTTTTGTCCAAATCACTCTTGGATATGTTAAACTTTGAGGTTTCTTTCCAATAAATAAACTTACATCAGTTAATGCATCTTCAAAGACATAATTGCCTAGTTTTGCTAGGAGTTTTAAATCTAAGCTTTCAGTAATTTCATTTCTAAGATTCTTGTAAGAATCAAAGGTTAAAAGTGACGAAGGAAGAACACAACCCAAAACTCCACTTGCATTTAATGATTGAGTTGCTCTTCGAAAAAATGCACTGGCCTGATTTGGCTTTCCTTTTGTAAAACTATTACCAAGAACCTCTTTTATCAATTCACGTGAATCTTTACTCTTTAATTGTTCCCAGGAAACAAATGGAGGATTCATTAGAATCAGATCATTATCAGTCCCCCAATTTTTTGAAAGGGAATCATCGACAATTTCAACTTGTAAATCTATTTTTCCATCCCATTGTGTTTTATTTTCGTAATGGAGTAAAAACTTAGACGTTTCTATTGCACTGGCCGAACTATCATAACCCACCAACGATATTTTCCCTTTATAGTCCAAAAATTTTAATTGTTTGAGAGCCTCGATCAAAAATTCTGAAGAACCACAGCTTGGATCTAAAATTCGTAAGGTTGGTTTTGAATAATCAATTTCTTTTAGCGAATTTTCAACTATTGTTCTTGCTAAAAATGGAGGAGTATAATGAATACTAGAATAGGAGTCATTTTTTGTTATAAGATTATTTGAAACACCACCAAATAAATCCCTTTGTAAATCAAAATATAGGACTTCTTTATGAGCTTCTTGAAATAATGCTCCTGATGTATGTCGCAAGATTAAATCTAAATTGGGCTTAATAGATTTAACACCTTTAAGCAATCTATCTCTATAATGTTCAAAGTTATTCGGTAAATGAGCTTTTTCAAAATCTATGAATTTGTCAGGAATACCTCCTAAATTATCATTTTCTAGACTTATTAACAGCTGAAAAAGAATGCTAATAGCATTCTTAGGATTTTGTTTTTCAGTAGTTTCATTCCGCAATTGTTTAAAAATATCAATTACAAATGGGACTGCATCATTCTGAGTTTTATATGACTTTGAAAGTAAATACTTATAAAATTTACCAAGATTTGATTCTATAGCCTTTTTTGGGATAGACTCAGGTTCCGAATCAAGCCAGTTAACAATTTGAATATTGTCTTTTTCAACAATTA
The DNA here is from genome assembly GCF_024343675.1 of Lacihabitans sp. CS3-21. GTDB lineage: Bacteria > Bacteroidota > Bacteroidia > Cytophagales > Spirosomataceae > Leadbetterella. Next base: position 311,340 of record NZ_RJUD01000097.1, read on the forward strand.
GGTAATTTTTAGTATTTGAAGACCAAGAATATTCATTAAATAAATCAAAATCACCATCTTCATTAGTTTGCAAACAAAAGTCTCCATACCCACCATTTAGCATAAGAAACCTTCTTTCCGCTACATTTTTTAAATGCAAGGGAAGTAATCCATAATTTTGTTTCCAAAATGATATGTCTGAAAAATTCTTCATTCTTGGCAAAGGTACAAATTATGATTTAGATTTTTTGGTTGAATCATTTCGTGAGTTCTATATGCTATACAACAAGTATGTTTGACTGCCTTTTTTTTTAGTGTCGACAAATATCTCAATTGTATTTTTGTGAATAATTCATTTAATATATTGATTTTTAGTTGTTTGTGCTTATTTTTATTGGTAGACATATTTTTTTGTGTTTATTAGAGGTTCCGATATTTTTTAGATTCTCAGTATCTCGGTCGTAAAATCAAATATAAAGGAAGTCGTTCTCTTAATCAATATTTATTTATGATTTAATTTGCCCTTTGAACCCATCATTTGGTCAATTCCTTTGTGGTACTTTATTTACATATTTAATGGTTTTTAAGCAACAGCATCACCCCAACCCCCCAAAGAAAAACAACACCCTCTGCACCCAGAAAAGCATTTTGGTGCTGTATTTGGCTGCGGCTTTGGTGGGTTCTTTGGCCGCCATGGAGTTGTTGATCATGTTCAAATCCATCCAATTGATATAATTGGGGTCTATTTGGGCATATTTGATTCTCTTATTAAACTTGTATTTTTTGTAACGCTCCTTGCCGTCCCAGTTTAAGATCAAGAATTTCTTGTCGTCAAAGACCACTTTTATTTGTGTGGGCATGGTCATTTCACCGAGTCGGCTTACAGTAAAAGTACCAAATGGCGTTTGTTTTCTCGGTGCGTTGGTGAGTGCAGAGACGGCATAGTCGCAGTCGGGTGCCTCAAATAATACCTGTTTAAAAAACCAGTCTAAATTTTGGAATTTTGTTTGCTTGGCGGCAATCTCATTGGCGGTGTTGATAAAGTCTTGTGGTGTGGGATGTTTAAATTTGTAGCGTGCAAAATAGGTTTGCATGACATCGTCCATCACTTTTGTGCCTAGGAGACCCTCCAAGGTTTTTAGCCAAGTGGCCGTTTTCTGATAAGTCATAACACCATAAGTTCCGCCTGGGTAGCTCCATGCGTTTCTCCTTATTTCTGATATTTTTGGATTGTCCATCATGACATAACTGGCTCTTGAGGAGGCCATATCGTGGAGTGTAAACCCGAAAACATTGGCTTGCTGGCCGTCATAATACTGCTGCATGATTCGGCCTTCGTAATATTGGGTAAAGCCTTCGTCCATCCAAGAGTCTTCAAACTCATTGCTTGCTACCATGCCTTGGAAATACTGATGGACAAATTCGTGGATAGTTACGACCTCCTGAAACTTAGCCCAGCGGCCCAAACCCCAATAACTCCCACAAGTGATCAATGTAGGATATTCCATACCGCCAGAACCAGAGCCTGCCAAGCTTGGGTCTATCAATGACAAGGTGCTGTGGGGATATTTGCCAACTTTTTTCTCCATATAATCTATGGCGTTTTTGGCTGATTCAAAGTACCTTTTGGCCATATAAAAATGCTCTGGCTGCATGAAAGCCATTATTTTTATGCCTTTGTATTTTTCTTCCAAATATTTATAGTGCGGCGAAGCTGTCCAAGCAAAATCATGGACGTCGCTTGCCGAAAATCTTATGGTTTTTGTCTGGCCTTGGCTGTTTGTTTCAGAGACTTTTTCACCTGTTCCGGCCACGGTATAATTTTTTGGTAAGGTAATTTGAACATTGTAATTTCCAAAGTCTGAAAAGAATTCTGTGTTTGCATGAAACTGATGGCAATTCCATTTTCCGTTTTCTTCCAAAACTCCGATTTTGGGAAACCATTGACCTACAAAAAAATAATCGTTGTCTGCCCAGCCAGTTCTGGCAAATATTTTGGGGAGCTTCGCCCTAAAATCCATGTCGAGAATGACCGTTTCTCCAGGATTTATGGCTTTTGCGAGCTTTACTTGAATTACTGTTTTGTCATAAATATTAAAGTCGTCAGTTTGAATAAATTTTATTTTTGGGTAAAGATTTTCCCCATTTCTAATTTTTAAAGTACTCAAATAGATATTTCCGAAATTTCTGAGTTTTGTGGTATCCATTTTGTCGCCACGCAGTTGACCGCCCGATTCCTTGAAAAATGTGGAGTTTTCGTCTTTGAAGGCATTGAGATAAAGATGAAATTGTAATTCAGTGGTAGGTTTTGATGTTTTGTTGGTCCAGGTTAAAGTCTGGCTTCCTTTTAGCGTCTTGGTTTGGGGATTTAGGCTGACTTTTATGTCATAATTGGCTATTCTTTCACTCAGAACAGTGTTGGCAAAGGCATTGGCTGAAATCAGTAAGGAAAGCAGGAGTTTTTTATAAGACATATATCAGGTCTAAAATTTGAGTTGGACTATAAAGTTCTTAATTTCTGTTAAGGCTTCCACAGAAATGGCCTCTTTTATTTTTGCATATTCCTGAAGTCCACCAGTTTTAGCCAATTGAAAAAGATGGTTGTGGTTTTCTAAAATTTTCGTTTTTATGTGTTTATTATTTAGAGATTCTATCGCTCCGAGGTTTGTCTTAACTTCTACCTGCACATCCAAACTGCCATTCAAAGCTAATGTTGGGCAATCCACCTGCTTCAAATATGGTTTTGGGTCAAACTGAATAAAACTCACAAACCATTTTGAATTAAGTTGTCGCATAAATACTGGAATGTTGGTCTCGTTGGTGTTCATGCTCAAGGCAAAATTCTCTCCTTTGTACTTTTCTCTATAATTTTCGCCCAGAGATTTTATCTTGTTGGCTTTCGTTGTACTGTCATTTTCGGAAACCATGAAATCTAAGACAGGCTCGAAAAAGCTATCTAAATAGTGATTGATGTGTTCTTCTTTTACCCCCACTCCTAAATATATATCCCTATTTTGTTTCAAAAGTACTTCTTTTCCAGTAACGCCTGGGCCAGCCAGTGAAACGAAAAAGGATACATCTTTGACTTTTGAAATCACAATTGGGCCAATCCCTCCGCCTTCACTGTGCCCAATCAAGCCTACGTTTTCAAACTTTTCAATGTTTTCGAGATACTCAACGGCGGCTTCGACATCCAGAGCAAGTTCTTGTGTGGTGCTGTTGGCAACAGACGGTCCGCTCGACTTAAATCCTCCTCGGTCGTCGTATCTGAGTACACCGATGCCATTGTTGCTTAGATATTCGGCCAAAGTTTTAAAAATCTTGTGTTTGCCGATGGTTTCGTCTCTATCGGTTTGTCCTGATCCGCTGATAAGAACCGCCACTGGAAATTTGTTGAGCCCATTTGGGGTGGTCAATGTACCGCTTAGTTTGAAGCTTTCTGTTAAGTCCCAGAATTCAACTTCTTTTTCTGTAAATCCTTGGCTATGAGCATTTATAAAAAAAGCAAATGCAAAAAAAGTGGATAAGTATCTTTTCATTTATTTCAGTGTTTAGGGCAATCGCAGTACCTTTTACCTTGAATTAGTTTTTTCAAAGTGTGGTTCTTTTTTTTATAAGACCCGTCTTTTTTTCTTTTTCTTCCATCAAAATCCTCAGTTTGTGTTTTGGGATTATCGACTGAGGCCATGGCGTCAAAACTAAAAAATAAAAAAACAGATAGAAGGATGCTGTATTTCATGTTAATGCTGATTTTATACTGTTCTAACGAATAGAAATTCCTTAAAGTTTATCCAAAGATAACATAGAATAGGCTTCAGGTTTATCTTCAAAATGGATTTTTGTATGGCTCCACACAAAATTGAACAATTCGGAATTTCTATAATTTTCGAGGTCTTGTGCAGATTCCCAGTGGCTGTGTGTCATGATGACATTGGGTTGGCCTATTTCTTGAAGTATTTCTACCATCAAACAACCTGGGAAATTCCTGATTTTATGCTTGTTTTCCTCCAAAAAACTTAAGAATTCTTTAATTTTTTCTTGTTTGAAGGTCATTTTTACTATTCGTACTAGCATATTTCATTTTTTATTTGTTTTTAATAATGATCTTTAAATGCATTTGTAGCTCTTCAAGCATTGCATTCGTACTTTGACTATATTAAAAAGCTTTTGAAATCGGATTTAACTTTTTTTAAGACTAAATGTAATTCTCAAAATATTATTATGTGCAACCTTCGCAAAAATATTTTGTCTATTGATATAAAAAATACAAACTATATGAAAAAAGTAATAATGATGGGTGTTGCCAGCATGGCATTTTTTGGAGCTTTGGCACAAACCAAAGAAGTAAGAAAAGAAATCAAAACTGAGGTAATGGATTCTGACAAGCCAGGTAAAAAGAAGGTTAGAATTGAGAAGAACATCAATGGCAAAGTAGAGATTACAGAGAAAGAGATTGATTTCAAAGAGGGAGATTCGAATGTTATGATACTCGACGAGCAACTGGATACCGTTATAGTGGATAAAAAAGGTGGCGAAAAACGTGTGAAAGTTATTGTAAGAGACAATGAAGATGGTGATTTTGAATGGTCAGAAGACGAAGACGTATTCAGAGGTTATGGCAGGATGCCTTACAAAAGTAAAGGTTTTCCAAAAGGAAAAATACAAGAGTTTAACTTCGAAATGGATAGACTCTCTGATCATTTGGCCGAAATTCCTCATAAATTCAGAAACTTTGATATGGAGGTTTTTGATGACCGCATGAAAAAAGTAATGGAGCCTACAACGATTAGAAGTGTGGACGTATTTACCAATAAACCTGAAACCAACGTTTTGAATATCAGGTTTTTTGCTCCAAAGTCTGGTGATGTGAATATTACAGTATTGGATCTTCAAGGCAACGTAAAAGCGAAAGAAGAAGCTAAGAACTTTGAAGGAGAATATGTAGGACAAATTAAGCTAGGAAAAGGTGCGAAAGGTACTTATTTCGTGATTGTGTCTCAAGGTGAAGATGGAATAAGTAGAAAAGTGAAGATTGACTGATTGTTGTTATAATTCATAAACCTCCTCAGTGAAAGCTTTGGAGGTTTTTTTGTGATTTTATATTCTGAAATTAATATTATTATTGGTAGAATAAAAGTAATAGTATGTTCTGAATAAAATATAATTTCAGAAATAATTGAAAAATATATTTAATTAAAAACCCAATCGTTGGATTGGGTTTTTAGTTTGATTACTTTCCGAAAAGTCTCGCAAAAAATCCTTTTGCTTTGGCTGCAACTTGTGTTACGGCTTCTTCAGCTTCTCCGGCCAATTCGTTGGCTTTATCTTTTGCTTTGTTAAGAGCTTCTTCTGCATCTTCCTTCAAATCTCCCAATTTCTCAGCAGCTTCGCTTTTGAATTCAGCAACACTTTCAGCATTTACCAACTCGGTAACTTTTGCTTTAGCTGTGTTAAATGCCTCTGTCGCTTCACCAGCAATATTTCCAGCCAAAGCTTTTGCATCTGCCAATTTCTCAGCTGCTTCCGCTTTTATTTTTTCAGTATCGATTAATTCACTTACTTTCTCTTTTGCTGTATTAAATGCTTCTGTGGCTTCTCCAGCTAGCTCAGTCATTTTTTCTTTAGCTTCTGCCAATTTTTCCGTAGCTTCTTCTTTCAAATTCGCCACTACCTCAGCAGTATCTTCTTTAATGTCCGCAATTTTCTCAGCAGCTGCATCTTTAACTTCTGCAATTTTCTCAGCGGCAGCATCTTTAACCTCAGTGATTTTCTCAGCAGCAGCATCTGTTACCTCAGCAATTTTTTCAGTTGCTGTGCTTTCTACTTGGTCTGCAGCTTGGTCAACGATTTCTTTTTTATTCTCTTCCATTGTTTTTTGGTTTATTGTTTATTTATGCAAAATTAATCAAATTCAAATTAAGTATTTCAATCTAATCACCTCTTTTTCAGTTAAAAATCTCCAATTTCCTCTTGGCAAATCTTTCTTTGTCAAACCTGCATAGGTGGTCCTGTCGAGTTTGGTTACTTCATATCCTAATGATTCAAAAATTCTTCTTACGATTCTATTTTTTCCACTATGGATTTCTATTCCAACCACTTGGCGGTCAGGCGTGATAACAGACAAATCATCCGCTTTAATCATTCCATCTTCCAACTCTACACCTTCAAGAATTTTATCAAAGTCTTCTTGTTCGATTTTTTTATCTAATTCTGCCTGATAGATTTTTCTCATGGCATTGGAAGGATGCGAAAGTTTTTCGGCCAATTCGCCATCGTTGGTCATGAGTAAAAGCCCCGTAGTGGCTCTGTCTAATCTACCTACCGGATAAATACGCTCTGGACAGGCCTTTTGTACTAAATCCATTACGGTTTTGCGGCCTTCTGGATCGTCAGTCGTGGTTAAGAAATCTTTGGGTTTGTTCAATAATACATACACCAATTTCTCTCTGTTTAATATTTTTCTGCCATATTTTACCACATCGGTTGGCTGTACTTGGTAACCCATTTCAGTTATAACTTCCCCGTTTACAGTAATTTGTCCACTTGCTATAAACTCGTCAGCATCTCTTCTTGAGCAAAGTCCCGCATTGGCCAAGTATCTGTTCAGACGAATGGTGGGCGTAAAAGTCTCACTACTTTCCACCTTGGTTCTAACTTTTGGTGGGAGTTTACTTTTTAGAGCATCTTCTTCATAATTTGGACGGATGGCCTGCTTGGCGTTTTTGTTGTTACCGTAATTTGATTTGCTAATTTCAGGCTTTGAAGTATTTTCTTTCCTATCAAATGCCTTTCTTTCGAAATTAGGTCTTTCGTTTCTGTTATCAAAACCACCCCTATTGTCCTCTCTTGGTTTGTAGCCAGTTTCTGGTCTTTCGCTTCTACCGCCAAATTCTCTTTTAGGAAAACCTTCCGAACGGTTTTCAGTTCTTGGGAAACGATCGTCTTTGCGTGGAAATCTACCTTCTGTAGAGCCAGAGGTTGGTTTTCCATAAGTATTTGGCTTAAACTCTTTCTTGGGAAATCTATCCGTTGAGCGTCCGGAATCTGGTCTGGCGTCTTTTCTTGGGGCGTTTCGGTCAGGATATCGGTTTCCTAAGTTTTCAACGTCTCTTTTGGTAAATCTTTCCGAAGGTCCTTCAGGTTTGCCGTAAGTGCTCGACTTGAAATCTCTTTTCGGGAATCTGTCATTGCCACCTTCAGGTTTGCCGTAAGTATTTGGCTTGAATTCTTTTTTAGGAAATCTATCATTTCCTGGTTCTGACTTGCTGAAATTGTTGGGTTTAAATTCTCTTTTCGGGAACTTATCATTTCCGCCTGCGGGTTTCGAAAAACCATCTTTTTTAGCAAAAGGCTTATCAAAACTTCTTTTTTCTGGGCTAAAACCACCTTCTTTTCTTTTGAAATCTGGTTTGCCAAACGAGCTTTTGCTCGAATCTCTGTCGCTGTTGCGACCTTCTGTTATTCTTTTTCTCATGTATGTTGCAATATCACTACTGTAATTTTGTACAAAGGTAATTTAAACCACTGATATACTTTAACTTAGACTCGTATATTTATATTTTATCTTGAATATGTCAATTACCGTTTGTCCAATCCTGCATCCAATCTCACATATTCCGCCTTAGTTCATCCGAATTATATTTTGAGATTCGCTGGGAACACTAATTTTGAGGTATTATATTTATTTATCTAAACTTTTAAACAAAACAAATATGTATTCACTTATCGCCATTACGCTTTTAATTGTTGTGGTCATCATGATGGCCGTCAAAGTTGTACCTCAACAAAACGCCTATATAGCGGAAAGGTTGGGCAAATACAACGGAATTCTACAGCCAGGTATCAATTTTATCATTCCGTTTTTTGATAGAATAGCCTACAAGCATAGTCTCAAGGAGCAAGCTTATGACATTCACGAGCAGATTTGTATCACCCGCGACAACGTACAAGTGCGTGTAGACGGAGTTATTTTCCTTCAAGTGGTAGACCCGCAAAAGGCATCCTACGGTATTAATGACTACGTTTTTGCGGTTACGCAATTGGCTCAAACTACCATGCGTAGCGAAATTGGTAAGATAGACTTGGACAAGACTTTTGTGGAAAGAATGGTTATAAACCTTGCGGTGGTAGCTGCTATAGACGAGGCTGCTATTGGTTGGGGTGTAAAAGTGCTTCGATATGAAATTAAGAACATATCGCCTCCAACCACGGTATTGCAAGCCATGGAAAAACAAATGCAAGCAGAAAGAGAGAAACGTTCGGTTATTTTGGAATCGGAAGGTAAAAAACAGTTTGCTATCAATGTAGCCCAAGGTGAAAGAGAGCGTGTGGTTTTAGAGTCTGAGGCACAAATGCAACAACAAAAAAACAAGGCCGAAGGTGAAGCAAATGCTATTAGGGCTGTAGCAGAAGCCACTGCAGACTCTATCAGACTGGTGGCGGATTCTATACAATCAAAAGGTGGTATGCAAGCAGTTCAGCTGAAAGTAGCTGAAAACTATATTGAACAGTTTGGCAAGTTGGCCAAAACGACCAATACGATGATATTGCCTTCTAATCTGGCCGATGTTTCGAGCATTATTGCGACTGCCATGAACGTAATCAAACAAGAAAGTACCAAACAAGAAAATACTAAATAAAATGGAAATTTCAGGTATAAATATCTGGGTGATAATAGGAGTAGTGCTGCTCATTTTAGAAATTTTTACTACTTCATTTTACGCCATATTTTTCGGAATTGGAGCTTTGGTGACTGCCTTGTTTGTTTATTTGGGCTTAGCGGAAGAACTTCCTTCTCAAGTAATCATATTTGCATTGAGTTCGATTGTCAGTTTATTGTTTTTTAGGAAAAGAATACTAGAGCTTTTTACCAAAAACAGTTCGGAATTTAAAGAAATCATCGACGAATTTGCCAAGGTTTCGAAAGTAATTCCGGCCAATGGAGAAGGGAAGGTTTTTTATAGAGGTTCTGATTGGATTGCTTATCAGGTTGATGGTAAGTCGATTGAAGAAGGCACAAAGGTGCTGATAAAAAAGATAGATGGTATAAAGTTGATAGTGGAGGAGGTTTAAAATGTTTTTGTAGAGCCTTACCTTTTACATTTAAGTGTAAAAAAAGAAATCTTCCAAAGTTTAGATTTTGGAAGATTTTTTTTTGATTTAAGAAGTTAAAAAAGGAATATACGCACTAATTTTTATTGGCCAAATAGTACTCGATTACCGGAATGACCGATACTTTTCGTCTTCTAGAAATATGTATTTGAAGTTCGTTTTGTAAAAGTAAATTATCGAGTGAAAAATTATTAATGTAGGCCACGTTTATAAGGTACTTGCGATTAGGCCTAACAAAAGTATTTTTATCCAGAATTCGTCCTTGAATTAGCCCTAAGGTGGTTGCTACAATTTTTGAATTACCGATGTTGTAATGAATAATTGTATAATTCATATCGGCTTCAAAGTAGGCAACATCTTGAGAGAAAAGTCGAGTTCTACCCCCTACATTTATTCTTAAATAATCTTCAGTTTCCATATAATATTGATTTTATGTTGTGTAAAAAATATCATTTATTGTATACGTGTAATAACGAGGTTGGCCGACACCGCATGAGTTCCTCCGGCAGTAGGAGTAATGGTAAGTGCAGGCGTATTTCCTGCAGGGCTGGTAATACTCAAAATACTAGTTGGTAAAGTGGTGTTTATCAAGGTATGACCGACTATTTGAGAAGTTCCTGTGGCTCTTCCAACCACTGAATTTGCTAGCTCAGTTCCATTAAGCATTATCACAAGTTGGGCTCCTTCGCTAATGCTAACTTGCCAATGCACAAGATAAATGCCCACATCAGGTAAAATAAATTGATTAGAACTTGATCTGGTAATATATCCATCTGTCAGTCCATTTTGTGGAAAATTAATGGCTGTTCCTGCTGCAATAGTAGCAGCATTATCACCAGGCATTAATGCGAAGAACTCAGAATATCCTAAAGGACCACCTAAAGGTTTCCATTTATTTCCAGCCCAATAGTAGAAATTTGGAGAAACATTGTTTGGATAAGTACCCGAAGTGCTGGTATTGTAGACTAAAAGAGAGGTAACTGGTAAAGGAACCGTAGCGATGTCTAAATTTGATGTTAGACTTACACGGGGTATTAGTACTCCCTTATTTGGGGCACTTACATCCAGCATAGCGGATGCTGGTTGAGCAAACGTAGAAATTGAAAAAAGGATAAAAACTAAAACTAAACTAAAGAAGTGAATTAACGATCCTGAAACTTTTTGTAGTGCTGTCTTGCGATATTTTTTAGAAGAATTGAGTTTTTTTGAGGTAAATTTAGAAGGTTTCATATAATTAATGTTTAAGTTTCTTAGAGAAATCAATTCTTGAGATTTCTAGCATTCGTCTTAATATTTTTGACGTTTTGATAAAACAAAAGAAAGTATTAAACTCAGAAATCGCTTATATAATTATTTATAAAACTTGTAAAATTCACACAAAATTGATTGACTGGTAAAAGTTTAAACTAAAAAAAGGATGGGGGTATTTGGGTGTGGTTGAAAATGAGGAATTTTGGTTTTTAAAAATTGATAAAATGTGTTTTTTATAAAAAAAGGTTTATTGAAATTAATCAACAAACCTTTTCAATATCGGTTCGTAGGTGTCTATCCTTCGGTCTCGGAGATACGGCCAGGTGGTACGGTAATATTCGGTTTTGTCTAAATCAAGGGTTTCTACATGCGTTTCTTCGTTTTCATGAGAAGCCAAATAAAGTAATCGTCCATGGGGATTGGCTATGAAAGATCCTCCCCAGAATTTCTGATTGGCCTCTATGCCTACTCTGTTAACCGAAACCACGTAAAGTCCATTTGCAACTGCATGAGAACGTTGGATGGTTTGCCAAGCCTCATATTGTTCTTGGTTGATTACAGGATCTTTCTCGTCCATGTCCCAACCAATGGCCGTAGGGTAAAACAAAATGTCGGCACCCATTAGTGAAGTGATACGTGCGGCCTCCGGGTACCATTGATCCCAACAGATCAACACCCCGATTTTCCCGAATTTGGTTTCCCAAACTTTGTAACCAAGGTCTCCTGGTGTAAAATAAAACTTTTCATAATAACCAGGATCATCTGGAATATGCATTTTGCGATATTTGCCTAAATAACTTCCATCCGCATCAATAATAGCGGCGGTGTTGTGATATAAACCCTGAGCACGTTTTTCGAAGAGTGAAACTATCAGCACCACGCCCAATTCTTTGGCCACACTTTGCATAGTTTCGGTTGTTGGGCCAGGAATAGACTCTCCCAATTTGAAATTATCATGATCTTCTACATCACAAAAATAAAGTGAAGAAAACAACTCTTGCAAACAGATGATCTGGGCTCCTTTTGCCGCAACCTCTCTGATTTTGATAATAGTTTTATCGATGTTTTCCTGCACGTTTCCGGTGCAAGACATTTGTATAAGGCCTATGTTTATGTTTTTCATTATTATTTAATCTGCTAGGTCGCTGAGAAACAAAGATTTTAGTGTTAAATGGAGAAAAAAGGATTTCTCAATTGTTTACAAAATTACCAAACAGTTTCGACGATATCTGGATACAGATTAAATTTTTCGTCTTTGCTGATTATTTTTAGACCTTCCACTGCCGCTGTAGAAATAATGAGTCTATCGAATGGGTCTTTGTGGGTTGGGTTTTGCGGTAAATGGGTGTAGTACTTTAAATGATGAATTTCGATTGGAATTATTGTAAACCCATTTTCAATCAGCCCATTTTTGTATTCGTCTATTGATTTTTTCAATTGGATTTTTTTAATGTTTACCTTAATGGCCATTTCATATAATGAAATAATGCTTACAAAACACTCCTCTTCATTTTTTGCAATTATTTCGTGAGTTTTTTCAGAAAGGTTACCGATTTCATCAAAGTACCATAAAATTGTGTGGGTGTCAAGTAGAAACCTCATTCCATGTATTCTTTTAGTTCATCCAAGGGTTCGTCAAAATCATCTGACATTGTAATAGTGCCTTTAAAGATTCCCATCTTTCTTTTCCCAGTTTCCCCTTTTTTCTCAACTTCTTCAAAAACAACTTTAACTTGAGCTTTCTCAATGTTTTTTGGCAACTCATTCAAAGTGATCTTGCCATTTTCGTAAAAACCTTCAATTGTCGTTGTCATAATGACCATTGTTTATGAAACAAATTTAACGAAATTATTCAATATAGATTCTGTAAGGACTAAAATCTAACTTTAAATCTTTCGCCCAATTCCTTCAAGCTATCTACCACAGGATCAATCAATGGCAAACCAGAAACCAACCTTTCCGCCCTAAAGTTTCTTTCCTGATCCCCAGGTATTTGTACTGGATATCCGTCGATGTGTTTGGCAGAACGGAACCTCTCGATCCATTTGTCCATGCTTTGCTTAAATTCATCTTTTGGTCTAAAACCATCCACTCGCATGGCTCCAAGAAAATGTCCCGTGCCTTTCCCGACTTGTTCTGCCGCTAGGCCATGAAAACCCGCAGTAGCAAAAGGAGGCACCCATGGTCCAAAATTTGCCCCCGAAAGTACGCCTGAAAATATATCCACTACTGCACCCAAACCATATCCTTTGTGACTTCCATGCTCTCTGTCGCCACCTAATGGCAATAGTCCACCGCCTTCTTTTACAGCATTGGCATTGTCTGTAGGGTCGCCATTTTCGTCCTGAACCCAGCCCATTGGTGCATTCAAGCCTTTTCTTTGTAAGATTTCCATTTTGCCGTAAGCTACCGCAGTAGTGGCAAAATCAGCTAAAAAAGCAGGTTGTTTATCAGCCGGAACCGCCACAGCAATTGGATTTGTGCCTAATAATTTTTCTTTAGAAAAAGTCGGGACAACCAAGGGAGCAGCATTGGTCATGGCCCAACCGATCATGTCATGTTCCAAAGCTTGGGAAGCGTGATAGCCAGCAATACCAAAATGGTTGGAGTTTTGTACAGAAATCCAGCCAGATCCAGCCTTTTTAGCTTTTTTTATCGCCAATTTCATAGCGAATGGTGCTACAACCAATCCAAGACCCTTGTCACCATCGATGGTTGCGGTGCTTGGTGTTTCATAAACTATGGTAATATTTGGCTTTGGATTGAGTCTTCCATGGTCAAAGAGTCGAACATAACCAGCCAAACGAGCAACACCATGAGAATCAACGCCATTCAAATCTGCGTTTATAAGCACATCGGCAGATAATTTCGCATCTTTTGTGCTACAGCCTATGGCTTTAAAAATATTTTCTGTAAATTTTCGAACCCTATCTTGAGCGTACATTTTATTCCTTGTTTTCGGATGCGAAATTATTAAAAATAACCTGAGCTTGTAAGGTTCAGAAAAAAGAATTACCGAGAAATGAAGTTTTTTGAGGAAAAAAGCGTTAATTCATGTAAATAATCTCAAATATGAAAATTTTAAAAACAACTTTATTCGTATTAAGTTTGATCTCAGTTGCTTTTGCTCAAAATGTTAAAAAAGTAGAAGCTAAAATTGAAAAAGTAACGGTCTTTTTGCAGCAAGCCCAAATTGAGAAATCAGTAAATACCTCACTTTCTGCTGGAGTAACCAAATTATTAGTAGACGACATAGCCAATAGTATTGACGGCAATAGTATTTTGGTTGAAGGTAAAGGTGACTTTACGCTTTTGGCCGTAAAATACAGCTCAAATCACCTGAATAATAAGATCAATGTACTTCAGGATTCTGTTCAGAAAGTACAAGCAGATATTGAAAATCTAGAAATGCTTTTCGCCGTTGCTCAAAACGAAGAGAAAATGATCATGGCCAACGCCAATGTAAAAAGCGAAAAGGATGGACTTTTGCCAGAAGACTTAAAAGAAATGATAGATTTTTTCAGAGTAAAACTTACGGAAGTAGGAGCAAGGCGTTTACAAATTCAAAGACAAATGCAGCCTTTGAAAGATAAAAAAATACGTTTGGAGAAACAACTTGCAGAAGTAAGAAACAATGCATTGCCACTTGGCCAAATAGAATTGACTGTGAGTGCCTCAAAAGCCACTCCAGCGAATATTAAACTGAGCTATGTAGCCTACAATGCGGGCTGGAGTCCAAATTATGACCTACGCGTAAAAGATGTAAAAAGTCCCGTTGCGATTGCTTACAAAGCAAGTGTTTATCAAAACACGGGCATAGATTGGAAAGATGTCAAACTTTCATTGTCAACTTCTAATCCATCTATTTCTGGGCAAAAAATGGAGCTTAATCCACAGTTTTTGAGTTTTTACGTACCGCCAGTTGTTTATCAAAGAAATGTAAAAGCTGCCAAAATGGAAGATGGTGTAGCCATGGCCGCTCCGATGGCCATGGCCGATATGGAGGTGGCTTCTAGGACAGTTTCGGTAGTTGAAACCTCCATGTCTGTGAATTTTGATTTGGGAAACACTTACAGCATACCCACTGGTGGGCAACCTGAAGCCGTGGAGATTCAAACTTACAGTGCTGAGGCAGACTACAAAAGCGTAATTACTCCAAAAATTGATTTGAACGCCTTTTTGGTGGCCGAACTTAAAAATTGGGAACAGTATAAATTGCTTTCAGGAGAGGCAAATGTGTATTTTGAGAACAAGTTTATTGGTAAAACTTACCTCAATGAACAAAGTGTTGATAATAAATTGAAACTCAGCCTTGGCAGGGATACAAGAATAATTGGTAAAAGAGAAGAAATTGAGAACTTTAAAACCAGAAAAACGATTGGTTCTAATATCAGAGAGAGTTTTGGTTATAATATTTCGGTAAGAAATACAAAATCAGAAACGATAAAAGTGGTTTTGGAAGATCAAGTTCCGGTTTCGCAAGATTCTGACATTGAGGTAGATGTAGAGGATTTGCAGGGTGGGGTTTTAGAAGCAAATACTGGAAAGGTAACTTGGGAATTTGATTTGCCAGCCTCACAAAATAAGCAATTCTCTTTGAAATACACGGTTAAATATCCCAAAGACAAACGAATCAATAATTTGTAATTATGGAAGGAAGTTTAGGAAAGCTTGTAAATAAATTCTTGTCATATTTTATTCGGGGGCTACTTTTTGTAGCACCTGTGGGTTTTACAATACTTATTCTTTACAGTGCATTTGACTTCGTAGACAGTTTGGTAAGAATCAAATTCAGTTGGGACAACCCCAATCAAGAGTTTTTTGTGCCCGGTCTTGGTTTTTTAATTGTGCTTTTCGGAACGGCCTTTATAGGTTTTGTTTTTACTCGTCTTCTTCCGCAAACCATTCAGAATTGGTTGGAGAATGGTATGAAGCACCTGCCCATTGTAAAAATATTTTACACCGCCTTCAAAGACCTGATTTCGGCGTTTGTTGGGGATAAAAAGAAATTTAAAACGGGTGTATTGGTTACCCTAAACAAAGATTCAAATATTCGTAAACTTGGTTTTTTAACGCAAGATGGTTTAGATGTTTTTGGTTTGCCCAATATGGTAAGTGTCTATTGTCCACATGCTTACGCTTTTTCTGGAGATATGTTCATAGTACCCAAAGATCAAGTAGAGATTTTACCCATTTCTAGTGCAGAGGTTATGAAAATCATAGTTTCAGGAGGGGTTTCTTTTTCTGATTCCAACACATGAGAAAACTTATTTTTCTAATTTTATTAACTTCTGCGAAAATTGTTTTTGGCCAAGAACCTCACCAAAAAGAAGCACTGCAAGTAGAAGAACTTCTTGAAAAAAACAACCCCAATCTTTATAAAACTATACAAAGAGGTGGGATTTTTTTGGTATTGGATAACTATAGAAACCAGAAAAGGCGAAGATATTATGTTGGAGATATGTTCGGATTTAAAACCAAAAGTGGAGATTTTTTTCAAGAGGAATTGAGCGAAATTGGCGATTCTACATTGACAATAATGCACTATAACAATGTGGAACGAAAGCTTGAAACTTGGGTTATAAAAGTGTCTGAAATTAGAAAAGTTTACAAAAGAGAGGTTTATAAAGGAATTAAATGGGGCTTAGGCTGGGGAAGTTTAGCTGCTTTTTTACCATTGGTCTATGATTGGGTGCAATTTGGCAGATCTCCAGCTCAAAATTCCGAAGCCCTGGTTATGATTCCTGCCATTCAAGCTGGATTGATTGTTTTAAATAACCGTTCCAAGTTTTTTAATGGCATCAAACTCAATGAAAACAAGCAGTTGAAAGTTTTCAAGAGTTTCTGAATCAACAATCTACACTGTTCACTGTAACTGCCAAGCCGCCTTGTGAAGTTTCCTTGTATTTATGGTTCATGTCCAGAGCGGTTTCCCACATGGTGGCGATTACTTTGTCCAACGGCACTTTGGTTTCTTTCGGGTCTGTACCAAGTGCAAGCTCGGCGGCTGTAATGGCTTTTAAAGCTCCCATTGAATTTCGCTCTATGCAAGGGATTTGAACCAAACCTCCTATTGGGTCACACGTTAATCCCAAGTGATGTTCCATGGCTATTTCTGCAGCCACTAAAACTTGTTCAGGTGTTCCGCCTTGAAGTTCGCACAATGCCGCAGCGGCCATGGCTGACGAAACTCCAATTTCTGCTTGACAACCACCCATAGCCGCCGAAATGGTCGCTCCTTTTTTAAAAATGCTTCCAATTTCACCCGCCACCAACAAAAACCTTTTGATTTCTTCAAAGCCAGCATCGTGGTTTTCAATCATCAAATAGTACATCAAAACAGCAGGAATAACCCCTGAACTGCCATTAGTGGGAGCAGTTACTACTTTCCCTAATGACGCGTTTACCTCATTTACACTTAACGCAAAACAACTTACCCATTTTAGAATTTGTCTGAATTTTACTTCTGTATTTCTTAATTTGTTCAACCAATCGTCTAAATTCAAAATGTTTTCAGGGCCATTGAGGTCTGTATAAAACTCGTTTGCTCGTCGTTTTACATTTAATCCGCCAGGCAAAATACCTCCTGTTGTGCAGCCGATATACATACATTCGAGCATTGTTTTCCAAATTTTTTCAATTTGAAGATCTACGTTTTCTTTACTATTAAGTGCTAATTCATTTTCATGTACCACCTCAGATATTTTTTTCGTTTTGCAATAAGTCAATAATTCCAGTCCATTTTGAATAGGATATGGAATTGTTTTGAGCTCTTTTTGAATTGAATTATCATTTTCAATACATATAAATCCCCCTCCAATAGAATAATAGGTTTCTGAAATTTCATCGCTCAAAGTTGAAGCAGTAAATCGTATTCCGTTTGGATGAAACGGCAAAAAATGTTTGTGATAAATGATATTTTTTTCAAAAGAGAAAGGTATTTCCTTATCAAAGTTTAATTTTAGTTTTCCATCAGTTTTAACATCTGCTATGGAGGTTGGAATTTTTCGAGGTTCTATTTCTTCTGGAATTTCCCCTGTAAGTCCCATCACAACAGCAATATCAGTAGCGTGGCCTTTGCCAGTTAGCGATAGAGAGCCGAAGAGTTCCACACTGATGCTTTCTACGGATTTTATAGGTATGTTTAAGGTTTTTAAAAACCTATTAGCGGCTTTCCAAGGCCCAAGGGTATGGGAACTGGATGGGCCGATGCCGATTTTTAACATATCAAATACCGATATTATTTCCATTAGGGTTTATTAGTTTGTTGCTCAAATTTGCATAGTTTTTTGGAAGAAATTACGGTAAAACTATAAAATGTTAAATTATCTTTGTGATTTATAATTTTAATTTTATTCAATGCATCGTATTTTAGTAAAAAAACAATCGGGAGGTATAAAAGAGAAAATCAGACTGGCTTCTTCAAAAAGCGAAAGTAATAGGGCTTTGATAATCAATGCTTTGTCAGGTTTTGGGGGGGAGTTGCAAAATCTTTCGACAGCCAGAGATACCCAAACGATGATTCGTTTACTAAAATCGGAAGATGCTGTAGCTGATGTTTTAGATGCTGGTACCACCATGCGTTTTTTGACAGCTTATTTTGCTATAACCAATCAAACCAAAACCATGACAGGCACTCCAAGAATGTGCGAACGTCCGATTGGTATTTTGGTAGATGCTTTAAGGTCAATAGGTTGTGAAATAGATTATCTTGGAAAAGAAGGATATCCTCCTACACAATTGAAGGGTTTTTCTGAACAAAAAAACAACGAAATATCGATAAGAGGAGATGTCAGTAGTCAGTATATTTCGGCTTTATTGATGATAAGCCCATTATTGCCTAATGGCTTGACAATTAATTTATTAGGCGAAATTGGTTCAATTCCTTACATAACCATGACTATAAAGCAGATGGAAGCTTTTGGCGTCAAGGTAGCTGCAGATTGGGACGCTAAAAAACTCTCTGTTGAACCTCAAGAGTATAAGCCAACGAGCTATAAAATAGAATCGGACTGGTCAGGTGCGTCGTATTGGTATTCTGTTGTTGCTTTGGCAGAAAATGATGAAGTGGAAATAGAGCTTCTGGGATTGAAAGAAAATTCATTGCAGGGAGACAGTGTTATTGTCAATATCATGTCTGAATTAGGTGTAAAAAGTACTTTCACTCCAGATGGGGTATTGCTTCAAAAAACCATGGCAAACCCATCATTTGAGTGGGATTTTACAGATTGCCCAGACTTGGCTCAAACGGTTGCGGTCGTTTTAGTTGCAAAAAAAATAAAAGGCATTTTCACTGGTTTGGAAAGTTTGAAAATAAAGGAAACAGACAGAGTAGTTGCTTTGCAAAATGAATTGGCTAAAATAGGAGGGACGCTCGAAGAGGTGGAGGCTAAAACTAGATATGAAGTAAATTCTGGTGGAAGCTGGACAAAAACTCCAACATTCGAAACTTATGATGATCACCGAATGGCCATGGCTTTTGCTCCTTTGGCCATGATTTTGGATGTTATTATAGAAGAGCCAGGCGTAGTAGCCAAGTCTTATCCTAGTTATTGGGAGGATTTGGGTAAAATTGTATCTTTGGAAGAATTGAATTGAAAAATTAACAACATGAAACAGTTTATATTTGCTTTTCTACTGTGTATTGGTCATTGTTCGATAGCTCAAGTGCAGGTTGCTCCCGATACTTCAAAAGCTCCTAAACCCATGGTTTTGGATAAAAAAACTTACAAGATGGACATTCCTAAAGGATGGAGAATTCAAGATAATTGTCAAGAAACCCTCTGTAGTTTGCTATCGCCAACGGATACTTTAAGTTATATTGATAGATTTGTAGATAATATCAACATCACTGTAGATAAACTCCCCAGTGCCAATTATACTGTAGATAAATATGCTCAGTTTTCTATAACTTATTTACCAAGTGTGGTTAAAAACTTCAAAATAGTGGAAAAGAAAAAACTGAAACCTAATGTTTACATGATAACCTACAAAGGTGAGAAGAGCGGGTATGCACAAACTTGGAGGCAGTATTATTATATTAAAAATGCAAAGGTTTTTATAGTTACTTTCGCCTGTGAAACCGAAAAATATGCTTACTATAAGGATATTGTAGAACCTTATTTGAGTAGTTTTAAGTTGAAATAAATTTGGATGCCTCCTATATCTTTATTGGTTTTTAACAGATAGATAGTTTTATTTTAACATGAAGTGATTAAGAAATGAAGGTATTGGATAGTCCAAATGTTCTTAATCCCTTAATGTTCTTAATATTAAAAAAAAAGTATTTATTTCTAATAAGAATATTCATGTTTTTTTGAAACATCATAAATATTTAAATGAACTTCTTTAAAGGTTGTAAAACCTACTCATGATAAAAAACTCGCTTCACTCTTTCGCTTACACCAGTTAATAACTCATAGGGAATCGTTCCGATGGCAGCCGCTAAGTCGTTGATATGTGGTTTTTTGCCAAACATGATTACTTGGTCACCTTCTTTGCAGGAAGTGTTACTGACGTCAATCATGGTCATGTCCATACAAACATTTCCAACAACCGGGCATAACACATCATTTACCAATACTTGGCCAACACCTCTGCTAAACCCTCTGTCATAACCATCTGCATATCCAATAGCCAATGTCGCAATTTTTGATTCTTTGTCAATAATTCCTCTGCGACTATATCCAACTGTTTCACCTTTGCTTAGCTTTTTTATTTGAGAAATGGTGGTTTTTAGTGTACCAACTACCTCTAAAGCATTGGGCTCAATTCCCGAAGATTCAATGCCGTATAAGCCAATTCCCAATCTCACCATGTCGTATTTTGCTTCTGGAAATCTTATAATTCCTGCTGAGTTACAAATATGACGTAGTGGTTTGTAATTTAGTTTCGCAGTGATTTTTGAAGATAAAAGATCAAATTGAGCGATTTGTCTTTTTGAAAAATCAATATGTTCCACCTCGTCAGCACCCACCAAATGACTAAAAATAGAGGCAATTTCTACATTTGGCGTTGCATTTATTTGTTCCTTTAAAGTCTCCAAATCTTCTTCAATAAATCCCAGTCGATGCATTCCTGTATCTAATTTCAAATGTATTTTTGAAGTAGAATGGGGATAAAGATTGGTTTTGAAATGTAAATAAGCCTTTAAAGTTCTTAGACTATATATCTCTGGCTCTAGGTCGTATTCAAACAACTTGTGGTAGGTTTCAGGGTCAGAATTCAAAACCAAAATGGGTAACTTTATACCGTTTTGTCTCAAAACTACGCCTTCGTCTGGGTAGGCTACCGATAGATAATCAACTCTGTGATACTGCAGCCAACTCGCCACTTCCATGCTTCCGCTACCGTAAGCAAAAGCTTTTACCATGACCATTATTTTGGTTTGATTGCCAATTTTATTTCGGTAATAATTGAGGTTGTGGGTCAAAGAATCAAGATTTACCTCAAAAACGGTTCCATGAACTTTCATGACCAGTTTATTGACGATTTTCTCAAAAGCAAATGGTCTGGCTCCTTTTACCAAAATCAAGGAGTTGCTCAGATGTTCAAAATTGAACAAACTCAAAAAATCTAAAGTATTTTCATAAAAGAAGCTATTTACATTAGAAGCACTTGAAAAAAACTCTTTTTGGTGGAAAAACTTAGGACCAATACCAATCAAAATACTGATATTTTGTGATTTAATTAAATCTCTTAGACTTTGGAGAAGTTCGGTTTCTTGTAAGCCTGATTGAAGTATGTCGCTCACAATCAGTACTTTTTGGCGTTTGGTGTGGTGCTGGCTCATAAAATTAAGTGCCATTTTTAATCCACCCAAATCGTTGTTATAAGTGTCGTCTATAATATAGTTGTCGTTGGTTCCTTGTTTCAGCTCAAGCCTCATCGCTATTGGTCGAAGCAATTTGAATTTCTCAAAAAATGCGACTAAATTGATTTTCGATTGGGAATTGAGGTACAATCCAGTATATGCACAATGCACGGCATTTTCAATAGAAGCATTGTCGGTAAATGGTAATTCAAAATCGTAACTTTCGCCGAGCCAGTTTATTTCTATTTGTGTGCCCGTTTCAGTCAGCTGAGTCTCCACCCAGTTTTCTCCAATTCTATTTCTAGACCAACTAATGAGTTGAATATTAGGATTTACTGCCTTTAAAAGAATGGCCAGTTCTTCGTTGATTTCTTTGTAATCTTTACAATAAACCAACACTTTTGACGACTTGAAAAGCCGAAGTTTTTCGGTGATTTTTTGTTTTAAGCTTTTAAAACCTTCATTGTGAGCAGGGCCAATATTAGTAAAGATGCCGATTTCTGGTTTTATAATATTTTCCAGATTCTGCATTTCATTTTGCAAAGAAATACCAGCCTCAAATATTCCCAAATTGCTCTTTTCGTTCATTTCCCATACAGAGAGAGCAACTCCTATTTGTGAATTATAACTTCTTGGACTTTTAACAATTTCAAAATCAGATTCTAACAAAAAGTGAAGCCACTCTTTTACAATAGTTTTGCCATTGCTTCCCGTTATACCAATGACAGGATATTTGAAAAGTTTTCTTTTATCAGCAGCAAGATTTTGTAAGGCTTTGATACTGTTTTGGACTACAAATGCCTTTAAATCAGGATTTTCTAAAAACGCTTTTAAGTTTGGGTCGTTGTTTACTACTTCATTTTCTACCACAAATTCCTTAATGCCTTTCTCAAAAAGTTGTTGAATAAACTGATGACCGTTATGCCTTTCGCCTTTTATAGCAAAGAAAATACTGGAGGCAGGGTCTGAAAGAAACCTGCTGTCAGTTAATAGTATTTTGCAATTGGTGGTTATTTGATCGGTCTCAATTAACATTATTATCTTTAAATTTTTAGGTTATATTTAGTTGGAAGCAACAGATTTAAAATGATTTAATAAAGCTTTATAGGCTTGGATTTCCATTGTTTTTGCTTGTTCATCCCATCCAATTTCTTTGGCCATCAAATCTGTTACAGATTCTAGTGATTCTAAGCAGGCGTTCCAGTCAAGTATTTCCCACCGAGTACGTCTGGCAAAAATGTCTCTAGGTTTTTGAGCCATTTCATTTTGACAAGCATAAATTACTTCTGCTTTAATAAAAGGATAATCCAAATGTAATTTAGAAAGAAGTTCAGGCCTTTGTTCGATTAGATTCAGGATTTTTGGAGTTTGATCTCCGTAACTTCTTATGAGATGTTCAAAGCATTCTAGTGGAAAGTTTTCAGGCCTTTTTATTTGAAAAATGGTTTGGCTTCCCAATAATTTAAAATCTTTGGTTTTACATCCATTATTATTTTTCAAAACCTCACATATTGCATCACAAGTATCCTGAGCCATCAGCCTGTAGGTAGTCCATTTTCCACCCAGAAGACTTATTAAACCTGATTCTTCGTCTATTTCAACTTCGTGATCGCGAAGGAGTGTTTTGGTGTCGTTGGGGTTTTTCTTTTTGGCAGAAATCAATGGTCTAATACCTCCAAAGCCACTTTTTATTTCATTTTTGTTGGGAATGGCTTTCAAATATCTTTCCGCCGTTTCTAATAAATAATCGATTTCTGAATTGGTTAAAAGCGGTTCCTCGTTTAGATAATCATATTTTGTATCCGTTGTACCAATCATTATTTCCGATTGAAATGGAATCACAAAAACCAATCTTCCATCTTTGGTTTTGGGTATAAGCAGGGCTTTTTCTCCCGCAAAATACTTTTTTGGAATAACGATATGAACACCTTTGGAGGGTTTAATTCTACCTTCCTCAGTTGGATTGGCCAAAATGCGAATATGGTCTGCAAATGGTCCAGTACAGTTTACAAATAGTGTGCTTTTTATTTCAAAATATTCACCATTAATCACGTTTTTTAGATTAGCCCCAATGATTTTGTTCGATTTATCTTTCTCAAAATCAATGAGCTCTAGGTAATTGGCAGTAGCCACGCCTTGCTGATGTGATGTTTGCGAAAGTGCCAACGCAAATCGGGCATCGTCAAGTTGCCCATCATAATACATGACTGCACTATGAGCTTTTTGTGTGATATCTGGACTCCCTAAAATCATTTCCTTTTTGGAGAGCCATCTTGCAGCTGGAAGTTGGTCTTTTGAGGCAAACCAACCATACATTTTTAGGCCGATGGTATAGTATAAGCCTTCAATAAAACTAAATACTGGAGTAATTATGCCTAAGGGGCGAGACAAATGTGAGCCATTTGAGAGTAAGTATTTTCTTTCGGCCAAGCCGTGTTTTACTTGCTTAAGTTGACCAAAATCTAGGTTTTTAAAGGCTTGTTCCAAATACCTAACGCCTCCATGAATCAGTTTGGTTGATTTAGAAGAAGTTTCACAGCTAAAATCGCCTTTATCTATGAGAGCAACCTTTAAGCCTCGCAAGGCTGCGTCTAAAGCTACACCAGCACCGCTGGCTCCTGCACCAATTACGCAAACATCGAAATGTTCGGTTTTGATTCTTTCTAAGTTCTCATTTCTGTTCATTTAAGCTATTTTGTGAACGCCCTCGCTCAGGTTTGCCGTATAAATTTCTGGATTTATGCCAAATTTGTGAAGGTAAGCTAATTTTATTTTTTCTCTAAAATCTGCCTCTGCCTCTTTCTTAATGAGATTTAAGGTGCAACCACCAAAGCCGCCACCCATCATTCTACTTCCTAAAACGCCTCCTATTTTACGTGCTTCAATTGCCAAAAAATCAAGTTCAACACAACTTACTTCATACATTTTACTCAGTCCCTCGTGCGTTTGGTTCATGATTTCTCCTAACTTCTCAAAATCATGCTGTTTTAACGCTTCTGACGCCAACATCACACGTTCTTTCTCATCTAAAATATATTTGCATCTGTTGTAGGTGATTGGGTCAATATCAGCTTTGATCTGCTCCAACTGCTGAAAATTGGCATCTCTGAGGGTGTTTATGTTTCCAAATTCTTTGCTCAAGGCTTCCACTCCTTTCTGGCATTGATTTCTTCTGACATTGTATTCAGTATCAGCAAGGTTGTGCTTTACTGCACTATTTACTAAAATAAACGTATGATCTTTAAATTCTGCCGGGATATAATCGTGCTCAAGTTTTTGACAATCTAGCCTTATTACGTGATTTTTTCTGGAAAAAAGCGAAGCATACATGTCCATTATTCCGCATTTTACACCTACATAATTATGCTCAGTGGCTTGTGCGATTTTAGCCAATTGTAATAAACCAAGGTTGAGTCCGAAAATTTCATTTAAGCCAAAACCAAATCCTGCCTCTACAGCCGCTGAAGAGGAGAGACCTGCACCATTCGGAATGTCTCCACCGAAACAGACATTTATACCTTTGTCAAAATAAAAACCTTGTTGATTGATTTCTAAAATTACCCCAACTAAGTGGTTCGACCAGTCATTAGGTTTGTTTATTAAATTATTAATGTTGTCAGCCTCAAAATAGCTTTCTAGGTCAATGGCTGATATGCAAAGTTTTGAATCCGCTCTTTTTCCAATGCTAAAATATATGGCTTTGTCGATGGCAGATGGCATTACAAAACCATTGTTATAATCAGCATGTTCACCAAGAATATTAATTCTACCTGGAGCTTTTATTTTTATTTCAGATTTTTTTCCGAATAATGAAAGGTATCTGTCTTCTATTTTTCCTGAAATGTCCAAAGGAATAATGTTTGATATTATATAAAATACAAATTTTGCTAAAAAAGCAATAGCGTTCATTATTTCACACTAAGTTTTTATGTAAAAAAATGCTATTGATAATAAATTAAGACACTTTGAATATTTGTGAAGTCGAAATTATTCCAATTATTCAAGGATTTCTGGATTTTCAATTTTCATTCTTCAGTTTGCCTTTTGAAAACTACTTTCCAAAACATGACTTAAATCATAATAATCAGGTTCATTAATCATGTTTTGAGGGTACCCTAGCTTATAATTTTGAGGTGTTAAAAAGTTTACAAATCAAATTAACAGCTATGCGTTTATTTACCAAACCACTATTAAGCTCTTCCAGCTCAGATTCATCGGGTGCATTAGAAGGTTTTTACTACGATAACAAGATAGTGAAAGCCTTTATTATTGTTACGGTTATTTTCGGAGTTGTTGGAATGCTTGCCGGCCGAACAGCCGCTTTGCAGCTATTTTGGCCTGCTGCAAACTTAAATCTCCCATATACTACATTTGGTAGATTGAGGCCATTACACACCAATGCTATTATTTTTGCCTTTGTGGGCAATGGTATGTTTGCAGGGGTTTATTATTCAACACAAAGGCTTCTCAAAGGTCCTATGTTGAGTCCAATTTTAAGTTGGATTCACTTTTGGGGATGGCAATTGATTATTGTTGCAGCGGCAGTTTCATTGCCTTTAGGTATTACCACTGGTAAAGAATATGCTGAATTAGAATGGCCCATTGATATAGCCATTACATTGGTTTGGGTAGTTTTTGCGATAAACTTCATAGGTGCCATCATAAAAAGAAGAGAAAGACACATGTATGTGGCTCTTTGGTTCTATATAGCTACCATCGTAACTATCGCTATGTTGCACATTGTCAATTCATTGGCTTTGCCAGTTACTTTGTTTAAAAGCTACACATTATTCGCTGGTGTTCAAGATGCTCTTGTGCAATGGTGGTATGGGCACAATGCGGTTGCATTTTTTCTTACTACTCCGATACTTGGTTTGATGTACTACTTCTTACCAAAAGCAGCTAATAGACCAGTATATTCTTATAAATTATCCATCATTCACTTCTGGTCATTGATTTTCTTATATATCTGGGCTGGTCCTCATCACCTGTTATATACTTCACTTCCCGATTGGGCTCAAAGTTTGGGTACAGTTTTCTCAGTAATGTTGCTTGCTCCATCTTGGGGTGGTATGCTGAATGGACTTCTGACGCTAAGAGGTGCATGGGACAGAGTGAGAGAAAATCCAGTTTTAAAATTCTTCGTAGTTGCTGTAACGGCTTATGGTATGTCCACTTTCGAAGGTCCAATGCTTTCTTTGAAAAACGTAAACGCCATATCACATTATACCGACTGGACCATCGCCCACGTACACATTGGTGGTCTTGGATGGAACGGTTTCATGACTTTTGGTATGTTCTATTATCTAGTACCAAAAATGTGGAGAACCAATTTATATTCAGTGAAATTGGCGAATGTCCACTTCTGGTTAGGTACATTAGGCATAGTTTTTTATGCTCTACCCCTTTATTGGGCTGGTTTTACACAAAGTTTAATGTGGAAAGAATTCACAAAAGACGGTTTCTTAGCTTATCCAAACTTCCTAGAAACAGTTACCCAAATATTGCCTATGTATATGGCGAGAGCCTTCGGAGGTACTTTATACTTGGCGGGCACCTTGGTTATGGTTTATAATTTGATGAAAACTGCTGGAACTGGGGAGTTCTTAGCCCACGAATACGACGAAGCTCCAGCTTTGAATCACAAACTAAAAGTAGGCGGTGCATTCCATACCATGTTAGAGCGTAAACCAATATTGTTTACAGTTTTAGCTTTCGTTGCGGTATTGATAGGTGGAGTTGTTGAGTTTGTTCCAACGTGGTTGATTGACTCTAACATTCCAACTATTGCCAGTGTAAAGCCATATACGCCGCTTGAGCTTGAAGGAAGAGATATTTATGTAAGAGAAGGATGTTACAACTGTCACTCTCAGATGATTAGGCCTTTTAGGTCAGAGACAGAGCGTTATGGCGAATACTCTAAATCAGGTGAATTTGTATATGACCACCCTTTCCAATGGGGATCTAAACGTACTGGGCCAGATTTGCACCGACAAGGTGGAAAATACCCTGACTCGTGGCACTATAACCACATGTTGGAACCCACTTCCATGTCTCCTGGTTCTATTATGCCAGCCTACCCATGGTTGTTTGATGATGAGTTAAACACCACCAACACGGCCACAAAAATCAGCACAATGCGTACGTTAGGAGTGCCATATGAGGAAGGTTATGAAGACCAAGCAGTGGCAGACCTCAATGAACAAGCGGAAGGGATTTCTAAAAACTTAGCTGATGCCAAAATAAAGGTGGGCAAAGAAAAGGAGATTATTGCCTTAATAGCTTATCTGCAAAGAATGGGTACAGATATTAAAAATGAAGCTACAGCATTAAAATAATGAGAAAACGCACTCACAAAACTGTGAGTGCTAAACTAAATAATATTATGATTAAGAACTCGCTTGCTTCCATTTCCGATGTGGCCATTTATCCAGTCATTTCGCTCACCATTTTTGTTGCATTTTTTGTTTTGTTAGGTTATATGGTTTTCAGGGCAGACAAAAAATACATCAAGCACATGGAGGAAATGCCACTCACCGACGAAGTTTATCAAAAGGATTAAAAATATTGTAAACCAAATAAATTATGGACTTATCATTTAAAACAGGAGAGGAATTGTTCCAGTTTATATTGCTGGGAGTTCTTCTTATTTTCACAGTGATTTTGTTTATAGTAGTCATGAATATTTTCATGCTATTAAAGAAACTAAATCTGGGTGCAAGTGGCTCGGCAGCAGCTGATGCTGTTGAGGAAACTAGCTTTTGGAAAAGTTTGACCAACGCCGTGCCAATCGCAAAAGAAGAAACGGTGTTGTTGGATCACAACTACGATGGCATACGCGAGCTAGATAATCACCTACCGCCTTGGTGGTTAGGTTTGCTTTATGGTTCTATTGTGTTTGCGATTGTTTATCTGCTCAATTACCACGTATGGCATTGGAGTCCATCACAAGAGCAAGAGTATACCATAGCTATGGACGAAGGCAAAAAAGAAGTAGAAGCCTATCAGGCAAAATTGGGAGAGAGCATTGATGAGAAATCAGTAAAAGTATTGGCAGACGCTAAAACGATTGAGAATGGTAAAACCATTTATACCGAAAAATGTGTGGCTTGTCACGGTGCTGCAGGTGAGGGTGGTGTAGGGCCAAATCTTACAGACGAATATTGGCTACATGGTGGTACTATCAATGATGTTTTTGGTGTAATTAAAAACGGTGTGCCTGAAAAAGGAATGATTTCTTGGAAAGCTACCCTTAAGCCTGGGCAAATTCAGGAAGTTTCGAATTTTATAATGACGCTGAAAGGTACAAATCCTGCAAATCCTAAGGCTCCTCAAGGAGAGAAAGTAGGAGATGTAGCGGCAGCAACTACCAGTGGAGATTCAACTCAAGCTAAATAATAGTTGCACGCAAACGAAAAAGACTTATTTCTTGATTCGTCAAGAAATAAGTCAATTTCAAATTTCGATTGGAATAAAATATAAAAAATAATCATGGAAAATATCGATGATATTTACAAGTATGCCGACAGCGAGCAAGATGAATTTAGAAATACACTTGCCACTGTGGACAAAGACGGAAAAAGAATTTGGCTTTATCCAAAAATGCCCAAAGGAGCTTTCTTCAACAAACGCATAATTGCTACAATCGTATTCTTGGCGGTATTTTTATCTGCTCCATTTATTAAAATAAACGGTCTTCCGCTGATTATGATGAATATTTTCGAAAGGAAATTTGCCATCTTCGGCCAACTTTTCCTTCCACAAGATTTTATCATCTTTGGTTTAGGCATGATCACCTTTGTAGTTTTTATCATTCTGTTTACGGTTACTTATGGTAGGATTTGGTGTGGATGGTTATGTCCTCAAACGGTATTTATGGAAATGATTTTCCGCCCAATAGAGGTTTGGTTAGAAGGCGAAGGCCGCACACAAAAGAAATTTGACGAAGCAACTTGGGACTTTAACAAAGCGTGGAGAAAAACACTCAAGCACGTTATTTACATTGCTTTTTCTACTGTTATTGCCCACTTTACCATGGCTTATTTGATTGGTATAGAGGGAGTAAAGGAAATAATTACTAAACCCCCAACAGAAAATCTTTCGGGTTTTATTGGCCTAGTGGTTTTTACAGGTTTGTTCTATTTTGTTTTTGCAAAACTTCGTGAGCAAGTTTGCGTAGCCATTTGTCCTTATGGCCGTCTGCAAGGCGTATTAGTTACCAAAGATACGATGACGATCATTTATGACGAAGTTAGGGGTGAGCCAAGAGCCAGAATTTCGAAAAAAGATGTACCAACAGAGGCAAAAAAAGGAGATTGTATTGACTGTGGACTTTGTGTTCAAGTTTGCCCTACCGGTATCGATATTCGCAATGGTATTCAACTGGAATGTGTCAACTGCACTGCCTGTATAGATGTATGTGATGAGGTTATGGTGAAAGTTGACAGACCTAAAGGATTGATAAGGTATGCTTCGGTAGATACCATTAAAAACAATGTACCATTTAAGTTTACGATCAGAACTTTAGCTTATACCTTGGTATTGGCGGCTTTGGTTTCTGTGGTAGGTATATTGCTGGTCAACAGAAGTTCGGTAGAAACTACGCTCATGCGTGTTCCTGGGCAACTTTACCAAGAAAATGGCGACAAAATCACGAATTTGTATAATGCTCAAATGGTAAACAAAACGAACACCGACAAAGTGCTGAATATTACCATCAAAGAACAAGGTGCTACGTTGAAGTTTATTGGGCAAAATCCAATAAAAATAAAGGCCGGCTCAAAAGCCGAAGTGGTGTTTTTTGTGGAATTTCCAAAAGACAAAATTACCAAAAGGTCAACGCCAATCAAGATCCAAATTATGGAAAATGATAAACAATTAGAGGAAGCCAAAACAAATTTTCAAGGACCTAATTGATTAACAATATAAATTTTTAAAGCTATGAACTGGGGACACAAAATCGGACTCGTTTATGTAGGATTCGTTGTTTTTATGCTCACATTGGTTGTTTTGTGCATAAAACAAAAAGATATTTTTTTGGTAACAGAAAATTATTACAGCGACGAATTGGCGTATGAAACTCGCATTCAGAAAGTGAAAAATGCCAATGCATTGGGCAAAGATTTGCAAATTTTGGTAAAAGATGACGTAGATAGCGTCTACTTAGATTTGACAAAACAATCTATTGGCTCTACCGGATCTGTGGTTTTTTACAGACCTTCTAGTGAAAAAATGGACTACAAAATTCCGATGAATTTAGACTACAACGGCCAACAAAAAATATATACAGGCAAACTGGCCGATGGCCTTTGGACTGTAAAATTGGAGTGGGAAAAAGCTGGTCAGGAATACTACAAAGAAGAAAAAATACAATTGTAAGCCATGCTTTGGTCAGCTTTTTTGTTGGGTTTGGTTGGTAGTTTGCATTGCGTAGGCATGTGCGGACCTCTTACTTTGTTGTTGCCCAATGATGGTCAGTTTTCTTCGAAATTCGTTTTTGGGAGAATTTCTTATAACCTAGGTAGAGTAGTTACCTACTCAATATTGGGTGCTATGGCAGGTTTTTTTGGCGAAAAAGTAAGCTTTTTTATTAGTCAAAAAACGCTCTCCATAATTTTCGGAATTTTGGTGTTGGCTTATGTACTGTTGCCTTTTGCTTTTAAGAATAAAATCTCTAATCCAAATATACTCTATCGTTTTTCAAGTATGTTGAAAGGTGCTTTTGCAAAGTTATTTAAAAGCAAATCTTTTCTCGCTCAGTTTTCTTTCGGATTGGTAAATGGACTATTGCCTTGCGGAATGGTTTATGTGGCTTTGGCAGGGGCTTTTTTGGCGACTAATTGGTCAGATGCAGCCTTGACAATGATGCTCTTTGGTTTAGGAACAATTCCACTTATGCTGCCAGTTAGCCTAGGAATGAGCCAAATCAGGAAGATTTTAGGATCACATTTTAAAACTATAATAACTTATGCGTATGTTTTACTTGGTGCTTGGCTTATTTTTAGAGGCATGGATTACGATATTCAAAGTCTTTATACAGCTCCAGGACAAGAGTTAAGTACCGATTGTGTGACAATTCACTAAAACAAAAAAAGGAGCGGAAAGCTCCTTTTTTTAAATTCTATGTCAATCGGACATTATATTGTTGAAGCAGTGTCTGTAGGAGTAGTTATCGGGGCCGGAATTACTTCCGCAGGAACTACAGGCTCTACTCTTTTAGGTAAAAACAACACATCTATAATGAAATACTTAGTGTCACCATTCCATGGGAATTTTACAAATTTTTCATGATAAACTAAGGTTACTCTTTCCCCCGAAGATAAGGCTGTTTTAAGTTTAGCAACTACAGAGTCTTCTTTGGCAGAAAAATCCCAATATCTTGGGGTCAGCGTTCCTGTTTCGCCAGAATAGCCGCCTTCATTTAACACACCTTCATTTGTTTTGAAGATATAACCTCTTTCACTGAGTTTTGAAATTGTTCCTGCTCTTTCTCCAGAGGAGAAATAACCAGTGCTTATGTACCAGCCCACCAGAGCCAGAATTAATAGGATGATGATGAGAATTAATTTTTTCACTTGTTTTGATTTATTTTTCACAAAACAAGGAAAAAAAAAGCGAAATTTCCAATTATTTACATCTTTTAATTCCATTTTGTCATGAGCACAAATATCTTGATTTGAATTTTCCTAAAGAATTATTGGCAAGGATAATTTACTTAAATTGAATGGTTTAATTTTTATTTTGCCTACAGTTATGTATCGTTGAGCTACTAATTGGTAAATGTTATTCTTAAATAAAAAATATTAACCAATTATAAATCAAAAGTGATATTTCTCACAAAGAATTTGGATTGGTTTGATGATTTTTGTTGAAAATTTAAACAATCAAATTATGGGATTTTTTAGCAGTTTATTTGGTGGAGGTAATAAAGTAGAAATAAAGCAGATTATTGAAAATGGTGCAATAATAATTGATGTGAGGACGCCAGCTGAATTTGCTGGAGGCCATGTGAAAGGATCGGTGAATATTCCTTTAGATAAAATTCAAGGCAATATCAGTAAAATTAAAGGCTATAAAAAACCAATAGTCGTTTGTTGTGCATCAGGAATGCGGAGTTCCAATGCTAAAAGGATACTGATAAAAAATGGATTGGAAGATGTTTACGATGGTGGCAGCTGGATGTCAATAGGTTGATTATATTTTGAGGTTTGTTTTTCAGAAAAAAAAATAGCCTTTGTGAATTTATCATTCAAAAGGCTCTTTTTTCTGAAACCAAGATTCAGTTTGTTGATGAAGTGTAATTCACAGCACAAAATTAAATAGTAGGAGTCTCAAAACAAACCTTTTTTGCGAAAATTCGCTAAATTGAGATAGTTTATTGATAAATATCAAGTATTCATCGACCAAACAAAAATGCCTCATGATTTCAGTACCCTTAGCTTTGGCTATTGGAATTAAGTCTCACAATAGAATAAACTGGGGATTTTTAGTTCTATGAGATACTGGTTCGTGAGCAAATAAAAAAGCCGACTCATTTCTGAATCGGCTTTGAGCCTCTTATCGGGATCGAACCAATGACCTACTGATTACAAATCAGTTATTTTTAGTTTTCAGTATCTTTTGATGTTTATTAATTTTTATCATAAAGTATTGTTTTTCAGTTATTTGATGTTTTTGTTTTTACCCTGCTATTTTTATTTCTTTGAAAAATTACTGCTTTTGTTTTGCACATTTAAATTAAAGCAGTACTAAAAATATGGCAACGTCTAAAATATATTTGGATACTAGGAGAATGATATATGGGTTTGGTATCAGCAAAATATTGGTCATTCATGATCGGTCCCAAAGAATGTACTCTACAGGTATAAAAAATTAAAGAGGATGATTTTAGGAAGTTTCAGTCGCTGGTTACAGAAGATGGTTTAACTGGTAAAGTGAAAAATGAGGAGACAATTTACCTCTTCAAAATCTTTTATCGAAAGGCATTTTTGGTAAAACAGAACTTGAAGGTTATTTACCTAGGTCAAAGAGTATAATTTCTGAGTTGGGGTCAGACTTCACTTTCGAAAAATTTAAGTATCGGTTTGATAATTTCGAAAGTATCCCGAAATCTTCTAATCCAATTAGAATGGGCGTATTTTCTTATTTAGAAGATTATGTAGATATAATGAAAAAGGAAGATAGGATTGGCAGAGCCAACGCATATCGTTCCGCAACGAACTCAATAAAACGCTTCGTTGCAGAAATGCCAAAATCGAATCGAAATGAGCTTAATTTACCTATTTTTAATGGCAATAATTCTATTGAAATACCTTTCGATATTGTAACTGATACCTTCTTGCAAGATTACGAGAATTCGATGCTTCAGAGTGGTAAAAAAGGCAAGTCCAAAGAAGGGGTTAATTCACCTGCAACTTTAACTAGTGCAGGTATAAATTTGAGGCAATTAAGATCCATCTTCAACGTGGCTAAATAAAACGGGATAACAAGCAATTATCCATTCGGTAAGGGATCGTATCAAATACCTGCTGCAAACAATACTAAGAAAGCATTATCTAAATCGGATATTCAAAAAATTCTAACATATCAAGCGAACGCTAAAACGCTAGAACAAAGAAGCCACGATTTATGGGTTTTTTCATATTTAGGAAATGGAATGAACCTTACCGATATCTGTCTTTTGAAAAAGGATGATTTTGACGAAAGAATCTAAACGATAAGGTTTGTGAGAAGTAAAACCAAAAGAACCAACAAAAAGAATCAAAAGTCTATAATTGTTTACTTAGAAGATCAACAGCAAGAGATTTTGAATCGATGGAAAGCAAAATCGGGTCCATTTCTGTTCGAATTTTTGAAATCAGACTTGAATGCCACTAAAATCAAATCTACAGTTTCTCAGATTATTCAAGTTACCAATAAGCATATTCGTGATATTGGTAAAAAACTTGAAATTTGGGATGACATAGCTACTTATAACGCTCGGCATTCTTTTGCAACTGTATTACTTCGAAGTGAGGCACCCATCGCTTTTATTACGAAATCGCTTGGACATTCTAACATTCAAACCACAGAAACTTACCTTGGGTCTTTTGAGGAAGAAAAGGTAAAGGAGTATTTGAAGGCTTTGAGGTGATTTTATTTTAAATTTTTAATTAGAAGATTATAGAGATGATTAGTTACAACAATTTAGATGTAAATATTGGAAATCTATTAGCCAGCATAATCTGCTTGTCACTGTTAAATATTCTTTAATGGTTGCAGAAATTGTACCTCACTTTAAAAGTCATGAAATAATCGAGTACTGAAAATGCAATTTATGGTTTCTATAAAAAAAGGTCTGGCTCAATGTGAGCCAGAATGTCCAGTGAAGAAATCGCGATAAACGAAGGCCAAGAAAACGTAAAAATCTTTGCCACTAAGAATGTAGGCATAGAAAAAGGCAGCCAGATCAACGCCTATCTTCACAGCCAGGCTAGTATAGACATCAAGCATGCAGAAACCAGCAAAAAGACGACCATCAACGGTATTCTTATAGCGACCAAAATAAAATCGGGAAGCAATGTAGTACTCAAAGGACAACCAACCGACTGCAGCAACATAGCAGCAGCCGCTACAAAAGAAGATAGTTTAATAGCCAAAACAGATGAAGCTGAAACAGAATCGATGGAAGAAATTAGCAAAGAACCAATTACCGAAAAGATAAGCTTCGGACCAAATCCTAGCTCAGAGTTCGTTAATATCAGCTTACCAAATATCAGTAAAATCACGAATGTGAAAATTGGCATCAGAGACACCCAAGGCAGACTGCTTAGCATCCAAGAGGCGGTCGTAAACCCAACCAAAATGGATCTACAAGTAGACCTCAGGAAATTCCAAGTTGGACTATATCTGATAGAACTAAAAACCCCAAGCAACAAAAACACTATCAAAGTGCAGGTATTGAGGTAGTATTAAGATTTATTAAATGTGAAACACTCTCTGAAGTTTCAGAGTGTGTTTTTTTTATAAATACTGAATTATATAAACTTTAGAACTTCGGTAAATAACATTTTATTATAGTTAGATTTTTTTTGATTAAATGGTATTCCATAATATAACTGATTTTTCGTAAGTTGTTTTTACGACAAGTATCGTCTTCAGTCTCTGCTTGGTCAACGTAATTTTTCTATTAAATTTGTAGCAAACTTTATACAAATTTTGTAAAGCTCATGAATAAAATAAACAATTGGCTCACGCTTCTTACCATTCTATTTTTAACATTCCTAATTTACAGTAACCATTTCAAAAACGATTTTCATTTTGATGATTCTCATACAATTGTTGATAATCTTTATATCAGAGATTTGAAAAACATACCAAGTTTTTTCAATAATGCACAGACCACCAGTACTTTACCAGCCAATCAAGCATACCGACCTGGACTTACAACGCTAAACGCTATAGATTTTTATTTAGCAGGAAAACCAACCCCTGAGTCTTTCATGTTTCATGTGAGTATTTTTTTTTGGTTTCTTATTTTAGGGGTTTTATGTTATTTTATTTTTCTTTATTTATTACAAAAAAGCCTTGAAAATAAGCCAAACACCTACATTGCATTATTTACAACTGCTTGGTTTTTGCTGCATTCGGGCAATGCCGAAACTATCAACTATATCATTGCTCGGTCTGACTCTTTTTCTACGCTTACCATCGCTTTGTCTTTCGTATTGTATTTATATTTTCCGAAAAGCCATAAATATTATCTTTATTTCATACCTGCTTTTCTTGGTTTTTTTGTAAAAGAATTGACCATGATGTTTATCCCACTTTTGGGTGTGTATAAATTGCTTTTTGAACAAAAACTTTCTGTAAAACAATGGTTTTCTGGCAAAATATTTACGGTTATTAAGCAAGTTGCCATTCCTTTAGGGCTATCCATCGCTCTGTTTTTATTTTCACGCACAAAGACCCCTACTCACTGGGATTCTGGTGGAGCGAGTACACTTCAATATCTCTTCACTCAACCCTTTGTTATGTTCCATTATGCTTATAACTTCGTTTTACCAATAAATTTGGTTGTAGATTCCGACTGGAATATTATTCCTTATACCGA
The DNA here is from genome assembly GCF_024343675.1 of Lacihabitans sp. CS3-21. Lineage (GTDB taxonomy): Bacteria > Bacteroidota > Bacteroidia > Cytophagales > Spirosomataceae > Leadbetterella. The sequence continues at coordinate 347,585 of NZ_RJUD01000097.1, forward strand.
TGATAGAGTTTTAGCGGGTTTTTTGTTTGTGTTCGGACTTTTGTTTATTGCTTATAAATGTTCTTTTGATTTAAAAAATATGCCCATTACCTTCGGTATTTTGTGGTTTTTTATAGCATTATTGCCTACATCAAGTATCTTTTCCTTTGCCGAAGTGCTAAACGACCACCGTACTTTTTTTCCTTACATTGGTTTATTTATTGCTTGTGCAACATTTTTTAGAAACATCATCTTTGAGCATCTTTTATTAGAAAAATCAACTTCAAAATGGGTAATTATCACCATAAGTTTTATTTTTTTATCTCTTCATGGTTACGGTACTCGTCAGAGAAATAAGGTTTGGGCTACCGAAGAATCACTTTGGCAAGAATGTACTATCAAAGCTCCCAATAATGGACGTGGCTGGATGAATTATGGTCTTGCTCTGATGCAAAAAGGAGATTATGCTAATGCGATAAACTGTTTCCAACGAACAATTACGATTTGGCCAGAATATGCCTATGGTTATATCAATATGGGCATTGCAAAAGGTGCTTTAGGCGATAAAATTACTGCCGAAGCCAACTTCAAAAAAGCAATTGAGCTCAATCCGAATGTGCCTGAAGCATACAATTATTATGCACAATTTTTGATGAATTCTGGAAGAAGGGATGAAGCAAAAGCATCGCTTGAAAAGGGTTTAAATTTAAGTCCGAGTCACCAAAGATTGTTGGAAACACAACGTACTTTGCAAAGTACACCAAAAGATTTGGTGACGATGGCTAAAGCAAATCCAACACCCGAAAACTACCTTAATTTGAGTCTTCAGTATTATAATGCTGGTGATTTTCAGAAATGTCTTGATGCAGCCAACGAAGCCTTAAAACTACGTCCAGACTATGACCTTGCCTATAATAATATTTGTGCGGCTTATAATCGACTTGGAGATTTTGAAAAAGCGATTAATATTGGCGAAAAAGGTCTAAAAATCAACCCAAATAACCAACTTTTGAGGGGAAATCTTGCAGAAGCATATCAGAAGAAAAAATAACCATGAAAATTTTAGGATTTAATAGCTACGGACACGATTCGGCAGCGGCTTTAATAATCAATAATGAGATTGTTTTTGCTGTTGAAGAGGAAAGGCTCAATCGAAAAAAACATGCAGGTGGATTTCCGGAAACTGCCATTCGTGCTTGTCTTGATTACGAAAAAATTACAATTGATGACCTCGACCACGTAGCTTTTTTCTGGAATCCTACGATTTCTCTATCAAAAATACCTGTTTATTTACTAAAATTTTGGGATAAAGTTCCGATACTTTTAAGAGAACAACGGAGTTTTGAAGTAGAAGAAAATTTAGGAATGTTGAACTATCTTTTGGATATGTATAAACTTCCAAAAAAGCTAAAAGGAAGTTTTCAAGCACAAAATCCAAAGTTTAAATTTCATTTTTTAGAACATCATCTTTGCCATGCGGCAAGTGCGTTTTTCCCCTCTCCTTTTGAGGAATCAGCCATCTTGACCATTGATGGAGCGGGCGAATGGGCAACAACTTTATTGGCAGAAGGAAAGGGCAATAATATTCGTAAAATTCAAACTGTTAATACTCCCTACTCTTTAGGTGCTTTCTATCAAGCGGTTTCGATTCATTTAGGTTTCAAACTCATCGAAGGGCCAGGAAAAATGATGGGTTTGGCATCTTATGGAAACCCCGATGGAAAAGTTTATGAGCAAATGAAAAAACTTTTTCGATTGAAAGAAAATGGTGGATTTGACTTTGATATGAGCTATTTCTCTTATCATTATACCAGAAAATCGGGCGTGAGTGAGAAGTTTACGAAGCTTTTTGGCGAATCAAAAAAAGAAGGTAAAGACTGGACAGAACACGAATTAGAGGTAGCGGCAGCAGCACAGCATATTGTGGAAGATGTGGTGATGCACATGGCCAAACACCTCAAAAAAGTAACAAAAAGCAATTATTTATGCATGGCGGGTGGGGTTGCTCTCAACAGCGTTACCAACGGAATCATTGCCAAATCGGGCTTATTTAAAGATATTTTTATACAACCCGCCGCAGGCGATTCGGGTACTGCGATTGGTGCAGCTTTATTGCTCAATCATCAAAAACTAAATCAGTCAAGAAAAACGCAAGAAACGGCTTTTTTAGGCCCAAAATATGATAATGAAACTTGTCTGAAAGCCATCGAAAAGGCTGGGCTTCCATATCGAATTGCAGGAGATGAAATTTATAATTTTACTGCCGAAAAACTGATGCAAAATAAAATTATTGCGTGGTTTCAGGGCAGAATGGAGTTTGGGCCAAGAGCTTTGGGAAATCGAAGTATTTTGGCGAACCCGATGGATAAGGATATGAAAGATATTCTAAATAAACGAGTTAAGTTTAGAGAAGCTTTTCGCCCATTTGCAGCCATTGTGACGGAAGAAGATTGTGAAACGTTTTTCGACCATGATTACCCAAATCCGTATATGTTGTTGGTTTACAATGTTCGGGAAAAATACCGCAGCATAATGCCATCGTTGACGCACGTTGACGGCACAGTGAGGATTCAGACTGTTAATGAAAACGAAAATGCTCCGATGAAAAAGCTCTTGAAAACTTTTGAGACTTTGAGCGGCTACCCTGTTTTGATTAATACCTCATTTAATATCAAAGGCGAACCAATCGTCTGTACGCCACAAGATGCCGTTCGTTCGTTTGCCAATGCCGATATGGATTATCTGATTTTGAATGATATTATTGTTTGGAAATGATGAACCTCGGCTTCGTTCAGCTACAATTTCTTCGCTCAGCTACCGCTCAACTACTAAAAAGCCATTTTGAGTTTGCAACTCAAAACATCAAATAATGCAAGAGTTACATCTTTATTCTCTCTAAACTTTCTTCAAATGAATGCCATTTTTGAGGCATCATATTTTGCTCAGATGTGGTATCAATATACTTTGAAGTGAGTAAGCCAGTCAGGTTATCTTTATTGATTGGAGGTTTAGAAAATAACTGAAAAAAAGCAACAATAATTTTCATTATCAAAACGGGAATTGGTATAAAGAAGATGTCTTTTTGTAGCTTTTGAGCAATTTTCAAGATAAAATTTTTGTAAAATACTTTTTCAGAATGAGCTAAATGATAAATACCTTTTGCTTGATTTTCTATCAAAAAAATGCCTGATTCTACTAAATCTTCAAGTAAAATTGTTTGAATAATCTGCTTTCCACCGTTCAATAACGGTACAAATTTAGTTTTTGTTAATTGTGTTTGTAACCTTCCGAATATGCCACCATTACCCAAAACTAAGGCCGGTCGAATAATCAATTCATCTTTGAAAAATACTTCTACTGCCAGTTTAGATTTTCCATAATACGAATCAGTAACTGGACTGGCCGCCGCAAAACTTGAAACGAAAACATATTGAGTTAAGTTTAACTTTTTTAGATTTTCGACAGCAAAAATATTGACATCAATGCCATTTCGTTCTTGTTTTTCAAACTGAAAAGCCAAATGGATACAAATATCGACGTCTTCAAATAGTGTTTTATTTAAATCATCTTCCAATCGATATAAATGATATGAAACGCCTTCAAATTTATCAATAGGCATTTTTCTAACCAATGCTTTTACATAATAGTTTTTTTCGACTAATGCCTTTACAAAAGCCTTACCGAGAAAGCCATTTGCTCCTGTTATCGCGATAGTTTTAGGCATTTTTTAATACATTTTGTGCCACTAAATGAGCATTTGCCATTAAAGATAAGGTTAGACCTTTACCTGGGAGAAACTTAAAGCCGGAGCCGTCAGCCACAAAAACATTGTTTGTTCCGAATAATTTTCCTGCGGGTGATAAATGATATAACTGTTCGTTTTCGCTAAAAGGCAATGTGCCTGAATAATGAATACTAGCACCTGTGCTTGTTCTTATCTTATTTAAAATAAGGCAATTAAGTTTAAAGAAAGCTTTTGCGTATAATTTTTCTGTTTCAATAATTTGGTTCGCTTCGTTTCCTTCAAAAGAATAATTGGTCAATAAAGTATCGCCAGTTGGTGAGTCTGATTTTTGTAATTTAATAAAATTTTGTGCTTGATAATCGGCTGGGTGAAAAATGCCCGCAATAAATAAAGCAGGAATCAATAGTTTCAGAAACTTCATACCATCGGCATAATTGAGTGGCATTTGTTTCAGAATCCTAAAATTGAGCATCGACCGATAATTGTAAATCGAAGCCATTGCTACCTCAGAATGGTCGGCATTTTTATCATAAAACATGGCCAATTGCACCAAACCACAAAATTGGTCGATGTTCCGCTTGCCAACAAATGGCCAGTAAACCATTGGCATATAGGTATAAGCGTTACACAAAATAGGTAATTTATCTTTGCTCTGAAACGACCGCATCACAATTCGAGCGGTACTAAGTGTACTTGCCGACAGAATTAGTTTGGTCGCATAAAACAATTGTTTTTTATTGGTTTCAACGTGCATACATTCCAGAATCGTATAATCATTTTCTTCCCAAAAACGCAGTGCTAACCAGCCTTTCTGATACTCGATTTTACCCTTTTTTAGTAAATTATGAATAGTAATCGCAGGTCGATAAGCACTGTTGCCTTCGTTAGCATAAAAATCTAAATCCTTGTAGGTATACGCTTGTCGGTCAGCTTTATTTTCGGTCAAAAGTGCAATGGCAGGACGGCCGATAAAGAGCTTTTTTTGATTAAAATAAACTTCCTTTTTACGGTAACGTTGATACAAACTTTCAGCGGCAGGATTTAGCTTGATTGAAGGCTGTAAATCAATCAAATTATTATGACAAAAGCTGCATACATCATCGTTTTTCTCACCCGAAATCCCAATTCGACTAGCAATTGCTTTATACGATTCATTCATTAGAGTAGTCGAAAGTCCTACTTTTTTGAGTTCATTTTCTGAAAAAACGCAACTTCCCAGCCCCCAACCACTGCCAAGTCCACCCAAAGCTAAAGACTCTACTGGAAAAAAATTATTAGACCTAACAGGCAAAAACTTGTCCGTTAGCTCAGTCATAAACTTTCGTTGAGCCATTTGTTGCGGAATATTTGGGTGCGAGTTTTCGCTTAAAACCTCCAGTTCTTTGCCCAGAAAAAAATCAGATTGTTGTTTATCGTTGAATCTTTTTGCGATAAAATCGGTATTCTCCGTACTTGCATTTTCGTTTTCAACGCCCACATCAATCACCAAAACCCTTTTGCCAGATTCGGCAAGCGTTTCGGCCGCCATTGCACCAGTGCATCCCGAACCCACAACGATATAATCAATTATTTCCATCCTAAAACCAAAATCAAAAAAACACCAATAATTCCTCTCAAAACTGCCACTGAACCTCTGAAAAGCATTTTAAAAACCGAAAACGAAACATCTTTTTCATTCAAAAATAACTGCACAAATTGAGGTTCAGTTTCGATAAAAGCACTCATTACCATAATTCGCTTTCTAATACCATTTTTTGGATTTAAAAATGCCCAAGCTCCATCTGCAAAAGGTAGTAAAAATGGCATTTTGATTAAATACCGAAGTACGCTTGCTTCTTTTTCGCTCAAACTTAACTTTAATTTTTCAATGGCTTTGGTGTACTTTATGAGCAAAGCTTCATCATCGACTTTTGCATCCAAATATTGAGCAAATATTTTGGCCTCAGGCAGCATCGTTCGATTCATCTTTTTTTACTTTTTGTTTCATCAACGCTATTTCTTGCGTCAGTTTAGTAATATCTTTTTGAAGTTTGGTATTTACCATTGATAAATGCAGTAAATAAATTAAAATAATAAAAATAAATGAGGTAAAGACTAAGTTTGGAGCTTCAAAAATTCCGAATGCTTTTGCCAACACTTCCAATCCATTTCTCCAAAACGAAAAAAACATCAATACAATCGTACAAACTATCCACGCTATTGCATATTCTTCTCGCAGTTTTCCTTTGATGATTAATCGTGCAATATAAAATAGCAAAAGGCTATTGATAAAGATAATGATAATCTGAATTTTCTGCATGACCGTATTATTTTACCTTCCGAATATAAGAAAAAAACATAGCAATGGTTACTTTTATCATGTAATACATCTGTGAAAAATATCGGATGGATGATTGTCCGCCTTGTCGAGGTTTCATCATTACGGGCGTTTCTGCAATCGAAAAACCAGCTTTGGCAAAAATAACTAAAGATTCGGGTTCAGGATATTCGTCAGGATAATATCGAGCAGCTAAGGCGATGGCTTTCTTGTCAAAAAGTCGAAAACCAGACGTAATATCGTAAATGTTCTTTTTAGTAAAAACTTTATTGAGCCAATGAAGGTAAAAAATGCCAAATCGCCTCAAAGCCGAAGACTGAAAACCTCGTTTAGTGATAAATCTTGAACCGATTACGATATTTGATTTTGTTTCATGATAAACATTGAGTAATTTCTGAATTTCAGCAGGTGGATGCTGTCCATCACCATCAACTTGAATCGCCACATCAAAGTCATTTTCAAGGGCATATTTAAAACCTGTTTGCACCGCTCCACCGATACCTAAGTTTACAGTTAAATCTAAAAGAATTATATCGAATTGGCTTACCACTTCGGCCGTTTTATCTATTGAACCATCATTTACTACTATCACATTTACGTCGTAATGTCCCGAAAAATCAATCATTGATAACTCACCCAAAAGGATAGCAATAGACTGCTCTTCATTGAAGCACGGAATAATGATCAGAGCCTTTTTAGTCATTGAAATAATTAATAAAACATATCTATATAGTCAATTTCAATGCAAAATGAATTGTTTTTTGGTTTTTTCCTATTGAAAAATCATAAAAAATGTAATCGTTTACCGTAAAGTTAAATTCATCATTTTTATTCTAATGTATGATTACATAACTTTCAAAACTATTTATTAAAAAACATGTCTATGCAAAGACAAATTGACTCACTTTAGAGCAAATTGACTCCAATTGTAAACAAAAAATAATAAAAATATGGAAATGAAACTTTACTTATCTTTTTTGTTAAGTTTAATACTCTCAAGTATTTATGCCCAAGATTTAGAAGTAACTGGGCAAGTCAAAATCAAAGGTGGCCCTCCCGCTGCTGGAAAAGTGCTTACGTCTAACGCAACTGGGGTTGCAACTTGGGAAAACCCAACGGGAGCGACGGGTGCAACTGGACCAATGGGAATTTCAGGCCCAATAGGTGCAGCAGGACCAACGGGAGCAACAGGTGCAACAGGTGCAACGGGTCTGGGCGGAGCAACAGGTACAACCAATTTTATTCCCAAATTCGTAAGTGCCAATACCATAGGTAATTCTCAAATACAAGATAATGGCACTTCCGTAGGGTTAAATGTAACTCCTGTGATACAAAGCAAATTTTATACGTATATGAATCAATTAACAATCAATGGTGATGGACAGTCATCCTTTTATGGTTATCGGACATGAGATTCTTAGAATGATGGAACAGGTTATTCACAATCAATTACAAATACTGCAACAAAGGGCCTTAATTTTTGGGGAGATGTCTATACATTTGGTGGGTGGTTGGAGTTATAATGATTATTCTCGAACCGCGGGTACTTTTGGTGCTGAATATAATGGTACTTATTGGGGGGCATTGGGTTATCGAAGTAGTGGTTTATTAAATTATGGTGTTTATGGTAGTGCTGCTTATGCCTCCGGTGGTGGTTATGCACCAAATGAGCGAGTTGCTACTAACATTGGAGGAGGATTCTTTGGTATGATTGGGTCAGTAACAAAAGGCGAGATAATTGGACAAATCAATGATGGAGAACTCTTTTCTACCTATAATGTTGGCGATGTTTACACTTCTGGTAAACAAGTAGAGCTAATTAATTCGGGCGAAGATATGCTTCCATCATATTCAAAGAGATCCCCCGATGCCGTTGTTTATAAGCAAGGCAAAGCACGCTTAATTGAAGGTAGAGATACCATAAAGTTTGAGGCAAAATATGCAAGAATGTTAGGCGAAAGCCCGATAGTAACCATAACGCCAATGGGTCAGTGCAATGGTGTTTATATAGTTTCAGTAGACAAAGAAGGTTTTATGGTTGAAGAACTGAATAAAGGCAAATCTAATGTTGATTTAGGTTGGATTGCGGTCGGAGATAGAATCGATGCAAAAACAAGCGAAGTGCCTACATTTTTGACAAAAAGTTCCTTCAATAAAGACTTAAAAAGGGTTATGCAAACAGATGGAAACACCTCTCAAAATGGCGAAGGCATGTCTTGGGATGGTAAAACTTTGCGTTTAAATTTAGATGGTGTTGTACAAAAACCTATCATTAAAGAGCCAGAAATACTTCCAATCACTTAAAATCAAAATACAAACACCAGTACGAATACTGAAAATGGCACAAAAACTGATGCGGGTACAAAAACTGGAACAAATCCAGGAGTTGGTCCATTTCCTAGTTCACCAAAAGGTAATAAAATTAAATAGAATACTTTGAGCGATTGACTTTAGAAATGGTCTTTGTGCTCTATTTTTGAAGTTAATTGCTAAATTATCAATTAATGAAATTTAGCTTATCTTTCATATTTTTATTGTTAAGTAACAGTACAATAGCTCAACAATCTACTGACGGTAATCTTATTTTTTATTACAAAAAAATCATACAAATATTAGCACATTATAGCCTAAATGGTCGGTCGGCTAGTTCTATATTTGAAGATAAAGCCGCTAAGTTTATTTATCAGGAATTCGAATCCACATTTTCTGCAAAACCTAAAATCCATGAATTTACCTATCAGACCGATAGTAATCATTTCTCCAAAAACATTTATTATTTTGTTAACAATCATGCCGATAGCACGATACTTATTGGAGCTCATTATGACCATATTGGTTTGGGAGAAAATCGTTCTAGAAGTTACGGAAAAAAAGGGATTCATAATGGAGCAGACGATAACGCTTCTGGAGTTGCATTAATGCTCGCTATCGCCCAAAGCCTTAATTCTTTGAGTACAAAAAAGTATAATTACGTTTTTGTAGCTTATTCGGCACACGAAATTGGCTTGTTTGGTTCTGCCGCCTTTGCATTATTTTGTAGAAATAAACTCCCACCATTGGCTCTTGTAATTAATTTTGATATGGTAGGTAGATTTGATAAAAATGCAAGAGTCTTGAATATTTATGGTAAAAAAACGCTTCTTCAACACCAATATTTCTTCGAAACAACCACCTTCAGTGGTAAAATACACACAAGCTAGCACGAAAAATTATTCATGACTGATGCAAAAGTCTTTGTCGAAACAGGCATTCCTTCGCTTTCTTTTACAACAGGCTTACATGACGACTTTCATAAAATTTCAGACGATGAAATTTATATAAATTATGATGGTATTCGAATAATCCAGCAACTAATTGAATCATTTTTAAAATTCATAACAACCTAAAAATGACAAATAGAATAATTGTAGTTACCATGACTAAAATCATTCAAAAGTCAATATTGTATGGTTAAGCTCAGATAAGAATTCCATCTCCTAATGGAGAGATCGTTCTAACATACGACTTTTGTACGGTCGGCCGATGACTGGGGGGGTAAAGTAATATAAATTTCTTGTATAAATGACAATGATTCATTAGTTTAAAATTCTTGCACTTATCCAGCCAAAAAATATTATTCTTTTAAAGGTTTTTATCTATATAATAAATCCTTTTTTTCTGACAAAATTGTTTGAAAGCATTAATTAGACCATGTTTACTCAAATTTCCATTTCTCAAATAATTCTTCCTACAGATTTGATATAAATGTTGGTCTTTCACTGCATTTGTTTCGTTTACAACCTGCCACTTACTCCCTTATAATAGTTGAAAGTTTCACGATTTGTATTATACTAATAAATCATTTTATTTAATGGCATTAAGACTCCTTCGAGAATTATCAAGCAAAGGAAGTTTTTCGGAAAAAAAATACAGAATTCCGCATTGAAGTTGAGATAAAAGACTGTTTGAATTTCATTAAACCTTTTGATTTTTTTGTAGAAGAATATGCCGAAAAGTTTCCTTTCTTATACGAAATTAAACTGTAAAAAGATCTTGTTCCAATTTAAGAAACAAAAGATACTGCAAAAAAAACATAGCATCTTATAAATCAATTATATTTTCGAAAAGAAGCATCAATGCACTTAATTTTTGGTGTCTGTCCATCAGCAAATCAATAATTCATAGATACAATTTTTGAAGAGAATTGGTGTAGAAAACGGGGAAGAAACCATCTTGCTTTGTGGCAGCCTCCTTCTATACTTTGCATGGCTTTTGGTGTAAGTTTTAAGGATTTTTGGACTAGCAATTCGCTTTATTTCTGGGTATTTGGTACTAATAGCTTATTAGGTAAAAACGCCCAATGGCCTTCTGGCTTCGAAAAAGATTTTAATGATTTATTGAATGGGTAGAAATCTTCTTGCCAGGTTAGGGCTAGATTGCTAATGACACAACTTTGGGACTTTAAAAGCGAAGGGCAAACTCTGTCGGAGGTACCACCGATTATGTCGATACTGACTCATTAACGATGGTAATCGAAGTCTTGGAAGTTAGTTTTGAATCGGACAATAAGGTTTTCAGAATCCATAAGCAAGCGAGCCTTACTCCGATTAACAATTGAGTAAGATATTGAAAATGGAAATCTTAGTTTAAAAAGATTTCATAGTTGGTGAGGTTCGATTGACTGTGAACCAACTTTCATTTCGATTAATGATTTTGAAATTCCTAATAGAATTCAACGCTGGACAGCTCACTCAAACAGAAATTGGCATATCAGTTAGTTCTATGTCTCAAAACATGCTTTGCTCATGGTGTTTTAATTCATTTTCAACATGTAGATAAAGTATACAGCCGAGTTATTTTCAGGTGTGAAATAAGGACTCTATTCGAGAAAAGGTGGTCTATCAATCAAGAAAAACGATGGTTTAATAGCTAAAGATGGTTGAAAAAAATTTACTTTCCACTTTGCCATATTTTTTGTGATTGAGCCAATAAAATATTTGGAATAGACTGGAGGACATCATGCCAACTTGCCCAGACCCAATTTGTTGGGCTTTGGATAAAGATAAATTATGAGTAAATCCAGAATACCTAGATTAAAGTCATTTTCAAAAGCAAATTCCAAAGTATTTTGTACCTCTCTTCCGATGTCAAAATTTACAGGAAGATTCAATAAATTTAAAGGATATTTCGAAACAATTTCGGCTGTTTTATCAGTTGAGAAATAATCTATCACAACTATATTGACCAAATTATCTTTGAATTCCAAAAATTCCTCTAAAAGGGGACCTATGGCCTCTTTTTCGTTGTAGTATGGTATGATAACAAGGGGTTTGAACATTAAAAAGCAACAGAAATTTGTATTAAAATCTACCTATTAAAAAGATTCAAAAAACATTAAAAGAATATTTTTTTGTAAGAAAGGCTTTTTTTCTTAATTTTCCGAAAAACCATTGGAGTTAAGTTTTTTTAGGATTGCTTGGCTTTTGAAAACTAAAAAAAATATTTATTCAATCAAAAATGAAAAAATATCTACTACTGGGATTATTTTCTGTCTTCACCTTTATAGCCCACTCACAAGTTCCACAAGGTATACCTTATCAAGCTGTAGCTAGAAATGGTGCTGGAAATTTACTTGTTAGTCAGTCCATTTCAGTCAAATTTAGCATATTGACTGGCGGTCCCTCAGGTTCAGTAGTTTATGCAGAAACCCACGCTGCTACTACATCTTCACTTGGTTTATTTAATTTAACGGTTGGTAATGGAGTACCACAATTGGGTACCTTTTCGGGTATAAACTGGGCAACTGGTACAAAATTTCTTCAAGTAGAGATGGACCCTGCTGGCGGATCGAGCTATATTAATCTTGGAACAACTCAAATGATGAGTGTACCCTATGCACTATATGCCGCTACAAGCGGAACACCTGGAGTAACAGGTCCTACGGGTGCACAAGGAATTATGGGAGTTGCTGGTTCAACTGGGGCAACGGGAGCTACGGGGTCAACTGGTTCAACAGGAGCAACTGGTTCGAATGGAGCGACAGGTGCTACAGGAGCTGTAGGTTCAAATGGGGCAACGGGTGCAACGGGGCCAACTGGTCCAGCAGGAGCAGCTGGACTCGCTGGTTTAAATGGAGCGACTGGTGCTACAGGGCCAACTGGTTCAATAGGAGCAACTGGTTCGAATGGAGCGACAGGTGCTACTGGAGCTGTAGGTTCAAATGGGGCATCGGGTGCAACGGGGCCAACTGGTCCAGCAGGAGCAGCTGGACTCGCTGGTTTAAATGGAGCGACTGGTGCTACGGGGCCAACTGGTTCTACAGGAGCAGCTGGACTCGCTGGTTTAAATGGAGCGACTGGTGCTACAGGGCCAACTGGTTCAACAGGAGCAACTGGGGCTAATGGAGCCACTGGACTCGCTGGTTCAAATGGAGCGACTGGTGCTACGGGGCCAACTGGTGCTACGGGTTCAAATGGGGCAACAGGAGCTACAGGGCCAACTGGTTCAACTGGTGCTAATGGAGCTACTGGTGCCACGGGGTCGAATGGTTCAACTGGTTTAACAGGAGCTACAGGTCCAACTGGTGCTACAGGATCGAATGGTTCAACTGGTTTAACTGGTGCTACTGGAGCCACTGGATCTGCTGGTTCAAATGGAGCAACAGGAGCTACAGGTCCAACTGGTTCAACAGGTGCTAATGGAGCCACTGGGGCTACAGGACAGAATGGTTCAAGTGGTTTAACAGGTGCTACTGGAGCCACTGGATCTGCTGGTTCAAATGGAGCAACAGGAGCTACAGGTCCGACTGGTTCAACAGGTGCTAATGGAGCCACTGGGGCTACAGGACAGAATGGTTCAACTGGTTTAACAGGTGCTACTGGAGCCACTGGGTCTGCTGGTTCAAACGGAGCAACAGGAGCTACAGGTCCAACTGGTTCAACAGGTGCTCATGGAGCCACTGGGGCTACAGGACAGAATGGTTCAACTGGTTTAACTGGTGCTACAGGAGCAACAGGATCAGCGGGTTCGAATGGTTCAAATGGAGCGACAGGTGCTACAGGTGCTACAGGTGCTACAGGTGCAACAGGAGCAGCTGGTTCTGCCTCAATTTCTATAGATGCAAGTATTAGTGGTACTTCTAGTAACTCAAGCGTTTTTGGTAGTGCTAACGGCACGGAGGTTTATACCACCACTGTGGCAACTGCTGGCATTTATATGGTAAATTTTTCTTTGAAAGCTACTATTTTAGGTGGAACAAACATAATTGCTTATTTGCGACAAAATACAACAGACATAGCATATGATGGTGGTTATTATAATGCTGGGGGCACAAATGATGCTATTATAAATTTGACCGGTATAGTAAATGCTTCGGTTGGAAATACCATTTCCATAAGAGTATCTGCTTCTAATGGAACGCACCCAATAACTGGCAAAATAACGATTGTAAAATTATAATTTATGTACTTTTCAAGGTACTGGCAACCATGAGAATAAAAAAACTTACAATTTTTATTGCTGTCATAGGCGTTTTTATATCCTCAATGATTCATGCCCAAGTGTCAATTAGTTCGAAAGTAATTGGTACATCGGGAGGGAATTCACTGGGAAGCGACCTTCAAGTTTCATGGACCTTAGGTGAAACTTTTACCACTGAATTGACAGGAGTGAATTTGGCACTCACTCAAGGTTTTCAACAAAGCATATGTACAATTAAAATATCTACTCATCCACAAAATTCAAGTATATGTCAAGGGAACAACACAAGCTTCACTGTTACAGCCAATGAGACTGGTGCGTCATATCAATGGGAGGTAAATTCAGGTTCTGGGTTTGTATCAGTAGTAGGGGGTTCGGTTTATTCAGGTCAAAATACGGCCACTTTGAGTTTAGCTTTTCCTCCTGCAGCATACAATGGGTACCAATACCGTTGTGTCGTGCGTAATAATGGTTGCTCGGCAACCTCAAATACTGCAAACTTATCGTTGAGTGGTTCAGCCGAAGCTCTAAACATAGTAAATATAAACCCAATCAGTGGATTATATAGCCAAACAGCCGTGGCATACACAATTGCTATAAATAAACTCGAACCAAATGCCAATGTTATCTTTAAATCTGGTAATGCTATAGAACTTTTGCCTGGTTTTGAAACACGTTCAGGAGTTGTGTTTAGTGCGAAAATAGAAGGTCTTTGCGGCTTTTCAGTGAGCAATGTTCCTAACTTTGATAATCTGCCAAAAGAATTAAGAAAATGAGAAAGTCTTTTAGAACATCTAATAATATATTGAAAATTTTTATTTTACTTTTTTGTTCTTTATCTGGTTATTCAAAGACGTTGATAACCTCAGCGAGTCAAGTGGGGAATACCAACAACATAACGGTTAACTGGGGGGAGACTGATGTGACGATTAATTCACCAAGTGTAACGCTCAATAAGTATCAGATCAAATATAAGCCAGTGGGGGGGAGTGAGACTACCATTGATAATATTAGCAGTACATTAAGGACTTACACTATCGCGGGTTTAACATTAGGATTAACTTATGAAGTGGAGCTCATAGAAGTTATTAGGATAATTTTGCCTCCTTCACCTTACAATATTCTTCCATTTATTGATACGTCGATAAGCTCAGGAGTAAGTACTGTAGCGACAAACGCAGCCCCAATTGCAGTTTGCACTCCGCTTACAGTGCCACTAGGAAGCAACTGTATAGCGACAGTAACGGCAGAGCAAATAGGAGCGGGGTCAAGTGATCCTAATGGAGATGCCATTACTTACAGTATCAGTCCAATAGGCCCCTTTGGAGTGGGAACACACAGTGTTACACTTACCGTAACAGATATTTATGGAGCGAGCAATAGTTGTGTAAGTACTCTGACAGTCATAGATAGCGAAAGTCCCAAAGTACTACTGAAAGATGCGGTAGTGAACCTAAGTGCATCAGGAGTAGGTATATTGACATTGTCAGATATAAATGCCGGTATCACCGACAACTGCGGAGTGACGGGTATTGAAATTAACAAGACACAGTTTGGTTGTGGAGACATAGGCTTTCAGTGGGTAAGTGTGACAGCAAGAGATGCTGCAGGCAACACCACTACAGCCATGTGTAGGGTCAATATAAAGGATGTTTCAGCTCCACATGTGATTACAAAAAATGCTGTTATAAATCTTAATTTTGATGGGTTTGCATTGTTGGATGTAAAAGACATAGATGCAGGCAGTTGGGATTTATGTGGTTCACATACCTTAAAACTCAGTAAATCTGTGTTTAGTTGTACTGAAGTTGGCAACAATTCCGTGACATTGATAGCAACTGATGCCGCTGGAAACGAATCAAGAGCAACAGCCAATGTGTTGATAATTGATAATATACCACCATATTCCACGTCTAAAAATATCGACTTGGTAATTGACAAAAATGGTATACCTCAGCTTGGCCTTAATACACCTGGCTTGAATGTTTACGACGCCTGCGGTCTGAAATCTGTTACATTTTCAGAGCAACAACTGAACTGTGAAGTTAAAACTAAGGATGTTAGAATTACGGCCATCGACAAAAATAACAATACCTCGAGTTTTGTGACTTCCGTAACACTGAAAGACAATATTTTGCCAGAAATAAAAACTAAACCTGTCACACTTTACCTTGGCAAAGACGGCAAAGCAAGCCTTACAGCAGCCATGATGAACAACGGCAGCTCGGACAACTGTAAGATAGATTCTATTTATTTTTCAAAAAACAGTTTCACCTGTGAAAACATTGGCAAAGACAGTGTGACCTTTTATGCAAAAGACAATTACGGCAATATCTCGATGAAAAGAGAATCTATCACGGTCATAGACAGCATGGCACCGAGTATTCTCACCAAAGACTTCACGGTTTCCTTGGATGCCCAAGGCAAAGGAACCTTGAAGGTAGAGGATATAGACAATGGTAGCACTGACAACTGTGGCATAAAGAGCAAAACATTGTCTAAAACAAGCTTTGACTGCACCAATGCAGGCAAGGTAGAAGTGACTTACACAGTAGAGGACAACAACGGAAACAAGGCAGAGAAGAAACTGCAAATCACAGTAGCTGAAAGCACCAAACCAACACTGAAACTGAAAGAGAACCTCATTTTTAGTTTAGATAAAGATGGATTTGTAAAGCTAACAGCCACGCAAATAGTAGCAGAAGCCACGGACAATTGCGGTGTAAAACAGACCACCCTAAGCAAAGAAAGCTTCAACTGTAGCAATGTGGGCAAAATCGACATCACCGTTACCACGACCGATAACTCGGGTAACGTCACAACTGCTACAGCAAATATTACCATCACCGATAACCAAGGTAACTGTCTGTGTTCATACGCCATGTTGGCTTCAGAAAACATTGAGGTAAACGGCAGTGCGATTGAATATGGTGGACTCGGAACCTATCAGGCAGGCAAAACGATAAACCTGAGCAAAACGACTTTTGGAGCGGCAAATGTCTTCGTAAAATCGGATGTTTTGGTGGCGGATACCCAGCCGAGCTTGGTTATAAAAGGCATAGCACCTACGCCGCTGGCCTTTGAAGCCAACGACAAAAGCACCAGCAAAAAACTAAAAGTAAAAAACGACAAAGAAGGCAGTTTTAGCGAAAATGACTTTGGCAAAGTAAAAATTGGCAAAAGTGCTACATTAACTTACACAGGAAGCGGCGATGTATATTTCAAGACCTTGAAAATAAAGAAAGGGGGCAAACTTAACTTTCAGCAAACGACCAAAGTACACATCAAAACTTACACCAGACTTGGTCAAGAAATCACGATAAACGAAGGCCAAGAAAACGTAAAAATCTTTGCCACGAAGAATGTAGGCATAGAAAAAGGCAGCCAGATCAACGCCTATCTGCACAGCCAGGCTAATATAGACATCAAGCATTCAGATGCCAGCAAAAAGACGACCATCAACGGTATTCTTTTAGCGACCAAAATAAAATCGGGCAGCAATGTAGTACTCAAAGGCCAACCAACCGACTGCAGCAATACCACCGAAGCCGCTACAAAAGAAGATAGTTTACTAGCCAAAACAGATGAAGCTGAAACTGAATCGATGGAAGAAATTAGCAAAGAACCAATTATCGAAAAGATAAGCTTCGGACCAAATCCTAGCTCAGAGTTCGTTAATATCAGCTTACCAAATATCAGTAAAATCACGAATGTGAAAATTGGCATCAGAGACACCCAAGGCAGACTGCTTAGCATCCAAGAGGCGGTCGTAAACCCAACCAAAATGGATCTACAAGTAGACCTCAGGAAATTCCAAGTTGGACTATATCTGATAGAACTAAAAACCTCGACCAACAAAAATATTATTAAAGTGCAGGTATTGAGGTAGTATTAAGATTTATTAAAAGATAGAAACACACTCTGAGATTTTGGGGTGTGTTTTTTAATTGAAATTAACTTCTAAATACGCTCAAGCTGTCCTAAAAAAATCAGATATGTTTCTAACCAAATTGAAGTTTTTTTCTAACAAATTATTCATTTAAACAATAACGTGCTTATTTTTCAAACGCTAAAAAAGTAATTGCAAAATTTCTAATCATAAAAATAATACCTTCTTTTACGCTTAGATTACATAATATAAGGATGAAGCGTACCATATTAATAACTGGAAGTAGTAGGGGAATAGGTGCTGCAACAGCTTTGTTAGCAGCCAAAAAAGGATATCAGGTTTGTTTAAATTATCTTAGCAATGCCCAGGCAGCAGAAGGTATTGTAAAAGTAATCATTGAGAATGGTGGGAAGGCAAAAGCATATCAAGCTGATGTTTCATCTGAAAGTGAAGTGATTTCATTATTCTCAAAAATTGACTCCGATTTTGGCTCAATTTCAGCATTAGTGAACAATGTGGGAATTCTTGAGAAGCAATCCAGCCTAATTGAAATGGAATTTATTAGAATCCAGAAAGTTATAAATACCAATATCATAAGTAACCTTATTTGTTCTAAAGAGGCAATAAAACGTATGTCAACAAAATACGGTGGTAAAGGTGGTTCCATAGTAAATGTTTCCTCAATTGCCTCCAAAACTGGTTCGCCCAATGAATATGTTGATTATGCTTCTTCAAAAGGTGCAATCGATACTTTAACCGTTGGGCTTTCAAAAGAATTAGCTGGAGAAGGTATCAGAGTTAATGCGGTAAGACCTGGGTTTATTTACACCGATATACATGCTGATGGAGGAGAAGTAAATAGAGTTGATAGACTAAAAGCTTCAATTCCACTTAAAAGAGGAGGACAACCAATAGAAGTTGCAAATTCCATACTTTGGCTTCTTTCAGATGAAGCATCATATGTAACAGGTACCTTTCTCGATGTTGCTGGGGGTAGATAAAGAAAACTGCCTTATCATTTCAAATTATATCTCCATTTTCTTAAATGTTTAAAGTAATACTTACTTAATATTTATTTCGTCTTCGCATTGGATTGTCATAGTATTAAAATTCAACTAGTGATTAAATAAATCAAATAATATTTGGAATTCACAAACCGAACGGTTTATATTTGTTCCATGTTTACAAAATCAGATATCACCAGGCAAACCATCATTGAAAAATCGGCACCGATTTTTAATACCAAAGGGTATAGTGCCACCTCTATGAGTGATATTTTGGCGGCTACTGGCCTAACCAAGGGTGGTGTTTATGGCAATTTTGAAAGCAAAGATCAAATCGCCATTGAAGCGTTTGAACATTCCATTTCAAAACTTCAAGAGGCATTAAGGTTCAAAATTAAGAAGGAAAATACAGCCAAAGACAAACTTTTGTTTGAAAGCAAAGATCAAATCGCCATTGAAGCGTTTGAACATTCCATTTCAAAACTTCAAGAGGCATTAAGGTTCAAAATTAAGAAGGAAAATACAGCCAAAGACAAACTTTTGGCTATTTTAACATTCTATAAAAACTACAGTATTAATCCTTTGACTGAAGGAGGTTGTCCGTTGCTTAACAC